>JANQKF010000020.1 GCA_028281285.1 Cyclobacteriaceae bacterium
GATTGCGCTGGCCAGCATCATGGCAGGAGCTGATGGAGTAATCTATGAAACTCATGAGAAACCGGAGGAAGCCTATTCCGATGGTCAGCAAACCTTGAATTTTCCGAATCAGATAAGTTGATTGAGCGGCTCCAGAAGACCTTCGAATTAAGGACGAGTTTTTAACAAATTTCAACTCTTTTGGAAAAATTGGTGTCTAAGCGATTAAGGGCTTAAATGCAGCACCATTGTATTTAGCTTGTGAGTATTTTAAATTCACTCCTGCATGTCAAAAACTTTCATTCCCTGTGCAAAACAAACGCTATTGTTTGGGCTTTTTCTGGTAATGTTTTCGTCCTGCGCCACTCTTTTCAATAGGAGTTACATGGATGTCGAGATCAAGGCAAATGAATCGCTGCAACTCGTATATAACAATGATACCTTATCGGCACAACCTGATCAAGGCATCCGAATTCCGGTTAAGAACCAGAAAGAACCACTTGCCCTAATTGCGATCGGGGAGAGTGAAACCAAGGCCGTGGCTATTCGCTCCAAGAAGGGGAGCGTTTATTGGAGTAACTTCTTCACATTACCGATTTGGGGGGCTGGTTTCTTGGTGGATGAAATCAGTGGTAAGAAATTCAACTATCCGAACAAGGTCTTTATTGATTTCAAAAAACCAGGAAACTCCTACTACCCATATTTTCCAATGAAAGACGAACTCATCGCCAAAAAGAACCTCTTCGGGATTAACCCTTTTGGTTTTTTTCGGGAAGCCCATCCCATGGTAGAAGTGAGCTATGAACGGATTATGAACCGCCAATTGTCCTCTCGATTCACCTATGGCCATTTGCTGGATGTAGACAATGAATTTTCACGTGATAGCGAAGGTTTCCAGGCATCGTTGGAACAGAAATACTATTATCGAAATGAAGATAGGACAAGACTCTATGTCAGCCTTGTATTGGAGCATTTGAATAAATCACATTTAGCTGAATTGACCTTAGAAAGCACCAGCGACTTAATCAATGATCCATTTGGTAGCCAATTCACCCAACAAAGCAGGGTGAAAAAGGTGTTTACCTCCCTCACACCCAGGATCGGGTTTCAAACTTATCTGGGGGATGGATTCATACTTGAAGGATTTGCGGGGTTGGGGATGCGTCATCGTAAGGTTAGCCATCCCGATGTGGATCCAAGGTTTCGAGTTGTTGACGATGGAGGAGGTTGGTTATTTACGGACATTGATCTGTTATCCAACCGAGCTGAGAATCGACTTACTTCCAATTGGGATCTTGGCTTTCGACTAATTTGGGCTTTCTGATTATTTCTTAGGCCGGAATCGAATACTCACTTTTTCAGTTGACTCCACTACTTTGCCATTCTTCACTGCGGGTTGCCAGACTGGCCCCTCTTTGATAAGGCGGATTGCTTCTTCATCACAGCCATATCCAATCCCCTTAACGATTTTATGATTCGTGGTACTTCCATCTTCGAGCACGGTAAATTTCACTGTTACACGGCCTCTTTTCTTTTCAACAAGTGCTCGGGAAGGATACCTGAGACTATCTCGTAGGTAGTTGGCAAAAGCCGTCTTTCCGAGGCCTGGAACTGCAGCCCCATCCTTTAAGGGTTTCTCATCCAGAAAAACTACTCTAATCCCGTCTGAAGGGATGTACTTTCGCTTTGCTTCAACCGGAGCAGCTTGCCTGTCAAATGTCGGCATTGTGAATTGTGGATTGCCTTCAAGAATTATGATTTGATCTACAAATCCAGCCTGATTTACTCTAAGTCGATTGAATCTTTCTTCCAATTTAATGCTAAATCGGCCTTCAGCATCTGTCATGACAAAGTTTCTGGTTCCAAGTTCTTCGACTTTGGCATTGACCAATGGAGTACTATCTGTCCTTGAGAATATCTGGCCTCGTACTTCATCACCTATAGAAGTTACTGAATAACCTAGAGAGGCCCTAGAACGGTCTACCTCCAGGGAAGAGACTACAATTTCATCAAGTTCTGCTTCCTGTGGCTCCAACCCAATTCTCAAAAAGTTAGTGTCTCCAACACTCACGGTTTTCGTTTCAAACCCTAGAAACTGAAAGGAAATATCAGCTTTTGGATCTTCCAAACTAAGACTAAATCGCCCGTCCTCATCCGTACTAATTCCATTAGTTGAGTTATTCTCCAATACAGTGACGTACTTTAAAGGAGAACTATCAGCAACCGAGTAAACCTGCCCAGAAATCATTCTTCGCTCAGGCTTTATCACGGGAGAGGCCTGAATCTCTGCTCTGAAAGCCTCAGTTTTGGGCAAAACTGGCGTTGTTCTCAAAATATCAGGAACAACTTGTTCCGCTTCTTCAGCGACTGCCCCTTCAAAAACAATCTCTTCTTCTGGTTCATTGGATACCCCGGCAGTTTGAGAAACTAAGGGTTGATTGGGTTCCTCATCTGCAACTTCGTCTTTCGGTTCAATAGTCTGTAAAGGAGTTGTTTTTTTATCCACTTCAGCGAGGCTATCAGCCTGTGATTCTCTCGAGTCAGATTTTTGTAACTCAGTCAATTCCTTTGTTGTCGGTTTAAAATCTACGACCTGCGTGATTCCGAAAGCGACTACCGCGAGAAGTACAACGGCTGCCATTCTTCTAACCGTGGTCCAATAAAGAGGATTAGGTCTTTCTTGCTCGAGAAGTGAATCGATTCTAGAGTCAAGTTCACTCAAGTCTTCCTCCAGTAATTCGGTATTCCCGATGGTATCCAGACCTTCCATGGCCTCTTCGAACAGTTCATACTTTAGCAACAATTGTTCAACCTGGTGCATTTCCTCACCATTCAGCCTTCCTTCCCTATAAGCCCGAATGAGCCCCGGAGTAAGATGTTCAATATGGTTATGCTTCTTGCTCACGTAAATTCTGAATACAGATCTTTAAATTTCTTCTTCCGTTTTGGATATAACTTTTTACTTTTTTCAACTCAAACCCTGTTATGCTTACCACTTCTTCGTATGACTTTCTCTCCAGGTAGAATAGCTTAATACACTGTTGTTGTTCATCACGGAGTTTACCTATGCATGTTTCTAACTTGGCAAAGTCCTCTTCTATCGATTCTTCATTGTTATGATGATAAGGGAGTTGATATTCCATAAAAGCCTCACCATTAATTACATCTAAATTGACTTCTCCCTTTTTCTTTTCCTTACGAAGTAGCATGAGGCACTCATTTTTGGTAAGAACATGAAGCCAGCTTTTGAAGTTTTTGATGTCATGCTTTTTGAGGTCTTTAAGTAGTTTTTCACAAACCTGCATTACCATGTCTTTTGCCTGTTCACGATCTTTAAAGTATTTCAAACAAACCCCGTAAATAAGATGTGAGTAGCGCTTAAAGAGGACCGAAAGGGCATCATTGTCACTACTCTTTTTATAAAGAGCGATTAGCTCAAGATCGCTGAATTTGTCAATATTTCGGTTTCTCCTTAGAAACAAGCCTTCAATTTTTTTGACCTCTTTTTATGGAATCACAAATCATACCACATCATAGAGTTAAAGAATTGGTCAAAAAGTTTTTTACTCATGAAAAAGATAATTGTAATAATGATGATTCTGGTGAATGGATTCCATAAATCGCCAGAGGATATTGGAAAAATAGTGGTGACAGGTACAGTGATAGACGTTGAATCTAAGTTGCCAATGGGCTATGTGACTGTCTTGGAAGAAGGGACAAAAACAGGCACGGTCACAAATTCTAAGGGTGTTTACCGCATTACTGTGGATTCAAGGGCTACGCTTGTTTTCAGCTTTATCGGGTATCAGACGGTCATGAAGAAAGTAAGAGGTAAATCGAAAATTGATATCAAACTCTTTCCTCACACCGAGCGACTGGAGGAAATAGCAGTGCTACAAAATGAAACCGCAGCTGATGCCTCGGGCATTGATAGAAGCAAAGTTTCTGTGGGTTACGCGATGCGTTCACAATTTGTGAATGGAGCTCCTGTATTGGATCAATTTATGACCGATGTTCCCCTGCAATTAAAGCCCCTTGGATTGGGTTTGAAATACAATCAATCAGGTGAAACCTATAAAGAGATTGAAGAAAATGGATTCCATGTTCCTTGGAAGGATCCGTTATCTACCTTTTCAATTGATGTGGATGCTGCTTCTTACAGTAATGTTCGTAGGTACATCAGTCAAGGGCAGTTACCACCAAAGGATGCAATCAAAATAGAGGAGATGATCAACTATTTTGATTATGATTATCAAGGTCCTCGGGGAAAGCATCCATTTGCTGTTCATCATGAAGTTTCAACAGCACCATGGAACAGTAAGCATAAACTCGTGCACATTGGTCTGCAGGGACAACGAATTGCTATGGATAATTTACCGGCATCGAATCTGGTATTCCTGATCGATGTATCGGGGTCAATGCGAAGCCCCAATAAACTACCCCTTTTAAAATCGGCATTTAAACTGTTGACACAGCAGCTTAGAAAGCAGGATAGAGTGGCCATCGTGGTGTATGCAGGTTCTGCAGGTGAGGTGTTGGAATCGACTCCTGGAAATGAAAAACAAAAGATTAAGGACGCAATAGATAACCTAAACGCAGGCGGCTCGACAGCGGGTGGAGCAGGTATTCAATTGGCGTATAAGATTGCCAAAAAGAACTTCATTGAAGGAGGGAACAACCGTGTAATCCTCGCCACAGATGGGGATTTCAATGTCGGAGCCTCAAGCGACAAGGCCATGGAAGACTTGATTGAGGAGAGAAGAAGGGGTGGAGTTTTTCTTACTGTGCTAGGTTTTGGAACGGGCAACTACAAAGATTCCAAAATGGAGATTTTGGCAGATAAAGGAAACGGTAATCATGCCTATATCGACAATATTCTCGAGGCTAAAAAGGTGTTAATAAAAGAATTTGGAGGAACTTTGTTTACTATTGCCAAAGACGTTAAGCTTCAGGTGGAGTTCAATCCTGCAACCGTTCAAGCCTATCGATTGATCGGCTATGAGAATCGAAAATTGGCCGCAGAGGACTTTAATAATGACAAAAAAGACGCAGGTGAGTTAGGGTCGGGCCACAGCGTAACTGCACTTTACGAGGTGATACCGACTGGAATTGATAGTGATTTTCGTCCGGTAGACGATTTGAAGTACCAGACAAACGAGCCAAAACCGATATCTTCTAATACAGAAGATTTACTCACGGTCAAGCTAAGATATAAGGCGCCTGATGGAGATAAAAGTACGTTGCTTGAGGAAGTGGTAGCGAAAAAAGTGACCGGTTGGAATCGTGTATCGAATGACTTTCAATGGTCGGGAGTGGTAGCTGCATTTGGAATGTTGTTGAGAGATTCAGACTATATCCAGGAGATGGATTATCAAAAAGCCCTGAAGCTGGCCAAAGAATCCAAAGGACCGGACGTAGAAGGATATAGAGCAGAGTTTATTAAGTTGGTGGAGACAGCCGAATTGCTTTCTCAGGATAGGTAACAAAAAAGGGAGACTATAATGTCTCCCTTTCTATTAATACTCTAATGTCGTGACTTGGGGTTTCATCTCCTCCAAAATAGGGCCATAACCAGTAATTTGTTCCTGCTTCGCAATCCTCAGAGTTTCTTGGCATTTCGATAGTGGTTAGACCATCCCCTGAAAAGCGGTAAGCCTCCGGAAGAATATCAATTCTAAGGTTGATGGCTTGGTCAAAAGGAACAGAGCCCATAGGCTCAAAAGTGCGATCGCCATCAGTATATACATAAGTTAGAAGTTGCAATTCATCTTCAAACCATCTCCATCCGAAGCGGGCGCTTTCGGTTCGATGATGCTTCAGGCAGTATGAAAAGCCCAAGAGTTTATTGATGTCTCCCTGATTGCCTGGACTTTGAGTTGTGTACACGGCAGATTGATCAAAGATGACTTTGAATTGGATGCCATTGCCGTCAAATTCTTCTGTCCTGACAATGGATGAGTGAGAACCCGCTTCCATTACGAATATCTCAAATCCAGTATCAGGATCAATTTCTATCGATTCGCTACAAGCCAACACTCCAAACAACAGTAGAAATGCCAAATATTTCTTCATGACCTTCATTTTGACTACAATTTACTAAAGAATATCGTTTACCGACATTTTATTGGGATCATCTTATTGAGAATAGAGCGGGATGTAATGAAATCTGCCCCATTTCGTCACCTCTACATACCACTTCAGTAACCAAAAATAACTTTCGGGGTAATTTAGATTATACCGTTTGATCGTTTTTATTAGTTTTACTAATGGGTAAGTAATGAATTATGGAACGAAGACATTATCTGGGAGAATTTGAGGAAACGGTGCTTCTCGTTGTGGCGATGCAGCATGAGGCGGCCTACGGACTTTCCATCACCAAAGTGATAGAAGAGGATTTGGGGAGGTCCGTTAATATGAGTTCGGTGCATACCGCCCTCTATCGATTGGAAGAAAAGGGATACGTAATGTCAGACCTGGGAGGCGCCTCTGAAAAAAGGGGAGGTAGGAGAAAGCGGATATTCGTGATCACCGCAGCCGGTAAATCTGCATTATTAGAAGCAAAATCCCATCGTCAGTATCTCTGGTCCAGAATTCCAGGAATTGTCTTCAAAGGAGGAACCTCATGAATGTAAAGGACCCCAAGCCACCCAAGTTGGCCACTCGATTGTTTTTCACCTATTGTTCACCGGAGCTTCAGGAGGAAATTCATGGTGATATGGTGGAACGATTCAGAGATCACATCAAGGAATTTGGTCTTAGAAGGGCCAAACAGAAATACTGGCTGAATGTGCTCAAATTTTTCCGTTGGCATACGCTCAAAAGAAGAAAATCAAAACAATACTCAAAAAACAACATTGCTATGTTCAAGAACTACTTCAAAATAGCCTGGCGAAATGCGCTAAAGCATAAGGCCTATTCTACCATTAATCTTTCGGGACTTGCTGTCGGATTGACGAGTTTCATCCTTATTGTCATCTATGTTCAACACCAGTTGAGCTATGATCAATTCCATGAGAACAAGGATCGAATTTTTAGGGTAGTCGATGGTGAATTTGCAATTACCCCCAATATTGTGGGTCCCATTCTAGCCAGGAATTTCACGGAGGAAATTGAGCACAGCGTTCGAACCATTATCATGGGGAGTCAGATCTTCAATCTTGAGGGCGAATCCTTCACTGATAATGTATTCCATGCCGATCCGGAGTTCTTTGATATGTTCACCTTTGAAATGCTTTACGGCACAAAGGAGGCTATCAAGAACCCCAATAGTCTTGTGATATCAAGGAAGGAAGCTGTCAAAAGATTTGGGCGAGAGGATGTACTGAATGAAACGCTTAAGATGTCGGGTCGGAACTACACCATAACAGGGGTATTGGCGGATATTCCCGAAAATTCAATGCTTCAGTTTGATTATGTAGCTCCGTTTTATGATTTACAATGGGCCAGAAGAGAACATTGGTCAAATACCAGCTATCATACATTTCTCCAATTGTCGAATGGTGTCGATGAGGGAGAATTCAGGATAAAAATCGAAGATCTTCTCAACGCAGATTTGGAAAACGAAGAAGATGAGCGACAGTCCTTCTTTCTTCAGGCTTTCCCAAGTATTTATTTGCAATCGGACATGCGGTTGGGTTATGAGATCGGACGAACCGGAGACATTAAGTACGTCTACATCTTCATGGCCGTTGCTGTACTCATTTTGCTTATCGCCTGCATCAATTATGTAAACTTGTCCACCTCGCGGTCGCTGGAGCGGGCTAAGGAAGTAGGTATTCGAAAAGTTGTTGGGGCATATCGAAAACAGCTGGTGTTCCAGTTTTTGGGAGAATCATTTTTGTTTGTCTTTGGCTCACTGGCGGTTTCTATAGGCGTGTCTTACTTAATGATCCCTTATTTCAATCAATTGGCCGGTGTACAGCTCGACAAGTCCTTTTTATTGACAATGGATTTGTTGTTAACCCTTGGACTACTGGGGCTTGTAATCAGCTTACTCGCGGGTTTTTACCCGGCCATCATGTTGTCCACTTTTAAGCCCGTTGCCGTATTGAAGGGGAATTTCAAAAATTCTGGTGCCGGAAGCAGACTGCGAAAAGTACTTGTGGTTTTCCAATTTTCGATTTCAGCATTTCTTCTGGTGGCCACATTGGTGGTCAATAAACAACTCAGTTACATTCAGAATAAGAATCTGGGCTATGACAGGGAGCAAGTACTATTCTTTCGAGTCAACGGAGAAGTAAAGTCGAATTTTCAGACTATCAAAAACGAACTTCTTGCAAATCCGAATATTGAAGCGGTCAGTATGACCTCCAATACACCAATTAATGTCGGATCGGCCCATGGGATCAAAACAGGACCCACTGACGAAGATTACGAATTATTGTACTACATCACGGCCGATGAGGATTTTATTGATTTAATGGATATGAAGGTTCTTGCAGGGGTTGACTTCAAAGAGCGCGCTGTACCCTTTGTAGAATTGGATTCAATAGAAAGAGTGCCGTCCATCATACTCAATGAAACCGCCATTGGTCTTTTTGGCTGGACCCCACAGGAAGCTATTGGTAAAATGGTCACTGTTTCAGGTTATGAGGCACCGGTTCAGGCCGTTTTGGAGGACTTTCACTTCAAATCCATGCAAAATGAAATTGAACCGTTTGTTATTCTCTTCAATCCTCAACGTTACTACTTCGGCTTGATCAAATTGAAGACGGATCAAGCCAAGGAGACCATTGAGTTCTTGGAAAGCAAGATGCGGGAACTTGCCCCAAGCTTACCGTTAGAGTATCGTTTTCTCGATGACCATTTTGATAGCATGTATCGGTTTGAATCAAGGCTGAAAGATGTCTTCCTGACTTTCGCTTCCATAGCTATAGTGATTGCATGTCTGGGAATGTTCGGTTTGATCTCTTTTATGTCTTTGAATCGCGCCAAGGAGATCGGCATCCGAAAAGTATTAGGGGCCTCAGTGCCGAACATTATCGTTCTCTTGTCAAGTGACTTTTTGAAACTGGTCTCGATTGCTTTGATCATCTCTTTACCATTGGCCTACTACTTTATGTCAGATTGGTTAATGGATTATGCTTATAGTATTCAAGTTGGGGTTGATGTTCTGGTAATTTCCGTAATCTCCGCATTGTTGATCACGTGTATGACAATTGGCTATCAGGCCTTCAAGACGGCCGTGATCAATCCGGCAGGGATTCTTAGAAACGAATAAACACATCTATATGAAAAGGCGTGCCGTCTATTTAATTAATACTGTATTGTTATTCACGGGATCACCTGTTTTTGCGTGGCAACAGCCCTCATCTTGTTCAGGTGTATATGCCGCAATGATTGAAAAGCTAGAAGCTAACTACATTGGCTTGCATCATTATCAGGATATGGGTAAGGGGACCGATTACGATCAACTCAAAAAGGAGTATGAAGGTCTGACCAAAGATATTGTGCTATCAGGTTGTACGGAGGTTTTGCAGGAGTTTCTCAACTTCTTCGAAGATGGACATTTGTTCGTGACAGAATTCCCCGATTTTTCTCAAAATCAGAAAGACTCGCTCAAAGATTATTCAAGAGGCATTATGACGTCTGATCAGGTTGAGAAACAGTTGAATTCACAATCTTCGATCGAACTTACAGATGGGGACAAAATAATTGGTCGATACAGTGATCTGGATTCCGAAATTTCAGTAATAAAAAGGGGAGAGTTCTATGATGCTTTTATTGTCAAAACCAAGAAGGAAGGAACGCTGGAAGGTGAACTAAAGGCTCGGTTTAGATGGACAGGTGATGGTTATAAAATCAACTATCATACCTATGACAGTACCTCTCGCTTTTTGACAGGAGATTTATACAAAGAAAATACCCTGCTAAAAATATCTGGAGGTGTGAGTTGGGTAAAATTGGATAGTCCCAATGAAAAAGAACTGGAAATGATTAATTGGGATGAGGGATTAAGGGCCCCTAAGATTATGATGATGGATGAAAATACGGTTCTGTTTTCTGTCCCTTCCTGGAATTTGAACTATCAGGACTTCGTTGCCCTTGTTAGAAAAAACAGAGACACCTTACTAAATGCAACGACCCTCATTTTGGATATTCGAGGGAATACAGGAGGTAACGGGATCTACTTTCCCTTTTTCTATGTATTTGCTGATCGAAATATGCCTGGAGGACAGGGACACGTGCTAGCATCACCAGACAATGAGAAATACTTCAAACGAAATCTTCAGTTTTCTAAGGATATCTATGGTCCTGTGGTTGAAGCCATTCAGAACAACATGGGTGAAATTGTCGATGGCCCGCAATACCCCGGAAGAAAATTTAAACAGAGTAAAAGAAGCAAGGTAAAGAATGTAGCAATTCTTACTGATGGGGCATGTATGAGTGCTGCAGAATCCTTTATCCTTCATGCCAAAGGTGCCAGCACTAAAGTGAAAACTTTTGGTAGCCCAACTAGAGGTGTCATCGATTATACTTCGATTTTTATGGTGAGACTCGAATCCGGAGATCAGAAGATCATGTTTGGGTACCCAACAGGAACGTTGAACAAGGACATCCCTTCAAATGGCTATAATAAAACGGGCATAGTCCCTGATGTGCCGATTTCTGAAGATGTAGAAGATAAGGTTGCCTTTATCATGGACTACTACCGGAAAGGTAAATGACATTATTGAACCAAATAATTTGTATTGACGTTTGCTAATTTCAAAAGGGATATTACCTTTGACGCAATGATTAACAGAAACGCATATTACTACCACTATTACCACAACCCGATGCTTCGGAACGGTAGTGCTATGTGATCAGGAAAGAAATTAAAAACTGAAAATATAAGACCCGGTTCCGAAAGAGCCGGGTTTTTTTATGGATTACGAATAAGATAACTACCTATACAATGAAACAGGAATACGATAAGTACACAGAAGAGGACCAGAAAGTCTGGAAGATCCTTTTTGACCGGCAAATGCCAAATCTGCCTAAGGCAGCAACTCAGGAGTTCATGAAAGGAATTGAGAGAGTCAACTTTAACGGTGAGGCCATTCCTAATTTCGAGGAAACGAATAAAGTTTTGAAAAGCCTGACAGGCTGGGAAATCTATGCGGTACCAGGAATCGTGGAGGATGATTTATTCTTTGACCTTATGGCGAATAGGAAATTCCCGGCTACCACGTGGGTAAGGAAGATGAGCGAACTCGACTATCTGGAAGAGCCGGACATGTTCCATGATGTGTTCGCCCACATTCCGTTATTGACCAATCAGGCGTTTGTGGATTTCCTTCAGGCGATCAGCAAATTTGGCCAGGAATGGATCGATGATGAGTGGGCAATCCATTTGCTCTCAAGAATCTATTGGTTCACGATTGAGTTTGGGTTGATAAGAGAACAAGGAGAGATCAAGATTTATGGTGCAGGTATTCTGTCATCCTCAGGAGAAACAAAATTCTCTTTGAGCGATGAACCTGAGCACTTTGAATTTGATGTGGATAAAATGCTAGACACTCCTTACAGAAAAGACATGATGCAAGATAAGTACTTCATTATTGATTCCTACGAGCAATTGTACTCGTCAATTCCCGAGATCAAAGAGAAGATTGAATTGAGGTTGAAGGAGAAGGCGGCATTGGCTTAAACCGTTTGAGCGTTCTGAAGTTGTTAAGGCTATGGATGTAGTCATCATAGACTATAATGCGGGGAATGTACGATCAGTGAGCTATGCGCTTCAACGGTTGGGTGTAGATCCAATTTTGAGTGCTGAAGCTGAGGTGATTCGAAAAGCAGATAAAGTGATCTTTCCCGGGGTGGGTGAGGCGAGCACAGCCATGAGGTTTTTGGAAGAAAGGAACCTTAAAGAGGTAATCAAGGAGCTTCAGCAACCGGTATTTGGGGTTTGTCTGGGGCTTCAATTACTCTGCACTCATTCAGAGGAAAATGATACTGAAGGGTTAGATATATTTGATGTCAGGGTCAAAAGGTTTGAACCAAAGCTGAAGGTGCCTCAAATGGGATGGAATAGCCTGAAATCGATGAATTCACCGCTTTTCGATGGTATCGATGAAAACAGTCATGTCTACTTTGTGCATAGTTATTATGCCGAATTAAGTGACTATACAGTAGCTCGATCGGATTACATAAACCCGTTTAGTGCTGCTCTGCAAAAGGATAATTTCTATGCGTTGCAGGCCCACCCTGAGAAGAGTGGAAAAGTTGGAGAACGGATACTGGAAAATTTTCTGAAACTATGAACCCAAACGTCATTCTGAAGGAGGGTATCTGTCTAAGAGACGGTAGACGACTGAAAGAATCCCCTTATGGCGAAAACGAGATTCTTTCGCTTCATCATGTTTCGCTCAGAATGACAATTAACTGAAAGATGAAAATAATTCCTGCGATAGATATTATTGACGGCAAGTGCGTAAGGCTCACTCAAGGAGACTATGCCCAAAAGAAAGAGTATGCATCCGATCCATTAGAGGTGGCCCAAAGGTTTGAAAAGGCCGGGCTTTCCCGATTGCATATTGTTGATCTTGATGGAGCCAAGTCCAGAAAAGTAGTGAATGCCGAAACGCTAAAAAGAGTGGCGGATAATACCAACTTAGCCATAGATTTTGGAGGCGGAATAAAGTCAAATGAATCGCTGGAGCTAGTTTTGGCTTCAGGTGCAAACCAGGTGACGGCCGGAAGCATAGCGGCCAAAAACCCTGAGCTTGTCAAGCAGTGGATCAACCAATATGGACCCGAAAAGATCATTCTGGGAGCGGATGTAAAGGAAGAGGAAATAGCCATTAACGGCTGGCAGGAAGGCTCTGGAATAAATTTGTTTAATTTTTTAGACCAATACATTAAACAAAATATTATTTACTGTATTTGTACTGACGTAAGTAGAGACGGATTACTCCAGGGACCATCTTTTCAATTGTATCAAAGAATAATGGCGCGCTTTCCAACGCTAAAACTCATAGCAAGTGGCGGTGTATCCTCGATGGATGACTTGGTTGAACTTGAAAAAATTGGAGTATATGGAGCCATTGTCGGAAAGGCTTATTATGAAGGAAGAGTTAGTTTGGATGAGTTAGCAGCAATAGATCAGTAATATGTTAACTAAGAGAATCATACCCTGCTTAGATATCAAAGATGGTCGGACCGTGAAGGGAGTGAACTTTGTCGGTTTACGGGATGCGGGTGATCCGGTGGAGCTGGCAGCACGTTATGCCAAGGAAGGAGCCGATGAATTGGTGTTTTTGGATATTACAGCGACAGTCGAAAAACGAAAGACATTGGTTGAACTGGTCAATCGCATTGCGGCCGAAATTAATATCCCCTTTACCGTAGGAGGAGGAATTTCAAGTAAGGAAGATGTCTCAGCCCTTTTGAATGCCGGTGCCGACAAGATTTCGATCAACTCGGCAGCAGTGAAACGACCTGAACTGATAGATGAACTGGCCCTCGAATTTGGAAGTCAATGTGTGGTGGTGGCCATTGATTCACGATTGATTGAAGGCGAACATATTGTGCATGTTCGAGGAGGTAGAACCCCTACAGAACTTCGAACATTGTCCTGGTCGAAAGAAGTGGAAAGCCGAGGTGGAGGTGAGATTTTATTGACTTCAATGGACCATGACGGGACTAAGTCTGGGTTTGCAAACGAATTAGTTGCTGAAATTTCTTCATCACTTTCAATACCTGTAATTGCGTCAGGAGGAGCAGGTACGATGGACCACTTTGTAGATACATTTACCACAGGCAAAGCAGATGCGGCCCTGGCAGCAAGCATCTTCCATTTTAAGGAAATAGGAGTGCCGGAACTCAAGAAATACCTAAGAGAACACAATTTACCTATAAGAATTGAACGATGAGAGCATTGACTAATTCGAACGAAGTCAAATTTGATGATAAAGGACTGGTTCCGGCTATTGTTCAAGACAACTCGACCGGTAAAGTTTTAATGTTGGGCTATATGAATAGCGATTCGATAAAGAAGACGCAGGAATCCGGAAAGGTCACTTTCTTCAGTCGGAGTAAGCAGCGCCTGTGGACAAAAGGAGAGACCAGTGGAAATTTTCTTAATCTAAAAGAGCTATTGATTGATTGTGATCAGGATGCCGTGCTGGTCAAAGCAGTTCCCGAAGGCCCGACTTGTCACACGGGCACTGACACTTGTTTCAATGAGAAGAACGACTCAAATGTTTCATTTCTTGACCATCTGACCTCGGTAATCAAGGATCGGAAAGACAAACCAGTTGACGAGTCATATACTGCTCGTTTGTTTGCAAAAGGGCTCAATAAAATGGCCCAGAAGGTCGGAGAAGAAGCAGTCGAATTGGTGATTGAGGCAAAGGACAACAACGATGAATTGTTTTTGAATGAGGCGGCCGATTTGCTCTTTCACTATATGATTCTGCTCGAAGCGAAAGGTTACTCGTTGACCGATATTGTCGAAGTATTGCAGCAACGACACCGATAAGGATAATCCTGTTTATGATTGTATATTAGGGGATATGGTCGTTAAACAAAGGGTCACTCTATTCCTGATTTTCTTCCTCAGTTTTGGTAGTTATTTGAAGGCGCAGATCAACACTGATCGCCCTACCCAAACCTCTTCGTCTTTTTTGGTTTCGAAAGGGGCTTTGCAAATTGAAACCGGTTATGCGAATAGAAAGTTTAATAACGAGAATTTCTTTACGCTCAATTCAACACAGATACGCTACGGGGTTTCCAGGAAAATTGAATTGCGCGTTTCTCAGGACTTGTCACAAAATCGAATTGATAGGGGTACGAATGGAACTTTCACCACTGATCCTAATTTTACCAATGCTCAAATCGGGGTGCGGGTTCATCTTTTGGATGAAGATAAATGGGTGCCTCAAATGTCGGTTCAGGCCAATATAGGAGTGGATCTGTCCGATGTCCGATTGAACATGTCACATAATATTAATCGGGATTGGTGCATTGGGTATACGCTGGGGCTTGATTTCCCCAATGCATTTAGTTATCGGGCCATTTATTCAGTGGTGGCGAATTATGCGATGAGAGATAAATTCACCCTCTTCACAGAGCTTTCCGGAAACTCTCCAAGATTTCATACCAAGGAGTTGTCATTGACCTTCGGATTGCTCTTTGCTGCTGGCCCCAACTTGCAGTTGGATATTTATAGTGGTCGAACTATTACTGCGGTAAAAACTTACGATTCAGTTCTGGGATTTGGTCTGGCGTTTAGTCTTCCTAAGAAATAGTTCTATCTTTCGGCATGCCCCAGCAAGCTGCCAAAACGATCATGATGGTCCGACCAAAACACTTTGGTTACGACCACGAATCTGCCAGTTCCAATGGTTTTCAAAAAGTCGATGGAGCCGAGAATGCTTTTCAAATTCAACAAGCTGCCGCTCAGGAATTTGACACTGCTGTGGAAGCCCTCAAAAGCCATGGAGTCGATGTTCGCGTAATCGAAGATACTTCTGGACCAATAAAGCCAAATGCTGTATTTCCGAACAACTGGGTGTCTTTTCACGGAGACCGAACTTTTCTTTACCCCATGATGGCGGTGAATCGAAGAGCCGAACGGAGATCGGATTTGCTGGATGAATTAGAAGATCAAGGCATTGATATTGGGGAGATTATTGACTTCTCAGTGTTTGAAAAAGAGTCGAAATATTTGGAGAGTACCGGCAGCCTGATATTGGACTATGAGAACAAGCTGATGTATGCTTGTCGCTCTAACCGAACGCATCCTGAGCTTATCGAGAAACTTTGTGAAATACTCGGGTTTGAAGCGGTGGTATTTGATGCTTACGACCGGGAAGGTTTGGAGATCTATCATACTAATGTGATGATGTGTCTTGCCCAGCAATATGTCGTGATTTGTTTGGAGTCCATTCCAGAGGACCAACGACCTGAAGTGGAAGGTGCTTTGAAAAAATCCGGGCACGAAATTGTACCGATTACTTTCGATCAAATGTATTCTTTTGCCGGGAATATGTTAGAGGTTGAGAATGAAGCAGGGCAATCGATTCTGGTGATGTCTAAGGCAGCCATGAAAAGCCTTTCCCTGGATCAAAAGGAACGGCTTTCTCAATACTCGCAGTTACTATCGACCCCGATTCCTACCATCGAAAAATATGGAGGAGGCAGTATCCGCTGCATGATGTGCCGGCTTAACTAAGATATCATGCCGAACCATGTCCTGATGAAGATCAGGATCATTCGGGATCTCCGTGATGAGCTGCTGAAATAACAAAAAAGGGCGTCACCCTGAAACAAGTTCAGGGTCTATTCTACTAGATGCTGAAACAAGCCTGCCTACCGTCAGACAGGTTCAGCATGACTTCTCTTTGACGTCATTTCGACCCCGAGGATTCGGGGGAGAAATCTCCTGTTCGCGACAAGGGGACCCCTGCCTACCGGCAGGCAGGTCTCACTTCGTTCGAGGTGACGATTCCAAAAGAGAACCTGGAATCAAATCATCCCCAGACTCCAGAACAGGCAAACCGCCAGGAAGGACGTGATTCCTCCCACCAATGTCGCCCCACCATAACCGAAAATAGCGTCCTTCACGGATAACCCACTCAATGAAGTACATACCCAGAAATAGCTACTGTTCACATATTTGATGATCACAGATCCGGAAGCTCCTGAAAGCATAGCCGCTTCCGGGGAAAGATTAAGACTGCCAAGCATAGGTGCAGCGATCGAAGCCGCTGTGATCACCCCAACGGTAGTCGATCCGGTGACCATGTTGCCAATAATGCCGATAATAAAAGGCAGTACAATAGGAGGGACATTATAACTTCTGAAGAAATCCACAATATAGTCGACCACCGGAGTGCCTTTCAGGATTTCGCTCAAAGAGCCTCCTAGTCCGGTGACCACGAGGATCATTGCTGAGGCTCGCAGGGCTTCTTCAATCCAGGAGGACTTTGATTCCGTCTTGTCCGCTTGGTTCTTGACCATCCTAAAGGCCAGCCAAACACCAATAGACAATGCCACTACCGGCCAGCCTAAATAAGTTAACACCGGCTTGATCGCATTACCATCATCCAAATAGAATTTGGCCACCGAGTGTAGTGCAATCAGCACTATCGGAATGACAATAGGAGCGTAGGAATTCAGGATGGATCGCGTGGAAGGTTTGGTTTCAAGCAGGTCGGTATCAAATTCTTTATTGGGCAAGGTTTTGATTCGGGGAGCTGCAATCCATTTACCCCAAGCCCAACCTGCTAAGGAACCGAGAAGACAGCAAAACCCACCAAACAAGATCGTTTTACCTATGTCCGCACCCACCAACCCGGCAGCTGCCAATGGTCCCGGAGTAGGAGGAACGATGGCATGGGTCAATTGGACGGCACCCACCAATCCAATCGACATGGTTGCAATTCCTGTTTCAGCGGCAGAGGCCACCGAATGTACCAGTGGATTGAGGATCACATAGGCTACATCGGAGAAGATAGCCACTCCCAGAATGAACCCGGTGATGGTTAAGGCTAAAGGCATGCGTTTCGTTCCGATAAAGCCAATCACCGACCGGGTGATTACATTGATAGCTTTCGTTCGTTTCAGAGCTTCTGCGATGACTGAGCCAAGGACAATTACTACCCCGATTTTCCCTAATGTCTTTCCAAAACCGGTTTCAAAGGCCTTGATGAAGTTGTTTTGCTCAATACCAGGAATGATTCCGAAAAGCATAAGGGGAATCAATAGAGCCAGGAATACGTGCCATTTCCATTTGGCAATCAGGAAGAGGAGAAGGAAGATCAGTATGAGAAATCCGATCAGCGCGACAATGGGATTAGTAGCAACCTGATCCATTAATTATTCTTAAGATGGTTGGCCAAAAACTGCATGGCTGCCTGTACACCACCTGGGTTATAAGGCACTCCGGCCATTTCCATACCCATTTCCACTCCCGAAAGGGTGCCCATCAACATCAATTCATTAAAATCACCAAGATGACCGATTCGGAAAACCTTTGATTTCAACTGGCCTAATCCGGTGCCTAATGACATATTTAATCGGGTCAGGATTAATTTTCGAAGCTCATCGGCATTAAGACCTTCAGGAACCCTAAGTGCGGTCGTGGAATCCGAATACTCATGGGTATTAAGTGCCTGATTCTCGAGCCCCCACACGTCCGCAGCGACTCGTGTGGCTTGTGCCAATATTCGGTGTCGTTGATAGACGTTCTCCATGCCTTCTTCAAGCAGCATGTCCAATGCCTCGTTTAGCCCGAAGAACAAGCCACTTGCCGGAGTATAAGGATAGTACCCGGTTTCATTCATGGTGACAATCCGATCCCATGACCAATAGGATTGAGGGAAATCAGTTCCTTTACTATAGTCCAATGCTTTTTGGTTGATCGAATTGAATCCCAATCCCGGAGGCATCATCAATCCTTTTTGCGAAGCGCAAATCGCCACATCCACGCCCCATTCGTCCTGATAAAAAGGCGTGGTGGCCAATGAAGAAACCACGTCTACCAGAAATAAAGCCGGATGATTGGCCACATCAATCGCTCTACGAATGGACTTTAAATCACTCGTGATACCATTGCAGGTTTCATTATGGATGACCATCACACCTTTGATGTTATGTTGGTTATCCTTTTTCAATTCTTCCTCAACGCGATTGGGATCAACCCCATGTCGCCAATCACCTTCCACCCATTGCACTTTCAGTCCGATTTTCTCCGCCAGATTTTTCCAGAGTATGGCAAAATGACCTGTCTCAAAACCCAATAAGGTATCACCCGGCTTGAACAGGTTGGTCAAAGCTGCTTCCCATGCCCCGGTACCCGAGGAGGGGTAGACCAATACATGACCATCCGTTTGGAATACCTTTTTTGCCTTGCCTATAATCTCTAGACCAAGCTCCCCAAATTCCGGACCGCGATGATCGATCGTAGGCTTGCTCATGGCTCTGAGCACACGCTCCGGGGTATTCGAAGGACCAGGTATTTGCAGAAAATGCCAACCGCGTTGGGGTGATGAAGGGGTCATGGATTGAAGCTTATTTCCCAATGTAAGAAATTGAGTGGAAAGGGTGAAGATGGATATGATGACAGGGCCAACCTGAATCCGGGCTTTTCGTATTTTGAAGAACGAATGCAGTCCGTTCAATTTGATATCTGGTCGTTGTTATTGTCCTTCGGTGTCTTCCAGGGGCTTTTTATTACACCAATCATTCTAAAGACTAAACGGCAACCGAGCTACTTTCTCGCGGGTTTGGTGTTGATCATATCCCTGAACGTGCTCAATTATCTATTTCTGAGTAGTCGACTCTATCAGGTCTTTCCACATTATGTATTCATACCTAATGCCTTCTTCTTTTGGATGGGGCCGTTTTATTATTTCTATATCCGGTCGGTGGCAGAACCCGGCTTTCGATTTCAGCTCAAACGATATTGGCTCCATTTCACACCAATTTTATTGGGAATCGCCTATTACTGGCCTTTCCTGACTTTGTCGGGACAAGGCAAAATTGAGTTCTTCAACAATTACTTTGCGCTCGAGCAGTTGCCTGCTTCCTGGATGGTAACCACATTTTTCTCCTTGAATATTATCCAATCGCTGATCTATATTCTGCTGGCGAGAAAGGTATTAGTCAAGCAGCAACTTGAAGCCAACGGATCCAAACGAGGTAAGTACCTTAAATGGCTTTCTCAATTCAGTATCGTCTTTGCGGTCTATTGGTTGATTGATTTCCTTGGATTGATCTGGTTGACTGTTGCTGATGGATTCTTCCATGCGGTCGACTATATCATAATGTTAAGTAGTGCTTTGATCGTGCACGTATTGGCCTATGTTGCCGTTTCGAAGAACAGCATTTTTCAAACTGTCTTTCTGGGAGCGAAGGCCTTGAATAAAGCGAAGAGTGGTCTTGAGGAAAAAGAAGTCATGTTGAGCTTAGATAGGCTGACACGTTTGATGGAAGTGGAAAAACCTTACCTCAATCCGGAGTTGAAGATGAACGAGCTGGCTGGCCGAGTGGATTTGTCCTCGAACGATTTGTCCATGTTGCTCAACGATCATTTGGGAAAGACCTTCTATGAGTTTGTAAATGATTACAGATTGGAGGAGGTGAAAAGCAAGCTCAGTAACCCCGCATTTTCTAACTATACCATTCTCGGTATCGCAGTCGACTCGGGTTTCAATAATAAGAACACCTTCAATCGCTATTTCAAAAAAGAGACGGGGCTGACTCCATCGGACTATCTGAAAAAATCTTCCTGAATAGGTCACATTCTACCTAAAATGACGCTCTGCATATTGTTTGGGCCTACTTTCAGCCAAAAACAAAAGCATGAGAAAACTCAAATTTATCCTGGCCATTTGTTTCCCGGTGGCACTTTCGGCACAGACTAATGACATTCCCGAGTGGTTCAAGAAGGAAATTGAAGTCCGAACCGGAGAGTGGATTACCAGCAATGCAGACTATCAAAATGAGAATGAGCCCTATCAGTCGTATGGCATGACCTGGACACCCGGACCAGGAGGGAAGAGCATCACAGGAACGCTCTATGGTATTCTCGATGGAAAGAAGACCGTACCCTTTTGGGAGTTCAAAACCTTTTATCATCCTGCAGAAAAAAAGGTGTATGCCTATCAGTTTGGGATAGCCGGGGTAGTGGGCATGGGTGAGTTCCTTCCGGGCACAATGGATCAGACATTTTATCATCTCAACGGTACGGTAGAACGACACGGGCACAAAGCTGAGGATAAAGGAGGGGAGCATATCACAGAATCCTTTGATGTCGATATCCAGGGGGTGTGGACCATGAGGAGGAAGTACACCTGGAAAAGAGTGAAGTGATGAGCAGAAAGAAGAAGATTGTTATTATCGTAGTTACAGTCCTGCTCACCGGGGCAATTTGGGGCCTTACTCCCGGACCTGTGGAGAGTTATGTTGGAGAACGAACTATCAGCGCTCCGGGAGCTATTGTCTGGGAGGTGTTGGCTGATGTGGACGGCTATGAGAACTATGCCACTACGCTTCATGATGCCCAAATTATCTCAGGAACAGGAGAGGGAATGGTGAGAAGTTGCCGTAGTGATGCCGGAGGTTGGACAGAAACCTGCACGGACTGGGAAGAAGGGAAGTCCTATAGTTTCCTGGTAGATACTAAGGCGGCTGATTACCCCTTTCCTTTTAAGCATGTTCGAGGCACCTGGTCGCTTGAACCCTTGTCGGATGAAGTGACTCATGTGACTGTCAGGTTTGAGTACCAATTCTCCATGCGATGGATCCACTGGCTCTATAATGGAGCCACTCAAAAAGTCTTTGATGAAGGAAATTCCACCCTGTTCGACAATTATGAAAGCGAGATTTTGTCAAGAAAGTGACAAATACAGAAACGCTGCATGCATACCAATGAAGTAAATCTCAGGGGATTCTTTGGTGTTAACATTGGCTTAACATAGAATCTTTGGAGTGCCAACGATTGTTACAAAATATAATTATAAATCACTGAAATTCAGTTACTAAGCTAGTAAAATTGTTTGAATTCTCCGTAACTTTGTAGCCGGAAGTTGGACGTGAGTAATGGAAATTTCTGTGGTTAATGAAGGAGGGTTGGATATCGTCTCCGGAAGGATTGAAGGGGACTTAACCAAACAGATTGCAGTGGACTACTTTGCCCAAGTAAGCAAGGTAGCGCAGGAACGCGATATCAAGCGCGTATTGACGGATGTGAGGAGGGCCAAATTAATGGCCGGTGACGAAGACATGAAATGTCTGTCATTGGAATTACCGGAAATTGGCATGGAACAGTCGTGTCGAAGAGCCATTTTGATTAAGAATGATATCAAGGGCTATAAGACATGGGAAAATTATTGCTTCCGGCATGGTTTTCATAAGGTCAAGATCTTTTTAGACGAGGACCTGGCTGTCCACTGGCTTTCACAGAACTAAACACTTGGGAAGACCCGCAGCGATGTGGGTCTTTTTTGTTTAATGGTAAACGTCATCCTGAGGAAGCGGAGCGACCGAAAGGATCTCATCATCGCGATAGTGAGATTCCTGTCTGCCGACAGGCAGGCTTGATTCAGGATCTACAGACATCTAAAGTGGATAAAACTAGATTCTGAAATAAATTCAGAATGACTGAGAGGTCTCCCTGACCATTTGGTATTAAAGATACCCCTCACACTCCTTAACCCCTTCTTCAATCCCAAATTCCGCATAAATATCCCGGGCTTTGATCCAGTAGGTCTTGGCTTCGTCAGAGCGGTTAAGGGCTTCTAAAACCAGTGCATAAATACGATAGGTATTGGCCGTTTCCATGGGGTTTACAGGGCTGTGCTTGTAGTGGTCCACCACTTGGATAATGCATTTATCCGCACATTCGAATTCACCTAGTTCAAGGAAGGTATCTGCAATATGACGAAGGGCGTGCATCTGCTTTTGAGGGTTGCCTAACTCGATATAGACCTTTTCGAGTTGCTTGTAATACGAGAGGGCTTCCCTCAATTCTCCCTGATCGGAATGGACCTGGGCAAAGAGTTTTAGGAAGAGGGCTTCTGCATTTTTATCCTGAGCTTCTTGAGCTAAGGAAAGGTTTTCCCCTGCAATGGCCAGAACCTGCTCGTAATCTCCCTGGTTTCGGAGTTGCCAGGCTTCGTTAAAGATGGATTGAAAGTCCTTGCTCATGATGCATTCATTTTTACCATCGCCTTTTTGATCATGGTAACCGCCCGATCTATCATTTCCTTTTTGGTACGGAAGACCAATAGGGCCATCCGGATTACAAACTGACCATTCAATTGGGTAGAGCTCAGAAAGACATCCCCATCCTCATGAAGAAGGTCTAATAATCGCTTGTTGTAAGCATTAACGTCTCCATTTTGATAAGGATACCAGAAATAACTTACCGAAAGATCGGGTTCAGGACCTACCTCAAAGCCCAGTTCTACCAATTGCTCACGGAAGTAATGAGTAAGCAAAAGCTTTTCTTCAAGACAAGCCTTAAAAGGTTCCACGCCATAGTGTTGAAGTGGCAGCCAAGCGCGTAATCCACGAAAATGCTTGGTCAACTCAGGCGATACATCGGCCGGATTTACAGGCAGGTTTTCACCCAGGATATCCTGCATATAGTTGGCAAAGTAATGATGAGAATACATTACCGCTTCCTTATCCTTGACGAGTACAGCCCCTACTCCATAGGGGAGAAAGAGCCCTTTATGGGGATCAATCACCAAGGAGTCAGCCAAATCAATACCTTCAAAAAGTGGCTTGGTTTGGTCCACGAGAATAAAGAAGCCGCCATAGGCCGCATCGATATGATACCAAAGCCCTTCTTCTTGTGCTAACTCACCAATGGCCTTGAGAGGGTCTACCACTCCGGTATCCGTAGTGCCGGCCGAGGCAATGACCAAGAAGGGACTAAGCCCATTGGCCTTGTCTTCCCGAATTTGCTGATGGATCAAATCAGGCTGAAGCCGGAATTCCTCGTCCAGTTCCATTTCCCGAACTACCACATCTTCCAAGCCGATAATTCGAAGTGCCTTCTTGATACAGTGATGGACATGAGAACTCAGGTAGATGACTGATTTCTTGATTCGCTCGTTCTTGACACCAAACTTATCGCGAGCGGCTGTCAGAGCAATCAAGTTGGCTATTGATCCTCCCGAGGCCAGGTTGCCCACCGCTGACTTTGGGAAACCAAAGATGTCTTTGAGCCAATCTAATACTGCGTTTTCAATGGCGACAGCACCCGGAGAAGCAAAGTGTACTCCTGCATATTCATTGGTAATGGCGACCATATAGTCAGCCAGACCGGAGATGGGCAGGCCACCGCCCGGGATATAGCCAAAATGCGCCCCTGAGCAGGCATAAATACCCTTATGAGCGACTTCATTTTTGTATATACCGATGAGTTCGTTAAGGGGTCTTGGATTTCCTGAAATGGAAAAGTCCTGCGTTAGTTCCGCTTTGGCGTAACCGGGTAAGGAAGTCATCCCGTTGAGGAACTCGTTGGCAAAGGCCATCACCTGACCTTGTTGGTCTTTTCGTTCGGTCTTGGTCGGTTCGAGTACCGAGGAGATCTTTGCGAGTTCTTCTAAGCGGGAGTGGAGGTTTTTCATAATGTCATTGCGAGGAATGAGCTTTGCGTATGACGAAGCAATCCCCTAAATATAATAAGAGATTGTTTCTCTCGTCTCGATTGCCATTGTGACGAGATCGCAATGACAGTTTGAAAGTTTTTTCAGTAGGCACAACCATTACTGACCTTACTTTGTATGACGTTTTTAGATTCCTCGATTCGCTCGGAATAAAAAACAAAGAAGGGCCGAAATGAAGGACTGAGAGGTTCTTTCGGTCCGACTTGGACCAGATCTTCCCCGTCTGCCGACAGGCAGGCTCAGGATGATGTTATTCTTTTGTCATCTCGACCGAAGGAATAAGAAGATCCCGAAACAAGTTCGGGATGACCGCAAATGAATGTCATTGCGAGGAATGAGCCTTGCGAGTGACGAAGCAATCTCCTGTCCTTACAAGAGATTGCCTCACCCCGACAACTCGGGGTTCGCAATGACAATTAATATTTCGCAGGAGTACCTGGAGGAGGTATGGAGTTCCTGATGAACTCGCGAATGTCCTCGTTGGCGTTTTTCAAATCCTCGGCACGCAGGTACATCATATGTCCACTGCGATAACCCTTAAAGCTCATGCGATCCTTCATCCTACCACTCGGGTCCAAGTGCCACATATTGTACTTCGCGTTGAAGTAGGTGGTAGCACCATCATAGTACCCACTTTGCGTCATCACATGCAAATACGGATTCTGAGCCATCGCCTGACGAAGGTTCTCACCGGTATTATCCCCACTTCGATCCCATGGATTCACCGGACCAAACATATTGTACTTAATATCAGTCTGGTAGTTCAGGTAATTCTTGAAGTAGTAGTTGATCGCAGGCGTAAAGCTGTGCAACCACGAAGTCAACTCCGAATTAAAATCAGGTCGTTGTCCGGCATCCATTCGGTCCAGCCCTTTGTATCGGGAATCGAGCCGTCCTACAGTATGCCCTTCATGGCGCAATAGGTCTTTCCAGAAGAATCCGGTGGGTACATCCAGGTTATGCTGACGAATCACGAGCTCATCCAGTCCTGAATAGCGAGCAAAATTCCTGATTGCATCGTTCTTTTCTGCCTCTGTTGCCCATGCACCCTTGGCCATAACAGGCAACAATTTATTCATGGTATAGCTTTCAGCCTCATCCAGTACTTCCAACAGGTCCTTACTCTGAAGATCGGCAGGAAGTTGCTTATGGTACCAGGCTGCCGCAGCATAGTAAGGGAGTCGGTTGGCAGCTCCAACGGGTCCGTCTCTGTCTATACCCAAGCCGGTTGGTGAAACCAGAATTACTCCATTAAGATACATCCAGTGCCTGCCTTGCAGCTCAAGTGATAGCCCTGACACACGGGTAGTTCCATAACTTTCCCCGATCAGGAACTTTGGAGAATTCCATCGATTAGTACGCGTTACGAAGGTGTTGATCCACTCGGCCAGGTACCTGATGTCTTGGTTGACACCAAAGAATTGGCTGCGTTTTGCTTTTTTGTCGGTAATTCTGGAATAGCCCGTATTCACCGGGTTCACAAACACGATATCGGCTACATCGAGGATGGAATGCGGATTATCCTTCACACCATAGGGCTGAATTGGATAACCCTCATCATCGATTTTCAAGATTCTAGGCCCAGTATACGCCAAGTGCATCCAAACAGAAGCAGACCCCGGCCCACCGTTAAAAGAGATAACTAATGGACGGGTATCCTTGTCCCTGACATCTGTCCTTTCATAATAGGTATAGAACAAAGTGGCAACGGGGTCGCCATCATTGTTCCAAACAGGTTGCGTACCTGCAGTGGCTGAAAAGGGCACTCTTTTGCCTTTGATCACTACTTCATGATTGGTGACTACAGCTGACTCCACAGGAATCTTACGGTCCTGTGCGAATAGGAATGAGGTGGTTGCCAGTAGTAGAAAGGCAACTATAATTTTTCGGTTCATACTATTTCTGTTTCAAGTTTTTGGTCAATTATTCTTGATCGACTACAATGCGATCATCTCCCTTCAACCTTCTGTTGAGTTGCGGGATGGTTCTGTTCATTAAAGCATCCTTTCGAGGAGCAAGCTTGTCAAGCATTTCATTATAATAAGCAAACTGAGCCTTTTGGTCACCGGTCATGATGCCGATATAACCTGCTACCTGGAAGTAAAGCGAACGAGCACGGTTGGATAGTTCACCATACATTCTATTCAACTCCTTGATTTCTGCAACAGCTGATGCAGAAAGTTTTTTATTGTCTTTTTCCAACTTGTTTACCTTCTGGTAGACCTTGCGAATTGAGGTACTCGCAGCTCTGGTCTTCGCCATCAGATCTGAAACTTCAAGTACCATTGCCGTATAGGCCGTACGATCAGCAATGCTGATGTCAATTCGAGGATCATCTTCCACGTTGAACGTTTGCTCCATAGACTCTCCATTCACGGTAAGTTTGGCCACGTACAAGCTCGGCACTACTCTTGGACCGGGAACCGGGAAGGTTCTGTTTCCAAATCGCATTGGGGGGATATTAGACGTGTAGGTCATATCCCAAGCAGCACGATGAATTCCGGAAGTAGTGTCCACTTTGACTTCATTGATTTGCTTTCCACTCATATCGTGAATGGTCAGTTTGATATCGCCTTTAGCGACCGGAGACTTCAAATAATAGTCAATCAGTGCTCCGTATTGAGGATTTTGACCTCTGTAGAACATGTCACCGGTATGTGCCCCAGTGCTTGAATAGTTGATCATGACACCTTTTGGAATCTCGAACAAGGCAGCCTGTTGATTCAATACATTCGTAGTTAATCCCTGCAGTGAATTCAAGTTGTCCAGGATCCAAACACCTCGACCGTGAGTTCCTAGTACCAAGTCATTGTCTCTCGGATGGATCACCAAATCATTGAAAGGAAGGGTAGGCATATTGTTCTTCAACTCCACCCAATTTCTTCCTCCATTGATGGACACAAATAGCCCGATTTCAGTACCGAGGTAAAGAAGATTCGGGTTCTTGGGGTCTTCTCTGAGCGTTCTGGCTACTCTTCCTTCAGGAAGATCGCCTTCAATAGAGGTCCAGCTCTGACCAAAGTCAGTGGTCTTGTAGATGTAATTGTTGAAGTCGTTGTTACGATAGTTATTGATCGCGACATAAGCCGTTCCGGCAAAGTGGCTGGAAGGCTCGATCGTGTTAATCCAGGTCTCTTTTGGAAGTCCTGAAAGTCTGGAAGTCACATCGGTCCAGTTGTTGCCATCATCAGATGAGACTTGAAGTAATCCATCATCCGTTCCTACATAAAGCATTCCTGCTTTTAATGGAGATTCGGCAACTGCCGTCAGGGTAGGATAATACGGAATACCATCATCCAGGGAAGCCGTACTGGTGTCTGCTCGCTGTCCCATAATCAACAACTCTCTTCTATTTACTTTGGTAGTTAAGTCACCAAGAGAGGTCCAATTAGCACCTCCATCGGTACTTTTCCAAAGGATATTCGTTCCGGCATAGATCGTATTCGGATCGTGATGAGACAAGTAGAACGGTCCATCCCAGTTACCTGGTGCCATGGCGTTACCTAATTCGGGCTCAGGAATACCCGGTCCCCAGGCATCCCAGTTTCTTCTTGGTCCAATACGACCCTTTGGATCACCCGGACGAATGGATTGCGATTGTCTCGTCTTTTTGTTGAGTCGGAAAAGGCCTAAGTACTGTGATTCTCCATAAACAATATCCGGATCAGTATGATGTACCAGACTTAGGAAGCCATCGCCACCACCTGTTCGTTTCCAATCGGAATTCAGGATTCCACGGCTGTCATAGGTAGCATTTGGTCCGTACCAGCTACCATTGTCCTGAAGGCCACCGTATACATTATATGGTTCTTCCATATCCACACTCACACGATAGAACTGGCTTAGTGGTAGGTTGGTGACAAACAACCAAGTCTTCGCACGGTCATAGGAAATTCCGATACCTCCGTCATCACCTTTGATCACATGGCGACTGTCTTTTGGATTCACCCATAGAATTCGGTCATCACCGTGAAGCGATTGTCTTGGGGAAATAAATTTCTTTCCGCCATCATCGGAGTAGCTGAATTGGTTCATCATATAGACCCGCTGATCGTCACTAGGATCAACTAGTGGCTGACTGGCATACATTGGTCGTGGGTTCCAGTCACTCATAAAGGTCCAGGATTCACCTTTATCTTCAGAGCGGTAGAGTCCAGCTCTTCGCTCATTGTAAGCCGTGGAGGCATTATATTGGAAGCCTTGTTCAACGGATGCATAAACGATATTCGGGTTTGAGCGATAGATAGAGATTCCAATACGTCCATAATCTCCTTCTGGTAGACCTGTTCTTAATTCCTTCCAGGTTTTACCACCATCAGTTGACTTATGAAGTCCACTACCTGGCCCACCTCCATGGAAGCCGTATGGCCTTCTTCTTCTCTGATAAGTGGCAGCATAAAGCGTATTCGGATCTCCCGGATCCATGGCAACGTCTACCACACCGGTGTTTTCATCTACATAAATCAGGCGTTCCCAGCTTTCACCGCCATCGTTGGTCATGTAAAGTCCTCTTTCTTCATTCGGACCCC
Organism: Cyclobacteriaceae bacterium; assembly: GCA_028281285.1. Classification (GTDB taxonomy): domain Bacteria; phylum Bacteroidota; class Bacteroidia; order Cytophagales; family Cyclobacteriaceae; genus Roseivirga. Next base: position 28,619 of record JANQKF010000020.1, read on the forward strand.
ATAGGTGACCCATTGCGGCCACATAGACGATGTCCGGGTTATCGGGGTGGATGACAATACGACCGATATGATGAGAATCTTTAAGTCCCATATTTTTCCAGGTCTTACCGCCATCGGTGGTCTTGTATACACCGTCTCCCCATCCGGAACTTTGACGGTTGGCGCGTTCTCCCGTACCTACCCAAATGATATCCGGATTAGGTTGGTGGATGGCGATATCTCCCACGGAATGCGTGCCTTCCTTTTCGAAGATTGGCTTCCAATTGATACCGTTATTGGTGCTTTTCCAGACACCTCCGGTTGACGATGCCGCAAAGATGGTATAGGTATTGTCCTCGACTACGGCCAAGTCAACAATACGACCACTCATATTGGCCGGGCCAATATTCCTTAGACGAAGGCCACTTAAGGTTTCCGAACTTAAATTTTGAGATTGAATGGGGGATGTGGCGAAGACAAGAACTGCCGCACACACCAAAGGAATCAGACGTTTCATGTGCTCAAGATTGTTTGAGCCTTAAATTAACGAAACGGGCTTAAGCCAAATCTAATTTTTTGAAGAGTGGTGAAAAGTGATGAATTACTGCTGTCTGGTCAGCCTCTTTACCCTTAGGCCATCAAATATTTCCATAGTTGTTTCCCGTACTTCAAGCAACCAGGGTGAATTATTGACCGATATTTCGTAGGTAGTGACGTTATTTACATTTTGAGCCGTAATGACTGTGTATCCGGCAGTGGCTGTCACTTGATCGTCAAGTTTTTCGACCCAGTCGTTGGCTCTGAACTCTAAGGTGACGGTTGTCCCAGGGTCTGGTGATACACAAGCGTCATTGATGCAGGTCTCATTTAGTATCCAAACCCCAACCATGGGATTTCCAATATTAATTTCCGGCTTATCACAGGCTCCGAGAGCAACCAAGCCGATGGTAAATGTTAGTAGTAGCAGTCCTTTTATCTTCCTCATAATCTCCTTTGTTGACTAAACATTTCAAGTGGCATGAACCCTTAATAGATGGTCAATGCCAGAATCACACAAAACTAATAGGCATCACGGATTTTTTCCAACATTATTTGCATGCTTTGCCTGACTTTATTGGTTGAGTGGGCATAATGGTTTACCATAAACGAAAAAATCAGCGTTTTCCCTTTTCTGGTTTTAATATAGCCACTCAGGCAATGATTGTTGCTGAGTGTGCCTGTTTTGGCAAATACATAAGGTTCATTTTCCCCGGCATACCAATTCTCAATGGTCCCGGATACTCCTCCTGCGGGCAACAACTCAAATAGTTTTTCCTCTCCAATCTCACTTCTGAGGCGTTCGAGGAGGGTGACAATCGTTCTCGGGGTGAACATATTGTAGCGTGATAGACCGGAGCCATCTACCCAGATCACTTCATCTTCCCAGTCCGTAAAATGGTTTTCCTGAATATGCTCAATTGCCTTTTGGGTACTGAGCGTATCTCCCAATTGATCACTGATCATCATTAAGATTTGCTCTGCCAATAGATTGTCGCTCGGTTGAAGCATTCGCTTATACAACGTATCGATGGGTAAGCTATAAAGCGTTTGCACAGTCGAGAGATCGATCTTTGAATCGTAAGGTCGTACTGCTTTTTTTAAGGTATCGGCCAGCAACTTTCTAAATAAGTCGTTAGAGTATAAGAACGGTCTGACGTATTCTTCAAGTTCTACCGAATCGGAGTCCTCAGCATCTGGTTTGCCGATTTGATACGTGTAGTCATTATCAAATTCCACCCTCCGAATCGAATTCCGTTCTGAGCTGTCAGCATTCAATGCAAAGTTGTTCGCTAACCTGGAAGGATAGGTTTTAATCATTCCACCAGATCGGTCGATGATTGACCGAGTACTGTTTCCATAGATGGGAAAGATGGATTTTTCTGCCGAATAATATCCATTGTAGTCGTCCCAACTCCATCCCGGGCCATAGCGATCTTCATCACTGGGTCGTACCCAATAAAACAGATTTTCCGGTCGGCTTCTAAGAAAGTCCAGAACGGCTGTATCCCCAATTTCAGGATGTAAAAACAAAGGATTTCCCGTACCCCAGAATATTAAGGAATCACCTTTGACTGTATATTTCATCGCTGGCACAGCATCGTCTAGTGCTTTTAACCCTGCAAAAAAGGTGAATAGCTTGGTATTCGAAGCAGGGGTCATGTACTTGTCATCATAGTGTCTGGCGATGACTTTGTCCTTGCCTGGGTCAAATAGTTTGAAGCCCACATAGGCATGCTCAAATCCGGGCAATTCCCGAATGTCCTTGAGAATTTTCCTTCGATTATAATTCTGTGAGACGGCCCAATTGGTCATTAGGCCCATCAAAACAATCAGTATGAGCTTTCTAGGCATTACAATACGCCTTGGGCAATCATTGAGTCGGCCACTTTAAGGAATCCGGCAATATTTGCTCCTGCCATATAATCCTTGTCATGGCTGTACTTTGTAGCGGCATGCAAACAGCTATCGTGAATACTCTTCATGATAATCTTGAGTCTGCGATCCACTTCCTCACTTGTCCAATGCGATCCGGAATAGTTCTGTACCATTTCCAGTCCTGAGGTGGCTACACCGCCAGCATTCGAAGCCTTTCCCGGTGCGTAAATCACACCATTGTCTCTTAGCAGATTGATCGCTTCCGGAGTACATGGCATATTCGCCCCTTCTGCAACTAAAATGGCCCCACCGTTGATCAGGTTTTGAGCATCGATCTCATTGAGTTCATTTTGGGTAGCACATGGCAGAGCAAGGTCAGCTTTGTGTGACCAAAGCGGATTGTACCCCATTGATCGATCAGTAGGGAAGTATTCAGCTGTCGAGAACTCATCGGCATATTCTGCAATTCGTCCTCGTCTTTCGTTTTTCAATTCTTTAATGAACTCCAGTTTCTTGGTGTCAATACCAGCAGGGTCATAAATGTATCCTGAGGAATCCGAAGCTGTAACTGGTTTACCACCTAGCTCGATAACTTTTTCCATGGCGTATTGCGCCACGTTACCTGAACCCGAGACAAGGCAAGTCTTGCCTGCCATTGAATCATTATTATTCTCTAATATGTATTGTGAGAAGTAGACCAAGCCATAACCGGTAGCCTCTGGCCGAATCAAGCTACCGCCCCATTTAACTCCTTTTCCAGTGAGTACCCCGGAAAACTGGTTCTCGATCTTTCTATACATTCCATACATGTAGCCGATTTCTCGTCCGCCAACACCAATATCTCCTGCCGGAATATCAATTCTATGTCCGATATGCTTGGAAAGCTCTAACATGAAGTTCTGACAGAACCTCATTACTTCCGCATCCGATTTACCTTTTGGATCAAAGTTGGATCCACCTTTACCGCCACCAAGCGGCAAACTTGTAAGTGCGTTCTTGAAAATCTGTTCAAAGCCCAAAAACTTGAGGATGCTTTGATTTACGGATGGGTGAAAGCGCAAACCTCCTTTGTAAGGTCCGATGGCGCTGTTCATTTGAACACGGTATCCACGATTCACCTGAGGAATACCATTGTCATCAATCCAGGTCACCCTGAAACTAATGATTCGTTCCGGCTCAACAATTCTTTCCAAAATTCGATGCTTACGATATTCAGCATGTTGCTCGATAACGGGAGCCACGCTCTCATGAACTTCCTGAACGGCTTGGTGAAATTCTGTTTCTCCGGGAGTTGTACTTTTGAGAGTATCTAAAAAGTCTGATTTAGACACTTCTGGCATTAAAGTGCTTTCCATTAAAATGTTATTTGGGGTTTAGTTTCAGCGTTGTAAAAGCTTCAAGAATTAGTCAATTCGATAGGTTGGGAACTCTAATTGCTTAATTCTAAGTGAAATATACACAGATTTATTTATTCATAGTAAACTACTACTTGATCTAATGGTTTTCTTGTCAGATCGGGAACGTATACCTCATCGGCCTCATAGCCAACAGGAAGAAGCAAAAACGGGCGTTCATTCTCTGGTCGATCAAGAATTTTGGTCAGAAAATTCATTGGACTTGGCGTGTGAGTCAAAGTCACCAATCCCGCATCATGTATGGCCGTCAATAAGAAGCCTGCAGCTAATCCGACTGACTCATTTACATAATAGTTGTTCAGTTTTTCACTATTAGGACCAAATTCATAAGCTTTTTTAAAAACAATGATGAGGTAAGGAGCGATCTCAAGAAAAGGCTTGTGCCAATCGGTACCAAGAGGTTGAAGATCTTTCAACCAGCTTTCACTCATTCTTCCATTATAGCTTTCATATTCTTCCTTTTCGGCAGCCTCGCGAATCTTAGATTTAATCTCCGAATTACTCACGACACAAAATGTCCAGGGTTGCTTATGAGCCCCTGAAGGGGCAGTGGATGCCGAACGAATGATATTATCAATCACCTCTTTTGGTACCGGTTTATCTGAAAACTCTCGAACACTTCTTCTGGTGTCCAGCCATTTGTGAAAAGAATTACTTCTTTCCACCATTTCTGATGGCTCATAATGGACGTGTGAGTAACGGACATACGGATACCCTCCAATCAGCTTCGTTTCTTTCTCATTCATTGGTGCAAAAGTAGGGAGGACAGAGAAAAAAAAGAACCCCGACTGAAAATTCAGCCAGGGCACGATTTGGATGTATAAAACCGCCTTACGCGGTACTTTTAAGACGATCTAAGTTTTATAATGTTCCACCTTATTTAAAAAAAATGTCACGTGGTCAAATTTCGACTTCTAATCTGGACTATCGCAATGGCAATAATTGACATTGCCACTATAGACCAAGCCATTTCTTTGCTAACATATGAAAGCGGAATAGAGACCAAAATAAGCAAACAAGCCAATAGCCACTTTCTATCTGCAGAAGGATTGTTTCGACTTAACCGAATTTTTCGAACTTCAGCTGTTTTGTCTGTTAAGATGAACTTCAACTTAGGGTAATCGTAAGCGAGTAGCCATGCGTTTAACATGACCAAAACTAAGTTTACGTAGGGAGTACCTGTCCAACCCATGGATAGAGTGACCATGAAAATATTCAGAATGATTGGGAAACAAAGAATGGCTCCAAGGGTTGCAAATCTTTGTGTGAATAATAATAGCCCTGCAATAATCTGAGAACCAGCTATAAAACGGGCATACATTCCCAGCCCATATTCAGTGAGTCGCTCTTCCAACCAGACGGGTCCGATGATCCCGGGAAAGGCATGATCTGCATAGAGCTTGCTCATTCCCGCGGTGAAAAAGATTAGTCCAAGAAAGACCCTGATTAGTACGATGACTGTAGGATGTGGGATCCATAGAATTCGTTTCATACGATCCTTTTCCTGGTCTGTTCGATGCCTGCACCGATGAAAAATACAGCTGCCACGATCAGACTGTAATATACATGCTCCATTGATGCCCAAACACTATTATTCTCCGGGCTCAGTCCTTGAGTAGTCAGTACATGATAACTATAGGGATGATATTTAGCGTATTTCCATCCTTGCATCACGATCAATGATGAAATGACTCCTGCAATGCCAACACCAAGGGACAAAATCATGTTTTTCCACCGTTGACTAATCCAGAATTGAATGGCTGCCATAGCCAGTGTGCACAAAAATATCTTTAGGTATAAGGAGTAGACCAAGGTGTAATCGTACCCGACCTCAAAGCCCAGTCCCGGTTTCACAAACCGCATCGAGATGCCGACCAAAATGGTGAATGTGGTGAACAACATTAAGGTGATGAACAACATCATAACAAATGTGGTCACCTTCGAGAAATAGACCGAAAAACGGGAAAGTGGTTGAGCATAGATCAACTTCCATGTATTGGCGTTGTATTCCAGGCTATTTACCAGCAAGGCAATCATGATGATGAAGAAGGGAAAAAGGAAGTTCGCTGGGCCCATACTCAACTGCATAAGCATATCCCAGGCATTTCCATCTTTGATAATATCTCCACCTCTTCTCCACAGAATAAGGAAGTTGATGGCAGGAATAAATGCCGGAGCAATAATCAGCAGCCAGAAGGTTAATGTCTTTTTATACTTATAAACTTCTGCTGAAAGTCCACGGGTGATTTGTATTGCTAAATTCATTGGTCTAGTCGGTTTGTGAGGTTCAAGAATACAGACTCCAGGTTCTCAGAGGATGTCTTTAACTGGTAGATATCCAGGCCCTCAGCCACCAGTGCTTTGTTGATTCTGGCGATATCTTCACGGCCGGTAATGGGAAGTTCTACGTAATGCGCATTTGAATCTGAAATAGTGAAATTCATTCCCTGAATGATTGGCAAAGCTTTGTGTGCATCATTCAATTCAATTCTTAGCTCTTGAATATCACTTCCCGATTTTAGGCCTTCGAGTTTTCCTTCATATAGAATTTTACCTTGATCGATAATGGCCACATCGGTGGCCACTTTTTCGATTTCAGAGAGAATATGGCTTGAAAGAAAAATAGTCTTGTCATGATCCTTGTTGAGAGATTTGATAAGTTCTCTCATTTCAATAATTCCACTCGGATCGAGACCGTTCGTAGGCTCATCTAAAATCAGTAAATCCGGATCGGTGAGTAGGGCAGACGCCAGTCCTAATCGTTGACACATGCCTAAAGAATAGTTTTTGACCTTTTTATCTGCATTATCTCTTAACCTGACGATTTCCAATACATCATCAATCCTTCGTTTTCCAACTCCGGTCATCCTCCTAACAACTTCCAGGTTTTGTCGACCTGTCAAATGCTTATAGATCGAGGGGTTTTCGATCAGTGCACCCACTCTTCCGAGAATATCATCACGATGGGTTTTTAGTGAATTTCCGAAGATTTTGACCTCTCCGCTGGAAGCCCTGAACAAATCCAAAAGGATTCTGATTGTCGTGGTCTTACCAGCTCCATTTGGACCGAGAAAACCATAAATACTTCCCGGAGGGACATTGATGTTAACCTGATCGAGTGCTTTAAAGTCTTTAAAGAAAAAGTCGAGGTTGTTTGCTTGTATTATCGGTTGTGACATGTTGGTCGATTTGAAGAAAGAACGGAAGATATCTGCAGTTTGTGAACAAGAAAAAAATTGAATCTACCAACCGGGTTTGTTTATCTACCAAGGCCTGTTCCTTCTCTATCAACCCGAGGCCCAATGATTCTTGGAATAATTACTGAACCAATAATGCCGATTAAACCGCTATTTTTAGCCAATGACAAAGGAAAAAGGGTGGGCCATAGAGAATCGTGAACGACTGATCGAGGTATTGGTTCATGTGTTGGCCTGGGGCTTGTATACTGCATTCTGGTTCCTCAACAATGCCTTTATGCAGCTTAGTCCATGGCACCGATTCTTTTACCTGATGGACATCCTGATCTTCGACTTGTCTATATTTTACTACCTCTATCTGATTGCCATTCCACAGCTTTTAAGGAATCGAAAAACGTGGATGTTTGTGATTATGGTGATCGCCATTTTGGGTCTTTACCCATTCTTCAAGCATATGGCTGACTCGATAATAGGGAGCTACTTTCCTGATGAGAGTACGGTGATGTCGAGAATTGCTTCAGCGGGTTTTTGGCAGGCCTATCTGATTCGGGTTTTGTCTTGCTTATTTGTGGTGATTATGGCGGCCCTGGGCCGCTTTACCTTCGATTGGTTCAGAAATATGAGGATCAGGGCCGAATTGGAAAACCAAAATCTCACGAGTGAGCTGGCTTTTCTGAAGTCGCAGATAAACCCTCATTTCTTGTTCAATACCTTAAACAATATTCATACACTGGCCTACAAGAAATCAGACATGGCTCCCGATTCCATTATGAAGCTTTCCGATCTGATGCGTTATATGATTTACGAGTCAAATGCTGATTTGGTACCGTTGGAGAAGGAGTTGGTTCATTTAAGGAGCTTCATTGACTTGCAATCATTGAGGTTCAGAGAAAGGGACATCGTCAATTTCCAAACTGCGGGTGACCATTCAAATCACATGATTGCTCCTTTGTTGCTGTTGCCGTTTGCTGAAAATGCCTTTAAGCACGGTGCCGATCTGAATTCGAGGGAAGCGATATCAATCACCCTAAATTCATTAAATGATTCTGTTGAATTTCAAATCACAAATAGAACTAATACTTCAAAAAAGGTCCAGAAAGACGGGGTTGGAGGTATAGGCCTTGAAAATATTAAGCGAAGACTGGAGCTGATATATCCCGACAGGTATACATTAGCGATCAATGAGTCGTCAACCCAATATAGGGTGAAACTCACAATTCGAACAAATGGATAAGATCAGACATATCATTGTAGACGATGAGCCTTTAGCCATCGAAATACTAGAGGAATACTCTTCTAAGATTGATGACTTGGAACATTTGGCTTCGTTCGATTCAGGGATTGATGCCCTCAATTTTATCAAGCAAAATAGTATAGACCTGGTCTTTCTTGATATCCAGATGCCTGATCTGACTGGCCTTCAAATGGCAGAATTAATCCAGAGAAAGACGAAGGTGATTTTCACCACCGCGTATGCTGAATATGCAGTTGACGGCTTCGAATTGCAGGCAAGTGATTATCTGTTGAAACCCATTTCCTTTGAGCGTTTCTATAAAGCGGTAGAGCGAATTCAACAAACCAATGAAGTGGAAGAGGCCGACTATGTCTTTGTCAAATCTGAATATAAAATTCAAAAGGTGAGGTTCGATGATATCTTGTTTATAGAGGGGATGAAGGACTATTTGAGAATTGTTACGAGGGAGGCCAAGATCATGACTCTCCAGAGTTTTTCGAAGATGGAAAAGGCCTTACCCGCCACACGGTTTATGAGAGTACATAAGTCTTATATGATATCGTTTGATAAGATTGATGGTGTAGAGAAAAATCAGGTGAGAATTGGAAACAAATTGATTCCGATTGGAGAGGCTTACAAAGGGCGATTCTTGGACCAAATCAAAAAACACGAGATTAAATGACAGAAATTCTCCCTCTCGGCCAACCTTTTTGTTGACAGTACGGTTAACGGGGTATGGGAACAGCTACAGTGGAAAAGACCGCAAAAAAATCCGGTGGTCAGAAAGAAAAAATCAAGAAGGCGTACATCGAATACGTATTAGAAAATGGGAGCCGTCCAGCTTCAATTTTCAAATTTGTAAAAGACTTGAAAATCAAGGAAGAAGTCTTCTACGATCATTTCAATTCATTTGAGAATCTGGAAAAAGCCATCTGGCTGGGAATGCTTGAGGAGACATTGGATATGATTACTGCCGAAGAAGTTTATTCCGACTATTCAGCAAGAGAAAAACTCCTGGCCTTCTACTATTCTTTTGTTGAGGTATTGAAGAAAAACCGAAGTTTCATCCTTCAAACCGATGAAAGGTCGAAATTTCCTGGGATGACTCCATATTATCTAGAGTCACTTAGAAAGCGATTTAAGGAGTTTGTTCAGGAGATTTTAGTCGATGCCAAAGAATCAAAAGAAGTGGTTGATAGAAAATACATAAGCGACAAATATGACGAAGGCATCTGGATTCAATTTTTGTTTGTAGTGCACTTCTGGATACGAGACGATAGTCCTGCTTTTGAGAAGACGGATGCAGCTATTGAGAAAGCGGTTAACCTTTCATTTGATTTGATGGGGCAGGGACCTTTGGAGGCCATGATCGACTTTGGCAAGTTCTTATTTCAGAATAGATAGATCATAGTAAAGAGTAGAAGAATAGTGAAGGAGCAATCGAAAATACCAACCAGTAAGGTTCAGAGAGCCGCCAAATTTGTCAAGACTGGAGCAAAGGTGGGCAGCAATTATGTAAAGCACTACGCCAAGAAGGTGGCCAATCCAAATCTCAGCAAGGATGAACTCCATGAGGATAATGCAAGGGATATTTATAATTCACTAAGCGAATTGAAGGGGAGCGCGTTAAAGGTAGCGCAAATGATGAGCATGGATAAAAATCTGCTCCCAGCTGCCTACCAGGACAAGTTTTCAATGGCTCAGTACAATGCTCCACCATTATCTTATCCACTCGTTTCCAAAACGTTCAGGCAATCTTTTGGGAAGTCTCCTTCCGATATTTTCGAATCCTTTACCAAAGAAGCGGTCAATGCAGCTTCAATAGGTCAGGTGCATAAGGCTATAAAGGGAGGTAAAAGTTTTGCGGTGAAAGTGCAATACCCAGGAGTGGCTTCTAGTGTGAGATCGGATTTGAAACTGGTACGTCCCTTTGCGGTGCGCTTGATGAATCTGAATGAAAAGGACCTGGATCATTACATGGGTGAGGTAGAAGAGAAACTACTGGAGGAAACTGACTATCAGCTTGAAGTTGCACGATCCATTGAGATTTCTGAGGCATGTGCTCATATCCCCAATTTGAGATTTCCAAAATATTATCCTGAACTCTCCGCAGACCGGATTATCACAATGGATTGGGTAGATGGAAAAGTGTTGAAGGAGTTTGTGAAGATCAATCCGAGCCAGGAAATTCGCGACCAAATCGGACAAGCATTATGGGATTTTTATGATTACCAGATTCATACGCTAAAGCAGGTTCACGCGGATCCACATCCAGGCAATTTCATTATTAATGAACAAGGTGATTTAGGGGTAATTGACTTCGGCTGTGTCAAGGTTATCCCAGATCAATTTTACGAACCTTATTTCAGCTTGATTCGAAAGGACATGTTGTTCAACCCTGAAAGTTTGGTAAAAAGGTTTATGGAACTTCAGTTCATTTATCCTGATGACACAGAGGAAGACAAGAACTATTTTACGGGTGTTATCACAGACATGATGGATCTCCTGGGCCGTCCGTTTCATCAGGACGAGTTTGATTTTGGTGATGATGACTATTTCAAACAAATCGCGGATATGGGTGATACCATTTCTAAATCCAAGAAATTTCGTGAATCACAAAAGGCGAGGGGAGCAAAAGACGGTTTGTATATTAATCGTACCTACTTCGGACTGTATAGCATTCTGAATGAGTTACAGTCCAAGGTGAAGACGACAAAGCCTGAATGGGCGATGGCAGTTTAATCTTTGACTGGTTTATCTTGGTTTCCGGACATCACCTGATTTTTGATCAGTTCCTTGTTTAGCTTGTGATACTTCACAAAACTCATGAGCATTAGAAATGATAGGATAAGGTAGAGCAGACCAAAAGACCATCCGACCATTTTTATTCCAAGAAAATCCTGGTATTCCATTGGTGCTAGAAAGCCATCGGTGGCCTGAGTCAAAAAACCGAAAGTTGCTACCAGGTAAATCCACCGGTAACGGATCATAGCATGTTCCGATCTGGATATTTTCTTAGCCATACTTGTTGGTCATATATGAAAAAGATTCGGTGATCAAGTCCTTTAGAACGTCATTATCAACGTCCTCCAGTTTCTTTACATAGAGACAGGACTTTCCGATTTTGTATTTCCCCAAACGCTCCATCAACTCCTCATATCGGCCAAAACCAGGCATAATATAAAGTGTAATATTTTGTGCTCTGGGAGAGAAGCCCACTTTCATGAAATCACCTTCGCGGCCACTTGCATATTTATAATGATAAGTGCCAAAACCAACGATGGAGGTACCCCACATTTTAGCAGGTTCACTAGTGATTTCTTCCATCCACTTTTTTATTTGCAAACAATCATTGCGCTTGTTTTCGTCTGCGACACTATTGAGAAAATCATTGACATTACCATCGTTTTCGATTGTCTTATTTTGCGCTTTGGCCATGGTGTTTTGTTTGATTGAATTTAGAAAAACTTAGGAATAAATATGATCAGGCCAATTATTACGGCCGCTATGGCTGCAATTAAGACTGCTCCAGCACTAATATCCTTGATCAACCCTGCTTTTTTATCAAAATCGGGTTGTTTCAAATCTACTAGTTTCTCTATGGCACTATTGAAGGTTTCCGCTATAAAGACCATTGCAATGGCTAAAATAATCCATAACCATTCACCTTGGGACAAATCCATCAAGGCACCGGTAGCCACCACTACTATTGCCGCGAATAAGTGTATTTGGAAATTGTGTTCGTTTCTAATCACATGAAATATTCCTTTCAATGCAGGGCCGAAGCTTTTGATACGGGCTCTTATTGAGAATTTAGCAGACATTGAATTGAAATTAACAATTCTTAAGGAGCATATAATTGCATCAGCCATTTCGATAGATATCTTTGTCTTCCGAATTGTATTGGATCGTTATGAAGAGAGCATTAGTCGGATTGTTGGTAATTGGTTTAATCGCCTGCGAGAGTGCTGCAGATAAAGCAGATCGCTTTTTTCTTAAAGGAAATGTAGCCTTGAATGAGGGTAGGCTTGAAGAGGCGGTAAGAATGTATAATGAGGCTATCGACAAGAACCCAAGTTTGAAAGAGGCTTACAACAATAAGGGAGTAGCCTTGTACAGAGATGGAAAACTCGAGGAGGCCATTGACACCTATACCGACTTACTTTTTAATGTCGATGCCTACTATATGGAGGCTCGCAGAAATCGACTTGATGCTTACCTCGATAATAGGGACATGAAAAATGTCGCCAAAGAACTGAAATTCTTTCAGGATGCTTATCCGGATTCGAGCTGGGTCTATATGCTTCGGGGAATTGCCATGATCAAAACCAAAAGCTATGGAATGGCACGCTTGAATTTTGCCAGGGCCCTGGAGATGGAACCAGACAATGCCGAGAACCTTGTCAATATTGCAAATACTTATTATTACCTGAAACGGCATGATGATGCCACAGTCTACTTAGATAGTGCACTGAAGGTCAATCCCGATCTGGCCAGTATTTACAATACTAAATCCATGATTGCTTCCAGTGTGGGCAACTACGAGAGAGCACTTGAACATTCAAATAAGGCAATAAGTCTCGATCCTACGAACCCTTATTTCTACAATAACAGGGGTTTTGCGCAATTGAAACTTGGTGCTCTCGATGAAGCGGAGCGAGATATTGACATTGCTATTCGTGGAGATATCTACAATGGATGGGCCTACAAGAATAAAGGGATCTTCTATAACCTTAAGGGGGATTACGAATCGGCACTTCGCAATTTCCAGCTTGCTGTCAAGTACGATTCTGCAGTGGAACAACTTCATTCTTATTATGGTGATGCACTTTATGAATTAGGAAGGACTGATGAAGCTTGCAAGCAATGGAAAATCTCTTTTGACCTCTTTGAGAATGAAGGAAGAGAAAGCCTCGAGAAGTTCTGCAAATGATTATCTATCGATTTTACAGATTAAGATCACTTCCAAGGTCGCTGGAGTCTTAAAAATTCATTTCTGTAATTTGCTTAAAATCAGTAGTTTGTACTAAATAATTAGTGCGACAGATTTTTTTTTGGCTTCTTGTTAACCAAGCTCCGTTACAAGCCGTCTAACAATTGATTATGGATGTAGAACAGTATAAGGTTGAAATACTGCCCTTAAAGAATAAGCTGTTTCGTTTTGCTCTGAACATTGTTCGAGATGAAGACCTGGCGAAGGACGTTGTGCAGGAAAGCATGATCAAGGCCTGGGAAAAAAGAAACGAGCTTAATCTGGTCCATAATTTGGAAGCCTGGTGCATGCAGGTAACCAAGAATAAGGCGCTTGACAAGCTAAGGTCAAAGCATGTGAAGCGCACTGACTTGTTCGAGGTAGAGCTTGACACCAGAAAGGAAAGGGACACCCCTTATGTTGTGATGGAACGCAATGATGTGCTTGCAAGAATAAAAGGGCTCATTGCTAATCTTCCGGAACGACAACGAGAGGTCATGCAATTAAGAGACATCGAAGGCTTTACCTATAAGGAAATTGCCGAGACACTTGAGATTGACATCAACCTGGTGAAGACGAATTTGTTCCGAGCCAGGAGAAAACTCAAAGAGAGTTTGACAAAAGAAAATGCTTATGGAATCGAAAATAGAGAAACTGCTTCATAAATACTGGGAATCGGAATCCAGTTTGGAAGAAGAGAATGAACTCAAAACTTTGTTGAGTGAATCTCAGGATGAGCACTTTGCCGAAGAGAAGGAGTTGTTCTCGCATTTCCAAAATGAAGCGACTATCGAATTGGATAGCAGTTTTGACGATGAGCTTTTAGCACAGCTTGAAGCTCCGTCAGAAACCAAGGTGTTAAGGTTTTCCGACTTCGTGAAACGGTATTCAAGTATTGCCGCTGCAGTATTAGTGCTCTTTGTTAGTTCATACATTTTCATTGAGCAGCAGAAGACTTACGAAGCAGAGGATACCTTTGCCACCCCCGAAGAAGCCTATGCGGAATTGAAGAAGCAATTATTGATGGTGTCCAGATACATGAACAAGGGTAATGAAACAGTGAGCGAATTGAGCAATCTAGGTAAGTTTGGTGATGTAGTGAATGACATTGGAACGATAGAAAGAGCCTCTGAAACCACCTTTGGCCATTTGAAAGAATTAAATAGAACAAATTAGAAATAGAATAAACTTAGAATATGAAAAGGTTAGTAATAATGTTGAGTTTAAGCGTTCTGGCATTCGGAGCGAATGCGCAGAATGACGCGATATCTAAGTACTTCGCTAAGTACATGGATAACGAGGACTTCATGTCCGTCAATATCAGTGCAAAGATGTTCCAAATGATGAGCAGCATCGAAATGGACGATAAGGATGAACAGAAGTACATGGAAGAGTCGATCGGAAAAATCAAAGGAGTTAGAGCCATTGCTGCTGAAAGAGATGTGGACGGCATGAAGATGTATAACGAAGCGCTTGGATTGGTTGACGGAAAGGGATATGAGGAATTAATGTCTGTTCGTGAAGAGGACAAAAGAATCAGATTCCTGATCAAGGAAAAAGACAACAAAATTGATGAGCTATTTATGGTAATGGGAGGTGACGATGAGTTCGGTCTCTTGAGTATCATAGGTGATGGTATCGATTTGAATATGCTCTACAAACTTTCGAAATCAGTTGGTGTTGAAGGTTTCAGAGAGCTGGAAAGACTAGGAGACGGTCATTAAACTGTTCTCACAAGGTTTCCCTGAGATTTTCAGGGAAACCATTTTTGATTTGGATTAAGGATGTATGAAAAAAGTAACTCTCACCCTTTTATTGGTTGTGCTTGGAAGTTCTGCGTTTGGTCAAAGCAGAAACATTGAAAGATTCCGGCAAGATCATCGACCTGACCAATCATTATTTTTCTACAAAAGTACCCTTCGAATGTTTGCTCGTTTGAGCAATCGGCTATCAGAGTCCAGCGATTTGGCAGGCACCACCGAACTGCCTGAAATTCCTGATTTCATGAGCCTTATTGATGGTATTGAGAAAGTGAAGTTCTTCACTTATGATAGAAACCATGAAGCCATTGACCTGCGCGATGATTTAGAAGCTGGTGTAATGGATGAAGGCTATGAAAGCGTGATGACAGCGCGAGTTCAGAGAGCGAATATCAATATCATGATGAAGGAAAAGAGAGGTAAACCCGATGGCTTTGTGGTGATAGTCAGTGGTGAGGACGGAATGTCGCTGATTGACCTGGAGGGGATGCCGGACCTGTCAAATTTGATGACGCTCTCTCAGTTCATGAATACAAATAAAGACAGCTTTAGTTTATTGGAGACATTCAGATAAACTAAAGGCTCAAAAATAACAACACGATTTGGAAACAGTATTAACAGTAAGAAACCTATCGAAGCATTACGGTAGGATAAAGGCCGTTGATGATCTCACCCTCGAGGTCAAAAAGGGGAATATCTTTGGTATTCTCGGGCCTAATGGTAGTGGGAAGACCACAACATTGGGGATGATCCTGGATGTGATCAACCCGACAAGTGGCGATTACCTGTGGTTTGGGCAGGCACCCACAAAAGATACCAGAAAGAACATTGGCGCTATTCTTGAACACCCGATTTTTTATCCGTATTTGACCGGTGTCCAAAACCTCAAGATCGTCTGCGATATAAAGGAAGTGCCCTATTCCAGAATTGATGAAGTACTGCTTCAGGTAGGACTTGACGAACGAAAAGATACCAAGTACAAGACCTACTCATTGGGTATGAAACAGCGATTGTCAATCGCTTCTGCATTGCTTTGTGACCCGGATGTGATGCTCCTTGACGAGCCCACCAATGGTCTTGACCCTCAGGGTATAGCCGAAATCAGAGAGCTTATCATCAACATTGCCAATAGCGGGAAGACCATCCTTTTGGCCAGTCACCTATTGGATGAAGTTCAAAAGGTGTGTACCCATTTTGCTGTGTTGAGAAGAGGAAAGTTGATGCATGTCGGTTTAGTGGATGACGTAGGTAAGGGACATACAACAGTAGAGGTGAAGGCAAATCATGATAATCTACAGGAAGTGCTGGAAAAGTCTGGAATGGCTTCCAAGGTGAAGAGAGAGTTGGATAAGCACATCCTAACGATGAATGACGGATACTCTCCTGAAGACATTAATAGGTATTTGTTTGACAACGGTATCACGGCCAAGCACCTCTTATTGAAAACGAGAAGTCTTGAACAGCAGTTTCTGGAGATTTTGGCTGAAAACGAAGGAGGTGCACAATGATAAGATTATTAAAAATAGAACTGCACAAGATCCGATCAAATCGGTCTTTTAAGGTATTGGCAACACTTTATATCATTGGATTGCTTGTGACCGGAATGGGGGTAATGCCTTTCCTGCAATGGATGAAAAGAAAGTTTGCAGAATTCGATGCGGATGAGATTGATCCGACAATACTGCCTTTCTACGAGTTTCCGGATATCTGGCAGAACCTGACCTCAGTAGTGATCTATTTCAAGATCCTATTGGCTTTGAGTCTCATTTACTCAATTACCAATGAGTACACCTACCGGACCATCAGACAGAATGTGATCGATGGATTGAGCAAGCATGAATTTATATGGAGTAAGATTATCATGGCTGGTTTTCTAAGCCTGGCCTCGGCCGTTGCACTTTTCGTTATTGGGTTAATAACCGGGCTGATTTATTCTTATGATGTTTCAATAGGGGCAATTTTCGAAGACACTCAATTTCTATTTGCATTCTTTTTGCAACTATTCGCATTCCTGCTTTTCACCCAATTCTTAGCCACATTAATTCGAAAACCAATAATGACTATGGGGCTAATGTTCCTTTGGGTAGTCATCATAGAAAACGGAGTATTTATATGGGCACAGGTGAAACATCAGGAGTGGGCGGTCAATTTATTACCGGTTAAATCAATTAATGCATTGATTCACTCACCATTTCCCAAATATGCCTTTATGGAGATCCAAGACTATGTGGCCTTACCCGAACTTGGACTGGTTTTGCTCTATGGAGCACTATTCTATTTTGCAACGGTGCGGTTGGTAACGAAACGAGACCTATAAACTGAAGAGAAAAAAGGCGACTTAAACAAGTCGCCTTTTTTGATGTTGATAACAAAGTGGTACCAGCGATAGAGGGCTTCAGCCATTCATAGTTGTTTTAGTATAGAGTATAAAAAGAATGGCACCGACCTATTAATTCAGATTTTGACATTTTATATTAGTGGGATTGATTAAAAATACAATGACCAAGTTCCGTTTTAAGACTGGTATTCTCACCTTACTGGTTTTACTCTCCTTCAATTCATGTGATGATCCAATTGATACCCAGGCACTGGTTTTTACTGAGGATGTGATCTTCATTAGCGGAGAAATTATGAGGGTAACCGGAAGAGTTGTAGCATCCGGTGAGATATCGGTCTCTGATCATGGTTTTCAGATTGATGTTTCAGAGTCGTTTAGTTCTCCGATCATTATCTCATTGGGAGAGAGAAGTATACCCGGTAGATTTATAGGTGCCTATGAGGACTTGAGCACAGGAACGGATTATTTTGTCAGGTCTTATATGGTTGATAATGGAGAAACCAAGGTAGGTGAGACCATCCAATTCACGACACTTAACTCTGAACTCTCCTCGTTCACTCCGAACATTCAGCGGGTGGGAGAATCCATTACCATACTTGGAAGAAGTCTTACGCGTGAAGCGAGAGTTCTTTTTGGAGATGTAGAAGCCGAGATACTGCAATTCAAGTTTGAGTCGGTTTTGAGAGTTCGTGTCCCCAACCCGGAACCGGGAAAATATGTCGTTGATCTTAAGGTGATCTCCGATGGCAAGACATTGACATTTCCCGAACCGTTTGAATATGTGATTGGGAAATGGACTAATATTTCCGGTTTCCCTGGCCCATCTGGCTTTTCTAGAAATGCATTTTTCAGCAATGGGGACAAACTATATGCGGGAATTACGGCACCAGAAGGAACACCAGATCAGATATTCTGGACGTATGACATCAGCGACCAGGCCTGGACTCAGACCAACTACTCTGGTACCTTCGTTGAGAATCCGGGCTTATTCAATGGAGGAATTGTCGGAGGAGAAAGTTCATTTTTCCTGGCCATTGTTAACGGACAAACTCGTGGAGTATATGGGTTATCAAGACAGTTCTGGCAAATCAATGGCAGTAACGAATTCGAATCGCTGGGTAATGTGCCTTTTGAACTGCACCGCACAGTGACTATGCGAGACGGGGATGATCTGTATGTTGTCGGTGGTTGGGATTGGTTGGGTGAGTTTAGTCCATTGGTTTGGCGCTACAACTTCACCTCGGCCGAATGGACACAACATGATCTTGCGCCTTCCAATTTCTTTAGTCTACTGCCACACTTTCAGCATAATGGATTACTCTACGTATTTGATCCCGATGGTGCATTATTTAAATATGACCCAAGGCTAAAGTCCTGGGAACAAGTCAATCAATACCCGGGGGATAGGGTTTCACTTGCTATGGGCGTTGTGCTCGGAGATTATGCTTATGTTGGACTAGCGTCTCAGCAACGTCAACTTTTTGAATACGACATTGTCAATAATTCCTGGAAGGAGAAAACCGCAATCACAGGTGTCAACTCAGACATTATCCTTGGATACTATTCTGTAGGTGATCGGATATATGTCTTGAGAAGCCAGAATCTGGGCAATGGAAGTCCGGCTCTTTTTGAGTTCGATCCCTTCGATCTTTGATCCAATATGGTGGTAATGTTTTTTACCTGACAATTGTGTATCCTATTCCAATTTTCCCGTTGTAGACAACAAATTCAACAATTTTTGGTTGAATGATTGGTGTCTAAAAAATCCCTTGTCTTTTGATTTTCAATTATTGTAGTTCACATATCTATGTGGTCTTTGCGAATTGGAAATCTTTAATAGGGGTTTTGAGGCTTGATATTGTTTCAAAAAACGCCAAAAGTTGACTTTTGAAGTTTGAATTAAAGTGTGTCAATTTGAGGCAAAAATTCAATAGGCGGCATTTCATCATAACATTTTTTGTAGTTACTTGCGCGCCAATAATTCTACCTGATAACTAAACTATTACTGACTTAATGAAATTACTTACTAAAGCGAAGTACTTTCTGCTTCTTTCCTTAGTGCTCTTTAGCGGTTGCGAAGAGGAAATAGATTCAGAAGCACTTGTATTTACAGAGAATGTAATTTTCGTCAGCGGGGAAATCATGAGGGTTACCGGAAGGGTGGTTGCATCCGGACAGGTACCAGTCACAGATCACGGTTTCCAGATTGACGAGAGTGAGACATTCGACTCACCAATAACAATTTCACTTGGCGAGCGAAACATACCAGGGAGGTTCATAGGAGCCTACGAAGAACTCAGCACCGGAACCGACTACTTTGTCCGTTCCTTCATGGTGGTTGAAGGAGAAACCCGCGTAGGCGCTGCAATTCCTTTTACCACGCTAAATTCAGAACTTTCATCTTACAGCCCTCAGGTAGAAAGTGTGGGCGGTTCCATCACCATTTTTGGACGTAGCCTCACTAAAGGAGCACAGGTATTTTTTGGTGAAGTGCCTGCTCAAATTATTGACTTTAAATTCGAATCAGTATTAAGAGTTAGGATACCCAATCCCCAACTGGGAGAGTATGAGGTTCCGATTCGCGTGATATCTGACGGAACCGAATTAATATTTGACGATAATTTCCAATACGTAATTGGTAAATGGGAGAACATTTCAACCTTTCCTGGTCCAAACGGATTTACCCGGAATGCTTTTTTCGCCAATGATGGCAAACTCTATGCTGGGATAACCGTTCCCGAAGGAACATCTGATCAGGTTTTTTGGACCTTTGACATTCCTACTGAACAATGGACACAGACTGATTTCGCAGGACAGTTCGTAGAAAATCCGGGATTGTTTGATGGAGGGTTTCTGGCAGGTGAAAGTTCATTCTTTGCTGGAATTTATGGCGTCTCTCGTGAATTCTGGGTGCTGAACAACAGCAATGAATTTGAGTCAATTGGCACTGTGCCGTTCAATCTTCACAGACCAACCACTTTTAGAGAAGGGGACGATCTCTATGTTTTTGGCGGGTGGGATACTACTGGAGATTTTAGTCCATTGGTTTGGCGATATAACTTCACCTCAAGAACATGGGTAGAACACGATTTGACTCCAACGAATATCTTCAGTCATCTACCTTCGTTCTCACACAACGGAATGTTCTATTTCATTGATGCCAACCGAGCCTTGTTCAGATATGATCCCGTTGCAAAAAATTGGGAAGAAATCAATCAATATCCGGGCGACAGAATATCTTTAGCCATGGGACTTACCATTGGTGATTATGCCTATGTCGGATTGGCTTCTCAACAGAGAGGTATGTTTGAGTATGACATTGCTAATAACACCTGGATTGAGAAAACAGCGATTCCTGGCCTGAATTCTGAGGTTGTTTTGGCCTACTATTCTTACCAGGATAGAATCTATGTATTAAGAAGTCAGAGTCTGGGTGTCCAGCCTCCGATATTGTATTCCTTTGATCCATTCGATCTTTAAAAGGGTTCAGAAACAATGTTAACTATCGAATGAAGAATCAAATGAAAATCAACTACAGCGATATAAAAGAACTTAGAATGAGGACTAGTATCACCAGACTTTTTGTTCTACTCACGCTCTCATTACTAGTGAGCTCATCCGTAATCGGGCAGGAAGTTCGCTTGATCTCCGAAGATCCGGCCAACGTGAAGGATGCGTCTTACCTGTTAAGGTTTGATGTCACTGGAGTGCCAACGGGTCAAACAAGTGACAGAGTTTGGGTGCAACACCAAGGATCCGAAACAAAAGAATTTACTATTAGACGAACGGCTAACGGTGATTTTAGGCTTCCACTTACATTGAGCCAGGGAGAAAACAAAATCATTGTGGGAAATGCGCCTTTCAATGACGGGAACAAGAATTGGACCGGTGGAGAATCCTGGAACTGGGTGAAGATCTTTACTTTCTCGCCTGTGGGTCAGGGGTTGGAATTCAATCTGATAGCCGGTGAAAAGGGCCGTCAAAGAAACAAAGAGTATAATCTCCAGTTTACGGCTTCTTACAACTACGTTGAGTTACAGCAAGTAAAGCTTATCTATAATGGCCTGAAGGACGGTCTTATTTACCGAATTTTCGAGAGGACGCTTGATGCGGGTGTTGATGGTATCTTTAGAACCTCATTTGACCTTATAGACGAAGGCACATCAATTGAGATCACGAATGCAAGTGGTCAACAGACATTTAGAGAATCATGGGAGGTTACTTATTCCGATCCAAGTGCTCGAGAAGTTACGCCAGCTCAAGCGGCTAGAAGAAACAGACAGCCCAGAGTGGTTGCGGACGGAGTAATTGAACAGACTATTGGTAGAGATCGTGGCGGGGCTGGCCCATTTGATGTGTCAGGTGAAGTGGTAGATGATGCTTCGAATTTCAGCCTTCCCGGAGCAAACCTCTACTTCCCGGCTACAGAACAAGGGTATAACACCAATGTAGATGGTCGATTTGATATGACTTTGGCAAAGGGAGAACACACGATGGAGGTGAGTTTTGTAGGATATGAGAAGCTCACAGTGAAATTGACAGTGAACAACCGTGGGGCTTTTACGATTAGACTGAGAGAGAACTCACAGCAGCTGGAAGAGGTAGTGGTCACATCAGAAAGAGCCGATCAGAATATAAAGAGTGCCGATTTAGGTAAAGAAGTCTTGAGTCTCGATATGATTGAAGCACTGCCTCCATTTGTAGGTGAGGTTGATGTACTTAAGTCATTAACACTATTACCAGGTATCAGTACTGTAGGTGAGGCCTCTTCCGGTTTTAATGTTCGAGGAGGTGGAAGTGATCAAAACCTTATTCTTTTGGGAGGAACGACACTTTATAACCCTTCTCACTTCTTTGGCTTCTTCAGTAGTTTCAACTCTGATCTGGTTAGGGATGTGACAGTTTACAAAGGAGGTATTCCTGCAAAGTACGGTGGAAGAGCTTCAGCAATTGTAGACATTAAGTATAAGGATGGGGATTACCAGAAGTGGAATGGCAAGCTTTCCGTAGGATTGATATCCACCAAAGTATCTGCTGACGGGCCATTGATCAAGGATAAATTGTCAATTGTACTCGGGGGAAGAATTTCTTATGCAAATTGGTTGCTGGCCAGATCTAAAGACGATGATGTGGCTACTAGTACAGCATCATTCTGGGATGGGAATGTTATCCTTAATTATAAAATCAATGACAATAACTCACTGAAGTATTCCTATTACAGAAGTTTTGACGATTTTAGTTTTGCCAGTGATACAACTCAGGGCTGGACCAACGAAGTTCATAACCTTACCTACAAAGGGCAGATTACCGATAAACTCTTCTCTACTGTTTCCTTGAGCAGGAGTCAATATGACTTTGATATCAAGAGTAGTTTTGAGTTTTCGAGTTTTGATCTGAAGTCAACAATAGTCGAAAATGGAGCTTATGCTGACATTCAATACGAAATAGCGGAAAATAATACCTTGACTTTTGGAGTACAGACCAAGGACATTGAGATAAGTCCTGGAACGAGGGTGCCGACCTCTGATATATCAAGTATCAACCCCATATCTATTGAACCGGAAAGCGCTCTGGAATCAGGGATTTTTGCTCAGCATGAGGTGGATCTGACGCCAAAAATACGTCTATCGTATGGTGTGAGATACAGTCATTTCAATTATAGAGGACCTAACGATGTATTCGTCTATGCACCATTTACTCAACGAATAGTTGAGAATATTGTAGATACTGTTTCGTACGGGAGCAACGAATCCATTGTGACCCATGGAGGTTTTGAACCCAGAGCGTCTTTGAGGTACCAGATTGATCCCACAAGCTCCATAAAACTAGGCTATAATAGAATTCACCAGTTCATACACTTGGTATCAAACACTGCGGCCATTTCTCCAACAGATACCTGGAAGTTAAGTGATACGCATATTGATCCTGCTGTGGTAGATCAGTACTCAATTGGAATATTCAAAAACTTCAGCGACAATACGCTAGAGACCTCAATTGAGGCCTATTATAAGGATCAGAAAGGAATCATCGAATTTAAAGAAGGAGCCGAGCTATTCTTAAACGATCACTTGGAAACTGAATTGGTAAGTGGTATTGGACGTTCATATGGGGTCGAGTTCTATGTGAAAAAGTTGAAGGGTAAGTCCACAGGATGGATTAGTTATACCTATTCCAGAAGTCAAAGAAAGGTGATTGGTAGTTTCCCTGATGAAATTATAAACAATGGTGAATGGTTTGCTGCCAACTTTGACAAACCACATGATCTGACGGCTGTTCTGGAACACAGAATCAGTCCTTATGTTGACTTGTCTGCTGTATTCACCTACAGTACTGGTCGACCAGCGACTTTCCCAATTGCAAAGTTCAGGTTCCTGGAAGATGAGGATGTAGCATTCTTTGATTCAAGGAACAAGAGCCGTGGACCGGACAACCACCGCCTGGACTTGTCCCTGGGTTTCCGATTCAATGCGGTTAGAAAGATATGGAGAGGTGAATGGAAGGTATCGTTGTACAATGCGTATGGCCGTAACAATCCATTCTCTGTATTCTTTGACGATCTTCCTGGCCGACCTCCAGGGGCATTTAAATTGGCTGTGCTGGGTAACCCATTCTTGTCAGCTTCTTATACACTTAAACTCTGATGAAATTGAAAAAGCTACATAAACTATTTATTCTGCTATTGGTGATCACGAGTTCGTGTATCACGCCTATAGACGTGACTATTGACGAGGAGATCAATGTCCTGGTAATTGATGGTTTCATCACTACTGAGAATGGTCCTCATGAAATAAGAGTGACTCGAAGTGCTAAGTTTGGTGACATCTTCGTAGGTACTATCGAGCAAGTAAGCCGGGCACTGGTTTTGGTAAGAGATCAAAATGGAGAGGTCGTGGAGTTGATTGAAGAAAGACCTGGTTTATACCTGACGCCAGAAACTTTCAAAGGCGAAATAGGGTCTACATATACGCTTCTCGTGGAAACGGCTGCAGGTGAAAGCTACTCTTCTTTCCCACAAACCATAAACCCTGCCCCTCAGATTGAAGACGTATTCTATCAATTTACAAGCAGACCTACAGCAGACCCAGATGTAAATCTTTCGGGGCTGGATGTATTTATTCAATTTGATGATCCAGCCGATGAGGATAATTTTTATCTATGGGAAGTGGATGGTGTTCACACACAGCTTACCAACCCGGAATTGTTTCGCGATCCACTGTCACAGGCTATTGCACCAAAGTCTTGCTGCTCAGTATGCTATATAACTGATGCAGGTATTGCGACAAATATTTTGTCTGATGCCCAAATCAATGGCAATCAGGTAGTTCAAAAAATTGCATTCTTACAGGATGATCAAAAAAGGTTTCAGGACGCCTATCGAATCAGTGTTAAACATTACAGCATCGGTGATGCGGCATTCGAGTTCTTCAGAGTTTTAAAAAACCAGCTTGAAATTCAAGGTTCTATTTTTGACCCGCCACCAGCAACTATTGGTAGTAATATCATCAACCTCAATGATCCGGATGCTCCGACCATTGGATACTTTGGAGCTTTTGATGTAAGAAGGTTTGAAGAGTTTGTTGATCTTGACCTTATCTCGCAGCCCCGTGAGGATGCTGTTGTTCACGATGATTGCAGACTTCTTCTGAATTCTACTGATATACGGCCGGAGGAATGGAATTAAAAAAGGACTAAATCCTATAGAAAAAGCCAATTGTTTAACACAATTGGCTTTTTTGTTTAGGTAAGATCATGTAGTATCAAATAACATTTCCCAATAAGGCGCTTTTGGGAAGCCGGTTGTTGTAACGTCACATTCTGCTTTGGCGTAATGGTATATACTGAAAACGCTTATTCGCTCTTTTGAACTGAATCGATCACATTTCAATGGCTCTCTCGAATCCACCTTTTCATAAGTCAATTTTCATCCTTCTGGTGCTACTAGTGAGCTGTATAACCCCAATTGATGTTGACATTGAGGAAGAGATAAAAGTGCTGGTAATTGATGGATATATCACCACAGATTATGGGCCACATGAAATAAGAATAACAAGAAGTGCCAGATTCGGGGATATTTTTGAAGGAGAAATCGACCTGGTTTCAGGTGCCCTTGTTTTGATCAGAGATCATACCGGTGAAACCGTGGAATTGAGTGAGAGCCAATCTGGTCTCTATCATACACCGGACAACTTTAAGGGAGAGGTAGGATTCACCTATTCTATCCTCGTTGAAACTAATGCCAACGAAAGATATTCTTCCTTCCCTGAAACCATTGTACCCGTTTCTCCAATCAAGGAAGTATTCTTCAACTTTGATGAACGACCAACAGCCGATCCATTGGTAGATGTTTCAGGACTCGAAGTCTTTGTTCGGTTTGACGATCTAGCTACAACCGATAATTATTATCTATGGGAGATAGATGGTTCGTATAGAGTGATTACAAGGCCTGAATTGTATCGGAATCCTGAGACGGGTCAAATTACTCCCAAAGAATGTTGCGCAGTATGTTATATATCTGATCCGAATATTTCATCAGAAATACTGTCTGACCTTGATCAAAATGGAAATTCCATTGTTCAGAAAATTGGTTTAAT
The DNA here is from genome assembly GCA_028281285.1 of Cyclobacteriaceae bacterium. Taxonomy (GTDB): domain Bacteria; phylum Bacteroidota; class Bacteroidia; order Cytophagales; family Cyclobacteriaceae; genus Roseivirga. The sequence goes on from JANQKF010000020.1 coordinate 54,520, forward strand.
AGAAGACAAGGGATTGGAGTTTCATGAAGCCTATCATATTGTAATCAGGCAGTTCGGGATTAACGAATCGGCCTACGAGTTTCAACGAATACTAAGAAATCAGCTGGAAATAGAAGGAAGTATTTTTGATCCTCCTCCAGCAACAATTCGTAGTAACATAATAAATCTTGACAACCCCAAAGCCACTACAATTGGCTATTTTGGTGCGTTTGATGTTGTTGAGTACGAGGCTTTTATTGACTTGAGCTTGGTTTCAGATGTCAAAATGCGAAGGCAAATCAATGATGATTGTCGGCTACTACCTAATTCATCCATTACCAGACCAGAAGAATGGAATTAAAATCAGGAATACTCTCTTTTTTCCTCATTTTGGTGTTGCTTGGCACCAACGGTTGTACCCGAAAATTCGAGGGGGAGACGCTGGTATTCACGGAAGAGTTAGTTTTCGTAAGTGGAGAGATTCTGAGAGTGACTGGACGAGTTGTTGCTCCGGGAGAAGTAGATTTGGATGACCACGGTTTTGAAATTTCACAGGATGAAAGTTTTGCAAACCCCATTGTAATTTCGCTCGGAGAACAGAATATCCCGGGGCTTTTTATCGCTGAATATACTGGTCTAAGTATCACAACAGATTATTACGTAAGGGCATACATTGTCAATAGTGGAACTACCTTTTATGGAGAAAATGTCCAATTTATCACTTTGGAACCGTTCCTAAGAACGGCAAGTCCGCTGTATCATGATCCGCAAGGTTTGGTGAAAATCCGTGGTAAGAACTTCACGACAGACACGCGTGTGTTCTTTGGGGAAGTGGAAGCCGAGTTGATAAGCAATAAGTTTGAATCAATTCTGGATGTAAGGGCTCCACAGCCACGAGAGAATGAATACTTGGTTCCCATTAAAGTCATCTCAGGTGGAAAAGAAATGACTTTCGAGGATTCATTTGAGTATGTAATCGGCAGATGGACAACAGAATCAGACGAATTCCCAGGCTCTAAATCATTTGGAAGACATGCTTATTTCGTAGCAGAAGATAAACTATACACAGGATTTCAAAGGGATTCAAACAATCCGGATCAGCTGTCATTTTGGGTTTATGATCCGAGTGTTGGAAACTGGGATGAGCAGCCATTTCAGGGAAGCTTTGTTAGAAACCCGGCTAAGTTTGACGGTGGCTTTTTGGGAGGAGAAACGGGTGCGGCATTTGGAGTTTATTTCATGTCAAATGAGTTTTGGGTAGTGAGAAATGGGCAATTCGAACTGGAAGGAATATTACCATTTCAGAGCCATAGATCTGTTGCTTTCAGGGAAGGGGATGACCTATATGTATTCGGAGGTTGGGGTGCGGAACCTAATGTTTATTTGGACACTGTCTGGAAATATAACTTTGGTTCCAGGGAATGGATAGAATTTGATCGAACTCCATTTGACCTGTACAATTTGAATCCGTCATTTCGCCATGATGGAATGATGTACTTCATATCATCAGAACGGATTTTGTTTCGATATGACCCTACCACTAAAACATGGACTGAAATGGGAGAATATCCCGGCAGTCTTGTGACGAGTGGAGTAGCAGTGGTGATAGGAGAAACAGCTATTGTAGGACAGGCAAGCTCAGATAGAGCAATTTATGAATATAATATTGAGGCAAATACATGGAAAAGGAAAGTGCCTACACCGCTTACTCACCCCTTGGATATCGCTCTTAGTGTCTGGGTGTTAGATGACAGATACTTTACACTAAGAAGCAATGGGGTGGGACTCCGATCTCCAAAACTCTGGGAGTTTGAGCCATTTGAGTTGTATTAAACAAAAAAGGCCATCAATTTGATGGCCCTTTTGATCTAATCTTCCTTGTCAATTATTGTCGATCGGTTCCGAGAAATCCTTAAAGAAACCTAAATCAGTTTCGTCATAGGCGTTTTTGAATTTAGGCCACTGATTGGTAAAGAAATCATCAGCCATATCCATCGCCTTTTGAATCATTTTCTCTGCATTTTCCAATAGGTTGCGCTCATTTGGTCCAGGTGCTGCCCTTCGCGATTGAGCGGCAAATCGAGCCTGGAATATCCATTGATTGGCGGTTGGATCTGAACTTCTGAAAATTCCTTGTGTACCTGGAGGAGTTGGACGACCAGAAATAATCGCTCTTACCTCGATCAACATCTCCTTGGTTTCCTTTGTGATCTTCTTCAATTCCTTCACCTTGTCCTTATCAGCATTTTTCATTTGATCCTCAACCTTCGAAATAATGCTATTCGCATCACGCACTCTGGTGGCCAACTTGCCAAAGGTTTGCTGCTTTTGAAGAACTTCGTCAACAAAATCCTGAGCAGCTCTCAGATCACTCATGCTAAGGTTTTCGCGTGGGTCAGCATGGACCATCACTTTAGTGCTTACCTCTTGATCTCCATATTTCATGGCGATGGTGTACTCACCAGGTAATGCACTTCCAGCAGATTGCTCCCTATTTCGGCCACTACCTCCACCTGGTCCACCACGGAAGCCTCCGCCACCCCCTTGAGTAGGATATGGGTTGCGTCTATCCAGTCCCCATTGTGTTTTATTAACAACGCCTTTTCTTACAGTTATAGAACGCGTTCGGATAGTGTCGCCTGCAGAATTGATCACCGCCATACTTAGTTTGGACGGCTTCTTTTTGGGCTTGGCCTCAGGTTCTTTATCTTCTTCAGCCTTTTTGCCTCTTCTTCTACGTGCCGGCTTTTCCTCTTCTTCTTTTTTCTTCTCCGGATCAGGGGAAATGTAGAATGAAATTCTGGCATTACTACCGCGATTGACCCCCTCGAAAGGACCGCCATTGGCCGGGAACCTCATACCATCAGGCTGACGATAGGACACCTGATAAGCATCAGGAACACCAAACAAAATAATGTCCTGGGCTTTAGCCGTTTCATAACCTTGCTTCGCAAATTCTCTTAGTGGTCGAATATCATCTAGTATATAGAAGGCACGTCCAAATGTACCAATGGCCAAATCATGCTCATCCGTTTGAAGGGCCAAATCCATTGTGGAAGCAGAAGGGTAGCCGTGTGTCCACTTGTTCCAGGTTTGTGCTTTATCGAAGCTAACAAACAAACCATTTTCTGTTCCCAACCATACCAGGTTTGGCTCGATCGGATCTTGAAGAATTGCCAACGAATAACCAAACACGTCATTCTCATCTACAATTCTGGTCCAGGTTTGTCCATAGTCTGAAGTATGATAGGCATATGGTTTCCAGTCATTTCTCCTGTAGTTGTTGGCAACTAGGAATGCCTCTCCGGCATTATAGTCTGAAGCCTTGATTTGTGGAATCCAGCTTCCTGCCGGTAGCCCTGGTAAATTGGCAGCAACATTCGTCCAATTAGCTCCTCGATCCTGCGTGATTTGAACGTTACCGTCATCAGTACCCACCCAAATGACATTGCGATCAACCGGACTTGGCGCAATAGCCAAAATAGTAGTGTGATTTTCAGCGCCTGTTGCGTCATAGGTCAATCCACCACTTTCCTGCTGTTTTTGTTTTTCGGGATCGTTGGTAGTCAGATCCGGAGATATTGCGGTCCAGTCATCACCTCTGTTGGTACTGTAGTGCAAGAATTGTGAGCCATAGTAAACACTATTCTGATCATGAGGATCTTGTGCAATGGCCGCGTTCCAGTTAAACCTCAACTGAACCGCAGTATCGGTGGAGGTTGGTCGGATATTTTTATTTCTTCCTGTATTCCAATCGTATCTGGAGACATTACCCTGCTGAGACATGGTATAGCCATAGCGAGAATCTCCTGGAATCGGCACCACATCAAATCCATCACCAAAGCTAATTTCCCTCCAGTCATGATTTCTGATACCGGCTCTGGTCCATGTATAGGCCGGGCCTCTCCATGATCCATTATCCTGCATACCACCATAAACATTGTATGGAGTCTCATTATCGACATTGATGTGATAAAACTGACCCACCGGAAGCTTTTCAGTAAACCTCCAGGTTTTACCCCGGTCACGACTGATGTTTAGTCCTCCGTCATTTCCATCCACGAGGAAATTAGGATCATCTGGGTGAATCCAAAAGGCATGGTGATCAGGGTGAACCGCATACTGACCAAAGTAGGGGAGGATTACCTCGAAGCTCTTTCCTCCATCTTCAGACATCGAAACTCTTGAATACAAACTGTAAATTCTATTTTCATTTGCCGGATCCACATAGATATCTCCATAGTAGAACGGGCGATCTCCAATGTTCTGAACTTTCGAAGAAGCCCCTCTTAATGACCAGGTTTTGCCTCCATCAGTAGATCGATAAAGACCGTTGGACTTTGATTCGATCAAGGCATAAACATAGTCGGGGTTACTTCTGGATATAGCCAAGCCAATTCGACCCAATTCGCCTTTCGGCAAGCCATCATCACTTGATAGTTTTTTGAAATTGTCACCACCGTCATAAGTGACGTACAGTCCTGATCCTTCTCCGCCCGATTTAAAGAACCACGGCCATCTTTTATGCTCCCACATCGCCACAAACATTTTGTTTGGGTTGTCGGGATCTACAATCATGTCTGCTACTCCAGTCAGGTCGTTGACTTTTAGAATATGCTCAAAAGTCTTACCGCCATCCTTGGTTCTCCAAAGTCCTCGTTCAGGAGTTTCTCCCCAAGGAGAGCCAATGGCACCAATATATACGGTATTGGGGTCATCAGCATGGATAATTATCCTGTGAATCGACCGGGTTTCCTCAAGCCCCAGCAGTTCCCATGTATCTCCCCCATCAATACTTTTATAGAGACCATAACCACTGGAAACAGAATTTCTTGGATTTCCTTCACCAGTTCCTACCCAGATTACATCCGGATTATTCTGGTCGATGGCAATTGCACCAATACCGAGTACTTCCTCATCATCAAACAGAGGCTCCCAGTCTAATCCACCACTGGTAGATTTCCATAGGCCTCCGGAGGCTGCACCTGCATAAATTATATTGGGGTTGCTTTCGACAACGTCAATTGCCGTGATACGGCCGCTCATACCAGCCGGACCAATGGCTCGGGCCTTCATATTTTTGAATATATCCATGTCCACTTTCTGGGCCCAGGAGGGGGCTGCTAAAAGCAGAAATAGGAACATGAAACTGAATTTCTTCAGGTTCTTAACCTTGTAAAATTTCATCTGATTATAGTTTTGATTGAAATGATAAATCTGATGAAAGTAAGCTAAGAAGCTTTGGGCTAAAATTCAATTTCTAGGAGCGCGAATAATGGGGTATGAGTGGTTTTGGTTCCTTTTAGTCATTGATATGAGAAAAAAGGACTTTCAAGCCAATCCCAAACGAAAAATGATCTAATCGTGATTCACGAATATTGAAATGGTAACCTTCAATCTGCGGATCATAGGAGACAGATCTTGGCGTCAGGTATTGACTTCTTGACCCTTTCAACGCTTTGAAGTTAATATCAAGACTTAAAAATTCATTGAGGAAGAATTCGACTCCTACTCCGGCACCATAATTCAAGGCCAAATCATCAAAATCGAGGCTTTCTTCAAACACGTCAGAAAGTGCGTCCTCACGAATTGATGATCGCGTATAAACGTAGCTAACTCCGCTATAAAAATCGAAATACGGCTGAATATTGTTGTTGACCGGTGGTTTAATCCTAACGAATGCAAGCCCCTGAGCAATTTCATTGTTTCTTCTTACCCTTACGTCTCCAAGAAAGGCGCCATGGTCTCCATCTCTAACTTCTGAACCATAACGGGTGAACCCGAATTGCCCACCAAGATGGACAGGGGAGTCTTTTATTTTCAATGCCAGCTCAAGAGAGAAACCACCTCCCCAAATCTCAGGAGAGTCCTCTCTCAGTTCTCCTGTAGGAATGAAACCATTGAGGTTAAACCCCAAGGTTGATTGGGCATGAGAGTAGGAAAGACAGCAACCCAGGATTGCTATAAGTAAAAGTCTTTTCATTGGTTGAAGAGTTTGACCAATTATTTCAGAGCCAATAATGTGCCAAGTTTTTTAAATCTAATCTGTCTAATAAAATTATCATTTCAACTAAAAATATTAGTTATTTTTGTATTTTAGATCGATAAACCTAATCACTATGAGCACTGTATCCGAAAATATTAAACATCTGAGAAAACTCAGAGGTTGGACACAAGGAGATTTTGCGGAGAAAATCGAAATCAAGCGTTCTCTTGTTGGAGCCTATGAAGAAGGGCGGGCTGATCCTCGTTTAAATAATCTGCTTAATATGTCCAGGTTGTTCAAAGTTCCTGTTGATGCTTTGATTGGCAAAGACTTGACCAAGCTTTCGGCTCAACAAATTGAAAAATTGAGCAAGGGGCAAAAGTCGGCTGCAAAGGTGCTTTCAATTACTGTGAATGAAAAGGATGAGGAGTACATTGATTTAATTCCTCAAAAGGCCTCTGCAGGGTATATGAATGGTTACGCAGATCCTGAATATCTTGAAGAGCTTCCAAAATTTCAACTCCCTACACTTCCTCGGAATGGGACGTATCGTGCTTTTGAAATTACCGGTGATTCCATGCTTCCTTTGAAACCAGGAACAGTGGTAATAGGACGTTATATGGAGGATGCCGGAGATATTAAGAATGGGCAGTGCTATGTTATTCTCTCCAAAGAGGAGGGTGTTGTCTATAAGCGTGTATTTGACTATAGTGATGACCACGGTAAACTGTTTCTTGTTTCTGACAATAAAGCCTATTCTCCCTACGAGATTTCAGTGACTGATGTGATTGAGATTTGGGAGGCAAAGGCCTATCTGAGCATGGAATTTCCTGAACATAGTGATGATGAAATGACTTTTGAAAAGCTGACCAATATAGTCATGGACCTCCAGCAAGAGGTGATTAAACTGAAGGGTTAGCCAGTTTCTTGGCCTTTATACGGTCGGGTTTGTTAGTGGCTGTTAAAGGTAGGTGGTCGACCACTATGTAATCTCTGGGTGCCTGATAACGGTCAAGAGAGGATTTTATCAGATCACGTGTTTCAAAGTCCACTTTTGAGGTGACCAACATAACCACTTCTTCGCCATAGACATCATTGGTTCTAAACGTAATCATGAAAGATAAGCCCGGTAGTAGGGTAGCGATTCTTTTTTCGAGAGATTCAATTTGAATCTTGATTCCACCCGAGTTGATGACATTATCCACTCTCCCCAGCCACTTGAAACGATTGTCCTCGTGTAGTTCAACCCGATCATTGGTGTCCAACCATTGATGGTTGGTTATGCTACCTTTAATTCTCAAGCATTCTTTTTCATTAAGTTGAAGGTCAATGCTTTTCAAAGGGGTAAACAGCTTTTCTTGAATTGGGCCACTTAATTTCCTTAGAGCAATATGAGATGAGGTTTCTGTCATGCCATAGGTGCTAAATATTGAATTTGACAGGTCTTCCAATCGAGATTCAAGAGCCAAGGAAACTTCCCCTCCTCCGATGATCACTTTTCTAATTGATTCCAGGCATTTTATTCCTTGTTGGGTATTCATCAGATTATGTACCTGAAGAGGTACCATGGCAGCAAATTCGAATGGATTATGGTCAATTATTGTGTGAATAGGGTTAGCTTCAGGAGCTACAATGGTGAGATGAAAACCGATTTCCATCGCCCTTACGAGCATCATTTTACCGCCAATATAGTCAGCGGATATACAAAGAAGTGCACTATCCCCTGACTCTAGTTCCAGGGCTGAAGCTGTAGCCATGGCACTGGCTTGCATCTGCTCACGTGTTAGTGAAATTGTCTTGGGCCTCCCCGTTGAACCTGAGGTAAGCTGGCCAAATTTTTGCTTACCGGATAACCAATCACGAACAAAGTCTTGACAGGATTGTATATACTTAGAGTGAGAGTTAAGGTGTTTGCTATTCGCAAACTGTTTAAAAGTGAAAGATTCTGAATTGAAATTGATACTACCCACCATTAATGCTAATGTTAGCCAAAAGATGAGACCAATTCAAACAATGTTATTTGCAATTCTACTTCTTGCTTGTCTGCAGGGGTATGGGCAATCCCAATCTGGTTTTACAATTGCTGGTATGGTCACTGACTCCGAGACCGGAGAAACACTGCCCTTGGCTAATATATTTATTGCTAATACAACATTTGGAACCACTTCCAAAGCAGATGGTTCGTTCAGTTTGCAATTACCCGAAGCTGGAACCTATGATCTGGTGATCTCTTTTTTGGGATATGAGACATTCGCGCGATCTGTGAGGTTTTTGCGCCCGAATGTTGTTTGGATTGACGCCAAGATGGTCACAAAGTCTCAGGAGCTAAGCGGGGTGACCGTTACAGCCAAAAAAGATGCGAACTGGGCCAGAAATCTTCAGGAATTCAGAGTGGGGTTCTTAGGCAGATCCAAATTTGGTAAGTCTTCCAGAATATTGAATGAAGAGGTCCTGAACTTTGATTTAGATGAGGACACAGGAGTATTTGAAGCGTGGGCATCCGAACCTTTAGTTATCGAAAATAAAAGATTGGGCTATCGCTTATTCTACCTTCTTGAAGATTACAGAGTTTATACAAGAGATGGCTATAGCTCCTTTTATGGCTTCACTTCTTTTGAGGAGATAGAGGCCAAAACTCGATCGAAAAAGACAAAGTATGAAAGAGCAAGGAAGGAGGCATACGATGGTTCAATGGTTCACTTCTTTAAATCTTTGTATGCTGGTTCAACGAAAGAGCAGGGATATGAAATTTACGCTGCACAAGACATCGAAGGGAAAAGGGTAATCGACCCAAATCAAGTAGACCTCGATGGCATTGTTTTAAGAGGACAACGTGGTCAATCGAAGAAGCTGAGGTTCGAAAACATGCTCTATATCTACTTTAAAAATGAAGGTTTACCCCCCGAATATATGGGCAAGCTGATGAGTAACGTCAGTATTTCTACCAAAAACAAATCACAAAATTCATGGATCGAAATGATCGAGGGAAAGGAATATATTGAATTTGAGAGTACCGGATATATTCGCAATCCGTTGGAATTCTACTCCAACGGCTATTGGGCTTTCGAGAAAGTGGGGGATATGATGCCTATCAACTATCAACTTTCCGATTCGAAAAGAGCCTCTCGCAGAAGGCGTTAGTACTACGTTCACTCGGTCAAATTCCCAGTAATAAAATGCTTAAAGCTTTTGAAAAAACTGGCGTTTTGAGCAGAATCAGTTTCGATTTCAAGGACTTTCGCCTCTTCGCTGCTATTATAGAATTCCTTAAGATGCTGTCTTAACTCGTCCCTGGATTTTGCATTGTAATAGGCAAATCCAAAATCATGGCAAGTATTTTCAGCATTTAGTTTTTGCTGAGTCTCAAAATATTCTTCCAACTCTGGTTGGTTCGAAGGCCCTTCAATCATTCTGAAGATTCCTCCTGCATGGTTGTTCAAAATGACTATACGTAAATTTTTGAGATCGTAATTATGCCAAAAAGCATTACGATCGTAAAAGAAAGCCATATCTCCAGTCAAAAGTGTCACCGGTTTTTCGTTTGACAATGCGGCTCCGACAGCCGTGCTGTTGCTACCATCGATTCCGCTGGTGCCACGATTCGCAAATACGCTGACACCTGTTTTATCCTTAAGACCAAGAAAATTAACATACCGAACAGCCATGCTATTAGCCAGATGAACTTGAGAATTGTTTGGAATTTCAGCCAACACTTCCTTGACTGCATGAAATTCTGAAAAATCACCTTGATCAAGGGCCTCATCAATTAAAGAAGCCGTTTTGTTATTCAGGCTTATCCATTGATTGGCAAAACCGTTTTCAGATTTACTCCCTTCGAGAGTTGAGAAAAAATCCTGAGGTTCCATTCTAATAATCTTGGTCACATTCTGAAGGGAATCATTTAGTCGTGCCGAGGGTTGTACGTGCCAATGCGTTTTTGGCCGATGTTTCCTAAAGAATCGTTTTAGATTCTTCGAAATAAATGATTTTCCTATCGTAATGAGAAGGTCGGGAGCCAGTGCCTTGTTTTGTTCATCCAATGACCCATTTAGAAAAATATCTTGATGAACAATGGCTTCTTCCACTTCATTGTGATTTGCTATGATATCAGCCAGAACCGGAGTGTTGGTGTTTTTTGAGAAAGCGTCTAAGATATTCGTAAGCCTAAAATTATTCTCTAATTGACCTATGGCAACAAGCCGGTTTGATGATTCATTCCATTGAGATCTAAGGGACTTCCATTCTTCCTCGGACAACGTCTGCCGTTGCTTAGTGTTCTCTATAATTCTGACTTCAGGAAAGTTGTAGACTTCTCCATTTTGGGGGTAGAATGGTTCTCTGAAGGGAATATTAATATGGACAGGTCCTTTTGGCAAATCCATAGAGACTAGGAGGGATTCATTGACCATGCGGTTGCAATACCATTCAGAATCATCGGAATTTACCTCAGTCGGAAAATCGAAGCTTTTTTTGACATGTTTCCCGTATATATGGGATTGCATTATGGTTTGACCATCATACTGATTAATCCATTCAGGCGGACGGTCTGCAGTCAAGATCAATAGAGGAATTTCTTGGTAGAAGGCTTCTGCAATGGCCGGTGCATAATTATAGGCTGCAGAACCAGAAGTACAGATGAGTACGACAGGCCGGCCTTGCTGCTGTGCTATACTCATACCGATGAAAGCAGCCGATCGCTCATCCGGAATTACTTTTGTTTCGATCCTTGGGTGTCTGGCAAAAGCAAGAGTGAGTGGAGCAGATCTGGAGCCAGGGGATATAATGGCAGTGGTCACACCATGACCTGCACACACACTGGCTATATCTCTAATATGTTGCAAAGTTAAGAAGTTGTTGCAATGACGTTAAGTAGCGTGTTGAACTTCATCTCTGTCTCTAGGAGTTCCTTTTCCGGGTTTGAGTCTTCAGTGACTCCGGCACCAGCATATAGCCAGGCTTTTCCATTAAAGAGTTTCATGCACCTCAGATTTACGTAAATGTTAGTGTTCTGATCAATGTTCACAGGGCCCAAAAAACCACTAAAGAATTCACGATCAAAGCCCTCATTTTGAGAGAGAAACTCAAGTGAACTTTCTTTTGGCATGCCGGCAACGGCAGACGTTGGGTGCAATAACTCGAGCATAACAGTACCCAGCTGTGGGAAATTAGTGGCTTCCATATCCACTTCATAGTCCGTTTTTAGGTGTAGTAGATTGCCGGCAGCTATGGTTTTTGGTCCTCGTTCTTCGAATTCCCTCAATCTGATTTTTTTGAAACAGTTGATAATATACCGACTCACCATAGCTTGTTCCTCAATTTCCTTCTGAGTCCAGGCGGTTTCACTTAATGGTTTGGTCTCATCTCTTTTTTGAGTGGCGGCTAAGGCTACCGTTTTAAAAGTTTTGCCTTTGACTACTTCGAGCAATACTTCGGGTGTAGCACCCAACCATGAACCGACATCAGGGATGGAGACCAATGAAACAAACGCGCTCGGATAAGTATCACACAAATTCAATAAGGCAGCAACTACGTCAAAATCTTCGGGTAGATTTATTTCTTTTCGTCTCGATGGTACTACTTTCTGAAAGTGGCCTGATTTAATTTTTTCAACGGAATCACTTACTAAGTCCTTATAGTCAGGCATTTCTGACGTGACTCGTGGTGCTACAGCTTGCTTTTGAATTCCTTCCTGCCCGTTATCAAGATTCTGAAATAAGAAATCTACAAAGTCCTTTTCTTTGGACGACTTGATTTCATTATTGAAATCATAGTTACAACTCAGTTCTTCAAATCGAAAAGATAGATAGAAATCGTCCTTGATAAGTAGATTGGGTCGACTCAGATCGAATGGATTGAAGGTGAAACCTGAAACGGTTTCTTCTATGTCCAACTTAGGATTAGAAATCACCTCACTGAAACTGATTACCAGGTGAATTTCATCGCTCATAGGGAGTCTCCAAAGCGCGACCGGACATTCCAGCTCCATGGCTGTTGTCAAAAGGGATTTTAAAATACGTTCTTTCGGATAATTTTGAATTTCCCTTACCTCTACTCCAACTGAATTTTCTCTTCTCATATTACCTTCGATCCATTACTGCCATAGTAATTCTACTAATGCAAGTAAGTTGATCTTTCTCATTTCTAATTTTAATCTCCCAAATTTGGGTCTTCCTTCCAATATGTATTGGACGAGTAGTGCCATAAACAAACCCTTCGGTAGCACTTTTGATATGGTTGGCATTGATCTCAAGACCAACACAGTATTGTTTGTCTAGATCAACTACACAACTGGCGGCCACGCTACCAAGTGTTTCAGCCAAGGCCACCGATGCTCCTCCGTGCAAAAGGCCCAAGGGCTGTTTTGTACGATGATCCACAGGCATCTTACCGACCATGAAGTCTTTTCCAACTTCAATGATTTCTATACCCAAATGATCAACCATGGTATTGTGATGTCGAGCGTTTACTGACTCTACACTTACTCCTTCTCTAAACATGGTTTTTATGGATTAGTTTTTAGATTTGCGGCTGATTCGAGCAAAAATAGGACAAAATTGAACATCAAAAAAATCTATCTGATACGTCATGGCCAGACCGATTTGAACCATAAGGGAGTGGTCCAAGGGAGTGGTGTGGACTCGTCTTTGAATGATGCGGGTAGGAGTCAAGCCAATGATTTTTTTGAGTGCTATAAGGACGTTCCATTTGATAAAGTCTACAGGTCTGGACTTAAAAGAACTCATGAAAGTGTCCAACGCTTTGTTGACAAGGGGATACCTTTCGAAACACTTTCAGAGATTAATGAAATAAGCTGGGGTGTAAGGGAAGGTATACCTGTTGATGAGCTAGCCAATGCTTATTATACAAAAATGATCGAGTCTTGGCGTAGGGGCAAAACAGACATAGGAATCGAAGGAGGAGAGAGCCCTGATGAGGTGTTGGTAAGAATGAAGAAAGGGTTAAATCATATCCTCAGCCGAAAAGATGAATCAACAGTGCTCATTTGTATGCATGGAAGAGCGATGCGGATCATGCTTTGTCTAATGCTCAACTATCCTTTGAAAATGATGGACATTTTTGAACACAGCAACCTTTGCCTCTATGAGTTGACTTATACAAAGTCAATGTTCAAAATTGATAAGTTCAATAACCTGGACCACCTCAATTGTTGATTTGGCTCAAGGCTATCTTCGCCTTGCTGTCAAGACTATTTTTATAGGGATGCTTTCTAAACTCCAAAACCCTTTCCAGGTACATTTTCGCTTTGGCTGAATCGCTTTGTTCCAGATAGATGTATCCAAGCTGTAGTAGCGAATTTGGAGCGAAATAATTTTCGGGTATTTGATTGTCTGATTTTATAATTTCCTCATATCCGGAAATCGCTTGTTGAATTTTCCTTTCGAGATGGGATTTTCTCGCCTTCCGATAATCAAATTCGATCTTATCGTAATGTGGAAGTCGTATCATCTCCAATACTGAGATTAGTGAATCACTTCGCTGTAGGAAACCACCATCTATTGCATATCGCAATTGTATGAGTGACTTGTTTTCAGTTGCTATTGACTCCAATAAATCTGAAGCATTTTTGTCTACTTCGCTCCAGCTTTTTCCCGAACTGAGTGCTTTTTGCCTGAAATCTTCGAATTGATCCTTTTCATTAAGAAAAAGAAAACACAAACCCACCTTGAAGTAAGCATCTTTCACATTGTTGTTGCCCCTAAACTGCTCCAGAAAACGTTCATAGTAGGCTTTTGCTTCCAAATAAGCGCCTTGCTGAAAATAGGTTTCCCCGATCAAGTAAGAAAAGATGGGAACTTCAGATTTTTGATTCTGTAAAATTACCCTGGCACTATCGGATTGGTGATTTTTCATCAGTAAGAGCGCTCGGATGTAGTTTTCTGTATCAGAATGGTCGCCACTCCCATCCACGAAATTCAACGCATCAGTCGGTCTCTCCAGCAAGTAAGCATTGACCAATGCCATTGTCAGTCGTGCCTCCAGTGCGAATACGCTATTTACATTGCTGATGGTGGCAAGTTCTTCCAAACCACTAATTACGTTTCCTTCGAGTCCGAACAAGCCAAGTATCCACTGATACCTGGATGGGATCGCACCAAAAATTATGTGTAACAACCCAAGCGACTTTTGGTTAAGCGCAAAGTCAGGATACCTTTTTATGTTTCGTTTAATGGTACGATAGGCATTTCTCAATGACCAGGCCGCACTCCACTGATCTCCAAATTTGAGTTTTGTGAATGCCCATTGCAATTTTATCTCGGCTCTCAGAAATCGGATGTATGGACTATCGATGCTTGAGTTGTCGAGCACTTTAATTCGAACCTTCTCATTTTTTGATAGCTCTTCATACCGTGCCTCGTCTTCGCTGAAGAAAAGTTCGAGGATATCATTAAAATTGGCTATATAAAGGTCAAGATGGGGGATTTGGGAATCGATCCCTTCTTGGATCAAATTGCGCGATTCCTGGAACTGCAGGTCGAGCGCTTTTTGGTAAGCCTTAGGGATAAATGTCTGGCAGTTGACCGAATTTTGGGTTAAAACAAAAAATGGACAGATCAAAAGACCTATCCATTTCAAAATTCTTTTAGTTGCTATTGCCGACAATTATGCTTTGCTAGCTGCTGTTCTTCTTGTTCTTCTTGGTTTCTTTTCTTCTGTAACTATTTCATCAGCTACATCGGCAAGAATTCTTCCGCAATGCTCACATACAATCAGTTTCTTTTGTTCTCTGATATCTGCCTGACGCTGGGGAGGAACGATGTTGAAACAACCTCCACATGCTCCTCGACTGACAGAAACCACAGCCAAGCCGTTTCGGGCATTTGTTCTAAGCCTGTTATATGAATTGAGAAGCCTTTCTTCTACTTGCTTGGCAGCCTTCTCACGGCCAGACATTAACTTCTTCTCGTCAGCTTCACTTTCTTTTGTCAATACCTCAAGTTCAGCCTTTTTGGTATCCAGATCTTTATTTCTTTCTGAAAGCTCGGATTCAGTGTTTGCAATCTCTTCGTTTTTCATCTCGATTTTAGCAAAGCCTTCTTTAATCCGCTTTTCTGAAATCTGAATCTCCAAAGTTTGCAGTTCCATCTCTTTTGTGATGGCATCGTACTCTCGGTTATTTCTCACGTTCATCTGCTGCTCCTCATATTTCTTGATAAGGGCCTCAGAGTTTTTGATTTGAGTCTTGTGATCGTTGATGTTCGCTTCTAATTCAGCAGCCTCTGCTTTGAATTTCTCAACTCGAGTTTCGTAACCTGCAATCTCATCTTCAAGGTCTGCTACCTCATCAGGGAGAGCTCCTCTTACCTTCTTAATCTCATCTAGTTGGGAATCAATGGATTGGAGCTTTTTCAATGCCTCCAACTTCTGTGCAATCGTCTTTTCCATCTACGTTTTTTAATAGTATTGAACAGGGTTTGTATCCACCCCTGACAAATAGGATGCAATATTAGGAAATTTTTCTGTCAAAAATGAGTGTAGAAGGTCTTTTGTGTAGATTTCACTTTCGTAATGACCGATGTCACAAATGATCAATTTTTCCTCCGCATCAAAGAACTCGTGATATTTAAAATCAGCGGTAACAAAGGCATCGGCATTCTTTCCTTTGGCTTGACCTAAGAGGAAGCTACCAGCGCCACCGCAAACCGCTACTTTTTTAATTGTTTTTCCATTTGGCCTCGTATGGCGGATAACATTGAGGTTCATCCTATCCTTTAAATATTGAAGAAAATCATCAGGACTAAGAGGGTTTTCAAGTTCTCCTATTATGCCTGAGCCTATACCTTGATTGGTATTGCCCAATGCGCTGACAAAGTAAGCTGCCTCATCATAGGGGTGAGCAGACCTCAAGGTGGAAACGATCTTATTCCTTAAGTGTGAAGGGTAGATCAATTCAATTCTGTCTTCGATAACTTCTTCTTGTTCTCCTTGCTCTCCGATATGAGGATTCGCTTCTTCATTTGGTTTGAAAGTTCCGGTACCGGTAACTCTAAAACTGCAGTTTTGATAATTACCAATGTTTCCCGCTCCCGATTGATGAAGACTTTCCAGAACTTCATTTGTATTCTCCTGAGGTACTAATGAGACCAGCTTTTCTAAGGTTCCGGTTTTTTCAGCAAGTATGGAAGTGTTCTGAAGGCCAAGACGATCAGCTATTTTCTGATTAACTCCGTTACTTACATTGTCAAGATTTGTATGAATAGCGTAAATAGCGATATCATTTTTGATGGCCTTAATGACAGTACGTTCCACATAGTTCTTTCCTGTGATTTGTTTTAGTCCTTTGAACACAATCGGGTGATGAGAGACTATGAGATTGCAGCCTTTTTCTATGGCTTCATCAACAACAGCTTCGATACAGTCCAGACTTATTAATGTCCCGGAACATTCTCTGGAAGCATCACCAATGATCAAACCGGAGTTGTCATAGGACTCCTGATATGCCCTTGGAGCTATTGATTCCAAATGAAGAATTATGTCCTTTATTTTTGCCATTTTTGGGGGGATTTGCTGCTTTTAGATTTTTAAAGATAAACACCACGGTCATTTTATGAAGCTCCTAGGCTGGTTATTGTTTCCCTTTTCTTTGTTGTACACATGGATGATGAGGGTGAGAAATAGCCAATATGATTCAGGGCGAAGGCCAATCACCAATTTTGATAGAGTAGTAATCAGCGTTGGTAATCTATCCGTAGGAGGAACGGGCAAAACTCCTGTAATCGAGTATTTAATTCACCTGCTTAGAAAAGACTATCATCTTGCCACAATCAGTCGAGGGTATGGACGAAGGACCACTGGCTTCAGATTGGTTGAAGAGAAAGATGATGCCAGGAGTGTAGGGGATGAGCCTCTTCAGTTCTATCGAAAATATGGCGATCAAGTTGCTGTTGCTGTTGGGGAAGAACGCATTTTGGCAATACCATTTGTGCTGTTGGAAAGACCCGAAGTAAATATATTCCTCCTGGATGATGCTTTTCAACATAGGAAAGTAGGTCGTGACCTTAATATCATGCTTTCCGATTACAGCCGACCATTCTATAAAGACTATGTACTTCCAACCGGAAGACTTAGAGAACAAAGATCGGGAGCAGGAAGGGCCGACTGTATTATAATCACAAAATGTCCTTCGATAACTCAGGAAGAGAAAGAGGAAATAACAGCACAAATTAAAGTGTACAATTCATTTGCCCCTATTTACTTCTCTAACATTGATTACGGTGACTCGGAACCTGTTTTTTCCAATGAAAATCGATCAATTTCAGAGAATGTTATTTTGTTAACTGCATTGGCAAACGCTTCCGTGTTCAAGGAATACATTCAGTCAAAATATGAACTGGTTCACCATTTCGACTTTAACGACCATCATCAATTTAGTCGATCAGATTTGGACAGGATGTTAAAAAAGGTGAATTCTCTTGGTATATCGGTCTCTATATTGACTTCTGAAAAGGATATGGTACGACTTTTGAAACTGGGTGATCATGATTTATTCAAGTCCTGTTCCACATTCTATATGCCCATTGAGTTTAAAATAGATCGAGAGGAACATTTCAGGGAGATCGTAATGAATGCAGTTCAGACTAAAAAAGCTGAACTGAATTAGTATTTTTGGCCGTGCGTAGAGGGATTTTTTTAATTATCGGATGTTTGTTGGTTAGCTTGGCGATGGGTCAGATACAACGAACAAATCAATCACAGCTTCAAAGGGATACCACACAGCGCACTCGTATATTGGGTGATACGATAAAGGCTAAATACAATGCGCTGACTACAAAATTCACCTATCAAAAGTATATCAAGGAGAACGACCTTCAATTTTTCCACCCTGATACAATTCCTGACAATTTTCATCACTTTACAGATCAGGATAGAAATCAAAACTATATTCAGAATCTGGGTAATCTGGGAACCCCAATCAATAGATTGCTATTTGAGCCTAGGCAAGAGATCGGGCTAACCTCAGGCTATCATGGCTTCGATGATTTCTATACCGGGCCTGACAAGATTCGATATTTTGACACCCGATCTCCTTATTCTGATGTGACCGCCAATTTTGGTGGTGGGGGAAGAGCGCGAAATAGCATCGTTTTTGCAGTGAATGATAGTACACACCTGAGTTTTGGTTTTTCCTACAGAAATATCCGAGCTGATAAAGTCCTTGCATTCACCCAGCGTGGTGACCGTAATGTGGTCAATTCGGACTGGAATCTATTTGCCTATATAAAACCGAAGAAGCATCCTAATTATCAGGCACTCTTCAATATCACTCAAATGAAACACGAGATTGAAGAGTCCGGGGGAATTATACCACCTGAAATTGACCCTGATACTAACCCCAATAACCCTGACTCTACTTTATTTGCATATCAAGATGCCAATGTTATTCTTACCGATGCCATTGGATTGGAGAAAAGAGGAGGAGTACATATCTATCAACAACTTGCCTTGGATTCAGCTTTTCAGTTATACCATGAGGGCGACTACTATGAACAGCTGATTCGATATAACGACTCTTATGATTTAGGAACTATTGATTCCCTGATATACAGTGATACAGGCTCTACAACGGCCGATGTGGCCAATAGAACCACATTCAAGGAAATCAAAAATGAAGTAGGCATCAAGGGCCGGACTTCAAAGTTTGCCTATAGTGCTTATTACAAAATTCGCAATCTGTCACGTCAGAACGTTAGCCTGCCGAATACCCAAAAGAATACCGAACACTTTGTAGGCGGGACACTGAGGCAGCAGATTTCAAACAAGATTTTCCTTAAAGCGAGGGGAGAGTTCCTTTTGGACGGGCAATATGTGATTTCGGGAAACTTCAGCAGTGATCTTTTCGAAGCCACAGTCACACGTACAGAATCCAAGCCTACATATTTGGTCAGTCAATATACCGGGCAGCAATTTTCATGGGAAAATAGCTTTGCCAATGAAGCATCAGATCATATAGTGGGATTATTAAAACTTGGCGTCAGGAGTTTGGACATTAAACCGTCTTTGCGACTAAGTCGGTTAACGAATTATATTTATTTCGATACGGCTAGATTGCCTCAACAAGCCGGCAGTGATATTGTCCTGATTACTCCTGGCATAGATTTGGACTGGAGCATTACTCAGCGCTGGACATGGAAAAATTCCGTGAGATATTCCAATCTCAACGGAGGCTCATCAAATTTATATCGAATCCCCGAAGTGATGGGTAACAGCCAAATCTCCTGGAAGAACACGTTGTTCGATGGAAGGATGATTTTTCAGACAGGTATTGACGTCCACTATAGAACCGCATACAGTCCGTTGGATTATAATCCGATTACTCAGCAGTATTTTTTACAAGATGATTTTGAGGCCGACTCATTCATAAAAGCCGATCTCTTTCTCAATTTCAAAGTTGAGAACTTTCATCTTTTCCTGAAATTCGCTCATGCCAATCAAAGTTTGGGTCGCAACGGTTATTTCCTGAGTCCATACTATACAGGTCCAAGGAATACCCTGGACCTTGGGATGCGATGGTCTTTCTTTGACTAATTCTTGAATAGAGAGAAATTTACCCCAACATTGAGCACATGTTTGAACTGAATTCTTCTTTCAAATACAGTATCACTAATTTCGATTAAGATATCATCATCATAGATGAGTTGTGTCCCAAAGGTGGCATTAAACCATTCATTGACTTTCATTACTAACAAAGTCTCCCAATTGGTATCTACATTACCGAAGCTGTCATAGGCAGTGAAGAAGTTGAGATTACTTGAGAATGTAATGTTTTCCGCAATGGGGATGTTTAAGGTGGTCAAAATATTAGTACCAAATTCTGCACGAGTTTTACTTCCGGGGTCTACACCAAAAGCACCTGCATTGGATAGGTCATCATCCATAACGAAGGTGAATTTACCTGCGGCAGGAGCAAAGGAAATAGAGAATGCATCACTGGGCTTGTAGTCAAAACCAAGATTGATGGAAAGGTATCCCGGTGCCATAAAGCCTGAAATTCGATCTGATCCGGTGTCTGTAAAGTTTAACCCTTCGAGCAACTGGGTTCTGAATATTGCTGCGAGCCCCCAATTCCAGTTGTCATTCATTTTTTTGCTGTACTGGCTGATAAAAATGATGGCGTCATCGGTTTTTCTGAAGGTTTCTTCCCCGACCTTTGCTCCACCCAAGGCGAAATCGAGTTGATTTTTCCAGGTAGAATTAGAAGTTTCGCGCAAGATGGTATAGTTGAAAATGGTTCCTAGAGCAACCGAACTTTGCCCCCCTGCAGCCCAGTTCTCTAACCCGACATTGGCGAAACTGAAACCCAAGCTTCCCTTTTTTGTAACCGTGACAGAATCAGAATTCTGAGCAAAAACTGCCAGACAGAAAAATGTACCTAATAGGATAAATAATGACCTTATCATTGAATTGTAGTTATGAAAATTAAAATAGGAATAAAAAGTCAAAAAAGATGACTGAGCTGAGGCAGTGCAAATATAATGGAGCATGAAGTTTACAGAAGCATTAGCCCGTGTTTTTTTATCGGTACGCTTCCGCTAATTTTGAGTCGATGACGGAACTGAAGAACCACTTGCTAGGATTGCAATTGCCCACAGACCCAAGGTGGGTGAATATCGCACAAATGAACATTGAAGACATCCTGGTAGACCATGCCTACTGTGAGCAAAAAGCTGCTTCTTCCTGCATATCTCTTATCGTTCAGTATCCTGATAAAAGTGAACTAGTAGATATGCTCACTCCGGTTGTTGCCGAAGAGTGGAATCATTTCGAGCGCGTCATTGAACAACTCAATAAGCGTGGCATGGCACTGGGGAAAATGCGGAAGGACGAGTATGTGGCTGCCTTGAATGGAATTCTCAAGAAGGGTGGTAGTCGAGAACAACAGTTGGTCGAAAAACTATTGATGAATGCCCTTATTGAAGCGAGGAGCTGTGAGCGGTTCAAATTGCTTCATCAAAATATCGATGATCAGGAGTTACAAAAGTTCTATTACGAGTTGATGGTTTCTGAGGCGGGTCACTACAAAAACTTTATCGCCTTGGCCAAGCAATATATGCCGGAAGACTATGTAATGACGCGATGGAAGGAATTTCTAATAGAAGAAGCAAAAATCCTTGAAAATCTCGAAGTCAGAGGGGATAGGATGCACTAATAGGCTACTCTGTTTTCCTCTTCTTTTTCTTTGCTGCCGGAAACAGAATGTTGTTAAGGATCAACCGATAACCTGCAGAGTTGGGGTAAAGGTTCAAATCAGTAGGTTCTTCGCCAACCCGATGCTGGTAATCTTCAGGATCGTGCCCTCCATAAAAAGTAAAAAAGCCTTTTCCAAGTACACCATGTACATATTTTGCTTCATCTGCGGCTTTGGTTTCTCCCATAATCACAACATCTGGTTTGATCACTCTTTTCTTATATGAGGTCGTTTGGCCATAGAAACCCTTGATCAAGTTAGAGTGATTCTGGGTGAGCATTGTTGGGATAGGATCCCATTTGGCCGAGAACTGAAAGAGATTGAAGTAATCATTGGCCTCGCGTAAATCCCTGGAGCGTCTTGCTTCGGTGTTATCAATATCAGAGAATTCGTACTCCATTGGATCTCTTCTCAATTTGAAGTCTTCAAAGGCAAAAGTCTTTTCAAAATCGAACTTAGATTCCGCACTTGGGTCGGCAGGATCTCCATCATACATGGCTTCAATAAAATCTTCTCCATCAGCGGCCAGCGCAATGTCAAATGAATCGGTGGCTGAGCACATTGCAAATAGAAAGCCTCCTCCGGCAACAAAACCTTTGATTTTTCTTGCAATCGCTAGTTTTAGCTGAGAAACCTTGGCGAAGCCATGCTTCCGAGCTGTCTCTTCAAAATCGCGTTGCTGCTGTTGGTACCAGGCATATTGGCTAAAAGACGCATAGAACTTGCCGTATTGCCCGGTAAAATCCTCATGATGAAGGTGCAACCAGTCATAAGTAGGAAGTTTATCTGCCATGATCTCATCATCATAGATCACATCGTAAGGAATCTCAGCATAGGTCAAAGCGAGTGTTACCGCATCATCCCATGGCATCTTACTTTTTGGAGAGTAAACCGCGATTTTTGGTACCTTCTCCAGCCTCATCATATCCATATTTGAAGATGGAGACGATATTTCTGCTTCATACTGAGCTGCCTGTGCATCAGAGATCACTTCATACTTTACTCCACGGATCACCAACTCATTTTCATAGGCTGTTCTTGCGGGAAGTAAAAAACTTCCGCCCTTGAAATTTAACATCCACTCGATTGATTCGTCTCTCTCTAAAACCCAGTAAGCAACACCATATGCTTTAAGGTGATTGGTTTGGGTGCCGTCCATCGGGACGAGGATCTTATTCGCATAACCATGTAAGGTTATCAGAGTTAGAACAAGTGGATAAACGAGCTTTCTCATGTGAGCTGGATTATAAACCGATTAACAGTAGGATCGTTGAATTTAAATAATTGTTTATAAAGTTTGACTAGCGGTCAATTAGTTTTAAAACGTTAAAAACTCGGAAAGTAGATGAATTTACGTGAAAATGTCAGGGAAGGGATCAAGTCAATTAAAGGAAACCTCCTAAGAACCGTTCTGACTGGCCTGATTATCGCCATCGGAATTACTTCTTTGGTAGGCATGTTAACAGCCGTGGACGGAATCAGGAGTGAGATTGATGCGAGCCTTTCCAATTTGGGGGCCAATAGCTTTGATGTCAACAGCAAATTTTCAGGAAGAAGGAACCGGAATGGAAGGAGAGAGAAGTCATACGAGCCCATTCAATTTAAAGAAGCCGTTAGCTTTAAGGACAAGTTTGACTATCCGGCAACCGTAACCGTTTATACCCGAGCAACAAGCATCGCAGAGATCAAATATCAGAATAAAAAGACCAACCCAAATATAACCGTTACAGGAGGAGATGAGAACTACATAGCCATCAAAGGGATTGAAATAGAATCAGGCAGGAATTTCTCGAATATGGAGGTGCAATACGGCAACTATGTATGTCTTCTTGGTACGGAAGTAGTTAAAGCTCTATTCGAAGAGTCAGAGGATCCAATTAACAAAACGGTCAAATTCTATGGCAACAATTATCGCGTAATTGGCTTGCTTGAAGAGAAAGGAGGCTTCGGTGGAGATACTGAAGAAGACCGCAATATTATCATTCCTCTATTGAATGCAAAGCGGCTGGATAGAAGAGGATTCATGCGTTACAACATCACCGCTTCAATTCAGGATCAGGAAGAGATACAATTTGCCATGGGTGAAGCTACGGGCTTAATGCGACAAATACGTGGAGACAGGATCGGTCAGGAAGATTCTTTTGAAATCGAGAAAAGTGATTCTGTAACAGAAGCACTCGATACTATGACTAATGGACTGAGGATGGGTGGAATAGCCATTGGGGCCGTTACCTTATTAGGAGCAGCCATTGGTTTAATGAATATCATGATGGTGACCGTAACGGAAAGAACACGTGAAATAGGGATAAGAAAAGCCTTGGGAGCTACACCGAAACGTATAAAGCAGCAATTCCTGATTGAGGCAATTACTATCTGTCAGATGGGGGGAATTGCCGGTGCGATTTTAGGAATTGTAGTGGGCAATTTTCTCGCCAAGTTCTTAGGTGGCGCCTTCGTCATTCCATGGGTTTGGATAACTGTAGGACTTATTGTGTGTATTTTTGTAGGATTGATTTCCGGATATTTACCTGCTCGAAAGGCAGCAAGACTCGACCCCATTGAGTCGTTAAGATTTGAATAAGCGGTTCCTAGCGCTGATGAAAAAGCCCTGACTTTGTCTGGGCTTTTTTAAATTGAGGTAAATTTAGAACCATGGATTTAACGGAACCAATTCACAGAAAAGTAGTAGGTATATGTTTCATCGTATTCAGTGCTTTAGGGCTACTAGGACTTTTATTCTATGATTTTTTCATGGATTTCATTTTGGACATGGCGGTGACCGATCCTGATTTTGACCCAATGGCATTGGGTGTTTTTGATTTCATCAACAAGTTTGTCTGGGCGATCGGTATTTTGTTTTTGGTACCAAGAATGATTGTAGGCTTTGGTTTGGTGAATCAAAGAAGATGGGCAGATGTACCGGGGTTGATTTTCGCAGTAATCGGATTAATCAATTTCCCAATTGGGACAGCACTTGGGGTCTATGCAATTATGGTCTTTACCTCAAAGCCCAAGAATAACGGGGCACAGCCAGTAATGAGGGATAACTAAGCCGGTACGTAGACCACTTTTTTCGTATCGAAAAACTCCGAATCGAAGTGATCAGCCAATGAATATTCCCGGACTCCCTTGAGTCCGGATTCAGTTATTTCTACTCTTAGATCACCTCCTTTTAGGTACAGAAGACCGTTTTTCGGTTCTTGGGTTGAGTTCTTTTTGAACTTGTCTTCTATCCACTCATAAAAAGTAGATAGTCTGGATACTGCCCTACTTACTACAAAATCATACTTTCGATTCTCGATTTCTTCAGCACGAACCTGCTGCGCTTGAATATTCTTTAAATCGAGTGCCTCTGCTACTTTTCGAACTACCATGATCTTTTTTCCAATCGAGTCGACCAAATGAAATTTGGATTCTGGAAACAGGATGGCCAATGGTATTCCCGGGAATCCACCACCGGTGCCAACATCAAGTATTTCCGTTTTAGGTTGAAATTGTACGATTTTGGCTATTCCCAAAGAATGCAGCACATGCTTTTCGTATAGGTTCTCAATATCCTTTCTGGAGATTACATTCACACGGTCATTCCAGTAGGAGTAAAGCTCAAATAACTGCTTGTATTGGTCTTTTTGATGCTCTGAAAGATTCGGAAAGTATCGAAGAAGTTGGTCCATAGTGGTTGGACGCAAAGATAGTCAGTTGATCAAATATGTTCTTTCTTCCCTTTGACCAAATCGTACATAAGCTCTCGGGCCCTATGCAATTGGGCTTTCACTGTACCCAGTGGAGCCTCAAGTTCTTTGGCGATTTCTTCATAGCTCAGTTCATCGAAGTATCGAAGACGCACCAAGCGCTGATATTTTGCAGGGAGTTTAGTGACGAACATTTGCACCAGCTCAATCTTCTGGGCTTTTATTGCTTCTTCCTGAGGGTTGAGGTTTTTGTCCTGAACATCAATAGTGACAGAGTCTCCATTATCATCTTTAAAAGAGGTATCCAGACTCATGGTATCCAATCTCTTTTTACGAATGAAGTCAATGGTATTATTCGTGGCTATTCTAAATAACCATGTACTAAAGGTGAAGTCCTTCTTGAATTTATGCAGATTTTTGAATGCTTTAGCGAATGCCTCAATAGTGAGATCCTCCGCATCATCTACATTCCTAACCATTTTGAGGATCATATGATAGACTGGCTTCTTATAACGTTGCATCAACAAAGCGAAGGCTTGTTGATCTTGCCCGTTTACTGCGTCATCTATTAGTTTGAAATCCTGTAGTGCTTTGTCCGAAAATTGCTTTCCTAACTCCATTTAATTCTTTTCGCAGTGAGGGCCCTGAATCCTGCTACCAGGTGAAAGAGATTAAAAAATAAATCTAACAATGGCAGCGTCAGGGGTGCTATTCTCACTCCAAGTTTCTGACCAATCCGGGTAAAGATACTATAAAATACGATGCTCCTGAACCCAAATATTGTCAAAATCCAAAGCGGGTTGAAACCCGACAAAAGCAGGTAAAAAAGCAATATCCAACCGGACAAATTACATAACGCAAAAACTCCCAATCTCGTTCGGTCTTTTTTACGATAGTGTTTTCCTGCTGATAAGTGACGTATTTTTTGTTTGAAGTAATCTGACCACGAAGTTTTAGGCATGGATGTGGTAATAGAATCGGGATGGATTTGAATTCTGGTATTTTTGGAATTAGCATATTGATTAACAAACAAATCGTCATCGCCTCCCATCACATTCTCGACTCCTAGAAAGCCAAAGTTCAAAAAGGTCGACTTTCGATAAGCCAAATTTCGACCAACTCCCATGTATGGCCTCCCGGCTAATGCCATTGATAGGTATTGAATGGCAGTCCAGAGGGTTTCATATCGAATGAAGTGATTCAAAAACCCAGGTGATTCTTCATATCTGGAAAATCCAAGGATGAAATCAATGTCATCCGAAAACCGACCAGTCATTGTTGATATCCAATTTGAGGAATCTGGGATGCAGTCTGCATCAGTAACCAGAATGTAGGGGTTTTTAGATGCTTCAATTCCTTTGACGAGAGCATGCTTCTTGCCATTCCAGCCATCAGGTAATTCAGCGATTTCGATAACAACTATTCTTTCAGTCTTGGAACCCAATTCGGATAATACCTCAATAGAATTATCCGTGGAGCGATCATTAACAATGATTATTTCATAGTTATGGTATTTCTGAGCAACTAATTGGTTGATTAATCGTGGAAGATTAGCTGCCTCGTTCCGTGCCGCAATAACAATTGATATTGGCAAAGAACTATTAGAATTTTCACTCATGCTGAAGTTCAAAAGCTTGGAAAAGTAAGCAAGGATATAAATTCCTTGAACGATAATGCAAATCGAGAATATGACGAATAGAATCTCTTCCACCACTGGCCTGAATGGATCAAATTAAGGAAATAAGAATTAATGATTAGTACTATTTTTGTGCGACAATAAGAAGGGATGAAATTTAGTTTAGAAGCGAAGGACGAAAAATCGAAAGCCAGAGCAGGAATAGTCACTACCGATCATGGGTCAATTGAGACGCCAATCTTTATGCCTGTCGGCACGGCTGGCTCGGTTAAGGCCGTCCATCAACGCGAACTCAAGGAGGATATTAAGGCTGAGATCATTCTTGGGAATACTTATCATCTTTACTTGAGACCAGGTCTTGACATTATTCAACAAGCTGGTGGTCTACACAAATTCAACGGCTGGGCTAAACCGATACTAACAGATAGTGGCGGCTATCAGGTTTATTCTTTATCAGGAACCCGGAAAATTAAAGAGGAGGGAGTCACCTTCAAATCTCATATTGATGGTTCCAGCCATACATTTACCCCTGAAGGTGTCATGGACATCCAGCGGGTGATTGGCGCAGACATTATCATGGCTTTTGATGAATGTACCCCTTATCCTTGTGAGTATGGTTATGCACGAGAGTCTATGGAAATGACACATCGGTGGCTTCAACGCTGTTGTGACCAATTTGATAAGACCGAAGGTTTGTATGGGTATGATCAGACCCTGTTTCCGATTGTTCAGGGAAGTACGTTTAAAGATCTGAGGATTAAATCGGCAGAAACCATTGCTTCTTTCGATCGGGATGGAAACGCCATTGGTGGGCTTTCAGTAGGAGAGCCCCATGACATAATGTATGAACAAACTGAAGTTGTTTGTGATATTCTCCCTCAAGATAAACCTCGTTATTTAATGGGGGTGGGTACCCCGGAAAACATCTTGGAGTGTATAGCGTTGGGCGTTGACATGTTTGACTGTGTGATGCCGACAAGGAATGCGCGCAATGGTATGCTTTTTACCAGTGAAGGTATTTTGAACATGCGCAACGAAAAATGGAAGGACGACTTTAGCCCTATTGATCAGAATATGGAAGGCTATGTAGACAACTTTTATTCTAAAGCCTATTTGAGACATTTAATTACGAGCAAAGAGATTTTAGGCGCACAAATTGCTAGTATCCATAACCTGGCGTTTTACCTATGGTTGGTCAAACAGGCAAGAGAACACATTAAGATGGGTACTTTTACGTCCTGGAAAAATGAAATGGTAAAGAAGGTAACAAGAAGGCTCTAGTGCATATTCTGGATCGCTATATCATCAAGAAGTTCCTGACCACATTTGTCTTTGTGGTGATCATCCTGGTATCGATTGTTTTGATCATTACCTATTCTGAACGAAATGAGAGTTTCATTAAAAATGATGTTCCCGGCCTTGAGATTTTAGGGTATTTTCTGAATTATGCTCCGTACATCGCCAATCTGATTACTCCTATAACCGTTTTCATCGCTGCCGTATTTGTCACTTCAAAGCTTGCCGGGCATACCGAAATCATCGCAATGCTAGCCGGTGGGGTAAGCTTTCCACGATTGATGAGACCCTATTTTATCGGTGCATCTGTGATTGCTTTGGTGAGTTTCCTATTCACAGGATGGGTGATACCAAATGCGAATAAATCCAGAATTGCATTTGAGAAGAAGTACTTTGATAATAAGACCTACAGCTTTAATGAGCGCGACATTCACTTCAAGGTAAGTCCGACTAGTTATGTTTATTTAGGTTCTTACAATTCATTCAAGGATGAAGGACATCGGTTTACATTGGAAGAAATTCAAGATCAGAAAGTCCTTTATAAGCTTTCTGCAAGGACCGTTCGATGGGATACCTCTGAAATGGCTTGGAAGGCAAGAGATTGGCATCTGAGAGAATTTGAGGAGTTTTCTGAAACCTATCAATACGAAAATTCCGAAGATACGGTGCTTCGACTTAATATGACTCCGGCCGATTTTGGAAACAATAAAAGTTTGGAGCAAACATTGACCATTAATGAATTGAATGACTATATCGCGGATCTTGAGTTGAAGGGAGCCGATAATATCCGGATTTACACCGTTGAAAAATACATTCGGTTTATGTCTCCTTTTACTGCCTTGATTTTGACTTTCATAGGTGTGATTGTTTCTTCACGGAAAACCAGGGGTGGGGTAGGCTTCCAAATAGCACTAGGATTCTTAATTGCTTTTGTTTTTATCATATTATTCATTGCTTCTAAGAGCATGGCGGAAACTGGATCAACAAATCCTTTGCTGGCAGTCTGGATGCCGAATTTGATATTTTCGGCTGTTGCCATGGCCATGTACAAAATTGTTCCGAAGTAATGTCCTCCAGTTTCAAGGACTATTTAAAACTTCATTTCATAGTGATTCTATGGGGGTTTACCTCAATCCTGGGCAAGGAAATAGGCATGCCTACAACCGATGTGGTCATGTATCGAACAGGAATTGCGGCCATCGCTTTGTTGATTCTTATTCGATTAAGAAAAGGGTCAGTTGTCATTGAAAAGAAAGGGGTGATAAAACTCCTGGCAACTGGCTTGATCGTAGCTGCGCATTGGGTTTTATTCTTTGAATCAGCTCGTGTTTCTACAGTTTCAGTATGTCTGGCGGGTATGGCTACAGTTACGTTCTGGACCAGCTTACTGGAGCCCCTATTCAATAGGAGAAAAGTTAGCTCATTTGAGGTGTTCCTGGGTTTGGTTGCTATTGGAGGTCTCTACCTGATCTTTCAGTTTGAGTTTGACAATGCCTTGGGACTTGTTTTGGCTATAGGTGCGGCTTTTCTTTCGGCCACTTTCTACGTAATGAATGCCATTTATACTAAGAAGGATTCACCCTATGTGATCACCTTCTATGAGATGATTGGAGCTTGTATTGGATTGCTCATCTTCATTCCAATCTACCAGTCGACAATACTAGAAACGTCCATTGGATATGCAGTCCCTTCTTTAAGAGATGTCGGTTTTCTTTTAGTACTGTCGCTGGCTTGTACAGTATATGCCTTTGCTGAATCTGTTGAGTTAATGCGAAGAATATCAGCTTTTACTGTGAACCTCAGTATCAATCTGGAACCCGTCTACGGTATTATCATGGCAGTACTTATCTATGGAGAGAAGGAAAGAATGAGTGGAGGATTTTATTGGGGAACACTGATCATTCTGGCCTCTGTTTTGTGCTACCCAATATTAAAAAGAAAGGTCGCGCGGAATTGACCTGGGGCTTATTTTGGTTAGTTTAGGGCTTTATCTTCACAATATGCGAACAATAGGAGTAGGAGGTTCAACCCCTGAAATTGAACTCGACAAATTCGAAGACCGAGCTGTGGACATCGCTCCGATAGGGTTAGACGAGTATCAGAAAAGGGTTTCAAAAGCTGCACTTTTAATAGAGGAGGATGATTTGGATGCTATTTATGTGCATGCCGGCACGAGTTTGTACTATTTCACAGGTACTCCGTGGCATCCGAGTGAACGTATGGTTGGAGCGCTTATTTTTTCGGATGGTAGTTTGGAATATATATCACCAAAGTTCGAAGAAGGTACATTGAAAGGATTTATGACCCTGGAAGGGCCGGTCAACTGTTGGGAAGAACACGAAAGTCCATTTGAGCTATTTGGACAGGTACTTTTAAATAATGGACTTACGACAGGGAAGGTTGGCCTTGACGAGCAGCTTCCTTTTTTTATGTCAGAGCAATTGAAAGAGGCCAATCCAGGATTCCTGTTTTCTACTGGTAAACCTGTAATTACCGGTTGCAGAAGCATTAAGTCTCAGAATGAAATTGCCATAATTAAACGGGCGATGGACATCACTCTGGGCGTTCATAAAGCAGCCGCAAAAATTATGAGGCCCGGCATCAGTAGTCAGGAAGTGGTGGACTTTATCGAAGAGGCGCATATCCGATCGGGAGCATCCGCTGGCAACTATTTCTGCATTGTACTTTTTGGTGTTGATTCATCGTTTCCACACGGGGTAAAGACACCACAGAACCTTATAGAGAACGAAATTGTGTTAGTTGACACGGGTTGTCAATTGCA
The DNA here is from genome assembly GCA_028281285.1 of Cyclobacteriaceae bacterium. Lineage (GTDB taxonomy): Bacteria > Bacteroidota > Bacteroidia > Cytophagales > Cyclobacteriaceae > Roseivirga. The sequence goes on from JANQKF010000020.1 coordinate 85,096, forward strand.
TGGCTATATCTCAGACATTACCAGAACATACGTCTATGGTGAAATTTCAGATCGACAACGAATGTTCTGGAATTATGAGCGAAATGCCCAGCAAGCGGCATTTGATGCAGCCAAAGTTGACATACCTTGTGGAGACCTGGACGTAGCCGCACGGGGATATCTGGAATCGGTAGGGTTGGGACCCGAGTATCAACTTCCAGGTTTGCCTCATCGAACGGGACATGGCATTGGTCTCGACATCCATGAATCACCTAACCTTGTTCGTAATGATCGAACGCGTTTGGCCTCGGGGATGTGTTTTAGTAATGAACCTATGATTTGTGTACCTGACGAGTTTGGAATTCGTCTTGAAGATCATTTTTATATGACCGAAGAAGGACCAGAGTGGTTTACTCAACCCTGCAAATCAGTAGAAGATCCTTTTGGTTAGAAGGTTAATCCTTCGATTTGTAGAAATTGCCCTCCTCCAACAATTGACGTTTGCCGTCTATTGAAAATTGAGTAGAAATAGTTTCGAAGCCTTCTTCCCTGGCAATATAAACCTCGAAATGAAGGTGTGGTCCTGATGAAAAACCTGTATTGCCACTATATCCAATCAGCTGTCCAACCTTGACATCCTGACCCACTTTTACACTGACACCATTCTTCTGAAAATGAACATAATCAGCCAGAGAGCCATCACTATGAAGTAATGTAACATAATTGGCATCTTCAATACATCGAGGCTGTGCACACCCCCGATTCGAGTTTTCCTTAATTCGGATAACCGTCCCTGGTCGGGCGGCAACTATTTTGGTGCCCTCAGGCATGGTGAAATCCAACGCTTTCTTTCCGGAATGAGAGAACTTTCCATCATAGCCCTGAGTCAACTTGAATGCATCTGGAGCGTCAAAAGGCATACTGTAAGTGTATGAATCATCATGTTCAGCAGTAGCATCTCCGAGAAAATAGGAGTATTGATAGGAAAAAGAGGCTTGTCCATTGCCGCTCAAAACCATTTCAACTATTAGTGCCTTTTGCTCATTCGGAGCGATGATGTAAAAATTCTGACGTTCTTCTAAAAGGTCGAAGCCTTTAAAGTCAAGCTGTAGCTTTACGGATTGAGGATAGGGTTTGGAATTGTCCGCATAGATGGAAATCTTATCGCCTCGTTTTTTGTGATAGAGTGTTACACTTTGTTCTTCCTGTGCGAAGACGGATGAAGAAATAAGAACTATTAAAAAAACACTTAAATATCTGCCCATTCTGTCAAGCGAATCACTTAGTATACGAATTCTGTGATTATAGGATTAAACTCTTAACGATCCAATTTTCATCGGATACAAGGTTTTGGGGTTTTTCTTGAAACAAACCAAACATTGTAGAGCCAGAACCGCTCATTGCTGCATAAGAAGCACCATTTTCATAAAGCATGTCCTTAATCTCACATAATTGTGGGTATTTGGAGAAAATGCTCATTTCAAAGTCATTGACAAGACTTTTTTTCCAAAGCTTGAAGTCTTTGGTTAACAGCAATTCCTTCAAGTCCATATTCACCGGCTTGGGACTAATATTGTCGTAAGCTTCCTTGGTTGATATGTGAATTCCAGGATTGATCACTAGTAGATGCATTCCACTTAGATCAAGGGGGATTGTCTCCAATTCTGTCCCGGTACCAGAAGCCAAAGCAGGTTTATTCTTGATAAAAAAGGGGCAGTCAGACCCAAGCTCTTCAGCATAAGATTCTAGTGTAGTTTCATCCAGGAACAACTGGTTTTCTTCGCTTAGGAGCTTTAGCGTAAATGCTCCATCAGACGAACCTCCCCCCATGCCGGCCCCAATAGGAATTGATTTGTGAAGGTGAATGGAAATTTCTGGTAACGCATAATCCTTTTTCAAAAGTCGATAAGCCTTAAGGATAATATTGTCGTCTCCACTTGGTATCGTAATTCCCGTAGAGGTGAAACTGGTTTTCTTAGAAGGCACCACTTCCAAAACGTCTGACCATGGGATCGGATAGAGGCAACTATTGATTTGATGATAGCCATTGGGAAGCCTCTCGACAATTTGTAGCCCCAGATTGATCTTGGCGTTTGGGAAGGAGATCATGACATAAAAAAAGTCATTCTGAATGAAAAACGCGAGCTACATTCAGAATGACTTCGAAAGGAGTGATTAGGTATTTACTCTTTGGTTAAATCTTCAATCAAAGCATCGGTGATGCCGGAAGTAGAAAATCCGCCATCATGCATTAGATTTTGCATTGTCACCATCCTTGTGAGATCAGAGAACATTACCACACAATAATTGGCACAATCTTCTGCACTCGCATTTCCAAGAGGCGACATCTTATCCGCATAAGAGAAAAACACGTCAAATCCACCTACTCCTGTGCCCGCGGTGGTCATCGTTGGTGATTGAGAGATCGTGTTAACTCTTACCTTTTTCAGCCGTGCAAATCGTTCTCCATAGCTCCTCGCAATTGATTCAAGCATTGCTTTGGCCTGTGCCATATCCGAATAATCCGGGAATGAGCGTTGAGCAGCGATATACGAAAGCCCCATGATGGAACCCCACTCATTCATAGCATCAAGTTTCTCAGCTGTCTGCATTACCTTGTGAAATGAAATTGCCGAGACGTCCAGCGTCTTCATGAGCCAATCGTAGTTCAAATCACCATAGTCTCTTCCTTTTCGGACGTTAGGACTCATACCAATAGAGTGCAGAACAAAATCTATTTTCCCTCCGAGCACCTCCATCGACTTTGTGAATAGATTCTCCAGATCTTCCATTGAGGTGGCATCAGCAGGAATCACTTCGGCTCCACACTCCTCTGCCAATTGATTGATTGCGCCCATGCGCATGGCAATAGGGGCATTGGTGAGTGTAAATTCTGCGCCTTCAGCTTTTGCCACTTGAGCCACTTTCCAAGCGATAGAACGCTCGTCAAGTGCTCCGAAAATGATTCCTCTCTTACCTTTTAGTAGATTATGTGCCATAGTTTATTCGTCTTAATCAGGCCGTAAAAATAGGAATTAGATTTAAGAATTATTGGACTATTGGCCAATTCATTCTAGAGACCAATGCAACCGCGTAAGGCAATTATGATTGGGTCATTGGTTTCACGTCCTCCGTCCTTTCGAAGCAGGTATTGGAAATAGGGCTGGAGGTAGAGTTTATCTGAAAAGTGGATTTTCCAATTGGCCTCAAAAACAGTTTCCTCGTTTACTATCCAAGGATGATTGGTCGACTCAAAAACAGGGTTTATGCTTGCGCTAGCCACAGCAATTCCTATTTCGTTTTTAGTGTTGGTTTTGATCATATTGACCAACCGAAAACCAGCGCCAAAGTAGAAGTCCACTATACTTACGTTTTTAGAAGATGTAGTGAGTTGATAGAAAAAATGGGCAGATTTACCTTCCTTAGACGGTCTCAACAATTCAAGATCCGATATCGAATAGAATCCCCAAAGACCACGATTAATTTCTAAGGCGATATTGTCCACGAATATTCCACTATGATAATAAGTGCCAAACTTGGCTTTCAGTCTTTCTTTGAACATTGTGAGTTCAGGTTCAATCAAATAGAGCATGCCATCGGTTCGGTTAATTGCAAAAGAAAGTCCCAGGAACGAACTGCTGGAATTTCTTCTTCCATCCAGAATTCCAAATCTGAGATTTAAGTATGAGGTCAGGTTGAATTTTCCTGTTATACCGAATCCGGAGAGAGGGTAGGTAATGGCTGGGAGATTAATGTTGGTAGCAGCATCAAGTCCCAGAGAACTGTGTGTAAAAAGTAGAGCGTTAGACGATACCAGTAGATCAGAATTAAGGTCTTGTGTTCCAATTTTAAACTCTGCTTTTTCTCCCTTATAATGATAATAAGCCTCGAATATTCCATACACAGTTCCCGCCTCCAGATTTGAGAAAGTTTGTAAATCCCGTGTTCGATTAAGTGATGGTTCTCCATCGTGGGTGGCTATTAAACTCAAGCCGAAACGGTGATATCGATTGAATTTTATTTCGGTATCATTCTGAAAAAGCCCGATTAATGAAAGATGTCTGTCTCCGAATGGTGTAGTGTGAAAAACTACTTCTCCTGTATATTGAGTACGGCTTTGGACAGAGGTTTTTTGGGCAACTACGTTTGAAATCAGAAAAGAATTTATGAGAATCAGGACGAAATGCTTATTGGACATTTTCATTTACCCTGATCAAGTTTTTCGAGTATCTCCGCCAGTTCTTTTGAAGTGAATACATTACCATCTTTCACAACTGCCTCAATTGTTGTAGTATTTCCAATATCCTCCATCGGATTGGCACCAAGTAATACTAAATCGGCCAGATAACCCTCTTTGACCAGCCCAAGTTCTAGTCCCATGTCAAAGTACTGGGCAGGAGTAATCGTAGCGGCCTTGATTGCTTCAATGGGTGACAAACCAGCTTGGACTAACAGTGCTAGTTCATTATGGAGGCTAAACCCCGGAGTCAGAAAGAAAATAGGAGTGTCAGTGCCAGCCATCAACGGGATTTCAGCTTTGTTAATCTCGCTGACCATATGCAGTGCCCACATCGGATAGATGGAATCCTGTGAAGTAGGGATGTTTTTAAGGGTCTCCAATGATCCGTCAGTCCATCTCTCCTCAACACTTTGAGGCAAGTACTTGTAATTGTCTCTCCATTCTTGATTAGAAAAGGGTTGGAAGGCTCTAGGTGTAATAATGGACAGGGTCGGAATTTGCCAGGTTCCGTTCATTTTGAGGGCTTCCAATACAAGATCCCTACGCAATTCGTCTTGTGTCTGTACCGCATGGATTCGTTGAGCAGAATGGATGGCGCTTCTTAGCTGAAGCCCCAATAGGCCCTCTGTATTCTTCAACATGTTTTGACGAACAGCCAACAAGGAGTCCTTGTCTCTGGAAATTGCCATTTCGAGATTACGCATATGCTCCATGCTGTTTAATCCCAGGTTAGAAGCTTCAATCACATCCATACTCAACGGTACATGTCCAGTGACCAGTTTTCCCTGTTCTTTTGCTCTGCTCAGAACAGCTTTGAAAGTCTCCGGAGTCAGCATTTCATACGACTTGATAAAATCGACCCCGCCATTGACATATTTATCTACGAGCCTAATGCCTTGTTCCGGATTTGCAGCCCCTTCACCCAGTTTGATTCTTGAAACACCATCATAAACGGTTGGCACACCGTCAAGTAACGGGCCGGCCACCATCACTCTCGGAGCGGTTTTCGGGTTGGTCTCAGAAGCTCTTTTAAAGGGGATAACAAGCTCCAGTTCTCCGCCTGTATCCCTGACACTGGTGATGCCGTTGACAAGAAAAAGATCGAACATGGAGTTCGACATTTCAGGCTCATAGGTGAAGTGCACATGAGCGTCCCATAAGCCAGGCATTAAATATTTGCCGGTACCATCGATGACCTTGGCCTCACTTGGCACAGGCATACTTTTCGCACTTCCTACTTTGGTGATCCGGTTATCTTCAATGATCACTGTGCGATCGGATTCGAATCCAATGTAGGACGATGGGTCAATTGTGGTCACATTGGTTATCGCTATAGTGGTACTTTCCTGGGTAGTTGAGCAACCGGATACCAGAATAGATATAAGGAGTACAACCGAAAATTTCTTGAATAGCATTAAACTCGGTTTAAGGTATTCACTAAATATAAGGAATATCAAGGAGGGCTAATGCTACAGTGCCATCAACTCTCTGGCACTTTCCACAGCTTTTTCAGAGGGGTTGGCACCGCCTATCATTTGGGCAATTTCATTGACTCTTTCTTCTTCAGATAAGTGTTTAATCCTACTTGAAGTAATATCAGACTCATTGTCTTTATAAACGAAATAGTGATTACCTCCTTTGGCGGCTATTTGTGGAAGGTGTGTTATAGTGACCACCTGATGGTTGTCTGCCATCTGATTCATCATTTGGGCCATTTTAATGGCTATCTCACCAGATACTCCCGTGTCGATCTCATCGAATACAATAGTTGGAAGCGCCATTTTATCCGCTAGAATATATTTGATTCCAAACATGAGTCTGGAGAATTCTCCGCCCGAAGCCGCCTGTTTGAGCGGTTGGGGAGGAATACCCTTGTTGGCTGAGAATAGAATGTTCACTCGATCAATACCGGAGTGTGCTGGCTCGATTGCCTCATGGTCGATTTTGATTGTGGCATCTGGCATTCCTAATTCGCTTAGATGACCTGTCAATTCTGACGAAAACGTACTAAGAATTGAAATTCTTGACTCGGTAAGGTTCGTGCCTAAGACCATAACTCCCTCAAAAGCGTCCTCTTTTGCTTTTCTGGCTGCCTCTATTGCCTCATCGAGGTTTTCTACTTTGAGCACCTTGTCACTTAGTCGTTCCAGTATCTCTTGCAGATCCTGAATTGTGGAAACCTGATGTTTTTGTTGAAGCCTATAGATCAGGCTTAGACGCTCTTGTTTTTCAGAGGTCTTTTTAGGGTCATATTCTACTGAACCTTCTTCCACCTCCAGCTCTCGTGATAAATCCTTAAGTTCTATTAAGATACTTTCAACCCGATCCTTTATAGAAGCATAGCTTTCGGAAAAACCAGAGATTTGGGAAAGGGTGCTCTTGAGATCAAATATCATGGAGTTGAGAGACGGCTCTCCCTGATCGATCAAACCAATGGCTTCGTTCAATCTGACTTTAATTTCTTCAGCATTTTCAAGCTTTTTGACCTCATCCTCGAGTATTTCCTGTTCATCAGATGTCAGATTAGCTTTGTCCAGCTCATCAAAGAGGAATTGGTTGTAGTCAGCTTCTTTGCGCAGTTCACCCGATTCATGAACCAGTTCATTGAAGATTCTTTCTTTTTCTTTGAAGTCTTTAAAAGCGGCTTGATAGTCAGATTTAATAGAAGTGTTCTGAGCAAATCCATCGATAAGTCCGAGTTGATAAAGGTTACTTTCTAACTTAAGGGTGTCGTGTTGCGAATGCACATCCATTAGCCGCTCACCAAGGGCTCTCAAAAAATCTAAGTTGGTCACACCGTCATTCACAAATGCTCTTGATTTGCCAGATGGACTAATCTCTCGCCTTATAATACACTCTGAATCATAATCCATGTCCGACTCTTGAAAGAGATCCGATAATCCGTAGGCTTCAATTTCAAAAGTACCTTCAATGATGCATTTTCTCGAAGTATCCAGAAGGACTTTGGTATCAGCTCGATTACCAAGTAGGAGTCCTAAAGCTCCCAGCATTATTGACTTTCCCGCACCGGTTTCACCGGTAATAATGTTGAGGTTTTTATTGGGTTTGAGATCAAGCTCTTTGATCAGGGCATAGTTTTCAATATGAAGGTGTGAGAGCATTAAACAAATGTATTAATTCAGGTCAGTTAGATCAACCTTTAATTTTGGACGATTTGTCTATACTTGGCACTCCTTGTAGGATCGAGCTTAAGCAACTCATTATATGCGTCTCTTCTCACTGTGAGTGGTCCCTGTGAGTAGATATTGACGATCTCATCTGATTTGGAATCGAAAAAAGAACGAATCAGGATTGCATTGGGGAGCGTTCTATTGACCTGTTGAATATTTCGGAGTGCCTGCAGAATATTATCTCTACACTCGTCTCCATCTTCTTTCATAATATCGAGTCCTCTTAAATGGTAAGTGTAAATTGCTTCACGAACAGGCTGATATTGGTTGTTGATTCCGAGGTTTTCAATGAGCCAATATCGATTTCTGGTGTTCTCGAATTGCCTCCAGCCAGGCCTGCCAGCCTGTCCGGCATTGTTGACAATGTTTAAGGCTTTCTCATAATGAGGGCTTCCCCCAAGAGGGCTAAATGAATCATAGTCCAAGCCAAGGGCGATGTATGCATAATAGGCCAGGAGAGAGGTGATATTGTTCAGATAGGTGTTTTCATTAAAATTGAGTGGTTGAGAGGGCGTGAAATTGAATTCCCAATCTCTGTCCGCGAAGTTCAACAGTAGGGTCTCGTAGTTAGTGCCATACACTGGCCTGACCACCTGGATTTGCGCGTTTGCAGTAAATGAGCCAATTGAAGGCTGGGTCTGGATGGTGAGGATGATGTTCCCCTTGATTCGCTCATTATTTCTAAAGTTATCAGAGGTCCAGGTTTGATCATTGAGGAAACGTTCAAATGCTGTTTCCATTTCGGGGAAAATAGTACGGTCAGTGACTTGTACCTGATCGGCATTGATGCTGACAGTGAAATTCAATTCCTGCCCTAAAAGGTTCCCACCTGAAACAAATAGGAGGAGACCGAGAAGTCTAGGAATCAAGCTTTTCCCTAATGGCATGAATGATGTCTTTAGCAACTTCCTTTTTTGACTTTAACTCAAAATGTTGAATATTATTCTGATTGTCAATCAAGGATATTTTGTTTGTATCATGGCCAAAACCGGCCCCCTGATCGTTTAACGAGTTGAGAACGATCATATCAAAGTTTTTCGAGATGATTTTTTTCTGGGCGTTTTCCAACTCAGAATTAGTTTCCAGTGCGAATCCAATGTTCATTTGCCCCTTACGTTTCTTAGCCCCCAATTCCTTAGCAATGTCTATGGTTTTCGTAAGTTGAATGTCCATAGTGTCGTCCTTTTTTTTGATTTTCTGGTCGGCAACAGTTTTGGGAGCATAATCGGCTACTGCGGCAGCAAAGATGTTTATATCTGAATCATGATATACGCTTTCACAGGCCTCGAACATTTCTTTACCTGATTGAACCCTCACCAGATTAATTGAGGAGTTCTCCGTTTGAAGCTGCGTTGGCCCGCTGACGAGCGTCACTTCTGCACCGAGTTTGGCTGCTTCTTCAGCCAATGCAAAGCCCATTTTGCCCGTAGAATGATTGCCTATAAATCTTACAGGATCAATAGGTTCATAAGTTGGGCCTGCTGTGATCAGGACTTTTTTTTTCAGTGAGTGTTCACCTTCGAAGAATCTTGACAATTCCTGAACAAGGTGTTCAGGTTCGGCAAGTCGCCCGGTACCTACGAGGCCACTCGCTAATTCGCCATGTTCCGCCTCAATAATATGGTTGCTAAAAGTGTTGAGCTTTTGCAGGTTGGCGACTACAGAAGGATGTTGATACATATCCAGGTCCATTGCAGGAGCAACAAAAACCGGACACCTGGCAGATAGGTAAGTGGCGAGCAGCAAATTATCGCATAGCCCATTAGCCATTTTGCCAATTGTATTAGCGCTTGCCGGTGCTATGATTAAGGCATCTCCCCATAGACCAAGCTCAACATGGTTGTTCCATTCGCCTTGATTTCCCTCAGTGAATGTTGATAACACAGGGTTTTTGGAAACGGTCGACAGGGTGAGGGGGGTAATGAAATCCTTGGCGGTATCAGTCATAATGACTTTGACTTCAGCACCTTCTTTAACGAGAAGTCTAACGAAAAAAGCAGCTTTATAAGCTGCTATACTTCCTGTTACACCAAGAATTATTTTTTTACCCTTGAGCATTACTGCTGGTTTTCTTCGCCTTCTTCTTGCTCTACTTCCTTATACTTCCAATAAATTTCTTCGTTCTTGAATTCCTCTACTGCCATTGCGGTAGGTTTAGGCATTCTCTCGTAGAATTTAGAAATCTCAATTTGCTCTCTGTTCTCAAAAATCTCTTCGAGATTATCTACAGTTGAGGCAAATTCAGCAAGTTTACCGTTAAGCTCTTCTTTAACGTTTGTAGCAATTTGTTTCGCTCTTTTCGAAATGATTGCTACTGATTCGTAGATGTTGCCAGTTGGTTCTGCCAATTCTTCGGTATCTCTCGTTACGATAGATGCGTTTGCAGCCATATTAATTTGTGTTTTTAAGTTCGTCTATTACTGTTTGTGATTTCTCAAACAAATCTTTTGCTTGAGTCATATATTCGCTCTCCGGGTATCGCGACACAAAGTCATTGTAAAATTCTAATGTGCGTGTATACCGTTCCGCTTGAAGTCTTTCCAAACTATTTTCTGCTAGTTTAAAGCTCGTTTCTATGGAAAGGTAAAGTAATTCTTCATTGTATTTAGAATCTGGAAAATCAGATTTAAAGCTTTCAAAAGTTACAAGAGCTGCTTCCAGATAATTCCGGTACGAAAGTCCGGTAGTCAATTTATAATACAGTTTTGCAGTATTGTAAGCCTTTGTTTCGAATCGCACTTGCAATTCATTTATGATATCCGTTGCTTCCTGAAAATACTTAGTGCCAGGTCTCCTGTTTAGGAAGTTTTGCATTGCAATGACGGCTTCCTGCGAAGTGCTCTGGTCTAATGATTCGTCAGGAGCGTTTCTGTACAAAGAATAAGCGTGCATGTACTCGGCTTCTTCTGCCAGCTCACTTCTTCCATAAGTTTGATAAAAATCTTCGAAATGGTGTGCACTTAAAACATAAAACTTGGTGTAGTATTCAGAGTAGGCCCAGTAGAATTTTACCTTTTCCGCTTCAGTAGAACCTCGATAATAAGGTTCAATTCTTTCGAACAAGATTTTTGCCCGTGCATATTTCCCTTGTTCGTAGTAAGCAATCGCTCCTCTGTAAAGTTCTTCGAAGTCATTGCTCCGCTCCAATTGAGCCAACCTAGACTTACAGCTTGTGACCAAAACAGCCACCATCAACAACACTATCCAAGCGGATTTTTTCATAAGCTCGCAAAGTTACCGTTTATGCCCGAGATATCCAATTTTAACTAAGGCTTAGTTTATGCCAAATAAAACGACTTTTTCGGCCAATACGCGCCTGATTAACCTTTTTTAACAGGCAGTGAGTTCTTCTCTCTGGTCTCTCTGAGGTCAGGTGGTTTTAAATGAATGGCAATATCCAATAGTTGCGGTTTTGTATCACCTTTCCAGTCAAAGCCTCGCAGCCTTGTCTCCGGTTCCTTGATCTCTTGTGGAGGAATAAAATTTCCGTCAATTTCCCGATACATCCTCAGTTCTGAGACTGCGTTGTCCTTGAAGTAAATCGTCATGTTTGAACACTCTACTTTATTCATTGAACTTGATTCTTCACCATCAAGGGCAAAGTAAATGCTCTCACCATTGCCATGAATGTCAGTCTTGGTGATAAAACCATCTTGGAAATAGATTTCCATGTTCCGCCCTTTGACCTGATTAAAATTTAATAAGGAGTCTTGGGCGATGACAAAAGAATTTAGTGTGAGGTACATTTTGTGAATCTTGTTGTTCGCTATCAGGATATTGATTGAGTCTGCCTCAATTTGGCTATCTACATTCCATATCATTGGATTTTGATACATGTAAATAGTCGAATCCTTCATATTATAGCTTACAGAATCAGCCCTTCCTTGAAGATCTGATTTGTACATTTCCACGCCATGATAGGCGGTAAGGTATTTCTCATCTCTAAGCGTATCCTGGACAGATATCAAAGTGTCTCCTTTAATGAAAAGACTATCATTTTGTATTAGTTTTCGAAGGTAGGCCTTATCATATACCAGAGCTTTACCAACACCACGATCATATTGCATTCGATTTCCGAAAATGGTGAGTGAGTCTTGGAAAGAGGTCATAATCACATTGAGGTCACCTTGGTAGTAGTTCGTGCTATCATTGGCAAAGAGGGAATCCGCCTGTATGGCATACTCGGGTGTAGTTATAGTTCCATAGTAGAGTTCAGAGTATTTTTCATTTGAAAAATATCGAAGCCCAACACTTGTCTGCAGTGTGTCTCCTTCCACGGTGTATGCTTCAGTATTTCCCCTGGCAATCGCAAGCTTAGTTAGAGTAGAATAATCTAAAGTATCCGTATTTAGTTCGTAATCCGGACTTTTTAACCTGACAGAGTCTGTGAATTGGGCATCTTTGGTCTGGGTATTGTAGAATCCGCTCTTACTTGTCAATACAGTCGTACTGTCAACCAATCTCCCTCCATTAGAGTAGTAACCGATCTCGGTATTCCGATCAAAATCTAGAAAATCAGTATATAAATCCGCACTATCATCTTTAAGGATCACATTGTATCGAAATTTTGCAATTCGAGTGTTTCCGCTGTACTCCAGATAATCACCCTTCAAGTCCAGGTCATCAACTTCATCCACGATTGTCACATTTCCGAAGGCCTGGGCCGAATTATCCTGTGTGTAGAAATAGGCGGAATCGCATCGGATATTGGTGTTCTCGTGAATCAACCATACGTTATTTACTAATTTCTGGGCTTTTTTTCCATCGATTATGACTTGACTTAGGGATTCAGCGGTTTTGACACGGACAGTACGCTGTGCATGTAACGCGACCACGTTCAACATTAATAAAATCCATATGAGTATTCGTCCCCTCATTTCAAGAATGCGCAAAATTACTCATTTGTAGTATTTTTGGCCTATGCTGTCTGACTTTTTGGATTTTATCAAAAAGCATGCCCTTGTTGAAAAAGAGGACCGTGTGTTAATCGCTGTGAGTGGAGGAGTTGACTCGATGGTGTTGGCGGAGTTGTTTCAACAGGCAGGTTTCGATTTTGGTATTGCACATTGCAATTTTCAATTAAGAGGAGATGAGTCTGAGGAAGATGAAAGACTAGTAGAAGGGTGGGCTGCACGGCAAGGTGTATCGTTTCACTCAAAGTCATTTAATACCCAGGAATATGCGAAAACCAACGGTATTTCGACCCAAATGGCCGCCAGAGATTTAAGATATGACTGGTTTAAAGATTTGTCAGCTTCAAATAACTACACTAAGCTGGCTACCGCCCATCATGCAGATGACAACGTTGAGACGCTGCTTTTAAATTTGATCAGAGGCACTTCCATTGCTGGCTTAAGGGGAATTTTACCCAAATCAAATGAATTGATTAGACCGCTACTTTGGGCCAGACGGCATCAGATCGAGGATTTTGCAAATCAAGAAGGTGTAGTTTGGCGAGAAGACAGTTCGAATAGTTCTGAGGAGTACAAAAGAAATTTTGTCAGAAGAAGAGTCATGCCACTTCTTTCCGAATTGAATGTGTCCTATATCAAAACAGTGACCAAATCGATGTCAAAACTCGCTGAAGTGGAGGGCATTTTTAGAAACTATGTCGATTCTCTTAAGCTGAATTTAGTCAAACAGATCGAACCCGGCTTATTCTCTATCAGGATTAATGAGTTGGAATCGAATTCAGTAGGTCCACATATTTTGGAAAGTGTCTTGGAAGATTTTGGATTTAACTATGATCAATGTGCTACAATTCTCAAGGGAATGAACGGGATGTCTGGAACGCAGATTAGATCCAAGGACTTTGTTATGACAATTGATCGAGAATATCTCTTCATTAATTCGGAATCAAGTGAGTTGAATCAGGTATTGGAGATTTCTGAAACCTGCCAAAGAATAGAACACTTCCATGAATTTCAATTCGAATCTTTGGATTACGGGGTTGATCTCAATCAAGGGGAGAGTATGGCTCATTTGGATAAAGATAAGCTTTCGTTTCCGCTTACCCTGAGAAAATGGAATGAGGGTGATCGTTTCATCCCTCTCGGAATGAATGGAAAAAAAAAGGTAAGTGATTTTATGATAGACTCGAAAATTCCCTTAAACTTAAAAAATCGTCAGGAGGTCATTTTATCGGGTAACGACATTGTGTGGTTGGTAGGTCTTCGAATCGATGATCGATATAAGGTAACTGATCAAACGACCACCATTTATAGAATAAGTATTCAGAATAAGAATGTTTAATCCTTTCAAGAAGACATACGGACAAAAAGAGTTGGAGCAGTTCAAATTTTTGAGAGGTGTGAAATGCTTCAAAAACCTAAGTAATGACGAGTTAAATGTGTTTCTGCCTTTCCTATATAAAAGAATCTATAAGAAAAATGAGGCTGTATTCTTCCGTAACGATCCTAGCCAGGCTGTTTACATTATAGAATCAGGGTCGGTGTCACTCAACCTAAACAGGGGAGGTGAGTTTGAAACTTTGACAGTTGCTCTGGAAAGTGAAGCCTTTGGAGATAATGCTTTTATACCCAATACTATTCGAATTTACAATGCGATTGTCGAGTCGGATGAGTGCCACATGTTGGTGCTTCCTCAGGGTAACATTCTTGAAATATTCGAAGCAAATCAAAAAATTAAGGCGAAAATCCTGGAGAGTTTGGTTGAACAATACAACGATTACACCCTCAAACTTTTTGAGGCCTATAAATCCTCTTTTGGTTTTTTCGAGCTTAAGCAGGCGTACTCGAATACTCAGGATTAATTAGTCATTAAGCTGAGAGATTTCGGTTTTATTTGGCAACAATCCTTACTATCTTAGCGGCCCTAAAAATTCTGTAACAAACCATTAAATTTTCCATGAAAGTAACTGTTGTTGGTGCCGGAGCGGTCGGTGCAAGTTGTGCTGAATACATAGCGATAAAAGATTTCGCGTCAGAAGTAGTTTTGATTGATATTAAGGAGGGGTTTGCCGAAGGCAAAGCCATGGATTTGATGCAAACTGCTTCGCTAAATGGATTTGATACTAAAATTACTGGAACCACTAACGATTATAGTAAAACTGCTGGTAGCCAAGTTGCTGTGATCACTTCCGGTATTCCAAGAAAACCTGGCATGACCAGGGAAGAACTTATCAGCACAAATGCGGGAATTGTGAAGTCTGTTGCTGAAAGTCTCATTAAAGAGTCTCCTGGCGTTATCATTATTGTAGTGTCCAATCCAATGGATACCATGACCTATCTGACCCACAAGGCCACCGGTCTTCCAAAGAATCGGATTATTGGTATGGGCGGAGCACTGGATTCTGCAAGATTCAAATACAGGTTGGCCGAAGCATTGGATGCTCCGGCTTCCGACATTGATGGAATGGTGATAGGGGGACATAGCGATACCGGAATGATACCCCTTACCAGATTAGCGACTCGAAACAGCGTTCCAGTGTCTGAGTTTATAAGTGAGGAAAGAATGGCCGAGGTGAAGCAAGAAACGAAAGTGGGTGGAGCAACACTGACCAAGCTATTAGGAACTTCTGCCTGGTATGCTCCAGGTGCAGCTGTCTCTGCCATGGTTCAGGCCATAGCCAATGACTCCAATAAAATGTTCCCGTGTTCTTGTTGGTTGGATGGAGAGTATGGACTCAACGACATTTGTATTGGGGTGCCTGCATTAATTGGCAAGAATGGCATTGAACGAATTGTGGATATTGAGTTGGATGAAGCCGAAAAGTCTGAATTACAAAATAGTGCTGAAGCGGTGAGAAAAACCAATCAACTTCTCTAATGAACAATGACAATACCCAAGATTAAGGGTTTCAAAACACTAAAGGAGGGCGACCTCTTTTTTCTTTTTTAATCGACTTCGGCCAGAACTTTGCTGCCATCCATGGAAGCGATTATATAGTGTTGTTGTAGGTAAATTGGGATTTCTTCACTAGATCTGAAATGCTTGCCTTTATCATCAATGAATATAATCTTCGCCTTCCCAGTCTTTTTGGATTTTAATCGGTTTCCTTTCCGGGTATAAATGGTGATCTCCTCCATTTCTTCCCCACCATGATAATTCGTGCTTCGGACCTTCCCTGTTAGTCTAAGTTGACCATTGTCAAAAAACTCCTCAAAGTTGCCATAGAGTTTGCCGAGATAGTAATTTCTGTTAGACTTGATTTCTCCATTGGCAAAATACTCACTTGTCAAACCATGAAGCTTTCCTTCAAAGACTTCGCATTTGAACTTAAGACGCTCATTTTCATAATAAGCCACGATGTTTCCACTGAATGCCCTTTTTTCATATAAGTAGACACCATTTTTAAATTCAGTTTCGCTTAAAAGAACTGTTTTACTGAGAAAATCAGGTTCGAAATTTCTCCTGACTGGGGTAAACGAGCACAGCATTATTATCACGATAACCAACCAACTCTTCTTCATTCCTTACATGTTTATCCGCGTTTGAGCAAAAAAATAATCGAGTTTTGATTCGAATTTTAGTACATACCTCAAACGTAAGACAAACATGTGTTCGACTTGCTCGTTGTGAATTCAGGACAACGTTGAGGAATGAATTCACCTATTCTGCTATCAAAATTACTTTACAAGTAAGTTTGAAACAACTCATTCAACCATTTTTTGAGCTTGAATCGTCCAATCATTTCTTTGCTATATGAAAATGACAATTACTTGTATTTCAATGGATTACTTTCTTATCTGCTTAGACACTAATTGTTGACAAATGGTTTAAATCCAAGTGTTAGTACTTAAGAAAAAAGAAGGTAAGCATTGGGTACTTGATTCAACAGAACTGTCTGTTGAACGTTGAATTAAGAAAAAGATACGTAGGGTCTAATTCTTTGGTATCCTGAATTCTACCCTGCGATTTAAGGCTCGATTGGCTGCTGAGGTATTCGGTACAGCAGGATCTGATTCCCCATATCCCTTGGATATGAGGCGACTAAGATCGATACCCTTGGATTGCATATAGTCCAGTACAGATTTCGCTCTTGCATTGGACAAAACCAGATTATTCTCGTCAGAACCCACATCGTCAGTGTGAGCTGCAATCTCGATTTTGATATGCTTGTCGCGTTTTAGCACGGTTATTACCTGATCAATCTCAGCATACGAACTCTTTGTAAGTTCGGCTGAGTTTGTGGCAAATGTAATATTGTTCACAACGAGTTTTGCTCCTGGCTTGAGCTCAACAAGCTCGATATCCATTTGGATGATGCCCTCTTCTTCACTTTTGGACATATCCAAAACTTCCCTGGCAGAAAAGTGATTGTTGGCCACTCCAAACACTACAAACGTATTCTTATAGTTGAGATCAACGGCTACCTGATCCTCCTTAACCAACCCTCTGTAGAGTGTGGATCTTTCCTGAGCGTTCATAATTAGTAGTACGGCATTTGGTACCGGTTGCTTGGTCTCTTTGTTGATTACCCTCACATGAAGCTGAGGAGGAAGTGGCCTCAATCTCACCGTATCCCTCAACTCTTTTTCTTCTCCCCGGTTGACTTTGGGTCTGTAGGTAAATGTGGTGTCAATCACTGAAGAATCCGATAGTTGTATTTTGTAAGATTTTCTTGCGTTTAAGGTCGTCTTGAATGTGCCGGGACTCACTGGATCAAAAGTCATTGGGTTCCCAGCTTCTGTGATGGAGGCTTTTGCATCTATGAGCTCACCCGTACGGGAATTGACAACTGTCAGTAAAAACGGATGACGATATCTTTCTATTCGCACATCTGATTTTTGAGTTGTGCATCCCCCTAATTCGGTCATGTCATAGATCACTTTCTTAGCGGTATAGCCTGGGACTTTAAAGTTTACCGAGTACTTATTGCCCTTGGTCAAAATCAAAGTGAACCTACCATTCTTGTTGCTATATATAATCCCGGGATTGTCGAGATTTTCGTTTTTAATAATTTCAATTTCACCTGAGATCGCCTTTCCAGACTCATCATCCAACATTCTTCCTTGAACAAGCGAAACTGGCTTGGGCTTGTCGTCAGTTAGGAGAGTGGTTTGATAAATATCAAGGTTTTCGAATGTTAGGTCACCATTTGAAGCCTGAGTGCCCTTAGTAGGGGCTATGATATACATTTCATCTCCACAAGAAGATATGGCTGCAAATATTTCATCATTGAATGTATTTACACCGGAAAGTGGTTTTACCACTCCCCAGTTGTCGTTTTTGTCCTTTCTTGAATAAAAGAGATCAAATTTACCTTCGCCCAGAGACTCTTCTCGAATGGAGGCAAAAACCAACATTTCGTTATCGGTCATGATCCTGGGATTCTTATCACAGCCTTGGTTGATTGGTGCAGGCAGTTTATAGGCTTTTTGCCAGTTACCTTCCTGGTCTCTTTCAGAAGCCCAAATGTTGTAGCAAAATACACCGTCAATAGTTTGTTCTTCGGCCGCTCTAACAAAGTATAGGATTGATCCATCGGGAGAAATCGAAGGAAACCCTTCATATCCCGAAGTATTGATAGCAGAACCTATGTTTATTGGTTTGCTGAATTCATCTCCAACTCTTTTCGCATAATAAATATCCTCAGCACCTTTACCTCCTGCAAAATTTGCAAAAAAGTAAATGGTGTTGCCATCATAAGAAATTACTGGCCCACCAATAAGGTCGTTTTTATCTCCATATGTGTTGATTGATCTGATTTCCTTGGGATTATCCCACCATCCATCTGGGTTTTTGAAGGTCCAGTAAAGGTTGAATCGACTTCCCAGTTGATACAAGTCTGTTTGATAGACCATTGTAGAACCATCTGCGCTAATCGAGGGAGCATACTCAACGGAATTCGCTCTACTGATATTTCTAGGTAGTTTACGTTGTCCTTGAACTTCAAAAACCGCTGTAGTAAGCAAAATCGCTATCAAGAGATTTGTCAAAAAACGAGGATATATTTTGTTCATCATTAGGTTAGTTTAACAGTAGTTCGACTTCAGTACTTGCTTTCAGTTTAATGTTGCGAGTTAATCGCTAATTTGTTCAAGGCTAAATGGTAGATTTATTACACTCTCGATCTGTAAATCCCTTCTTTTACAATCAAATTGTTGAAAGATTAACTGATCTGCAATACTAAGGTTTAAATGAATAACCACCGACAGGTCATTGACAAAAGCCCGTAGATTTCGGTTCAATTTGGTGACTTTATTCAAGGTCATTTTTTCTTAGGTATTCTAAACTCCACTCTTCGATTCAACGCTCTATGTTCATCAGAATTGTTCTCATAGGCCGGTTCTGATTCACCATAACCTTTTGAAATAAGTCTCTTAACGTCAATCCCTTTTGTCGTCATATAATCTAATACGGATTTTGCCCTTGATATGGATAACCTCATATTGTCTTCTACCGACCCGACATCGTCAGTATGAGCGGCAATTTCAATTTGAATTTGAGGGTTCTGTTTTAAGACGGTAATCACTTGGTCGATCTCCGAATAGGAGTTCTTATTCAATTCTGCCGAATTGGTATTGAATGTGATATTATTTGCCACGAGTTTTGCACCTGGTTTTAATTCAACCAAATTCAAATCCATTTCGATCAGCCCCTTTGCATCAGACTTGGAAACATCTAAAACTTGCCTATCTGAAAAGTGGTTGGCTGCCACACCTAACATCACATACATCCCAGTGCAATCAATATTGAGAGTTGTATCCCCGTTTAGAACGTTTCGGTAAATGGGCTTTCTAGTCTTCGCATCTACCGCTAAGAGCACGGCATTCGCTACAGGCTGTTGCGTGTCCTTGTTCAAAATCCTCATTCTCACCTTAGCATCTTCTTTTTCAAACCTATATTGTTGCTCTATTCCAGGCATAGAAGTGTCTTCAATTGTAGGTGAGAAAATGAATGTGGTATCATCAATACACGCACTAGAAATTGATACTGCATACTGACCGTCACTCTGAACCTTGCTTTCAAAATGGCCGACCTCCTTTTTCTTTACTGCAAGTGGTTTGTTTTTTAATATATCCAGAATCTTAACAGACAGATCTAATGGGTTGCCTGTTTGGGTGTTATAAGTCTTAAGCGTATAGCTGCCTTCCCATCTTTTGAGTTTGATATCTTGTTGAGTAGTGGTGCACTGATTCAATTTCGATGTATTCAAATTTATTTCCTGGTAGTAATATCCCGGCACATTAAAACCGACTTTGTAGGTATTTCCCTTTGTTAGAACCAATGTGAATCCACCGTCTTCCTTGTTGGTGTATAAAAGCCCCCTTGAGTCCTTGTTGTCGTTTTTGACAATAGTTATATCTCCGAAAAGTGATTGTTCGGTTTCAGCATCAACCAGCTTTCCTTTAATAAGAATTGCTGGTTTGGGTTTACTCTCTTTTGTCATTGCACTTGAGTACAAATCCAAGTCCTTAAAACCACCGGAATTCATGGCCGTTGTATCATATAGCTGTTCGTCTGAGCTGACGAAGTACAACGTCTCTCCACATGCGGGGATGGCCGCGAACAACTCGTCACCGGGAGTATTAATATAATCAAGTGCCTTCACTTCACCCCAGTCTCCATTTCTGTTTTGTCTGGAATAGTACAAATCAAATTTGTTGGTGCTTAGGCCTCCTTCTCTGATGGATGCAAAAACCAACATTTCGTTGTCTGACATGATCCTTGGACTTTTTTCACATCCAAGATTAATGGGTGCCGGAAGTGCCTTTGGTGGCTGCCAAACCCCCATTGCATTTCGCTTTGATTCGTAGAGCACATAGCAGAATGCCCCTTTTACATTCTGTTTCTCATTGGCTCTCATGAAGTACATTTTTTTTCCATCGCTGGAAATGGAAGGGAAGCCTTCATAACCCTTGGAGTTAATGGCACTACCCATATTGATGGGCTCGCCAAAGTCATCTCCTTCTCTTACCGAATACCAAATATCTTCATTCCCAATTCCTCCTTTGAATGTGGCGAAGTAATAAAGAATGTTGCCGTCATAAGAAATAGTGGGGCCTCCGATTAAATCCGAAGTAGAGCCATAATTATTGATTTTATCCAATGACTTTGGAATACTCCATTGTCCGGATTCATCCTTGGTGGATAGGTATAAATTGAACTTTCCGTCCCGGTTTGACTGAAAAATGAGTGTGTTTCCGTCAGCACTTACCGAAGGTGCATAGTCGACTGAATTCAAAGCACTGATTTGCCTTGGGAGACGTTGCTGTCCATGGGTAATCAGGTTAGTTAATGTCAGACATACAATGATTGCTGTCTTTCGCCAGTTACAGTAGTAGGGTTGACTCATTTTTTAATTAGTTTTAACCGAGATTTTTAAACTGAAAATTCTCTCGGTTCAACCTTTGGGTAATTATTAACCGCAAAACGTTCTTGAGTAAATTTGAAAACTCGACTCACCTTTTTTTTTCTCCTGATTCTGGCCGGTTTTTCTGTCTGGTACTTTGTACTCTCCAAAAAGTCACAGCTGTCAGAAGTTAATGGCCTGATTCCACAAGGAAGTGTTGCTGTTTTGCACATTAAAAATCCCCAGAAAACCTTGGAAGAACTATCGAGGTTTCCTTGGTGGAACTCCCTGAAATCACTTCCTTTCTTAGATGAAAGCAATGACCTGATGGGCTCCATTGATTCCTTGATCGCTGCTGGTCAGCTTTCGTCCCAATTGCATCAACTAGAGCACACATTGTCGATACATATAACGGGCAATGACCAATTAGAAACACTTCACTTCGTAAAGGCTCAGGGCTTTTCATGGTCGTCTGGTTCAATTCTTGAAACCTTGAAGATGATAAGTCCGGATGAGATCGAGAAAATGTCAGGGAGAATCTATGAAGGACAAACCATTACAGAACTCAGCGTTCAGGATAAAGACTTCGCATTTTTAATCTTAGACGACCTGATCGTCTACTCTTCAAATGCCATATTGGTAGAAGATGTGGTAAGAACATCAAATGGATTAACCAACTCACTTTACGAGACTTTTGATTTTAGTTTTTCACCAGTTAATGATGTAGTGATCGTCTTTAACCAAAGCAAGCTGAACGACCTGAAAGATGTGTTTTTTCGAAATGAAGCTTCAACCAACAATAATATCCAGGGGTTGATCCAATTAAATCTGAATCTTTCTGACCAGGGGATAAATACGAATGGTCGACTAACATTGAAGCCTGGCTTCAACCTGGAAGACTATGAGGATGTGCCCATCAGGGAGAGAGACTTTTTGCCCAATGGACTGAGTAGTGTCAAAACAGTTCCGATCAAAGGAGGCAGTCTGGAAGAAACTCTAATTGACTATGAACAACTTCTATCACGAGCTACGGGTTCGTTGACTTTTGTTGAAGTTGATGCGGGAAACGAGGAGAAAGATTGGGTGGGAATAACGACTTTGACTGATGGAGCTTTTGTTCAAGGTTTATTAGAGGAACTATCTCTGAAATTGGTAAAGAATGAGACAGATACACTTTACCAGGAAGAGTTTATGAATTTTCCAATTGCTTATCTCAACAAGCCAGGAGTGTTCAACGAGGCTTTTGGTTTTAATTCGCCTAAGCTGAAAGAAACGTACTTTGTTATATTCAATGAAGTACTTCTATTTGCTGAGTCGGTCAACGCCATAAAACTTGTTCTTCGGGAATACGATGATGAAGACACCTGGGGTAAGACAGTGGAAAGACGTAAATTTTTGGATGACTTGGCTCAGGAGGCTGTTATGACCAGACTCTTTGACTTTCAGTACTCAGTGGACGCCTTGAAAGCAGGCCTTAAACCGAAGTGGAAGACTTTCTTTGAAAACAAACAATCACTTCTCGATATTGTCGATTTAGTTTCAGTTCAACTCAGCAGTTCTGGGAACACCTACTTTGCTAGTGCCCAAACCACGCTAAATCCAATAGTAAGAACTTCAACTACAGCTGTTGGGCCTATAAATCTTGCATTGGATCTTGAGGCTAATATGTTTGCTGATAATGAAATTATCACCAAACCATTTGTGGTGAGGAATCATAATACAGCAGAGCAGGAAATATTTATTCAGGATCGTGCTGGCCAGGTTTATTTGATCTCCAGGGATGGAACTTTACTCTGGAAACGAGACTTAGGCTCAACCATTAATGGCTCTGTTCGTCAGATAGATTATTACAACAATAGGAAGCTACAATACCTGTTTACTACTGATAGTCTTATTTACCTGGTCGACAGGAATGGACAGGATGTGGAAGGGTTTCCGAAACAAATTTCGTTACCATTACCCTTGCTGGACCTAAATGATATTGACTATGACAATAGTAAGCGTTATCGCTATGCCGGACAAGACAGAAGGGGTAACGTATATCTATTCGATAAGGAGGGGAATTTGCTTGAAGGTTGGAACCCCAGAAATGGTCAAAGTCCGCTTTTAGAGGTGCCTCGCCATATAAGGGTGCGCGGAAGAGACTGTTTTGTGCTGGTGAGGCGGAATGGAGAAATTGAACTAACAAATCGTAGAGGTGAACTGTATCCAGGATTTCCCTTTAAACTTGATAAGCGACTTTCAGGCGATGTGAAAATTAGCCAAGGCCCTGATTTTGAAAGAACTACTATAACAGTGGTTACTGAAGATGGAGAGCAAGTAGGAGTGAACCTTAATGGGAAAGTCAAAACCAGAAATCAATTATTCAAGCCAAATGTCAGCAGCAAGTTTACCCTGGTAAATGACAGGTCAGGGGTGGCTCATGTTGTAGTCAGGAAAGATAGTAGAGGAACGACATTCTTTGATTCCAATGGTGAGGAGTTATTCACATCTGAGCTGATCTTGGACGAAGATGACCGTGTTGCATTTTATAACTTTCGCAATAGGTCTGAGATTTTCATCATTAATCAAGATGGAAAGCTGCATTTACTTGATCGTTCGGGAAAGGCCAAGTTGGAGAATGCAATCAGTACCAATAATGATATCGGATTAGTTTATTATCAAAGTCGTGGAGAATACGAACTCTTTATTAACTTCGACAACCAGTTTGCGATCTACCGCTTTTCAAAATAGCGTAACGATTCAATGAGAAAGTTCTGTCAATACCTCTTCTTGCTATTCCTGTTAATACCCACGCTGGCAAATGCTCAGGACGATCGGTCAGAGATATTTACCTCACCGTATAGTGCTGTACTCAATCATTTAGAGTACTTACAGGAAGAGTCTTATGATCCTCAAAAAGCGGCAAAATCGTTAACCAAGGGCAGTCTAAGCGACCAAAAACTAAGAAATCTGGCGATTGAACTGAAGCAGATTTTTGATGGTAGTGGTAGCTATATCCGACTTGAGGAAATACCTACTCGTCCCGATTATTACGATTCATTGACCAAGAGGAACCGGTATGTTCTTTTCGACCAATTCCCTGATATCTATGTGGAGCGGGTCAACGGACAATGGCTGTATTCGGCACGTACGGTGGCCGAAATCGACAAGATTCACAAAGAAGTCTATCCATTTGGCACGGACAAACTCTTGAACCTTCTTCCAAAGCTAGGATCAAAGAAATATTTAGGTCTTCATATTTGGCAACTATTGGGAGGACTGATACTTGTGGTCCTCAGTTTTACCTTTCATAAAATTCTGACCTTTATTTTTAGAAACCTTTTGGTCAGGGTATTACACCGTTACGGAAAGGTTGATTTGGCTAAAACATACATTCTACCAGCAGCCAAGCCGTTCAGCCTATTTGTCGTCTTTTTGTTCGTCAGGCTATTTATTCCGGTTCTCCAATTACCCCCAGCTGTTGGGAGCTATCTGATATTGGCCACTAACGCAGCCATTCCTTTGTTAGCGACAGTCTTCTTTTACAAACTTGTAGACGTGATTGGCGCGTACCTTGAAAAGGTTGCTGCCAAGACAGCTAATACGTTGGATGACCAACTTGTTCCTCTTTTGAGAAAGGCGCTCAAAACATTTGTGATCCTGATTGGAATATTAGCTGTTCTTAGAGGATTAGGAACTGACATTTGGCCGTTGATTACCGGACTTTCGATAGGCGGTTTGGCCTTTGCTTTGGCTGCTCAGGATACACTCAAGAACTTCTTTGGGTCCTTGATGATCTTTATTGACAAGCCTTTTCAAATAGGGGACTGGATAACTTCCGGTGATATAGATGGAACAGTTCAGGAGGTGGGGTTCAGGTCTACACGAATAAGGACTTTCCGGGATTCAGTGCTCTATGTGCCCAATAGTGTTTTGTCCAATACCAGTGTCGACAATCATGGGCTAAGGAAGTATAGACGTTTCTATACGAGGCTTTCCGTCACCTATGACACTCCGGCCAATAAGATAGAAGTCTTTGTTAAGGGGATTGAAAGAATTGTGAACAATCATGCCCATACAAGAAAGGACTACTACAATATTTTCCTGAACGATTATGCGGCAAGCTCTCTGGATATTATGCTGTATATCTTCTTTGAGGTACCGACCTGGACTGACGAGCTTCGATGTCGCCAGGAAATAATGCTGAGTGTTAATCGACTGGCGGAACATTTAGGGGTACGTTTTGCGTTCCCAACCCAGACTTTACATGTGGAGGAAATGCCAGGGCAATTGTCACTTACCCCAAGTCATTCCAAGACGAAAGAAGAAATGGATAACTCTTTGAAGGAGTTTTTTGATAACGAGAAAAAGACAAAGAATTGAGCAACGAATCAATGAAGTTTGGAACCAAGGCAGTTCATGCTGGGGTAGAACCAGATCCAACAACAGGAGCCATAATGACTCCGATTTATCAAACATCGACTTATGTGCAACGATCTCCTGGTGATCATAAGGGATTTGAATATTCCCGAACCCAGAATCCGACCCGGTTTGCGTTACAAGAGAGTATTGCAGCTTTGGAGAATGGCAAACATGGTCTTTGTTTCGCGTCAGGATTGGCTTCAATAGATGCAATTATCAAAACATTATCACCGGGGGATGAAGTGATCAGTACCAACGATCTCTATGGCGGGAGTTATAGAATGTTTAAGCATGTGTTTTCCAAATACGGTATAAAGTTCCACTTCATTTCAATGGCCGATTCATCAGAAATTGAACGTTACGCCAATGAGAACACCAAGCTTATCTGGATTGAAACACCGACCAATCCAATGCTCAATATTATCGATATTGAAGCGGCTGTGGCGATAGGGAAAAAGTATGGGGCTTTGGTAGGAGTAGATAATACTTTTGCTACTCCTTATCTTCAGCGACCTCTTGATCTAGGTGCGGATATCGTGATGCATTCGGTAACCAAGTATTTGGGTGGCCACTCAGATGTGGTGATGGGTGCTTTGGCCCTAAATGATGACGAGTTAAACGAAAAGTTGGCATTTATTCAAAATGCGACTGGTGGAGTAACCGGTCCACAAGACTGCTTTCTGGTCCTTAGAGGAATTAAAACCTTACATCTTCGAATGGAACGCCATTGCGAAAATGGACGGAAGATCGCAGAGTACCTTGCGTCACATCCCGAAGTAGGGAATGTCTATTGGCCCGGATTAGAATCGCACGGAAATCACGAAATCGCCAAGCGTCAGATGAAGGATTTTGGAGGCATGCTATCCTTTACCTTCAAGGAAGATGACATGGAAAGATCTTATCGTGTGATGGAGCGATTCAAAGTCTTTGCCCTGGCTGAATCACTAGGTGGAGTAGAATCTATGGTAAACCACCCAGCCTCCATGACTCACGCTAGCATACCAAAGGCTGAAAGAGAAGCCAATGGCCTACTTGATTCCCTAATTCGCTTGAGTGTAGGTATTGAAGATGCGGACGATTTGATCGCAGATTTGGCCCAGGCGATCGGTTAAATGACCGGAATTTTATCAAAATTTTGGGTAGGTAACAGAAAAATAATCTTCGATTTTCGAGAAAATTGGCTGTTTTAGGCCTGATTCTCAGAATTGGCGTTTTGCATATTTCTGAAAGTCAGAATTTAATATGGCCTCTTACCCCACTTGAAGTGGGGTTTTTTGTGCTTGAATTTTCAGTCCAAATATTCTACGGTTCATCCGTGATATATACCGGTTGGGGCAAATAATCTACTTTTTTAGGGCTGATGAATAAACTTTTATAGAACTTTGTGCGTCTTATTAAGTGAATGGACGACTACAAAACGAAAGATCAGAAAAGTCAGAAATTCACAGAGAATAAAAACTGAAAATTCACCTAACAAAAAAGAATTTCAAAACAACACGGTCATGAAAAGAGTATTAAACAGGTCACAAAAAACAACATCCGCGATAGTCGCATTGATGTTGGGAGCTGTAGTGACATTTACTGCAGTGATGAGTTCATTCGGTGGTTCGAATGAGGCAGACGTTGCAAGCAAAATGCTTGAAGAAGAGATTTTGGAAAGAGCTTATGCTGACGCTACTATGGAGGAGTTTGAAATAGTAGAAGTTGAGGAGGTTCAAAAAATCAAAATCTATGATGATGAATATAATCTCGTAGAAACTATCGAATTAGGTGAGGGAGATGTAATCGAAGATGCCAAAGCTCAGAGTCTTGTTAGACAAGCGGAGTTTTTGACAGAATACAACAACACCTCTATCTATAGAATTTCGAAATAATATATATATCACACATTTTATTCCGAGGAGCCTGCGTGGCTCCTTTTTTTATGCTCTTTTCGATTCCGTTCATATAAAATACAATACCCTAATCCTCCATTTTGGGCAGAGTTTCCTAAATTTTGGAAGTTGAAAGTTTCCTGCTTTCACTCAAACCAAATAAAAAAATTATGAACAGACTGAAAAGCTCTTCAAGATGGGCATGGTGTCTTGCTCTCTTAATGTTGATTTCACTCACGTTAGATACGCAAGCCCAACGAAGAAATAGGCGAAATAATCAACCTACTCCTCCTCCAGTCGACCATAATGCTGAAGTTTATAAAGGCATTGAATGGCGATCTATCGGACCTTACCGTGGAGGTAGAGCGGGAACCGTTACGGGTGTTCCGGGTAAACCGCAATTATTTTACATGGGAGCCACTGGTGGTGGCGTTTGGAAAACCGAGAATGGTGGAACAACCTGGCAGAATATCTCTGATGGATATTTTGGAGGTTCGATAGGCGCAGTTGCCGTAAGTGAATCAAACAATCAAGTGATCTATGTCGGCCAAGGTGAACAAACCGTTAGAGGCAATGTTTCTTCTGGTTTCGAAGGAATGTGGAAGTCTACCGATGGTGGAGAAAGCTGGACTAACGTTGGCCTGAATGATGCTATGCATGTAGGACGAATCCGAGTTCATCCTGAGAATCCGGATGTTGTTTGGGTTGCCGTAATGGGTGATTTGTTTAAGTCTTCGGAGACTCGTGGAGTTTACAAGACAACTGATGGTGGAAAAACATGGGAAAGAAAGCTATTTGCCAATGCCGATGCCGGTGCTGTAGATATTTCCATGGATCCGAATAATCCTGATTTCATGATGGCCAGTACATGGAGAATTCGAAGAACCCCGTACAGCCTTTCTTCCGGTGGTGAAGGGTCCGCCCTTTGGAGATCAAAGGACGGTGGCGAGACCTGGGAAAACCTCAATGATAATACAGGAATGCCAAATGGAGATATAGGTATCATTGGTGTATCCATTTCGCCCGTGAATCCGAAGACAGTATATGCTATTATAGAGAATAAGAATGGTGGTGTATTTAAGTCTACCAACGGTGGAGATACCTGGAGAAAAACGAACTCGGATCGTGCGTTAAGACAAAGAGCTTGGTATTATTCAAGAATTTATGCGGATACACAGGATGAGGATAAGGTTTACGTCATGAACGTAGGTTATCATACCTCAACTGATGGAGGAAGAACTTTCAATAGGAGAGGTGCTCCTCATGGTGATCACCATGACTTATGGATTGCTCCGGAAGATAATCAGCGACTCGTTATTGCTGATGATGGTGGAGCACAGGTGTCTTACGATGGAGGAGACAACTGGTCTACTTATATGAACCAGCCCACTGCGCAGTTCTATAGGGTCACTACCGATAATCACTTTCCTTACCGAATTTATGGAGCACAACAGGATAATTCGACTGTCAGAATTGACCATAGATCATTTGGTTTTGCTATAACTGAGAACAATTGGGAATCTACTGCAGGTGGTGAAAGTGCTCATATTGCTCCGCATCCGACCAATCCGGATATTGTTTATGGTGGTAGCTATGGTGGATTCCTTTCAAGAATTGACCATGAAAAAGGGATTAGTAGAAATATTAATGCATGGCCAGACAACCCAATGGGACATGGAGCGGAAGACTATAAGTATAGATTCCAGTGGAATTTCCCAATCTTCTTCTCACCCCATGATGAGAATAAACTCTACACTACTTCGAATCATGTTCACGTGACATATAACGAAGGACAGTCTTGGGAAGTGATCAGTCCGGATTTGACCAGAGCAGAGCCTGAAAAACTTGGTAAATCAGGAGGTCCGATTACCTTTGACGATACCAGTGTGGAATACTATGCTACGGTATTCGCAGCGGTAGAATCACCTTATGAGAAGGATTTGATTTGGGCTGGTTCAGATGATGGTTTAATCCATGTGACCAGAGATGGAGGCAAGAACTGGACGAATGTCACTCCTCCGGATATGCCAACCTACCTGATGATCAATAGTATTGATGCAGATCCATTTGTAAAAGGCGGAGCCTATATCGCAGGAACTCAATATAAAATGGGTGACTATCAGCCATACCTCTATAAGACCAAGGATTATGGACAAACCTGGACCAAGATCACTGGAGGAATTCCGAATGATCACTTCACAAGGGTAGTTCGGGCTGATCCTAAACGTCAAGGCCTTCTTTA
This sequence comes from Cyclobacteriaceae bacterium, assembly GCA_028281285.1. GTDB lineage: Bacteria > Bacteroidota > Bacteroidia > Cytophagales > Cyclobacteriaceae > Roseivirga. The sequence continues at coordinate 114,284 of JANQKF010000020.1, forward strand.
TGCGGGAACCGAAAGAGGAATGTTTATCTCTTTTGATGATGGAGCTTCCTGGAAGCCTTTCCAGATGAACTTGCCAATTGTGCCAATTACTGATTTAGCGATCAAGGAAGATAATCTGATTGCCGCTACACAAGGAAGAAGCTTCTGGATGATCGATGACTTGACTGTGCTTCACCAATTGAATGATGAAGTGGCTCAGGCAGACTTCCACTTGTTCAAGCCAATGGATGCCTATAGAATTGGTGGAGGTTTCCGTTTCAGAAGAGGTGGAGGAAATAACAATCTCTCCTTGCTCTATGGCTCCAACAAGCCTGGTGGCGCAGTGGTTTACTATAATATGAAAGAAGCACCGGCCAAAGGGACCAAAGTGAAAATGGAGGTATATGATCCACAAGGTGAACTGATCAAGTCTTATACTCAGAAACCGAAGAAAGGCTTGAATATGTTTAACTGGAACATGATGTATGACAATGCAGAAGGTTTTGAAGGATTGATTATGTGGGCAGCTTCATTAAGAGGGCCAATGGCACCTCCGGGAGAGTACACAGTAAAGTTGAATGTTGGTGACGATTCTCAGGAACAGAAGTTCAAGTTGCTTAGAGATCCACGCTACCCATCAACGGATGAAGATCTGATCGCTCAATTCAATTTCCTTATCAAGGTTAGGGACAAAGTGACCGAGACTCACCAGGCGATCAAGGATATTCGTTCAGCCAGAGAGCAGATGAAAGTCTTGACCGACAAAATCAAAGGCGATGATAACTACAAGGACGTTGTAGATGCTGCCAAGGAGCTCGATAAGAAGATGACCGAAATAGAGGAGACCTTGTACCAGACCAAAAACAGGTCAGGGCAGGATCCTTTGAACTTCCCGATTCGTTTGAACAATAAGCTTGCCGCCTTAACCGGAGTTGCCGGTAGTGGTGCGTGGAGGCCTACAGCACAGGCTGAGACGGTGCGTCAGGAACTGACCGGTCAAATTGATGAGCAGTTACAGAAACTGGAAAAGCTTATGCAAAACGATGTTCCGGCCTTTAATGATTTGGTGAAGCAGAAGTCGATTGATGCAGTGATCATCAAAAAGAAGAAAGACAAAAAGGTAGATACAAGTACATTACCACAGAATAATTAATAAATCCCAACTATAAATGGAAAGCCCTCTTGATTTTATCAGGAGGGCTTTTTTATGCCTCTTGGTGGAAGTATTCACCTGGGCTTTTACCGAACCGGTTTTTATAGAGCCTTGAGAAATAATTCACAGAGGTGAACCCGACAGCCATAGAAACCTCTTGTACCTGTTGATAGTCCTTTTGCTCAAGATAGGTTCGAGCCATTTGAAGACGTATTTCTTTTAGATAGACCCCAGGCGTATAACCAGTCACTGACTTTAATCTTCTCTGAAACTGCCGTTGGCTCAGGCCCATTTTTTCGGCAATGGAAGCAATGTTGAAATCAACTTTGTGAACATTTTCCTGGGTAAGCTGCTTCACTTTCAGTAACCACTCTTCAGCTGGTTCCTCCAATTGATTGTTGTGATTATATTCAACGTCACTGACCAAATTTGCTACCCTCTTTGCTTCTGAGACCTTGAGCTGGTTCTTAATTCTGGCTTTCAGTTCTTCAACAGAGAATGGCTTTACCAAATAGTCATCGGCACCTAGTCGGAAGGCCTCCAGTTTGTCTTTATCAGCGGTTCTGGCCGTAAGCATAATCACAGGAATTGTCGTCAGATTTTCGTCATTTCTAATCGTTTCTAACAATTCCATCCCATCCATTTCAGGCATCATCATGTCTGAAATGATGATATCCGGTTTATGTTCAACTTCGTGTAGTACTTTCAGGGCGTCAGCTCCATTGGCAGCCTCAATCGTATGAAATTGATTTTGAAGGTTTTCCAGGATAAATGATCGCATATCCAGATGATCTTCCACAACCATAACATGGTTACGTTTTTTGGCCGTAATGGATACTTTGGGCTTTTCAGTTTTCGATTTTCCGTTTGTGGCCTCTTTTGGAAGCATGGATGCGTTGATATTCGGAAGTCTTAAAGTAAATGCGCTACCGGTCCCTTGTTCGCTGGCTACGGTCAAGTCTCCGTCCATGGCCAAGGCGAGTTCTTTACTTAACGCCAGTCCAATACCAGTGCCTCCACTTGCTGCCCTCTGAGAATCTTTGGTTTGAAAAAATCGATCGAAGACATGCGGGAGGTCCTTTTCAGAAATTCCAATTCCCTGGTCCTCCACTTTGGCTATTAACTCCATGGAGTCGATTTCGATTGTCATTTCAATACTACTTCCGGACGGAGTGAATTTGAATGCATTTGATAACAGGTTATTCAGGATCCTTTCAGTCATATCAACATCAAGGGCAAAACCAGAGTCTTCTCCTTTAAAGGTGTACACAAACCTGATGTCTTCCGTCTGTGCTTTGGATTCGAAGTTGTTGTGAATCCGAGAGAAAAATTGACTCGGACGAATGGCCTTATAGTGGGGGGTAATCTTCTTGTTCTCTAGTTTAGTCAGATCAAGGATTTCTTCTACCAATTTTTCGATCTGCTCACTATTCTTTTTTACCCTAATTAGGTCTTTTCGACCTTGTTCATCAATACTGGAGTTTTTGATAAGGTTTCGAATTGGAGCAACGACAAGGCTTAGTGGTGTTCTCAATTCATGTGATACATTGGCAAAGAATTTGGATTTCAATTCATCCAATTCTTTCAATTCATGTGCTTGTTCCTGAATGGTTAGTGTACGTTTATCAATCTCACTTTCAAGAAATTCCTGGCGAACCAATAAGGTGCGCTCTCGCACTTTTATAACCACATAAGCAATTATCAGAGCCAGGAGGATGATTGATACGATAAACCAGGTTTTTAAGTAAAACGGCCTTAAAACGAAAACCGGAATGGACAGAACCTCTGACCATAAACCCTGAGATGCCTGACCTCTAAGCTGGAGGTTATATTTTCCATAAGGTAAGCCATTCACCCTGACAAAAGGCTGGTCAATGAAATTCCACTCTTGATCGATTCCTTCGATCTTATATGAATATCGGTTCGATTCGGAATCTAAGTAGTTAAGAAGGCTATAATTAATGTTGAACCCAACTTGACTGGGTTGAAGAACGATTTGATCTGAGTCCAGGAACCCCGTCATTCCGTTGATATAAAGACCTGTCTTCTTAGATTGTGTCTGGAATCCCGTGACTATCAATTGGACGTTCGTGTCATCTGGTCTTACAAAATCACTTGGATTAAAGGTGGTTACCCCGTTTAAATGTCCAAAGAATAGTCTTCCATTCTTGGCACGGTAATGAGACGTTGTATTAAACTCTTCCTGGTATAGCCCATCTCCTTTAAGGTACGTGGTAACGGAAAAACCAGAAGGGTCAATTTGCATGATACCTTTATCACTGGGAACCCAAAACCTGCCTTGATCATCTTCATAAATGGCATAGGCCGTATTGTCTGAGAGGCCATCTCTTTCAGTGTATTGATGATATTCGCCTGTAACTGAGTTCAAGCGAATTAAACCACCTCCTTTGCTGGCAAGCCATAAGATACTGTCACCAATAGAATGGACATGTGCAATTGAATTGTGTGGTATATAGGAACCCTTTTCGCCTTGACTATGGAAACGCTGAATCACGTTGTATTGATAGTCCATTTTGTAGAGGCCTGTCTGAGACGCAATCCAGATTGCATTGTTGGTTTCGTGAAACCCCACAACCATTGCCGTGCGAAGCTCTTGGAAGGGGCCATAGTTTCTGAAAAGCTTCATCGTGCTATCTGAGGGTTCGAGGTAGGAGATGCCATCGTCTTTTCCCAACCAGAGTCGGCCGTTTCGATCGATATAACTCGACCAGTGGATTAACATCCCTATCTTTTTTGGATCTTGATTATTCAGCGCATGCTGGTCTTCACTGTACGTGAAGTTACGTTCCTCACCGGTTTTGGGGTTTAGTCGAGTGAGTCTGTTACCCTCGTCAGTATACCACAGGTTTCCGTTTGATCCCTCAATCAAGGACAAACGTTTACTGCTTATCTGGTCGCCCCAATTGCCTTCAACATAAAAATCGGAATTCGGGCCAAATTCTTCGCGTTCACCCGTGTTTAGATTTATCCTGTAGGACCTACCCAGACCGTTGGTGTAGAGGTTATTATCGTTATCAACAAATAAACCTCGTGTTCCATAGCCATTGCTGCCAAAGGTTCGAATGTCGGTAAGATAATTTGTGAATTTCGACCGTTGTAAACCAATAATGTTCACTCTGCCGTTGTGATTGGTCCAACCGTTCCCTAGGCGATCGAAGAAAACGGGTTTGGGATAAGAAAAAAAACCTTCATCTCTTTGAAACCGATGTATTTCATTCAGTGATTCATCATAGATATAGGTGTTTTTCTCTTCATCATCATACCAGATATGACCTTGATTTGGATCGAGTCCAATTAACCTTTTTTTGTGCCAGAAAGCCTCCTGAGAAGACCCGAACATGCGGTTGGTAGAATAAATAACCCCTACCGAAACCTTATTGACTTTTTGATTAGTTAGGAATTGCCGGTAATAGACATTATCAAATGGGTCCAGACCATAAAAATAAGCTTCGTAGTGATCATCAACCTGGATGTTCTGAAGTTCGTTACCATCAGGATTAATTAAACGTATAATGCCTTTTTCACTTAGCCACAGTCCTCTCTCGCAAGCCTCAAGATCGTGCATTTGAAGCGATACCTTGATGATGAGCATTGGCAGATCGGATTGTGTAGGGTTATACCTAAAGATTCCTTTGTCTGTAACTATCCAAAGATCGCTTGATCCTAAATGTGAGGTGATACCCTGCACAGACGTGGCGTCAAATGGTAGTTGACCATTGAAGAATTTGTCCAGAGCTATGGCCTTTCCCTGGAGTGGATCAAAAACCTGAAGGGCCGAGCGATTCCCCAAATTAGGATCTTTTCCATAAAGCCAGAGATTATCGTTTGCATCTTCGGCATACCATCTTACATAATTGGAAACGAGTTGATTGTTTTCCTGGGTATACGTTTTGACTTCATTGCCGTCATAGCGGTTTAACCCAAAATCACTACCCATCCAGATTAGACCGTCCTTGTCTTGATAGAAACCATTGATACTTCTACTTGTCAATCCATCCTCAATTCCGATGGACTTGATCTTCACAGAATATTCCTGAGAATAGATCGGTTTCCATAGCGAGAGAATTGCCAATAAAAGCATACCATACAGTCTTCTATTTCTTCGCTCTTTTTTCACGTGTAAAAGTAGAGTTGAAAGGGATAGTTCTCCCAATTCTAATTATTACAAGTGTACAAAATCTTGGAGTAAATGCCTGAAAATCCACGGTTGTAAAAAAATGACTAAAAAATCTTAAATCATTATTAATCAATTAGTTAAATCTAATGTGTCCATTTTTTTACAGGTAGATGTCCAGTTTTTGAAGCGGATTTATACCAACACTAATAAGTAGTGAATCTACCTTGAATTCACCTGCCAAATAGAGCATAACTAGTGCTTCACCTTAATAAAAGTGATCTACTAATGAATACTATTATGACTTTTAAAAATGGTTCTTCCTTGAAAAGGTTATTGTTCCTTTTCACATTATTTTTTGCTTTCGGCTTTACTGCAAAAAGAATTGATTTAGTAGAGCCCTCGAAGCAAGCAGGTACAGCGACTCTATCTGCTGGTGATGTTGCCATTATTGGACTTAGTGGAAGGGATGAGGATGAGTTTTCCTGGGCACCCTTTGTAGATTTGGAAGCTGGTGAAGTAGTCTACTTTACCAGCGCTTCTTATTTCAATGGTGAGTTCAAGAAGAGTGGGAGCTTTTTGTTAAAGTATACCACCCCGGCAGAAGGGCTCAGGGCTGGAACGGTAATGACTGTTTTTGACGATTGCAAAATCTCAGGAGAAGACTGCGATAGAGAGGGAGATTACACAATCGTGAAAAATACCATGTTTGGTTCACGCTCTGACGCAACTGTGAGAACTAGTGGAGATCGCATTTTTATCTTTCAATCTACCGATGTAGAAGATGGTGATTTTGGCAAAACACACTTGGTACCGATTTTTGCAGTCACCGCGCATGATGACGAGTGGAAAACGATCAGTGAACTTAAGGGTACGCATCTTTTCCCCGGACTTACCGATGGTGTTAATGCTGTGGCTGTTGGTTCATCTTCCTTCACTAGCCCGGCTCGAACCAACGTACGATATAGAGGTACGGCAATAGGTTCTCGTGATGTATGGCTTGCTAATGTGGCCAATGCAGCGAATTGGGAGGATAACAGCAATACGGTTTACAGCACCTGGACCCGGCATGGAGTGTTTCAAAATTTCATCGACCCTGATAACCCTGTGGCAGATAACAAAGAGGATTCACCCTCTGCACCCACCGTGACCTCGACTCCCATCACCAATATTCTCGAAACGGAATTCTACCAATATCTACTTGATGCTGTCGATGCTGAGGGTGAAGCATTTGAGTTTATAGGTCGAGAGATTCCGGATTGGTTAAACTTTGGTCCGGGAGATGAGCCCCAGGTGAGTACATTCTTAACCAGAAAACAGCTTGAAGGAAGTAAGACTAATCCTGATTCCAGGGAGCCTAAGCTGATCGCTGCTGATAAACACGGTAATATTTACATGGCTGATGTAGGGCACCATGTGATTCGAAAGATCAGTCCGGATCAAAAGGTGATCACTTTTGCAGGTTCAGGTGATAATAAGTATGAAAATGGCAAAGGCATAGAGGCAAGTTTTGTGGACATGCAAGGGATTGCCGTGGGGCCTGACGGTTATATATATGTCTCGGAAGCAGGTAAAGGTGATGATGGTAAGATCAGTCATCGCATTCGGAAGATTTCTCCTGAGGCTGAGGTGACCAATTTTGTAGGTAGGGAATTCACTGGTGATATGGATTTCCATATTGGTACTTCAGCCACTTTTGATACGCCCATGGGCCTTGCATTTGACAGCAAGGGAAATCTATATGTGGCAGACTCAAAGAACCACAATCTTCGAAAAGTGACTCCAGATGGAGTGGTAACCACATTTGCAGGAATAGGAGAAGATCCTCCGCTGACCCGTGAGTCCGGAATTGTAGACGGTTTTGCCTCTATCGAGTATCTGGCTGTAGATTCAAAAGACAATATTTATGTAACAAGTAGGGCCGAAAACAGAGTCCTGAAAGTCAATCAGGAAGGTATAATTGAGATTTTTTCGGGAGCTGCTGGAAAGGGTGACACAGAAGATATTGACGGTACAGAGCAATTTATAAAATACGATGAGCCACTGGGTATTGCCATAGACCGTGATGACAATGTATTTATCACGGATATGAATATGAAGGTCAAGCGTATTGGCCCTGGTGGTAAGACAGTCAGGCACATTGCAGGAAATGGTGATTGGGAAGTCAAGGATGGTGTTGGAAAGGAAGCTGCATTTCAGACCCCGTTTTCCCTGGCTTTTGATGCATCAGGAAACTTGTTGGTGGCCGAATCAAGAGGGCATAACTTAAGAAGACTGTCTGGCGCAGCGCTTACAGGTGATCCTTTGGGCCAGGTTGGAGTGCATGATGTTTCCATTGAAGTGAAAGATGCTCAAGGCAATAGCCGTTACCATGATTTTCAGATCACAGTTGAAGACGCAACTCCACCAGTTGTTCTAAATATTCTGAGGCAAGATCCTGAGGAAGAGCAATTAACCGGTAGTGAGGCAACCTTTAGAGTTGTGTTTGACGATGAGGTTATCAATGTTGATCAAACCGATTTTAGTATCAAGGCCGATGGAGCGGAGGGAGCTATCAACTCCGTTACAGCGGTTGATACCAAGACTTATGATGTAAAAATCACCGGAGTAAAATTTAAACTTCTCCTTGACCTCGAACTAAATAGCAGTTCCGATATTGAAAATATTGCCGGATTGAAAATCGAAGAATTTCATATTTCGGAAACAGAAGAAACCTATATAGGGCCTAATTCGGCACCTGCTTTTTCCACTGACCCAGTTACGGATGCTGAGAATGATGAAAAATATAAATACCAAATCGGAGTATCAGATTTGGACAAGGAGAGGGTAGGTGTATTTGGGGTGACTATTCCTGATTGGCTGGAATTGGAAGTCTCTTTTGGGAACACCGAAGTTTCAGGTTTACCAACAAAGCTCTTTGGCGTTGGTATAGCCAGCGATGGAACAGTCTATACAGGATCGGTTAATAATGACTTTGCAGGTGTAAAGAAAGTGCTGTCTGATGGTACTTCTGAGGACTTTGTGGGAAGTGTACCAGGTTTTGAGATTGGAACCGGTGCTGCGGCCCAGTTTGAAGGAGTGGATGATATTGTCGTTGATAAGGATGGCAATTTATTCATTGCTGATGCTGAAAACCGGTCGATTAGGAAAGTGGATACCAGTGGAAGTGTGACCACATTGATTGGAGACGGGCCGGGAAATGGTCCACCAACGCTTAAAGATGGATCCCTTGCAGAAGCCAACATCAAGCAAGCCTATGGCCTGGTATTGAATGATGAGGGTGATTTGTTCTTTACAGATGCCGGGTTCTATAAGGTGAGAAAGATTTCGGCCGATGGTCAGGTGACTACGTTAGTGGGTAATTCAAGTGGATTTAGCGATGGTTTAGGGAATGAAGTTCGTTTCGGACATTTGAGAGGGATAACGATGGATTCGCAAGGAAACCTCTATGTAGTAGATCAAGGAAATCATAGTATAAGAAAGATTGCGCCAGACGGAGCGGTTACGACCCTGGCAGGTAATGGTTCAAAGGGTGCAACGAATGGAAAAGGGGAGAACGCCCGATTCAATTCACCCACCGGAATCACTATCGACAAGGGAGGCAACCTTTACGTGACTGATACAGGTAACGGCAAGATCAGAAAGGTGACTCTCGATGGGATAGTGACTGATTTTGAGCTTTCGGGAATCAACCTTGATGCTCCTGAACGAATAGCCATGACACCTAATGGTGTTTTTTATATCACTGATTCCGGCTTACAAAAGTTGGCTCCATCCAGCTTTACATTAACAGGAACACCTTCAAACCTAGCCGGAGGTATTTCGGTAGAACTGGTAGCTGTAGACGGAAGTGGAGCCAGCACTACACAAAGCTTTACCATCTTGATTCCGGATGGTGACCCTCCAGTGTTTACTTCTGACAAGACCGAAATTGTTGAGGAAAACATTACTGGTATAGTCCACACGGTAGTTGCGGAAGACCTTGCAACACTCACTTACGCGCTGGGTACAACAAAGGATGAAAGTCTCTTTAGTATTGATCAGAATACCGGTGAGGTCAGCTTCCTGGAAGCCCCTGATTTCGAAAAGCCGACAGACGCCAACGCAAATAATGTCTATGAAATAGAAGTAATTGCTGATGATGCCACATTCCAGGTCAGTCAAGTAGTGCTGATCAAAGTGGGTAATCTGAATGATCCACCAGGGTTTACCTCTACACCCATCACAGAGATAAAGGAGTCGCAGCTTTACAACTATGAACCAACTGCCCAGGACGATGATAACTCAGTGTTGATTTACTCTTCCATCACTCTTCCGAATTGGCTCAGTTTTGAAAAGAAATTGGATACTGAAGTCGCTACCCATGCTGGTTCTGGGGTCGCAGGGAAGAATAATGCTGGTCTTGAAAATGCCAGTTTTGATCATCCTTATGATCTTGAATTTGACGTGAATGGAGATCTGATTGTGGTGGATCGAGAAAATCATATGATTCGAAAAATAGGGACGACCAGTGCAAGTACATTGGCTGGCAATGGTATTGCAGGGTTGAAAAATGATAATGGTATTCAAGCTCAGTTCAATGAGCCCTCTGGAATCACTGTTTCATCAAATGGTACCATTTACATAGCAGATGCAGGCAACCATGTGATTCGTAGCATTAGCACTTCCGGGGACGTGAAGACTTATTCCGGAACAGGAGAATCGGGATATGAAGAGGGCGCACGGCAACTATCTAAGTACAATGAACCGGCTGGACTTGCATTTTGGGGAAGTGATTTATACGTAGCAGATAAACAGAATCATGTGATTCGTAAAGTCACTACAAGTGGTTCGAGCACCTATGCTGGCACAGGAACGGCTGGTTTCATGGATGGTGAGTCTGGTTCAGCACTTTTCAATCTTCCTACTGACATAGAGTTCGATTCGAAAGGTAATCTCTATGTGGTTGACTCCGGGAACAAAAGAATTAGAAAAATTAGTACAAGCGGCCAGGTCACAACTGTAGTAGGGAGTGATCTCATTGGGCATACTGATGGAACAGAAGGGGTATTGGACAGCCCGTTGGGTATAACAATCGATGATGATGACAATCTATTTTTCACAGAGTCAGACACTCATATCGTTCGAAGGCTAAGCAGTGATGGAGTACTCTCCGCATGGGCTGGAAAAGGAGGCTCAGGCGTCACAGATGGTGAGTCTGATGTCGCAACTTTCAATACTCCACGAGGCCTTGCTGTGGACGATTCTGGTGTGTTGTTCGTTGCCGATGAACTCAACCACAAGATCAGGAAAATAACAAGCAGCGAAGGTGATTATCAATTGATCGGAGATCCGATCGGACAAATTGGTGAACATATGGTAAAACTGACTGCATCAGATGGGAGAATTACAACCGAACAAGAATTCATCATCAAGGTGATTGACGGGGTCCTCCCCAAGTTGGTAAGCGTTAAACGGCATAGTCCGACAACAGAAAAACTCACTAATGGTATAGCCACTTTCCAGGTGATATTCAATGAGGATATGGATGACATTGAGGCAAATGATTTCATCTTAAAAAATGAAAACTCTGGCCAGGTCACCTCGGTCGAAAAAATTTCCTCGACAACCTTCAATGTGATTATAGGTGGTATTGGGGATAATACCATAGTCGAACTTGACTTCCATCCCGACCATGATATAAGCGATATATCCGGCAATACCTTGAACCGATTGCTTGAGGCTACCAATGGCCCCAATGAGTCATTTATTGGCCCTGATCCGTTAACCATTGTTTCCATTTTGAGGCATGATCCAACGGATCAGCAGTTAGTCGGAGATCAGGATGAGGTCGTTTTCAAAGTGAAGTTCAGTGAAGAAGTTCAGGGCATTGCACTTAGCGATTTTGAGGTTAAAGCGGGAGGAGCTTCGGGAACGGTGACAGCCATTAATCAGCCTTCCCCTCCAATTGAGTTTGAAATTACGGTTTCAAATGTGGCTGGTGGGAAACCGTTGGATCTGGATATTATTGCAACTAATGGCATAAAAGATAATGATGGTAATGCCTTGAGTTCCACGGATCCCGATGATGAACAGACCTATATTGGAGTTAATATAGCACCTGAAATTACCTCCACCAATGTGATCAATGTTTATCGAGGTGAGACCATAGACTATGATGTAAAGATTTCTGATCTGGAGGACGATAATTTCGAATTGACGATTGAAAATATTCCGGATTGGCTCACTTCTGAAGCTCAATTTGAGTATTTAGTCACGACACTTTCACAAATAAGTGACCCCACAGATGAACAAGGTAGGACCAAAACACATGATGATCCGATAGGCCTGACCCTGGACTCCCAAGACAACCTCTATGTCATCGATCAGGAAGACGAAACCATTAAAAAAATTACTCCAGAAGGAGAGGTCTCTACCTATGTGAGCTATAAAACCATAGAAGACATAGATCCGCAATTTCTGGAATTTGACCTGGATGGAAATCTTATAATAGCCGGTTGGGATGTGATCTACAAGTTAAACGATCAGTCAGAGTTCGAATTACTGGCAGGAGCCAACAACAGTTCCTCGTTTGCAGACGGTACCAAAGGTGAGGCAAGATTCGATAACATATTTGGGATGGTCCTGGCAGAAGATGGCAATTTGTATCTGTCAGACCAAAATAACAGAAGAATCAGAAAAGTTACTCCTGAGGGTGTAGTGACCACATTGGCGGGCAGCGGGCCTACTAGTGTTGGGCAGGGTACATTCGGTCCTTACTTCGAGGATGGTGATGCTGAAACTGCCAAATTCAGTTCACCTCGGGATATTATTTCCGATCACAACGGCAACCTGCTAGTAGCTGACCACTATAATGACAGAATTAGAAAAGTTGATATGGCCACCGGACAGGTTTCAACTTTTGCTGGTGGAGGAACATCGGGAACACTTCCGGGTAACGTACTGGAAGTAAGTTTTATACAACCAACGAATTTGGCGGGAAACTCTGAAGGCAATGTTTACGTCAGACGGAGTGGTTACAGCGGAATGAGGCGTATCGATCCGGAGGGAAATGTCACATTGGTTACAGGTTCTGAAGCAAATGGCGCAAATGCCTCAGGATACCCCCAGTTTAGCCAATTGGTGGCCAACAGCAAGGGAGAGCTTTTAGGAAACTATCGTAAAGAGCATTCAATCCATAAGGTCAACCCGAATGGCACAGGCTATAAACTCACAGGAATTGCACCCGATGAGGCAGGGGAGTACAAGTATACTATTAAAGTCACTGACGAACACGGTGCGGTTAAAGAAGCGGAATTGGTGATCAATGTCCTTTCCAAAAACCCTGTGTTACTGAAAATTGAGCGTCACCAGTTCTATGAAGAGGTTATTGCCCAGGATCAGAGTGAGGCGTTGTTCAGACTAACATTTGACCGCGATATCTCCATGACCAAAGGAGCTAATAATTTTGAACTAGTATCGGAAACTGCCAGTGCAACTTTATCGGAGGCCTTCTTTATACAGTTACTGAAGGATGAGATGACAGTGAAGTTGTCAGGTTTCAGCGGCTATGGGAAAATAGGCCTCAAGATCAGGGATGGCAATGACATCAAGTCTGTACAGCACAACGCTCCGATAGAAGGCACAGTTCCCACAGAGACTAATGAGACCTTCATCCTGGAATTGGCTGTTCCTGAAATGAAATACCTTACGTCAATTGGTTCAAGTGGCTGGGGAGGTCAGCAGGTGTCAGGCGATTTTTTTTACACTAAACGCACCTTTGCTATCAGAGGAGAAGAAGGTCAGCCCGGAGTTACCGTACAAGCCTTTTTGGATGATGTTTTCTTTGGTGAAGACGAAGTGGGGGATGATGGTCGTTGGGAGGTCAATTATTCAGGCCCTGATCTTGATGATGGAACTTATGAATTAAAAGTAAAGGCTGTTTATGCAGACTTGTCTCTGGAGAGTGAGTTTTCCCAAATGGAAAATCTTAAAGTCGATGCGACACCTCCTGACGCCCCTGTAATTACGGGGATCAGCGAAGATTCCGGACTAAGTACAACAGATTTTATAACTAATGATGATCAGATCACTTTTTCTGGTACTGCAGAAGCGAATGCTCGGATTCAATTAATTAACGGCAGTGATATTGAAACTATCGCCATGGCTAATGCAAATGGAGAATGGACCTACGATCATTCAGATGTTTTGACTGAAGGAATTCATACTTTTACCTTCAGGGCTCTGGATAAAGCAGGTTGGGCCAGTCCTCAGAATACAGAGGTGGGGGTAGTTATCGATACTACGAACCCTGACACACCTGTCGTGAATTCAATCACAGACGATAATGGGGTCAGTGCTTCAGATAAACTGACCAATGACAATATGCCTGAATTCACCGGTTCTGCTGATCCGAATGGCATAGTCGAAATTTTATTGAATGGGAATAGTCTTGCCAGCAATGTGCCGGTAGGATCAGACGGAATCTGGACATACATCTACAATGGAATCCCCCTTGTTGATGGCATGCATAACATTTTAGCAATTGCTACTGATGAGGCTGGAAATACTAGTGTTGAGGGCAATGCCTTTACGTTTGAAATCAATGCTACAATAAACGATCCGACATTATCTCCATTAGACGATGAGATAGATATTTTACCTGCCTCCAATCTGGTAATGACCTTTACTGAAGACATCCACAAAGGAACAGGTAATATTATCATCAAACAATCCAGTGATAATAGCATACTTGAAACTATCGATGTAACCAGTGCTAACGTCACAATAAACGGTGGGGAAGTGACTATTGACCCAACTAACAACTTGTTGCCAACCGGTGAAGAGTTCTATGTGCAGATAGAAGCCGGAGCTTTGACCGATGATGCAGGAAATAGCCATGGAGGAATAACCAATACAACGGATTGGAGCTTTACAATAATTAATGCTCCAACCATCACATCAGTGACAGGGCCATCGGCTGGCATCTACGGAATTGGTGATGTACTAAACTTCACCGTAACCTTCACGCTGGATGTTGTAATAGCGGCTCCAATTAATTTCCCAATTGATATTGGGGGTACAACGGTATTTGGCTCCTACACGGGAGATGGGAGCAAAAGCAATACAGCGACCTTCGCTTATACTATTTTGGAAGACGAGATAGATAGTGATGGTATTAGTTTAGGAACCGAATTGATTCTTGCCAGTGGATCAAGTGAGATTAACTATGCCGATAATACCTCTACGGCTGCTCAGCTGGCTTTCTCAGGTATCGCTGATTTGAGTGGAGTAATTGTAGATGGTGTGAAACCAACAGTAACATTGACGACAGATGCGGCAGCTAGCTTCAACTCGGCCTTTACCGTAACGGTTACCTACGATGAAACTGTATCAAATTTTGCCTTGAGTGATATCTCTGTGACTAACGGTACGCCAAGTAACTTCGCACCAGTGACAGCAGGCCAAGTTTGGACCGCTACCATTACTCCTGATTCTGACGGAACAGTAATCGTAAGTGTGCCTGCAAATGTAGCTCAAGATGCAGGTGGAAACGATAATAATGCCAGTAATGCGATAAATATCACATTTGATGCTACGCCACCAGATCCGCCAGTGGTAAGTGGTATCTCGGACGATACCGGATCAGATAATTCGGATGAACTGACCAATGATCAAACGCTATCCTTTACCGGAACTGCGGAAGCAAATAGCACAGTCGAAGTGTTTATCGGTGGTTCAAGTATTGGAACTACTACAGCCGATGGTTCAGGAGATTGGACATTCGATCATAGTAATAACTCTCTTTCGGATGACACCTATACAGTAACTGCTAAAACAACAGATCTAGCTGGAAATACCAGTGATGAGGGTTTGGCATTGTCTGTGACCGTGGATACCAGCATAATTGCTCCTGGTTTATTTCCTGAAAATGGAGAGATAGGAGTAATTCCCAATGATAACCTTCTAATGACCTTTGGTGAAAACATGAACAAGGGCAGTGGCAACATCACTATTAAACGAAGTAGCGACAATTCTACATTTGAAACCATAGATGTGACAAGCAACAATGTGAACATCAGTGGTGGAATAGTCACGATTGATCCTACTAATATAATGCTGCCGGCCTTATCTGAGTTTTATGTTCTGATTGATGATGGAGCATTGAAAGATGATGCAGGGAATAATTATGCAGGAATTAATTCAACCTCCGAGTGGAGTTTTAGGGTTAAAGATGCTCCCCTGGTGACACTTGTGACTTCCACTGACGGTACGTATGGTATTGGAGATGTTTTAGAGTTCAATGTGAAGTTCGATATTGATGTAAACACCAGTGGAGATATCACCTTCCCAATTGCATTGAGCGGAGTACCTCAAACTGCTTCGTTGATATCCCAGGTCACAAGTGATGAAATGGTCGTTTTTGGCTACACTATACAGGAGGGTGATTTGGACGATAATGGGGTAGGAATCGGAACGACACTGTCGCTTGTCGGAAGCGCTAGCCTGAAGGATGATTTTGACACAGACGCTATATTACTGTTAAATGTCATTGACAACATGAGTAGGGTGTTGGTAGATGGAGTGAAGCCGTCAGTAACACTTACCACCTCAGTTGATGCCATCGTAAATGATGCTTTTTCTGTCACTTTCAGTTATGATGAAACAGTTACGAACTTCTCATTGAGTGATATTTCAGTCACCAATGGAGTTGCCAGTGATTTCACAGTAATCACACCAGGACTGGTTTGGAGTGCTACAATCACTCCGGATGCTGCGGGAAATGTAGATGTTTCATTAGGGGCTGATGTGGCCGAAGATCAAGGTGGAAATGGCAATAATGCCAGCAACAATGTGACCCGTCAGTTCAATACCGTGCCTAGTGATCTTCTATTGTCCTCTAATAGCATTGCCGAGAATAACTCTTTGGACGATGTGGTAGGAATATTAAGTACAACCGACCCAGACGTTGGAGATACTCATACCTACACATTTGTGAGTGGCTTAGGGGATACGGATAACGGAACATTTGTCATCCTGGGAAATGAACTTAGGGCAGGAGCCGTGTTTGATAGGGAAATCAAGGATCAATATTCCATAAGGGTTAAGGTAGACGATGGAATAAACGGGACCTTTGAGAAGGAATTTACAATCACCATTGATAATGTTCTCGAGCCTGATTTACGGATTACGGGAGACCAGCAAATTCCGGGAACTGCCTTGAATTTCACCTCAGATTTTGAGATCACCATTCACAACGATGGAGATGGCGACCTGCAAGTCAATGATATTGTTTACCCAGATCCCGTATTCAGTGGACCTGCTACGCCTATAACGGTATCACCTGCCGGTAGCGAGACTGTTACAATGCATTTCACACCTACTGTAGCACAGACCTATTCGGGAAGTATAATTATCGATACGAATGACGGACAAGGGATCTTAGATGTTAGTGCCGATGGAACAATTATCACCGGAACTGACGATGATTCGCTGATGGCTAAAAAGATTAACATTTTCCCGAACCCCGTTTCTTCATTGCTGACGGTAGACCTGGAGTCGTATGCCGGTCGTTCGTTGTCTATCAGCTTATTTGACCTTGGAGGTATTCAACGATTCAGACAGTTGGATTATCAAGAACTGCAACTAGTAATTGATGTTAGCACCTATCCAAGCGGACTGTACCTATTGTTGGTGGGTGACGGAAAGGAAGTGGTACAGAAGAAGATCATGATTCGGAGATAGGGAACAAAAAGAAAGAAAAAATGGAAAACATTAGAACAAGATATTTAAAGCTGGTTTTTGGCATAATTGGCCTATTCCTGGTCTCATGTACAGATGAACTTATCCTATCAGACATAGAGTTGGCTTTTGAAAAATTAGAGGGCTCTTGGGATATGAGCCAAGGTGGAAGCATAATTATCGATGGAATTAATGCTACGCCAAATTTCGAAGGCTTTGGAGTCTCATTCACAGATGGAGGTTACCAAACAACTAATGCAGGTGATTTATTCAGGGCCAGTGGCACCTGGCAATGGGAAGATGAGACTGCACAGCGAATCCTTGTGGATGATAGGAAACAAGTGACAATCATACGATTGACTGAAGAAGAGTTTGTATTCAGTTTCACTTTCAGTGGAACTGGTGGGATTGCCAATGGAATTGCAGGTAGTTATACCATAAGTCTTAACCAGTAAAAATAATGTGATGGAAACTTAGATGGGGGAGACGCCCTCTGAGAGTAGGTTGTTCAAAAGGTCCCAAGTTGAGGTCAGACCTTTTGAAATGAAAGTCGCCCTCCACCAGGGCGACTTTTTCTTGTAACAAGTCCTTTTACCGATTGTGACAACTTGTGACAATCGTTTACTCTGCCATGACAAACCCCTTTTAAAAAGCGCGTTGATTTGAATAAGAATTCGCTGATAAACTTTTAAGGCAATTCGAAAACTAAAAGGTCAATAACTGAAAATCAACAAACGATGAAAACACGAATCACAAGAACACTGATAGCCATGTTATTAATGGCAATTACTGTCACCGCAAATGCTAATGAAAGATCAATCTCGCTTAAAAAAGAAGATTCAAACTCGGTAGTCCTGCAAATGGATAATGTGGAAGAGGGAACAGTAATCTCAATCAAAAACAAGAAAGGGAAACTACTTTTCAAGGATAAGGCAAAAAGAAGTCAGTACATCAGAAAAATCAAGTTGAATACATTGGAAAGTGGACAACTGAGCCTCGAGCTTGAAAACGATGCAAGCTTAGAGGTTTTGCCAATAGAGGTGTCCAATTCTTTCGCGGAAATCAAGAAGAACCAGTCTGAGGTCTATGTAAAACCAATTGTGAGAGTTCAGCAAGAGCAACTTCAATTGTTCTTGAGAGCGGATCACCAAGGCTATTATATAAAAATGACTGACCGATTTGGTGATACGGTGTATAGAGAGGAAATCTCTACCGAAGATCACGGACTTAAAAGATATGACGTGTCTAACTTACCAAGAGGTCGATACAATATTAAATTCAAAGCAGCAGGTCGAAGCTTTAATCAATCCATCTACATTAAGTAAAAGACTACGGTTGGCAATTAAAGTCCTCAGCTAAATAGGCTGGGGGCTTTTTATATTTCTGCCAGTACCTGTTCAATTTCCGGGGTGATGAGCCCATAGTCATAAAAAGCCAATCCCTGGGCTCCTGCTTCTTTGGTCAGCTTTACCATTTCTCTAACATCTTGCGGAGTCTTATCATGAAGGTACTGGGCAGTATATAGGGGTTTGGTTCCATTTAATGCATCTAATCCTTCCTGGGTACCAGATTTGACAAATTCTATCGACTCATCATAGAACTGGTAGTAAATCATCGGGAAAACAAAATCAAGATTCCACTCATCCCAAGCTTGTCGAACGAGCTTTCTTGCTAGTTTGGGAGTAGCAAAAACAGAAGCTGATAGCTGCCTATCCATAGCATGAACTTCATCGGCAATGCGATTCACAAGGTTGGTGATGGAATCATATCTGAATTGCCTCCATGCCTCATCCTGACTGGGGTCCTCAAGTTCTAAGGGATCATACCCTGATTCACTTTTAAATTTACTTCTGCAAGTATTGCAGTAACAAAAGTCAAACTGAGGCATTTCATGATCCTGAACCAGATCATACTTTTCCCAAAGTCCGCGGGGAAGGATCACATCGCAGTATCTTACATAGTCAAGCTGAACGCCTGAAAGTCCTTCCACAGAAGCGATATTTTTCATTCCTTTCACAATCCAGTCTTGCACTTCTGGTTTAGATGGACAGAGCCATTGATAGTACCCCACATAAGGATTTACGTCAAGGCTGGAATTTCCTTCACGGCTTACCGCATACCATTCAGGGTGCGCTTGGGCTTCTTCGTTACCGGGACGGTTCATCACCCATTGCCAGGAGTGTATTTCTAAACCCAACGAGTTAGCCAGTGGAACCGAAATATTGAGCGCTTCTTTGCCTCCTCCGGCCAGTACTCCATGAAATCCAAGTGATTTGAGCCTATTGAATTGAGCTTCCCATTCATCTTTGGTTTTGTTGGCTCCATTGCCGACCCAGGCCCATAATTTGAATGAATCAACTTCCGGAGACGAACATGATGTCAGTACAGAAGGAGCAATCATAGCGGCACCCGTGACCAACCCCATATTTTTTATGAATTGTCTTTTCTTCATTTTCTTACTTTTTCGAACCACAACCTGCCTGTTTCATCCAGTCGCCACCAACCTTTGTTCAACAAGAAGACCGAGGCCTCATAGGTCAATTGGTGATCAGCAACGTTCAGGTCTATTTTCACTTCCTGACCGTTGGACTTTCTAAATCTTGGTCCTTCCAACTCCTCCAGTGATGAGGCGTAGACTTGATTTCTTTTTTTGAAACTGATCTGTGCCCGATGCACGTTATAAAGCAATTGCCTGATTTCTTCGGCTTCCTGGTTTCTCCCAATGCTGATCCTCGGTCCACCAACCGGAAGGCTTGAAAAACTTACGACTCCCCAAAATTCCGGTTCGTGCATTGCAATGACACGTTGAGGTGACCAAACCCAATTTTTTTCGGGTTGATTCTTGCCTGTTTCCGGGTCTTTTTTCTTTACATAAGTTCCTTCGATTATTTCAGTTTCCCATTGCACCCTTGAGAAATTCACGCGCCATTGATGGCCGTTTGATGGAGGCGCTTTTGCCTTTGTAAATTCAACGAATGCAGTCCAGGGGATGGCCACTTCTACAGACCAGCCTTTGTCTTCGTCAGAAGGATCGTTAATAGTACCTTCTATGTTGACAGCCGATTCTAAACCTTTTATATCCATGCTATTTATGGCATGACCATCATTCCGATATGGACGAGTAAGCAACAAATCCCATATGGTGTTCAAGGCATTCACTTCGTACTCAAGATAATTATGTGTGTCACCATCGGGGTCAATGAAAATTTCAAAGTCATTGTCTCTGAAAATGACATCATCTCTATTCTTCAGCGTGGCCCAAACATGTGGCTCCTGAATTGAGGCATAGAAGTAAAAATGAGAAGAGTCCCATAGCATTTTGACTCGAGTTGACAGGTGAGGCCGTGGCTTTTTATCTCCCTCTATATCCACAAAGTAATTGGTCCATCGGGCTTTCTGCCAGGATTCTTCGTTCGCTTTTCCATCAATGCTAAGAGTTCCGATTGTTTTGTGTGCCACATAGTGCTGCGGCATTTGAAAAGACTGTGCCGAAATGGAACAGGTGATTGTCAGTAAAAATATGAGCAGACTTGACCTTTGCACGAGTGAATGTAAAAAAATCCGCTTCAATTAAGAAGCGGATTCTTTGATGCTTTGTACCTCTTTTTAAGGGTTTATGAGATAATGTTGATGTTAAAGAATTTTGAAAGAACGGTCAGGATAAACAGAACGCCCAAGATGACCGGTGCCAAATAACTCACTGAGAAATTCAAATATTTTTGAACGAATGAGCCCATATATCCTGGTGCACCTTGTGCCAACTCTTCGTTAAGGTTGTGTTTCTTCCATACATGAGCTGCGAAGAATGCAATCATACAGCCGCCCAAGGGAAGGATAGTATCATTGGCAATAGATGCAATGAATGATAAGAAATCGGTATCAAATCCGCCTGGTTTGAATGTTTTGAAAGCAGTGCTAAAGAATTCGGAATAACCAAACCCTAGCAGTGAAGGAATACCAACCAGGAAGATAATTCCAGCCATTAACCAGACTGCTCTTCCCCTTCTAATCTTTAATTCATCTACTGCATAAGTAACGGGCACCTCGAGTAATGAAACTGTGGAAGTAAGCGCTGCAAAGCAAAGGAGTACAAAAAATGAGGTTCCCACGATCGCTCCAAGTGACCCTCCTATGGTTCCAAAAATTTGAGGTAGTGTCACGAATATTAGTCCAGGCCCACCTGCAGCCCCTTCCATTGTACCTCCACTCATGAAGCCTATCAATGGGAAAATCATCATACCTGCAATAAAGGCGATTCCTACATCGGCAAGGGTTATTAATGCTGCTGCAGAAACAATATTTTCCTTTCTGTTTACATAGCTACCATAGGTAATTAAGGCACCCATTCCCAGCGAGAGCGAGAAGAATGCCTGACCCATAGCATTATAGATTACACTGCCATTGAGCTTTGAGAAATCCGGAACAAGGTAAAACTTCAGACCGTCCATTGCGTTTGGCAGGGTCAAAGAATAGATGACCATTCCAAGGATCATGATAATGAGTGTTGGCATAAGTAGTTTGGCAGCCTTTTCTATGCCCCCGGAGATTCCTCTCTTCACTACTAATGTGGTGGAAAGCATAAATATCAACCCGTATCCTCCAACCTTAATGACATTTTTTGTGTACTCTCCAAATTGTTCAGCAATCCCGAAGTTACCTGAGGCCATTTCAACAATATAACCGAATGCCCAACCAGCAATGACATTGTAAAAGGAGAGGATCAGGATACCGGCTACGATTCCCATCTTACCGACCCAGCTCCAGTTTTTATAGCCTAGAGCGGTGAACGCTCCGACTGGATTTCGCTCGGTTTTTCGTCCTATCGCAATTTCAGTGGCCATCACGGGGAAACAAAGTAGAAAGCAGAAAAGCAGGTAGATGACCACGAAGGCTGCGCCACCCCCCTGACCTACTTCAAAGGGGAACCCCCAGATATTACCAAGTCCAACTGCAGAACCTGCCGCAGCAGCAATAAATCCTAATCGGCTTGAAAAGCCTCCTCTAGTAGCCATAAAGTTGAGTTTAAAACCCGAATATATAGGATTATGACATTCTGGTGTCTCCTTTTATCAGAAAAAGTAGTCCGGATCGCTTCCTAGGAAGGGAATTCTCTACATCAAGAGAATTGTCGGTTAGATGTATTAGATTTATGGATTGTCGACCCGACTAAATCCTATTTATGAAACCATTTATTAGCAACGATGCGGTGTTGTTAGGTGTTCTGCTTGCGATACTTGCATTTGTTTTTATTACCTCTTCCTCTTCAAAAACAGGGTGGAAGAAATTCTATACCTTTTTTCCCTCCGTATTAGCCTGTTACTTTTTCCCGGCCTTGCTCAATTGGCCGTTGGGTTTGATTTCTCCGGAAGACTCTAACCTCTATTTTGTCGCTTCCAGGTACTTGTTGCCCGCAAGTTTGGTGTTGCTTTGTCTAAGTATTGATTTCAAAGGCATTTTGAATTTGGGCCCAAAAGCCTTGATCATGTTTTTTACTGCTACACTGGGGATTATAATAGGAGGGCCGGTTGCTTTGTTGTTCATATCCAGCGTAGCACCTGATGTGATTGGTGGAGCATCTCCTGATGATCTGTGGCGAGGACTTTCAACGGTGGCAGGGAGTTGGATCGGTGGGGGCGCCAACCAGACCGCCATGAAGGAAATCTATGAAGTAAAAGATTCTGTATTTACCTCTATGGTGGTGGTCGATGTGATTTGTGCCAATATCTGGTTAGCATTCCTATTGTACGGAGCCAATAATGCCAGAAGAGTTGATAAATGGCTAAAGGCAGATACTTCTGCTATTTCTGATCTTAAGAAAAGGGTTGAAAACTATCAGAGCAGTGTGGCTAAGATCCCTTCCACTGCAGAATTGATGACATTACTGGCAGTGACTTTCGGGGCGGTGGCGATATCACATTTCCTGGCAGACCAAATTGCCCCCTGGATGCAGGCTCGATCGGAATGGTTAGTCAAATACAATCTGAATTCGCTCAAATCGAGCTTTTTCTGGCTAGTGGTGGTCGCAACAACCATAGGCCTGGGTGTTTCTTTTACCAGGTTCAGGAAAATGGAAGGCTATGGCGCTTCCAAACTCGGGACCATCTTCATTTATATACTGGTGGCCACCATTGGTATGCAGATGAATCTATATGATATAGTTGATAATCCGGGTTTGTTCCTTATTGGAATCACTTGGATTGCTATCCATGTTGGATTGTTATTGTTAGTGGCGAAAATCATTAAGGCACCGTTGTTCTTTGTTGCAGTAGGTAGTCAGGCGAATGTAGGAGGGGCGGCTTCAGCCCCCGTTGTTGCAGCTGCATTCAGTCCTTCTCTGACCGCTGTGGGTGCACTGATGGCAGTATTAGGCTATGCACTCGGTACTTATGGGGCAATCATCTGTGCACAACTCATGTCTATGGTTGTTGGCTAGAAAGGAATTGAATACTACTAAGCGGTAGTTCTTGAATCTATTTCCTTCTGGATTTTTTTCTTCATCGGGACGAAAATGAAATAGGGCATCACCACACCAGTGGTGATAATGAAAGGTATAAACTGAAGAAATTCGTTGGTGTCCTTTACCAAGGCCGCGACCGCGAGGATCAAGCTAACTCCAAGACTGAAAAAGCCTAAAAAGAGATGGCGTTTATGGGTCTTTGTCTTTTTTGCCTCTAATTCTTCTAATCGGTATTTCGCAAATTCATTGGTCATAAGGAGACAACACTTGAGATATTAATAGGTTTCCAGAATCTTGAATAGCTCGTCAAGTTTTGGGGTAAGTATGATTTCGGTTCTTCGATTCTTGGCTTTGTTTTCGGCAGTATCGTTTTCGGCTACCGGAGAGAATTCCCCCTTGCCTGAGGCGGTTATTGCCTGGGGATCAACCCCATTTTCGGCAAGGATCTTGACAATTGAGGTGGCACGCATCACGCTTAGGTCCCAGTTGTCATTCATGTACTGAGATTTCTTTGAAATCGGAACATCATCCGTATGGCCTTCTACCATGATATTAATATCGGGATTAGTGCTCAGCACTGTGGCCAATTGTTGAAGGGCAGTCACTCCTTTTGCATCTACCTTGATGCTACCAGAGCTAAATAATAACTGTTCGGCAAGTGATACATACACCTTGCCATTTTTTACTTCAACTGAAAGGTCGTTTTCTTTGAAGTTGAGAAGGGCGTTGGTCACCTTATCCTTCAATTCCTGCACCGCCCGATCTTTGTCGGCAATCAGTTGTTCCAGCTCGGCAACTCGTGCTTCTCTAACAGCCAGGTCCCTGGCTAATTCTTCATTTTTGGCCTTCTCAATTTTCAGGTCATCCTCAATGGCAAGAAGTCGCTGTTGCTGCTGAGCGAGATCTCTATTAAGCTGACCACTATTGGTGAGGAGATTATCATAAAGTTGTTTGATACGGTTGTATTCTGATTTCAAGTCTTTGAGCTGGGCATCTACAGTTTCAAAATCGCGTTGTAATACCTCATTGTCCTGTTTTAACTTATCTACCTGCAGCTCCAATCGGGTGATTTTTTCAGTGGCAATTTCAAGTTCTTCCTCCAATTTAAGGTTCTCGCCTTCAAGGGTGAATTTCTCGACAAGGAGTTCATCATAAACCTTTTGTGAGACGCAAGAAGAGGACAAAATGAGGAAAGCGAATAGGAGGTGAGTAGCAAGTTTACGTGACATAATCGAGTTTTACGTAAATATCTCAATTACAGATTAATATTCCATTTTTTATTTACAAGTGGGTTGCGAGTAGTAATTATGCTGCATGCATAATATTTTCTATCTTCCAATCACAAGACTAATACTATGAGAACAGACGGAATGCTTAAAGAGGGAGCTCTTGATGGACAGACAATAATCATTACGGGGGGTGGCACTGGATTGGGAAGATCCATGGGAGAATATATGCTGGAATTGGGTGCCAATCTTGTCATTACCAGCCGAAGACTTGAGGTACTGGAGAAAACAGCGAAAGAGATGGAGGATAATCATGGAGGCAAGGTGCTGCCTGTACAATGTGATGTGCGTCATTATGATCAGGTGGAGAGCATGTTGGACAAAGCAGAAGCCGAGTTCGGACAAATTCATGGGCTTCTTAATAATGCAGCAGGGAATTTCATTAGTCCTACCGAACGTCTGTCGCATCGGGCCTTTGATGCCGTAATTGATATTGTCTTAAAAGGCACTACTAATTGTACTTTGGCCCTGGGTAAAAAATGGATTGCGGCTGAACAACCAGGAATTGTACTGAATATCACAACAACCTATGCATGGACAGGCTCAGGGTATGTAGTCCCTTCCGCATGTGCTAAAGCCGGTGTATTAGCCATGACACGATCATTGGCAGTAGAGTGGGCGAAGTATAAAATCAGACTTAATGCCATTGCTCCCGGGCCATTCCCAACTGAGGGCGCCTGGAGCCGACTGTTGCCGGGTGATCTGGTGAAGAAATTTGATCCTGCCAAGCTCGTTCCGGTAGGAAGAGTAGGAGATCATCAGGAGTTGGCCAATTTGGCGGCCTATTTGATGTCAGACTATTCGGCATACATTAATGGAGAGGTGGTGACCATCGATGGAGGAGAATGGTTGATGGGTGCGGGCGAGTTCAGCCACCTGGAAAAGGTGCCCAAAGAAATGTGGGATATGCTTGAAGCCATGCGCACAAAAAAGGACTAAGCCCCAAGCTACTTTGGGGCTATTGGAAGGCTAAGAGACAACTTAAGAAGACGGATATAGGATAGTCTAGTTCTTTATTGTGATGATCTTCAAATGTTCAGGAATTATTACTCTAGCGTCTTCAAATACCGCTTTTACTTCTTCAATGAATGGTTTTAGCTTAGCATCAATCGCCCTTTGCTGGGAGAAACCATAGGGCACTCTAAAGTTGTCCCAATGTGTAGGAATCACAGTTTCAGGAAAACCGGTTAGTTTCATTAGTCTTTCGGTGTACTTATAAATGTCCAATCGCGAGAAATTGACCCCTGCCAACAGAACATCTGCTTGTACACCTTGAAGCTCTCGCTCTACAAAGTTCATTGAACCCATGGTCGCTACATCATGGTCTTCAAAACGGGCGAGAAACATCAATGACCCCCCTTCAACAAACTCTGAGATTTTCATGGGTGCTTTGACATCCGCTGGGATTATTCTCGAATCAAAATAAAGCTTTTTGTTTAGCGGTGAATGAATTGAAGGAATGACTTTAACCGAGAAATTCTCGAATTGATAGTCTTCTCCCCCTTTGACCGTGTAAAGTTGCTCTCGGGGAATACCGTAGGCTCTTAGCACGTTTGTGGTACTCTCTGTGCCAATTACTTTAGCTCCAGTCTTCTTCGCTATATAAGGCACATCAGAAAGATGATCGAAGTGAGAATGATGGACGAGAATAAAGTCTGCTTCCGTGATTAATTCATCTATCAGAACTGTATCAGATTCAAAATAGTCATTTCTCGAATAGCTTTTTCGACTATCATCCGGATGAATTGAGGGGCCAGCTCCGAGTTTGAGTCGTGAGATATAAGGGTCGACCAAGACGGTGACTTGTCCGTCCTTGATCTCCCAACCGGCCGTGCCGAAATATCGTAACTGAAGCTCCGAGTTTTGAGCTCCGAGTTCTGAGCAAATAAGTACCAGGAGGATTGTGTATAGCGTGCTAATTCTTTTCATAGTTCCAACTTAATCTTCCACCTCAACCACCAATTCAATTTCTACAGACTGGCCTCGGGGTAGGGAAGCCATCCCGACTGCCGCCCGCGCATGTTTTCCTCGTTCGCCAAATACTTCGACAATCAAGTCAGAAAAGCCATTGATTACTTTCGGTTGGTCAACAAATGAAGGGTCGGAATTTACCATGCCCAAAACTTTCACCACTCTTTTTACCTTCTTCAAATCTCCCAGCATTTCCTTGAGGACAGCCAATTGATTAATTGCAGTCATTCGAGCCCCTTGATAGCCTTGCTCGATCGTCACTTCCGTTCCCAGTTTACCGTGCAATTCAGTTCCATCCGGGTATTTGGGCCCTTTTCCGGCCAAAAAAATGAGATTTCCCGTACGAACACCATTTACATAGTTAGCCACAGGCTGAGGTGGATCAGGAAGGGTAATCCCCAATTCTATTAGGCGTGCCTCAGGATCATAATTGGGATCAGACTCATTTTTGGTTGATGACGTACACGAATTGATCAAGAGAATGACCAGGAAAAAAGTCGTGATTTTTCTAAGGTTTAATTGCATGCGGTCTGGTAGTTGGTTAACGGTTAATATATCCAATTTAGCTAAATTGATTGTATGAAGAAGATTGTCGCATTTCTGCTAATTATCCTTGGTTTCATTATGTTCTATCTCGCCTATGACATCGGTGGTTTACCGCCTGCAATCACCGGGTTTGGTTTCATATTGATTGCCTTGGTTTTTCTGAAGAAAGACTAAAAATCCAACGTGTCTTTTGACCCTAATCGACAGTGTAAAGCACACATAACATTCAATATTTTGAATGTAATTTTGACTTTACAATAAATTTAAACTATTGATTTACAGAGAGTTAAGTTTGTAACTTAATATTTTCTTCACACTGGACAGACATTCTTAGCGATAATTTCATAGTCCTTTCAGTTTCTTCCATTTTCCTTAACATGAACGACATGATGAAGTCTAACATGGTTTACACCTTTGGGCAAATACATCGAACCTATGAAAAGACTTTTACTAAACTTATTTGTCCTCATGTTGATGGGCCAAATTGGGTATGCCCAAACTGGTATCATTAGCGGTAGAATCACTGATGAACTTGGACTGGGATTGCCAGGTGCCAACGTGTTGGTGGTTGAAGCAAACAAAGGTGTGCCTACCAATGTCAATGGAGATTTTACCATTGTTGAAGTTCCTGCGGGAGAACATACTTTAAGAATTTCATTTATCGGTTACAAAACAGTAGAGCAGAGAGTGACCGTTAATGATGGTGTCACAACCACCATTTCCATTTCCATGGAACCCGGATTTACTCAGGGAGGTGAAGTGATCGTTTTTGGTGACCGTCTAAAAGGTCAGGCCAAGGCATTGAACCAACAGCGAACTAATGCTAACATTACTAATGTAGTAGCTGCCGATCAAATCGGTCGATTCCCGGATGCGAATATCGGAGATGCATTGAAAAGGATTCCGGGTATAACCATTCAAAACGACCAGGGAGAGGCTCGAAACATAGTCGTTCGAGGATTAGCCACTCAGCTTAATTCCGTAATGCTTAATGGTGAAAGGATTCCTTCGGCTGAGGGTGATAACCGAAATATTCAGTTGGATTTGATTCCTTCAGACCTCATCCAAACTATCCAAGTCAATAAAGCAGTACTTCCTGATATGGATGCCGATGCGATTGGAGGAGCTGTAAACCTCGTCACGAGAAGTGCTCCTTCTGGCAGAAGGGTTTCCGGTACATTGGCTTCAGGTTATAACTTCCTGTCAAATCAACCAATTTGGACCGGTTCTGTGATTTTAGCCGACCGATTGGCCCAAGGCAAATTAGGGGTGGTATTCTCCGCTTCTTTGAATAATCATGACTTCGGATCAGATAACATTGAAGCCGTGTGGTATGAAAGTGATGGAGGAGAAACCGTACTCGAAGAATTTGATATCCGCGAATACAGAGTTCAGAGGGTAAGAAGGAGTTTCAACCTTTCTCTTGACTATAAGATCAACGAAAATAATACCATTTACCTATCAGGAGTATATAACTGGAGAGATGACTGGGAGAATAGATTCAGAATGCGCGTCAGTCAAATGGATGATGCTTTTGATGATGGAGATGCAGTTTCTATTGGTGCCAATCGCTGGGTACTTCCAGCACGGGTTCAGTTCCAAACTAAAGGCGGAATTGGAAGTGATAGGGTTGATAACAGAAGATTGGAAGATCAGCGTAACAGAAACATCACTCTAAAAGGAGAACACCAATTGAATAAGGCGAGATTAACGTGGTCTGCTACTTATGCCCGTGCTTCTGAAGAGAGACCCAATGAGCGTTATATCAGTTACAGAGAAAGTGGTCAAAACGTATTATTGGATCTAAATAATCCTGAGTTCCCGTTGGCAAGACTGGGCAATGCAGGAGATAACTTCAATATTGGTTTCCACGAGATCACAGAAGAGTTCCAGGACACTTATGATGAGGATTTCAATGCACGAATTGACTTTACAATTCCAGCTTCTGACAAAGTGGGATTGAAATTCGGAACAAGACTTAGGACTAAGAACAAGGTGAGAACAAACTCATTCTTCTCTTATGAGCCGATCAACGCAGGAACATTCGCAACTCTGGGATCTGTACCAAATACGAGCTACTCCGATCCTGATTACTTGGCAGGAAGTCAGTACTTGATTGGTTCATTTGTTACACCAGCCTTCTTGGGAGGTCTTGATTTGACTAATGCGTCAATTTTTGATCAAACTGATGAATTGGGAGAGTACCTGCCTGGTAATTTTAATGCAGATGAGAGCATTTTTGCTGGATATGCCATGGCAGACATCCAACTGTCTGACAAGCTTTCAGGCATTGTTGGGTTGAGATTTGAGTCGACTAGCCTAGATTATACAGGTTTCCTCCTAGATGTTGACAATGAGACTTTTACTGAAGAAACTGCTTCTCAAGACTACAGCAACTTCATGCCAGGAGTTCACTTGAATTACAACTTCAGTGACAATTCCATTTTGAGATTTGCGTGGACTAACACCATTGCAAGACCAAATTATTTTGACCTTGTGCCGTACGCAGAGTTTAGCCCTGATGATGAAGAGCTAGTAAGAGGTAACCCTGCTCTGGAACCAACGACTTCAATGAATATTGATTTGATGTACGAAAACTACTTCAAAAATGTAGGTATCGTTTCAGGAGGGCTTTTCTATAAGGATTTGGACAAGTTCATCTACGAAAGAGTGACTGAGGGGTTCAATGATCCTCAATTTGGTAATGACTTAGAGTACACTACATTCGAGAATGGTGGTACTGCTGAGGTATTTGGTTTTGAAGTTTCCTTCCAGCGTCAAATATGGAAAGGTCTTGGTCTCTACCTGAACTACACTTATACAACAACCAGTACAGATGGTATTCAAGGTAGAGAAGGAGAAGATCTTGAGCTACCAGGTACTGCCGACAATATGTTCAACGCCTCTCTTTCTTATGAGACTGACAAACTGGTTTTGAGGGTATCGTTGAACTTTGCAAGTGACTATCTCGATGAATTGGGTGGAGATGCGTTTGAAGACAGGTTCTACGATAAGCAGACATTTGTAGACGTCAATGGTTCTTACGCTTTCAGTCCGAAGTGGAGATTCTTCTTCGAGGCCAATAACCTGACTAATCAACCATTGAGATACTATCAGGGAATCAGCTCACGTACAATGCAGTCCGAATGGTACAATGCCAGATTTAATGCTGGACTTAAGTTCGATTTGTTCAATAAGTAGTACGATAATAATGTATGTTGGAAAGGTGGTGACCTCGTTGCCGCCTTTCTTTACTTTTTAATGACATGAAGATTAGCCACACTTCTATTATTGGTGCCGCTTTCCTAGTAGTTGTTGGATGTGGAGGAAACCAAACCAGCCAAATTGCCCCTGATGCAATAAAGCCAGCAATCACTACACAGTTTACCAAGCATGACACCGATGACCCGGCAATCTGGGTCAATTGGGACAACCCTGCGGAGAGCATGGTCATTGGCACGGATAAAAACATTGACGGAGCTTTGTATGCGTTTGACTTACAAGGTCAGATTATCGAGGATCGAACCGTAAGGGGATTACAGAGACCCAACAATGTAGATATTGAGTACGGTCTTGTTGCCGGCTCAGACACACTTGACATTGCGGTGACCGGTGAACGTATCACCTATAATATGAGAGTGTTCTCATTGCCTGAAATGACGGCAATTGATAATGGCGGAATTCCTATGTTTGAAGGTCAGACAGGTGTCGAACAACGTGACCTGATGGGGGTGGCTCTTTATAAACGCTCATCAGATGGTGCCATTTTCGCCATAATGGGCCGAAAGACGGGGCTGACAGATGGGAGCTATTTATGGCAATACCGATTGACCGGCAATGAAGATGGGACGGTGAGTGCCGTATTGGTAAGAAAATTTGGCGTGTTCAGTGGTCTTAAAGAGATTGAGGCAATCGCTGTGGATAATGAACTTGGTTACGTTTATTACTCTGATGAAGGGGTAGGAGTGCGAAAGTACTATGCTGATCCTGAAATGGGTAATGAGGAGCTCGCTTTGTTTGGACAAGCAGACTTCACTGAAGATCATGAAGGAATTTCCATTTTTGATTCCGGAGATGGTAAAGGATTCATTTTGGTTTCCGATCAACAAGCCAACCGATTCAATATTTATCCGAGAGAAGGGTCAAATGGTGATCCTCATAAGCATGAGTTGATTAAATCGGTGAATGTATCCACCATTGAAAGTGATGGATCGGAAGTCAGTAATGTAAGGTTCAATGATACTTTCAAAAATGGAATTTTTGTGGCCATGTCGGACAATAAGACTTTCCAATATTATCGAATTGAAGATATACTGGATAGCCTCCGTTAATGTTCAATACCAGCTTCTTCTATCAAGAAAAGACCATAATTTCGAATCGTTTCGATTACAGGGATGCAAGTGCGTCCCTTTTCTGTTATGGAGTATTCCACTTTTGGAGGAACAACAGCATATACTTTTCTATCGATAAACCCGTCTTCTTCCAACTCCCTTAATTGAGTTGTGAGCATCTTATCGGAGATGTGCATTATGTTTCTTTTGAGCTCGCTAAATCGCATGATCTTATCCTTTAGCCGCCATAGGATTGGCATTTTCCAGGTGCCGCCAATTTTCGACATAGCGAACTCCACTGGATTGTAATATACCTTACTCTTATAAACAAATTGTCCCATAACTGATTGATAATCAATATACTTTCTAAAAAGTATGTATAATACTAATTAGTTAGTACAGAACCAAACGCAGTGAATAGTTGTAGTTTCGATATATGATTCAAGAACTAGAAAAAGAAACTATGATTAAGGAAAAAAACCGTTATGTACATGCACATGGAATGCCTTCAAAAGGCAAAATTCTGATGGTAGCCAGTAGTCCGGCTGTTTCTGGGCAAACAGGTTGGCCCATTGGTTTTTGGGCGGCAGAATTGACACACCCGCTTCACGTATTTGAAGAAGCAGGATATGAGGTTGAACTTGCCTCAACTGAGGGAGGAGAAATAGTTATGGATGGCTATTCTAATCCTATGGATGCAAGTGGGTATTCATCGCGTGATGTGATTTCATTGGGATACATGCAGAATGAGGACTTCAACGCAATGCTCACTTCTACCAAACCTTTAGAAGAGGTTAACTCGGAAGATTATGATGCGGTATTCCTGGTGGGTGGCCAAGGCCCCATGTATACCTTCAGGGGGAACAAGGCATTGGAAAGACTATTCACCAACTTTTATGAATCAGGTAAACCTTCAGCGGCAGTTTGTCATTCGACCACACTTTTGTTGGAGGCCAAAAAGTCCAACGGTGAATTGTTGGTGGCGGGTAAAACCTGGACGGGATTTGCTGACGCTGAAGAGCAATTTGCTGATGAGGCAGTTGGGCAGCGTATACAGCCTTACTGGATAGAGCAGGAGGCTCGAAAATTGGAGAACACCAATTTCAAAGTAGCGGCTCCATTCTCCTCATATGTAATTCAGGACGGAAACTTAATCACAGGTCAGCAGCAAAACTCAGGAGCGGCTGCTGCGAAAATGGTGGTAGATTTTTTGTCTAATTGATTCAGCCTCTAATCGACTCTTGTAATGATTATCAAACGAAATTTTAACCCTTTTAAAGTTTGGGTTTACATAAAGAGACCAATGCTACTTGCAATTGTTTGGAGTATTGTGGTTTGGTCTCTTTGTTATTTCGTTGGCTTTAAAGGGTTTTCTCTAAGTTTTACACCTGTCGGTATTCTAGCCTCTGCTCTTGCTATTTTTATAGCTTTCCGCAACAATTCTGCCTATGGCCGTTGGTGGGAGGCTCGCCAAATTTGGGGAGGTGTAGTTAACGCAAGCAGGGTGTTGGCGAGATTGATCATCACCTTTACCGACAGCCACTCTCACCAGGAAAATTATAATAAGTTGAGAAGTGAGACTTTTAAATCGGAAATGGTTTTGAAATGTATTGCGTGGGTGCATGCTTTGCGCTTGCATCTCAGAAATCAAGATGATTGGACAGAGCTCGAACCCTTCTTGTCGAAGACAGAATTTACTGAATTGGCAATCGCTCAAAACAAGCCTAATTTCCTTCAATTGATTATGGGAAGAAAAATCTACGAAGCCATGGGGAACGGAACATTAGGAGGTTTTGACAGTTTTCAAGTGGAAGGTCAGCTCTTGGCATTGGCTAATTATCAAGGTAATGCTGAGCGGATAAAGAACACCCCATTGCCACGACAATATGATTTTTTTACGAGGGTTTTTGTTTTGCTTTTCATCTTTCTTTTACCCTTTGGATTGCTCAGCTTTTTTCAAAATGGTAGTGGAGACTCGCTTTCATGGTTAGTTGTGCCCATTTCCATTATAATTTCCGGGGTATTTATCATTATGGAAAGAACAGGTGCTGCTAATGAAGACCCTTTTGAAAATAAGATTACAGATGTGCCAATGAGTTCACTTTGTAATACAATTGAAAGAGATTTGAAGGAAATGGTGGGTATTGATCCTTTGCCTCAAAGAATGGAGCCGATAGACGGCTATTTATTTTAACGTTAAAATTTCACGTAATGAATATTGCAATTATTGGTACAGGGAATGTTGGTGGTGCTTTGGCCACGAAATGGGCAAATGCAGGACACCAAATAAACCTTGGTGTAAAAAACACCAGTGAGTTCAAAGGGATGAGCTTACTCAACAACACAAACACATCGGCATTCTCGGTTGATGAAGCTGCTCAGAAATCGCAGGTTATCTTACTGGCGACTCCAGCCACAGCAGCGGTGGACGTATCTCAAGGACTGGGAGATACTAAAGACAAAGTGATCATTGATGCAATGAACATCGTGATGGGTAGGGGCCCTGAAGGGTATTCGACTACTTCTGGGGCCATATTGGATCACACAGAAACGAAAGATGTTGTGAAGTGCTTTAACACTACGGGCTTTAACAACATGGAGGATACCGATTACATGGATCAAGCGATTGACATGTTTATGGCCGGTGATAGTATAAAGGGAAAGGAAATCGCCAGGCAACTAGCCCTTGATGCTGGCTTTGCCGAGTGCTATGATGTTGGAGGTAACGATAAATTTGAATTGATGGAGCAGTTCGCCTGGTTTTGGATTAACCTGGCAATGTTCCAGGGTCAAGGTCGTGAAATTGCATTTAAACTGCTTAAACGAGAATCACCTACTTAATTCTCGTTGCTGTTAACCCTTGTACCTTAAATTCATTAACCTGGCCATCCTCCAAGGTAAAGTCGATGCGCATTCCACCTGCACGATCAAAGAACAAGGTGTCACTTTCAGCGGCCAATTGAATGGACGGGTTAATGAAGGGTGCTGAAAAGGTGAGTGCTCCTTCGACTATTTTGGCTTCTACGATTCCCATATTCGGGATCTGATAATTGCCGGTATATTTGGCCAGCTCCTCTTCCGAAATTTCGACTACTGATCTCACATCAGGTGTAATATCTGAGAGCCCATACTCATTCGCGATGGCCAATAAAACCTCCTGAATAATAGATCCGTTGTCCGAATTAACCATAATTACCACGGCATGTGGGCTGTCTTTCCAAGCCAATAATCTTGCCCTGAATCCTTCATCCGCCCCACCGTGACCAAATGTATTGTCTCCAATGCCTGGACCCAAACCATGACCATTGTCACCGGGAACTAACATTTCCTCAGTAGAAGCATAAGAGATAATTCCATCTTTTTGTGTGTTGTTGATTTTCTGAATTTCGATGCCATATTGTATGAGTTGAGAAGGAGTGGTCCAGAGTCCAGCTGCTGCCATTTCAGGATAGATTGGCCATTTCCCTTCGACTTCAGTACCATTGTTCCGATAGCCGGTGGCAGCAATTCCATGATATTCTTCTGGGAGCGGATTCTCAAAAGTGCTTCTTTCCATCCCCATTTTATCCAGCACATTCACCTGCATCGTTTCGGGAAACGAAGAGCCTTCTACATCTGTGACCATCAATTGCATGATAGTATAACCACCTCCTGAATACTGCCATGTTCCACCAGGTTCTTTATATACTCTGACTTCCCCTGTATTTCCTTTTCCATCCAGGACATCCACTACACTTGGTATTTCATCGCCTTTATCGTAGCCGGGGAATCCCCAAATGGTTAAACCTGCAGTATGGTTTAGAATTCTTCTAAGTGTGACTTTCTCATTGACCGTGAATTCATTGTCAGGCACCTTCCACGAGGTCAGATAATCATTCACATTGCCGTCTAAGGTCAGTTTGCCTTCTTCCACCATCTGATGAGCACGCAAAGCTGCTACGGGTTTGCTGATTGAGCCTGCCAGAAGCATAGTTTCTGTAGTCATTGGGCGGTTTTGGGAACTATCGGCCATGCCATAAGCTCGAGCCCATTCTATTTTGCCATTGTGGGCAAAGGCGATGCTGATTCCTGGTATTCCTTTTTCTCTCAATCGATCATTGATGTTATAGGTAACCGGAGTTTCTCCCTCAATTTGGAGGGTCTGCATCAATCCGTTTTCGATACGTTGTATTCGAGTTTCAAGGTTTTCCGTGTTTGACTTTTGTTGGTCATTACAGGAGAATACAAAAACTAAAAGGAGGAGGGCTAAGTGTTTTTTCATGATTTCAGGAAATGAGGTTGAAGCTAAAGTAAACCCAAGGCAATTCCAATTCTCAAGGCAACGCAGTATTGGTTTTGAATAATTGAACAATTACCAATATCTTCAGTGGCTTTACTCAACCTTAACTTTTTGCTATGCAAGTCCAAAACCGGAATCGACTCTTTATTGCCAGCTGTCTGGCGTTATTGGTTACTTCGCTCACCTTTGCCATTAGGGCCAAAATCGAAGGGGTGTTTGGGGCTGATTATGGCCTTTCGAAAGAAGAAATCGGCTGGGCATTCGGGCCGGCATTTTGGGGTTTTACAATTGCCATGTTTGCAGGAGGCTTGATTGTCGATGTAGTAAAGACCAAACGGGTGGTATGGACGGCATTTTTGATGCATGCAATTGGAATCATTGTTTTGCTGATGGCAAAGGACAAGACTATGCTCTTTTTGGCCAATGTTTTCATCGGATTAGGTAATGGAAGTGTGGAGGCAGCGTGTAACCCAATGATCGCATCGATTTATCCAGAGCAAAAAACAAAAATGCTCAATCGGTTCCATGTTTGGTTTCCGGGTGGAATAGTTATCGGTGGACTTTTGGCTTACGTCCTGATGGATACAATGGGGCTTCAATGGCAGATTCTGGCTGGCCTTCTATTTATACCATTAGTTATTTATGGCTACTTGTTCTTGGGTCAGGAAATTCCTGAGACTGAGAGGGTAACCACCGGAGTAAGCTATAAGGACATGTTAAAGAATGTCGGAGCACCCTATACGATCATCGCTTTGGTGTTCTTTATGATTCTTGCCGCATCGATCCCATCACTAACTATCGATTTTAACTCTAGTATTACCTATATAGGCTTGGGAGCCATCATATTGTTAATGGTTGTTGAAGCCAGAGGAGTGAACAAGGTTAGCCTGTTGTTCCCATTTATGCTTTTCTGCATGTTTATGACGGCTACCTCTGAACTAGGGACCACACAATGGATCAATGCACTACTGACAGATAATGGGGTTAATGGAATTCTTATTCTTGTTCTGGTGACTGGCATAATGGCTGTCGGGCGTTTCTTTGCCGGACCACTGGTGCATAGATGGAATCCTGCAGGTGTTTTGCTGGGGTCTGCCGTGCTTTCCACCGCTGGAATATATTGGCTGAGTGTTTCTGACGGAGCGGCCATGACCCTGGTTGCTGCAGTGGTCTTTGCAATCGGAGTATGCTATTTCTGGCCAACTATGCTTGGTTTCGTTGCGGAGTATGTACCTAAAAGTGGAGCATTGGGACTGTCGATTTTGGGAGGAGCAGGAATGGTCGGAACCTCCCTGATCCTCCCGATTATGGGAAGTTCCATTGAAAATTTAGGTCCTCAGATGACACTTAGAAACCTTGCGATTGTTCCTGCTATATTAATCGTTATGTTCCTGTTACTCAATGTCTACATGAGAGCTCGAAAATCAGAATAGTCCTACTAGTTTTTCTCAGTGGTTAGCTTTCCCAGGGTAATCTCCAGCCACGAACCGATCATTTTCAAGACCCTTTCTGAGAAAGAGGACTCGTTGAGCGTATATGCCGCAGGCGAACCGCTTTCAGCATCCTGCATTATATGATTGAGTCCTTTTATCTTGACCAGAGAATAATGAGGATTGCCTGCAGCACTTAAATGAGCACCAATAGCTTGTAAATTCTTGTCTGGAATCACAAAAGGATCCAGATCTCCATGAATGGCCAAAAAAGGAATTTTAGTTTTTCTGAGAACAGCAGATGGATTATAATTTACCTGGTACCTATACCAGGGAGAAGAGAATATTTTGACTTGTTTTTCGATTGATTGTGGAAGTAAGAACAGTTGGGTATTGTTATTATCGTTCTTTTGTGATTTCAATTGGGTAGTGAGGCGATTAGCGAAATCTGCACTATCCATTCCTGATTTGATCATCTCCAACATATCCTTTGTACCCTCATGATAGCGTTCAATAGTCGGATCGTCAAAACCGCTCAAGGCTCCCAAACCTCCGATTTGATCAAGGATTACCTGGTCTCCAGGAATTCCGATTCCTCCTAACGTGATTATAAAAGCCGCTTCCTGATTCATGGATGCCGCCATTGGACCCACCAAGGTTCCTTCACTATTCCCTATAAAACCAATTTTGGTGGGATCGATCTTAGAGTGTTCTTTCAATAGCTCGAATCCTGCAATTGCGTCTCGCGCGAAGTCCTCATAAGTTGAATTAAAGAGGTCTCCATTTGATCCACCGACCCCTCGGTCATCTGTTCTAAGCACTGCGATTCCATTTCTAGACAAATAATCGGCAAGTACTTTGAAAGGTTTATGTGGTGGATTCCCATGAGTTTGATCTCGATCGTTGGCTCCCGCGACAGTCAGTAAAATCGCTGCCGGGAACTGACCTTCTCCTTTCGGAATAGTCAAAGTAGCTGCCAGATGAGTTTGATCCTTTGCGTTCTGGTAGTAGACTTCCTCTTCCGTATAAGGGAATGGCGCAGTAGGAGTCTGTCTGCGTTGAGTGGTATTAATTACAGGCTTTTCCTTTAATCGTCCGAAATTCAGCTGTGCCTTGAACGGTCCTTGAATCCAATTACCTTTGAGACTATCACTGGCTATACGACCTGCCCACTTTCCACCGGCCAGTGGGACATCAAATGTCAATTCGGAATTGGTAATTAGGATATTACTGATGGCAATATCCTTGAGTTGTTGCTTTTGACTACTTAGGGTGCCTGACCATACCTCTCCAGTTTTTTGGAAAGTGACAACAATGTCCATGGTTCTACCCGAGAACTCCAGATCACCTTTCCAGCTTCCTGAAATATCCTGACCAAAAAGGGAAGTCAGGGTTACTAACCCAGACAAAGAAATGAGAATTTGACGCATGTTTTTAATTGCAAAACAAGTTCGTCAGACGGTCCTGTGCGACCTATAACATGTTTTCGGACCTAATTATCAGCCAATTGAATCTTTGTATTGGCTAGGGGTAAGACCGGTCGATTTTTTGAAGGCGGCATTAAAGGTGGATTTTGAATTAAACCCACATTCCATCGCGATACCCAGAAGACTGAGGTGTCGATTATCAGGGTTTGACAATTCTGATTTGAATTCTTGAATCCGGTAAAGGTTGACAAAATCACTGAAGTTTTGGCCAAGCTGCTCATTTATAGCTTGGGAGATATGCCGGTCGGATGTTCCTAACTCCTTGGATAATTGCCTCAAGTTGAATTCCTGATCGAGGTAGGGCTTGGCCTCTTGCATGTGCTTTTTTAACTGGTCGATGAGCTGAAAACTGGCCTGCGCATTCAAGTTAGAATACTGGTATTTAGCCTTAGTTTCGGCCGGGAAAATGATCTCGGGCCTTTTGAAGACAATTAGTGCTCCGGAATATATATAGAGCACCGCGAGGAAAGACGCAATGTAACCGGTGGCAGGCATAGGCTGGACGTTCACCAGGAATAGTGCCAACTGAACCAAGCCAAAAAGGCCAATGATCAATAGAGCCCACCAGAGAGGTTTCAACAAACGGAGATTATCATTTGAAAAGAGCTCGGTTTTGCTCAAGTGTCTTTTGCTGAGCCAGAGGTACAGCGCGAATTGACTGTAGATGAGCAAGCCAAATAGCATTTCAGAAGTTGTAGTTGGCGGACCATCCAGCTGCATAAGGTCTGTCAAATATTGTTGGATGAATTCCTGCTTGTAGGCCAGGCTGTGAAAGTGATAAACCCAGCTAACGTAGGCCGCGTGGAATAAAAAAGGAATGAAATGTAGCAGCTGACGGCCACTTGGTTTACTGTCTTTCTGATGACCCTTAATAAAGAGGTACAACAAGGGACCAAAGGCAAGGTTCAATGGAGTACTCCAAAAAGCCAGGTGTGGGTATTCCAGTGCTTTGGAGGAGGAAAGTAAAACTAAGTCGAACAGCTGTAAGGAGAAAAAGAGAAATATGAAGCCCAGAAACAGGTTAGCCTTGTTCTTTCTCCATTGAGCTACCAGGAAAATGGCCAGAAACAGACCCTGACCCGAGGCCACCAGCAAGAGAATGAACAAGGCTTCCAGCATACCGAAATATACGAATCCATAACGGATGCTTCGGACTTCCGGTTGGTTGCAGGTCTTTTGCTAGTCTATCCAGAGCAACAGTAGGATAGCCATTGCATTTTTGTAGGCAACAATATCCGCGGTTTGATCATTGGTATCTACAATATCAAGCAGTATCTTTTTGCGTTGTTGGCCATCGCCAAACTCCAAATAGTATCCACCCTGATCGTGGCAATCGGGGCAGCCAAAGGTGTCCACAGTGCTTTGCAGTAAATCATCAGGTAATAGGTCTATCAACTGTTGGGCATTGTTCTTTTCAGCCTCGCTCATGGTAATTTCTGCTTCGAACTCATAATTGAGACGTGGGAATATATCATTGACTATATCTTTTTCAAAGGTAGACCGGTCGACCCTGAATAATTGGGAGTCTTCCTGGTTCATACCGCTGGTAAACTGGCCAAAAACCAGGTAGTTCGGTGTGATGCCTATTGATGGTGTCGGGTCATTTTCTGAGCAGGCAAAAACCAGGCATATCAGTAATAATCCTAAAAAACGGTATTTCATTTTTTGAGCTTTATTGGTTAGACAACCTCCTTTTTCATGAGGTTGGGAGGCTATCTGCCTTTTTTTGATAGAGTCTAATACGGAAGCTTAAAAATAAAGATTCACAGGACTGGCTCGTGTTATGCTTATGGTTGTCTATGGTTGATAAATGAACCAATATAAGAGACAAACTGTCTGATTCAAGCCTCCTGCTTAGCCATTCGTAATCTAGTGTTCTCGTCCAAATGAATCTTTCTCATCCTGATTTTACTTGGAGTGATTTCCAAATATTCATCTTTCTGAATGTACTCCATGGCTTCTTCCAGAGAGAATTTCTTTGGAGGCGCGATTTTAGAATTGTCATCAGATCCTGCGGCTCGCATGTTGGTCAATTTCTTGCCCTTTTGAACATTGACGACCAGATCATTATCACGATTATGTTCTCCTATCACTTGTCCTGTATATAGATCTTCACCAGGAGGCACGAAGAACACCCCTCTGTCTTGAAGTTTATCCATGGAATAGGCTGTCCCCGGGCCATTTTCCATGGAAATTAAGGATCCATTAATACGTCCGCGAATTTCTCCCTTGATTGGTTCATAAGCCTTAAACCTATGGTTCATGACTGCTTCTCCAGCAGTGGCAGTTAAGACATTGTTCCGCAAGCCTATCAATCCACGAGATGGTATTTCGAACTCCAGGTGCTGCTGGTCACCCTTTGGTTCCATCACTTTGAGTTCACCTTTGCGCTGGGTTGCCAACTCGATAACCTTCCCTGAAACATCATCAGGAACATCCACTACCAGCGTTTCTATTGGTTCGCAACGCATACCATCTAGCTCCTTGATGATTACCTGCGGTTGGCCGACCATTAATTCATAACCTTCACGTCTCATGGTTTCAATCAGCACAGACAAGTGAAGAATACCTCGGCCAAACACAAGAAACTTGTCTTCCGAATCAGTTTCTTCGACTCTTAAGGCTAAGTTCTTTTCGACTTCTTTGAAAAGTCTATCTCTCAAATGTCTTGAGGTCACGAACTTGCCATCTCCTCCAAAACCGGGTGAATTATTGATGGTAAATAACATGTTCATTGTAGGCTCATCAATCGCAATTCGCGGGAGAGGAGCGGGGTTTTCAATATCCGTGAGTGTATCACCAATTTCAAAATCGTCTAAGCCTACAATTGCGCAGAGTTCGCCCGCATGAACCTCTGTTACTTTTTGTTTACTTAAGCCTTCAAATACCTGAAGTTCCTTAATTCGAACACGTTTTATTGAACCGTCTCTTTTAGTCAGACCCATTGAAGCATTCTCCTTGAGTGAACCCTGATAGACTCTACCAATTGCTATTCTACCCACAAATGAAGAATAGTCAAGTGAAGTGACCTGAAATTGAGGCGTGCCTTGAGGTGACGGGGCCTCCGGAATTACTTCCAGTATTTTATCCAACAAAGGAAAGATGTTATCCGTTGGCTGAGTCCAATCATCGCTCATCCAACCATGCTTTGATGATCCATAAACGGTCTCAAAGTCTAATTGCTCTTCAGTGGCGTCCAGATTGAACATCAGGTCAAATACCTGTTCATGCACCTCATCCGGACGGCAGTTTTCCTTATCTACCTTGTTGACCACTACGATAGGCTTTAGTCCCAGACCCAACGCCTTACTTAAAACAAAGCGAGTTTGGGGCATTGGTCCTTCGAAAGCATCGACCAAAAGAAGCACCCCATCCGCCATTTTCAGTACGCGTTCCACTTCTCCTCCAAAATCTGCGTGACCTGGAGTATCAATAATATTGATCTTAACATCCTTGTATCGAACTGATACATTTTTAGAAAGGATGGTGATCCCGCGCTCGCGTTCCAGGTCGTTGTTGTCGAGAATCAATTCTCCTGTTTCCTGATTATCACGGAAAATCTGTGAAGCATGGATAATTTTATCCACCAAGGTCGTTTTTCCATGGTCTACATGGGC
The DNA here is from genome assembly GCA_028281285.1 of Cyclobacteriaceae bacterium. Classification (GTDB taxonomy): domain Bacteria; phylum Bacteroidota; class Bacteroidia; order Cytophagales; family Cyclobacteriaceae; genus Roseivirga. Next base: position 156,676 of record JANQKF010000020.1, read on the forward strand.
AATGATTGCGATGTTTCGAATACTGGTCATCAGGACTTAAAATTGAAGCCGCAAAGGTAAGCTTATTAATAGGATTTCGGAAGAAGACGTAAACAATTACCGACCAAGTAGCATTATCCACCGCCAACTTGAAGAATCGGAGGCATTGGCCTTATACAGGTAAAGGGCACCCTTCATGTCCTGCTCTATAATGTTTCTTGCCTGTTGATAAGTCTTAGATGCTTCCCAGAAATCCCTAAATTCAACGGAATTGTAAGGGCCCAAAATGGAATGCAATTGAAATCCTGCAATGAAAGGGGCCTCACTGTTGGCTATAGAAAGACGCTCCGCTTCGGTAAACGAAGGCCTGAGAATCGTACCCTCTTCAGTTTGACCTAGTGTTGCCTCAAACAAGATTGATTCTTCCGGGATGAAGCTTATTGTGATTCTACCTTCCCTGCGCCCACTGGGTGCGAAATAATCAAAAGTCACCGGTAGCGGATCATCAACTCGGAGTTCGGGTTTCATAAAGCTGTAGACCGAGGCGCCAAGCAATTCAATTTCGTCATGAGAGAACTGAAAAACCGTAACGGTCATAACCTCACCAGGGTCGATGCGATTACAGCTTTGAAGTGAAAGGAAAAAGATGAATGGGAGTGCAAATATTCTTTTCATGGGTCGAAGATGTTGCTCCTTTGGAGTAGCAAATCACATGCCGAAAAATGACATATTGATGTGATACTGTGGTGCGAATTCTATTTCTATCTTGAATACTGTATTGACTTACTTAACAATGAGACATGCAATTAGTTTTTTTCTTTTGATGCTAATCGTGAGTTGCAATTCCGGGTCAGATCCTGACCCTAACCCGGATGCTGATCGAACCAGTACTTGTGGTACTTACCCCGTACAAGAATCATCACCCTATATTTTGCCCTATGAGGTGGGGGTCAGTTCTGAGATTATGCAAGCCAACTGTACCAATAACAGCCATAGGAGAGGAACATTGGGTCAGTTTGCCTATGATTTTCTTTTGCCTATCGGGCAAAACCTTGTGGCTGTAAGAGCGGGGAGAGTGGTAAGTTTGAATGAAAGTTTCCCGAACAATACCGGGGTGTCTGGAGAAGAAAATTGGGTTTTCATCACTCATGATGATGGCACACAAAGCCGCTATTTCCACCTGGATCAGGATGGGGTGCTCGTTACAGTGGGGCAACGTGTTGCTCAAGGACAAGTGATTGCCCGAAGTGGTAACTCAGGAGGAACCCCACGACCTCATTTGCACCTTGAAGTAATAAGACTGGGTGGAGCAGCCTCACCACTACCATTGACTTTTAAAAACACAACTCCACACCCAAAAGGACTACTGCTCAGAAGAACTTACAGGGCCGAGCCTTTTTAACTAGTTCTTGGTTGATTACCCTGCTATAGTCCTCGAAATTCTGAGGACTAAAACCTCAGTTCTGACTTTAAGAATTATCTTTGCACCCTATGAGTCAGAAGCAATTCAAGAGGCACACTGTAACGGCTGCTTTACCTTATGCCAATGGGCCACTTCACATTGGGCACTTGGCGGGTGTGTATGTACCCTCAGACATTTATGTCAGATACCTCAGATCCAAGGGAGAGGATGTTGCGTTTATATGTGCATCCGATGAGCATGGTATGGCGATTACCATGCGCGCCAGGAAGGAAGGCACGACTCCCAAGGCCATTGTTGACAAGTACGATGGCATCATCAGGGAATCCATGGCTCAGTTGGGTATTTCTTTTGATATCTATTCAAGGACATCTAACCAGATCCATCACGAAACTGCTCAAATGTTCTTTAAGAATCTTTATGATAAGGGACTATTTGAAGAACGGGTGAGCGAACAGTACTATGACGAGGAGGCGAAGCAGTTTCTGGCAGATCGATATATCACCGGAAAATGTCCTCGATGTGGCTATGAGTCTGCATACGGTGATCAATGTGAGAATTGCGGGTCATCGCTAAATCCGATGGATTTGATCAATCCAAAGTCCACATTAAGCGGAAACCCTCCGGTTAAGAAAGAAACGAAGCATTGGTACCTTCCACTTCAAGACTATGAAAACTGGTTGAAGAAATGGATTGTAGATGGCCATAAGAATGATTGGAAACCCAATGTATGGGGTCAGTGTAAATCATGGATTGATGGCGGCTTACAGCCGCGAGCGATGACCCGGGATTTGGATTGGGGAATCAAAGTTCCCATTGAAGGCGCTGAAGGAAAAGTACTATACGTATGGTTTGATGCCCCTATTGGTTATGTCTCCGCTACCAGAGAATGGGCCGAAGAAAAAGGGGTGGATTGGGAGCCTTACTGGAAAGGAGAGGACACCAATTTGGTTCATTTTATCGGTAAGGACAATATCGTTTTCCATTGTATCATATTTCCGGCTATTCTTAAAGCTATGGGCGACTACACTGTTCCTGAGAATGTGCCTGCGAACGAATTCCTGAATTTGGAAGGAGATAAAATCTCTACTTCCCGAAACTGGGCGGTATGGTTACATGAATATCTGAAAGATCTGCCGGGCAAGCAGGATGTATTAAGATATGCGCTTTGTGCAAACGCTCCGGAAACCAAAGACAATGACTTTACCTGGAAGGATTTTCAGGCAAGGAACAACAATGAACTCGTAGCCATTTTAGGCAACTTCGTGAATCGGGCAGTAGTTCTGACGCATAAGTATTTTGACGGGAAAGTACCTGCTCGAGCAGAGATTTTCTCGATTGACGAAGAGCTTATTCAGGCGGTGAACAAGGCTCCGGCAAAGATAGGTAGTGCGATCGAACGCTACCGTTTTAGGGAGGCGCTTGCCGAAATGCTTGATTTGGCACGTATTGGCAATAAATATTTGGCCGATACCGAGCCTTGGAAATTGATAAAAACAGACGAATCCAGGGTAGGCACGATCCTCAATCTGGCACTTCAAATTGCTGCTAACATCTCAATTGTCGCAGAACCCTTCATTCCATTCAGTACCGAGAAACTCAGTGGTTTCTTAAATATCGAACAACTAGAGTGGTCAGAGGCTGGAAGTACAGAGATTTTATCAGAAGGGCATCAATTGGAAAAGGCACAATTGCTTTTCGAGAAAATAGAAGACAAGACCATTGAGGCGCAGATTCAAAAATTACAAGACACCAAAATGCAAAATGAATTGGCCAACAAAGAAGCAGAACCACTGAAGGACATTATCCAGTTTGATGATTTTATGAAACTTGATCTTCGAGTGGGTACTATACTGGAAGCCAGGAAAGTAGAAAAATCGAACAAGTTGCTTCAATTCAAAGTAGATACCGGAGTGGATCAACGAACAATCTTGAGTGGTATCGCCAAACATTACGATCCGGAAGAAATGATCGGAAAACAGGTGACTATCATTGCCAATCTCGCTCCTCGCAAGATGATGGGAGTGGAGTCTCAAGGAATGATCTTAATGGCGGAAGATAGTGCTGGTAACCTCAGATTGATACAACCTAATGAAGGTGTGGAGCCTGGATCTATAATTAGCTAATATTGTCATTCAGAGCGAAGCGAAGAATCTCTTATTAAGAGTGGGAGATTCTTCGCTTGTCCAAGACTCCCTCTGAATGACGAAATACGATTATGAAAATTAACACTAAACGACTTCACGAGAACATCCAGCGCTATGCTCAAATTGGGAATGTAGGTGAGATAGGCGTTGAACGAATTGCTCTTTCTGATGAAGACAAAGCCGCAAGAGACTTATTAAAATCTCAAATGCTTCAGGCTGGACTTGAAGTCCATGTTGATGAGGTGGGGAATATGATCGGACTTCGAAAGGGGAAAAAGGACGTCCCTGCCGTTGCGATTGGTTCTCATCTGGATACTGTTTACCAAGGTGGTAGATATGACGGTGCACTCGGTGTTTTGGCTGGCCTTGAAGTGATCGAAACGCTTGATGACCAAAGTATCGAAACTGAAAAGCCGATTGCCCTGATCAATTTCACCAACGAGGAAGGGGTGAACTATGCTCCTGATATGATGGGCAGTCATGCTTTTGCTCAATTGGGTGATTTAAATGAGATTCTTTCCAGTCTATCTTATGATGATCCGACCAAAACAGTTGATTCCGAGCTTCGAAGAATCGGATACAAAGGAGAAATGAAGTGTGGGGCTTTTGGCGTGGATAGCTTTCTTGAGCTCCATATCGAACAGGGGCCTGTTCTGGAATTAGAAGAAATAGATATTGGTGCGGTTGAAATGGTTCAGGGAATATTCTGGACTCGCTACAAAATTACAGGACAAGCGAATCATGCCGGAACCACCCCAATTCATCTTAGAAAGGATGCCGGCTATGCGGCATCGGAAGCTGTAAAGTTCATAGGAGATTTATCCAGGAAAGAAGGGACTAAGCTGTTGACTACCGTTGGGACTATCGCTTTTGAACCGAACGCGATTAATATAGTTCCTCAAACAGCTACATTTACTGTTGACGCCAGATGCGTAGATGCCGAGGTACTTAAGCAGTCGCAAAACGAAATTGATGAATTTATCGAGGATATGGTCAAGAAGCATGGACTTCGGTTAGAAAGAGAAGAGATGGTCCGGTTTGATCCTGTCCAACTGGATGTCAGGGTGGCTGGTCTGATTGAAAAGGAAGCGAAAAATCTAAATCTATCCGTTAAAAGAATGCCTAGTGGAGCAGGTCACGATGCGCAGATGATGGCCTCGATTTGCCCAACCGCAATGATATTTGTTCCTAGCGTTAATGGTATCAGCCATAATATCAATGAATATACTAAAGACCTGGATGTAGAGAATGGAGCGAATGTTCTACTCAATGCTGCTCTTACTTTGACAAAGGCCTAGACCGCACCGTGAACTTTAATCGAGTTTAAGGTTCTTTGTAATACGGCATAGGCCCCGGTTAAAAACCAGACAAGTACACAATTAAGGATTGGAAGAATGACCAATGGCAAAAATGATTGCGTAAGCTGATTAAGGACGAAGGCAAATACGACTGAGAAGACAACTACTGAAATTCTCACTTTAAAAATGTTGTGGAGAAGGGCCTTGGATTTGAAATAGGGATAGACACTCAAGAACGGAATCAGTCCGAGAATCGCGATTCCCTCAATGATCGGTAGCTCTAATAGATTGGTCTTTAAAAAGAGCAGGAGAATGCCCGAAAAAAGAACAATCAAAACCAATAACATCTTGCTCTTCAACATGGACAACATTTCTTCCAAAATGGATTGAAGTGTATTTCTAAACTCTCGCTTCACTCGTTCTGCCTGTATTGTATTAATATCGAGTTCAACAAGCTGTTCTCCAAGGAGTTCGGGAAAGCGATCTTCAGAACCTTGTGACCTTTCCTCAATTGAGGATGCAACATGGTCCAACAATTCTTCCCTCAAATCGGCATACCAGATGTTTTGTTCATCCAAGTAGTTGGAAATCAATTCAATTTGATAGGATGCTAGTTTCATAGGGCCAATTTTATAATGAACTTCTCCTTGAAAAGTTGAACACAAACCAGGGTGTAAAGAATAAAGACTACTCCGATCGGAATTTGGAGGTAAGGCAACTCTGAAATGAAGTTGATTCCTGTGTTATGAGAACCGGATGCAATGAGTAGGGTTCCATTGAGGACGATGTTCACAGACATCACCCCAATTGTTGAGAAAGAGGCTATTCTTCGATTCAAATCACTTAACTGATAAGGAAGGCGATTTCTCCTACAGTATGATCTAAACTTTTCAATACCATAGAGAGAGGTGATTAGGGGACATAAGGCTCCAAACACAATAAAGCTTATCAGGATCCACTTGGGATCGAAAAATTGATTAAGTAGATAAATCAATAGGCCTAGAGTAATGGAGATAAGTACAGATGGCCAGCCAATGAAATACTCTTTGAACAGCGACAAGAATCGAGCTTTGATCATCTTGGATCGTTGTATTTCCTGTTTCTGTTGGACTATCCTGATTCCGACAGCACCTCCGAAGGCAGGCTGAATCGTATTGGTGATGTGATCAGATATGTTTTGACTTTTATCTACCCTGTCCTCAAATGAAGTAACAATGTGGTCATAGAGTTCTTCGAAAAACTCCATATGCTTGACACCGACTTTTTTTAGGTAATCAAAAACAAATTGCTGCTCTTCCTTCGAAATCATCCTAGTCCAAGTTTAGGATTTAACACTTTCTGAAGGTTGAGTAGAAAAGACTCTAGCTCAGCTACTCTGGATGCTGCGACTGCATTTCCTTCCTTAGTCAAGGAATAATATTTTCGTACCCGGTTGTCTACTCGTTGTGTTTGAGTAGTTAATAATCCCTCGGCTTCTAATCTATGAAGTGTAGGGTAGAGGGCACCTTCGGTGATTGATAATTCTCCAGCAGTAATGGCCTTGACCTTCTGTGTGATCTCGTAGCCATACATCTTTTCCTGGTCCTCAAGAAGCTTCAGGACAATGGTGGCCAGACTACCTTTTAGGAGTTTGCTTGACGACATGTTTCAAATATACATAATTTTCTTATGCATAAGAAACTTAAGTATACAAAATTAATCGTTGAACTGACTCATGGTTCGGTTAACCCCAATCGTGCAAAAAGCCAGAATCATGTCTATCGCTTTGTCCATTATGAACGGGAGTTCGTCAAATTGCTCTTGCTTGAAATTGCTGAGTACATAATCTGCTTGCTGCCCTTTGTGAAAATCATCACCAACACCCATTTTAAGTCTAGGATAGTTTTGCCCTCCTGTGAGCTGTTCGATGTTCTTAAGACCGTTATGTCCCGCTGAAGAACCTTTTGCCCTCATTCGCAAATTTCCAAAAGGCAGGGCAACGTCATCAACTACGACAAGGGTGTTCTCTTTCGTAATTTTGAGTTCCTGCATCCGGTAATTCATTGCCTTTCCACTAAGATTCATGTAAGTGGTAGGTTTAATCAGGTGAATCATTCTTCCTTTAAACTTGAATTCAGTATGATAGGCGAGTCTGCTCATTTCGAAGGAGCAGTCTTTTTGATCGGCTAGCCTGTCCAAGGTAAGAAAGCCGATATTGTGCCTGGTGAGTTCGTACTCCGGCCCAATATTCCCTAAACCAACAATCAGATATTTCATGATCTTTTAGCTTCCGCAATAATAAAAAAACCCTGACGATACTGTCAGGGTTTTATACCCTAATTGTAGTGATGACTTATTCTGCAGCAGCTTCTGCACCTTCAGCAGGTGCTTCTTCTCCTCCTTCTTCACCCTCAGCTTCAAGTTCTTCAGCACTTGCACCTCTTAGTGCTCTAGGCACAACTACAGAAGCAATTGTTACCAATGGACTGTTAAGAATCTCATAGTTTTCAGGAGTGATACTTGCTACTTTGATCGACTGACCTAACTTCAGCTCAGAAATATCCACGCTGATTGTTTCAGGCATGTCTTTAGGTAGTGCTGTAACACCCAATCTTGGTCTCTTCAATACAAGAGAACCACCATTTTTTACACCTGGTGCGTTACCTTCCAATTTCACTGGAATGTTCATCTTGATGGTCTTTCCTTTGAACAATTGTAGGAAATCCACATGCAAGATGTTCTCGCTTACCGGGTGGAATTGTGACTCCTGAACAATTGCTTCGTACTCAGCACCTTCAATGTTAAGGTTTACGAAACATGCTTGTGGAGTGTACAAAACTTCTCTGAACTGAAGGGCTGGTGCATAAAAGTGCACTTGGTGATCTCCACCATAAAGAACACACGGTACATTTCCTTCCGCTCTAAGTCGTTTTGCTTCAGATTTGCCGAGATTTGCTCTTTTATACCCTATAATCTCTACTCTTCTCATGATATATAATTGTTAAATAAATAGTTTACTTATTGATTGATCCGTGGTCACACTTGTGATCGCCTTTGCAAAAAGATCAGCTACCGTGAGTACTCGGATTTTTGAAGACTCTTCTTTCAATGGAATAGTATCTGTTACGACTAATTCTTCCAATGCTGAATTATTGATGTTGTCATAGGCCTTGCCAGAAAGCACGGGGTGCGTACAGAAGGCACGAACCGATTTGGCTCCACTCTCCATGATTAGATTGGCAGCCTTACAGATAGTTCCGGCTGTATCAACCATATCATCAACCAACACCACATGCCGACCCTCAACATTACCAATGATCCTCATCTCAGCGACTTCATTTGCCTTTTTTCGATGCTTGTCAATCACTACCATCTCAGCATTGAAATGCTGTGCAAATTCCCTGGTTCGCTTCACACCACCAACATCCGGAGAAGCAAAAAGAATATTATCCAAATTGAGCTTTCTCAAATAAGGAACAAAGATTGCCGAACCGTCAAGGTGATCTACCGGAATATCAAAGAATCCCTGGATCTGTCCTGCGTGAAGGTCACAAGTCATAACTCGGTCGGCACCTGCTGCCGTGAGAATATTGGCCACCAACTTGGCTCCAATGGCTACTCTTGGCTTATCTTTTCTATCCTGACGCGCATACCCGAAATAAGGAATGACTGCAATGCATTTGTAGGCGCTTGCCCGCTTTGCCGCATCGATCATCAAACACAATTCCATCAAATTATCAGCGGGAGGGAAGGTCGATTGCACCATGAATACATGGGCGCCACGAACAGACTCATTGAAATAAGTAACAAGCTCTCCATCACTGAACTGCTTCACCTCCATTTCACCCAATGATTTACCGTAGAATTCGGCAATCTTTTTTCCAAGATAAGCTGACTCTCTTCCGGCAAAAATTTGTGTGTTCATAAGATGCTAATTTGATGTTCTCGAATCGAGTCGCAAAAGTAAGGAATAATAATTAAAAAAGCTCCTGATAATCAGAAGCTTTTCAAAAGGGGAGTAGCGCTTAATTCTAATAGAAAAAAGCTTCATTTGTGAGTGACCAACTCATTTTCTTAATTCGATTGTAGCATATTCCTTATCACCTATATCATCGTTCCAGGTCATATAATTACCTACAGCACCAATGATGTTGACTTTGTTGTTTTGAATGTCAAGATCACTCAGAGAAACTCCTACAGTATAAGTGTTGTTATTTCCGTCCAGATAGTAAACCAGATTATTCTTTTTGAGACGATTCCATTCACTGGCATAAATCCCAGACTGGTCGGTGATGCCATTGATTCCGGCATAGGTTTTCCCTTCTCTTCTCATCCATAGTGTTAGACATTTTTCAAATGTGAATTCTGTGTTTGTACCAAACCAATTCATTCCAGTCTCTTGATCAGCATCGGTATCGATCAATATATTCATAGCAAAGGCATTAGGATCCAACGACCCATGAAGGTCAAATTTGAACCAGAGCATATCCTCCTTTTGGTCGACATAATAGGAGAGAGACTTCCCATCTGACAATCCAGGGTTCATACCGTCCCCGGATCCGTCCGTTAGAACCTTATTCCATTCAAAGCTTTTGATTCGTTGAGGAGGCATAGGCAATTCAAAAGCTTCACTTACCCGAAAACTGACGTTTGTTCTTTCCCAGGACAGATTGATGTCCATGGATTCAGCGGTAGGATTTTCGAAGGAATAAGTAAGTAGTTCAGTGAATTCACCGGTGCTGGGGGTTAGATTAATCCTGGCCTGATCATATTGGCTTCGATAGTTAAAAGCCCCCCATTGTCCATTGATTTTGTTGAACACTACTTGCCATTTGTCTTTTTCGGGAAGCATGAACAACCCATAGGTTCCTTTTGGAATATTCACCCCATTCACCTGAACATCATTGCTGAATGAAATTGTTGTGGCTTCATTGGCACCAGCTCTCCAGATTTGTCCATAAGGGACCAATTCACCAAATATGGTTCTGCCCTTAACCGATGGTCGGTGATAGTCAAGGGCTACCTCTATGGCCCCAAATGTTTGACGAATCCCTGCCGAAAGACTAGGTTTAGCTAAGGTGGTTTCACCTCTATTCCCCGTAATTTGATCAACTTTTTCCGTTGGGTTAGCTAAAAAGGCATCGATGTAGTAATAAGTCAGGTCTGGCTGATCAATAAAAGCCGCATCCCGTGTATCTGGTATCTGAATGTTGGTGGTATTCAAGTTTGGAAAGTCATTTTCCACTTCTTGCCAAAAACGGACTGTGCCTTTTGAAGAAGCCTTGTTTGACTTATCGTCATAGACAGACAAGAGGTTGAGCATGGGTGTGGAAAAAGAGCTCATCTTTCCATAGAGATCCTGACCGTTGTATTCGTTGAGATATTGAAATAGATATGGGATTTGTTCAGTGGTAATGTGACTCATGTACTTCTGCTGCAAATCACTTTCTTTAGTGAAGTCCATGAAATTGGTGAAAACATTCGGTGTCAATTCAACGATCAGTGAGCTTGGAAATGCCGCACGAATAGATTCCTCTCTGTATTCTTTCGAGGCTCTTAGCTCTTTGTCTTCCGGATCAGCCAACCAGGAAGTGAATGCTCCATTGATATTGATGATCCCTTTGACTTGATTACCGACTTTGGTTGCGATGTTCATTCCTGTGAAATTTCCACTACCCATAGTCACCAGATAATAGTTTTGGATTCCTCTTGACTTGAGTTCGTTGATCGAATTATTAGCCACTTGTTGAAGCCATTTTCCTTCCGCAGGTGATCGCTGATCCGGAAAGGCATAAGGTGGGCTGGAGGCGGTTCCAGGAAAGGTAATGGCCACAATTTGGTAGCGATCTTTGTAATGGGCTATAAATTTTTCAAAGACTTGCCAGCCAAATCCAATAGGAGGTATCAGCACCAAGGTTTCCTTTCCATTTCCGGTGACATGGACTTCACCAAGCTCATCGTCAGGCGTTGTTTTTCGATTAGCGTTGATATCATAAATGCGTCCCCGCATGACTTGTGTGGTCATAAAATTCGCCCAATTAGCCAGAGACTGTTTTGTGGCAATACCTCCAGGTTTGGTACCCAGATGGTCATAAAGACTGAACATAAATCTTTGCCAGGCTTTGACTCGAATCGGATTCTCGATCGTGGTGTCTTCTGCCTTGCTTACTGAAGTAACCCATTCGTCCAACGTGTCCTTTGGGATTTCCAGACTGAGATATTCAGCCATTGAAGTAAGTCTCCGCTCTACGTCCTTCTTGACCTTGCGCAATTGGGCGAATGAAACGGTAGGTATGAGTAGAAGTAAAATCAATAATCTTTTCATGGTGTATTTTTCATTTTTGACACCAAAAACTACTTCCCCAAGATCGGTTGAAGGTTACCAGACAGGTTTTGTACCCAAGAAAATTGCTAAAGGGGATATTTTATCAGTGAATGGTGGCTGAATTCTGTCGAATCCGTTCGTAATAATCGGATGGAGACTGACCCGTGAACTTCTTGAATACACGATAGAAACTCACTTTGTTGTTGAAACCGGAGTCATGACCGATATCGATAATTCTTAAATCATCTGAGTCAGATGATTCCATTAGTCGTTTAGCTTCATTTACTCTCTGCTCGTTGAGCAAGTCTTTGAAAGTTTTTCCAAAACGTTGATTAATGGTCTGCGATAATGCCTTTGAAGAGACTTTTAATGTCCTTGCGATTTCTTCCAAAGTAATAGCATCATTGAGATAGGGCTTCTCCGTTTGCATCAAAGTCTCGAATTCGAGTGCAAGTGCCATCCCGTTGGCCCCTTTTGCAATTTTTTGCTTAGTGTCGATGAAGTTCTGTTTCCTGAAGAAACTATAAGCCAGCGATTGAAGGAGCAGGGTCATGATGATCATGGTTATCGTACCAAAGCTTTCAATCGTGATACCGCCTAATGAGTTTTGAAGACCGTAGATAAACCCTAGAACCAGGAATGCGGTGAAGGCGATTAGAATTCGGAGGTACCATCTTGCCAGCCTGTCTTTTTTGAATTTGTTGACATAGTCCACCATCAGCTTGATGGTAATGCCACAATAGGTAAAGAGCTGAATGATCAGGAACGAACCAATGATAATTCCCGAAGTTGTGTTTTGCCTGGTACCGGATCGAATGGACTCAATGAATTCGAGCTTTTCGGCCGATGGCATTGTGAAGTTTCTAAATCCCAATACCAACAAAACCGCAAAGGGTATAAAATGAACTAGATGTTCTCTCTTCAGTTTAAAGTCTTCCCTGACAATACTCAGTGCGAATAATAGGAGTAGTGGTCCTCGTGTGAAATTGAGCAAGTAAGAAGTTCCAAATATTCTCGGAATTTCAAGAATGAGGTCAGTGGATACCAGGATGCTCTCCAACAATGCGTAACCCTCGGTGAATAACACAATGGCGAACAGTATTTTACGCAACGATCGTTTCGGACTGACCAAGAGGAAAACCGTCAGGGCAAAGGCCTGGAAGGCCCCGAAAGCAATGAAGATGTTCGCTACGTTTCCCAAAGAATTCGAATTTTCAGAGAGAAACGAATATCAGCCGAAAAGGATTTAACTCCAAGTCGGGACCGGCCAACGGAAGACTATTCAGTTGATCGGACTAGTAGGTGTTTTCGTGCACTTTTACAGCACGTCCTGACGGATCATTTTGATTCTGGAATGATTCGTCCCATGCTAGCGCCTCGGCTGTACTACAGGCCACTGAAGGCACTGAGGGTACACAAAGTGCCGCGGTATCAGATGGAAAATGCTCAGCAAATATCGACCGATAATAGAATTCCTCCTTATTCATCGGTGTTTGAATTGGAAATTTGAAATGGGCATTCGCCAATTGCTCGTCCGATACTTCGCTTTCCACCAAGTCCTTCAATGTATCGATCCAGCTGTACCCAACCCCGTCAGAAAACTGCTCTTTTTGACGCCAGGCCACGCTTTCGGGTAGGTAATCTTCGAATGCTTTTCTGACCACCCACTTCTCCATTCTTTCCTCGGTGATCATTTTATCCTGAGGATTCAAGCGCATGGCCACATCCATAAATTCTTTATCAAGGAAAGGAACTCTTCCTTCAATGCCCCAGGCAGCTAACGACTTGTTTGCGCGATTGCAATCATACATATGAAGCTTATTGAGCTTGCGCACGGTTTCTTCATGGAATTCCTTAGCATCGGGTGCTTTATGGAAGTAGAGATATCCACCAAAAAGCTCATCCGAACCTTCTCCCGACAATACCATCTTGATTCCCATAGCTTTGATAGCCCTTGCCATTAGATACATCGGTGTGGATGCCCGGATTGTGGTGACATCATAGGTTTCCAGATGATAAATCACATCACGAATTGCATCAATGCCCTCCTGAATTGTGAAAAGTATCTCATGGTGCACTGTCCCAATATGATCCGCTACCTTTTTTGCTGCTGCCAAATCCGGTGAACCTTCGAGTCCCACAGCAAAAGAGTGAAGCTGCGGCCACCAGGCATCTTTAGTATCATTGGATTCAATACGTTTCTCAGCGAATTTCTTGGCAAGGGCAGAGGTGACGGAAGAATCGAGGCCTCCCGAGAGTAGTACCCCATAGGGTACATCTGACATTAATTGTCTTTTCACGGCTGCTTCCAAAGCATCATGAAGTTCTTTGATGCTGGTTTCGTTGTTCTCAACTGCCGAATACTCGGTCCACTCGCGGTCATACCACTTTACCGGCTTCTCGTCATTGCTCGACCAATAATGGCCGGGAGGGAAGAGTTCAATTTTGGTGCAGGTCCCCTCTAATGCCTTCAACTCGGAAGCCACGTAGAAAGTACCATTTTGATCCCAACCGATGTATAATGGAATGATCCCCATATGGTCGCGGGCCACTAAGTATTCGTTAGTTTTCGAATCGTAAAGGGCAAAACCAAAGATGCCATTTAAGTCATCCAGGAAGTCAACGCCTTTTTGTTGGTAGAGGGCGAGGATCACTTCACAGTCAGATGCAGTGTTGAAATTGTAATTGCCTTCGAAGGGTGCACGGAGCTCTCTATGGTTATAGATCTCTCCATTCACGGCCAAAATCACCGTTTTGTCTTCACTATACAATGGTTGTCTTCCGGACGTAGGATCGACAATGGCAAGACGCTCATGGGCCAAAATGGCCTTGTCTTCGCTATGAATACCGCTCCAATCGGGACCTCGATGTCTAAGCTTCTTAGACATTTCCAAAAGCTTGGGTCTCAATGACTCGGACTTTTGTTTTAGGTCAAACGCGCAAACAATTCCGCACATAATTTTAATAATTGACTTAAGGCAATTGATAAAGAAAAGAGGCAGTCTCAAAAGAAAAAGAACGTCATTCCCGACTGGATCGGGAATCTCAAATTGGCTTCACACCGTATTTTGAGATCCCGCCCCTGTCTGCCGACAGGTAGGTTCGCGAGGATGACGAATCAGGTTTTGAGACGACCTCTTGGTCTATTCAATGCGCAAATATGGAAGGTTATTTTTTAAGGATAAAATCTAAGCTGTATTTTGTTTAAGAGCAGTTTACTACGAACAGCTTATGCTACTTTTCTATGTCGAGCTTATCGAGACATCCAGGCTTGCGATCAAGATCTCTCCACTCCGGTCGAGATGAAAAAAGAAATCTTACCACAAGGATAGGATCAGGCCCTTGTTGGTGTTGTCACCAACAAGCCATAGTAATACAAATGAATCTTTAAATTGAATTGTGCATCATCATTACCCTCAATTCTTCACTGCTACCATACTCAATTGGATTCCGGTTCTCAAGGATGATTCGTTTAAGCAAATCATATCAGATTCGCTTCTTTTCCTTACTCAAAATTCAAGGTGCAATGTGTATGCATTCGTCATTATGCCAAATCACATACACCTTATTTGGAGGATTAATGAAAACTACAAAAGAGAAGATGTGCAGCGGGACTTTCTAAAATTTACTGGTCAACAAATCTTGTTTAGACTAAAGGATAGTGATGCAGAAGTACTACCTAAATTTGAAGTGAACTTGAAAGATCGGCACCATCAGATTTGGCAGCGAAATCCACTATCAGTTGACCTTTTCAGCCGGAAGGTACTGGAACAAAAGCTGGACTACATACACGCCAATCCGGTTCAGAAGAAATGGGAACTGGTGACAGACTTTGTCGATTATAGGTTCTCGTCAGCTTCTTTCTACGAAGAAGGAAGAACTGAATTTGGTTTTCTGACGCACTATATGAAAATATTTGAATGAGTTGCAGCTTGGGTCTGCAGGTTTGTTGGTGACAACACCAACAAAGGCGAAAGAAAAAGAAATCTTACCACAAGGATGGGATAAGGCCCTTGTTGGTGACAACACCAACAAAGGCGGAAAATCTAAGCTAGAGCAGCGTAGTACGAACAGTTTATGCTACTTTTCTATGTCGAGCTAGTCGAGACATCTAAAATTACTTTCAGGATCTCTCCACTTCGGTCGAGATAAAAAAAATCCCACCGCAAGGGAGGGATTCTTTATTTTAAGTTGGTCCACTAGGGCTCGAACCTAGACTCTTCTGGACCAAAACCAGACGTGTTGCCAGTTACACCATGGACCATCCAGAAATTGAGGTACAAAAGTAGTACTTGGTTTTAGATTTGAAAACCTTTCCGTTAAATTTTTTATTCCTTCTCTTGCTTCCAGAATGCGATACCTCCGGCTTGCTTTCCAAGTAGTGCAGTATCCACCAATTTGAGCTCCTCCAGGTCAATGACATCCATCATTCCGGGGTCATCGCCAATCCCTTCAACCGATACAAATGCATAGCGATTGTCTTCCGAAATGGCTACACCATGCGTTACTTTTTGGCTGTTGTCAAGTCGAGCCAGTTCTTTACCGGTTTCTAAATCCCAGATGCCTGTTTTGGCGGCAGTTTTGTAGGAAACTACCATCTTCTTGCCATCAGGAGTGATGTCGATGTTATACGGCCCCTTGTCGGTTTCGAACTTACGGGTCACTTTCCAGTTTTTGGTATCCACTTCATAGACTTGTGCACTTCCATTACCGGCTACGTAGACTAAATCTTTGGTAGGATGGGGGCTCACCCAGGTCGGTTTGAACTTGGAATGCTTCATGCCTTTCATACCGTCCATTTTCGAGTGATCCATCTTACTATGGTCCATTTTCGAATGATCCATCTCTTCCATCTTCTCCATACCCTCCATCTTTTCCATTTTCTCCATTCCGGCCTCATCAAGGTTGAACTTCTTACTTACCTTCAGTTGAAGGGCGTCAATCTCAAAAAGCTCACCAGACATCATAGCGACAGAATAGTGCTTAAGTCCATCGCTGGTGAGTCGTGAACCATGAGGCATTGCACCGGTAGTAATTTGGTCAAGTTCTACCATTTCATCCACATCAACTACGGATACCGTACTGGGCACCATATCACCATGCAGGTTGAAGTTCACACAGTAAAGCAACCCTGTGGTTTCAGAGATTTGCATGGAGGCGGGGAAGAGCCCTAATTGTGTACTTCCCACTACCTTGTCTGTTCCTGTCTCGAATTTGTAGAGTGTTCCATACGGATTGCCGTGGGCCATACTTAGATACCAATGCTTCTTATCCGGACTTACGGTAATTCCATGGGGGCCTTCGTTTTCAGCTGGCCAAACACCTACTGGAATACGTTTTATGGTTTCAGCCTTTTTGCCGTCAAATTTGACCAACGCCACCTCGTCTTCCGACTCGGCTGTAACGTAGATATAATAGTTTTGACTATGGGCCACCTGAATGGTCAGCCCAACGATCAATGCGAATAATACTCTTCTAGTTCTTTTCATTTTAATAAGTACCAAATTTCAGACCTTACTTTGTTTCGATTTTCGCGTTTTTGGGTTTAACGGGTTCCACTTTAGACACCCACAAACCACTATGCATATCAGCATAGAATAAATGGCCTTTGTGTAACTGTGCGCCCCAGGTTTGTGGCATATTTGGAACAAATCCCTCGGGGTCTCCAGGCAAGTACCAGGTGATCTCTCGGCCCTGTGCCAGCAGATCACCCATAAGTTCACCGCTGATATCTATTACTCTCACTCCGCCATTGTAGAAGGTAGCATAGAGTGTTTCACTCTCTTCGTCAACCCAAAAGTTATGTGATCCTGCAAATGGAATTTCAAAACGCGCAACTTCTTCAGGATTGTTTAGATCAGAAAAGTCGATCATGTGCAAATATCCACCGGCCAGGTAGTTACCATTCATTGCATATGGAAATTTTTCATCACCGGCAATTACATAGAACTTTCCGGTAGATGGACTGCGGAATGGGCAGGCCGCATGGTTGTCCCCACTTGGATAGGCATAGCTTGCAAATTGAACCGGATTCTCGGGAGACCCACCTGCAATGCCATTTCCAACATCTACAAGTTGAACACCATCCGCCCAATTAGAAGAATAAGCGATACCATCTGCTACCCAGACATCATGGATCGAATGTCCCGGAGTATCCAGTTCAAACTTACTCACCGCAAACGGATTCTTGGGATCCTTTATATTTATGATATAATACTTTCGACCTGCACTCAGGGCATAGACATAACCTTTGTCAATAAAGACATTGTGTACTCCACCGGTGAGGTTTTTGTCATACGTAGCGTGGATTTTGACATCCCTGGGATTAGAGGTGTCCAGAATCACCAGGCCATTTTTCCTGTTTGATGCGCCTTCACGACTGATGACTGTAACTTTTCCGTCCTCTGATACCTTGACATCATTTACAGTCCTTGCATCGACTTGTATGCTATCAATCTTGATGATGTTAGAAGGTTCTGTAACATCCCAAAAATAGGCTGTCCCATCTGCACTCCATGTGCCTGTCACAGCGTAGTCGCGACCATCTTGGCCTTCCCAAACCCAAAGATCGGAAGTGAATTTGTCATTGACGGTTCCCTGACCTACCAGTTCAATTTTTCTCGCTACATCACGTTCGTTGATGCGCAGCGTTTTGTAGGCTGTGGCCGTTCCTGTGGAGGCAGTCACAGTATAAACCCCAGCTTTGTCCGCAACAAAACGACCATCTTGCTTTATCAGTCCCGAAGCAGTTGTTGAAACATCGTCCGCGACACCTTCAAAAGAGTAGCGGATAGGTGCGTCATCAATGACATTTCCCTTTGTATCCAAGGCTGTTGCTTTAAAGTGAAAAACATCTCCAGTCCGGGCCTCATAACCTTCCGCCTCCAATTCAACGGAGACAATAGGGTTTTTAACCACATTGAGTGATATCGTATTCTCTATGTTCTCAATGGTTGATGTGATCTTGACATTGCCCGGTTTCAGACTTCTGATATTCCCGAATGCGTCCACAGTCGCAACTTTTTCATTGCTGGAAGTCATTTTGACCTTTGCTCCCTCACGTACCAATCCGGCCTGATCAATCACTTGGTATTTTAGTTGCACCGGAGTACCAGCATAGACTTTGTCAGGAATGGCATCAATCCGGATTTCCGCAAGGGGAGGGAAGTCGACTATCATCTCGAAGTTTTTTCGAGCTCCCCTGGTAAAAGCAATGATGCTCACTTTGCCAGGCTTAAAAGCATGTGCAACTCCAAGAGAGTCAACGAATAGTACCTTTCTATGCCTGGATCTAAAAACTACCGGAGACTCTATCTTTTCCCCATTTTCAGTCACATAGGCAGACAACTGTCTGCTCTCACCAACGTCTAATGTGAGATCTGTTGTTTCCAACACAATTTCCTTTTGAGCCAATAAGCTCATTGGTACGGTGATTAGAAGGGCTACGAATACAAAAGATAACCTAGTCATAGCATTAGGGCACGGACCGTTTTATTTCTTCTGAATTTTGACATTACCAGGCTTAGGAGGCTCTACTTTGGCCGACCATAGTCCACTGTTCCAGTCAGAATAGAAAATATGCCCTTTGTGCAATTGGGCACCCCAGGTAAATGGAGCATTCGGCACATATCCTTCCGGATCGTTAGGGATGATAAAAGCAATCTCCCTTCCCTGAGCCAACAAGTCTCCCATCAACTCACCGCTGATATCTACAACGCGAACACCGCCATTATAGAAAGCCACATAAAGCGTGTCTCCATCCACCCAGAAATTGTGAGACCCGGCAAATGGAATTGCGAAGCGAGCAATTTCCTCAGGATTCTCAAGGTCTGTGAAATCGATAAAGTGAAGGAAACCTCCCGCCATATTTGGACCTTTCATATTCAGGCCATAAGGGAATATTTCATCGCCACCAATTACATAGAACTTCCCTGTGGACTTTTGTCGATAAGGGAAAGCAGCATGATTAGCACCGCTTGGATAGGCATAACTTGCAAACTGAACAGGATTCTCAGGAGAACCTCCTGCAATGCCATTTCCAACGTCCACTAACTGAATTCCATCAGACCAATTGGAAGAATAGGCAATGCCATCTTCAATCCACACATCATGAATGGCGCGTCCTGGTGTATCCAATTCGAATTTCGAAACGGCAAATGGGTTTTTTGGATCCTTGATATTGATCACGTAATACTTCTGACCGGCACTGAGGGCATAGACATAGCCTTTGTCAATAAATACATTGTGGACACCACCAGTAAGGTTTTCGTCAAAAGTGGAGATAATGCTCACATCTCGAGGATTGGAAGAATCAATGATTACCAAACCGTTCTTTCTATTCGAAGCTCCCTCTCGACTGATCACAGTAATATTACCATCCTCAGACACCTTCACGTCATTCACCGTTCTTGCATCGACCTGAACACTATCGATTTTGTAGATATTAGAAGGATCCGTCACATCCCAGAAGTAGGCCGTTCCATCAGCTCCCCAGGTTCCGGTTACGGCATAGTCACGGCCATCCTGACCTTCCCAAATCCATAAATCGGATGTGTGTTTATCGGAAACAGAACCCTGTCCAACCAGCTCGATTTTTCGTGCTACGTCTCTTGGATTAATCTTCAACGTCTTTTGTGCCGAAGCCACTCCACAAGAAGCAGTCACTGTGTACATTCCAGCTTGATCGGCTACGAAGCGACCATCCTGCTTGATAAGTCCGGATGCGCTGGATGAAACATCATCCGAAATTCCTGTAAACGAGAAGTAAATCGGAGCATCCTCAATATGGTTTCCGTTTTTATCGAGTGCCTTAGCGGTAAAGTGGAATACATCTCCGGTTCTGGCTTCATTACCCTCAGCATCCAATTCAATCTTTACGATTGGATTGTCTACTACGTTCAATCGTACCGTGTTCTCGATGCCTTCTATACTGGCGGTAATGGTCGCTCTGCCCGGAACAGAGGTACTGATATTCCCGAATGGGTCAATGGTGGCTACCTTTTCGTTATTTGATGTCATTTTCACATCTGCACCTTCGCGCACCAAACCGGCTTTGTCAATGACGGTGTATTTCAATTGAACTGGTGTACCCGCATAGATACGTTCAGGAATGGCGTCAATTTTAATTTCCGCAATGGGAGGGAAGTTCACTGTCATCTCAAAATTTTTCCTTACTCCTGCTCCAAAAGCAATAATACTTGCGGGACCTGGTTTGTAGGCATGGGCGATACCCAGAGAGTCAACGAAAATCGTTTTTCTGGCCCGTGACCTAAAGACTACGGCACCATCGACTTTTTTTCCATCTTCCATGATGTATGCAGAAAGTTGGACCTTTTCCCCAACATCGATCGTCAAATCCTTGTTTTCAATGACGATTTCTTTTTGAGCACTTAATGTGAGTGGTGCAATGAGCAGAACTGCCCAAAGCAAGCGAGATAGGTTTTTCATTACAGTTTCAGTTCAGTTTGAAGGCATAAACTAACTAAATCACCGTTTTCACGCAATTCGTTTGGGGGCAGTGGTAAAAGGTTAGTGAACGTGGTTCGTCATTTCCATTAATGGAAGCGACCTGCCCACCGGTAGGCTAGGGGATTGACCTACCGTCTTGAAGCCGAACTTTTCGTAGAAGCGAACTGCATTCGGGTCGGCTTCGACCTTAAATTTCTTATTCCGGTAAGTTTCAGATTTTAATACCTCTTTGAGCATAAAGCTTCCATAACCTTTACCAATGTATTCTGGCAACAACCAGCAATGCTCAATTTCAAAGGTCTTCTCTTCTTCAGAAATAATTACAAATCCAATAATTTTGGAATTCAAGGCCAGCTTGTAAGCATTATCCCGATCAACGATTTCTTTGGTGATAGTAAGACCATCTTTCCAAAGATTCATCCATTCCTCAGGATAACCCCAGTATCCTTTTGATACCCAACTGATTTTCGAGAGTTCTTCTACGTCCTCATGCGAGGCTGTTTGAATTGCACAATCTTTCATTTTCAAAATCGCAGGTCATTGAGGTATGTATAACTCTGACCAAGGCTTTCTACATCCGAATTGGTCCAATTGCCATCCTGCTCAACAAAGAAACTGGTCATACCGGATAGTTCTGCATTTGCAAATACTTCTTTCCAATCTATTCTTCCTGCACCGACTTCCGTCATGCTCTCATCTTCAATTTTCATGTCCTTTACATGCCAAAGGTTGATTCTGCCCTTATACCTCCTGAACAAATCAATTGTATTTTGTTTTGCTTTGGTCGACCAGTAAATATCAAGCTCAAGTTTCACTAAATCCGGGTCGGTCTGATCCATCAAAAAATGCATTGGTATTTGACCTTCCATGGTTTCGAATTCAAACGCATGATTATGGTAACCCATTTGAATACTACTTTTTTTGGACATCTCTCCGCAACTATTAAGTAGGTCTGCTACTTTTTTATAATCGTCCAGATTCTTACGTTCGTTTTCGACCAAATAGGCCAATACTAAATGTTTCACACCAAGTTCACTGGCTGCATCCACTCCTTTTTGCCATTCATAAGACATCGTTCCCGGTACTTCACCGTCAAAACCGGTTCCACAATGTGCACTACGAATTTCTATACCCGCATCATCAAATGCTTTTTTGACATGCTGGATTGGGTGGCCAAGTACTGCCTCTCCTGTGAGTCCATAGATTTCAGCATAGTCATAGCCAAATCCGGCTAGCTTTTCCAGGGTAGCTTCGAGATGATCCTTTACTTGGTTTCGAACTGTATAGATTTGAAATCCGATTTTTTCCAACTTAGATTCTGATTTAGATGGACCGCAAGAAATGATCATTGATGAGGTAGCCAGACCAGCAGCGGTCAAGGCTGTATTGGCAACGAATTCGCGTCTTTTCATAGTTTCTTAGCTAAGGAATTC
Source organism: Cyclobacteriaceae bacterium (assembly GCA_028281285.1). Taxonomy (GTDB): domain Bacteria; phylum Bacteroidota; class Bacteroidia; order Cytophagales; family Cyclobacteriaceae; genus Roseivirga. The sequence goes on from JANQKF010000020.1 coordinate 178,725, forward strand.
TAAACTAAGAAATCTGTTACAAATACAAGTCACATCGTCTCATACATATCACGCAGTTTCTTGCGCGTGATAGTATCTCTCCAGTTTTTGCCGAGTGCATTTTCCCAAAGCGGCTCCAGGAACAAGGCGACATCGATCATTTTTTCAAAATCATCGTCTGATAGGCCGGCACAGATATTCTTTGGAATATCGATTTCATGCTTATCTACCATGGCTTTGAATTTTCTGACTCCCTCCGGGTAAAATTCTTCCAGTTGATCAAAAACAATACAGTTACCGATTCCGTGTTTGGTTCCCAATAGGAAAGACAGGCCATAGGAGACCGCATGAGCAACGCCTACTTGAGAATAAGCGATAGACATTCCTCCGTGATAAGAGGCCATCATTAGCTTGTCATCTGAGTCATCATCCCAAACATCCTTTTCCAGGAATACTTCCTCACATAGCTCCATGGCCTTATCACCATAGGATTTACTGAATGCATTGAGATAGGTGCCGGTTAACGATTCCACACAATGGATATAGCAGTCCATTCCTGTATAGAAACGCTGATTTTTTGGAGCATTCTTGATCAACTCGGGGTCCAGAACAATCTGATGGAATGGGGTATAATCGGAATTCATCCCTAGTTTTCTTTCGGGTCCACTTAGAACAGTGGTTCTGGATACTTCGGCTCCTGTTCCCGCCAGGGTGGGAATGCCAACATGATAGATGCCCGGATTTTTAACCAAATCCCAGCCCTGATAATCAGCTGATGATCCCGGATTAGTCAACATCAGATCGACAGCTTTGGCCATATCCAACATAGAACCACCTCCAATTCCGATGATTCCCGATACTGCTTCATAGTCGTTCTTTAAATCTGAACTGATCTGATCAACCACTTGTGTTTTTGGTTCGTGTTCTGTGCTCACGAACATGATCTTGTCATTTCCCTTCAATGGGATTCTCGAAATAAGAGAATCACGGTTCTCAAAAACATCATCAACCAGAAAAACAAAGGGTGCCTCCGGGTTGATTCGTTGTGGTTCTATGATATCTCCGGTAGCAGAGAAACAACCTCGTCCAAATACAACTTTGGACACCATTGGGAAATTCTTGAATTCCATATTAATCTTCTTCTATAAAGGTTTTTGCGTGTTCTAAATCTTCGGGTGTGTCAATTTCAATACCCATATATTCGGTTTCCACCATTTTGATCCGTTTACCGGTTTCAAGATACCTGAGACACTCGATTTTCTCAGTGTCCTCAAGTATGGTCATTGGTGTGTGGTAGAAGTCTAACAATGCTTGTTTTCTAAAGGCATATACTCCGATATGCTCATAGTATTTTGGGTTTGCTGCTTTGTTTCTTGGGTAGGGAATAGGTGATCTTGAGAAGAATAGCGCATTATAATCATTGTCCACAACTACCTTCACATAATTGGGATCTTCGATCTGATTGACCTTTGTCAACACTTGCATGAGTGAAGCTAAATCAATCTGATCTGCATCAGGGCCTTCGAAAACTTTCAACAATTTTTCCAGAGGCTCGCGTTTCGTAAATGGTTCATCCCCTTGTACGTTGACGATGATATCTGCTTCAATATTTTCAGCGGCCTCTGCGATACGGTCTGTTCCACATTCGTGTTCCTTTTGGCTCATAATCACCTCGCCACCATTTCCTTGAATCTCTTTTTGGATGACATCGCTGTCGGTGACTACATAAACCTCAGCAAAAAGACCAGTCTTGACTACCGCTTCGTAAGTACGCAGAATGACCGATTTTGCTCCTAGTTTGGCCATAAGCTTCCCCGGAAAACGAGTGGCATCATAACGAGCGGGAATGAGTGCTACTGCTTTCATGACAATACTCCTTGAATGGTTTCTGCCATTTTAGAAGCTCTTTCCTCAGCTTGATCCTGAGTCCATGTGAGGTTAATCAGAGAAGAAATTGTTCTTCCCATCACTTCATCTGACTGTGAGAATTTGCTGTAGTCAAAACTTGTCAAGGCTTGCTTCAGGCTTGGATTGAGCGGGAATAAGGAAGTAGCATTTTTCAGGTGATCCCACTTCTTAATATAGTGCCAGTTGTTATCAAACCAATAGAAATTTCCGCCTAACCCATTCTCGAGGAGTTTGGCATGTGCAACACGTGTCAAGTCTTCTGTTGGTAAAAAGAAGGACAGGAAGGAAGCATTGTCACCTTTAGGGTCAGGGATTCTTCGGAAGGTGATCCCGTCCACTTGTGATAAGGCCGATTTGATGATAGCATTATTCTTTCGTTGAATGGTCAAGATGTCATTCAATCTTTTGATCTGTCCCAGTCCAACCGCGGCATGTAATTCAGAGATTCTGAAATTATACCCAAGGAATGGGTGCTCTTCCGCACCTCGGTCATTGCCGACATGGTCATGTCCATGATCGGAATAGTGGTCAGCATTTTTGTAGTAAGTTTCATTATTAGTGAGCACAACTCCGCCTTCACCACAGGTGATTGTCTTAACAAAGTCAAACGAAAATGTGCCGGCATCCCCAATGGTACCTAGATGTTGTCCATTAAATGTCGCACCAATAGATTGACAAGCATCTTCTAACAAAAGGAGATTATGGCGATCACAGATTGCCTTTAGTTCATTGATTTGTGCCATTGAGCCGCACATATGCACAGGCATCACACATTTGGTATTGGGAGTAATTGCAGCTTCTACGGCTTTTGGATCAAGACAAAGCGTGTCATCAATATCCACTAAGACGGGGGTAGCACCTGCCGTAATTATTGCCTCAAAACTGGCTACGAAAGTGAACGTAGGCATGATAACTTCATCCCCAGCACCAATTCCCATGACGGCCATAGCCGTGCTTAGGGCCGTGGTTCCGCTAGAGGTGAGCTGAGCATATTTGACATTGAAAGTTTCCTGAATGGCAGCTTCCAGCTCTTTGGCCTTCCAATGCCCGTTGCGCATTGGATCAAAACCATAGCGCATTAATATTCCCGAATCGAGTACATCTTGTACTTCTTTTCTCTCTTGATCTCCAAATAATTCGAAGCCTGGCATAAGTCAATTTTTAATTCGGCAAAAATAGTGAGAAAAGGTGAGGTTTTGTATTCCGGACTCCATCATCAAATGAAAAATTCCCGATTTGGGACAATTATTCTCAAACTGGCTCATAAGTCAGAATAAGTTAATGTTGGGATTTGACTTAATTATCAAGTAATCAATGACTTACAAAAAATTTGGTTTATGGCAAAGCGCTTGTAATAAGTAGAGTGACAGGTTAATGGTTATTAAAACCTTGTTGGTAAGTGAAGTTGATGGTTATTTATCTATTTGGTTGAGGTGAAGCCCCGGAGAGAAGCTCTGGGGCTTCTTTTATGTGCATAAAAAAAGAGAGCTGAACAGCTCTCTTTTTAAGTTAATCTTTCCGGTTCTTAATCGGTAGTAAGGACAGATCTCCTGGCCAGCACATTCATCTTAGGGATCGTGGCTCCCCAGGTAGCATTGATCAAATCAATTATCCCATTAGTGATAATGCCATGTCCTCGTGGGTTCGGGTGGATACCATCGTTTGAGAATATTCCATTCGGACTGAAGTCTGGAGATAAGCTAACTCCGTCTACTACGATACCTTGCACACCGTCAGCAGCTGCAATAGCAGCAGGGCTTAGGGCCAGGGCTGTCGCCAAGGCCGAGGTCAGGCCGGCAGCATCTGCAAAGGCTACATTAACATCATACTCTGCCAGAACCGTGGCACCGGCTCCCGTGTTGATTCCGGCAACAACAGCACTAATCACTCCATTGAATGTGGCTCTTGCGGTTACTACATTGACTTGCTCTGCTTGCGTCAATACAAATTCATTTCCGATAGGGTAGGAAATACCTGAAAGAAGAGTTCCGTTGCCCAAAATATCTCGACCAATTTCCACAGCGGCAGACAAAAGAGGCAAATCTCCCTCAACGGCAGGTCTCGATTGTTCATAAGGTGCAAGCGCTGCTCTTTGTTGTGCAGGTAGTCCCAATAGGTCAAATTTGGGTCCTAGATCCTCAAGCGAAGCGTCAAAAATGAGCAAAGGGTTTTGACCTTCTGCGAAAGTTACACGTCTTCTATCAGCATCTGTAGCATCATGTCCTAGTATTCCCACCAAAGCATCCAAGGCATTGTGAAACCCCTCAAAAGCAGTGTTTAAGGCACCGGCCTGTGCTGATGTTAAAGGAGCCGCATTGTAAGGTACTGCTCTGAAGAATGGGGCGGTCAAAATTACCGGTACATGCATAACTACACCTCTTGCTCCTGAGCCAACAAGAGCACCCAAAGCATTCTGAAGTGCAACGGTGAAATCGCCCTGGCTAGTAATTGCCGCTGGATCCACTCCTCCGGCTACTGCATATTGCAAAACATCATTGGCACCCAATTCAAAGGTGAAGAAAGTTGGGCTGGCGGCCAACGCATCTCCAAGTACGGTGGAAGTTCCTGGAGAAGAAGCAAATCTTCCGTATAAAAGATTGTCGACTGCCAACAATGGGTCCGCAGCATCAACGAGTCTCATACCCGGCACGGCAAAATTATTTAATGCCGATTTACTACCCGTGAATTCTCCCGGTACCTGGCCGGCAGTGGGTACTGGTCTTTGTTGACTTAAACTCAACACAAGTCTTCCTAAATCATCTGAGGTGCCTGGTATTCCGTCTTCACCGGCACTTGAAAAACCGTTAGCCGAATTAATGTCTGGCTGATTGAAGTCGCCTCCTCCAACACCAGTTATTTGAAGTTGAGTGGCAAGAAAACTGGCAAAATTGCGTTCCTGGGCATTGGTATAAAGTGCACCATCTGCAAAGCCAGCCGCAATCGAATTACCAAGCGATACATACTTGCTGAAACTCAGGGCGCCAGGTTCCCCGGTGGTTGCCCCAGGAAGCGGATTTTGCGCCAATTGCTCGTCAATTAATGTGGTATCTTCATCACAAGCAGTAATGAAAACTACCGCAGTAAGCGCTAATAAATAATGTTTGATACTTTTCATTGTCATTGCTTTTTATTTGAAGAATTCGTCAAAAGTGATTTGTACGTAGTAGATGCTACCCAAATTCGGGTTACCGAATGAAGTAGTATATCGCTCATTCAATAGGTTACTCGCACCAATTTTGAATATTGATTTCCACTGCGGGACTCTGTAGCTTACTTGAGCATCCATCGTACCGAATTCCGGTACAACTCCTACGCCAAAGGATGATTGCCATAGGAAAGCCTGCTGCCATCGATAAGCGATGTTGAAACCTATTCTATCAGTCACCTTACGGTTGCTGAAGTTAATGTTGTAACGGTATCTCGGAGTGTTGTAACTAGCTCGGAATCCTTGATCCAAGAGGTCCTGCTCTGAGATCAACTCATTGAAGGCCACGTTTGCTCCAAGTTTATATCCACCTGCAAGAGAGTATTCCACTTGGGCGGCCCAACCTTGGGACTTAACAGTACCAGTAGCATTGATATCAAAGCCATAGCGTTGTGTGGCAACTGTTCCGTTAATGATAGCCTCTTTTGCAGCCTGACTGCTTGGATTGGCTGGTCCAGGCTCTGTTAACCCGTTTGGTACGGCTTGAACAAAATCGATTTCCGCAATGAAATCCTTGTAAGTACTATGGTAGTAGTAAGCGTCCACAAAGAGTCTTCCATCCATGAATAAACCTTTATAACCAATCTCGAACGTATTTACCTTCTCAGTTTTGAATTCGTCATTGATTCGCGTTTCCGGAGTCAATGCTGTGGCTGCATCAGCGGCCGTAATTGTTCCAGCCTGAACCTGAGCCTGAAGAGCGGCTACTTGTGTACTCGGGTAAACTGTGTTTTCCTGGAAACGATACCGGTCGACTAATAATTGGTTGCTACCAATCAACCTTCTTGTCACTACATCCAGGTCAATAAATTGATCTTGAGTAGTTGGGATTCTAAAGCCTCGCTGGAATGACCCTCGAATATTATGATTATCCCAGATTGTTCCTACAGCCGAAATTCTAGGTGAGAACTGGCCTTTGAAGTTTTCGTTTTTATCGAATCTAAGAGAGGTCGAAATTCTGAGGTTGTCATCCATCATGGACTTAGTGGCCTGTGCATAGGCACCCCACTCGTTGAAACCAATTTCATCGCCATTGTTCTCTAAAGCGAAGAGGGTACCCTCTGAGTTCAAAGCATATCTTCTGAAATTAGCACCAACCACAACGTCCGCAAAGTCCCATTTTCCTGAGAAATCTTTGCTGCCTTCAAAATGCCATAGATCTGACTTGTCCAAAAACTTAGCACCACCTTCAGCAATAGAAACTGCTCTGAACTGATCTACCAACGTATTGAATTCAGTCGAACCCGGTTGCGGCTGAACAGCTCTTGCCGCTGCGCGCGCTGCTGTGTGTGAGTCTTCTATGGAAGCGCCTTGAAGTCGTGCGCCAGCAAAAGTCTGCAAATATGGAGAAAGATAAGTCGCTTGGTTAACCAATGAAGCTACCGTATTAGCAGCGTAACTGTCGCCTGAATTCTCCTGGGTGGTATAACCTCGCAAGTAGAAATCATTGCCTCTCAATTCTAATTTAGCCGTAGATATGGTGAAGTTGTCCAGTACAAACCGATCATTCGCAGTATATACGGTGCTACCTGAACCATAGTTGAACTGACCAATCAGCTCCAGGTCATCATTTAACCTGTACTGAAGGGCACCTCCAAATTTGATGCTTTCCGTGGTGTTATCAACGAAGGACGCCTCGGTGAACCCGTCAGGAGTAAAGAGACCATCCACACCGTCAGGTAGGAGGGTTCTTACAGCTTCTAAGGTTGCCGCTGTGGCCTGATCGGCAGGACTCGCTCCAGGTGCATTTCCCCTTGCGATGGCAACATCAGCCACGGCTCCAACTGAAATGTCAAAATCACCATAAACGTTTACACCATTATAGAATCTGTTGGTGCCTCTTTCCGTAGCACCACGTTGGACGGTTCCGAATGTCGCAAATCCTTGGTCACGTGTATCTGTTCCAACGAAATCCTTTGCAGTAAGATAAGAGCCTGTGATTTTGAACGCGAGCTTGTCGTTCAGGGCTTTTGCCCACCTAAACCCATAGTCCTGGTAAAACTCAGATGATGTATCCAGCATTCCAGTAGCGTTTGACTCAACACTGTTTACACCGGTTTTTGCATAAATACTGAAACCTTGGTATTCGAAAGGGTTCTTACTGTTCATTAGTAAGATACCGTTGATAGCATTGGGACCATATAGTGCAGAAGCTGCTCCCGGGATCAATTCTACTGATTCAAGATCCAGGTCATTGATACCGACAATGTTACCTACTGCGAAGTTCAGGCCGGGAGCTTGGTTATCGATTCCGTCTATGAGTTGAACAAATCGAGTGTTACCATTGGCGCCAAACCCACGGGTGTTGATAGATTTGAATGTTAAACTCTGCGTACTGAAATCAACGCCTTTCAGATTAGCCAATCCATCATAGAATGAGGCCGCAGCCGTATTTTGAATATCGAGAATGTCCAGCTTTTCAATAGAAACCGGAGATTTTAATATACTCTCTTCCAATCTTGAGGCAGAAACCACGATTTCCTGACCGAATAAAATCTGCTCTTCCATTCGGATTTCAAGCCCAGAAACATTAGCCTGAGTGATTTCCTGTTCGACCGGTTTGTAGCCCACATAGGAAAAAATCAGTGTTACCGGGGGAGATTGGTTGATTGTAAAACTGAATTCACCATCAACATTGGTAATCGTGCCCACGACCTTGTCCTTGACCCTAATATTTACTCCGGGAAGGGTTTCACCGGTGGCAGCATCCACCACTTTCCCTGAGACTGTTACCTGGGCTTGCGCCATCAAAGTAACTGTCGCTAAGGTGAATAGCGAAAATGCCAGACTCCTAAATACTCTCTTCAAATTCATAGTCTGTTATTGAGTTACTAAATAAAATTTTGTTTGGCTTCGACCTTGAAAAGGCCAATGTTCAATAAGCATAATATCAAAAATACAATGTTTTTGCACTTTTAGAAGCCATTTTCGGAAAATTGTTCGTCATGCATACTATTTTTCCGAAACTCTATTTAATGTACGTTGAGGGAGGGGACGCGCTGATGGTTAACCTTGCTGATTCTTTTTGTTTTCTTCCTCAAGATGCTTCACAAACTTATCGCACAATCGATTCATTGCCGATGACATGAATTCATCTCCGGTAGAATTCAAAACACTTTGAGCGAGTCCACCAATGCAATCTACATAAAATCTTTTCATTTCATCAACTGGCATGTCCTTGGTCCACAGATCGATGCGCAGTGTGCTTTGGTTGAGGTTATCCCAGATATTAAGACTTATCGATTTTGTTTGTTCTTCACCTTGATGCTCCTTGTCTGAAGCATCCCAATAGATTTTTTCGGGTATATTTTCGTTGTCCAGAACGACCTTAAGCTTAATTTCAGACTCTCTCATTGGTTAAAATTTTGGCAAATATAGGAACATATAGATAAGAAGATTAGTCCCGGAATTGTTTCTTGAATTTTCATTCGAGATGGCAAAACGGATGAAGGAGTATCGTTTTTCATAAATGTGGTTTATTATTAAGGAAGTTGAACACTATGGATTGGGTAGCCATCATTTTGGTTTTTGGGACAATCAATACGCTGATCATCGGGTTGTTGCTTTTAAGCATTCGTAACGCTAAAATGATCGCAACCCGATTGTTTGGAATAATTGTGATCCTGTTTTCGATAATGATCGGTCAGGAGCTCGCAGATTACCTACAATGGAATCATAAGTACCCTGTGATTATTGGTCTAACTGACGGTTTTATTTTGATCGCGGCACCTTTATTCTATTTCTACGCGCTATTGATTACAGATAAGAAGTGGAAGTTTAGCCGAATTGATTTGCTCCATGCGATTCCGTTCCTATTATTTACGTTATACCTATTACCATTTTATCTAAAATCCGGTCCGGAGAAGATACTGAACTCCAACTATAACGGACACTACATATTGAGCTTGTTAAAGTTTGCAAGTGCCTTTTGCTATTTCGCACTGAGCCTCACTACGGTCTTAAAATTTAGCCGAAGTGATCAGGTCAGGAGGTTACCTGCGAACAATTCCAGAAATGTATTTTGGTATAAATGGTTTCTCATATCCCTGATTGTAATGGCCATTTTAGTCGGAATACTTGAAATCCTCTTTGCCAGGGGAGTAGACTTGATATTTGATCCGGATACTTTTGCGGTGTTGTTATTATCATGCCTCTTTTACGTCAATTCGATCGCCTTGATTCGCAATCCGTTTATCCTCTGGGGAGTCGCCCAATTTCAAGAATTGATTGTTGAGCCACCCAAATCATTTCCTGAAAAGTATAAAACTTCCCCATTGAGCGAGGAAGACCTTCAGTCCAATTTGAGTCGATTCATGAAATTGATGGAGGACGATCGGCTGTTTCTAGATCCTGAATTGACACCCATTGATATGGAAAGGAAAACAGGAATCAAAGCCTATTACATCTCACAAACATTGAACACTGCTTTTGATAAGAATTTCAATGAATTCGTGAATGCCTATCGTGTTAGAGAGGCCCAACGGCTTTTATCTGATCCCAAAGAATCATACAAGACCGTATTGGCGTTGGGGTTGGAATCTGGCTTTAATAGTAAATCCTCTTTTAATAGAGTGTTCAAGAACCACACAGGACTTACCCCATCACAATACCAGAAAAAGTACCTCAAGTAGTAGTCTCATTTCTTTAAATGAAGCGATTGGTACAGGCTTACCACTTTATTTGCAGCCAAGTCAAAAATTCAAATTATGTTTTCACATTTTAAACGCTTCAGTTTGGTTAAACTGAACATCTTGTTTTTCTCCATTCTCGGATTATTCGCATTTGTATTGGGCTCATGCAATTCCGATGATACACCTGACAACCCTTCCGGTCCTGGTGATTTCGTTACACAGGCAGGTGCATCTCAAATTTCAGGTACACTTTTTCTCCCGGAAGGTGATGGCCCATTTCCGGTAATTATAATCGTCCCGGGATCAGGTGTTGAACCCAAAGAGGATTCTTATGGATTCAATGACATATTCTTGCCTAACGGTTTTGCTATATATCATTATGATAAACGAGGCATAGGCACAAGTACTGGTTCATATCCTGCTGAAACATTGGAAACTCCACAGACCTTCCTGAATGCACGTGCCGATGATGTTCTGGGGATTGTGGACCTATTAGTGCAGCACGAAGATATACGCAATGATGCTATCGGACTGATGGGGGCCAGCCAGGGCGGTTGGGTAAATGTTTTGGTTTATGATCGTACCAATGATGTAGACTTTGCCATAATGGTGAACGGTGGAGCAGCACCGACCCGCATTGAGCACCTCTATGACAATCTACTCACCGATAATCCTGATATGACCATCGATGAGGCAATGGAGCAAGTAAATGCTTATAGTGGCCCTCTCGGCTATAACCCACTTCCGTCAATTGAATCAATGCCATTCCCAGTTGTGTGGGTATATGGCTGGCAGGACAGAAGCCATCCGGTTCGATATGATGTGCCTGCTTTGGAGGCTATGAATAAGTCAAATTTCACTATCAGCATATTCCAAAACTCAGATCATGAAATGGTGGATATTACAACCGGTCAATTCGATCCCAATCTTTTCCCAAGTCTGCTCCAATGGCTGGATGAAAATGCAAGGTGATTATTTCACTTGCTCGATTCTTAGTGGAACGATAGTTTCTCCCCAATGGAAGTGCAAGGTGGCTTCTTTGCCTTCCACTAAGGGGAAGTAATAGGCGAGGGTTTCCATGTGGGATCCCTGGATGGAATTAACTTTAACTCTGAGTGCATCTTGGCCCTTAGGGTACTCGGTATGCCAGGCATCTGATTTATTGCTGAAGATAAATGTCCATTCGGTCCTTCCGGGGATGGCCCAAAGGTTATATTTTCCGGCATCCAATAGCTGACCCTCCACTTTAATATCCTTGTCTATTTCGAAAACTGTGGCATCGTTTGCTCCGGGTTGCCATACTTCGTCAAACTTCACTAAATCACCAAATAGCTCGCGGCCTCGGGCTACAGGTCTGAAATAAGTGATTGTGATTTCAGTTTGTGCTACCAACTGTGAGATGGTGCCTTTCTGACTTTTTTTAATTCGTTGGCCAAAAATAGAAGTTGATCCGACTAATACGATTAGGAGCAGAGAATAAAAAAATCGTTTCATGGTTTACCCTTTAGTTGAAAGGAATAACGTATGCGGCATCAATTAGTTGATTGCCATTTCAGGTATATCACCTTCAATGATGAGTTTGCCCTCAGTCGCATTTTGTATTTCTTCCACTGATATACCCGGAGCTCTTTCCAGTAGTTTGAATCCACCTTCTGGAAGAATATCTAACACGGCCATATCCGTAACCACTTTTTTCACACATTTCAACCCAGTAATGGGCAGTGTACATTCTTTCAGTAGTTTAGACGCTCCTGAGCGACTGCAATGCTGCATTGCTACAATAATATTATCGGCTGAGGCCACTAAATCCATGGCACCTCCCATGCCCTTTACCATTTTGTCGGGAATCTTCCAGTTGGCGATATCTCCGTTTTCTGACACCTCCATAGCGCCAAGAATCGTGAGATCTACATGACCTCCTCGGATCATCTCAAAGCTTTGAGCGGAGCTGAAAAGGGAAGAGCCATTCATTGTAGTCACTGTTTGCTTGCCTGCATTAATGAGATCAGCATCAATATCTTCTTCATCGGGAAAGGGGCCAATTCCCAACAACCCATTCTCAGATTGTAGCACAACATTAATGTCATCGGCAATGAAGTTAGAGACCAGGGTAGGGATACCAATACCAAGATTGATGTAGGTACCATCCTGAACTTCCTGAGCGATTCTTTTAGCTATACCTATTTTATCTAAAGCCATATCAATTTGAGGATTTGATAATATGTTAATTTGACAATTTTACTTGCTGCTCCAATTATTTTCGAAATAACCTTGATTATAACTTCAAGATCTTCTATCAGTTGTGCATCAAAAGGATATGAAGGCGATCTTTCACAAATTTTCAACCAATACAACGATTCATCTGCCTCTTTGGCAGCTATTTTAAATTTATGGATAAAATCCTTCTTACTTTCAGAATTCTGAGCCTCCCAAGTATTAGCTCCGATGCTTGTTCCAGTTTTTAGCAATTGATTGGCAACCACCTTTTTTTGTTTGCTCTCAAGCAATTCGGTGAACTTGATAATCTTAATTGAAAATTCAAATGTTAGCTCAACTATCAGATTTGGCTTGTCATTCCGCATTTTCAAATTAACTAATCTCCAAATTAGGATATCCTTGTGGTTCGTTGTTCAATGCGTTTTTCGTAATTATCACCCTGGAAGATACGCTGTACGTAAATCCCGGGTGTATGAATAGTGTTAGGGTCAAGTTCTCCCGGTTCAACCAGCTCTTCGACCTCAGCAATCGTTACTTTTCCGGCTGCAGCCATCATTGGATTGAAGTTTCTGGCGGTTCCTTTGAAAATCAGGTTTCCGGAAGTGTCACCCTTCCAAGCCTTCACTATAGCAAAGTCAGCCTTAAGCCAGCTTTCCATCAGATACATTTTACCATCAAATTCTCTAACTTCTTTTCCTTCGGCTACCTCAGTACCGTAACCGGCAGGAGTGAAGAATGCCGGGATTCCCGCCCCGCCTGCTCTTATTCGTTCAGCAAGAGTCCCTTGGGGTATCAAATCTACCTCCAGCTCGCCTGATAGCAGTTGTCTTTCGAATTCTGCATTCTCGCCTACGTAGGAGGAGATCATTTTTTTGACCTGCCTGGTCTGGAGCATCAATCCAATTCCAAAGTCATCGACACCAGCATTGTTGGAGATGCAGGTTAGTTCTTTGACCCCTTTTCTTAGCAGTGCCGAAATGGAGTTCTCGGGAATCCCGCAAAGGCCAAAACCACCTAACATCAATACCGATCCGTCAGGAATATCCTTGACTGCCTCATCGGCACTTGAAACCACCTTGTTAATCATTGGCTATTATTTAAAACTTTTCTGACCTGCACTTCATCTTTCTGAAGCTGTTCCTTGAGTTGATCAAGGTTATCAAATTTAATCTCTTTTCTAATGAGGTCGATAAATTCAACGCTTATTTCCTGTCCATAGATGTCTTCGTTGAAATCGAAAATATGTGCTTCAATAGTCTTGGTAGTTCCCCCGACCGTTGGTCGATTGCCAATGTTTAGCATCCCGTTCCGTTTCTCATATTTGTTACAAACTTTCACGGCATAGATTCCATCTGCCGGCACTAGTTTGTAGGGCTCCTTGATGCTAATATTGGCTGTGGGATATCCCAATGTTCTGCCTAGCTGGTTGCCCTTCATTACCAGTCCACCCAGAGAATAGGGGCGACCGAGGTATTGATTAGCCGTAACCACATCACCTTCATCCAACGCCTTTCTGATCTTAGTTGAGCTTACCCCAATCTCATCAATGTCTTGTCTTGGGATCTCTTCCACTTCATATCCGAATTGTTCCGAGAATCTCACTAAATCGTCAAAGCCTCCTTCACGGTTTTTACCGAATTGATGATCATATCCAATAATCAATCGTTTGGTTTGTACTCGTTCATGCAAGATGATTCGGATATAGTCATTTCCTGATAACTCTGAGAATTCTCTCGTGAATGGAATTTTGACCAAATGATCTACCCCATAGTCTTCCAGAAGAGTCGCCTTTTCAGGGAACGTGGATAAAAGCCTCAGGCCATTTGCATTGTTCAGAACCAATCGGGGATGAGGCCAGTAGGTGATAAGAACAGTCTCACCATTAATTTCATCAGCGGCTTGGCGAAGTCGCTCCAATATCTTTTGATGGCCAATATGAACCCCGTCAAATGTTCCTGTGGTTACTACTGCATTGTTTAAACCCTTAACCGTTTCCGTTCCGAGGTGAATTTTCATTGACCTTCCTTAATAAATGTGATGAAGTCATTCAGTTCGTAGGCATCTTTTAACAAGAACTGACCACTTCTGGTTCTGTTTAGCGTTTTTAGATAACCACCTACTTTTAATTCCCTACCAAAGTCATTGGCAATGCTTCGAATATAGGTGCCCTTAGAACATACGATTCGAAAATGAACTTCGGGCAAAGCTACCTTGGTAATGTCAAATTCTGAAATAACTACTCGTCTTGTTTTAAGTTTAATGTCTTCACCTTTTCTCGCGGATTCATAAGCGCGTTTGCCATCAACACGAATAGCGGAAAAAACAGGAGGGGTCTGATCAAGTTCCCCCACAAAGTTTTGCGCAAGCTGAACAATCTGAGATGCACTTATGTGATTGATGTCCGCCATATCTGAAAGTTCGGTCTCAAGATCATAAGAGGGAGTTGTCTGACCAAGAGAGATTATTCCTGTATATTCTTTTTCTTCAGCGAGTAATGATTCGATTGTCTTAGTGTGTTTGCCGGTGCAAACTATGAGCAGGCCAGTAGCCAGCGGGTCCAGTGTTCCGGCATGACCAACTTTTTTGATTTTTAGTGCATATCTGATCTTATTCACCACATCGAAGGAGGTCCATTCTTTGGGTTTATTGATAAGAATAGTCTGACCAGCTAAAAAATTCTCTTGAATAGAAAGTGATGGATCAAGGTTAAGGGACTTGCTCATCTAAAACAGCGTATATCCAATGGCGGAAATTCCTACCACAAAACAATAGTAGGCAAAGTACTTTAGCTGGCTTCTTTTTACAAGAGAGATCATCCATTTGCATGCGATCAAACCTGAAATAAATGCCGCGATAAATCCAACAATAAGCAGAGTAGCGCTCGTTTCACTGGAGCCTAAATCTCCGCTCAAAATATCTTTTGCCATTTTTCCGAGAATCAATGGAACCACCATTAAGAAAGAAAAACGGGCCGCCCTTTCACGGTCTATTCCTAACAAAACAGAGGTAGAAATAGTGGCACCTGACCTTGAAATTCCGGGTAAGATTGCGATTGCCTGAGAAATGCCGATAACAAAGCTGTTGGTATAACTGACTGTCTTTTGGGTGTTCTTGGCCTTATCAGCTAGAAATAAAAGTAAACCGGTAACCAACAACATAAACCCGACAAGCATGATTTGCCCTCCGAAAAGAGACTCGATTTCATCATTGAATAGCACACCGACTGCACCTGCCGGGATCATTGAGATAATGATTTTGACCGAGAACCTGAATTGCTCATTGTTTTTGAATTGCAGAAGCCCTTTGATGATTTCAATAATATCTTTTCGGAAAATTACGATCGTGCTTAGGGCTGTGGCAGCATGTAACACTACGGTCATCATCAAACTTTCTTGGGGAAGACTGTTATCACCTAAAATGGCTTTACCCAATTCCAAATGTCCACTACTGCTAACAGGCAGGAACTCAGTTAATCCTTGAATAATCCCAAGGATTATCGCTTCAAAAGTGCTCATTGATCAGCCTTGGACTTCTTGAAAATGGCGTAAAACTCGATGATGAAGCCCGTAACCAAAATGATGGGTCCGAGGGTCAGTCCAAGGAACCCTTGCCCATGTTGTGTAGAGTCAAGAGACATTACGATATACCCGATTAACAGGACTCCAAGTCCTATAAGCATCCATCTGTAGTTGTCTTTGCCGAAAGCAAAATTTTTCTTCTTTTCTGACATGATTAATAGAGTTCGTCCAATGACATCTTTAAGTATTTATTCATAGCTCGTTGTGTGCTAATCAGTGCGATAAAGCCGCCCAAAATTACCAGAATACCATAAAGTGCCAAGACATAGGTTTCATTTTGGAGTTCCTTTAGCCCTTCAATTCGTTGATTTGCCATCATGCTCAATCCATAAATCACACCGCACGACAAAACTCCCGCTATCGCACCATGGAGGAAGGCTCGCTTCAAAAATGGTTGTTTGATAAAACCGCGAGTCGCACCAACCAATTGCATACTTCGAATTAGAAATCGTTGAGAAAACAGCGCAAGTTTGATAGTATTATTGATCAGCATTACCACCACAATTAAAATGATCACTGCAAACCCCAATAAGAACAAGCTGATGTTCGTGAGGTTTCTATTGATGGAATCTACCAGGCTTTCCACATAGGTGACTTCGAACACGCCACCAATTTCAGAAATTGAGGCCTTGATGTTGTCTAAAGTGGCAGCCTGTTGATACAAGGGATCAATATTAACTACCAAGGCATCTCGAAGTGGATTATCACCGAGAAATTCGGTAAAATCTTCCCCCGTATCTTCCATAAACTGTTTGGCAGCCTCTTCTTTGGAGATAAAACTAATCTGAGGTCGATTGTCCTTGACCAATGTGAAATCACGTGATTCAAGATCAGTTAGGATCCTGCTTCGTTGATTGGTCGTAACGTTCTTATTCAGGTAGACCTGAACTTCAACATTCTCCTGAATATTAGTAGTCAGTTGTTTGGTTTGGATAAGGAGTAGCCCGAATATCCCGATCACGAATAATGCCAGCGTGATACTGAAAACAACACTGCCATATTGATAGGAGCCGAGTTTCTTTTTGCGTTTGTATTTCTTCTCTTCGCGTGCCAAAGTCTTACGGGTCAAAAATAGTAATTAAAGATGAGTAAGGAATAGAATTTAACAAGTCTTAAGAATTCTTTTAAGACCATAATTCAATACGTTATTGTCCTATTTTTATTACTTCCGATTGAGTAACGGCAAATACATCATCCGTTTTCTTGATCTTGATTTTGGCTGTTCCTGTAAATTCTCCAAATGCCGGAAGGAGCCCCTGATTTGTTCCAAAATAAAACACCGGAACCCGAACACTCTGCCGGGCCTTTCCAAATAAGCGTACGGCCGGGTGAATATGACCCGCTAAATTGTAGTCACCTTCATTAGACTCTAAGGGGTGATGGGTGAAATGAAAAGGAGAGATGTCCAGGAAATCCACGACCAGGAGGTTCGAAATATGATAATCGGACTCATTGAGAACATCATGATTTCCTCTAACCAGTACAAATTTTAATGGTGATTTTGACTTCACCCATCTCCTGAATATCTCCCAACCCTGATTGTGATCACTATGAAATAAATCACCCAAAAATAATACCTGTGTTGGATTGTACCGATTGATCAATTTGTCCAATGCCAGAATGTCCTTTGAATGAATGAGATCTGAAACAGGAATTCCTGATTTTCTGAAGTGCCCGGCTTTACCAAGATGTACATCTGCGATGATTAGAAATCCTTTCTCTTTCCAGTAAATTGCTCTCTCAGGACAGAGGACAAAAGTTTGATCCAGAATTTTATGTTCAACCATCAACAACAAATCGGGTAAAAGCGTGTTGAAGGTAAATAAACTTTCACATCTATTAATACATTTTGTCTATGCGTTTTCTTGCTCTTTCATTTCTGTTTTTGGTACCCTCATTTGAGACTGATCCGGATGATGTAATAGGTATTTGGCTGACCGATGATGGCAAGGCCAAAATTGAGATATATGAGGAGTCTGGCCGATATTCAGGCAAGATCATTTGGATTCGAGATTCTGTAGATGATGCTGGCAGGCCGAGACTGGATAAAGAGAATCCAAAGAAAGCCTTGCAGGGCAGACCAATCGTAGGCATTGATTTGGTCAAAGGGTTCAAGTTTAGACGAGGTCGCTGGGAAGGTGGTGAGATTTATGACCCCGAGAATGGAAAAACCTATTCGTGTAAGATGACCTTGATTGGAAACAAGCTAGAGGTTCGGGGATACATTGGGTTTTCCATGTTTGGACGAACTGTAGTGTGGACAAGAACTGAGTAAAGAAGCGAAGCCAGACCAACTAACTTCGCTTGCACTCAATCATGGATTATTTTAATAAATGTTCTCCTGAGAACTTGATTTGCTCTTTTTCAGAAAGCGGATGAAATCTGGCTCCCTGCACATCCCTGAAAAGTCGTTCCATTTCCTGGTTTCTGAAGTAACTCTGCCCCCCATAAAGATCAAAGGCCTTATTCACAGTTTTGATTACGTGATTTGCTACGATGGTCTTGCGAATTAATATTTCGTTGCCGTTGTCGTCATTAGCATCAAAATCCAAATCATTGGTGATTCTGATCATATCCTTCCAGGCCACTTGGGCTGTGGTAAACAAGTTTTTCATCTCACCCAATTCACTGGCTAAATGCGCGGGTACCAGGTTGGATTCTCGAAACTTATCAATCACAAGTTTGGTGGCGCGTTCGGCTATCCCAACGTAGGCGGACATAATGTAGGGCATCGCTACTGTCAGGACAACATTCCAAACAGGGTGAAATTCCCCGAGTGGCCTGCTTAATGCAATCGCGTCTTCGGGAACAAAAACATTATCGAACTTGATGGTATGTGACCCGGTGCCACGCATACCCATTGTGTCCCAATTACTTAAATGAGAAACCCCCTGGGCATCCATTGACACCGGGAAATGTATTACTCTTTGACCCAATTGGGGATCATTGTATTGGACGCTGGTTACTGCGATATCCCCAATTTCTGACTGGCTGGCAAAATGCTTTAGGCCTGATACCAGGTAGCCTTCCTCTACTTTGGTGGCAGTTCCATTTGATTCCAGCCAGTCCTTTGCCCCTGTACTGATCAAAACGGGCTGGTGTTGAGCTACTTTCATAAGCATGGCATCTCCGCCCTGTCCTTTTTTGTATTTCCAAATATTTGCGGCCAACAAGTGGTTATGCATAGAAAAAGCCAGCGCAGTAGATCCACAGCTTTTACCAATCCTTTTGATAATCTCACACATTTCTGAATGAGTAATGCCATGCCCTCCAAGTTCTGTTGGTATGGTCAGAGCGAAATAGCCATTCTCCTTCAACTCCTTATAGTTCTTTTTGACAAACATTCCGACCTTATCGTGTCTGTCGGCACGCTCACCAAATCTCTGTGCGAGTTCATCAGTTTTTTGTTGCCAGTCTACTTGTTCCATAATTGAATTCATGTCTTCGAGTTTTGTTTGCTACAAATGTGGTTCGCTTCTGATAATTGGGATTGGTTGAGAAGATCAATTAGTTGACTCTAAGGTTCAATCTGACCTGAACCTGTTTGAACAAAAATGAATGTAAAAAAATGGGTCACTTTTCACTGGCTGGCGTATGTTACTTTTGTCTAAATTCAAGCAGATTTTAAGAATCATGAAAAAACTCACTTTACTTCTATTGATGATCGCTACTTTTTCGATTAATGCTCAAAACCCATCGGACTACTACTATGAAATCCCGGATTATCCCAACGAGTATACTGCAGGAACGGTTGCAGCTCGTGTGGTTGATGGCCTGGGTTTTCGATACTATTGGGCCACTGCGGGACTGACTAAAGAGAATATGAGTTTCAAATCCAATAAGGATGGTAGAACAATTGAAGAGACCATGGATCACATTCTGGGCTTGACAAGAATCGTAATGAATGCCACTAAGAAAGTGCCTACCAAATTCGGTATCGAGTATCCGGAACAAACTTTCGAGCAAAAGCGTGAGCAAACTTTAGAATATATCAAAGCGGCACGTGAAATTCTCATTCAAGCATCAGATGAAGAATTTGCCGAATTCAAAATGATATTTCACTCTGCCGATGGTAGTACAAGTGAATACCCTTTCTGGAACGAACTTAATGGTCCTTTAGCAGATGCTCTGTGGCATACCGGACAAGTAGTTTTAATGCGTAGAGGAGCGGGTAATCCCTTTAGCTCCAAAGTGAGCGTGTTAGCTGGAAAGGTTCGGGACAATTAGCCACGAACGCTATTCATCTTTAAGCGCATCTACTGGATTAAGGCGTGCCGTTTTTATCGATTGAAATCCAATGGTACACCATGCAATGGCCAAAGCAGCTATTCCTGCCAAGGCAAAAACCCAAACACTTATTGGTGTTTTATAAGCGAAACCGGATAACCAGGAATTCACGAAATAATAGGCAACAGGGGAAGCTATCACCATCGAAATCAAAATCAGTTTGGTAAATTCCGAAGAGAATAGAATGACCAAGTGTGAGACCTTTGCTCCCAGAACCTTCCTAATTCCTAGTTCCTTTGTACGTTGTTCAGCGGAGAAGGCGGCTAGTCCGAAAAGGCCTAAACAAGCAATAATCAGTGCCATTATGGTAAAAATATTCAGGACTTTACCCATGCGCTGCTCATTTCTGAAACTGTTTTCAAAACTCTGATCCATAAAACTATACTCAAAAGGAAATGAGGGATCCATATCACTTAAGGTCGATTCTATATTAGAAATGAAAGACCTAAAAGACTCGTTTGAATTCAGCATTTGAGCGTTCAGTCTCAAGGATAGATATGAAGGGCTGGTTCCACTATCCGGAAGGAAGGGGTTTTCAATATGATAGACTACCAATGGCAGAACTTCTCGCTTGAGATTATTGAAATGAAAATCTTCCATGACTCCGATGATCTCATATTTTCGATCTCCCCTGAAAATGAACTTGCCAATAGGTGAATCGTTCTCGTAGCTTGACGGTATACCATAGCCCAGGGCCTTGACTGCAGACGCATTTAAAATTACAGCGGTGGTTTTGTCTGAAGTTCTGCTTTGATTGAAATTTCTTCCGGCAAGCCATTTTGGTGACAACAAATCAAGATAAGCCTGGTCGGTTTTCATTCTCGATACAAAAAGGTCTTCTGATCCTAAATCAGCCTGAATAATATCTCCTCTTTGAATGTTTGGGGGAACCTCATGAGATTGTCCAAGAATCTTGACTTGAGGACTATTAGCCAGGGTATTCTTCAGAGCATCCACCTCGGAGTCCAAATGCTCAATGTTGTGGAGTTGCAAAACATGCTCTTTATCGTAACCAACATCGAAGCTGGAAGTATAACTCAATTGCTTGTGGACAAAGAATGTACTCACAATGAGTGCTAAAGACGCAGAGAATTGAAAAACAACCAATGCATTTCTTATTCCCTTTCCTTTCTTACCTGAATTCAGTTGTCCCTTCAAAACTTCGACTGGTCTGAAAGAAGATAGGTAATAGGCAGGGTAGGTACCAGCTATGTAGCCCAGGATAAAGACGAAACCAAGAACAATCACCACAAAGACAGGATTCGACAGTTGATCATAAAGACTCAATTCCTTCTGAGCAATATCATTGAACACGTTCAGAAACAATTCTGCTGCAACGATCGCAATGATGGTGCTGATGAAGGCGTAAAGCAACGACTCAAAAATGAATTGTCGGATCAACCATTTGCGCAGAGAACCTAACACTTTTCTTACCCCTACCTCCTTTGCCCTGTTCGATGAACGAGCTGTGGAAAGATTCATAAAATTGATACAGGAAAGTATAAGTATAATGCACCCAACGGCCGAGAAGATCCTGATGTGATTTCTTGAACCGGATGCTCCAAGCAAGTTATTTTTATCGGCATCCAGATAAATTGCCTCTATAGGTTGTAAGTGAAGTTGCCAGGCTTTACCGCTTTCGGTTAGTTCTTTAAATGATTGACCAAATACACGATTCAGCGTGCTTGCGGCCCATTTTGGGGGGATGCTCTGAATTTTATCTGTCAAATTTTTTAAGTCTATTCCTTCCTTAACCAGGGCATAGCTCACAAAGCCGGTCCATACCCATGTAGATTCACTTTCTTTGATAACCGGATAACTATTCATCGAAGTGAGTATGTTAAACTGAATGTGAGAGTTTTGAGGAGGCGCTTTAACAACTGCCGTGACCGTGAATGGCTGCCAGGTTTCCTTCTTTGGGCCATTACCTTCCAGAATTGTGCCCTTCATATGTAGAGTTTTACCCAAAGCACTTTCCTGTCCAAAGTATTTAAGCGCTACGGATTCCGCGATCACAATCTCGTACGGTTCATCTAGTGCTCCTGAAGCGGTACCTGCTAATACATCAAATGAGAAGATGTCTAGAAAATCTTCTTCAACCACTAGGTGCCGGTCCTCCAAGAAAGAAGTGACTCCTTTGGACTCGCTTCTATAAGAGACACCAAAAGGAGCAGTTGGTAAGACTCGGGTGACCTTCTCAAATTCTGGAATATCCATACGCAATGCGATCGCTACATTAGGGCCAGTAGTTGACATTTGATCATTCCAATCGCCCCAAATAAATGATTGGTTCACTCGGTAGAGTCTGTCTTTATTTTGATGAAAATTATCGGATGATAGTTCATCCTGGACATATAATCCAATCAAGAGGCACGTTGTGATACCTATGGATAAGCCCAGTATGTTGAGCAGCGTAAACTGTTTATGTCTGATGGCACTTCGCCACGCTGTTCTGAACATATTTTTTAGCATTGCTTCGAATTTATGGAATTATGCTCAGCTCATTACAAGGAGAGTGCCAAACCAAAAATCCTACTTAAAGCTTAAAAACGTACTTTTCTGTTTAGAATTTGGCCTGCCGATGTTCTGCTAAGAACAGTACCGATCGCTTGCGGACACTTGAAGTTTCAAGCTGCAAGCCCCAAGCAATTAGTTACCAGCTTCAAAACGTTGAAAACTATATTCCGAATACCACCCCAAGCCGATAGCCAAAGTAATGTGTTAGGGATTCATGCTTGCCATCTTCAAGAGAGAATACCCCATCCCCTTCAGGGTGCATGCGGTAAGTAGCTCTGCTACCAGAGTGCCCATTGATACCCATATTGATCCAAAGATCACCTCTTTGGCGGTCTTTGCTAAACAAGGCACCCGGATTGACCATTAGGCCCAGGCCGGCTCCTAAATTGAAGGCTGTGCCATGAAAGTCGAATTCACCATCAAAGCCTGTATTTTCCAGAACTGCATCAGTAGTACTAAAAAAAGTAGTGACACCCATTCTTGCCTCAGAATACAGCTTGAATGCCGATTTCTCAACGATATCATAACGCACAAACCCATGAAGCGTGAAGAAGCAATCTTCTTCCTCAATCCTGATCTGGTTGCCACGGTGCATGATGTTGTAAGAATCATTACTATACATCGCTACCCCTAATTCTCCACCCCATGAGAATCGAGAGTCATCATAATTCTTTAGATAGTTGAACGAGATACCAAAAGGAACTTTGTCAACATTTTGATTAAATGTGGCCTTTGGCGCGTATGCTTTTAGGTTAATACCCCAACCGGTCTGGGCATGGATTGTCGTCCCAAGAAGCAGAATGAACGTAGTAAGTAGAGCTTTTTTCATGATTGAAGTTTTAAAAAGTGATACTTATAGGTCAGAAGAAACAACAATGATGCCGATTTGGCAGTGGAGGTCGAATATTGTTCCTATTTGATCTCTTGGTATGTCTTCTCTAAGTTCATCAATTTAAGTTTGAGTTGATCATTGTGAAGAGTGCTGAAATGACCTGAGCTCTTCATTTTCTCATAGGTATTGTCATTGGGCCAAATGCCGCCCTTGAATGGCGTTTAATCATACCATCAGTCTAATTCCACTACTTTGTTAGCATCGAATTTGCTAGTATTGGAAACTGAACTGAAAATTTGAATAATGAAACTAAGGTCAATCCTTGCGACCCTATCTGCGGTCGCCATAATCATCTCAACTAATTCACTAATGGCCCAGGACAAACTAAAGTCGATGCCGGGCTATGATCAATACCGAGCTGTTGCCCCTCAAATTCGAGGCTCGATAAAATCCGGACAGATTTTTGCCAGTTGGGCGGAAGACGGGAAATCATTTACCTACACCCGAGATGGTCGTCAGTGGAAGTATGATGTTAAATCAAAAAAATCAACCGATATCGGAGAAGCCGAGCGACCACAAAGAAGAAGGTTCAACCGCCCACCTAGGGGAAGGCAATATCCTTCGGCAGATTCTCCTGATGGTACAATGAAGGCATTCACTAAGGATCGGAACATGTATATCGGTGACCCTGATGGTAGTAATGCAAGGGCCATAACTACCGATGGCAACGAAGACAACCAAGTTAAATATGGTATCGCTACGTGGGTATATGGAGAGGAACTGGGCCAGATCACTGCCATGTGGTGGTCTCCGGATAGTAAGAAGATTGCCTTCTACAGATTTGAAGAAAAGCATATTGACAGATACTACGTTCTGTTAAATCAGGTAGATATCTATGATTCACTGGAAATCATGTCTTACCCGAAGGTGGGGGCTCCGAATCTTCCCGTTGATTTGATGGTGTATGATTTGGAAACCAAAAAAATGATTAAGCTGGACACCCGCGATGGTAAGGAATTCGCTGATGGTGCGGTAGGGACATATCTCTATGGAATGCAGTGGAGCCCTGATGGGTCGGAGTTTCTCTTCCATAGTACCAACCGCAAGCAGGACATTATGGAGTGGAAGGCTGCAGATCCGAATACCGGAAAGACCAGAGTCATTGTACGAGAAGAGTGGTTGCCGAGCTTTACAAGAAATACTCCGGAACTAAGGTTTCTGGAAGACGGTCAACGATTTATCTGGGCATCGGAAAGAACAGGTTTTAACAATTATTATCTCTACAGCCTCAAGGATGGTTTGATCACTCCATTAACTCAGCATGAATTTGAAGTGGTGCGATCCGTAAAAGTTGATGAGAAGGCAGGTCATTTCTACTATATGGCTCGAAGTGGGGAGAACCATATGAAGATGCAATTGCATCGGGTGAAACTTGATGGAACTAAAGACACCAGACTCACCGATCCGGCATATAACCATAGCGTAAGCCTTTCACCCGATGGTAAGTACTTTGTTGATGTAGCCCAAACGCACGACATCCCTCCATTTACCAACCTTGTGGATCGTAAAGGCAAAGTAGTGGCAGAAATTGCCAAGAGCGATGTGTCTAAATGGGAGCAGCTGGGGCTGAAGAAAGTTGAGGCGTTTACGTTTACGGCTGCGGATGGAAAAACAGAACTGCACGGCTTGTTGCACTTCCCATCGAATTTCGACCCGAATAAAAAATATCCATTGTTGTTGGCTAACTATGGTGGACCAGCTACCAATGAATTCAGAGAAACTTTTACGTTCCCCAACCCACTGACTGAGTATGGCTTTCTTGTAGCGGATATTGATGGTAGAAATGTGAGAGGGCGGGGTAAGCGTTTGCTAGATGAGATTTATGGCAAAATGAGTGTGGTTGAGCAGGACGATTTTGCTGAAGGGATTAAATCGCTTTATAACAGGCCATACTTTGATAAGGATCGGGTAGGAGTTTATGGAACTTCCTATGGTGGTACCACAGCTGCGGCAAGTA
Source organism: Cyclobacteriaceae bacterium (assembly GCA_028281285.1). Lineage (GTDB taxonomy): Bacteria > Bacteroidota > Bacteroidia > Cytophagales > Cyclobacteriaceae > Roseivirga. The sequence continues at coordinate 203,896 of JANQKF010000020.1, forward strand.
TTTTCAGGCATCCGGATGTTTATCATGCTGCTGTGGTGAATTCTGCTGTTACGGATTGGAGAAATTATGACAATATCTACACAGAGCGGTATATGAACACTATTGAAAACAATCCTGAGGGATATGAAGGCGCCAATTTGATGAAGTACGCCAAAGACTTTAAAGGGGAGATGATGGTCTACTTTGGAACGGCTGACAATAACGTGCATCCTTCTAACTCACTGCAGTTGATTCAAGCGTTGCAGAAAGCGGGCAAGAGTATCGAAATACAAATCGGACCAGATCGTGGTCATACAGCAATGAATACTGATCGAATGATGGAATTCTTTATTGATCGTCTGGTGATCAAAAAAGGAATACCAATTACGATGAACAGATAATAAAGAGAATGAAATCCGACTCGATAGAGTCGGATTTGTTTTTCTATCTCAATCGTGTAAGTCGCATAATACCACCTGTATGCACTCCATCGCAGTCTTCTCCGCTGAAGTTAATAACTAAGGTCAGTTCGTCCTCCAGCTGTCCTTGTCCCGTATAATAACCAGGACAGCCATTCATATAGGTGATTAAATTCTGGTTGTATTCAAAGCCGGATATCTGACCAATGTCATTCACTTGGAAGGAGATATCTCCATCTGTCGCAGCACCACAGCAAGCAGTGAAATTACCAGTGTAATAGAAGTCACCGGAGTACTGACCACCAGCACCATCAATTGATGCGGTGATTGCAAAATTTGAATAGAAATTATCATCCCAAGTTCCGACATAATCCCCTTTCAGTTCTCCCTGATCGGAGAGCGTAAATGGAGCAGAAGGATTTGAGAACTGATTGTCTTCAGTCGAATAAGCCATTAATTGATAGCTTACCCCGTTGGTTATGGCGCTACCACTTGCGGTGGTTTGGATGTTACCCAGTGTGCCTTTGACCTCGACCCCGTTCCTGGCCATGGAAGTATAGATCGATGGACCAAATTCATTTATTTGTTCAGTCGTGAGGCTGTTCGCACTGCCATTTTCAATGATGAATACCCTTATAGAGGTAGTAGAAACGTTTGCTACCCGCATAGTGATATAGATATCACCTCCGGATAACTCGTTGCCTACATCAAAAATCTTCAGAAACGAGAAGTTATCCGAAAAACTGATTCCTCCCGAACTATCACTATCGTCACCACATGAGGCGAGTAACAGGATGAAAATAGTGACGAGGACACCTATAATTAGTTTGGCTGTTTTTCTTATAAAATTCATTGGTCTTAGTTTTATAGTAAGACCAAATGAAAAATGTTGTATTTCAAAAGTCGACCTGATTCAGGAATCAGGTCAGATTAGGGCCAGACAACTGGATTATCTGGCTTATTTCTGTATAAAAGCAATACCCTCTTAGTTAATGGTTCTTACCCTAACCGCATTTGGAGTTGAAAGATTTCCAGACCGCGCTTGGATGAAATCACCAATAAAACTACCTGTGGAGCTATACATTCGTACAGAGCTTGTGCCTCCATTGCCAATCAAAAAGTTACCATTCGGCAAGAAGTCTATCCCCTCGGGGTTGGACAGACCTGTTGCTACATTTCCTATTAGTCCTCCGCTTGTGTTGAAGCGTCTGATGGCACCTCCCGACCAATCGTTGACCCATAGATCACCATTTTCACTGAACCAGATATCTGTGGGGCCTTGCAGTCCAGCAGCAATAAAATTACCCATATCGTTTCCATCCGGATCAAATTTTCTCACAAAGCCCGCAGCTCCATTATTGAACGAAGAGACATAAAGATTGCCATCCGTATCCCAGTCCAGGCCAATGCTTTGATTCACTCCATCAGTTGAGAAGTCGGCTACTTTGGTACCATCAAGTTCATATCGAAGAACTCTACCGTTACCTCTCCATTGTAGCACATAGAGAAGATTATCCGGGCCTATTTTCATTCTTGTCGGGCCACTTATTCCTGAAGCGAAAAAGTCGATAAACTCTCCTGTGTTCACATTGTGACGATTGATTCGACCAGAGTTTAAATTGGAAATCAGAACCACCCCTTGCTCTTCCAGAAAAATGATATCCTGAGGCCAGGACAATTGTTCATTGGTGAAGACTCTGGGGTTTTGTCCATTTTCATTGAATCGAAGAATTTGATAGGGAGGTCCGGAATTGATTCCTGCATCGCTGACATAGATTTCAGTACGGGGTTGTGAACTGTCCCAAACTTCTATATCAAAGGTCGCTGATATGCCTTGAGTCGTGGCAGTAATAGTTGACATTCCCACCGATTGGCCTGTCACAACACCATTTTGATCTACGGTAACATTCGTATTATTTGCTGACCATTCCAGGGTAGAGTTGATATTAATTGCCTGATTCGATTGATCAAATCCATTGACCGTTAGGGTTGTGGTCTGGTTTAAATCAATTAAATCTCCGTTTGAAGAGGCTATTTCGATTCTCGTTAATGAGGTATCTCCTGATGGATCATCCGAGCCACAACTCATTAGGAGAGGAGCCAAGCCTATTGTTAAAATGAAAAAGTAGGGTACTAATTCCTGGAATGTTTTTTCCAGTCCATAGCAGGTTGTCTTTAAAAAATTTTGAGCCATGATTATCTAGTTTTATAGTTTATGGCTAAAGAAGTATTGGGCAACTTGTGAGTCGACCTGATTCAAGAATCAGGACTGATTTTATATCAACTCACAGGGATAGCTGCTTTTTTGAATTGTAGTGGGGATTGACCGGTATGCTTTTTAAATGCAGCGTTAAACGCTGATTTGGAGTTGAAACCACATTCCATAAGGATTTCCAAAACGGTGTGTTTTTGATATGAATCGCTGATCAGAAGCTTTTTCGCTTCTTCAATCCTATGAGAATTGACGTATTCAGAAAAGCCTTGCCCAAATCCCTGGTTAATAACATGAGAGAGTTTTTTGGAATGGATATTAAGACTCTCTGACATAGACTGAAGTGTAAAATTTGGATCCAGAAAAGGTCTGTCGGTCTTCATCATATCGGAAATGTCAGATATAATTTTGTCTAGTTCATTTGATTCAACCTTATACCCTGGTTTTTTGCTGCCTATAAGAATAAAGTAGCCGGTGCTGTAGAAGAAGAAAATCTCGGTGAATACTAGTGTATAATCGATAAGAGCGATATAGCCAGTAGTTAAGGCCATCACATGACTACCGGTCCAACCAAGTAAATAGGCTCCCAGAGAGAGTATCAAAAGCTTATTTGGCCGAGAATTAAAATAGGCACGTGCGCGATATAGATACCAAATGCATGGGACAAGACTGATGAAGTTAATGTAGAGATATATGCTATAAGTGAATCCCAGCCCTTCCCACGTCTGATTAGTAACCAGGTAGTTGTATAAGAAGATCCAAAACCCCCAAAAAAGGACCCCTAGAGCGCCTGGAATTATGAAGTGATTTTTCCATTTGCTGATGGGTTCTAATGCCATAAAAAGCATTGGCCCTAAGAATAGATGGAGAAATAAGTCTCCCCTAAATATCCTTAACACTGGGTCAGATGTAGGACTCCAGAAGGTAAAGTACCAATAGATGAGGATACCGCTAAAGGTGAAAATGTATGAGCTGATCCATCGATTTCTTTTTGACCTGTCTTTCAGAAAGATGAAGAAGGCAAGTACAATGCCCTGGCCACTTATCAATAGGATCAAATTATTAACAAAGTCCATCTGAGGAGGGAATTAGTAAGATTGACTTAGTAATGACAATTTCAAATGGTCTCTCACTTATTTATGTGGTATTAATCTACTACTCTTTCTGCCTGGCGAGTATTCTTCGGACAAAAGGTCCAATGGTAAGGCCCTGAGCAATGATAGAGAATACAACTATGATGTAAGTAACAGTAATAAATAATTCTCTCTCCATTTCCGGTTTCAAGGAAAGGGCCAGCGCAATGGAAATACCGCCTCTTATACCACCCCAGGTCATGATCAAATCAGTCTTTGGAAGGAAGTCGAGTTTCTTTTTAAAGAGTTCTATTGGGCCTTTTAGTGCTATCCAACGAGCCAGTAGAACAAGTGGAATCGATATCAACCCAAAAGTCACATATTCGGCATTGATCTGAACGATTAACAGCTCAAACCCAATAAGGACAAAAAGTATGGCATTCAACAGAACATCAATCAGTTCCCAGAATTTGTCAACATAATTCTGGGTGGTTTCCGACCAGGCAATCTGTGGTGATTTGTTACCGATGTAAATACCTGCAACAACTACTGCCAGAGGGCCTGAAAACTTTACATATTGGGCAACAGTATAGATTCCCATAACCAGCGCCAATGTAATCATTACCTCCGTTTCGTAGTGGTCTATTGCCTTCATGACCTGGAAACCAATCCATCCCATAACCAGTCCAAGCCCTATACCACCGAATACTTCCTCAAAAAATAAAAATCCTACATATTCGGCTTCAACAGAGGCAATTCCCTGTTCAGCTACGGCAAGGATCACTAAGAAAACAACCACACCTACACCATCATTGAATAAAGATTCACCAACAATCTTAACTTCAAGTTTTTTGGGAGTTTTGGCGGCCTTGAGAATGCCAAGCACTGCAATTGGGTCGGTTGGGGAGATAAGTGCACCAAACAGAAGGCAGTAAATGAAGGCAATATCATGACCCATAGCATGAGCAAGCCAAAACATGAGGCCTGCAATGATAAAAGTGGAAATTACTACACCAAGGGTTGCGAACATCATTATCGGTGCTCGTTGCTTGTTCAACTCATCGAGTTTAGTGTGCAAAGCCCCTGCGAACAGTAAGAAACTCAGCATAACCTCTAGCAAAACCGTCTCGAAGTCAATCGAATCAATAATCAGTTTGGCCTCATCAAGGACCCAATGTTCGAAGTACCCTAGAATAATGATCACCAATGTGAAGCACATGGCTATAATCATCAAGCCTATAGTAAAGGGCAGCTTGAGGAACTTAGTATTGATGAATGCAAAAATCGCGGAGAGAACCGTGAGGATCGTGATTATAGTAAAAATGTCCATCGGCCGAAGTCCAGATCGTTTAAATAAGCTCTGAAAATATGGATTGTTGACTGATATTTAAAGTCTAAATATCAAAAAGAAGCTCGTTCCTAAACCTTCATCCGATCTAACGGTCAAATCTCCACGGTGCTTTTTCATGATTTGCTTTGACAGGCTAAGCCCAATTCCTGAACCCTGTTCCTTTGTTGAAAAGAAGGGGATGAAAATCTGATCTAACTTATCAGGAGCGATGCCACAACCATTGTCTTTGATTTCAATAATCTTACCTGAGTCATTGTAATAAGTGATCAATTGAACCGAAGGATTCTCTACTCCTTCTACTGCATGTCGCGCATTAGTCATTAAGTTGATCAAAACTTGCGCTACCAATTTTTCATCCACGGAAACATCAAAAGAGTTCTTGTGTACTACTTGCAAATCAATACCCTCGTTTTCGAATTCAGATTTCATTAATTGGGCCATATCATTGGTAAGTGCCTTTACTGACATTTTTTCGAGCTCGAGCTGCTTAATCTTCGTCAAACGCCTGTAATCGTCCACAAAATGAAGGAGCCCTTCACTTCTTTTCTGGATTGTATTCAATGAGAAACGGACATCTTCAATGTCTTCTTCAGTCAATTCACTCAGCGTTTTTGTCTTTTTATTCTCATTCTGAAGAAGCATCAACATGGTTTCGGTCAACGAAGTGATTGGGGTAACCGAATTCATAATTTCATGGGTCAGAATCCGGATCAGCTTGTGCCAGGCTTCAATCTCTTTTTGCTCAATTTCACTTTTGATATCCTGGAAAGTGATGATACTATAGCGATAGTTAAGAATTTTGATTTTTGTTAGATGCGCTGACACCTGAAGCACATTTCCTTTGATGTTCAATTCCAGGAGCCTCCTTTCGTTGTCCTCCATATCGTTGATCTCTTCGGAGAAATGGGGAAGAACCTTTTGGAACTGTTTCCAATAATTGGGCTGGGCAACCTTCAGTACATCCTGGGCAGATTGATTGAAGAATTCAATCTCGTAATCTTCCTTTATAGCGATTATACCAACATTGATATGATCGACAATTACCTTAAGAAACTTGAATTGAGCTTCTTTTTCCACTGATACCTTCTTAAAAGCATCAATGATTTCAACGAACGCATTTTGTAGTTCTTCAAAGGATTTACCTTTCTTCTTCCCCTTGAAGGAAATGCTAAAATCCGAGTAGCGGATCGCTAAAAGCAACTTGGCTAACTCTCGATTGGTATAGGTGATAAACCGGATTAGCTCTGAAACCTGTATGATAATGATGGCCAATAGAATGATCTGATTGAAGAAGAGCTCGGTCTTGGCAAATATGAAGGCCAAAGCGGTGAGTGTTAGCATCAGGAGGATGATGCGAATAATGACCAATAAAGCGAACCGTTTTGATACCATTGTTTAGTCCTAAGTTTCAAGTTTCAAGCCGTAAGTGTTTTGATTGTGACAGCTCTTGAGGCTTTCTATTAGCTTCTTGAAGTTTCTACAATCCATATTTCTGTAATCTTCTATACAAAGCCAATCGATCAATCCCTAACTCTTTAGCGGCTCTTGTCACATTGCCATTGTGTTTGTCGAGTGCTTTCAGAATTAGCCGTTTTTCCATTTCCGATAGATTAAGGATATCTTCCTCATCGGTCGTATTTCCTCTTGATGTGCTCAAAAGAAAATCTTCCGGGGTCAATTTGTTTCCTTCACAAAGAATTATAGCCCTCTCAATGGCATGCTGCAATTCGCGGATATTACCCGGCCAATCGTATCGTTTGAGTTTGGACAGAGTGTTCTGGTCAATACGCATCTTATCCTTCTTGTATTTTTTGCCATACAATTCCATGAAATGTTTCACCAAGAGATCGATATCATCTTTTCTCTCGCTTAGTGAAGGCATTCGAATCTCTACCGTATTGATTCTGTAGAGCAAATCCTGACGAAAAGAGCCTTCCTTGACCATATCATAGAGTGGCATGTTTGTGGCACATACCAGACGAATGTCAATCGGAGTTTCCTTTCCTGAACCGACTCTGCTAACTTTTCGTTGCTGGAGCACCGTCAATAGCTTGGCCTGAAGGGGTAGGGATAAATTTCCAATTTCATCCAAAAAAAGTGTCCCTCCGGAGGCAAGCTCAAAACGCCCTGGCTTGTCCTCTTTAGCATCAGTAAAGGCCCCTTTCACATGTCCGAAGAGCTCACTTTCGAATAGTGTTTCGCTGATCGAGCCCAGATCGACATTGATGAACACCTCATTGTTTCGTTCGGATTGTCGATGCAAGGCACGTGCGGCAAGCTCTTTTCCAGTGCCATTCTCTCCAAGAATCAAGACATTAGCGTCAGTAGGGCCAACTTTTTCAATTAGACCGAAGACCTTCTGAATCGGAAGGGACTCTCCTATAAAATCGCCAAACTTCTGATCGATTTGATCAACCAAGGTCTTCTGAGTGTTTTTGAGTCGATCGACTTCCAGCTTGCTTTGCCTAAGCTGTAGAGCAGACTGAATAGTACCAAACAATTTTTCATTCTTCCAGGGCTTGGAAATGAAGTCTGTTGCACCAGCTTTTACCGCTTTCACGGCAAGGTCTAACTCTCCATATGCGGTAATTAGAATGACAATTGTATTGGGATCAATATTGAGAATCTGGTTTAACCATTTTAGGCCGTCTTTGCCATCATTTTCGCCTTTCTTGAAATTCATATCAAGCAAAACAACATCGAAGTTCTCCCTATCAAAATGTTGAGGGATGAGTTCAGGATTATTTTCAATCTGAACCAATGTAAACTGTTGCTTAAGATACATCCGTGCCGTATTGAGCACATCAATGTCATCATCAACAACCAGGATTTTTGCTTCGGTTTTTGCCATTTCAAGAGTGTATCAAAAACAAACAGTTAAATGTATTGAAAACAAACTATAATTTACAATCAGTTTCAAAGAAAATATCATAACTAGTTGAATTATAGATAATTATAAACTTGGCACTTCTTTTGGCTATGTAGATGAAAAAAACGCATTTCAGCCATGCTCAAAAATTACTTCAAAACAGCGATTCGCAATCTGACCCGGAATAGGGCGTTTGCCATCATCAACATTTTAGGACTCGTTCTTGGGATTTCAGGAACGGTTGTCATTTATAGAATCATCACTTTCGAACGTAGTTTCGACACCTACCACCACGCTGCAGAAAACATCTATCGGATCAATCTTATTCAGGATGATGAAAGAGGCCTTTTTAGGGGTGTATCGGTCATGCATCCTTTAGGACCCGCTGTGAGAACCGATTTTCCGGATTGGACTGTTTCCAGGATTCACTGGTATGGTCCTGGTATATTCATGGTCGAAAATGAGCAAGGGATTCAAAAGAAGTTTAGAGAAACTCAAGGTATGGCATTCGTTGAACAAGGATTCTTCGAAATTTTTGACTTCGAGATTATTGCTGGAAATCCGGATGACATCCTCAAAGAACCCAACACCTTTGCCTTGTCGGCCAGTGCTGCCGACAAACTGTTTGAATTAAATGGAACCGGATATCAATCCGTACTAGGTCGGACTGTACAATTCGAAAACAAACTACAGCTTCAGGTTAAAGCTGTCTATCAGGATTCTCCAAAGAACAGTGACATCCAACTGGATTATTTAATGTTCTATGAAGGGGCGAAAATTTATCCGTATGCCTCTAATCTTACCAGTTGGGGAACACGAAACGGGGCGGCACGTCTTTGGGTCAGATTGCCTCAAGGACAAACCGAAGAACAAGCAGAGGCACAATTACGCGAAGCGTCCAAGAAATACTTGGCGAATATAGGAGCAGGGGGAGACAACGTGTATTTCGGTTTGGAGCCGTTAGCGGATATTCACCTGGATGAAGAAACCGGCCCAGGAGGATTTATCAATAAGCGATTAATTCGTGCCATGCAGTTTTTGGCACTATTGCTAATAGTTACTGCCGCAATCAATTTTATAAATCTGGCTACAGCACAATCTGTAAAAAGAGCTAAGGAAATTGGAATCAGAAAAGTATTGGGTAGTCGAAAAGGACATCTTATTGGTCAATTTTTTGGTGAAGTCTTCCTGATTGTATTTGTAGCAGTGGTATTGTCTTTAGGACTGAGTGAAGCTGCATTGATGCAGCTGGAACCACTACTTGGATATAGCCTGGGTCTTAATCTCCTTTCGAATCCAGGGATGATCTTATTCCTTGTAATACTGCTTTTTGTGGTAACCATTCTTTCGGCATTCTATCCTTCTTTGGTACTAGCCAACTACAACCCGGTGGTTGCCATAAAGAGTGGGAGCATGTCGTCCAAAACCGGAACAAGCATGTTCGTCAGACGGGCGTTGGTGATCTTTCAGTTCTGTATTTCACAGTTTTTGATTATTGGTACCCTGGTTCTTCTTTCACAAATGAGCTTTATGAGAAACCAGCCTCTCGGTTTCGAAACCGAGGCCATCGTGACATTTTCAATTCCTGAGCGAACAGATGAAAAGATGGATTTGCTCAAAAGCCGTTTACAGGGTATTGCCGGGGTAGGTGACATTAGTTTCTACATTGCCTCTCCAGGAGGTGCCAGAACAAACAATATTGATGATATCAAAGATCCACGCGGAGGTGAGGATGACTCATTCAACGCGAATAGAAAAAATGTAGATCATAACTATGCCAGGCTATTCGATCTCGAGTTGGTGGCTGGAGAATTCTATCGCGACAACGCTACAAATGAACAATGTGTAATCAGTCGGAAATTTGCCGAAAAACTTGGCTATACAGAACCGACATCAGCTGTGGGTGAGCGGTTTGAAACGAGATGGGGTAGATCGTATATCATCAATGGCGTGGTAGAAGATTTTCATAATAATTCCTTGAGATCGGAAATTCAGCCGGTCTACATGATGATCGGACCAAGCCAATACTTTGAGGCCGGTGTCAAACTGAATCTGGATGGAAACTATCAGGCTACTTTGAATAAAATCGAAGAAGTATGGAGTGAGATATTCACTGCTGATGTGTTCACTCATCAATTCCTGGATGAACGAATTGTTCAGCAATACGATAACGAGAAACGAGTTTCTGAATTGGCTCAGGTTTTGGCAGGAATTGCCATCTTCATTGGCTGTCTTGGACTCTATGGTCTGATCTCCTTTATGGCCAATCAGAAGGTTAAAGAGATTGGGATACGTAAGGTGCTAGGCGCTTCTATTACGAATATTGTTGGAATTTTTTCACGAGAAATTATGGTATTACTCGTAGTTGCCTTTGTGATTGCTGCTCCTCTTGGATACTATCTCGCGAGTAATTGGTTGGATAGTTATGCCTACAGAATCACCATTGGAGTCTCGATATTCGTGGCGGCCATTTTAGCTACGATCATTATCGCAGGAGCCACTGTTGGACTGCGAGCTTTCAGAGCGGCAAGCGCTAATCCTGTTCAATCATTAAGAGACGAATAAAACAACACGGTCATGGTTAAAAACTACTTCATCACAGCATTAAGAAATCTTGCGCGAAACAAGGTCAATACAGCAATCAATGCATTCGGACTGACATTGGGAATCACCTGCTCACTGGTGATTTTCCTTGTAGTTCGTTACGAATTAAGCTTTAATATGCATAATGCCGATCCGGACCGCATATTCAGAGTGGTGACTGAGCACACTGATTCGGAAGGGTTTACCTCTCAGGCATCAATGCAGTTTCCTTTTGTCACCGCTTTCAAAAGTGATTTTCCCGATGTAGCGGCAACGTTTATTCACAATAATGTATCTCCTCCCACTCTCTACATTGAACGAAATGGTGAAGAGCTTCGCTTTCAGGAAAGAACCAATCGTTTTGCTTTTGTGCATCCGGATTACCCAAAGATTTTCACACATGAATGGCTGCATGGTAATCCTGAAACCGCTTTGACAGAGATCAACTCTATGGTTTTGACGAAAAGCATGGCAGAAAAGCTTTTTGGAAAAACAGACGTGATGGGTGAGATTGTAGGATTCAGCAAGATTACAGATATGCTAATTACGGGGGTGGTTGAGGACTATCCAAAAGCCACCGATTTTCCCATAGATATTTTTGTAAGCATAGAGTCCAATGGACAGTATTCCCGTGATGTATCTTCAGGAAACTGGGGCTCGATCTATGGTGCGGTCAACGCCTTCATCAAGTTGCCCGAAGGCATGACTAAAGAGTCTATGGAGGCGAGGTTGGAAGGCTTTGATGTAAAGCATAACCGCAATCTTGATGAAGGAGAAGAATTGGCTCGTGTACTTCAGCCACTTTCAGATTTACACTATAATGGAGATTTAGGCAATTACGGCCGTAGAACTATTAGCAAATCCACGCTGTGGGCGATTGGTATTATTGGAATCCTTTTGCTTGTGGCAGCCTGTATAAATTTCATCAATCTTAACACTGCACTGGCAGTACGAAGGTCAAAGGAGGTAGGAATTCGCAAAGTACTGGGAAGCGGTAGAAAGAGTTTAGTGATTCAATTCATGGGTGAAACATTTCTGGTCACTTTTCTAGCCCTGTTGATCTCATTCGGAGGCGTGGAACTAGCCTTAATCAACCTTAAAGCCCATCTGGGATATGACTTGGAATTTAATTTATTCCTCGACTCTCAAGCTTCACTTTTCCTTCTCATTACATTTCTTTTTGCGGTGGTGTTCTCAGGGATGTATCCCTCATTTGTGTTGGCCTCTTATAAGCCGATTGCGGCAATCAGGAACAAGATCACGGCCGAAAAGCAGGGGACTTTCTCTCTGAGAAAAGTGCTCGTGACAACTCAGTTGATGATTTCTCAGGCACTAATTATATGCACAGTAATCGTGCTTCAACAGATGGATTATTTCTATAATGCTCCGCTTGGATTGGACAAGGAGTCAGTAATTGAATTGGCGTCTCCCGGAGGGCAAGTTGAAAACCAGAGGCTTTTCAAGTCCGGGGCACTCCAAATACCGGGTATTGAAAGTGTGACCAGAACCAATAGCGGTGCTATTTCAGGGAATGTCTGGTTTGGAAGTTATGAACTCCAACTCAATGGTGAAACGATTGAAAACAGCAGCGAAATCAAGTTTATTGATAAGGATTTTCTTACTACCTATGGCGTTAAATTGATTGCGGGTCAAAACGTGCTAGAGCGAGATAGCCTGAAAAACTTTCTGGTAAACGAAGAGCTTCTCAAAGAAATTGGCATTACAGATTATACTGAAGTATTGGGTAAACCATTCTCCTTCTGGGGTAACACTGGTCAAATTGGAGGAGTAGTGGCAGATTACAATACTAAGTCTCTGCACGACTCGATGGAACCTTTGGTCATGGTCTTTGGAGAGGGGTATGGAAGTATGGCCTTGAGGTTCGAAACTCAAGACATTAAAGGCCTATTGTCCTCCTTGGAAGAGATCTACACCGACATATTCCCGGAACGTGATTTCAATCCGAGATTCCTTGATGAAACAATTGCAAACTTCTATGAGGAAGAGCAAAAGGCGTCCACCTTATTTCAAATTGCTGCTGGAATTGCCATCCTGATTGGTTGTATCGGAATGATCGGGCTTATCTCTTATATCGCTACTCAAAAGGTGAAAGAGGTGGGAATTCGAAAGGTACTCGGTGCGAGTGTTTCCAATATACTGACCCTGTTTTCAAGACAGTTTTTGGTGTTTACGATTCTTGGATTCGTGATTGCCGCTCCAGTGGCCTTTTATTTAATGAATAGCTGGTTGCAAGGTTTTGAGTATCGAATTAATGTCGGTGCCGATGTCTTTGGCCTCGGCTTGCTAATCACCACTCTAATAGTTGTCATATCTGTAGGGTTCAGGGCCTATCGTTCTGCTACCGCCAACCCCGCACAATCACTCAGATCAGAATAAAAAACTATGCTTAAGAATTATATCATTACCGCAATACGAAACCTAAAGAGGAACAAAACCTACACATTCATTAATGTGTTTGGACTTGCCTTGGGTATCAGTGCAGCGCTTGTGCTATTCAAGATTGTAATCTTTGAAAAGAGCTTTGATAAACATCATTCGAACTTCGAGGATATATACAGGTTCAACAAGGAGGAAATAGCCTCGAACGTGACCGAAGTCGGCCCCGGAATTCCACACCCTTTTTCAGAGGCCTTCGAGACAGATTTTCCTGACTATGGAATTTTGACAAAGACTTTTTATGCCGGAGATGGTCAGTTGAGTGTAAAAGGGGCTTCAGGTCAATATCAACATTTTGAAATGGAGAGGGGTGTTGCCTTTACCGACAATAACTTCTTTACAGTATTTGATTTTGAGTTCCTTGTGGGTGATGTAAAACTAGCATTATCAGGACCGAAGACCACCGTGATCACTGAGTCCCTAGCACTGCGTTTGTTTGGTAAGGATAAGACTGAGTTGGATCAGGTTATTGGTCGCGAGATAATGATGGACAATGAGTTGTCTGTCAATGTAGTTGCTGTGATCGCAGACTTGCCTCAAAACACCATGTTTCCATTCCAAATCATGATAGACTATGAGTCCTTGGATGGATTCTACGATTTCTTCTTCCCAAATCAATGGGGGGCTTCAAGCTCGCAAGGCAATGTTTTCCTTTTAAAGGCGGACGGTGTGACTAAGGAGCAAATTGATGCTCAAATGGACGCTTTTGAGAAAAAGCATATGGGAGATGATGCTACTACCAATAACTTTTTTCTACAGCCATTAAAGGACGTACATTTTCAACCCGAGGTCGCGGTTTATGGCGATCGATTTATCGACCCTCAGGAAATGATGATTCCTTCATTGGTCGCAATCTTCCTGGTTCTAACCGCTTGTGTCAATTTTGTGAATTTGGCTACGGCTCAAGCAGTTAAACGTTCAAAAGAAGTTGGGATACGAAAGGTTCTGGGTGGTGAAAAGCGACAACTCATACTTCAATTTATGGGTGAGACTTTCTTCCTTACATTGATCGCAGTAATCATATCATTAGGAGTTGCCGAACTGGCAATGAACAATTTTCAAGAGCTTATAGGATATGAGTTATCACTTAATTTGTTGAATGATCCTCAATTGCCGTTAATCCTTGGATTGACCACGATTGGGGTGACTCTATTGGCAGGTATTTATCCCTCTTTGATTTTGTCATCTTTAAAGCCCGTCACGGCCCTGAAAAGCAAAGGACAAGCAGCAATGTCGGGTAAGGTCAATCTACGAAGAGGCCTGGTGATATTCCAGTTTGCAATATCTCAATTTCTGGTGATTTGCACCTTGGTTGTCATCTCGCAGATGAACTATTTTGAAAACAAAGATCTTGGGTTCAAGCGATCTTCTATTGTCAACTTTGCATTGCCGGATCGTGACTTTGATAAATTGAACCTGATCGCAAACGAGCTAAGACGAAACGCTCGTGTTTCGGCAGTCAGTTACGGCTTTAGTACACCAAGTTCCGATTCGAATATTGGTTCAACTTTCAATTACGCCCCATTAGAAAGTGAAAATGGCTTTGATGCTTCATTCAAGGTAATTGATGAGAATTATCTTGACTTGTACGAAATCCAGTTGCTGGCAGGCAGAAACCTGAAAGCTTCGGATACCACATTCACCAATGTAATGGTATCGGAAAAAGTACTGCAAATCATGCATATAGATAACCCGGAAGATGCCATAGGTTTGAAAATCCAGACTGGAATCAACGGACCGAAAACCATTGTTGGGGTGTTCAATGATTTTCACGCGACTTCATTAAGAGAAGAGATACCTCCTTTATTGATGCTGAACTATCCGGGGTTCTATTATCAGGGAGGAGTGAAATTCGAAGGAGATGAAAACCAAACGAAAGATATTATAGCCAACATAGAGGCCCTCTGGGTAGAGCACTACCCGGATTATATATTCGATTATGCGATCTACTCTGAAACACTTTTGGAATTCTATTCTGATGAAGCAAATATGCTGGATCGTTACCAGGTCTTTTCAGGGATTGCAATCCTGATTGGATGTCTGGGTTTGTATGGCCTTATCTCATTTATGGCCAACCAGAGAACCAAGGAAATTGGAGTCAGGAAAGTCCTTGGTGCAAGCGTTGGGCAAGTGCTTGGAATCTTCTCGAAGGAATTGACCCTTTTGATCCTGATCGCATTTTTAGTTGCAGCTCCAGTGGCCTATTACTTCATGAATAGTTGGCTACAGGATTTTGAATACAGCATTTCCATTGGTGTTTGGGTCTTTGCGGTTGCCGTGGCCTTCACACTTGTCATCGGAGGAGCCACCACAGGCTTCAGGTCCCTCAAAGCGGCCAGAGCTAACCCTGTAGATTCATTAAGGGCAGAATAAAATTTAGAATTATGCTTAAGAACCACTTCAAATCCATTTTCAGGAGTCTCAAAAGAAATAAAGGCTATTCTGCCATTAACATTTCAGGCTTGGCCATAGGCTTTGCAGCTGCGATGTTGATTGCCATCTATGTGAATCAGGAATTCACCTATGATAGACACTATCAAGATAATGAGAGGATTTATCGATTGAGCGGACGGTCCTTTGCATTTTCGTCCATTGCGCACCTCAATTATCTACAGAATAATATGGCTGGAGTGGAGGCTTGGGTGAACGTTATGCCTAATCCAAGCACGACCATAAAGTATGACAATCGCAATTTCATTCAAGAGGACACTTATTATACCACCAGTGAATACTTGAAAGTCTTTAAGCATGATTTCGTACTTGGTAACCCTGAGACGGCCCTTGACGATATCAATGCATTGATACTAACTGAATCTCTGGCTAAGAAGATTTTCGGAAGCAGAAACCCTTTGGATGAATTGGTCTCATTTTCCAGCCAGATGTCCGAAGATACCTACAAGGTGACTGGTGTGATAAAAGATCATCCTACTAATACCAGTCTCAAGTTCAGTGCACTTGCACGAACTCCTCAGTCCACTTTAGATAATATCGCAGACAGTTTTTCATTTACCACTGGGTTTTCCTATTTCAAAATGGAAAGCCCGGTTCAATTGGAAAGTTTTCAGGATCAAACGGATCGGTTGTATGCAAAACGCATGCATGATCTTTTTGGTGAGGGTGCTGACTTTGAAACGTTTTTAAACGAGAGGCGCGGGGGACAACCGCTGGTAATGAAATTAACGGATATCCACCTCGAGTCGGATGTACAGTTCGAAGCTTCACCACCGGGAAACAAGCAATACCTTTACATATTCTTATCGATTGCACTGTTCATAATTATTCTTGCCGGGATCAATTATGTGAATCTTGCAACTGCCCAGGCATCGAAAAAGGCAAAGGAAGTAGGGATTCGCAAAGTATTAGGTTCATTCCGTAGTAGCCTGATGACACGGTTTCTTGCTGAATCCGTGTTTCTCTCCTTTGCCAGCGTATTGCTTGGTCTGGGATTGGCTGAAGGTGCGCTGAAACTTATGTCACTTACCGGGTTTAGCAATTTTGATGTCAATGTTTATGATTATCCGATGTTGATTGTTATAACACTTGTGGTTGGGCTTATTTCAGGACTGATCGCAGGGATCTATCCTGCACTCTACCTCACTTCTTTCAAGCCTTCCACGGTGCTTAAGGGTGATTATCGATTAAGTGGTGGGAGCAAACTGTTTCGAAACGGACTGGTCGTATTCCAGTTTGTAGTATCACTCTCACTGGCAGTGTTCTCAGTATTTGTATATGAGCAACTCAACTACGGCTTGAACAAGGAATTGGGTTTTGATAAAGAAGGTGTGATCGTTATTGATGATTCGAAATCACAATTAGGTGACGATGGGGAAAATTTTGAGCCATTTGTCAACGAACTCAGAAAGATATCTTCGGTGAGCAATGTTTCATCGAGCCACTTTAGCATGATAGGAACTCTTCCTCTTTCGGGTATGGCTGAAATCGGAGGGGAGGAGACCTATCATCGCTTTCAGTACAAATATGTTGATGCGGCCTTTACGTCCACAATGGGCTTCGAGATTGTAGACGGACGGGATTTTGACGAAAACCTCGATGGAGACCGAGAAGCAATCGTGATCAATGAAACCTTTGCCAAGACACTTGGCCCGGATTTATTCGAAAAGCGCTTTAATGCCAATTTCAACGGACGGAATGTAAGAATTGTTGGAGTAGTTAAGGATTTCCATTATGATGACTTGAATATGGCCATTGGCCCTACGGTCTTCTTTAAAAGAGCCTATGGCACGCAGCTTAATGTCAGAATTTCAGGGAATGATTTACTGAATACAATCAGTCAAATCGAAAGTGCTTATGCCCAATTCACAGATGAACCACTGGACTACTATTTCTTTGATCAGAAGTTCAATCAATTGTTTGAATCAGAAAAAAGGATCAGCCAGATCATTGCGATATTCACAGGGCTTAGCCTGTTCGTGGCATTGCTCGGGTTGATAGGTCTTATTAGTTACAAACTTGATCAAAGAATAAAGGAAATCGGCATCAGAAAGGTGTTGGGAGCGAGCATTGCTCAGATTTTGAGTTTGTTCTCCAAAGAGATGGTTCGTCTTGTGCTACTGGCTTTGGTTATCACCGTTCCCCTTGGCTTTTATGCCACCAGTCGATGGCTGGAAGGCTTTGCTTATCATATTGAAATAGGTGTTCTGCCATTTGTACTGATCGCAGCTTTTGGGGTCGGTATTACATTACTCATAGTTAGCCTCAGAACGGTAAAAACCGCTTCTATGAATCCGGTCAATGCTCTTAGAGATCAATAAATTAAAAGGTCATGTTAAAAAATTACTTCAAAGTTGCTTATAGAAATCTTGTCCGTGACAAGTTCTTTTCCTTGTTGAACATACTTGGTTTGACAGCTGGCGTTGCTGCATTCTTGCTTATTTCTCTCTATGTAAGACATGAGCTGAGTTATGATAACTTTCATAGAAATGGGGATAGGATATATACCCATATAACACAGTATATGACAGCTGAGGGCCCCATTAATGGTGGAACATTCAGCGTATTGGGTGGCTTGGAGTTCGAGAAAAAAATACCGGAAATCGAACATATTGCTCAGCTGGCCCCCGTAGGAGCCAACTTGATCGGCTTGACGGACCGGTCCTTCTATGAGGAGAATATCTATTATTCTGACAAGGATGTTTTTGAGGTTTTTGATTTCCCGATAATCAAAGGGGCACTGGATTTAGAATCACCATATAAGGCAGTGGTAACGGAGTCTATTGCCAAAAAGTATTTTGGGGATGAGGATCCTATTGGACAGCTGATCACGCTTGATAAATCAGAGACTTATGAGATTACTGCGGTAGCAAAAGACCTTCCCAACAATTCCTATATCCAATTCAATTTACTACTGTCAAATTATGTTCTTCTCAACAAGGTGATTCCTGGTTCTGAATTGGTCAGCAATCAATGGGGGAAATACGCACACACCTTTTACTTGCTCAAGGAAGGAGTAAGCGAACAAGTGGTCTTGGATAAGATGATGGCTGTTGCTGAAGAAAGTTTTCATTCACGACTTCACCGCAGTGAGGAGGGTAAGCTTTGGTTTAAGGCTCGAATGATGCCCTTCCAGGATATTCATTTGGAATCAGGTTTCAAGAGAGGAATGAGTGCTACAAGTGACATGAAATACATCTATCTCTTCTCTGCTATAGCTGCATTGATTTTAATAATCGCCTGTGTCAACTATATCAATTTGTCCACGGCCAAATCGATTCGCAGAGCAAAAGAAACTGGTCTGCGGAAAGTAGTTGGGGCAAGTAGAGCACAACTGGTCAAGCTTTATATTACTGAGTCATTTGTTTTGACTACTATTTCAGTATTTCTGGCATTCGCAATTGCCGAAAGAGCTTTGCCATACTATGGTCGCCTGGTAGAACGAGAGCTGAGTTTGATCTATGGAGGTGCGGAGTTCATATTTACAATTATCATTATCAATATTGTTGTCAGTTTCATAGCAGGAGCTTATCCTGCTTTTAAGCTTAGCAGTTACGAGCCCGTAGAGGCAATTCGGGGATCCAAGAGCCCGAAAGGGAAGAAGTCATTGAGGCGGAGTTTGGTGCTGTTCCAATTTCTGGTAGCTCAACTTCTGATAATTGCTACCATCGTTATTCAAAGTCAACTTCAATATCTACAGAATAAGGATCTCGGTTATAATCGAGAACAGGCACTTTATATAAATGCTCATGGAGAGCTAAAAGAAGAAATAAATGTGTTCAAAGATAAAATCAGAGCCCTTCCGAATGTACAGTCCCTGGCTGCTTCAGATGGGGTTTTCACATGGTCAATGATCTCATTCTTTGATTTAAGTAGTGTGGAGGGAAATGAAGACATAGAGGAGGACCAAATGGTGGTAGCGGATGTGTTTGTAGGAGAACCAGAATTTGTAGATGTTTTGGAAATCGAAATCGTTGAAGGAAGGCGATTCGATCCTGATAATACCAGTGATCTGAAGGAAGGGATTTTGATAAATGAAACTGCAGTGAAAAGGTTTGGGTGGAGTGATAACCCCATTGGTAGAAAAATTGACAGCTGGGGAGGCAAATATGTCATTGGTGTGATGAAAGATTTTCACAACGAGTCGCTTCGTGCCGAGATTAAACCTGCTTTTATCTTAGTTAACCAAAATGCACACCAGTTTGTCAACCTGCGTTTGACAGGTACGGATATTCCTGAAACGATTGATCAGATTGAAGAGGCTTGGAACGAAATGGTTGAGGGAAGGCCATTAGAATATACTTTTTATGATGACAAGTTTGATCAACACTATAAAGGAGAGATGCGACTTGGTGAAATTTTTACAGCTTTCGCCTCCCTGGCCATTGGAATTTCTCTTCTAGGTCTCGTAGGACTAACAGCATTTACAGCTGAACAAAGATTGAAAGAAATAGGAATAAGAAAGGTTTTGGGAGCAACTATAGGGCAGGTTATGAGCCTGTTGTCAAAGGAATTCATCGTATTGAGCCTCATCGCTTTTGTAATGGCAATACCTATTACATTCTATTCGATGAATCAATGGCTCTCAGCATTTAAATATCGGATTGATATTGGTCTCATGGTGTACATGATTGCCATTTTGGCCTCCATTGGAGTCGCCTGGTTGGTGGTTAGCCTTCAGGCGATCAAAGTGGCAAGAAGTAATCCTGTCAATGTGTTAAGAACCGAATAAACAACAAGGTCATGTTCAAAAACTATTTTTCAACAACATTTCGCTCATTAAAAAAGAGCCCGATTTTCACGGCAATTAATGTCTTGGGGCTGTCTGTTGGTATTGCAGCATTTATACTTGTTGCAGTATTTGTCAGAGATGAAGTCACTTATGATCGCTTTCATTCTGAACACGATCGCATCTATCGGGGGATGACATTTTACAAACAAGGGTTTGTCACAGGAATTCCAGATAAACTGATTGACCTGGTTAAGGAAGCCATACCTGAATATGAATCAGTGGTCCGGATCAATTTTGGTGGTCGATCGGTGATGGAATATAACGGTGAGAAAGTCTTTGAGGAAGAGTTCTATCGGGCCGATCAGAGCATATTTGATGTGTTCGATTTTTCATTGAAGTATGGTGATGAATCTAATGCGCTAGTTGCCCAGAATAGTGTGGTGCTTTCTACCTACATGGCAAATAAGTATTTCGGGAGGGAAAATGTAGTAGGTGAATCTTTCCAAACACTGAATAGTGAAAAGCCGATGTTGGTAACCGGGGTGTTGAATGAAATCCCGAATAACTCGAGGTTTCAATTCAATGCAATTATGCCAATTGAAAAAAAGGAATTGAACGAAAAGAGGCCCTGGAGTGATTCCGGAGGTCTTATGTATTTGTTGCTTAAAGAGCCCATTGATGAAGAGCAGTTTTCAGCGAAACTTATGGACCTGGCCAGGGAGAATGGCTATGGACAGTCTGAGAATACCGAATTCACAATTGAGAATTTCGGTGATCTGTACTTAAACAGTGATTGGTCATTCACAGCTTCTGGTGTTAGTGGAAATAAGAAGTTCATAGTTATTTTCTCCATAGTAGGAGTGGCGTTGCTGCTACTGGCGTGTATTAACTATGTCAATTCATCCACTGCCAAATCATTAACAAGACTCAAGGAAGTGGGGGTAAGGAAAGTGGTAGGTGCGGCCCCGATTCAAATCAGAACTCAATTCTACTTAGAAACGGCCATCTTCGTGACACTGGCAGTTGTAGTAGGTGCAGGATTAGCCGAGTATTTTCTGCCTACCTTGAATGAACTGGCCGGTAAAAAATTGAACCTGGATTATTTTTCAGATTGGTTCATACTCTCCTTCTTAATTGTTCTCATTCCTTCGTTGACATTGCTAAGTGGGTTTTATCCGGCATTGTTTATAAGTCGATTCAAGATGTTGAAGGTCTTGAAAGGCGAAGTGATAGGCGGAAAGGGGACCTTTCGGAAGGTGCTAGTGGTCTTTCAATTTGTGACCACATTAGTCCTTCTGTTCGGGACACAAATTATTACCAAGCAGATTGATTTCTTTATGAGTGCCGATATAGGCATGAATCCTGAAGGTGTGATTTCGGCTTATACCCCGAGAGCATCTTATCTACCAGACTTGAAGACATATATCCGTACCAAATCGACACTGGAAAAAATACCGGGTGTTGAAGGCGTGACTTCTTCTCCTTTCCCAAGTGTTAGCAGCTCTGCAATGCCCATTGAATGGAAGGTGGAAAATGAAGACCAAAAGCAGAATGTCTATTATATCCGGGTAGATGTGAATGCACTGAGCTTGTTGGGTGTGGAAATAACCAGAGGGAGGGATTTCAATCCGGAGAGTCTTGAAGATAAAAACAAGTCTGTGATAATCAGTGAATCTCTGGTGGCCGATTTAGGGTTTGAAGATCCTGTTGGTCAAATGATTAGGGTGAAAGGCGACAACTATGAGCTGGTACCGAAAACCATCATTGGTGTGTTCAAAGACCCGGCATTCAACCTGAAAGGAAACCCTCCCAAGCGAGTAGTCGTGCCTAGTGAAGCTCTGTTTCGCATCAATATTAGAATGGATGGTTCAAATGATCCGGAGACACTTGTGCGGATAAAGGAGGCCTGGGCGGAGCTAGAGCCAAATACTCCTTTCCAGTATTCATTTATGGAGGATCAGATTGCTGCCAACTATGATAAAGAGCGCAAGTTCGGAAAGATCATTAAGTACTTTTCCGCGATGGCCATATTCATAGCCGCGTTGGGCTTGTTTGGATTAAGCATTTTCACGATTGCTCAAAAATACAAGGAAATTGGGATTCGGAAGACGTTGGGTGCTTCTGTTCAAGGGCTTGTGTTTAAACTCCTGAAGGGCTATACCAGTCTCATACTTTTAGCATCACTTGTGGCGGTTCCAGCGGCATATTTCCTTATGGATATATGGCTTTCCGACTTTGTTAATCGGGTGAATATCGGAGTGTTTAATTTCATACTAGGGATAGGTTTTGCGCTGATGATTGTAAGTTTAACTGTTGGTTATCAATCAATTAAGGCTGCCTTAATGAATCCGGTTAATATTCTTAGAGACGAATAATTAAAACTCAAAACCATGGTCAAGAAAAACTTCAAATCACTGCTTAGAAGATTCAAACAAAGAAAGATTTTCACCCTGATCAATCTGGGAGGTCTTACCCTGGGCATCACCTGTAGTTTGGTGATGTTTCTGATTGTGACGCACGAATTCAGCTATGATAATTTTCATACTAATGCTGATAGACTTTATCGAATTACCACTGAAAGGACCTTTAATGACGTGACCCGACAGGGGGTAGGTGTACCTCGTCCACTTCCGGTAGCAGTGAAAGAAGATATTGTTGGAATCGAAGAAGTGACTTTCTTCTCTCATCAGCGTTTCGGTCAATTTAAGATGACCAACGCATCGGGTGAAGAGAATGAATTTATTGAAAACACCGGCATGGTTTACGTCCAGCCTAACTTTTTTAATCTATTCGATTGGGAATGGTTGGAAGGTGATAGTGAGAACGCTTTGATTCAGCCCAATACGGTGGTTCTGGACACCGAAAATGCTGAAAAATTCTTTCCGGGAGAATCACCTATAGGAAAGACTATTCGCTTCAATGATCAGATCGATTTAATGGTGACAGGTCTGGTGAAGGAAAGGCCTGTGAATACTGATTTTCCATTTGAGATATTTATTTCGATGGCGACTATGGAAGCGAATAATGATATGACGAATTGGGGAAGTACTTATAGTGACGATCGTTGCTATGTACTCCTTAATCAAGGGGTCACTCCGGAGTCTGTGGATGCCCAATTCCATGATATGTTGGTGAAGCATGTTGGAGAGAATGTCAGGAGTAAGTTGAGTCTTCAGGCCATGGGAGAAATTCATTTCGATGAGGTTCCGGGTAGAGGTAATCTCAATTATCGGAGCATAGGTAAGAATCTTCTTTACGTTCTGATTGCGGTCTGTATTTTCATGGTGATAACAGCCTGTTTCAATTTTATCAATATGTCGACAGCTATGGCCATTAGAAGGGCCAAGGAAGTAGGTGTCAGGAAGGTGTTGGGAAGTACCAGAAAGCAGCTTATCACTAGCTTTTTAATTGAAACAGGCACGATTACACTCCTATCTATACTGATTTCGTTGGCCGTGACCGAACGACTATTACCTACCACCGTAAAGCAATTAACCGAGCTTGACCTCACCTTAAATCTATTGGGTGATACTCAATTGATAATGTATTTGGTAGGGCTTTTGGTATTTGTAACGCTGGTGGCCGGACTTTATCCCGCTTGGATGATTTCTGCGTTTCGACCGGCTCAGGTTTTGAGAGGTACGGTTTTGGGGGCAAAGGGGCGAAAAATGGGGCTTCGAAGAACATTGGTTACTTTTCAATTTGCACTGTCACAGGTTTTCATTTTTGGAACTCTGGTGGCCATTTGGCAAATGAGTTATATTCGAAATGTCGATCTGGGATATGATCGAGACTGGATTGTTTATGTGAACTTGCCGGATAATTCTGAGGAGCGACTCAACATTTGGAAGGCGGACCTGGAGTCGAACACTTCAGTAAACAATTACTCTCTGGCCGCAACTCCTCCTTTTTCGGGCTCAACTTCAAGTACCGATGCTAATTTCACAAATGAAAGTGGTGAACACCGACTCACGGTCTTCCTAAAACAGGCCGATAGCCGTTATCTGGATACGTATGGATTGACACTTTTGGCAGGCGAGGGGCTATTGGAGTCAAAAGAGGCTAATCGTTTCTTGGTCAATGAGACCTTTGTTAAAAAGATGGGGACCACATCTCAGGAGGCTTTGGGTCAGGTTGTCAAAATCAATGGAATATCAGCTCCGATATCCGGTGTGGTGAAGGATTTCCATATGAGCACCCTGAAACATGAAATTGGCTCAATTGCCCTTTTCAATGATCAACAAAGGTACAGATCCCTTGGAGTAAGTTTCAGACCTGGTACAACCGATGAGGTACTTGATCAACTTGAGACCACCTGGACCAAGGCTTACCCTAATCACGACTTTCGATATACCTTCTTCGATGAGTCCATCGAGCGCTATTATTTCAGAGAGAAGAAGTTTTCAAAGATGTTGACCACATTTGCCGGCATTGCCATCTTCATCTGTTGCCTCGGGCTGTATGGATTAGTCTCTTATATGGCCAACCAAAGAACCAAAGAGGTTGGTATCCGAAAAGTACTTGGAGCTTCGGTGAGTAGCATTGTAAAGTCATTCTCAATGGAGTTTGTAAAATTAGTGGGCATCGCATTTCTGGTAGCCGCTCCATTGGCTTACTATGGAATGCAAGGTTGGCTGAGCAACTTTGTTTATCACATCGAAATCGGACCGATGATATTCACAGTAGGTGTGGTAGCCTCTTTGGTGATCACAATGCTAACTACCGGTTACCGCTCTTACAGAGCTGCCCGGGCAAACCCGGTAGAGTCGCTCAGAGATGAATAAAAACTGTATTAAAAACAAACACTTTAGTGTTGTAAAAACAAACGATTTCTGACCTTCGGAAATCGTTTTTTATTTGTAACTAACTGATAAATAGTTAGTTGAAAAACTGGCATTGAAATTGGCTAAGAGTGCGTAGCACTCGTCAATCAGAGTGGGGAAAATAAACGAGAACCAATGCTAAGAAACTATCTAGTCATTCTTCTAAGAAATATTCGAAGGAACAGGGCCTTCACATTTATCAATATTGGAGGCCTTACTCTTGGGATTACTTGCAGTCTAATCATGTTCCTCATAGTCAAGGAAGAGATGAGCTTTAATCGCTATCACTCAAACCTTGAGTCCATTTACAGAATCGGGCATATCGATATTGTAGATGGTAATGAATATCCTCAGGGTGGTGCGCCATTGCCGATGGACGAAGCCATAGAGAATGAGATTGTGGGCATAGCTCAATCGACACTTGTGAGACATCAGGGGTACGGGTTGGTAGCAGTGGGGCAACCTTCTGGAGAAACAAAGTACTATGAGGAGAATCCTGAAATCGTCTGGGTAGAACCGAACTTCTTTGAAGTATTCGATTGGGAGTTATTGGAAGGCTCAATTGGAGATGATTTCGATCAGCCGAATGTAGCCGTTTTGAACAGGACCCTGGCGGAAAAGTATTTCCCTGGGGAATCAGCAATAGGGAGGGTGGTTAAGGTTGATAAAAGTCGAGATTTCAAAATCATTGCTGTGGTGGAAGATGCTCCTGATAATTCCGATTTCCCTTTCGGATTGTTCATGTCTATGGCTACGAGAAGGGCCGATCCAAGTGGTTTCGGCAGCTGGGGTAGTATCAGTAGTGGTGATGTCATTTTCATTCAGTTGGAGAATAACGTAGATCAAAAAACAGTCGAGGAACAATTTGTGCCCTTTACAAAAAAGTATTGGCCAAAAGAAGAGGATGGATTTAGAAGATGGACATTAACACCAATGGCAGAGTATCATTTTGACACACGGTACAGCACATTCGGAGGAAGTGCATCCAAGCAGATGCTGGTGACCTATATCATCATTGGAGCTTTTTTGATCGTTACTGCCTGTTTCAATTTTATCAATATGTCCACTGCTATGGCTGTCAAACGCTCCAAAGAGGTAGGCATGCGCAAAGTGCTGGGCAGTAGCCGTAAACAATTGGTCACGCGGTTTTTGGGAGAAACCTTCTTTATAACATTAGTCTCTGTTCTGCTGTCTATGGGACTTACAGAAAGGCTGTTGCCCATGGTGATCAATGATTTTGTAGAGTTGTCGATTCAATTCAAGCCTTTAAGTGATCTTGCCTTGCTGGGCTATCTTGGTGGTTTACTCCTGATCGTCACTCTGCTTGCCGGATTTTACCCTGCCATGGTTTTATCAGGCGCTAAACCGATTAATGCATTGAAGGGAAGAATGAATAAAGGAGGGGGCATTAACCTTCGAAGAACTCTGGTTGTAATTCAATTCTTCTTATGCCAGCTATTGATTTTCGGAACCATCGTTGCGGTTCAACAAATGAGCTTCTTCAGATCAGTGGATATGGGCTATGAGAAAGACTGGATTCTTACCCTGTCGATTCCTGATGGAGATATTGAAAAACAAAAACTTTGGGAGACCGACATTCAACAGCTTCCGGGTGTACAAGCCTATTCGTTTAACTCGAAACCACCATTCTCTGGCTCGGTCAATGGAACCAATGCATTTTACCATGTATCCGATAGTTCTCGAATTGAAATAATTGTTCAATATAAGCAAGCTGACGATGGTTATCTAGACACGTATGGATTGAAGTTGCTTGCTGGGGAATGGCTTCCAGATCGTGATACCACGACTGCTTATGTGGTCAATGAATCTTTTGTGAAAAAAATGGGAATTGATGAGCCCCAAGAGGCGCTTGGCAAAATTGTCAACATGTGGGGCGACAAATACCCCATTATCGGAGTCATCAAGGATTTTCACTCCGTGACTTTAGAATCGAAAATCGAACCGATGATCATGATCAACAGAAGGTCCGGTTATCAGACGATCGGATTGAAGATAAATGCGAGCAGAGCGGATCAGATTATCTCCAGTTTAGAACAAAGCTGGTACAAAGCGCATCCTGAATATGATTTCGATTACATTTTTCTCGATGAGAACATTGAGAATTATTATGAAAATGAAAAGAAGATGTCGCAAATGCTTACTGCCTTTGCCGGCATAGCCATTTTTATTGGATGTCTTGGCCTATATGGATTGGTTGCTTTTATCGCCAACCAAAAGGCCAAAGAAATAGGGATCAGAAAAGTACTTGGAGCCTCTGTTGCCAGTATAGTAGGGAGGTTCAATAAAGAGTTTGCTATTCTGGTTTTCATCGCCTTCATTTTTGCAGGTACCGGTGGATACTTTGGAATGAACCAGTGGCTTCAGGAGTACGAATACCGAATCACAATCGGTCCGATGATCTTCATAGCCAGTATTGTTGTTTCGTTGCTAATTGCCTTTGGAACTACAGGCTATCGATCACACAAGGCGGCTACTGCCAACCCGGTCAACTCACTTAGAGACGAATAAAACTTAAGGTCATGCTCAAAAAAACATTGGTATTTGCATTAAAAAGCTTTCGAAAAACTCCCTTTTTGAATGCTATCAACATATTGAGCCTGACGCTTGGCTTATCCGTTTTCTTTCTCATTTCCTTATTCCTTTACCAGGAAAAGACATATGAGCGTGACTTTTCAAAGAGGGACAACATCCATTTAATCGCCACTCAATTCTATAACATGGGTGATTTGGCCTGGACCACGACTAACCTACAGCAAGTGCTTAACGAAGTTCCGGCAATTGAAGAATTCACTCAATTTGATGTCAGAGGAAGCAACAAAATAAGAACTGAAAATGCTGAATTCGAAGGGCAAAGGGTTTTGCTGGTTGATTCGTTGTTCTTTAAGGTTTTTGATTTTGACTTGATTGCAGGAAGTCCTTCAAAGTCATTGAACGCTTCCGGAAAAGTGGTAATCAACGAATCCACTGCCATGACGATGTTTGGCACTTTAGATGTCATTGGAAAGATAATATATCGTGGTAACGATGATAAACCTCTTGTGATTGACGGGATTAGTCGAGCACCTCATTTTAAGACCCAGCTTAATTTCGATCTTGTCGTTGCCAAAGAATACACTAAAGGTATTGATGACAGGCTTTGGGGAAGTATTGGTTCACACACCTATGCCGTAATCAATCCGAATTCTACAAAAGAGGCTGTTGATGAGCAATTGCAGCTACTTGTTGAAAAGTATATCTACCCCGTTGTATCCAAAGATATCCCGGATATAGGACCGTTTGAGGAGTGGAAGAATGAGTCAAGCTATTTGGGACTAACTGCAGAGCCTCTATTAAGCCTTAGAAGCGGGTCAGAAATAAAGAATTTAATAACACCACAACTTAATGTTTCCCAATTCAATACACTAGCCATTGTCGGAATAGCAGCATTGCTAATATCCATCTTAAATTTTGTCAATATCTCCACTTCAAAGGCTTCAGTAAGAACCCGAGAAGTTGCTGTAAAGCGTATTCTTGGATCTTCCAGAAACCAATTGGTTTTACAGTTCATAGTCGAGTCATTTATTCAAGTTGCACTGGCTTCTTTGTTAGCCCTCGGGATTGTTGAGACATTGGTCAACCTAAGTCCCGGTTTCATGTCTGGTATGGTGGAATACTCGGTTATTCATTCGTCTGAGTGGATGATTGGTTTGGTCGTTTTTGTCATAGGACTCACCTTATTCTCAGGAATTTACCCTGCTGTCTATTTGTCAAGTGGGAGAATACTTGGCTTACTGAAGGGAACATCTGAAAAGAGCTTTAGCATCCTGAATGGTGCAATGTTCAGGAAAATTGCCACTGTGGTCCAGTTCATGCTTTCCATCGCCCTCATTGCTGGAGTGATCACCATGTTCCAGCAGTTGAATCACTTGAGAGATCGGGATCTTGGCTATGAATCAGGGAATGTATTTGTAATCGACAATACCTTCAGGCTGAAGGAGTCGAATGAGACTTTCAGGGAGGAGTTGATAAGGCAACCTTTTGTTCAGATAGCCACTTATGCCGATCACTTTCCAAACCAACAGGATATTGTGGTTTTGGATTATATGATCAAGGATGAGAATGAAGTTGAACATCCATTCATCAGGTATAGGACCGACCCTGATTTTTTTGATGCCATGCAAATGGAATTTGTTCAAGGCGGACCATTCAAGAAGTTCAAAAGACCTGAAGGTGATGTTGATCCATCCACATTCAGGTATGAGGTTGTCATCAATGAAACGGCTGCTCGGGCCTTGGGCCTGGAAGAGCCAATCGGTAAGGTGATCAATGATAACCTACGTATTGTTGGAGTGGTTAACGACTTTGTTTTCAGTGAATTAAGAGATGGTATTTCTCCAGTCATTATTAGCCAACGAGACCGAAGACCTTACTACAAGTTGGCGGTGAGAATGGCACCGGGTAACTTCGATATTCAGAAGATTCAGGAAGTATGGGACCAATTTAATCAGGAAAAAATGGCCTGGTATGAGTTAAGTTCAAACTATAACTCCCTGGTAGCAGAAGAGAATAAAACATTTAATGCGGTACTTACTTTCTCCATTCTAACCATTATCATCTCCTGTCTTGGTTTGTTCGGATTGGCCGTGTTCACGATTGATCAACGAATCAAAGAGTTCGGAATTCGAAAGGTGCTAGGAGCCAGCATACTTGATGTAATGAAGCTATTCAGCTGGGATTTCATCAAGCTGATCCTCATTGCGTTTGTCATTGCTTCTCCAATTGCGATTTATGGATTGAATGGTTGGCTCAACGAGTTTGCAGATAGAGTAGCATTAAGTCCGGTGGTTTTTATTCTCACAGCGGTCATCACCGTTTTTGTCGTGCTGGTTACTATTGGCGTTCAATCATTCAAGGCGGGTCAACTTAACCCTGTAGATACCTTAAGAGACGAATAAAATGTTTAGAAGCTGCTTGAAAACTACCGTTCGTAAACTGATCAAGGACAAAAAATATACTTTGATCAACTTAGTAGGCCTTTCCTCAGGGCTAATGCTTTTTCTGGTAATTGTCCTTTTCGTTCAGCGAGAATTAGACACAGATAAACATCATGAGGATTGGAATTCCATATTTAGGGTGAATTCAGCCTATTCAGATCAAGATGGAGGGACGGATATCTACGCCTCTTCGTTTCAACCTTTATCGGCAGCCTTGAAATCGGATATTCCAGAAGTAGAAGCTTCGGTTTACTTCTTTTCTCCAGCGGCCCAATTGTCTTTCAGGTCGGGAGATGAGTTACTATCAATCCCTAATGACAAGATGCTCTATACAAATAATGACTTCTTTGATGTCTTTTCGGTGGAGTGGAGCAATCGAGGGAATCGACTTAACGACCCCAATACTGCGGTAATTTCAGAAGAGTTGGCGATTCGATTCTTCGGGAATGAAGAACCGATAGGAAAGACGCTGATCTATGAAGACAGGACCCAGACCATCAGTCTCTCTGTATCCGGAGTGTTCAAAAAGCCTGAAACGCAGAGTCATTTTGACTACCAGATGCTTATCAATCAGGATTCGAAGATCAATTTCTGGAAAGGTTACATTGAGAATAACTGGAACATGCTCTTTGTCTATACCTATTTCAAAACCACTACTGGAGTTGAAGCAAGTCAACTGAACGAAAAGTTAGCAGAGATTAAGAGTAAATAT
Source organism: Cyclobacteriaceae bacterium (assembly GCA_028281285.1). Classification (GTDB taxonomy): domain Bacteria; phylum Bacteroidota; class Bacteroidia; order Cytophagales; family Cyclobacteriaceae; genus Roseivirga. Next base: position 234,551 of record JANQKF010000020.1, read on the forward strand.
CAGGCCAATAATGATCGTTTCACTTATCAGGTTCAGGCCCTGGACGACTTGTACTGGCATCCTGTTCTATTTGAACCTGGGCAAAACGGCAACCTGGCCTATGTCTATGTTTTTGGGTCGCTTGCAGGTATTGTATTGATGCTTGCAGCGGTCAACTTCATCAACCTTATGACAGCTCGGTCTATTCGGAGGTCGAAGGAAATAGGAATCCGTAAGGTAGTAGGAGCGAGTAGGAGTACCATAATTTTTCAACATTTGCTTGAGGCAATAGTACTCGCTAGCATTTCCATGATTGTGGCCGGAACTACTGTCGAGCGCATTTTACCCACAATCAATAACAATTTTGGGTTGAGCCTTTCATTCAATTTATTCAGTAACCCTTTATTACTAGGGACCATAATTTTTTCTCCGTTGATACTGGGTTTTTTGTCTGGTATATATCCTGCGGTCGCGATGGCTTCATATAAAGCCTCAGGCATTTTGGGAAACAAGAAGGTGGCCACTTTTTCTCATCGTAACCTGAGAAAGGGACTCCTTGTATTCCAGTTTCTGATTTCAGTGATCGTTATTTCCGGTGTTTTGATTATTCAACGGCAAATGGCATATGTCAAAAATTCTGGCCTTGGTTTTGGAGATGATCCCATTATAGTGTTATCGCGGATCAACAATAATTCTAACTTTCTCATTCGACAAGCATTAGAAGGAGAACCTAATATTCAGGGTATTGCCTCTTTGTCTAGTATTCCAGGGTATCGAGATCCCAGGGCAAGAAATGTCAAGGAAAATGGTGATGTCGGAGATGGTATTTTTTGCAATGGCATATGGGCCTCAGAAGACTATGCTGATATTATCGATCTCGAATTCATTCAAGGACGCAATTTTGAAATTACAGATGAGGAAAACACGGTCTTACTAAATCAAAAGGCCGCCACAGATTTGGGTTGGCCAGAAGAAGAAGCCATTGGGAAGAATATTGTTATGACCGGGAGAAACGGTTTTGACCCGACCACCTACCGAGTGATAGGCGTGGTGGAAGACTATCATTATAAATCCATGTACGAAGAGATCGAACCGCTCTTTATAAAAAATAACAGCAAATCGAGAAATGGGGGAGATGCGTCAATTGTGAAGATATCCAAGAAAGGTTTTGACCAGACCATGTCCAAAATCCAGACCGTTTGGGAAGAGATAGAAAAGTCTGACGCCTTTGATTATTACTTCCTTGATGATGCTATGAACAAGGTCTATCAAAAGGAGCTGAAACTTTCCAATACCGTGAATTATGTGGCATTTATCTCTATTCTGGTCTGTTTTCTAGGTTTATATGGCTTGGTTTCATTGACTTTGGAGTCCAGAAAAAAGGAAATTGGAATAAGAAAGGTGTTAGGAGCTTCGGAGAGCTTAATTGCGTTGTTGCTTTCGTCATCATATAGCAAAGTCATCGCGACCAGCATTATCATTGGTTTGCCGATTTCCTATTATTTCCTGAATAAATGGCTATCCGGTTTTACTTATCGAATTGATTATTCATTCGTTATTTATTTTCTGATTGGATTGGGGCTCCTGGCGATAAGTTTGGTATTGGTGAGCGCACAATCAATTTATGCTTCAAGAAAAAATCCTGTTCAATCACTTAGAGAAGAATGATTCTAAAAAACAACCTGAAAATCGCCCTAAGGACTATTGTCAAACAACGGATGTATGCTGTGCTCAATGTTTTGGGACTTAGCGTAGGAATGGCTTCGTGTTTGTTAATTGCATTCCATGTCAACGACCAGACTAGCTATGATAAGTTCTACAAGGACTATGAAAATGTTTACAGAATAACTACCTATTGGAAGCAGGAAGAGGGGATTGAACATTACGCTGCCGCACCACCTGCGTTAGGGCCAATGCTTGTTGAACAATCCCCGGATGTGTTATCAATGGTGAGGATCAATTCAGGCAGTGATCTCACTATGCGGTCAGAAGACAACTTTGACCGGCCATTCCGAGAAACCAACGCATGGACTGTTGATTCGACTTTCTTCGATGTTTTAAACTTTGGGTTCCTGGAAGGAGATTATGAACGATTGTTTACCAAAGACCATACTCTTGTAATGCCGGTTTCAACGGCCGTTCGATATTTCGGGCAAGAAGCGGTGGACAACCATGATGTAGTAGGAAGAATCCTCGGAGGAGGGGGAGATGGAGGCACCAAATGGGAAGTGGTTGGCCTTATTGAAGATCAACCTCAAAACTCTCATTTTCAATTTGATATGCTTTTGTCCAGGGAGAATCCTGAGGCATTGAATATACCAAACTGGGGGTGGAATATTTTCCATACCTATATTAAGATAAGGGACAATTCATCTCAAACCATTGCAAGAATCGACCAGGTTCTGGAAAGCATTGTGGCCGAGCATGGAATGGCTCGATCCAATGTCAGTTTGGAATATCTGAGAGATCAGGGGCTTGATTGGAAGTATATCCTCCAACCAATTGCCGATATTCATCTGAACCCTTCTCTTTTGAGAGAAATGCGGCCAAAGGGGAATCGACTCTATGTCAATGCGCTTATCGTTGTTGCCATTTTCATCATGGTATTGGCGGTTGTCAATTTTGTCAACCTGTCTACGGCTAAATCTACGATAAGGGCCAAGGAAATTGGTGTGAAAAAGGTATTAGGGTCTGGACGTAGGAATCTGATTTATCAATTTCTAACCGAGTCTTTGGTATTCGCGTATCTATCCATGGTCATGGCACTAGGACTAGTTGAGGGAATGGTGCAATTGCTCAGGGTCAGTTTTCAATGGGAAGTGGAAACCTCATTACTCCTTGAACCAATTAATTGGCTGATTATCGTTGTCTCCACAGGTTTTATTGGCTTTCTGGCTGGTATATATCCAGCGTTATATCTGACCGGTTTTAAGCCGGTAGCAGTATTGAAGGGCGATCTCAAGTTATCTTCTGCGAAGTCTCCAATGAGAAACCTTCTCGTTGGGTTTCAATTTGTCGTATCCATTGGGTTGATCATTTCAGCATTAGTAATTAAAGAACAGGTAGAATACACCAAATCCAAGGATCTTGGCTTTGAGAAAGAGAATGTATTAGTGATCCAGAATGATCGAGAGATTGACGATAGGAGAGAGGAGTTCAAAACGGCTCTGCGCAAAAACCCGGATATCGCTGGAGTTTCTTTTGCTACAGGTTTACCGGGCCAACTCAATTATGCTCGAAGAGATTTTAGCGTGGATGGCGGTGTGAAGAGAATGGGTATTAATTGGTTCAAGGCAGATAATGACTATCTGAATACACTGAATCTCAGAGTGGCGCAGGGACGAGCCTTTGAGAAAGCGATGGCAACTGATTCCAGCGGGTTGCTCTTAAATCAGCAGGCGGTTAAAGAATTGGGACTTACGGAACCTATCGGTCAGTTTCTGACGATTAATCAAGGTGATCCAGATGAAGAACGCGTTCAGATAATTGGCGTTCTTGAAGACTTCAATACTGAGTCATTCGACAAGGCCATCAAACCACTGGCCATTACCTTTCTCAATGATTACCGGTTTAAGGATTATATCGCCATCAAGATAAAATCTCAGGACTTATCCGAAACTCTTGAGTTCATTGAAACCGCATGGGATGAGTTTGAACCAAACGTCCCACTGGTTTATAGTTTTCTTGATAAGGATTTCGAAAAGCTATTTAAATCCGAACTACAACTAAGTCGCATTTTCAGTGCATTTACAATGTTGGCAATTTTCATTGCTTGTTTGGGCCTGTTTGGACTTGCTTCATTTATCAATGAACAGAGAACCAAGGAAATTGGGATACGCAAAGTACTTGGCGCATCTTTGTCGTCCATTCTTCTTCTGCTCTACCGCAGCTATTTCCGATTGATACTATTGTCATTTGTGATTGCTTCCGCTTTGGCTGTCTACTTCATGCGTGATTGGCTTGAAGGATTTGCCTATCGGGTTGATTTGAGTGCCGTTCCGTTCGTCATGGCGCTACTTGGGACGTTCACACTTGCAGTGTTAACTGTATCGCATCAATCGATAAAGGCTGCACACAAAAACCCTGTTGAAACTTTAAAGACCGAGTAAGTGATCCGGCATTTTATCAAAATTACTCTAAGAAACATCCAGAAGAACGGTATGTTGTCTATACTCAATATTACAGGACTGAGTATAGGTATCGCGTCATTTTTGGTGATCACATTGTATATATTTCAGGAGACTTCCTATGAAAAGGGTTTTGAGGACTGGAATAGGATATATAGGGTAGAAACTCATTTTCTGTCCACGAATAAAATCGGGAAGACCGTCTCGAACGTCCAATTCTTTCTCAGCGAGATTCCCGGAGTAGAGTCGCACGCCACGATTTATTTAAGGGAAGGAGTGAATATCAATGCAGGTGAATCTTCAATCAAGACCGAAAAATTGATCTGGTCCACCGATAAGTTCTTCAATCTATTCGATTACGATGTGATTCATGGTAATCCGGATTCTCCTCTCGAAGGCCCTGGGAAAGCAGTGATTACAAGGTCGATGGCCAAAAGACTTTTCGGACGAACAGATGTGTTGGGAGAGAGGATTGAATCACCGTGGGAAAATAGCTTTCTGGTAAGTGCAGTCATTGAAGACCCCGTAATACAATCTCATCTTGACTTTGATATATTATTATATGACCCTGATAAAAGGGATTTCTCAGACATAGGTTGGTATGATACAAACTGGTATACGTTTGTCAAGCTGTCCAAAAATTCAGAACAAATTGATTTGGATGAAGGGTTAAACAGAATTGTTGAAAGACATGTATTTCCCATCATGTTTAAGGCCGTGAAAGGGATGTCATTTCAAGAATGGATGGAGCAATCGAATCGCATTTCTTTCCATAGCAGGCCGATTTCGGATATCCATCTGGAATCTGAACTTGAAGACGATTTCAATTCAAGGGGTGATAAGGCAACATTGATGACTTTGGGAATAATCGCAGTGTTCATACTGACAATTGCCAGTATCAATTTCATGAATCTGACTACAGCCCGATCTTCATACAGAACCAGAGAAATTGGTGTTAGAAAAGTATTGGGCTCACCCAAAAGGGGCCTGATTTTTCAATTCATGGCCGAGTCCTTATTAATCACCTTGATTTCAGCCATTGTTGCAGCCGCAATGACCGAAGTGTTAATTGTTCAGATCAATCAGAATTTCGGAAATGTGATTGGTATTTCACTTTTAAAGTATCCCGAATTGTTGGTCAATGTAGGCCTTGGGGTAATAGCTATCGGATTGGTGTCAGGCATTTACCCGGCATTCTACTTATCGGGTGCCAAGGTGGTACCCTTGCTTAAAGGAATGAAGGTGTCACGGGTCTTTAACATGAGTTTGGCCAAGCGATTAAGAAATACATTGGTGGTTTTACAATTCACCCTGTCTACCGGATTGATCATTGCGACATTTTTTATGTACAATCAATTGGTCTACCTGAAAAACAAGGATCTGGGATTTGATAAAGAACAGGTGCTGGTAATCAACAACCCCAGCGTGTTGAAAAATGATAAAGAGGCATTCAAGAATGAAATTCTAAATATTCCTGGGGTGGAGGCTGCTTCCTTCACACATCGAGTACCCGGGAGAAATTCTGAGGATACCCATTCACTGATGCTTGATGATGACAGAACTATCGTTATGTCAAAATTCAATGCCGACTTGGACCTGTTATCAACACTTGGTCTTGAAATTTCTGAAGGAAATTGGTTTTCGGAAGAATTGGTAAAGACCGATTCTAATGTGGTCATCAACGAGGCGGCACTTCACGACCTCGGGATTGAAGATTCAGTCGGAAAATTGATAGGTGATTACTACCGTATTGTTGGGGTTGTAAAAGACTTCAATTTTGGCTCTCCCAAAGAGGAAATAGGACCGGTAATGTTTGGCTACAATGATGACAAGGGAAGACGTCTTGTGGTCAGGATAGATTTGAACAGCCTTCCAGTTGACCAAATCAAAGAAAAATGGACTCATTTCACGCAAGAACCACTTTCATATCGTTGGATCGAGCAAGACTTTGAAGAGCTCCTGATTGAAGAGGAAAATGTGGCTAACATAGTAACACTTTTCACCATTTTGGCGGTCATCATATCCTGCATTGGATTGTTTGGTTTAGTGGCATTCGCTGCAGACGAGCGATTACAAGAATTTAGTATTAGAAAAGTGTTAGGCGCTTCCGCAATAGATATCATAAAGGTGTTCAGTTATGACTTTATGAAGCTCGTGGGTTTGGCCTTCATTATTTCAATTCCATTGACCGTAATAGGGGTGAAAGCATGGCTGCAGGAATTTGCCTATAGAGTAGATATGAAAATGGGATTGTTTGTTGTCGGTGGCATATTGGCGATCGTTATTGCATTTCTCACTATTCTTTTTCAGTCAATCAAAACCGCCAGTAAGAACCCTGTTGAAACCCTAAAATCCGAATAAGTTATGTTCTTGAACTATCTAAAATTGACCATAAGGAATTCCAGAAGAAAATGGGGATATGCACTTCTCAATTTAATTGGATTGTCAACCGGGTGTGCATGCTTTATTCTGATTGGACTTTTCGTGAGAGAGGAGATTACATTTGACAGATTCCATTCACGGGGAAGCCACATTTTTCAAATGAAAATTGCGATTCCGAAGGCAGGAATGACTATTCCTCCCCCCAATGCCCTGGCCGTATCATTGGAGAGCCAATTTCCTCAGGTACAGGCTGCATCTCCATTGGGCTTTTCCCAGCAGGTGGTCATTAAGCACAACAACAACCTGATTGTGGAGGATGCGTTTCTCAGAGTTAACCCCAGTTTCTTTAGTATTTTTGACTTTCCTCTTCAATATGGTGACTTAGACAAAGTGCTGGATGCACCGGGTAAACTGGTCATTTCATCAGAAATTGCTGAGAAATACTTTCCAGGAGTAAACCCCGTTGGAAACTCCTTCCGATTTGAAAAGGATTCAATAAACTATATGATTTCCGGAGTCTTGAAGTCGGTCCCTGCCAACTCCAGCATCAGACCCAACTTCCTGGCCAATTTTTCAAATAAAGATAAGGGCTCCTGGAAAGCCCGAAACTACATTTATGTGCTCTTCAAAAATTCAAAGCCAGATCAGGATCAGTTCAAGGCGAATGTCATAAGACTGTTGGAGGAAAATGGTCAGGTGGGGCACGAACCTTCAATGGAAGCCTTTGAAGATTTGTATTTGGCCGGAAAGACCATGGGAGTCAAGGGAGATAGGAAAACGGTCAATACAATGATGGCGGTGGCATTGTTGATTCTTTTGTTGGCCTGTGTGAATTACATCAACCTTTCAACGGCACGGATGTCTACCCGATTGAATGAAATTGGGGTAAGGCGCGTACTGGGAGCCGAGAAGAGAGAAATCAGATTGCAATTTCTGACTGAGACGCTGCTGTTGGTTGTGTTAGCCATATTACTTTCTGCCGGATTGGTTGAAGGTGGGTTGTTGTTGATGAACGATCTTATCTCCAGACCTATCGCTTTGGATTATTGGTCAGACCCTTTTATCCTTCCATTTTTTATACTGCTAATTCCTTCGATTACGCTGTTTGCCGGTTTGTACCCTTCGATTATGTTATCCAATTTCAAACCTGCGCGTGTTCTGAAACATACTGAAAATCGATCAAATTCCCTTTTAAGGAAACTTCTCATTGGATTTCAATTTACCATCACTCTCACGCTTATCGTGGCCACCTTGGTTATGAAAGAGCAGGTAGCCTATTTTTTGTCTTTCGACAGCGGTATGGACAAAGAAGCAGTTCTTGTGCTCGATGATGCTGATTTCATCAATGATGATTATAAATCGTTTAAAAACGAACTCCTTGCAATTCCCGGAGTGATTGATGTGACTGGTGGACCGAGTACATCTGCCACTGGTTATGGCTCGGTGTATTCTGATCACTTTGAAGATGGGGTAATCAATATGCCTCGAATGGATGTAGATCATAACTACCTGGAGGTTTTAGGAATAGACTTTGTGCAGGGTAGAAATTTTATGCCCGAAAGTACTGCCGATTATTCGGGAGCAGTTATCATCAACGAGTCTGCTGCAAAGGCTTTCAATTTTGAAGAGCCGATTGGAGCCAAAATAAGTTTTTATGACTATGAAAGAGGGCAGGACACCGAAAGGACCATTATTGGAGTAACCCGCGACTTTATCTATGATGCCAGGTATGAGATTCCGAATGTCATTGTGGTTCCATATGATGAGCCTTTTCGAGTATCATTGAAGGTAAACACTACAGGTGTCTCTGAGGTGATCACACGAGTTGAAGAGAAATGGAAGACGTTTAGCACTACTGATCCATTCGGTTATGAGTTTTTGGATGATAAAATTCAGGCACTCTACACCAAGGAAAAAAACTATAGTCAGTTGTTTAGTGCCTTTACTCTTTTGGCCATTTTGATAGCGATTTTGGGCTTGATGGGTTTGAGTACATTCACCGCTCAACTCAGGTTGAAGGAAATTGGTATAAGAAAAGTATTGGGGGCTTCTATCAATTCCATATTAAAATTACTCCTCAAAGGATATTTAGGACTAGTCTTATTGGCTCTGATTATTGCTACGCCAATGAGTTTCTTATTCTTGAAAAGCTGGTTGAATGACTTTGCACATCAGATTGATATTTCCTGGACTCATTACCTATTCGGGCTTATGGCAATTGTTGTCATTTTAATCATTGCTGTTTTCAGTCAATCTATTAAGGCGGCTTTATGCAATCCTGCTCAAATTTTAAAAGATGAATAATCATGGTAAAACATTTTCTAAAAATCGCCATTCGAAATCTCCTTAAGAAGGGGATGCTATCAGCCCTTAATATTGCCGGATTGAGTATTGGTATTGCCGCCTTTTTGGTAATTGTCTTGTACATTTTTCAAGAAACCTCCTATGAAAAGGGATTTAAGGATTACGATCGAATTTATCGGGTTGAAACTCACTTTCTTTCCATGGATAAAGTGGCCTGGACCCAGCCCAATTTGCAATTCAGGTTAAACGAGATCCCCGGTGTTGAGGCATATACTCGATTAGCTGTTGACTTTGGAATGGAGATCATGCTCGGTGATGAGTCAATCCGCACCAATAAAACTGTCTGGACGTATGAGAATTTCTTCGATGTTTTCGACTATGAGATTATTGCGGGAGATCCATCTCGACCATTGACTGGTCCCGGAAAAGCGGTAATCACAAAATCTATCGCAAACAAGGTTTTCGGTCGGGTTGATGTGATAGGAGAAGAGCTGAAAATCAGAAAAAATGGGACCTTTTTGGTAAGTGCGGTCGTAGAAGACCCGGTAATTAAATCACATCTGGATTTTGACTTGCTACTCCGAAAACAGAATGATGAAAAGTACAAGGAGAATGGGTGGTACAATATAGGCGGGTATACATACATCAAAACCGCTCTTAATACAACTCAGGAATTGTTGGACGATGGCCTCTTAGGTATTGCCGAACGATCGATTTTTCCGAATGCCTTTAAACCGGAGGAAGGGATGAATTTTGAGGATTACCTTGCCCACCAAAACCACATATCCCATTATTCAAAGCCGATCACGGACGTCTATCTCAACTCAAAACTGAAATTTGAGATTGGTTCCGGAGGTGATCGTCAGACACTCGTTACGCTGGCAATTATAGCCACCTTCATTTTGATTATCGCCTGTATCAATTTCATGAATTTGACGACTGCTCGTTCATCGGGAAGGACGAAAGAGATTGGAATTCGGAAGGTGTTGGGCTCAAGAAAGAAGAGCTTGATTTTTCAATTTCTGGCAGAGTCATTACTGATCACCGCCATTTCGGCTATCATCGGAGCTGCTTTGTCCGAAGTGTTGGTTGTTAAAATCAATCAAAGCTTTGGGGACATTATAGGTATATCGCTGATCAAGTACCCTTCGTTGATGATTAATGTCGGGCTTGGAGTCCTGATCATTGGTCTTCTTGCAGGACTTTATCCTGCATTCTATCTCTCCAGCGCTAAGGTGATTCCGTTATTAAAGGGAATGAAACTGGCAAGAGTTCTTAATCTTAACCTTGCCAAAGGGCTTAGAAATGGACTTGTTATCGTTCAATTCACACTATCAACAGGTCTCATAATTTCAACCTTTTTTGTCTACAATCAATTGGTTTATCTGAAGAACAAGGACTTAGGGTTTGACAAGGAGCAATCATTAGTAATTACCAATGCGAACGACTTGCGAAAGAATAAAGCGGCATTCAGGAACGAAATTCTTTCAATTCCGGGGGTAGAAAGTGCTTCTTTCACCCAACATGTTCCAGGCGACAACTTCAATGGTGTGCATTCCATTATGCTGGATGGGGACAGGAGCGTGGTTATGTCCACATTTAATACTGATTTGGACTTTATGTCGACTCTGGGACTTGAATTGGAGGATGGAGAATGGTTTTCTCAAGAGTTGGTCAAAACCGATTCAAATGTCGTCATCAATGAAGCCGCTCTTCAGGTGATTGGGCTGGAAGAACCTGTGGGTAAAATATTCGGTAATTATTATCGAATAGTGGGGGTGATGAAAGACTTTAATTTTGGTTCCTTAAGAGAAAGTGTAGGCCCTGCAATGTTTGCATATGGTGCAGAGAAAGGCAATCGTCTCGTAGTGCGAGTTGATCTTAATCGATTACCGGTTGAGGATATGACAGCAGTTTGGTCACGTTTTACTGAAGAGCCAATCTCCTATCACTGGTTAGAGCGGAATTTTGAAGAACTGTTAGTGCAGGAGGAACAAATGGCGAACGCTGTGACTTTATTTACAATTCTGGCGGTGATTATTTCATGTATTGGGCTATTCGGTTTGGCCGCATTTACCGCTGATCAACGATTACAGGAATTTGGTATAAGGAAGGTTCTGGGTGCTTCAATCCTGGATATAATTAAAGTATTTAGTGTCGACTTTTTGAAGTTGGTTGGGCTCGCCTTTCTAATCTCAGTTCCGCTTACTTTTTTTGGAGTTGATGCATGGCTCCAAGGTTATGCAGATCGCATATCCATCACAGCAGGCGCTTTCATATTAGCCGGTGTTCTGGCAATTGTCATTGCATTTGTGACCATTTTGTTCCAATCCATTAAGACAGGAAGACTCAATCCTGTAGACACTATAAAGAGCGAGTGAAGCCTGAAGTTATGCTAATAAACAACCTCAAACTTATTGTCCGAAAGCTAAGAAAAGAAAAGCTCTATGCTGTAACGAACATTCTTGGCCTGACTATTGGTCTTATAAGCGTTTTGTTGATAGCGCTTTACGTGAGAGATGAATTGAGCTTTGATAAGTTCCATGCGAACAAAGAGGGCATTTACAGAGTCATCAGTTCCACCGAGAATCGCGGGATAAAGGGGAGGATACCAAGTGACTTTGTAGATTATTTCAAGGAAGATGTCCCTGAAATAGAAGATTATACCCGAATGTCCAAAGTTGCGGAAAGGACGTTGATCGATGCCAACGATAAGCAATTGAACGTTCCCGGTGTGCTTATGATTGATCCAAACTTCTTTGATTTCTTTTCTTTTGCGTTAGTAAACGCATCGAATCAAGGAGTTTTTTCCGAATCGGGACAGGCTGTCATTTCACAAAGCCTAAGTCAACGTATGTTTGGGAGTATCGATCCAATAGGACAAGAGATCCTGGTCGAAAAGGGTAATCGCTATATAATCTCGGCAGTAGCGGAAGATGCCCCAAAGAACAGCACAATTCAATTTGACCTTTTGCTCTACAGACAAGGGTATTTCAAGAATGATTTTGAAAGAATGCATGGTTATAGGACGGCAATTACATATGTTTTTTCCAATACCAATATGCCCAGTCGGGTAGCTCAAAAAATTGCTGATACAAGTCACAAAACTCCCTATTCGAGAATCATCTCAAAAGATAAATTTTCTCTACTTCCGTTAACCGACCAAAGGTTAAATGCCAGCTATAAGAGCTTCGATTTTGAAAAGAACGATATTCTATACGTTCGGCTATTTTCTGGAATTGGAATTGTCATCCTGCTTTTGGCTCTCATCAACTATGTTAACCTCGTTACTGCCCAATCAATTAGGCGAATGCGGGAAATGGGCATAAGAAAGATCATAGGAGCAGAGAAACGTCAATTGATCTTCTATCAGGTATTGGAATCGTATTTGCTGACCGTTGTTGCTTTTCTCTTGGCTTTTGCCGTCTCGGAAAGGTTAATGTCTGCTTTCAATCTCATATTGGATAAGGATATTTCCATAGAGTATTTCAGCCTGGAATTTTTTATCTGGACCGTAATAACAAGTCTTTTGATTGGTGTTATTGCCGGATTGTATCCAGCCTTTTATATATCTAAGGTCAGGCCGCTGGCACTTTTGAAAAAGGAAATATCATCTAATCGATCGGGTTCTTGGCTAAGGAAAGGATTGATCCTTTTTCAATTTATTGTTTCGGCACTATTAGTTTCGGTTTTGGCTATTATGAGCAATCAAATGAGTTTTCTGAAACAAAAGGAATTGGGTTATAATACAGATTTTGTATTGTCTGTGCCCCTTGACAGAGACTCAACGCACCTCTATGAGAAACTAAGGACGAGTTTTAGATCCATTGCCGGGGTACAAAATACCAGCCTTAGTGGTTTTAGGATAGGCGGTGGGTATGTTACAGGGGTATTAGACGGTTCAAATACTCAGGGTGAGGGAGCTAAAGCGGTTGCACAAGAAGTGGTTTATGCCGATGCATCTTTAATGCCGACACTCGGATTGGAGTTTTATTGGAAATCGGAAACCTATGATCCAGGTAAGCTTGCCGATGATCAAATGCTAATTAACTATACTTTGGCCGAGAAGCTTGGCTGGCTGGCTGTTCCTGAAGGCAAGCGACTTTTTGGTTGGAACGATGTCGTTGGTAGGGAAGTAGTAGGTGTTTTATCCGACTTCCATCTAAAATCCTTAAAAACAGAGGTCGAACCTATAGTCATATTGCCATTGGGCGATTGGGGCACCGACAATCTCCTGATCAAAATGGAAGGTGGTGCAGGGCTAAACTCTTTCAAAGAAATGGCGTCACAGTTTGAAAGTTTATTCGACCGACCTTTTGAGTATCACTTTCTTGACGACCAAATCGCGGGTTTCTATAAAAAGGAGGAGGGTCAATTTATGTTATTCAAGATATTCTCTGGACTAGCGCTCTTCATTTCACTACTAGGGTTGGTTGCACTAACCGTGTATACCGTTGAACAACGAAGAAAAGAAGTCAGTATTCGAAAGGTTTTAGGTGCCTCTATTCACAGGCTAATCTTGTTGCTGAACAAAGAATATGGGCTCTTGATTGTGATCGCATTTTCTATTGCTACTCCGATAGCCTGGTACTTAATGAAAGAATGGCTTTCAGTATTTGTCTATCGCATAGGTTTAAATCCAATTTACTTCGTTGTTGCTTTTCTGGGAGTATTGATACTTAGTTTCCTTACTGTCTTGCTACAGTCGTACCGTGCATGTAGTCAAAACCCAGCTGAAGTTCTAAGAAACGATTGAAAACAGAAACCTCAAAAATCCATTCTAAATTCAAAGGGCTCGTTGTAGATCGAGGTATATTTCACAAGAAGCTCGATTCCAATCGACCCTCGTTCTCCTTCACCTCTTGTCAATTCGAGCAATGGCTGTGTTTTTTCGGCTGAAAATGGGGCATCTTCGCTGAAGCTAAACGAAAAAACCCTAAGCTGTTTGATATTGGCTGCTTCTAGAACGTCTTCCCATTTTTGATACTCTTTGCCTTCATAGAAATACGAAATTGACTTTACTATGGCAGGACCGATTCCTTCATTGGTAAGATTCAAGGTCCACTTACTTGAACCTTCCCAAAGGTAGTAGGCATCCAAATAAGGTCTTACGGTAAGTCGATTATGTTCCCGCTCAATTTCAAGTTGTCGCTCGGAAATCCTGCCTTGCCAAACCGACACGACTACGGCACATATGGCTATTACGACCACAGCATAATGTGATATTTTTTCAGTTCTTGATAAAGGCATGGCTTTTCAGTTTAGAATTCTACTTCTTTATCAAATTGCTCATTGTAAATAGATTCGTAAACGATTCTCAATTTGATTCTGTTTTCGCTTACATACCTTTCGAGCGTAAGGAGTATCTCCTCCTTGCCTGGCGGAAATACATCTCCTGACCCAAAGTTGGCGGCCCCTGTCATTAGGACGGAGTCAGCCAATTGATCGACAGCAGCGTTCCAATGACGAACTTCCTGACCGTCTACAGAAATTTGAAAGTCCTTAATGATTGCAGGTCCATAACCTCCATTGGTCACGGAAAGCTGGAATTCATGCTTGGTAGCTGTAGTAACGGTGCCTGTGCTAAAATTGAAATAAGGTCTGACTGTAAGTCTATTATGTCTTTGACTCAGCTGAACCTGCCATACAGAAACTACCACTGCACAAATAGCGATAAAGACCACTGCAAAGTGGGACATCTTTTCCGTTTTTGACATTGCCATATCTCGTGATTTTAAGATTTATGGGCAGGCTGAATGCTAAATATAGATGAAATTAGAGAAAAATCATCTTCAGAATGGCCAATACAGAATTACTCAATTAAAGGAACAGAGATCAATTGTCTTTGTATTCTTCTGCTCCCGGACCTTTGCGGAACATCTTTTCGAAAGCCTTGCCAATTTCGTCCATAGCTGTTTTCAAGTGATGTTTGGCCTCTTCAATTTTTGGTTCGTTTTTAGCGCGAAAATCCTTCATCTTCTCTTCTACCTTATCGCGTTCTTTCTTCAATCGATCGATAGTCTCCTTCATTTCTTCTTTGACCTCACCTGAGGCATCCTCAGCCTTGTCAGCGAGTTCCTTGATTTTATCACCAAGTTCTTTGAATAGTTTATCCAGTTCTTCCTTCATCTAATTACTAGCTCTTGTCCTTATGGTTGTACTTCGTTGAATCCAACAACCCACATTGAGTTTATCACCTTCCTTCTTATTCTGCTCAAACACCTGTGCAATGGTAGGAAATTGTTCTTTTGCTGCGGTCATTCCTTTTGTATTGCCAGCTTTTGCATACATATCATGAGCGAGGAGGAATACAGCTCTATCGTCAATTTGACTTTTTTGCTTCTTACAATCATCAAAGCTACCCATATAAAGATCTCCGATCAAATTGTAAGCTTCCGCAGACGATGACTTGAAATCATTCTCCATTGCGTTCATAGCTGCGTCTCGAGCGCCTGCTTTTAGTTGGTTCACGGCAAACATTTTAGCCATGGACATGTATATTTCAGCAGCTTCTTCACCACCTTCGCCCACTAAAAATAGAGCTTGTTTGAAGTAATTTTCGGCCTCAACTACGTTCTTTTTTGCGGCATAACCTCTGGCAATCAGCTTGGTAAGAGTAGGCGTTGGCTCATTGTCATTAACGACAATTGCGGCTTCAAGGAAGAAATCTTCAGCAGAACACTTTCCGGTAAGCCCTAACTGTAGAATTTTCTTGGCCATTTTTAGATTACCGGAATCTTTTTGCAGCTCTGGGTAGAGTTTTGTTGAAATAAATTCGCAATCCACTTTTACAACCGAAGTAAGCATTTGATCAATAGCTCCTTTATACCGATTCAGACGATCTGCACTTCTGCCTTGACTGATTCTGTGATCGATTTCCGAATTGATCTTGGTGTATACATCCAGCACTTCCTCTTCTGTCACTGTTTTTAATGTCAGAAAAATCCTTCGATAGACATCCATATAGGCCACAAAGTTGTTATTGATAACAACTTCAGGTTTTTCATAGGCCCTATCAAATGCGGCCTTCATTTCAGGATACTTGGTCTTATCTGATTTATAATATTTATAATAACGGTAGGCCAAATTGTTGATCTCCCGATTATTCAGTTCGAAGTATTTGTCCTTCAGCTTATATGAGATAAACATGGAGTCCAGGTAAATCTTTTTCCTGCTCTCATCAGACTCGGCCAAGTACAGTTCTTCATAAGCTTTATAACCATTGACATAAAGTCCATCATATAACTCAGGTGTATTAACCATTAACCAATTGATCGCATTTGCTGCTTCCCTCCACCTTTTGACCATCACTTCGTCAACAGATCTGGCAAAACGCCTTTTGGTCTCATCGGCTAGTGCAGGATCATCCGGTAAATTAAGATCCGGACCCCGGCCTTGGCCAAAGGCTGAAAATGTTACCGATAAGGAGGCTAGAATAGCAAAGACTCGTGATTTCATATTTTGAAGTTTTGACGCTGCAAAATTAGTAACTACTACGCCCTCCAAGTAACGAGTCGATTATTAAATGGTTAAGTTTTAATTGGAAGCCCTCGATTTAATGGTTGTGCTCCTTTGAATCCAGCATTCTATTTTGATCGGGTCTCCTGCTTTCAGGTTTTTCTCGAAGACCTGAGATTTGGTTGGGAACTGAGCCATAGCAGCCAATTTTCCATCTTTGTCTCCAGCTTTTTCGAACATGTCGTAAGCCAACATAAACACGGCTCTATCCTGAACATGACTGCTTTCTTGCTTGCAATCATCAAAGCTTCTCATGTAGAGGTTGCCTAGGAAAGAATAGGCTTCAGACGCGATTTCGGAGTTTAACTCAATGGCTTTGAGTGCTGCTACTCTAGACTTGATCTTATCTCCATTCAATAGGTGAATATTGGCCAGGTCCATTTGAATGTCGGCCTTCTTTTCATTGCTACTGGACACTCCAAAAGCGCTCTCATACCAATAGATGGCAGTCGCGTAATCTTTGTTCACTGCATTGTGCTTTGCCAGGAGCTTTGCGATCCCTTCAGACTTGTTTTCCTCTTTGTCCCAAATGATCTTAGCTGATTTAATGAAATAAGGGTTATCTGTGCACTCCAAATTGAGCATCATTGCGAACATTCTCTTGGCTTTCTTCAGATTTTGATCCTGGTCAAGAGCCGGGCCAAACGTATCTGAGATGTCGGCACAACTTATCTCATTGCCAATCATGTCAAGCAGAATTCCATCAACCACAATCTGATACTTCTGAAACTTTTCCGCATCAATCTGCATTTGGATTCGGCTGTTAATCGCTTCAGTTACGAGCCCGTAGATTTCAAAAATTTGGTCGTTGGTGATAGCATTTCCGGCCTCTTTATATCTGGCTGCCATTGACATATAGGAAACAATATTGTTGCTTATCACTTTTTCAGGCACTTTGTATGCATCACCATAAGCAATCATTGCCTCATCATACTTTGAAGGGTCATTCCTGAAGTGTTTGTAATACTTAAAAGCTAGGTTGTTCTTTTCCCGAATGCTCAAATCGAAGTATTTCTCCTTCAGCTTATAACTGATTAGCATTGAGTCAAGGTAAATACCCTTTTGTTCTTTGTCCGATTCTACAATACCAAGTTGTTCATAAGCTCTATAAGCGTGGATATAAACTCCGGCAAAGTAGTCAGGTACGTTGGTCATTATCCAATGAAGAGAGTTTGCCGCTTCCCGATAGTTCTTTTCCCGCATATAATCAGAGGCCTTCACCCAGTTTTCCTCAGTCAGTGATTTAAGCTTAGGGTCAGCAGGAGGATTCTGACCTACCAAAGGGTAGGAGATGAGTACAATAAGAAGAATTAAAATGACCTTTTTCATAGTGATTTCAGTTTAGGGCATACTTGACAATATATAATATAGACAAGTCTGATTGTATAACCAAAGATTTAGTTGGTTATGAATTTTGGAAGTGAGGTACTAGTCTTCTTGCATAAAAGATGCCAAACTTCTCAATCTTTGAAAAGGGGCTTAAATTCGAATTTTTCACCATCGAATAATCCTAGGTCACTGAGTTTCAATGAAGGGATTACCAAAAGGGCCATGAATGACAAGGTCATAAAGGGAGAGACTAGCGTACTACCCATGCCCTTTGACATTTTGTCAATGCTGGAGTATGCTTCTGCGACCGTGTAACCATCTTCTGGAGACATAATGCCTGCCACTGGAAGTGGCACTACTTTGGATTCTGTATCGAATACCGCGCTGACACCACCCTTTGCCTCAATTAGTAAATTCACTGCTTTGACAATGTCCTTGTCCTCGACTCCCACGGCAATTATGTTATGAGAATCATGACCGACACTGGATGCGAGGGCACCCTTTTTCAGATTGAAATTCTTTATGAACGCAATCGCTGGTTTGGAGGGCTTGTATCGATTGACTACAACCATTTTGAGTACGTCATTTTCTAAATCTGAAATTGCGTATCCGTGTTGATCAGTCTTTACATTATAAGTAAGACAATTGGTGATTAATTGGCCGTCTAATGCTTCGATTACATTCACTTTCGTCCCCGTTGGCCGAACCTGAATGTCTTTCTCCTTTATGGGATCACAGTTGAAGTTATTAACTACGGAATTATGAACCCGCGGAATGTTGGAACTACCCTTTTGAGCAACACATTGGCCGTTGACGAAAGTGCCAGTTACTTGGAATTCTTCCAGATCACTGAGAGTGATAAAATCCGCAAAATCACCTTCATTCAAGGTGCCAACATCCAGATTATAATGTTCCACTGGATTAATACAGGCGGCCTGCAGCACTTTAAATAAATCGATGTTTTTTTGTAGGGCTCGTCTTACCAATTCATCAATATGCCCTTCCACCAGATTATCCGGATGCTTGTCGTCCGAACAGAACATGATCATGTCGGGGTAGTCATTCAAGAGTTCGATCAACGTTTCAAAGTTCTTGGCGGCACTACCTTCGCGAATCGCGATTTTCATACCATGCTTCAGCTTATCCAGGGCCTCCTTTTTTGTAAAGCACTCATGATCGGTGGAAATGCCAGCTTTGACATAGTTCTCGGCTTGTTCTCCCCGAAGACCGGGAGCATGCCCATCAATTGGTTTGCCCAACCTTTTCGCAATATCCAGTTTATCATAAACTACAGGATCATTGTAAAGCACACCGGGCCAATTCATCATCTCTGCCAAGTACTTGATCTCAGGTTTTTTCAATAGATATTCTACTTCCGCAGGAGTGATTTCAGCGCCAGCTGTTTCGAATGTTGTCGCTGGAACACATGAGGGAGCACCAAAATTGAATTTGAAGTTTACCTGGTTGCCATTTTCTATCATATATTCGACTCCTTCGACTCCCAGAACATTCCCGATTTCATGAGGGTCAGAAACTGTGGCTACTGTGCCATGGACCACGGCAAGTCGCGCAAATTCTGATGGAACCAGCATAGAGCTCTCGATATGAACATGAGCATCAACAAAGCCTGGTAAGATGTATTGATTGTCAGCTTGTTCTACTTTCTCAATGCGTACTATTTTCTCACCTTTGACAGTGATTCGTCCCGGATAAATTCGCTTGTTTCGAATATCGATTATCTGACCTGTAATGTTCATGGTGTTAAGTTCGGCTAACTCAATTCAACGATTCAAATGCTCGCTCAAGAAGTGTTTTGGTCTTTCTGATTCCCTCTTCTTCCGATAATTTGCCTCCTTCGTACTCAATTCCGATATGTCCTTTATAACCAGAATCTTTGACAATTTTCATGATTCTGTAATAATCGGAATTTACTTCATCTCCTTTTTCATCAAAATCATGGGATTTGGCACTAACCGCTTTTGCGTAAGGCATCAGCTCCGCTATTCCTTTATATCTGTCGTACATGTTTATGCAGCCTTCAGGTTCGTTTTGAACACAGAAGTTTCCAAAATCAGGTAAGGTTCCAACATTGTCCATACCAACCTCTTTCATGACACCTGCTAACCATGAACCATCTGAAGAATAACCTCCATGATTTTCTACAACAATGTTGATTCCCTGTTGCTTGCCATATTCGCCAAGCTTCCTGAGTCCATCTGCTGCATTTTTTGCTACTTCCTCAGCTGAGCCTTGGCCTGCGGCATTCACTCGAATTGTATGTGCCCCAAGGAATTTGGCAGCGTCTACCCATTTATAATGGTTTTCCACCGCAATGTTTCGTGCGTTTTCATCCGCATCTCCCAGGTTCCCTAAAAGGTCACACATTATTAGTCCAACAGTCACTCCAGCCTCGTTACACTTTTGTTTAAAGCGGGTCCAATAGTCCTGATCCTCAGCCTTGCCAAAGTAGAATGTATTAACAAGCTCAATTGAGTTCACTCCATATTTTGCAGCTTCCTGTGGGAAATTCATTGGGTCTTCCCCTGGAGCGATAGCATCATCCGGACTTTCTCTAAGTGTCTTCAAGAACCAATCATATCCGCCTCTGGCTTGTATGTCGCCAAAGTACTTTCTATGTAACGACCATTGGGCTAATGAGATCTGAAAATCATCGGTGGTTAATTTGTTGCCTTCATTCCGGGAAGAGTTATCTTTTCCGGCACATCCAAACAGGACAAAGATTCCTATGTAAAGCAGGTAAATAAGTTTGGTCTTGGATTTCATAGAATTAAATAGGTTGAATTCAGGGTGGAGGAAGTTCAACAAAACTTAATAAAGAACCAAAGTTCGCTATAATGAGCTGACTTTTGATCAAATTATAATTCAATGTCGGTAAGTACTATTCAATCAACTCTTATTTTTGTGAAAATTTTCAAATGAGGAAGATCATCATCGCAATTGATGGATACTCAGGATGCGGGAAGAGTAGCACCGCAAAAGAGGTCGCAAAGCGCTTGGAGTATAAGCACATTGATTCCGGTGCAACTTACCGGGCAGTTACACTCTATTTTATTCAAAATGAAATTAATCTCAATGATAATGACGCTGTCAATGAGGCGCTTGGAAAGATATCTATCGACTTTATATACAACAAAGAACTTGGTAAAAACGAAACCTTTCTGAATCAACAAAATGTTGAAGAAGAAATTCGAAAAATGTACGTTTCGGAAATGGTCAGTCCGGTTTCGGCTATTAAGGAGGTTAGGGGAACCATGGTTTCAATTCAAAGGAAGATGGCACTGGATGGTGGCGTGGTCATGGATGGTCGCGATATTGGTTCTGTGGTATTTCCTGAGGCTGAATTAAAGATATTTATGGTGGCAAGTGATGAAGCCAGGGCCAGGAGGAGGTATTTGGAATTAAAAGGAAAGGGTCAGGAAGTGTCAGTGGAAGAAATTGCCAGGAACTTCAGAGAACGTGATCAACAGGATACATCCAGAAAAGAAAGCCCTTTGGTGAGAGTGGAGGATGCAATTGAGATTGATACATCTGACCTGGAATTTGAAGATCAGGTACAAATGGTGTTAGATTTGGCAAACGAAAAGATAGGCGAGTAGGATATGGAGGTAACAATTGATCAAAATTCAGGGTACTGTTTTGGTGTAGAGTTCGCTATTCAAATGGCTGAAGACGAGATGGCTGAAGGAGGAAGCCTTTATTGCCTGGGCGATATAGTGCATAATAGTATGGAGGTGAAACGCCTGAATGAAAAAGGCCTAAAGATTATTGATCGAACTGATCTCCAGAATATCAAAGATTCCAAAGTACTCATCCGGGCACATGGTGAGCCTCCTGAGACTTACAAAACCGCGATTGAAAACAATATTGAGTTAGTTGATGCCTCTTGTCCAGTTGTACTAAAGCTTCAGAACAGGGTAAAAGTGGCCTATGACAAAATGAATAGGGCGGATGGCCAAATTGTCATTTATGGTAAAACCGGGCATGCTGAAGTGATTGGCTTGACCGGACAAACTATGGACGAAGCTATTGTGGTGATGGAAGACGAGGATTTGAATAAGATAGATTTTTCGCGACCCGTGACGCTTTTCAGCCAGACCACTAAAAGTACGAAGGGGTTCTATCGGATTCGCGATATGATTGAAGCGCGGATCAAGGAGGCCAAGGGTGAATTAGAAGAAGTGGACTTTAATGCCAATGACAGCATTTGCCGACAAGTATCCAACCGGGAGCCACAGTTGCAACGTTTTGCCAATCAGAATGATGTAATAGTATTCGTAAGTGGCAAGAAGAGTTCCAATGGCAAGGCATTATATGGGGTGTGCAAGCAAGAAAATCCAAGAAGCTATTTTGTCGAGAATGAAAACGAGGTTGACGAATCATGGTTCAAGAAGGAGGATAAGGTAGGAATTTGTGGAGCTACCTCGACCCCAATGTGGCTCATGAAAAATGTTGCCGAATTCATAGAAGAATTGGACTCAAATTTGGCATTGGCGTAACTTTTTTAAACCTTCGCGCTGAACAAAAGTTAAGGGATTCAAAAGGAGTCTTAAGATGGCAAAGTAAAGGTAAATTAACACCTGTTTTTTGAAGGAATATTTATTAATTTTGCCACGTTTTTAATCAACCTTTTGATACGCAACAAATAGAGTATGTCTAAGATTATAAAGCTCAAAAAAGGCTTTGACATTAATCTCGCAGGAAAGGCAGAAAAGAGGATCGCTGATTCTCCCCAACCCGAAACATTCGCAATCAAACCTCCCAATTTTATTGGCATGACTCGCCCAAAGCTTTTGGTAGCTGAGGGTGATAACGTAAAGGCCGGAACACCAGTGCTTTACGATAAAATGAAGGAGAGTGTAATGTATTGTGCGCCAGTCAGCGGTGAAATTGTCGAAATAAAGCGAGGAGCAAAAAGA
Source organism: Cyclobacteriaceae bacterium (assembly GCA_028281285.1). GTDB lineage: Bacteria > Bacteroidota > Bacteroidia > Cytophagales > Cyclobacteriaceae > Roseivirga. The sequence goes on from JANQKF010000020.1 coordinate 257,127, forward strand.
AGGATTCTTGAAATCAAGATTCTGGCCGATAAGGAAATTGAATTCGAATCATTTCCTACTCACAATGTTTCTGACATAACCAACCTAAGTCGTGAGGACGCTCAGGAAATTATGTTGAAAGGCGGAGTTTGGCCCAACATCATCCAAAGACCTTATGGTATTGTGGCTGATGAAAATGACAGTCCAAAAGCTATTTTCATTTCAACATTTGATTCTCATCCTTTGGCGGCTGACAATGCCTATGCATTAAAAGGACAGGAAGAAGCATTTCAGGCAGGAGTAAATATTCTTAGAAAATTCACTGAAGGAAAGATCCATTTGAACCACGACTCTGATGCAGAAGTATCTACCACTTTTGCCAATGTGGAGAATGTTCAGGACAACAAGTTTTCCGGTCCTCACCCATCGGGTAATGTTGGTATTCAAATACATCATATTGATCCCATCAATAAGGGAGATCTAGTATGGACAGTTTCCCCATTTGGTGTTGCACAAATAGGAAAACTATTCTTAGGAGGAAAATATGATGCTTCCAAAAGGATAGCGTTAACTGGTTCTGAGGTGAAAAGTCCTCAGTACTATGAAACCTATATTGGGGCTTCCATCACCAAAATGGTAGCAGATAATGTCAAGCAGGATCATGTGCGATATATTTCAGGCAATGTCCTAACCGGAGAAAAAATTGAGGCTGATGGCTACATCAACTTCTATGACAGTTCTGTGACGGTAATCCCGGAAGGAGATTATGAAGAGGCCTTCGGATGGATTTTACCATCAAAGAAAAAACTGAGCTTCCATAGAGCATTTGGTCTTTTGTCGTTCATGAACAGTTCCAAAAAGGAATATGTTATCGATACAAATACACATGGTGAGAAGCGGGCATTCGTGATGACTGGTGCATTTGAAAGAGTGGTTCCGATGGATATCTACTTTGATTATCTGTTCAAAGCCATCATGTCTGAAGACTTTGACAACATGGAAGCACTTGGAATTTATGAGGTGATTGAAGAAGATGTCGCCCTATGCGAGTTTATCGATGTTTCAAAACATGATCTTCAAGATATCTTGAGAGAAGGACTTACTTTAATTCAAACCAGTTAATCGGAGGGGAGATATGAAATTTGTACAGAACGCATTTGACAAGATCAAGCCACACTTCGAGAAAGGTGGTAAGTGGGAGAAATTCCATCCGATCTATGAAGGGCACAGAACCTTGTTCTTCGCTCCAAAATTTGTGACCGGTAATAGGGGAGTTCAAATCCGAGACGGTATCGATTTGAAGCGAATGATGATGACCGTGATCATCGCTATGGTGCCTTGTCTCTTATTTGGTATCTGGAATGTCGGTCATCAATACTATTTGGCCACTGGCACTGAAGCAGCATTTTTAGATAAGGTGGCAATTGGTGCAATGAAGGTTGTTCCAATTATTGCAGTTTCTTATGCAGTGGGGCTTTTGACCGAATTCACCATCTGTGTGATTCGTCAACATGACGTGAATGAAGGATTCCTGGTGACCGGGATGTTAATCCCATTGGTCGTCCCACCAACCATTCCTTTATGGCAAGTTGGATTAGCAACATTCTTTGCAGTTGTAATTGGTAAAGAAGTCTTTGGAGGAACCGGAATGAATATTTTGAACGTGGCATTGACTGCCAGAGCATTCCTTTACTTCGCTTATCCTTCTCAAATTTCAGGTGAGATATGGACATATCTTGGCGATAAAGCTACAGTTGACGGATACTCAGGAGCTACTTCGTTGGCATTGGCGGTTGAGGCATCAAATGAAGGTGTTGCCGTAGCCGATAAACTTGCCCAGACTAACACAGTACTAGGTGGAGATTTCTTTAGTATTTCCAATATGTTCATGGGGCTGATTCCAGGTTCGATTGGTGAAACTTCAACATTGGCAGCACTTATTGGGGGAATCATTTTGATTGCAACAGGAGTAGGTAGCTGGAAAATAATTGTGAGTGTATTTGGTGGTGCATTTTTGACTGGCATGTTGATGAATGCCGTAGCCGTTAATACTTACATGGAAATGGATCCGATGTATCATATGGTTATCGGAGGTTTGGCATTTGGTGCAGTCTTTATGGCGACTGACCCGGTCTCAGCGGCTCAAACCGAAAGAGGCAAGTGGATTTATGGATTTATGATAGGGGCATTAACCATTATAATTCGAGTATTGAATCCGGCATATCCTGAGGGAATTATGTTGGCGATACTATTTATGAATGTATTTGCCCCACTGATCGATTACTATGTAGTTCAAGCAAACAAGAAAAGGAGGTTAGCACGTGCGACAGTCTAATACTTATATTATTGTATTCTCGCTAATACTTACTGCTGTACTAGGAGGATTACTTTCTGGAGTTTCCCAGGTATTGGGACCAACTCAGAAGAAAGCGCAGGATTTGGACACCAAGAAGCAGATTCTTGGAGCTGTAATGCCAATGGATGACATTAAGAAGATGGAATCGGAGGCCATTTTGGAGCTTTATAGCCAGGTAATTACTTCTGAAGTGGCAGATTTCAGAGGAGATTTGATCACCACCAACGAAAAAGGTGGACCGATGGTGGCTGAAGAAGTTAACATTGAGAAGAATTACAAAAAGGCGGCTGAAGAAAGACAGTATCCGATTTTTAAATATCATCAACCGGGTCAGGCCGATCAGGTTGAGGCCTATATTGTACCTGTCTACGGGGCAGGACTCTGGGATGCAATCTGGGGCTTCATGGCATTAGAAACTAATCTGGAGTCAATCAAAGGGATTACGTTTGGTCACAAAGGTGAAACTCCCGGTTTGGGAGCCAGAATTACTGAAGCCGAGGTTCAGGGACGATTCAGTGGTAAAACATTTGTAGATACAAATGGTAATGTGGTGGAAATGCAAATGATAAAAGGGGAGAACAACCCTCAGTCAAAACTTGGTCCACATAAAATCGATGGCTTGTCAGGAGCAACTTTGACCGCCAACGGAGTGAATGATATGATGAATGCTTATTACGGGTATTATCAGAATTATTTTAACAAGCATGTGCGCAACAATGCCACGGCTTTAAATCAACAATGATCACAACTAGACACTAATGAGCACAGAAACTTTAGAAGCACCGGTTGTAAAAGAGAGGGAAGCGTTACTCTCCAAGCGAAGAAAGAAATTTATTACTGATCCGCTGAATGATGATAATCCAATTACCGTGCAGGTACTTGGAATTTGTTCAGCACTGGCTGTGACGACTCAGATGAAGCCTACCTTGGTAATGGCGTTGTCAGTGATCTTTGTGATGATCTTTTCGAATCTCACCATTTCGTTGATGAGAAACCTGGTTCCAACCAGGGTAAGGATCATTGTTCAGCTGGCTGTGGTAGCCACCTTGGTGACCTTGGTTAATGAAGTATTGAAAGCATATGCTTTTGATATGTACAAGGAGTTATCAGTTTTCATCGGATTGATTATCACTAACTGTATCGTAATGGGGCGCCTTGAGGCATTTGCATTAGGCAACAAACCTTACGATTCGGTTCTGGATGGCCTGGGAAGTGGATTAGGTTACTCCTGGATCATTTTGGCTGTGGCCTTCTTCAGAGAGATCTGGGGTTCGGGAAAAGTATTTGGTTACCCTGTTTTTGATGCCATCGGATTTGAGAATGTAGCATTGAATGGCTTGATGGTTTCACCGGTTGGAGCCTTCATTGTTTTGGGTGTCATTATCTGGGTACAGCGAACTAAAACAGGTTACGTAGAACACTAAATTTTAGGCAATCATGGATTTAATCAACTTAGGTATAAAATCGATCTTTATTGAGAACATGGTGTTCGCCTATTTCTTAGGGATGTGTTCTTTCCTGGCAGTTTCTAAAAAGGTGTCTACTGCCTTTGGTCTGGGACTGGCTGTAGTTTTCGTACTGACCATCACAGTGCCGATGAACTGGCTGCTGAATGAATACATCTTAAACGAAGGAGCGTTAACATGGCTCGGAGCGGGCTTTGCAGAGATTGACTTGAGTTTCCTCCGTTTTATCATGTTCATCGCCATCATCGCTGCAATGGTACAGTTGGTGGAAATGACTATCGAGAAATTCTCTCCTGCACTTTACGGTTCACTAGGTATCTTCTTACCATTGATCGCGGTAAACTGTGCAATCCTTGGTTCTTCTCTTTTTATGGCACAGAGAGATTATACAGTTGCTGAGGCTTCTGTATTCGGATTCGGTTCCGGGTTCGGGTTCTTCCTGGCGATCGTTGCTCTTGCGGCAATTAGGGAGAAACTACGTTACTCTAACGTGCCAAACGGGCTGAAGGGCCTAGGTATCACCATGTTCATTACCGGCTTGATGGGTATCGCCTTTATGAGTTTTATGGGTATATCCTTGTAAGTGAGGAGATAAGTAAGAGATTAAGTTAAAGGCCTGCTCAAATGAGTGGGCTTTTTTATTGAAATACCACAATTGATCAACTTATACTAGTTATAGCAGAGTTGAATTCAATAGCTTGATTAGTTTTCTAGGGGGTAAAGGTCAAGATTAAGGCCGTCTAGGTACGCTATTCTGTTAGGTATGACTTCTCGAATTCTGTTGAAGTTTGAAGAGCCTAATGATTCTTGGAAGAACTTTTGACCCAAATAAGCAATCATCGTTTCTGCTAAATCTTCTCTGGTTGGGTTTCTGTACGCATAATCAGAAATGAACGAATTGTCAGTTCTTTGAGAATGCAACCAACCGGAGGTGCCATTGAGCTTCGCATCAATTGCCGCATGTGTGGTTTCATGAATTAGTAATTCTTCAATTCTACCATTGTCGATTGCATTTTTGAATGTGTCAACGTGAATGAGAATGCTTCCAAGATTGGGTGCTATGACTATTTGTCCGCCTCTCGGAGTACCTTTTTCTGCATGAACTACAACAAAATGCGTCCCTTTTCTTAAGACCGCAGGAAGCCTGCCGATGTGCATTGCGTATTCTTGTGAAAGTTCAAGGCTGCGGTTATAATCGATTTCCTTATTGACAAGGAAAATAATGGTTACGTTATCGTCAAAATGAGCAGTAAAGGAAAACATCGTTAAGGTAATCCTCCCTTCAATTCTTCCGTCATAAACTGTTCGAGTTTGTTCTCCGGTATCAAGGATTTTGACAAATGTGGATCGATCATTGACCGACATCATGTTCTTTAGACTATAAGACAAGGCACCCTGATATGCCACCCGTCCGGGAGTAGCAGGGGTAGAAGGATCTGTGTCTTCATTTTGACCGCATGAAATTAAAAAGTGGATACAGACCAATATGATAATAGCGAATGGCAGTCCCTTGTCTGACATAATAATTCTAACTGAATAGCCTAGTGCTTTAAAGATACGTAAGTGGCCTCATAAGTTGTCAGGCCTTTGCAGTGATTGGTGCTTTTGTCGATGTGAATGATTGAATAATTTTGGACACAAAATTCGAAAATATGGCTTTGAGGTTTAAAGGAGGAAACTCAAAATACGAAATGACAATATCAAAAAACCCTCTCAGGACGAGAGGGTTTTGTTTTGTGCGGGTCCCAGGTCAGACACCTCACGCTTTAGGTTATATCGTCAATTTTTTTGATCGTGCACATAAGCTTCAAGTTTTTGAGAAGCTTCGAACACATTTTTAATCAGTCCATTTGCCTCTGGAGTGCCTAAAGGACTGGCATACTTACCGAAAAGCCGCTCCCAGGCTTTTTGGATGTCAGCGTTAATCTCGACTGCTTTCTGAGTAGGGTAGACCTTGGTGCTTCTGCCTTCCGGTTTGCGCTGAAGAAAGCCTCGATATTCCATTTTCTCAATGAATCGTGTGATCGTAGAGGGCTTAAGCATCATTTCCCGGCTTATTTCTAGTGGTTGAATTCCCGGTGAGGCATTCACTAACATCAAAAGAAAGGCGTAGGAGGAAGTGAGCCCGGTTGAAGCGAAAGCATCATCTGCCATCCTTGTCATAACCCGGGATAAGACGTTTGCTGTATAGTAAAGGCAGTCTGAAAAGGGTAGGGATTTGCTTTTCATATATTAAAGATAATTGTATTTGCTTGTACATACAAATATTTAATTAAACAATTTTGAACCTATTCTTAAATCGGAAGACCTTAAATAACAGTGTTGTATAAAATGCCATGATCAGCGTACAAAATCTTTCCTACAAATACCCTTCAGCAGACATCCAAGCACTTTCAACAGTCGATTTCAATATTGAACGTGGAGAAATCTTTGGGTTTCTAGGGCCAAATGGCTCCGGAAAGACGACCACACAAAAGGTACTTTTTAAACTATTGACCGGCTATGATGGGCAAGCACAAATTGACGGTGTTGAGGCTCGTGACTGGGACGAATCCCTTTATCAGAGGATTGGTGTATCCTTTGAACTGCCCAATCATTACCTTAAACTCACCGCTTTGGAAAACCTAAACTTCTTCGGAGCTTTTTATCCACGACAGCTTGATCCACTAGAAGTCCTGGAGATGGTCGATTTGAAAGAAGATGCTAATAGGAGAGTGGCTGACTTTTCTAAGGGGATGAAGATGCGACTAAATTTCGCTCGTTCTTTTCTTCATGATCCGGAAGTGTTGTTTTTAGACGAACCCACGTCAGGTTTGGACCCGGTCAATGCCAAGACCGTAAAGAATATCATACTTGAGCTTAAAAGTCGAGGGAAGACTATTTTTCTGACTACGCATCAGATGTACGATGCGGACGAGCTTTGTGATCGTGTTGCTTTTATTGTAGAAGGGCACATTAAAGCCTGCGATGCACCAAAGAACCTGAAGCTAAAGTATGGCAAGTCTTCTGTTGAAGTACAGCTTGCCCATGGAAGTGGAAAGTCGGTGTTTGACATTCAGGATTTAGGAAATAATGTGGAGTTCCTGGCTTTCATCAAGTCAGCAGAAGTGGAGACCATACACTCCAAAGAAGCATCGCTGGATGATATTTTTTTATCAGTCACAGGAAAATCATTGGTATGAGAAATCAATTGTCCCATCTGCTGAAATATGACTTTCTATTACTTCAGCGGAATAATGTAATTACCGCTTCCATAGTAATCACAGGAATTTATATCGGAGTTTTTCAGGCTCTCTCTTCTTTACCCAATGCACAAAAGCTATTGGTGTTAATTCTGTTTGTGGACCCTGTGATTCTGGGTTTCCTCTTTATTGGTGTAATGGTTTTGTTCGAAACCAGTGAAAACACCTTACAGGCGTTAAGTGTGAGTCCGATCAAATTACAGATGTATCTGTTTTCGAAGTCGATCGCGCTGAGTTTGATGGCAGTCTTCTGTTGCATCTTGATGATAATAGCCGCATACGGACTTGACTTCAATATCTTACATTTTCTTTTCGCCAGTACTCTCACCGCTGTAATGTTGTCTTTTATTGGATTTATTGCGGTTGCAGGAGAAACTTCGATCAATCGCTTTATACTTAGGGTTCTGGCCGTTGTGCTATTCTTATCCATTCCGTTTTTTGGCTATTTTGGAGTAGTCTCGAATTACTGGTTCGTACTTTTTCCATCAACACCCGCTTTGGCATTGTTTGATCTTTCTTTCAGTGAAAGCACACGATTTGTCGATTTACTTTGGCCTTATCTGGGAACGACCTTTTGGGTGATACTTGCCTATTTTTTGGCAAGAATGAGAATCGTTAAAAGCTTTGTTCTATGAGAAAATTAGCAACCTTCTCTCTTCAGGACGTACGTCAAATTGCACGTGATAAGACATTGAAATTCTACGTTGTTGTTCCCTTTTTGCTGGTTGCCCTGGTCAGGTATCTCATCCCATATCTTACAGAGATTTATCCTCAGCTTATTTCCTCTTATCCAATGATAATGATGTTCACTGCCATTCAGGCATCCATCATGTTTGGGTTTATTACCTCCTTCCTGCTCCTTGACGAAAAAGATGAAGGGCTTCTTCCAATTTTAAGAGTGCTACCAATTACATCCGGTTACTTTATTATATATCGATTGTTATTAGGAGGATTGGCTTCGTTCACCATGGCATTGATTACTATACATACGTCAGGAATTGCCTATCCCGGATTTTATAAATCAGTTTTGCTTTCTATTCAATATGGACTTGCCGCACCTTTAATCACTTTGGTAGTTGCCACATTTGCCAAAAATAAGGTAGAAGGAATGGCCTGCTTCAAGGGAGTGGATCTATTGTTCATACTCCCATTATTGTCATTTCTTATCGCCTCGATCCCTAAGCAGGTTTTTCTACCATTACCTACGTATTGGACCTTTCGATTATATGAGGCCTCGATAATTGGAGAAGCGCTAGGGTTGTATTTCTGGATTGGGACGTTAGTTTACCTCGTATTAATTACCTTCCTTTTTGGACAATTCAGGAAACGCGTGTTTGATCGATAATAAATCGGATTTCATCAATTAGTTGATCAGAACCCTTGTTTGAATTATCGATCGTATAGTCTGCGCTTAGATTCTTCTTTAGAACCAATTCGTTGATTTCATTTACCCGTTCATCCGATACGTCTATATGAATAGACATATCTCTTGTTCTGACACGGTGTAGACAGAGCTTGAGATCTGCATTGACACCAATGGTCGTTACCTTAAAATCACCTTTTAAAGATTTTAGCATTGAATCGAAGTATTGGGTTAATCCTGTAGACTCGAACACCACTGACCGCTCTCTATCAAGATGTCTTCGGATTCCTGATTCGATCATTTGGAAGACTTCACTCAAGTAATCATCATCAGAGAAACTCCTTTCTCGCTTAATAGATTTAGCCCAGTCCTCAACTCTTATGAAGGATATACCGAATTCTTCTTGGATGAGATTGCCAACGAATGACTTACCACTCCCTTTAGGTCCCAGGAGAAGGTATATCTGTTTTGGTTGCGGCATGTCCAAATATCGTACTAATCATGGTTTTTACAATCTTTTAAGGCCCGAGCGAATGAGTGCACCGAAATCGAAATATCTTCAGCCGTAGTTGCCCATGAGCATACGCTAACCCGAATAATTTTACGTCCGTTCCAACTCGCTCCACCTACCCAACAATCGCGAAGGTCCTGGATTCGGGCCACAACACGATCGGTAAGGGTATCTGTATCACAGGCAACCATTACTTGGTTGAAGACAATATCATTGAGCACTTGAAAACCTTCAATCTGACTAACCTCATTTGCGAACTGTTTGGCTCGCTCATGAAAGCCAAAGATCATCTCATCAATCCCGTTCTTTCCCAGATACCGAAGTGTGGCCCATAACTCAATGATTCTTGAACGCCTGGACATCTCCGGAGTATAGAACATGCCATCTCGCTCATCTCCAATAATGATATAACTGCCGGTCATGTGAAGTGCAGAAACCAATGCATCCTCGTCTTCACAAAGGGCGATTCCACAGTCATAAGGCGTGTTGAGGGTTTTATGGCCATCGACAGCCCATGAATTGGCCATTTCCATGCCTTTTGTGAGGTATTGCAATTTTTCTACAGCACCCGCCCAAAGTCCAAAGGCACCATCAATATGTACCCATGAATTCGCCTCCCTGGCTCGTGCGCATAACTCTTCCAAGGGGTCAAATGAGCCGCTATTGACATTACCTGCCTGAAGAATAAGAATGGTTCTGTCATCCAGTTCTGGAACCTGGTCAGCCATAATCCGTCCCTGATCATCTACATCCACCCACTCCACATTTTCTTTACCAAAACCCATTAGTCCAATTCCCTTTAATATGGTCGAATGCGCATGTTTTCCAGCCACAACTCGCAATTTTGGAGCATTAAATAGTCCTTGTTCATTAATGTCCCAGCCCTGTCTTTTCAATAGACGATACCGTGCGGCTGCTAAACCGCAGAAATTAGCTGCAGAAGTGCCACTGACAAAACCGGCAACTGTCCTTTCTGGAAGGCCAAATAATTCTCTTAACCATTTTTGGATAACCACTTCGAGTTTTGAACAAAGTGGAGAGATCACCTGCATACCTGAATTCTGATCCCAAAAGGTGGCGAGTTGTTTTGCAGCCATTCCCGCTGGCACAGAATTGCCATTGACAAATCCAAAATAGCGGCCACCTACCTGAGCAACCGTGGCTGGAGCTCCATATAAGCTTAGTTTTTCTATGACTTCCAAGGCGGTCGATGGTGAACCCTGAAGTTCTTCTTCAAATTGCTCGAGGTTGTACAATGCTTCCTCAGATGGAAAGACATTTCGATCACGGACGTTGTCCAGATAGTCGTAACCACTCGATTGAGCAAGGTCAAAAACCTCTTTGTTAAAGGTTTCAGAAAACATTGTCGATTGTAAGGGAGAATTACTAGGCATAAGGATTAATTGCTAAAGTGACTTCAGAAGTTGAAGATATGGAAAAGACTTTCCAAAAAGGACGATTATGTATCGCCTTACCGGACTATTTAGGTGGAATAGAGCCGAAACTGCTTATGCCTGGCTGGTTATCCTGAACCGGACCTGTGCCAGGAAGAGAGAGGAGTTCCAGGAGCCAACGTTCGTTTTTCATTAGACGAATTCTAATATTTCGTTCCGCTAAATCGAGGTTTATGCCATCATTAAAGCCCATTTTATCCCGGTACCATTCCAGAGCATTTTCGAAGTCCGGTGTGATTACAGAAAAGAAACAGGGAGTGAGGTCAGGTTTGTTTTCATCCTCAAAAAACTGTACCCGATTCCCTTCTGAATCCAGACTAACAAAACTTCGTTGTTTCAGGTTTTCATCCATGAATATTCCCCCGCGAAACTGAGAACCATTGCTTTCCATGTAAGTATACAGCTCCTCAATTCGGTTGGTGGTAAAACCATATTTGAAAAAGCCGAAAGTCCGGCCCTCAGGTTTTTTCGCATCAGTTTCATGTAATTCTATTTGAAAGCTCTCACCCTGAACAATGTATTCACTCGCAACCGGACTCCTGGCCAACCCTAAATTAGAAGTATACCAACTAATCAAATTTTCAGGGGCATTCGAGTTAATACGTATACTCAAAATGTGCTGTTTGTCAGTGGTTGAACACGATAGGCTAATGATCAATAAAACGAAGGGAAAATACCTCATTGACAATAATTTATGACCATGAGTTAAGGTGAGCAAGGTAATTCGACAGAAAGCGGAAATTTCACTTCTAACACATAATTACATAGATAAAGACATTGCTCGTAAACATCCATTCTCTATCCTGATTCGTAAATTGAAGTATGTCAAGGAATATTAAATATGTCCTTATCGGGTTGATTTGTTCTATCAGTTTGACCGGCCAGGATTTGAAAAAAGAGTTGGCTCTTGATGATCTAAATCAATTGAAGAGAAATTTTGAACGGTATCATCCAGGACTCTATAGATATACATCAAAAGATTCCATCAATCTGGTCTTCCAGCAGGTAAGTGAACGTATTCGTGACGGCTCTGTGATGGATTTTTTCACAGAGGTGACCTGGCTCTTGAATAAGGTTAAATGTGGTCATACAAGGGCATCTGCCCCATCTGAAGCGAATAACTCGTTTAAAGGCGAAAATCTCTTTTTGCCCTTATCTGTGAAATATTTGGGAGAGCGACTATATATCAATGAACCCTATACCAATGAAGGTAATCTGAAGAGGGGAGACGAGATTCTTTCGGTTAATGGTAGATCTATTCAGGAGATCAACGAATTAATTTTCTCACATCATTCCTCAGATGGTTTTATCAAATCAAGCAAATATCGACTCACGGAGCGGTACTTTGAATATTATTATCAACTGTATGTGGATAGAAAAGCCCAGCTGTTTAATCTAAGGATAAGAGCGTCCGAGGGTTCAGAAAGAGAGGTAAGTGTGACTGGGGAGGACTGGGAAACGTTGCAAAGCATTAAAGAACCAATCGAACAGGGTCCTTTATTGCGTTTGGAATTCAAAGAAGATTATGCATTGATGAGAATTAGGACCTTTGTCAGTTACTCCATCAATAATGCTGGAGAGGACTACTATGAGTTCCTCGAGAAGAGTTTTGATGAACTAAATAAACGTGGGACCAAAAACCTGATCCTCGATTTAAGGGGAAATGGTGGTGGAGACGATAACTATGGTGCTACTTTGGTTTCTTACTTTGCCGACAGACCCTTTAGATATTTTGATCGAATTGAGGTAACAGACTCCTATTCGGGTTATGGTAATGTGACTAGCCGAAATGGTCAAAATTTTATGACCAGTCATAGAGGCCTATCTGTTTGGCAGCCCAAATCCAACAGTTTTATAGGTAACACTTATGTGCTCATCGATGGTTGGAGTTTTTCTACTTGTGCTGATGTTGCCACCGTGTTACATCATAATGGTTGGGCCACTTTTATTGGTGAGGAAACAGGTGGGGGATATGATGGAAACACGAGTGGTAATTCCCGAACCCTGACTTTATCTAATTCGGGAATTAGAGTTAATCTTCCAATGTGGAAGTACACTACTTCCAATTTGGGTCATGACTATTATGGGAGAGGAGCAAAACCTGATTTGCCGATCCAGCAAACACCTTCCGAGTTTGCGAATAATGTGGACGCAGTACTAAACAAGGCTAAGGAACTGATAGGTAAGAATTAAGGCAATTTTGTAAATTCCAATATGAAATGGTCATTAAGTATTGCCTTAATCATAGTCTTGACTGTGCAAATGTCCGCACAATCAACACTTGATGAATATAACGCTCAATACGTTGCTGCGGCTAACGCTTACCAGAGCAATCCAAGTGAACTTAATTTATTGGGCAAAGCCTACATGGCGTTTCAGCTTTATGTATATCATATGGAGGGGCGTGAGTTTGATCAGGCTACGCGTTTTAGTGATGAGGCAGAAAATGCCTGGAACGCTCTCAAAGAATCTGACGATTTGGATTATAGGATTTCGGCCAAAATGGGCCTTGGTGGTTTATACTACACCAAAAGCAATAGATTGAGAATGGAAATGGAGGATATTCCAATATCTGACAGAGAAAGCTATAAAAAGGCCAGAAGCGAATACAATGAGGTCCTCAATCTATCTTACACCAATTATGTTGAAAGCGAGAAGAGCCTGCTCCAGATGATTCGTGAAAAGGTTGCAGAAGGCGAGTTAGATGACTACGACAAGGAACAATTCACTATGAATTTAGGCAGAACAGTCTATGCAATGACCCAGATGTTTGGTTTTACGGGTTACACCGAGCTATATCTTGCCTATCAGAAACGACTGGAGTCTATCAATGATGGGAACCTGGAGTTAGAAGATTACCCTGACCTACCCGAAAAATTGGTAGTGAACTAGTGATGCTATTGAGTTGTTTGACTAGTTTTCCGGGGTGCTCATATTATTGATTAGTATTGGGTCGCCAAAGCCTAGCTGCTTCAATCGGTTCATTTGAGTATTAGCATCACCTACCACTAACCAAATCATCTTGTTAGGGTCTACATATTTCCTTGCCAATTCCTGGATTTGCTCCTTGGAAATGTCGTTCACAATTGCTTCCCGATCTTTGACATAATCATAGCCCCAACCATATTGACTAATGTTTTGGAGCATATTCAATTTTGAGAACCCCGTTTCAAATGCCCGGGCACTACTCTTAATGAGAAACCCTTTTGTGACTTCCATATCCTGGTCAGTATATTCCTCTGCGTAATCAGATAATATATTCTTGATCAGTCGGGTGGATTCATAAGTTACATTGGATCGAACCCCACTCGAGATGGTAAATGCTCCCAAGTTGGTCGAGCCTGAAAAGTTGGATCTTATCCCATAGGTATAGCCTTTCCCTTCTCGCAGTTCCTGCGTAAGCTGCGAAGCGAAACCTCCACCTCCAAGTATGTAATTCATAATGGATGCAGGGTAAAAATCCTCATCTGTCGCTTTTAATGCCGGATAACCAATCCTTAAAACCGACTGCTTGGCATTAGGGACATCGTAGAAATATACTTTGGAACTTTTCGGAATTCCCGGTATTTCAAAAGAGGGGATATTGACCTGTTTGGTTTTCCATTTTGAACTGATATCACTTAATGAGTTCATTACTTCGTTTTGGCTGATATCACCAACAACATGCATGGTGGCGATTGAAGGGGAGAAATTCTTGTTGTAATAAGCCTTTAAATCCTCAAGCGTAATGGCACCGACTGAGGCTTCAGAGCCCAGTGCGTTTTGAGATAATATATTCTCCCGTCCATACAAAAGGATGTTATACGCATTTGTAGCGATTGCATTCGGATTGGCCTCTTGCTGCCGAATGCTGCTAGTGACTTGTTGCTTAGCTAACTGAAATTCCTTTTGATCCCATCGTGGTTCCAGAAGTATTTCTTCTACGAGGGCAAGGGTTTGTCTGTAGTTTCGAGCCAATGTATTTCCGGAAATTACGATGCTCTCTCTGCCGGAATTAACATTGATTGATGCACCTAATTGCTGAATAGCTTCTTCTAACTCCTGTGGTGTCTTATTTTTAGTTCCCTGGTTCATCAACTGACCCACAAGATTTGCAATACCAACCCTGTTAGGATGGTCCAGTAACATTCCACCTTTTAGAGTGATGTTGAATTGAACTAAGGGAACTTCGGAATTTTCAATGCCCAATACTCGCATTCCGTTACCTAATTCTTCTTCCCAAACGGTTGGTATGGTGACTTCCGGTGCCTCTCCATAAGGAGGCTCTACGGTTCGATCAAAGGTGGAGGGAGTTCTCTCATATTCTGCTTGAATGGAAGCATCAAACGTTTCCTCAGCACCTTGGACGATCGGCTCTTCAACCACCTCTGCTCGTGTTGAATTCTCCAGAGCCAATCCTAGTCTTCCTTTAGGGACAAAGCTGGTAGCGATAAAATTCTTGCCTTTGATATACTTCTGATAAACCCGCATTACATCTTCGGTGGTGACAGCTAGAATGTTGTTGACGTCCTGTTGAACAAATCCGGGATTGTTGGCGAAAATATTGTATTGGGCAAGCTGAAATCCTTTGCCCAGAACACTACTTAATCCATTGTAAAAAGCGGTTTCCTGTCCGGCTTTAATTCTGTCTAGATCCTTTTTGGGGATTCCTTCAGCCTCAAATTTTGCGTATGCCTCGTTAACGGCAATAGCCACGTCATCAAGGTCTTTGTCGGCATAGGCTCTTACCGAAAGATGAAGCTGCCCAGCTATTTCTGAGGTTCTATTGAACATTCGAGCGCCTGAAGTAAGCTTCTTGTCTTCGACTAAAACTTTATAGAATGGCGCATTTTTTCCTCTGGTCAGGTAGCCGGAAAGAACATTTAGAGCATATGAATCCGGATGGTAAAGCTCGACAGTTGGCCAAACCATCGTGAGTTCAGGCAAGCGCGCAAAGTTGTCTTCGTGATAAAGTCTAACCGTTTCATTTATTCGTCCTGGCTGTTTTGCGAGTGGCTCGACTTCCTCACCTCTCGGGATTTCATCAAAATATTTTTTGACCAATTCTTTAGTCCTGATGGGATCAAAATCACCAGCTACTACGAGAGTGACATTATTAGGTACATACCATCTTTTAAAGAATTCCTTCACATCATCAACAGTTGCATTTTGTACATCCTCCAGAGAGCCAATCACCTGCCAATTGTAGGGATGCCCTTCAGGGTACAACTGTTTGTCAATTACATAGCTGGTATGACCATAAGGCCGGTTGTCAACACTTTGTCTTTTTTCATTTTTTACGACTTGTTTTTCCTTGGCCAATACAGGATCTGTGACTGTGTTGATAAACCAACCCAATTTATCGGCTTCAGCCCATAGCATTTTTTCCAAGGCATCTTTTGGCACCGTCTGAAAATAGTTGGTTCGATCACGGCTCGTGGAACCATTTGCTCCTGACCCACCAATTCGTGCACTCATCTTATCAAGTCCGCCTTTCCCAAGGTTCTCAGATTCCAGAAATAGTAAATGCTCGAAGAGGTGAGCAAAACCAGTTCTTCCTACTTTCTCTCTTGCTGACCCAACATGAGCAGTGAGTGCTACTGCCACTACGGGATCAGAGTAATCGGTATGAAAAACCACCTCTAGTCCATTCTCAAGGGTGAATTTTTCATATTCAACTTTGAGGTCAACCGAATGATCATTGGAGCCGGTGCAACCTAAAATGATTACTGAGATGGATAAAATGAGTAACGAGATTGATCTTTTCATTGCTGATAGTTTGGAATGAGTTTCGAGTTTAGGGATTTCTCGATTGATGAGCAATTGAAGTTTGAGGAAATGACAATCTGAAACCAGAAGGCATTATCTAGAGAGCTTTCCAATATTCAATTCATCGGCATAAATAAGTTGGTCTAAATCTATTTGCCAAATTTTACTTTCACTTTCCCAGAAAAAGAATTGGGTAGAAGGATCAAGAGAGGGAGTTAGCTCCCAGATATCAGCTGAGTTGATGTGGTCAAGTTTTCTGGGAGTATTCCATTCACCACTCTCTTTAAAGGTGATCCAAAGATCAATGGACTGAGTGTCATGGTCATATCGATTGAAAATTATAAATCGTTCCTGAGGGTCCACAACCAAATCATTTTCCTCATTGGCACTGTTTATTTTGCTCAGGGGGACTGGAGTTTGATACGAGCCATTTTTAAGTTCCGACATATAGAAATCCATTCCGCCTTTACCTCCGGGGCGATCTGAGTTGAAATAGAGATTCCCATTGGCGGCTACAGATGGATAAGACTCATAGTTAGGCGTATTGATCACGGGTAGCTGGACTGGATCTGACCAGTCATCTGGCTGCCAATCAATGTACCAGATGTCATGTTTTAAATATTTGCCTGTGGAATCAGGGTGTGACCGACTATTAAAGAAAAGTCTTCTGCCATTTGCTGAAAGAACGGGATGATAGGCATCGAAAATTCCCTTGATGTTTATTTCGGTGGGTGAGGTCCATTCACCATTTATCAAATGACTTTGAAAGATACCTGCGGCATGTCGACCATTTTCGAAAGTATCTTCTTTTTGTAGAGAAATGTATATGGTTTCTAGATCTCTCGTCAATGCAATACCATTGAGTGTAGACAGCGATTCGGAGAATAACCTCGGTTCTTTAACCTTTTGATGGTTTCGCTTGTCGCTAATCCCACAAGAGTATAGAGTGAATACCAGACCGAGCACTAAAAATTTATTCATTGATTGGTGAATGTAACTAATGATAGTTAGGAATGTTCTTTCCAAGAATAATATCTCGTTTAACCATCAGTAAAGCACCTGTTTTCTGCAGTCTAACAATGCCCGTTCCTCCATATCCTCTTGCCGAATTTCTCTCTTTCCTGGTCAGTAAAGGGTCACCTTCAAATAGGAAACTGTCAATCCAGTATTCATTTTTATCCGGTTCCTTGACGGTGATATGAATATGGGCGGGTTCTGATCTATTAGGGTAGGTGCCCGGCTTTGAGGTGTAGAACGCATATTTTCCATCGTCATCCGTTTTGATCCATCCTCGCAGATATCCATGTCTGCGTGCCCAACCTTGTTCATCCCCGCGTGTGGGATAGACACCTTCAGCATTAGTGTGATAGACATATAGAATTACGTTTTTGGCTGGTGTTTTTCCGTCAAGCTCGAAGACAGTACCTGTAACAAGCAACTTGTTGTCAGACTTATCAAAACCTTGAATGGTGTCTATTGGGTTCAAGGCCTTATCACCATATTCGTAAATGGCTTCACAGCCTTCACAGGGTGCACCCACCTTTTGTGCATGAGATTTGAATAGTGTTGAGACTAAGATGATTGTAATGCATAAAATCCTCATAATGTGAATTTTACGATTTTAAATTAATGGGGCTACTCAACTTCGACTAACAACAGGAAATGGACGATGGATTCCAATTTCTACTGCTTTGGAAAATCAGGGTGGTCCAAAATTCGCTGAATTTGGAAAGTGTGGCGTCTCGTATGGGCAATGGTAGTGAGAAGAATCTGATGCAGATTTCTGACATTGCGAAAGTCGGTCGCATCCGGGATGTCCCGAAAAGTAATTTGTTGTCTTAAATCAGCCTTGGTAGTAGTCACAAGCTCAATCATTTTTTCCCGGCTTCTGTCAAATGCCATCATTGCCAGCTTTTTCGTAGGCCAACGCCCCAGAGGGGTAACATTCCAATCTGCGATGCCTTTTCTCGGGGTGGTAGCGTATTCATTTACCTTTTCATCGTTACCCACAGTTCTTAATGAGTATTCCGGCCGTGGAGGCTGCATCGATAGGATTCTGACTTCACGGTAATGCATATCTTCTTGCAATTGAAGATGCTCTATTACGTACCCGACAGACCAACTCGTTGAATCGGGTTTGAAATTCCATTGTCTGTAATTCAAATCATCAGTAAGTTCATGAATGACCTCTTGAGTAGACTTGAATTCTCTTAACAACAATGCCCGATCTTCTTCTGACCATGTTGGATATTCATCGGCCCCTTTTGGACTGCAGGAGGTTATAATGAGTGCAAGGAAGAGTAGATGTTTCACCCTATAAAGATAGGCCTTCTAGAATTCCCGTTGGCTTGCCATCAATACTTTCCTGATTTTTATCGATCCAGTACTGTTTCACACCTTCTTCTCCCTTTTGAGCAACCCACTTGTCAAGAATATCTCGATCTT
>JANQKF010000021.1 GCA_028281285.1 Cyclobacteriaceae bacterium
GATTGCGCTGGCCAGCATCATGGCAGGAGCTGATGGAGTAATCTATGAAACTCATGAGAAACCGGAGGAAGCCTATTCCGATGGTCAGCAAACCTTGAACTTCTCTGAATCGGATAGATTAATTGAACGACTGGTGAAAACTTTTGATTTGAGAAAGTCATTCTAAAAAGACATTTCTAATATCTCCTGAAAAGAGAATGATTGTGTGTCGTTTTTTTACAAGCTTTTCGTGACCCCTTTGGATAGCTTTGTTCTGTTGCCAGATAAGCGGATGAAAAAGGTTATTATCACGTTGTTGCTGTTGTTTTTGGGATTCTGTTCCTATGCGATTCTGAGGATATTTTCTATGATATTCCATCTGCCGGACGAGGAAGAAAAACCCCATTCTCGACTCACAGTTGATACCCTATTTTTCAGCAACTTGTTGATGCATCCATTAAAATGTCTGTCATCTTTCAAAATCACTTCGAAGCTTTAAAATCTTTATGTCCAAGGAATCAATAGTCGTCAATAATATCAGGTATGAGACTTCCTCTCCTTCTAAGGAATTGAATGATTTGGTTGTCAGCTATTGGAGAGTTGTTGTAAATGATAAAAGTCAAGAGCTCAATACCACTTTGGATGTGCTACCCAAGCCTGGCGCCACTATAGTAATAAAGGTGAACGAATCGTCCAGAGAGGTATACCCCATACTTGTGGGGCCACATTTGAGGAGGTTTGAAACAGAACTCAATCGTGGTGAAAGTTGCTGGATAATTGCTCTAAAGCCTGGTGCCACATTTAATTGGTTAAACGTCTCTGGGGCTGAAATAAGGGATAAGGTATTTCCGCTAGGTAAGATCAACAACATGCTATCTGATCGCATTGAAAGAATATTTCGATTAGGACCAAGTTTTGATGCCCTGAATGAAGTGCTGATACCTCTTAAAAGCAATGGTAAGTTGGATCCTCGATTGGACATGGCTATCAATCTATTGGTCGCCTCGAATGGACTTAAGAGTATCAGTGAAGTATCAATGCAGGTTGGGATGAACAACAGACAACTTCAACGAAAGTTCAAAGAAGTCATTGGTTTTTCTCCAAAGAAGTTTGCAAGAGTACTTAGGTTGAATTCAGCAATAAAACATTTTCGATACGGTCGAGACAGTAACTGGACAGAGATAGCCTTAGAGGAGTCTTACTATGATCAAGCACACCTTAGCCGTGAATTCCGAGATCTTATGGCAATGAAGCCATCAGAACTGACATAAATTTTCACTCAAAACGTAATTACTGTGTTCGTTATATTTTTCATTTTATCCCTTGTCATCGCGATTGCTCACATTCTAATCAAGAGGACCGATGTTGTTGAAACTCTTTTGAAGTACTTCTTAATCATCAATTTTGGTCTTAGTCCGATATTTGCTTTCACCGGTCATGTTTTTGTCAGCGATATGGTGGCCGAATCCATTGGGTGGGCTACAGGTAGTCCCTTTCAAATTGAACTTGGTTTTGCAAGTCTTGGATTTGGAGTTTTAGGTATCTTATGCATTTGGTTTAAAGGTAATTTCTGGATTGCCACAGTGTTAGGTTATTCCATCTTCCTATTGGGAGCAGCCTATGTACATATTGAAGAAATCATTAACGAAAACAACATGTCAGAAGGAAATGCTGGCGGGGTGCTTATTCTGGATGTTCTAATACCTTTGGTCGCGTTTGTATTGCTGTTTCTGCACTTCAAAAGATCAAAGAAAAAAATGATGTGACAAGTTAATTGGCCATGTAGGAGTTTGCAAAGGCCTACAAAATTCATTAGGGTCTGAATTCAATATTGCTCCTCCAGGAGAGAACTTATTTGCCAGCCATAACTATTTATACTTCAAGGTATTAGTATTCATCATCATGTGGAAGCGATTGCGCTGGCCAGCATCATGGCAGGAGCTGATGGAGTAATCTATGAAACTCATGAGAAACCGGAGGAAGCCTATTCCGATGG
>JANQKF010000028.1 GCA_028281285.1 Cyclobacteriaceae bacterium
TTTCTTTGAACACCCTTGCTTTTGCCTACATATTCCCTCCTTTCTGGGCTATGGTTGGATTTTCACCAACTAGTTAATGACCATGCCGGTCGCACCGCCGTTTCGTTCGCTACGCTCTCTACACTCTGGGCAAAGCGGGTGATGCTGGCGTTAGTGATTGAAACGATGATTTATATTCTTCCTGGAATGGGTGCCAATTCAAGTATGTATTCTGGCCCCTGGCTAAATGAGCCAAATTTAAAGTTCTTGGATTGGCCTAAATATCAAGGTGAGAAGACTATTTCAGAGGTCGCTGAGAGAATTATCAATTTGCACAGCATTTCAAAGTCTGACTCAATTGGTGGTTCTTCCCTTGGGGGCATGGTAGCGCTAGAGATTGGCTTTAAGCTAGGAATTGAGAAGATTTATTTATTTGGTAGTGCGATTAGTAAAACAGAAATAAATCCAATCATCCGTCTGTTATCTCCTTTGGCAGAAGTCACCCCATTAAAATTTATCCAAGCAATTGCAGGAAAATACGAAAATAATGTACTTAACATGTTCAGTACATCAGAACCTGATTTTATAAGGTCCATGTGTCATGCAATTGCTCATTGGCAGGGATTTAAAGGTGACCATAGTTTAATCAACCGCATACATGGTGCAAAAGACAGGGTAATTGTCTGTCAGGAGGCATGCAAAAAAATTAAAGAAGGTGGTCATTTAATTGCTATTACTCATCCGCACCAGTGCATTGAAATTATTAAAAATCACTAACAAAGGCATTCAGTTGACCGCCATCTAGCCCTCGATGGGGTCAAGTTGAACAAGATCCTGGCAAATAAACCGGTAACACAAGGCCCTTGCAGGCGGCAACTGATGTCAAGCGTTATACAAACAACTAATTCAAAAATCATTCATGTACGAAAGTTGGATTGAAAACTATCTAAAGCCACGTTACCCAGAGTTAGTTCCTATTCTAAAAGAAGCCTTAGACGCCTATGAAAACATAGAAAGCAATAAATCGATAAATGAAGCTGATTTGATGAAAATAGTCGAGGTTGCAAGTAGTCATAGAGGACCTCTCTACGAGAGTGTTACTACTTTGTTGGGTGAGCTATCCACAAAATACGCTGAAGCATGCGAGGCAATAGATAAAATGTTTCATTCAAGCAAGGCTCAAATTCGATTCAATGCGTTACTTTCACTGAATCAAAATACTCCTAATGATCTTTGTCTGAAAATCATTTCAAAAGGTCTACTCGATAAAAGTACCAAGGTAAAAATCAAGGCTGCTGACTGGGCAGAAAGATTGAATTTGGTTGAAGTTGTACCCTTTCTGGAAAGTGCTTTATCGAGTGAATCTAATGAAAAAGTTAAGTGCAATTTTGATTTTTCTCTTCGGCTCCTGAGAGACGGATATATATTAAGGGAAACAGATGAAAATATATTTACTCTCTCTGTTCGTCATGAAAACAGTTTGGGTGTAAGAAGGGTCACTAAATCAGAGCTAGACACAAAAGGTCTAGAAGCTCTAATCGAAGAAATGCAAGACTTTTAAGATATAGTTGTATAACGAATAAGGTTAGATTGTGTGAGCGTAGCGAACCACAATCTGAACCGTTTGTTGGACAAGCCCGTCCCGCGTTGTCCACACCGACCTATGCCTATTAGAAAATATCGATTTGGAGAGGTGGAGGGAAACAGCCAATGATTGCCAAAATCATAGGCTGTTTTGATGAGGAGTTCTTCAGTATCCACTTTTTATAGTCATTTCCAGGTTTTTGGGAATGCTAGAATCCTCTTTTGGGCGCACGACTCCCTTCCTGATCAAGTCAGGTTTTTTTTAACCCGGAATGTCAATGAACCCGTGACAGGGGGATTCCTTTCTATGCTGAATTCAGCAAGCTATCATTGGGGATTCCCCTGATCATGGTCTGAACAATCCTCATGGGAGCACCGCAACGAGGGCATTGGATGACAGGTCTGGGGTTCCGTTTCTTAAGGAAACTCACCGGATCTATCTTGAGGATAATCTGCAGAAGCCTGATCAATTGCTTGCTTGAACCATGTAAAAACCCGTAATCCCGAACCTTGCG
>JANQKF010000031.1 GCA_028281285.1 Cyclobacteriaceae bacterium
TTGCCATCTTTGTAGTAGTTGCCGGAGCATTGCTTGCATTAATATCAACACTCGTTGAAACAACACATATATTCATCGTTATCGCCTTTATTATTGGAGCAGTATTCTCTGCATGGGCAGGTAACATCGGTATGAGAATTGCCACCGCAGCCAATGTAAGAACAACACAGGCAGCTCGTACCAGTCTAGCAAAAGCATTGAAAGTTTCCTTTACCGGAGGAACAGTAATGGGACTTGGTGTGGCAGGTTTGGCAGTATTTGGACTGAGTTTATTATTCGTACTGCTTTTCCAATTCTTCATGAATGGAAGTTGGACCAATAACGAGGACATGACTATAGTGCTCGAAGCCCTTGCCGGTTTCTCGTTAGGTGCTGAGTCAATTGCTCTTTTTGCACGTGTTGGTGGCGGAATCTATACTAAGGCCGCAGATGTAGGAGCCGATCTTGTGGGTAAGGTTGAGGCTGGTATTCCAGAGGACGATCCAAGAAACCCGGCAACAATTGCAGATAACGTGGGTGATAACGTAGGTGACGTAGCAGGGATGGGTGCCGACCTTTTCGGTTCTTATGTAGCTACAGTTTTGGCTTCAATGGTTCTTGGTAACTACGTAATCAGAGACATGGGAGGAGCGATTGAGGATTCCTTCAACGGAATCGGCCCTATTCTACTGCCATTGGTGATTGCAGGAACCGGAATTGTGTTCTCTATCATTGGAACATTATTTATTAAAATATCCAACGAAAACGCAAAAGAACCTGAAGTACAAGCGGCCTTGAATAAAGGAAACTGGGGTTCTATCATTCTTACTGCCATAGCAGCATACTTCCTTATTGATTTGATCTTACCTGCCGAAATGACCATGAGATTCTTCGGTGAAGGTGAAAGACAAATTACTTCACTGATGGTATTTGGTTCGGTAGTAATCGGACTGGTAGTTGGTGGTGCCATCTCCTACATGACCGAGATATATACAGGTCTTGGTAAAAAACCAGTAATGAATATCATTCAGAATTCATCCACTGGTGCGGCAACCAACATTATTGCAGGACTTGCCACAGGCATGAAATCTACCTTCGGGCCAATCCTCCTTTTTGCTGGCGCTATATGGGGAGCCTATGAATTTGCCGGATTCTACGGTGTTGGTATTGCCGCTTCAGCTATGATGGCAACAACAGCCATGCAATTGGCCATTGATGCCTTCGGGCCTATAGCGGATAATGCGGGTGGTATTGCTGAAATGAGTGAGTTGCCTGAGGAGGTAAGAACAAGAACAGATATTCTCGATTCTGTGGGTAACACAACTGCAGCAATTGGTAAAGGCTTTGCAATCGCCTCAGCTGCTTTAACAGCCCTGGCATTATTTGCCGCTTATGTGACCTTCACGGGAATTAATGGAATTAATATTTTCAAGGCAGATGTACTAGCCGCTCTATTCATCGGTGGAATGATTCCTGTTATTTTCTCTGCCCTTGCGATGCAATCCGTAGGCAAGGCCGCTATGGAGATGGTCAAAGAGGTTAGACGTCAGTTCAAGGAAATTCCAGGTATCATGGAAGGCACAGCAACTCCGGAATACGGTAAATGCGTAGACATCTCTACTAAAGCTGCAATTAGAGAAATGATGCTTCCAGGAGCCATTACTATCGTGTTCCCGGTTCTAATTGGATTCTTGATGGGCCCTGAAGCACTAGGTGCTTATATGGCAGGCGTTGCTGTGTCAGGTGTGCTTTGGGCCATCTTCCAGAACAACGCTGGTGGTGCATGGGATAACGCCAAAAAATCATTTGAAGCTGGTGTAGAGATAGATGGAGAAATGACCTACAAGGGATCAGAGGCTCATAAAGCAGCAGTTACAGGCGATACGGTTGGTGACCCTTTCAAAGATACTTCAGGTCCTTCAATGAACATCCTGATTAAACTGACATGTCTTGTCGGATTGGTGATCGCTCCGATTTTAGGAGAGGGTCATTCTTCGACAGACAATGAAACGGTTTCAGTTGACAATGAAAAAGAGATCATTCTTGAAGATTTGGAAGAAGCCATCACAGAGGTGGAATAGAACATTGAAACACAAAAAAGGCTCTCCAGATTGGAGAGCCTTTTTTATTTACTCCTATTATTAAAAGGCACCAATATTTCGGCCTTCATTCACTATTGCCTCAGCGTTGAATAAATATTCTCCTGCAAAGTTGATTATTTGACCATTATTCAACAACTGAGCCGTGGCCCTGTCACCCAATATTCGAATATGGAGAGAGGCCATTCCACGGACATATCTTGACGTGAAGTCAATTCTGACACTCCCTGCTTTGCCCTTCCCTAAATCCTCAGACTCGAGCTTTTCAATCTTTCCACTCCAGGTGATTCCTCCCAGCCCGTTAAACCCTACTCTGTTGAGCAAAGCATATTGGACAGTGATCTCATCTCCATCAATCTTAACAAAGTTCAGATTGTCCGTTACCAAAATTGGTCTGCCTAACCTTCCACTTATTTGATCCGCCATCAACACAAAATCCCGATCTTCAATCTGATTCAAACCTGCTGATTTGAATAACTCAAATTCAGCCTTACGTTTTGCCTTTTTCTCCTTTCTCAGTTGCTTTTTATCAACTTTCTCAACAATCTTCTCATCCTGAGCCGAAAGTCCTGTAGTGGCTAGTATAGCCACCGCCAACATCATCACAATTTTCCTCATGACCTTCATTTATTTAATTATACAATTGGTAAAGCAGTTAAGTATATTCTTAACGCTTTCAATTGAACAATTAACATGCCAATCAACTGAAAATCAGGACACAATAAATCAAGGTTTTGTTCGTAGACAGTCCAAAAAAGTAATCACCGGCAGCAAACTGCCGGTGATCGACCTAAACACGTGACCATTCGGTGGCTGGATTGGTATATATCCATAAATGATCACTATTTCCCCAACTTATCCGGGGTAATTTTCGAATTAGGCTTTTATAACTACCGGTGACATTGCCACCGGTAGTCTCGCCTAAACACGGCCATTAGAACACCTATAGCTATCTTATAGCCGCTTCAACCTCGACTTATTCGAGATGTTATCATCAAGGACTAACTCCATTTGGGAGTTTGAGCAATTCCGCTACCTTAAACCGTCCATTGATACTTCCGATCTTCTCATCCAACAAAGACGTTTGATCAAATGCATCATCTTCATTTTGACTATACACATGAATTGAGTCATCTATGTTTCGGGAGGCATAGAACAGTTTAAGCTCATCTCCCTTTATGTGAAAAAACCCAACACTTCTCCCTTCAGAAGCCTGCTGAATATTTTGGTTTACCCGATCCACGACTTGTTCAATCACTTTTTTTCTACCCCGGATAAATAATATCGGGGACAGTCTGGTCGGGTTGGGCCGGGTTTGACCAAATTTGTACCTGTCGATAGTCAATTTTAGGATGGTGAAGACAAAAAACCTTTGTCGAATTTTATACCTCAATACAATATTGATGGGTATTTCAAGCTTATCGTTCAATCCGAAGAGTTTTAATATTATGCTCACTGGTTGTCTCGATTTATACCTAAGGATGTCGCCATCGAATGATGCCTCATAAACCATGTTTCTTTGTTTCGCTTTCATAACACTCATGATTAGGGGCGTTCTTTGACAATGAGTTTTTGATATTCCGATCTCCCTTTTGAAGTGGTAAAGCGAAGCACATAAATACCGGAACTCAATCCTTGAGTTGAAACAATTAGAGGTCCTGAGGAAGTGGATTTCTCCAAGTGCTCTGAGTTCAGAAGTTTTCCCTCAGTATCGAAAAGATGGAAAACCGCCTCTTCATTGATTTGATCAAAGTCGAATTGGATTTGAACTTCCTCTCCGGAATCCACAGGATTGGGGTAGACTAAAAGATCCAAATCGGTCTGATTCTCCCAATCAAAATTTTCACGAATAACTTTAGAAAAACTCTCGTTGCCATTGATATCGATGTCCACCAAGCGATAGTAATTGACGCCTTGATGCGGTTTCAAGTCCTTAAAGGAATATTTGATAAACCCATCATGGGTACCGTTACCACTGACAAATCCAATTGACTCAAAATTCAGATCAGACAACGATCTTTCAATACGGAAAAAGGCATTATTCTCTTCCCAAGAGGTCTCCCATTTCAACAGAACATGATCAGGCTTGGACTCACTGGCAAAAGATATAAGCTTAATTGGTAGAGCGCCTAATTCAGATGAGCCCAAGGTAAAATAGTCTCCATCCGTAAAGTCAAATCGAAAGCTAGCCTTGCCATCGCCTGGTGTTTCAAAAGACAATCCGACTGTTGCTACCGTGGCGGTTGCGGAGGTAAAGTCAGGTTCGTTGGAAACCAACAAGACCAAATCCGACTCATTATTGGTTCCAACACCGCTTAAGCCTGGTAAGCTACTCAGGTCAAATTCAATGTTCACAGCGCCAATGGTCCCCGTTTCCTGAACTCTCCATTGTCTGTTTAATCTACTGTTAACACCTAATTCTATTGGAATTTGCGTGTAAGCCGGTTCATCCTTGGGAGCATCTAGAACGGCATTATCATTTCCCCAGATTAAGTAGGAATTATCAACAGCAAAGCTGTTAGAATTCTCGGCATTGGATCCGGGTAAGACCCCCATCCCATCTCCTAACCCAATAGTCACGACCCCTGTCGAGCGAGTGGTTTGAGATTGTTTTTGATTTAACCCGGAATTATCATCCCGACCAATACCCGCAATATCATTGGAATAGATACTTTTTTGAGTAGCATCCCAAATTATGGTACCATCCGAGCTTTCATAGTTTGTTGCCGTACTTTGATCTAAAGTAATACCATATTTGAGTGCCAGGTAGCTCTGTACTTTGGAGTGTTCTGCCCCAGATAGTTTTCTGGCATAAGTAACAATCTCCCCAATTTGTCCCTTAAACGCATTGCCATTATTGCTTCCCCTACTTCCTGGTATGCTTGTATCCTGATCCTGGCCTAACCAGATTGTTCCAGTCCCGGTTAGTGCAGTCGGGGTAATCATATTGTCTACTCCCGGCTTTCCGTTTTCAAAAATTCTAAGATCTGAACCGGCATCAAGATGAGTCGCAACTAGTTTTACCTCATCCGATGGCAGAACAAAATTGGCCTCTTCCAATTCACTACCATTATGATAAAGCTCAAAACGATCGCCTGCCGTAAAAAATGTGAACTCGTTGGTCGAACCTACTACTCCATAAGAAATCGGAGTTTTTGCTCCACTGGAACTGTGCTGCAATATCACAAATTGGGTAATCTGATCGGTGGGAAAATCTTCGATGGAAGCTCCCAAAAGGTCATCGGTCAGTGCATCAGGGTTGAACTGAACACTTGGATTAAAATTCAAAGAAGAACTCAAAAAATCAGGAGCGGTGGGTGTGAAATTGGCGGATGTCGCTCTGACAAGATTATTGCTACCCGTCTTGTTCGCCCAGACCTGCACTTCTCCGCTCAGTAATCCATCTTCCGAACCTCCTTCAACTAGGCCATCAGCATCGAGATCTGCACCATCCAACCAATAGCGTAAATCCGAGCCTATCCCACCCGGAGCACCCAAGATGTTAAAAGCAGCTGAAACCGCTGAACTGGCATTACCCAATGAGGTTGCTTCTAATGTATAAGCTTGCCCAATTATATCTATTGAGACTCCCTGGAAAGTAACCACCCCACTTAGCGCCATCTGGCTTAAGGTTCCCGAAAGCGTTGCTGAACCTCCGCTGGCATCATTCTCAAAAGTCAGATCGACAGTGATTGATGAGGAAGTAAGAACCTGATCGGCTCCATCGACTACACTTACTTGAATACCGTCAAGAGCATTTATTCGTGTCGAGCGTGGGGTGTTATTTGGTTCAAGCGTAAAAACCAGTTTTGGAGTAAAATCAACTGACACGCTAAAGAATCCACCGTCCTCCAAGTCCGTAACTCCGGTGAAGGTGACTACATCTCCGTTGAAAGAACCTCCCACGCTCGAAACACTGGCAACACCTTCCCCATCAAGTACAATCAATCGTACCTTTTCAGCGGTATAGGTAATTCCGGTTAGGTCAAAGCTGACATCAACTGCCCCGATATCAGAATCGGTTCCTATATTATTTCCTGAATTCGTAAAGTTTTTTTCCTGAACCCTCCAGATACGTTCCATTATCGAATGACTCACACCATTGATTGTAGCGGTAATCGAATTAGTGGTAGTAGCTCCATTATGTCCCCAAATCAGGAAATTCCCATTAACTATTGTCCCTGAGTTACTTGCAACTGTGACTATGCTACCAGTGTTCTCGCTTTTTGATTTGACTTGATCAAGGCCAGAATCATCGTCTCTCCCGATCCCAGCCACATCATCGACATGGCTTGGAAATTCAGAGTAGTCCCACACGACCACGCCATTTGATGCTAAATAATCGCCTTCCGAAAAATCACCATTCGATTCTCCCGGGATCGAATCGCCATCACCATCATTACTTAATGTAATACCGTACTTTAAAGAGAGGTAACTTTCTACTTTTTGGCGATCTTCAACGGAGAGTATGCTGGCATAGGTTATCATCTCCGCCATCATACCTTGGTAAAATTGATCCTGCCCCAACGAAAAATCGATACCGGGATCCTGTTCTTGTCCTAAGATGAGGGTTCCCTCAGATTCGTTGCTATGTCCACTAGCGGTAGTTTTGGTCGAACTGGCCTGTCCATTCAAATAAATATTGGTGTTGTTGGTTCCAATAGCCGTTCGATCTATGGTGAGAAGGTTTGGTCTACCTCCAGCCGCATTCACTCCTGTGGATCCGGAATTTGATCCGGCACCATAGACTGTAATATTCTGTTGGGCAAAGACTAAAAACTCGTTATTGGAACCTGAAGTAGCATAATAAGACAAGATTCCATCCCCTGTACCTGATGACTTTAGCACTAAAAACTGGGTGATATCAGACGTGGGAAAGTCGGTGACATTAGCACCCAAATAGTCCGTTTTTATTGAATTTGGATTGAACTGGACTCCCGGATTAAAATTGAATTCATTCTCGAGCAGGTCTGGGGAAGTCGTCACAGGTACATCAGCTACAACAATAGCATTATCCGTAAAATCCACATCACCGCCTTTATTAACCCATGTATTGATCTCTCCGCTCGTAAGTCCTGACTCTGTAGCCACGCCTTCGGCAATTCCATCACCATCCAAATCATTAGCATCCAACCAATACCTTAGACTGGTCCCAATACCCGCAGGTGCCGCATTGATATTAAAGGCTGCTGAAGATTGTTGCAGAGCGCCTGATACGGGTGACGTTGCTCTCAAAACATATCCTGTACCTGAAGCGTCAATTTGTAATCCGGTAAATGTAGCCTCCCCAGCAACTGCTGCAACAGAGTTGGTTCCGTTTAAATTGGCTGACCCTGTAGGATCTGTTTCAATCTCCAGAATTACGGTAGCCGTAGAATTGCTCAGTACATTATCGTTGGCATCCAACAACCGGACTTTGATTCCAGTGCCATCATTGATATCCGCATTGATCAAGGTGCTGACTGGTTCTACTGAAAAGAAGAGTTTGGGAGCAAAATCAGTGGTTATTGTTATATGATCCCCATCGGCAATATTGACGTTCGAGAAGGTCACCACATCACCATTAAATGCTCCAACAACCGTAGATATGACCGTACCGGCTCCGAAGGTACCATCATCGTCAATCAATAATCTCACACGATCTGAAGTGTAGGTAATACCCGTCATATCGAAACTAAGATTCACCGCACCGAGGTCAGCCACAGTTCCAACCCCAGTGCTACCTATCTCTGTGTTGTTCTTTTCTTGCACTCTCCAGACTCGTTCAATACGATCATGGTTCACGCCATTTATAGTAAGGTTGGTGGTGGAAGTGGTACTCTGTCCATTATTGCCCCATATCATAAAATGATCATCGGTAATGGTGCCACCGGCATGTTCAATTGTAAGTATCACGCCATCATTCTGACTTTTGGACTTATTTTGAGAAAGACCTGAAATGGGATCTTCTCCGATACCTGCTATATCGGTCACATAGCCAACATTTGCGGAAGCATCCCAAACCGCAATTCCATTGCTTGCCAAATAGTCGGTGGGAATAGTTTGATCCAGAGTTACTCCGTACTTGATCGCCAGATAGCTTTCGATTTGCTGGCGCTCCTGAATCGTGGGTATAGCACTAAACACTATTATCTCCGATATATCACCATTAAAGTCATCCAATGATGGATTATCGATCCCGATGGTACCTAAAAAGAGATTGCCTGAAGTCTCTGAGCCATGATTAGAGGTAAAGTTTCTTACTTCCTGGAAATTGGCGTAAACAAACGAGCCATTGGCCTGATCTTCATCGAAAACTACTGTGGTAATCACAGGCTTCTCAATTGGAAAGATTGAAGCAATGTTACTCGCGGTACCACTACCATTAGAAACTGCCTGATCTAGTGAAGATGCCCTTGCAGCATTGTCAACCAAAAACCTATCCCATCCCCCATCATCTTCTCCCCATACACCTCCTGAATTGTCAGTAGCTGGTTTGTAGACAGCATAGACTGTAAGTTCGGGATATACATCCGCATTAATCGATAAACTGGTTTCTATCCAATCTTCATTAGGTGATGTTCCTGCCGGATCAAACTTCACGGAAGGATTAAAGTTCATTGATTCAGTCTCCAATGATGGATTGCCAGAAATCGTTGAGGTAATTCCACTCCCACTTTGATCCGCCCAATTTGTGATGGGAACGGCTCCACTCACCCCCGAATCTGCCTTCAACCAAAGCTGGAGGTCTGCCCCAACTCCTCCGGGAACCTGAGTAATATTGAAAGGAGTACTTTGTTCAGCAGTCACTCCAAGAGCCGTAAATTCGAGTTGGTAATTAGTGCCAATCTTATCAATTTCTAAATCGTCAAAAGTAGCAATCCCATTTTCTGTTTCTTGGGTCAACGTCCCTCCTAACGTGGCGCCACCGGGGTTTACAAAAAAGTCGACATCTATATCAAAACCAGTATGTGCCGTTCTGATATTACCATTAGCATCGGCCAAGGCCACAGTAACAGCAGGAAAAATTACCTGCCCCACGGCTCTATTGGACGGTTCTTGCTGAATTATAAATTGAGCCGGGGGACCTACGGTAATATTGAACGTACTTGAGGTAGTATTATCAAAACCGCTTGCTTCTGCCCTGAGTGTATAGCCTGTTCCTAGTTCATCAATACTCAAATCCGAAAAAGTGGCTTCACCCGATGTCGTTGGTTTAGAGATAGTCCCATCCAGTGTTCCTGACCCTACATTGTTTTCGATAAACAGATTGATCGTTGCATTGACATCGGTCAAAACAGTATTGGATCCATTGACTATACTTACTCTAACTCCGGGGCTGATATCATCAACACTCGTAGTATTTGACGGTTGAACGGTGAACTTCAGTTTAGGGCTTTCTGTAGAAAGAGCCAGATAGTCACCATCATCCAGACTTACTCCTGTGAACACTACAATATCATTGTTAAATGAGGCCGCTGAAATTGTGGTCAGTTCGCCATCTGTAAGATCGTTGTCATCGTCTATTACCAATTTGAAGTCAGACAGTCCTTTTGAGGAGAGCCCGGAACCAGAGACATCAAACGATACCGTAAGGCTTCCAAGGTCTCCAATATCCTGTATTAACCATCTTCGGCCAATAGTCTTGGTAATTCCACCGCAACCGCTACAACTGGTTTCTGTCACCACACCTCCGTCATTGGCCCAACTCAGAAATTCCAGATTACTCACCGAACCGGAACTGGCTTCTATCGTTAGCATTGCATCTGAGTTTTGAGAGGTAGATTTCAGCTGAGTCAGTGCAGAACCATCATCTTTGCCTATGCCGGCAACATCATTCTTAAATGCAGCACCAACACCCGTTTTACTACTATCCCACATCTTGCTGGTTCCATTTGAAGCCAGGTAGTCGGTATTTCCTGCATCAAGTGTGATTCCATATTTCAAGGCCAGATATGATGCAATTCTCTGTTGTTCTGCGCTACTCGGATTTCCGGAGTAGAGTATTACTTCAGCAATATCTCCGTTGAAGTGACTTTGAGCGATCGTTCCAGCGCTAGCACCCACAGTTGGAAATGCAACATTATTTGCCAGAAAAGAAAAACTCAAAGTCTGTGCAGTTCCCTGATTGATTCTTACCTGTTCTTGCGAACCTGAAAAATGGGACATGAAAACGGCCGGATCGTCCGAGGCCGAAATGGAAGTCAGAAAGTGGTTCGGGTTGAGGCTGGTCCCATAGTCCACTCCGTAGTTTCCACTCGTAATGAATTGTCCGTAGGCAGCCCAGTTTCCCCCTGTTTGTCCATACTGAAAGATGAATTCTTCTGAAGCAGTTGCTGCATTTCGAATAACAGAAAAAATCAAGCGGGAAGCAGAGCCGGTCGGGAAACCAGTAACACCGGCACTGGGACGTAACGCAGCATTGCCGGGAAATCGCATTACATCATTAAAATTCAGCTGATCTGTTTGCTCCAGAGTTATATTACCAGAGCCCACTTTTGTATTAAAATCGTTGCCCCCGGCTTGGTCAGACCAAGAGTTACTGCCACCTCCTGCATTCGCTTTTAACCAAAGCTGTAAGCCGGAAGACACACCACCAGGACTTTGTCCAAAACCAGAAAAAGAAATGAGCGATATTAATAGAATACTAAAGAAGGTGCTTCTCAAAGAAGCCTTACCAAACCGTAAGTCATCAAAAAAATTCGACTCGCGGGGGTTACAATTGTGCAGACGATTAAGTTCAAGATTTCCTCTTGCATGATAATTTTGATTTCGTTCCATATCTAGTGATCAGCACGGTTTAGGTCGTTATAAACAGCTCTAAGGCCATTTTGTGCTTGATTCAAAACTAGATTCGGGTGCGTCTGATGCCTAAAAAGAGTGGGTTACAAAGAGGTAACAGGGTGCTAACAAATGGGTTACATGTAACCGGAAGGTAGATGCAATTGTGGAACTGTGATCAACATCACTAAATCGAATTCACCAAGGCGCTTTGTCCTGATTTTACCTTGCTATCAAAGTTGAGCGCTTGGTACAGGGGTACTTGGTCAGAGCAAATTTAGACCGTAATTGGATTGGAGGTCATAGAAGAAAGGAATTTGGACAAGGACTCTTCTGCCATGAGGTTCAGTTTCTTTTTAATGCGGTTCCTGGCCATTTTAACGCTTCCTGGACTAATGCCGTGCATGTTAGCCACCTCCTTGTTAGTAAGCTGTAGCTGTACATATGCGCAGTGCTTAAGTTCATTTTCCGTCAAGTGTGAACCCCTATCTCTCAACTCTGAAAAAAATCTTGGATGAACACTTTCAAAATGGGTCTGGAATAGCTTCCAGTCCTGATTGCTATTCAATGATGGCTTTATCAACTTGATTAGATCAGCAATTTGTCTTTCCAAGTCACCTTCAAGTGGAGAATTTCTTATTTCAATTAGTTTTTCACGTACCTTCCGCAATTGATTGTTAAGATTTTCTTTCGAGATTGTACTTGATGTTAGCTGCCTTCTTTTATAATCCAACAAATTATTTAGCTTTTCTTTCTTGAGTTGGTCAATTTCTTTTTCTTTCTCCACCTGCTGTTCAAGCAATTTCATCTGACTCGATTTTAGCTCTTGTTCGGCCAGTAACTTTTGATTTTCAACTTCCTTTAATCTCCTTGACTTCTTTAGTAAATGCAGGTTCCAAATTACCACAGCTAACAACACGAGCAATACTATCACACCTATTGAGATAATTAAATTCCGACTTCTTTGTCGTTCAATCTCGCTTTCATATTTCAACCTGTCCTCCAATAAAGTGGCTTTTGCCTCATATTGAGCTTCAATTCTACCCACTTCACGCTCGTCAAATTTGTTCAACTCTGCCACCCTATAGCTCATATAACTCCGGAAGTTCTGCAGTGCCTGCTTGAAATCACCTTTCTCTTCATGGAGTGTTGATAGCACTCGAAAACTTTGGGCGATATGATGTGTGAAGTCAGTTGACAAAGCAATCCACAAAGCTTTTTCGGCATTTTGTATAGCCGCTTCTAATTGCTGTCCTTTAGCATAAGTTTTAGCCATCCCTGTATAAATGGCAATTTGTCTTGCCTTATCCATAGAATCACCGTGGCTCTCTAACAAATCCTGACTTAAGGCAATGGATTTATCTAGCTGCCCCAGTTCTCGATATACTGCGGCCATGAGTATGTTGGAAGGAATTTTTATACTTGCTGGCTCATTCTTTTTATCAATGTCAATCGCTTCTTGCAACGAATGAATTGCTTTTGGAAATTCTCCGGCATTGAAGAAGAGATTAGCTTTGTTGTAACAGATCAATGCATACCTGGAAGAAATCGCACGTACTGACAAAGAGGCTTCATCCATCTCCTGAACCTTGTCAATCGCCTTTTCATAATTACTGATTGCAGAAGGATAATCATTCATCAACTGATAAGCCACGGCCGTTGCCAAAAAAGCGTCCAGCATTTCCTTCTGGAAATCCTGCCTTTCCGTTGACCCCATTGTTCCAGGTTCTTCAAGTCGCTGTTCAAAAAAAGCCAATCCTTGAGTTCCATAGTAGAGCGCACTATCGTAGTCGGCTGTTCGACCAAAGGCAAATGCCAACCGTATATTCGCTTTGGCTTCAAGATCCAGTGCCCGCCACCCACGCGCCATGAAATGCGCTTTTCTGGCGTAAAGAAGTGCTTCAATTTCATTGCCAAGTTCGTCAAGATAGATTCGGCTTATCTTCAAATACATCTTTACTTCCTCCGCATCATCAAGGGTCTTCGCCACTTCAACCAAACTATCCAGTTCCTCTTCGATTGACTTTTGAGCTTCAACCGGGTTTTCACTCAACGATAGACATATGATGCAGGATAAAAGAAATCGGACATTTAAGAGTTTAAGTCGACTTCTTACTTTGAAATTCTTCCAGTAAGTTTCCATACACTTTTGTGAAATCAATCCAGGGTCAGAAAACACTACATATCTCGGAAATACTCGATTTTCAAAGTCCCTTCAGGAACCACTGATTCCATTACCATTTTTTGATCTTTGGCCAACAGCACTTTGTGTCTCTCGACTCCATCTATATCAGAAGTAATTAGAATCTGCGACTCTTGTAAAAATTCCCACTTTCCCTCTATGGTTTTTCCCTGCCGAACAAAAGAATAGGTTCCATCGCTATTGTAAGTCATAGAAAAATCCCCAAATATCGAGGCGGGAATTTCCTTATCGTTCAATTCAGCTTTCAGTATCTTCCATTTGTAAGAAATAAAGGAAGTAAAGTCTTCCTTTAATAATTTCTCTTGCCCATAACATTCTTGGTTCATCAAAAAACCCACAAAGACAACCAGTATTATCGAAACTCTCTTCATTTCTTTGCTTCTGTTTTAATCAATAAGATTAAGTCAATAAAACTATGATAAGCTCCTCAAAAAAGGATTCATACAGCATTTTCAATTATTTAATATACAAAATTATGGATGCAAAATTCCTCGGGAGTACAATCCGATTGGTGAAAATACAGTGCATACTTTCTCCAATCATACTCTGCACATATCGAGTCGCAAGACGAAATAAGGATGTTAGGAGCAAACCAAAATTGGCCCCAGAATGTCAGTGCACTAATTCAAATCTCAATTAATTGAATATGGAAGAAGTGCCAGGAAAAGATCTCATTTACTCATACCGAAGTGATTCTATCGGGTCCAATTGGGCCGCTCTGCGTGCTGGAGCAATGCCAAAAATAATACCTACAGTCACGGCAACACCAAAGGAAAGCACAATCGACCCGATATTGACAATAGTCGGGATATCGGCTAACTCGGCAATAGCGTAGGCCGAGGTAAGCCCGAAAATCACACCAACCGCACCTCCGGAAAAGCTAATCATTACTGCTTCGATCAAGAATTGATAGATGATGTCCAATTTGGTGGCACCAAGTGATAGTCTGAGGCCTATTTCCTTGATCCTTTCCAGAACAGAGGCCAACATGATATTCATGATTCCAATACCTCCTACCAACAAAGAGATTCCTGCTATGCCTCCCAACACAAAATTGAAGATGTTTTTAGTACGCTGCTGCTGTTTTAAAAGCAATTCAGGTATTGTGATTTCATAATCCACCACCTGGCTATGCTTTCTCTTTAAGATTTTCGAAACTACCTGTGCAATGGCACTCATTTGCTCGGTCTCTGAGACTTTTATTACCAACCTGTCAAGTTGATGGTAATTGATTCCGGATTTATCCTCATTGCGATTTCTACGGGCTTCCTGGATCAATGCATTGGTAACCATGAGTCTGTTCTCGTAACGGATCAGAGCGGTGCTTAATGGAGTATAGATATCCATATTATAATCACGGATACCAAGATTGGAGATGCTCTTTTCGGAGATCAATCGCTCTTCAAGCACACCAACCACTTTGAGCCAGTGCTTTCCTACCTTTATGTATTTACCAATAGGTTCTTCGCGGCTGAAGAATTTAGCCTTGATTGATTTACCTATCACACAAACCGGTTTCCCTTTTTCTATCTCTTCCGGATTGAAAAAGGTCCCTTCATCCAACTCAAAACCGGAGATCTCAAAGTATTCATTGTTGACTCCCACCAGTTTTGATGTCCTTCTAAAACCATCTCGTGAAACTTCAGTGTCAAGCAGAATCTCGGGACTTATCATATCTATCCCCGGAACGATTCGCTGGATACTTTCTACATCCAGAAAATTTAATCCAAGAGATAGGTTTTTCTTTTGTTTGGACCCAACCACACCTTCTTCTTCTGCCACCTCTCCCTCACTCTGCTCAATTATTGGCTTAATTACAATGTTATTGACCCCAACAAGTTTGATTTGCTCCAGGATCTCTTCTTGAGCTCCCGACCCTATGGCTAGCATTGCAATTACTGCTGCAACACCAAAAATGATTCCCAGACCGGTCAGTAAAGACCGAATCTTGTTTGCGAAAACCGCTTCACTGGCAATCGCAAAATTCGAAACTATTCTGCGAATCATGACTAGTCGTTTTTAGCGACTGCCTCATTGGGATCGAGTCTTTTGACAGGCTTATTGTCAAGCCCATCCGGATCCGAGAGATACACACTTTTGCCTTCTTCAATACCGGCCAGGATGATCACCTCATCAGAATTGGACATACCAAGTTGAACCTCTTGCTTGATGGAATTCAGCCCGTCCTTTACAATAACATAAGTGATAGAGTCGCCCTGGCTGTGTATGGCTTCTACCGGTACGAACAGCACATCTTCAAGCACATCAGCCACAATTCTATTGCTTGTTGTCATACCTGGACGCAGCGTAGTATCGGATTCGTGGATTTCTACAGAGATCTCAAATACCTTGGAATCAGAATTTGGACGTTGTTGACCCATATTGGCTACTTCAAGTACTGTTCCAGTCAGATGTTTATCCGGGAAGGCATCTAAACCAATCTCAACTGGCTGTCCTTTTTTTACCGTATTGATATCCACCTCGTTGATGTAGGTTTTTGATACCATTTTGGTCAAATCCGGTAACGTTGCCACTACTGGATCCCATGACGATACGCGACCTCCCTGGGCGATTTTATTTCCTCTCCAGTCTCTTTTATAGATTAACATGCCCGATTCCTCGGCTGTAATTGTGAACCTACCTGCCAGATCGGTAAGGAAATCAAGTTTTGTCTTGTCCTCGTTCATCTTTGCCTCAGCCGCCTTCATTTTCGCAGCCGCCTTTTGAACCTGAAGCTCGTAGTTTTCTTCTGCTCGAATCAGTTTCTTCTTTGAGCGATCAACCTCCATCTTCTTTTCTTTGACTACAGCAGGTGGTTCGAACTGACTGTTATCCAATACGAGTTCCTGCTTTTGGATCTCGTACTTGATATTGTCCATTTCATCCCGTGCCTTTCTCAACTCCATGGCTGTGTCGAGTTTGGCTTGTGTGAATTCAGCCGTACTTACCGTCAAATCATTCCTTTCTTGCTGAATTTTTTGACCCAGTTCCGATTGATCCAGGCGAGCTACATAATCACCGGGTTGCACAATAGTACCCTCATCAATGATATGGCTAATACTGGTTTCCCAAATATTGGCTTGACGCATGCCATCAGGACCTTTGATTTTTACTGAGTTTTTGGCAAAAAGCTCACCCGAAGCAGTGACCTCAGAACGGAATTGTCCCCGTTGAACTTGAGTATAAACTTCTCTGGATTCTGATGAACCTTTGTTGACCTTGGTGATGAAGAAAAGGATCAGCGCAACGAATACGCCTGCGATGACCATCACGGTTCGTTTTTTCATGGTGTTGTTGTTTTTTGAGCGTTTGAGTAACTATAAAGTTAGTTTTCTATTCCTTCTTTACAAGACATTTTCAAGATTTTTATGATTTGTTAACATAAAACGCACGACCCAACAACACATGTCTTTTCATAATCAAAACGATCTACTTTTCAGATCATTACACCCTAAACGAATAGGGTTTGTTTACTATTTTCTCTTTTTATCACTTTTACAAATTTCCCCTTCAATCCAATCAATATATTGCGAAATTCTTACGTAGTATTCCTTCACTCCATACTTTCCTTCCACCCCACCCGAACCTTTAGTACTTTGTCCGGAACTAATACCAGCAACATATACCTGATCCCCTTCTTTTATAAATGCAGGTCCACCGCTATCTCCGGGACCACTGATGCCTTCATAATCCGTGAGGTTCTTACTTTGACCATCTGGATCGTCAAACACCCACTTTAACCAATAGTCTGTAGCCTCTTCTACACGATTTGTCGCTCCTCGCAACTTCCCGTCATTCCCATCGATGCCAACCTGACCATTTCCTTTATCGCCTCTACCAATGACGTAGACAATCTTCCCAAGTTCATTTTTCTCCCGAAACAGCTCAACTTTTGTTCCGTATTTGGGAGCATTCTTGAGATGAATCAATGCTAAGTCAAATGCTTCGTCACGCTTCCACTTTTTATGAATAATTACTTCGTCTACTTCAATCTTCTCTCCATTGACAATAACCTGATGTGTTTCTCCAGCTTTTAGTTTGTTCTGAATCTCGATAGAACAATGAGCTGCCGATATCGCCCATTTGTCTTCAATCATGGTGCCTTCACAATCCGGGAGATTTAAATGACACATATACTTTTGAAAATCTTTACCTAAGTCCTGAAAATCCTTATCGGACTTGTCGTGCCTGGTAATAATTTCAGGGGATGTTCCGTGCAACAGCATGGAAATTATTAGTCCAAGTTTAAATAGTCCCTTAGTTGTTGACATAATGAGTTAGAGGCAATTTTGTCTGTATAAATTATACTTCCCTTTTAGGATGAACTGACCTCTTAAAAAGTTTTAACTTCGCTTTCTTTTAAGCGTTACAATGAATCTTCTTTCTCTTGAGTCAGTTTCCAAGACCTTTGGCGATCGTGCTATTCTGGACGATATCACTTTTGGCCTTTCTCAGGGTCAAAAGGTGGCTTTAGTAGGAGTCAATGGTTCAGGAAAATCGACCTTACTTAAAATCATTTCTGGTGCAGAGTCACCCGATTCCGGGGATGTCATATTCAGAAATGACATTGTCATTCGCACACTATCTCAAAATCCAAAATTCGAGGATGGTCAATCCATACTTGATGTAATCTTCGATACTGATGATGAGGCACTAACTCTGATCAGGAAGTATCAAAGACTCCTGGCTCAAATCGAACAAGGTGAATCTGGCACTAATGATCTTCAACCACTGATCGATCGAATGGATGCTATCAATGCCTGGGATAGCGAAAGTCAAATCAAACAAATCTTAGGTAAGCTGGGAATCAATGACTTTGAAAAACCCGCAAATGAGCTATCCGGAGGACAGCAAAAAAGGGTATCGCTTGCCCAGACTTTAATTCAAAAGCCTGACCTTCTAATCCTTGACGAGCCAACCAATCACCTTGATATCGACACCATCGAGTGGCTCGAAAACTACCTCTCACAACAAAGTATGTCCCTGATTCTCGTTACCCATGACCGCTATTTCCTTGAAAAAGTAACGGATGAGATCATTGAGCTTGACAATGGACAGTTACATCATTACAAGGGTGATTACGGTTACTTTCTGGAAAAGAAAGGGGAACGCATTGCCAATGAGGCCAGTGAAGTCGCCAAAGCTAAAAACCTGTACAGAAAAGAGCTCGAATGGATAAGAAGAATGCCCAAGGCCAGAGGAACAAAAGCCAAGTATCGTGTCGATAGTTTCCAGGACACCAAAAAGAAAGCATTTAGTGGAACTCATGAAAAAGAACTGGAACTACGATCCAAAGCAACGCGACAGGGCAAAAAAGTACTAGAAATTGAAGGGCTTTCCCATGGTTTTGACGGAGTTCAACTCATCAAGGATTTCAATTATGTTTTTAAGAGAAGAGATCGAATCGGCATTGTGGGTGCCAATGGTTCCGGTAAAACGACTTTTTTAAAACTCATCACCGAAGAATTAAGCCCAAACTCCGGGGAAATCTCAAAAGGGCAAACGACCCAGTTTGGCTATTATCGTCAACAAGAATTTGGTTTCAATGAAGAACAGACTGTTCTCGAATTTGCCAAGGATATTGCGGAGGTGGTTGAGGTAGGTAAAGGGAAGACAATTACGATATCCCAATTCTTAACCAGGTTTTTATTTCCACCCAAAGTTCAATACAAGCTTATCGGGAAATTAAGCGGAGGGGAAAAAAGAAGACTTCAAATGCTGGAAGTGTTGATTCGCAATCCCAACTTCCTTATCCTGGATGAGCCGACAAACGACTTGGACCTCATCACTCTGAACACGTTAGAGCAATACCTGGAAGAGTTTGATGGTTGTTTGATCCTGGTTTCGCACGATAGATATTTTATGGACAAGCTGGTGGATCATCTTTTCATTTTCGAAGGAAATGGAGAGATTAGCGATTTCCCAGGCAACTATACCGACTATCGGCAAGGCCTGTCCTCAAAGCCTGACATTCCTACCACAGAAAAACCTCAAAGAGAAACGAACAAGGAAACCAACAGAAAAAGCAAGCTCTCTTACAATGAAAAAAGAGAATTTGAGCAGCTGGAAAAGGATATTCCTGAATTAGAAAAGCGTAAGGCTGAATTGATTGAAAAATTAAACGGTGGATCTGACAATCATGTTGAGCTCTCAGAATGGTCATTGGAGATCGAACAAATCAGCGAGGAATTGGATGAAAAAGAAATGCGTTGGTTAGAGCTTTCAGAACAAGGCAGCTGATGAATTCATCGGTTCCGATAAGAAAATTAGGTCTAGTAAGCCTGTTGGCTTTCGGATTTGCAAATGCCCTTTTCGGTCAAATCAAGATTGAAGGCGTTGTGGTTGACGAGACCGACCAGCCCTTGCCCTATGTTGTCATCAGTGCTCTTGATCAATCATCAAATACTTATTCCAATACGGCTGGTGAATTTGAACTTGAAATTGTGCAACCCGATTCTGTTTCCTTTCAATGGCTGGGATACGTCAAAAAAACTATTTACGTATACTCAGATACAACACTGAGAATAGCGCTTGAACCGAAACCGAACGAGTCTTTTTATTGGATTCGGCCTGATCCGTATATTTCCTATGGGTTGGCAAGTGGGGTAAATCACACACCTTACGGACTAAACCTGGAAGGTTCGTTTATCAACCCTTTTTTTGAGTCTCCACTTCTGAACCTGGGAGTAGATTTTCGTAGCAATTTTGACGGAAATTCCATGAGTCAAGCCTCAATCGGCATTAACCGACTTATTCGTTTATTTAATCGCAGGTGGGATTTCAAAATCGAAAGACGTCATCGATCGATTGCTACAGATCGATTTGATCAAAATCTTGAATCCTGGATTTTCAGCCAGAATGAAAGTTTGTTCGGACTCACATTTTTCCCCGGAGTTGGGGTGATCAGCGACAGAAATAAAACTGGTATTCCTGAGTATTTTATTACCAAACTAGGCTTAACGCTACCAATAGTCCCCAACTGGAATGCCTATGCTGAAGTTTTAACCTGGAATGGAAATATTGAATTCTATTGGTTTACACGGTTCTTCGTTGCTCCGATTGAACTGACATTCGGCACAAGACATTTTGATCACTACAATGAGATAAATATTGGGCTCTCTTACCTTGTGTTTAAGCGCGGAATCCGCGATTAGCCTATCGCCTGGTGATTGATTTGTTCTTATCCAGACCCGCTTCCGCAATTGTGACAAGCATGGCCAACTTGATCGCATCTGCTCCATCCTTATTGATCCACCACTCATGGAGAGAGTGTGCTCCTCCTCCATCTCCTCCTCTGCCGAGTGTTACTGCAGGGATACCTAATGAGATGGGAATATTCGAATTTGTCGATCCTCTTGTAAGGCTTGGCTCAACATCAAAGAATTTTGTTCCCGCCATGGCACGTTGAATTAAGGGCAGATCTGTTGATAATTCACCACTCGGACGATCTCCGATTTGTTCGAGTATAAGTTCAATTGGTTTTCCCTTTACCCCACTGGCATTGTAGTCTTCGACTGCTTTATTCATTGCCTCCTTGAATATTCGATCAATGTCATTCAGTCGCTCTGGGCTCGCGGACCTCATATCCACTTCCATCCAGGATTCAAAGGGAATGGAATTCACGGACGTACCTCCCCCAATCCTTCCTATGTTAAAACTGGTACGAAGCCCATGAGATGTAAACACGGTAGCATCCTTGGTGAAATAATCAATGGCCTTCCCCAGCGCATGATGCGGATTGGCCACACCAAAAGCACCCCAGGAGTGCCCACCTTGTCCTTTGAAGATTGCCTTATATCTCTTGGAACCCAGCCCTTTGTTGTTTACTCGACCAATCGCACCTCCATCTATGGATATCCAAGAGTCAATGCCTAAATCGCCTTCTTCAAACAAGTGCCTCACCCCTCTCAAATCACCAAGACCTTCTTCACCCACCGTCCCAATAAAAAGTACATCGGCTTCCAATTCAATTTGGGCTTGTTCCAAGGCCCTCAGTGCAGTCAAAACCACAATCAAGCCTCTCGTATCATCACCAATACCGGGAGCTAACATGGTGTCTCCCTTAAACCTTACCTTCACATCTGTTCCTT
This sequence comes from Cyclobacteriaceae bacterium, assembly GCA_028281285.1. Lineage (GTDB taxonomy): Bacteria > Bacteroidota > Bacteroidia > Cytophagales > Cyclobacteriaceae > Roseivirga. The sequence continues at coordinate 21,132 of JANQKF010000031.1, forward strand.
CGGGAAACACCGTGTCCAGATGCCCGTCCAAGGCTACAGTCCTATCCCCTTTCGTCCCTTCCTTCAATGCAATCACATTGCCTACCTCATCGATCCATGCCCTATCGGCTCCGGCTTCGAGCAACATTTCCTTATACTTTAAGGCTCTCTTTGTTTCCTTAAAGGGTGGTGCCTCAATTTCTGTAAGCAGAATCAAGTCACTCTGCGACTGAGGTTCCAACTCATCAATAATGGCGAAAGCCCTCTCAACAGACTTCTCTTTGGCAAGTTTATTGATCTCTTTGGTATAGGATTTTTGAATTTCCGGGTCATGTTGGGCAACCAGGTAATTCACCGAAATGGCCACAAATAAGGTGGCAGTAAACATTCTCTTCATCATGGGTCAATGGTCCTGAGGATCAAGATAAAACATTATTCCAAAGTCGCTTATCGTATTTCTGTCGAAAGGTTAACCCAATGAACAACTAACCCCTTAGTCCTGCGTTATTAAATTAGTATGAACACCACGGTTTGGATTATTATCGGCTCCCTTCTCCTTGTCACCTATACTATCAGCTTTATTGATTATCAAAAGTCGAGGCGTGGCCTTGAACGAAAGCAGGAGATCCCATTCTTTACAGCCTTCCTGATTGGACCGTTATTGTTCTTCAAAATGAACACCGGTCAGCGCAGAGAAAGGCGGAAATTTATGGCCGGCAAAAGGCGATTTTCTTAACCAAATGTTAAGTCTTTAAATCAATCGTTATTCTTGAAGATCCAGACAAATCACTGATATCAATCAGGTGGGGATTATCGGTATTTAAGTTCTGATTTGTTTGGCTGACTCCTCTTTGTGTTGATAGAATAAGTACTGAAGAAGTTAAAGGACAATTCTTAACAATCCTTCATGATTTTCGCGTTTAACTGATTACTGAGAAATGACCATGAACAACAAAGAACTTAGTTACACAATATCGTTACAAGCGACACGGTTTGAAGACTCTGCTGGGCTTCTCTTCAAAGTTGGAAGCTTTGATCCAAATAAGTATTATATCCCCGCATGGGTTTTAGCGGCATTTTCACTAGAACTTCATCTAAAATCAATACTTCAGTTTGAAAGTGGGACAATAAAAAAAACACATAGGATCAAGGACATATTTGATGAATTGTCTAAGGAATCAAAAAAAAGGATCAGAGCGAATTTTGAGAACGAGATGTTGACACACCCATCACCTAATGCAAAACAGGTTGAGAAAGCAAGCGGAACGAAAATAGAGGAAGACTTCGATAGTGTTTTAGATGACATATCAAGCTTATTCGTTGATTTTAGATACATATTTGAGCCAAAAAAAGAAGCTAGATCATTTATGTTTATCGACAATTTAAGAAGGTCAATTACTGACCGAGTTAGAGACTTAGGGATTAACAGTAAATAACCTCCCATGAGTCTAGTTCTCAACTAATGTGGACTAAGACAACTACCCTCCAACATCAGAACCCAACAAACGAAGGGTTCCAAAATCGAAGCTCTTCCCTAATCAATCCAGTGAGGTGATTTCAAAATGGTTTTCAATTGCCTCTTAATTAGCTGGTTAAACAGTTTATATAGCTTAACCATAGTTATGCTTCATATATGGAGAAAGAAATACTGATTACAATAAGAAGACTGAATAAAGAAGACATTGCGGAGTTCATTGAACTGGTGAAATTATTTGAAGATGTTTTTGAAATGGAGGACTTCTCAATTCCCACTACTGAACATCTTCAACAACTTCTTAACCGAGATGAGTTTGCCGCTTTTGTTGCTTTAAGTGATGAGAATAAAATCATAGGCGGTCTGACAACCTATGTGTTGGAGCAATATTATTCAGAAAAACCACTTGCCTATATCTTTGATCTGGCTGTAGATAAGAATCTTCAAAGGCAAGGCATTGGAAAAAGACTGATTGCCGAAACGAATAAATTCTATAAGAACAAAGGGTTTGAGGAGGTCTTTGTTCAGGCGGACAAAGTGGATGACTATGCCATTGAATTTTATCGGAAAACAGATCCTTCTGAGGAAGAGGACGTTTCCCATTTTTACTATAAGTTGAACTGAAGAGAAAGTCCGGAAATACACCACATAATATCTTTCAGATCCTTCCGTATGCACCCCAGACACCAACTGTCAAACAAATAAGCATATGATCCTATAATCAGAGTCGTTCAAGGTCTCACGCTACTGGCCTACTGCCATGTGGATCGGTATTTAAGTTCGGATAATCATATATTACATCAGAATTGGTTGATCAAATGGTGTTTAGCGTGAACAGCTTTTTTTGTGAATCCCGTTAGAAAACATAAACCGACCCGTTATTCTGTAAATGAGGCATATATGAGAAGTCTGGCTCAGAAAATACTTATTGTTTTGATACTATTGGGCTCATCCCATGGGATTTACAAGCTCAACGCACAAACTAAAATTGAGAATGACTTTAACAGGGAAGTCAAAAACCTGACAGCATTTGCAAAGTCCTATGGATATATCCGGTTCTTTTACCCGAATACACAAACAGAAGACTTTAATTGGGATGCTTTTTTGGTGTATGGAGTACAACAAGTACGTCAACTGAAAACAGATGAAGAATTAAAGACCACTTTATCCGTTTTATTCTCAGGCATCGCTCCACATGCGGTATTCAGTGATAGTGAAAAGACTAATCTCAACCTTAAATCAATATCTCAAGGAGATAGTATCACCTTTTGGCAGCACAGTTCTTTTTCTATTGGTGAGAATATGGGAGCAAAGTCAGAAGGAAATGATCTTAAGATTTTGGTTACCTCAGAGTTTGATTCCAGCAAAGTAATTCCGGCAAACAGTCCTTTCCTAAAGGATGAAGTGCAATTTGAGTTCATTTCGTATCTAAATTTCAACAAGTACTATTACCCCGATAATTTTCGACCTTCAGAATTAAACCAAGCCTACGTTCTAGATAAACAGCCGAACCCTTCACTTCCCATTTCTTCCAAACTGGCAGATAACCTATGGGTTACTATGCCCATAGCATTGGATCATCAAGAAGCAAAACACCTTTCTGAAAAAATAATCATCGAAGAACTCTCAAATGATTTGGAAGAAATTTATACTAATGAAAAGCTCATCTACGAGGAAGACGACATTTGGTATGCCGACTTCATCTTAACTTGGAATGCAGTTCATCATTTATATCCCTATAGGAAAAGATCGGAAAGGATGTTCGGCTTTCAATCGTCTGAACAATTGGCGTCTGGCTTAAAGGAGATTTCTAATGCCGCGGATAAAAAAAGTGCTTCATTAAAGGTCATTAAACAACATGTTTCTCTATTTCAAGATGGACATGCCAATGTCTTCAAACTACCAACCCCGGAAACAAATGAAGAAAATGCAAATACACCCAAAAGGATTCGCAGTTGGCTTCCTTTCTACAGAGTTTACTCACAAGGAAAAGTCTATGTCCTCAGAAGTTTTGATCCTGGAATAAAAAGTGGCGATGAAATCTTAGAAATAAATGATACTGCAATCTCGGCTCTTATCGATGATGGAATCCAAAATGAGGAAGCATCTCCTCAATTAAACTTGTGGAGTGTTACAAATACTATTGGTTCACTGTTCAATGCTACTGAAGCCAGTATTAAACTTAAAAGAGATGATAAGATCTTAACAATAGAAGTAAACACAATAGGTCAAAAAGACTACTTTAAATATTTTAGAAACCCATTTGAGCACAAACCTTTTGAATACCCCAATCAGGGAACCATCTATATCAATCCGTCCTTGGTATCTCCCAAAGATTTAAACGATAGACTAGATGAAATACAAAAGGCCGACCACCTGATCTTTGATTTAAGGGTTTACCCCAATTCTCTTAAAGAGATTCTAGACCGTATTGAAGTAAATAATGGATTGGGAAAAGGCCTAATAATTAGTAATCCGCTAAATATGTATCCTAATCAGGAGCAACAATTTCATATTTGGCAATCGGCATTGACAATCCCTAAAAAGCCTTTCCTCCGTGCAAAAATCTCTGTGTTAGTAAGCAGTTCAACCATGAGCAGAGGGGAGACATTCACCAGCTACTTTAAAAACACTGGAGCAACTTTAATTGGGGACAGTAATACCGCAGGAGCTTCAGGAGGAATAAATTGGTTTACTACCCCAGGTAAGGTCAGAATTTGGTTAACTACGAGCTATACTGTCAGACAGAATGGTGAAGAAATGCAATCCATAGGAATAACACCTGATATTCTGGTAAAGCAAACAGTAAAAGGCTTCAAAGAAGGTAAGGATCAGCTTTATGAAGCTGCCTTGGAGAAAAGAAATTAACCATACCAAATATATAAACGCTGAAGTCGATATTCTTACTGGTTTTGAAAGGATATTGCAAGCCTCGAAATTTTCCGTGGCTCTAGCAATTGAAGCACGCACCCTCTGAGTGTCACTACCACCTAAAACGGACAAGCGTTACGACATTCTAATTTCAGAATGTACCGAAAAGAAGGTCCTGATCATCCTTACTAAGGATCGAATACAATTCCTAAGTCACCTGTAACCAATATCAGATAAATTAAATCTAATACACTAGCCAACACTGAGTTTCATAAAACTCAGGTCAGGCGATTTGAAAACAGATCATTATGAAAAATTTGATATACCTGGTCATTTTATTGTGCGTTCCTCTAACTACATTTTCCCAAGAAACCGATGTCAAGTTCAAGCATATATTGATTACTAATGACGATGGTATCGAGAACATCGATATTTTGACTGCATTCGCTAAAAGTGTAAAACCGCTTGCCAATAGAGTCTCGATCGTAGTGTCAAGTCACGACCGTTCAGGAAGCTCCAACTACCTTAGTTTTGGTAAGCACAAATCTTCCTATGAAGTAACCACAGAATATTTCGACCGTGATCAAAATATTGGAATTTACACCCTGCCCGGTTATCCCGCAGACTGTGTTTTGATCAGCTTAAGTGGCCTGTTCTCCAATGACAGACCTGATCTAGTACTATCCGGAATTAATGGAGGGTCGAATATTGGGCCCGCATGGTTCAATTCAGGAACCATTGGCGCGGTCAGAACTGCGTCTGTTTTGGGCGTTCCGGGAATTGCGTTTTCAGGATTTGATGATGATCATGAGAATTCATTCAGCAAAATTCCCGGGTGGATTGTTAAGTTTTTAAAATCTGGAATTGTCGATACAATCGACCGAAATGGCTACCTGACTGTTGCTTTTCCGGAAATTCCACTTGACAAAATTAAGGGCATCAAAGTCAGTGAAAGGCAGATTTCATACGGCCGACCCGAATCCATTCGATTTGAAAAAGTGTTTGGTGACAAACTGGACCAAGCCGATGGCAAGACCCTATGGGCGTATTCTCCCATTGGCGACCTTAACAGTGGAAAAGGAAAGGATGACGTTTATTACCTGGAAGAGGGATATATAATTATTACCGCAATGTCAATTAATGAAAACAACCAAAAATTGTCAGAAAAACTTAAATCTCTCGAATCGTCAATTCCAAAGTTTAATAACTAGAAAATTAGACGAAAGTCCCCTTACAGAGCCCCTCCCTACTCTTTTTATTGGATTGAAAACTTTGCTCCAAAACGAAGGCCATCAGGTTTACCGAATTGAACCATGATTTCATCACCTTTTTTGGCCTGCTTTAATAGTTCATATATATCAATTGTGTCTTTGCGTTTGATCTCGGTGTTGAGAATGCTTAACACCGCTTTTTCACTTCTGATCAAAGACGCTTTCACATTGCCGGCCTGCTTTGATAGCACACCGAAATCCACGAATTCGGAAAGAGCATAGGTAAGTTTCACGTTATTTCCCTGCCTTTTAAGCTCAGTCAATGAAATACCTTTTTGGGCACTCACCACCGTACCATTAATGGATAGCTCCACCGGTGGAGGGGGCAAATCATTGCCTATCCTCTTTTTAAATCCTTCACCCTCTCTGAACAAGGGCAAATTGTAGAGCTTCACCGCATCAGATGGCCCATCGATAATATCAATTACCAGGTAATCGTCTGGCTGAGCTTTACTAAGCAATGCTTTGATTGTAAAGGATGCATTTTCTCGTAGCTTCTTACTAGCATGCCCGACCACTTTGCCTTTACGCACAAGGTCTAATCCTAAGTGGATCTTGTCTGTCTCTCTATTGTCAAACTCGAATTTGAATTCTCCCTTATAGCCCTTGACCCTCGAAAATTGAAGTCCGGTGCTTAAAGCAACACCATCGACATAGAATTTAATGTCCCGTGCAGGTTGGTAGGATGCAGTGCTTGCTTCTTCCATTGCCGGTACATCCAACACCGTATTACTCTGAGCGGTCATCACGCCTATCAGTGATACTAGCACCACGGTCATTGCTATTTTGGATTTTCCGGCCCATCCTGATTCTTTTATGCTCATCATAGTTATTCTCTTTTTAATGAATGATAAATTGAAATTGTGTACCAACCCGTATGAGTTGTTGCTGATCAGTTGTCTCAAAAGCAATGACTGATACTCTACTAAGGAGAAACCCTGTTTAAGCATATTTTTATCGGCTATATATTCATGTGTTTGTTTTAATGATTTAAGGAGTAGCCATACTACGGGGTTGAACCACAGCAATGCTGCTACGATTTGGACAAATATTAAGTCAATGGAATGTCGTTGTTGAATATGGGTCTTCTCATGTGCAAGAATCTGGCTGTATTCCCTTTCATCTTCAATGCTGTCAGGGATAAACACCGTATTCAAAAATGAAAAGGGTGCCATATGCGATGGGATCTCCGACACCTTCAGTCCATCAAAATCGGTAGATGTTAATTTCTTTTTTAGTCGGTAAACTTTCAGGTACCCTAAGCTGAGTCGAAAAATACGATACGAGAAGCCAATGACATAGATTAGGATCGTCAAGGCCACCAAAGCCTGCCATACATCCCAGTCCTTTAACCCTATTTGAAGCCATCTGGAGCTTTCCTGACTGAGTGTGCCTTGCGACAACTCTTCAAACGTCTGGTGGTAAGAATAGCGGGCTTTTCCCAGTTCGGTACTTTGCTGATTGATAAAGCTCTTTTCTGAGTTGAAAATCTCAAAGCTCAAAAGAGGAAACAGTAATGACAGAACCAAAATGCCCATCAAAAAGAAACGATTGAAGGCAAAAAAGGTCTCCTTGCTCAACAGCAATCGGTATGCTCCATAAAGGACTACCAAGACTAAACTGGCCTCTAGCAGGTACAACAAGAAGGCATTCATTTTTTCGATGATTTTAGTGATTCCAATAGTTTGATTGCCTCATCCAACTCCTTTTCATTCAATTGCTTGCTCTCAGAAAAGAAGTTCACCACCTGCTTCAAAGAGTCGTTGTAATAATCTGAAACCAGCCTCGACAGTTGACCTTTACTATACTCTTCCTTTGATATTTTGGGAAAGTATTGATGTGAATTTCCATAGGCTGTGTAGCCAACTATGTCCTTCTGAACCAGTACCCGAACAATAGTAGATACTGAATTATAAGGAGGTTTAGGGTCGGGGTATTGCTCGATGATATCCTTAACAAAACCTTTTTCAATACCCCAGAGAATCTTCATAATCTTCTCCTCTGCCTTGGTCAAAGTCTTCATTGCTCTTAGTTGTTAATCAATCAGCTTCACAAGTATAGAACTTAATTTTAAGTTTTAAAACTTATTCTTAAGTTAGAAAACGTAAAAGCAAGTTGAAATTTTATATTCACTAGTGTAACCAATTCAATATGAGAAAATTAATCCCTTTCCTTCTTTTATTCTTTTTGATGAGTTGTTCGACTCAGTCCGAAAAAGATCAACAATTATTGGACGAGCGAATTTCCAGATTAGAAAATGGACTTCAACCTAATGTTCAAATCCAGGGAGAGGTTATACCCAATTATAACATTGAAGAAAGATTAAGGGAATTGGGCATTCCTGGCGTCAGCATTGCGGTTATCAATAACGACCAGTTGGAATGGGCCAAAGGTTATGGGATGGCCGACAGTTCAGAAAACCGCCTCGTGACGGCCGAGACCATGTTCTTAGCCGGATCAATAAGCAAACCGGTTTCTGCGGTCAGGGCTCACCAGCTCGCAGAAGAAGGTATCATTAGTTTGGATGCCAATGTGAATGACTACCTGACAAGCTGGAATCTCCCTGAAAATGAGTTTACCGAAAAAGAAAAAGTCACCACCCGAAGAATATTGAATCACACTGCCGGATTAACAGTCTGGGGATTTCCGGGCTATGATAAGGGGGATACCATACCGAGTGTTCCTGAAGTATTGGATGGTAAGGGAAATACCGATCCGGTTCGTGTCTATCAGGAACCTGGGGTGGGTTGGCAATATTCAGGTGGAGGCTATACACTTATGCAACATATGATCACCGACATCGAAGAAAAATTGTTCCCAGAACTTATGCAGTCGAATGTATTAGATCCTCTCGGAATGACCGGCAGTACGTTTGAAAATCCCCTACCCTCGAGATATCATCGCATCGCTGCAACCGGTTATCGCAGAAATGGAAATGAAGTGGAAGGAAAATGGCCTATATATCCTGAAATGGCAGCAGCAGGCCTATGGACCACCCCATCACAACTGGTATTGTATGCCAAAGAAATTCAGCAAATCTATCAAACTCGGCAAGATGGATTGTTAAGGTCGAAGACTGTAAACGAAATGCTTACCCCCGGAATGAATAATTATGGCCTCGGGCCTGCTGTTACAGAACACACCTTTGGACATAATGGTGCTGATGAGGGCTTCAGAGCAGAATTAATCGCCTGGAAAAAACAACCCGTAGCCATGGTGATTATGGTCAACTCTGATAATGGGAGCATCATTCAGGAAATAAAACTGGCTATTGCACAGGAATATGGATTGCCTGGTGTTGAGCCTGTCAAAAGGACATATCACCAACTTTCAACTCAGGAACTGGAAAAGTTTACGGGCAAGTATACTATTCCGGGTCTCGGTGAAGTAGAAATGGTTGTGAAAGACAATGGACTTGAACATAGAGCACCATTTGCTCCTGAACCCATTTTCCTTCTCCCCTCTTCTGATAGCACTTTTTTCAACACCAATGGTGGTGCCTATCTCGAATTCATTCGAAAAGACGATAAGATAAGTGGTTTTAAATTCTATGGATTCGAAGCTTCCAAAATTGAATAGAAAAAACCCTGTTAATCTTGGTCACACACTCCGGCATACTAAACAACAATTTCCAAAACCATATCCGACTACCGAGATTGGGGACGACTTGGTGGTTTTGCCAGGGAAGATGTCTTATTCAATATTCCTTAGGACTAAAGCAGTTTCAAAGAAAGCCGAGATCTGTTGAATATGAGATAAGGCTATAGTCTTTGGACCTATGGTGGCCAAAGACAATTTCTTCATTACATAATCGAGCGACTTTATTTAGAAATGCCAACCTAATTTCAGAGAAATTTCAGGTATAAATAATGGCGTTTCATACGTACTTTGATCGACAATTACCTCTTTATCTCCTGCTATTCTTAAATGCCCAGCCACCCACGGATTCAAATAGAAATTTTCAAAAAACTTCCATACAAACCCACCACCCAATGTGAATATTATGTTGTTGTATTCGGCAGTATTCAACTTGGCATCGGTCTGTATTTTGGCATCCCAATACTCTATGCCAGGTCCTATCCACCAACCTTTGAAGTCAGGTTTAAAAAAGTAATCTACGATGGCCGCATAAACCTTCATATCGTTATTGGTGAAACCATCTTTTAAGATAAAGTCCGGTGTTTCAATTTTTGTAATTACCCCTCTATATCTAAAATGATTGTGTCCAACCCAGACCGAACCATAATATCCTTTGAATATATATGGTGCTGCATCTAATTCGAAGCCGACAGTGGCGTTATTTGTTGTTGGAGTATCTGCTTGTCCATAAGAGAAACTAAAAAGTAGCATGATGAAGCAGATGAAAAATAATATTGCTCTCATGATATGAATATGTTTTTGAAAGCAAAATTACCGTGGCGAGCCTCTTCACGAAATGATTTTCGTCACGTAGTTAGTACGTTATTTTTGATAGTGCACAACGGTTGATATAAGAATAGTAGTAGCCCGCGTAATCTAAACCAATCGGCAGCAGGAAGATTAAAGCGGTCTGCAATCTTTGAATTCACTACTGTTTCGGCTGTTATTTTTTATACATTGTTGTATGCTGGCTTGTTTATAGACCTTATTCCTCTTGTAAAAAAGAGAGAACCTTTCTATTAACTAGCCCTGTCTGGGAATGAGTTATATCATGGCTGGCATCAGGAATAATCACTGTTTTTATTTGCGGTGCGACATCATTAAGGCGCTGCACAACTTTATTGGGAGAGTACAAAACCTCTTTTTCTCCTATAAGGTACATTACAGGAACATTTAGTTTTTGTAAATCACTATCACTCAAAACAGTCGGGCTGACAAATTTTCTTTTCTTGAAACACTTCCCAGCCAACACTGTCTCCTCAATCATTTGATCCGCTATGGCCCGACCTGCTTCTCCTTGTTTTACCAAGCATTTTCTTTCCCAATACACCAATCTTTTTGTAAAAAAATGATTTGGAAAAAAATGAGCTAATACTGCAGGTATCAAGTACATTGCTCTTGGATGCATTACTGTTGAAGATGGAGAGATAAGGACGATTTTATTAAGTCTTTCTGGATGTGCAAGCGCATAAATACTTGTTTGCCATCCACCGTACGAGAATCCCAAAAGATTAATATCATTTTTCAAATTCAGCGAGTCAAACAATTCATTTAACCACTTAACAAAATCTCCGGGTTCTTTCAAAGGGCGGGAATATATACTACGACCATTATCATAAATGTTGTCTATTGCATAAGTTTTGTAATGTTTTGAAAACTCCTTTATCTGAGGCATCCAAGACAGTGAATTTTCAGTATCTCCTGGCAAAAGAATTAACGGTGGTTTGTCATCTGGACCACCTACGCGGACAAAGGTTTGACCATAAGAAGTCTCTACATATTTGTTTTTTGATGGAACAGGCCACAGCAAAGCATGCTCATCATAAAAAGCAAGATATTTTTCTTTTGCTTCTCCCGACTTAAAAGGATGATAAGATCCATTCATTCTAGCAACCTATTGTAACGAGCTACTATAATGGTCTCGATCTTGCGCAAAAATAACACTGAACTAGCCTTCATAGCGAAAAGATATATGGCTTTAATTGTACTAAAGTTTGCCGGTTAAAGAAAATTCATGATGGCCGCAATTTCCAATGCTCCAATTAATTGTAATAAGACCATAACCAAACAGATTATGGGCAGTCAAAAGAAGATAATCTCCTGGGGTTTTTCCAGGAACACTGTCAAAACATCATTTAGTCGATCAGGACAATAAAGAGGCATAAACCCCTGCGAGAGAAACACTCTAACTACCATGATTAGGTTAAGCAAAATCATCGGGTTGAGTGATTGAAATCATAGCGGTCAAGTCGATTTCGATGGAATTTAGCAAAGAATATAGAGGCCCGAATTAGGATAATTCCATAACCCTTAAACCTCCGTTACAATGAAATATTTAGCCCTTTTATATTTGATGTTCTCTCCCATCTGGGTCTTTGCTCAGTCTGAAGACAATAAAGACATCCTATTGCGAACCGAACAACAGGATGACACCTACCTGGCTGGAGATTCCATTCTGGTAGCTGCTACTATTAATGGTGATTTAGTTGTTGCCGGACGACAACTTGTAATTAACGACAGCATTTATGGGGATTTGACTGCTGCAGGTTCCGAATTATCAATTAACCAATTTATAGCTGATGATGCCAGAATAGCAGTAGGTAAGATTATTGTCGACAGCGAGATTGGGGATGACTTGGTGGTTTTTGCAGGAGAAGTGCTGATCACCGAAAATGCCATTGTCAATGGCAATTTGAAATGTATTGCCAAGAAAATTGAAATAAATGGCAAAGTTGTTGGCAACCTTGATATCAAAGGAAGCACTGTTCAGATTAATGGGGAATTCTACGGCAATTCGAAATTAATCGGTGACGATATCACAATCGAATCTCAAGCCAAGTTTTACAAGGATGTAGAATACTGGAGTCTTGATGACAATATAGATTTTGAGGGAGCACTGGTAAATGGTGAAGCGCGTTATAACCAGACACTCGAAGAAGAAAAATCAGAGATGTCTTTGCTAACCATGGGAATGAACTCTTTTTCCTCTTGGATCTTCTACATCGTATCGGTGCTGTTGGTTATTCTTTTGATCCATGGGCTTTTGAGAAACGCATTTTCCGATGCAGTAGTGGAGTTGGAAAACAAATACTTGAAAAGCTTTGGCTTTGGGCTCATCTATCTCATTGGCATTCCTCTGGTTATCGCGATTGCTTTTATGATTGGAATTGGTCTTCCATTAGGCCTGTTCATGACTGGGATATTCATTTTTAGTCTGTTGGTTGGTCACTTTATCTCAGCCTTAGTAATTGTTTACTTCATCAAACACAAAAGAGAAATAGACTGGAACTTCTGGAGTATCTCTTTGCTGGCTTTGTTGATTACAATCATATTGCGCCTGTTAACCAACATACCCTATGTTGGCATATTCCTGTCTGTAATAATTCTATCAACAACCTATGGGGCATTAACACTAAGGGCGCTTCGCACTAAACCATATTTACTAAAAAAATAAAACGATGAACAAGCAGCATTCAAATATCGCGGTTCTTAAGAAATTCGATCCAATGAATAAGACAGTGATGACTGAGATTTTGGCAAAAGATTTTATCTGGCATTTTATTAATCCTGAACTGCCTGATATCCAAGGGGACTATTTAGGTGCTGAAGGTTTGGTTAACTTTTTTAAAACAATGGCCGGGCAAACAGATGGTACCTTTAAAGTAAACCCTCTATCTATTACTCCAATCGGTGATGAATTTGTGGTGGTGCATGTAAAAGACACAATGACTTTAAATGGCAAACAAATGAAAGTTGATGCCATTGTGGTATGGCACATTGTTGATGAGAAGATTAAAGAAGCATGGGACATACCGGCTTTACATACTGCGACTGTTGTTGAATAAAATCAAGACAATAGAAGCCAAACTCCGAATGGCCCTAATTGATGTGTCATTATATCGAATCAAACCTAAAGGCATTGATTGGTTAATCCAGAATTTTATCTTCAACTTCTGATCGTTCTGAATATCTCGAATAGAGGAGGAACGAACGAATAGGTTCCGATATGAGGTGTTGACCAGTATATCTTAAACTCGAAAAACTAACGATCCAACCATGACTAACTTGGCAGACAGTATAACAATCATAGACGTAACAGCAGATAATGTTGCGGAAACAGGTGTCTACTGCATTAAGAACAAAAAAGCCCCTGGTTACCACAAGAAAGTTGCTTGGTTTCAAGATAAAATCAACAACGGGCTCAAAATCAAAATTGCTGTCGATGATCATGATAATCAGTTGGGCTTTGTAGAACTCATCCCTTCAGAACTTGCCTGGCGCCCTGTCGATGCTCAGAATTATTACTTCATTCAATGCATTGTTGTTTTTAGTAAAGGGGTGAGAAATCAGAATATCGGAAGCACTTTACTCACTGAATGCGAGCAGGAAGCCAGAAAAGATAACAAAGAAGGAATTTGTACGATGACCAGCAAAGGACCATGGATGGCAAATGAAGAGCTGTTTTTGAAAAATGGCTTTGTTGTAGCCGCCCGGATCGATCGTTTTGAATTAATGTATAAATCATTATCGGCAAAAAGCTCCTCCCCTAAACTCAAGGATTGGACCACTTCTCAAAAATCGTTTACAGGATGGAACCTAATTTATTCAGACCAATGCCCTTGGCATGATAAGTCCGTAACTGACCTGTCTAAGGCCGCAGAAAAGAATGGCATCGAATTGAAAGTGACTCGCCTTACCACTCCTCAAGACGCTCAGAATGGTCCTTCCGGCTTTGGAACCTACGCTTTGATCAAAGATGGAAGACTTCTGGCAGATCATTACATCAGTAAAACCAGGTTTGAAAACATATTGAAAAAGGAAAAATAATCAGTATCCAAATCGCTGAATCAAATGAACGAGCAACAAATCATCGATTGGTTACTTCAAGGAGATGTTTCAATACAATATCAGGTTCATCGCGATTTACTGGGCATTGATGATGCAGATCTACAGTCCAGAATAGCCCATGAGGGTTGGGGTAAACAATTTCTATCTCAACGAAGGTCAAATGGTCACTGGGGAGATCGTTTCTATCAACCCAAATGGGCTTCCACTCATTACACACTGCTTGATCTTCGGAATTTAGGGCTCAGTCCTGATAATGAAACGGTGAAAGAATCAATAGACCTGGTCCTGGAAGCAGGCAAGGCAGAAGATGGTGGTATCCCTCTCGGCCCATCAACTTCACAACGTAGTGATGTCTGTGTAAATGCTATGTTTTTAAACTACGCTTCCTACTTCAATACTCAGGCAAAGAAATTGCATTCCATTGTTGATAGCATTCTTCACGAGATTATGGCCGATGGTGGCTTTAACTGCCGTACCACAAGAAGTGGTGCTAGCCATAGTTCGTTACACTCAACCATTTCAGTACTTGAGGGGCTTTTTGAATTTCAAAAAACAGGATCTCACTATAGAAGGAAAGATGTTCAAAGCGCTCTGGAAAGTGCCAAAGAATTCGTCCTTTTGCATCGTCTATTCCTTTCAGACCGGACCGGTGAAATCATCCATAAAGACTTTCTGAAATTGCCCTTTCCAAGCAGATGGAAGTTTGATATCCTTCGTGGTTTGGACTACCTTCAATATTCAAATAGTGAATGGGACCCTCGAATGGATGAAGCGATCAACGTCTTACTTCAAAAAAGGAAGAGCATCGGAACATGGAATATGCAAGCTGCTTATCCGGGGCAGGTTCACCTTGTTATGGAAAAAGCAGGTGCCCCCAGCAGGTGGAATACTTTAAGAGCCCTGCGAGTGTTAACTCATTTTAATAGGATCTAGTCTGGAAATGAGATCAATTTCCTTTAAAGATGTCAAAAGAAGATTCAACCTCATGAAACAATTCATTTATATGCTGTGCCTATTGTTTGTATCCACAGCTATATTAGCCCAAGGCAAATTATTCATCATTGGAGGAGGCAAACGCCCGGCATCGATGATCAATACGCTCATTGATGAAGCGGATGTCCGAAATGATGGCTACGCGGTAGTGCTACCTATGTCTTCGTCTAACACGGAGGACGCTATGTTATACGGAAAAAAGCAGTTTGTTGACAATGGAATAGCCAAGGTGACAGCGTTCAATTTTGTCAAGGATCAGAAGCCTGATCCCGTTCTGCTTGACTCTCTCCGCAAGGCCAGTCTGATTTATATTTCAGGAGGTAGCCAAAGCAGATTCATGGGGGTTGTTCGAGGTACAGAGATAGAAAAAGCAATTTGGGATTGCTACAGAAACGGTGGCACCATTGCCGGGACGAGTGCCGGTGCTGCGGTAATGAGTGAAAAAATGATCACAGGCAATCAAATGGGTTATCCTGATGCCGATGGAGGGTTTAGGGTAATTGAAGCAGGAAATACCGAAACCGTTGAAGGTCTTGGCTTCCTTAAAAATGCGATCATAGACCAACATTTTGTGAAGCGAAGTAGATTTAACCGGTTAATCACCTTATCCATTGAAAACCCATCGCTCAAGTGCATCGGGATTGATGAATCTACAGCCATTCTCGTCACGGGCAACAAAGCCAGAGTTGTGGGTGAATCACAGGTGATTGTATTTGATGGATCGAAAGGAAAAAAACTGGAAAACGGCTCAAAACTCGGTATGAAGAATCTTGGTTTGAGTATCTATCTTAATGGTCAGGAATTCTCATTAAATTGAAGTCAGTATCAATCACTTGAAATCAAAGAACAATGGAAGTTACCGCTGAAAAAAATGAGGCTATAGGGAAATTGATATTTGCATCCATTTATCCTCACTACTTGAATAGACTGGAGAAGAATGGCAGAACAAAAGAAGAACTCCATCAGGTGATAGAATGGCTAACAGGTTTTGATGAAACCAAGCTTCACTCATTGATTGATGAGAAAGTAGATTTCCGAACATTCTTTCAACAGGCCAACATGCACCCCAATGCCCATATGATCAAAGGAGTAGTTTGTGGATACCGTATTGAAGATATCGATGATGAATTTGAACTGTACCGACAATGTCGCCAAATGGAAAAGTTGATTGATGAATTGGCGAGGGGTCGGAAAATGGAAAAAATATTGAGAGAAGCATAGCAACTCATGATTGAGGCCATCAAAACACCCGAATCCCGATTCGAAAATTTGCCTGATTACCCTTTCAAAAGCAACTATCTGAAGGCAGAAGAAGGTATAAGCATGCATTATGTAGATGAGGGTGATATGAATGATCCGGTAGTGTTAATGTTGCATGGAGAACCAAGCTGGTCTTATCTATATAGGAAGATGATCCCCATATTGGTCGACAATGGTTTTAGAGCCGTTGCTCCAGATCTCATAGGTTTCGGCAAATCCGACAAACCCGTAAACCGAACTGACTATTCCTATCAGAAACATATTGACTGGCTGACCACATTTATTGAGCAGCTAAACCTGAGGAACATAATTCTGTTTTGTCAAGACTGGGGTGGACTCACGGGTTTACGCCTGGTCACACTAATGGAAGACAGGTTTTCCATGGTGATTGCCTCCAATACATGGTTACCTGTTGGGAATATCCCAATGCCCGAGAGCTTTTTACAATGGCGCGAATACTCGCAACACTCTCCCGGATTTAACATTGGCAAAGTACTCAATATGGGCACACTTCAGGAGCTTTCTGAAGAAGTGATAGCTGCCTACAATGCCCCCTTTCCCTCTGAAGAATACAAAGCTGGTGCACGCATGTTCCCAACGCTGGTCCCAATAGAACCAGATGATCCGGAGTCACTCAAAAACCGAAAGGCATGGGAAATTCTCGGCAAGTGGGAAAAGCCCTTTCTCACGATTTTTGGAGAGGGCGATGACATCATGATCGGTGCTGAAAAATTCTTCCAGCAAATGATCCCGGGCGCTAAAGGGCAGAAACATGCGCTATTAAATGCCGGACACTTTATCCAAGAAGAAAAAGGAGAAGAGTTGGCCGAATTGATTGTGCAGTTTTATCAGGATAATGCATAAAAAAAGCCGCTAAAGCGGCTCACTAAAATTGTCTGGATTACACCTATTGCGCATTGTCGTAATAGAACCGTTCGTGAACGATCTTATCCCCTTCCCATCGCTGAACACCGGCCTGCTCCATTACTACACGATTGCCATCTTTAAAGGTCACGTCCATCGCGGTCTCGTGAAATACAATCCCATTCTCTTCATCGGCAGCAATGCTTTTTACCTCGAGATTATGAAACTCTTCAATGAAGTTCAGAAAATCCACTTCTTTGACACGACAGGCCTCTTTGCCTTCCGTAGTTCCTCTGGGTTCAGTCATTACGACATTGTCAGCATAATATTTGTCAAACGCTTCCAGGAGTTGACCCTGCCCTAGCATGTTGTAGATGTCTTCAGTTTTTTCTTTGTAGCTCATTGTGTTTTAATTTATATGTACATACATACAAACATATAAAATACTATTTAGTTCAATTCGATGTAATAATTCTTTTCGAATAGAAACCTCATCTCTCCCAACACTTTGCTCTTATGGAATATATAGAGAACTTACCTGATAATGGAGATTGATTATCCCTTGTTAATTGATGGCGGCCTTTCGAATGCACTCGAAGGTCAAGGTCTTGAATTGGACCATCCTCTTTGGTCAGCCAGACTCCTGGATTCCAATCCCGAAGCCATAGTTCAGGCTCACCTTGCCTATTTGGAGGCAGGGGCCCGATGTATTATCACTTCGAGTTACCAGGCCACCATACCCGGTTTTTTGAACTCGGGCTATAGTCAGAAGCAGGCTGAAACATTGATCCTAAAAACCGTAGAGTTAGCTGAGCGAGCAATCGGGATCTTCTTAAGTAATCATGAGGTTCCCAATAAACCATTGATTGCGGCCAGTATTGGTCCTTACGGTGCTTACCTCGCAGATGGTTCGGAGTATCATGGAAAATATGCAATATCATCTGATGATTTAAGAAGTTTTCATCTCGGAAGAATGAAAATGCTAGCAAGGTCCAATGCCGATTTTTTTGCTTGTGAAACCATCCCCAGCTATCAGGAAGCAAAGGTCTTGGCCGAAATTTTGGAATCGATCAATAAACCCGCATGGGTTTCTTTCACCTGTCAAAATGAGCAACAGCTCCGGGACGGCACCACAATTGAAAAGTGCATTTCCCTGTTTTCAAATCATGACAATGTCTTTGCCATTGGTATTAATTGTACTGCTCCAGAATACATTTCCGGTTTGATCAAACGGATAACCATTCTCTCCGCGGATAAGAAAGTTCTGGTGTATCCAAACTCAGGTGAGCTGTATGATGCCCAAACCAAAACCTGGTGCACCACCAGCGAACCTGCCTCCTTCTCGCAATTAGCGCAAGAATGGATAAGTCTGGGAGCTGATATCATTGGAGGATGTTGTAGAATTGGGCCTACACATATTCAATCACTATACAAGGAGCTAAGAAAATGAAGTATCTCTGCCTGTTCTCAAGTCACAATGACAAAAAAATGGATAGACCTTATCATGGATGATTCTATAGTAATTAGACTGGCAGAAATGGCCGATATACCACGATTATTAGAAGTAGGAAATCACCTATTCGATAATCCGATCGATGAAGATCGTGCAAAAGAGTTCTTCTTGGATGACAGACATTATTTAGTAATTGCTTTAAAAGAGGAAAAAGTGATAGGAATGGCATCAGGTTTTCTGTATGTCCACCCTGACAAGGACCCTTCAATGTTTATTATGGAAGTTGGTGTAGCTGATGAATACCAAAACCAAGGCATTGGCCGTGAAGTCGTCAAGACCTTGGTTCACCGTGCCAGACTCCTGGGTGCCAGGGAATCATGGATAGCTACCGAAGAGTCAAATATTGCAGCCCGGAAAGCCTACCAGGCAGCCGGGGGCAGAGAAGCCAAGGAAAGAGCAATAGTCTATGATTTCAAGTGATGTATCGTTGCAAGTGCCTAAAAGCATATGTCGTCCTCCTTTCTTCTCGGGTGTAATTCACCTTACGATTTACAAACAAAAACAACGCGGGCAGACTTTTAATACTGAAATTGAAAGCGATATGATCTCCCGGTTTTTTTGCATTGGTTTCTGTTTGTTTTTGACCACTCTCCATACATCCGTATTTGGACAAGATCAAAACACCAATAAGCCTCAATTGCAGTTTCAATTTGATTCCAGAAATACTTTCGTTAGCGGGGAAGCCGTAGGCATCTTTGGGGTTCGTGGCGGACTTCTTTTCAATCAGAAATTCGAGATAGGGTTAGGTGCATATGGCTCCAACGTCCTGAATTTCCTTGGAACAGAAATCACCAAAGACTATATAGACAATAGTCTGGTTCCTGCTCAGACCGTTCAGGCTACTATTGGTTTTGAATATGCTTCTCTTTATGGAGAATACACCGTTCTAAACAACAACCGATGGACATTAACCGTCAACAGCCAATATGGTATGGGACGGGTGAATATCCGCATTCCTGAAACCGGAGGTGTCGAACGACTCAAAAGAGAGAACAAAGGGCTTGTTGAACATTCGGTGAAAATGAAATACCAATTCAACTCATGGCTAAAACTCATTGGTGGTTTCGGATATCGCTACCTTCTGGGAGGAGAAAAGCAAATCAAGGACGCTTTTAACGCCCCCATCTATTTGATTACCGGAGAAATTGACTTCAAAAAGCTAATTCAGGCAGTCAAAAATTAATCACGAGGCTAATCTTCTGATTTCAATGATTTGATTATACTGAGGAATTTTAGGAAATTAATGGTAAATCCATTTGTCATTCATGCATTCATTAGCTCATATCCCCTATAAGTCAAGGACTGAACCTGCATCGGTAAGACCTTATCAGGAAAGGCCAACCACTCAACTAAAGGTGGCTCAAAAGTCTGAAGACAAAGCCAGCGAATCCAAGAACAACACCGGCATGCCTGATCAACTAAAATCTGGTGTAGAAAATCTTTCCGGGATATCTATGGATGATGTAAAAGTACATTATAACTCAAGCAAACCGGCCCAGTTACAGGCACATGCCTATGCACAGGGTAATCAGATTCACCTGGCTCCGAGTCAGGAGCGACACCTCCCCCACGAAGCCTGGCATGTCGTGCAGCAGAAACAAGGGCGGGTCAACGCCACCCGACAGCTAAAAGGAAAAGTCAATATTAATGATGATCAGAGTTTGGAAAAGGAAGCGGATTCAATGGGTCAACTGCTATCCAGTGGTAAGAATGAGGTCCATCAGAGAAAGCCAAAACAATTATTGAGTTCAACGGTCAATGGGAATTGCATTCAACGCAAAGGGGTTAAAGAACAGTTGCTTAAGGCACATGTCAAGTTTGAAAATTTCAAAGAAGAGACTGAGGACATCGAAAATCAGGTAGATAAGGTTTCACGCGCCATTTATAACAATTATAAAATCCCGACCTATCAAAAGCAGGTACAACGCACAGGTCTATTCGGGCGGCCGATTTTTCATTTTGGTCAACCGGTGTATGATACGCAAACTCATCAAGACTTTGATCAGGCTATTGATAACAAGAATGCACGGGTTAAACAGAATAATGTAGAGGATGAAGCACTCGATAATGCAACCCGTTTGAATCATTGGTCTGGAAATGCATTAGTGGCAAGTCAAAGATTATTTGCTGAATTAAGAGGAGCAGTCAAAGTTGTAAATACAAATCAGGTCTTTGGACTTCAAGATATTAAGTTTGGAAAAGATACAGATACGGAGGCAGATGTAGTAATCCATCACAATACCGCCATGGAATCAAAACAAATTGGTTCAGCCTCCCAAGCTGCTGTCGATGGACATATTACAAAAGGATGTCAGCAGCTAAAGAAGAGAACTGCCCAAAACGATCACGTTCTTTATCTTGAGATCATTAATAACGAAAACCCTTGGCCATTTACACCCGCGAAATTACAAAAGATGATAGATGATAATGACCAACCTTCCGCGAACTATGTTAAAAACACTGCAAAAAACCGGACAGAAAAGTATGGAAAGACCAATGAGAAAGTCAAAGTTGAGGTGAATAGTTCAAATCCATATGTCGGTGAATTGTCATTCTATATTAACTGATTATAGCGAAACAATGCGACTGCCTTTTTTTATGTCTTCTGATTTCTTATAATCAAAGGATTTGAATTCAGTTGTAAAAACGATCCTCATTTTCTCCGGCCTCGCTATCCTGATATTCTTTCTGTTCGAGGTTAGTCAATTCTCTTTAAACCAGGCTACTGACTCCACAGAAGTTATTGTGGTGATTGCGGGTCTGCTTTTTATTGGCGTGGGTTATTTAATTAATCGTTTGATGTCTCGGAAAAGAGACTATTCCATCGAAGTCGATAAAGAATTACTAAAAAACTCAGAATTAAGTAAACAGGAATATAAGGTACTCACCCTAATGGCTGATGGTCTTACCAACATTGAGATTGCTGAGCGACTTTTTATAGCTCCCAGCACTGTCAAAACCCATGTATCTCATATCCTGAGTAAGCTCAACGCCAAACGCAGAACTGAGGCCGTAAAAATTGGGCGAGACCTCGAAATCCTGTAAATTCTTAGAGGTTTAATCCCTTATCAAGCGTCACATTGACAAAAATCACCCATTTGGCCGATGCATATGGAGCTATGTCAGGCTAAAATGCAGTTGGAATAAAAATCACTGATCATGAAAAACTACATCATTCGATATGGTATTTATGGAGCCTCTGTTTCGATTGCTCTTGGTATATTAAACTGGCTACTCCTGGCAAAACCATTCGGCCCGGGTCCGTCTCAAGCCGTTGGGTACATTTCAATAGCAGTATCCCTGCTTTGCATTCCACTTGGAATAAAGTACTTCAGGGATAAACTCAACAAGGGCAAGGTCTCAATAGGCAATGCCTTGAAGATAGGAACAGGAATTACGCTTGTTTCATCAGTTATTATGGGCCTCTATGGCATTCTCTTTTTTGCCATTGAAGGAGATAAATTCAATGAATGGCAAGCCAAGTGGATGACGGAAGCACATATTGAACAGGCAAGGCAACAATCTGAGCAAATGGTAGCAGCAGTTGGTAGTCCGGTATTTCAGGGCCTGGTCATGTTTGCTATGGTCTTTATTATGGGAATGATTATCAATCTAATTAGCTCTTTGATATTGAAAAAGTGAAAGAATAGACAACACTTTTCGAACGAGATCGTATCTTACATAGATTATCAATGTATATCATTAAATAGGTATGATCTCGTTTTCAAAATCACTGGTAGCCGCCTCCTCTAAACCCCTCATACTCGGTATTTTACAAGAAGGAACGTCTTATGGCTATAAAATAATACAGCGTGTCAAAGAGCTCTCAAGCGGTCAAATCGAATGGTCCGATGGCATGTTATACCCGGTTTTGCATCGACTTGAAAAGGATAAGTTGATCGAATCAAAATGGGTGCAATCCGAAGGAGGAAGGCACAGAAAATACTATGCAATTACTGAGGCCGGCAAAGCCGCACTGCATACTGAAAAAGAACACTGGGTAAGCATGAACCAAGTCATGCAAAACCTTTGGGCCCTTAATCCATCCACTTCAAACCAATAAACAATGAGCCTCGAAGATAAAATCAATCGATGGAGAAAAGGCCTTCGTAAGCACTCCGGCATGTCTGATGGATTTGTTGAAGAATTAGAATCACATATCCGCGATCATGTTCAACACCTTCTCGATCAGGGAATACCTGAAGACGAATCATTTAACATGGCCGTTCAAAAACTGGGAGATACTGCAGCGATGAATCACGATGAACAGTTGGTCAACTACAATAATGATCGAAAGCGATTCCTCCCTCCCGGTCTCCTTCGAAATTTTATCAAAGTGAGTAGAAGACAATTCAAAAAGAATGTCCTGTTGAACGGAATCAATCTATTTGGACTTACCATTGCCTTTACCGCACTTCTGTTTATTGGTTTATTTCTCAATGATGAGCTCAGTTTCGAACGCCATCATAATGATGCCGAAAAAATTTACAGACTGGGTTATGAGTTCACAGGTGAAAATGGAGTAACTGAAAAGCGTGCCTACACTTCCGGGATGTGGATTGACATGATCAAGGACAATCATCCTGCTATTGAGGAGACTGCACGTTTTTTAACACTCTCCTATGGCTACATGCGTAATGATAAACTCAATCGATCCTTTTATGATGAAAACATCTATTGGTCTACGCCTAATTTCTTCGACTTTTTTGGCTTTGACTTTATTCTGGGAGATTCCGACAACCAATTGAATGATCCAAGTTCGTTGGTGTTGACCGAAAGCATGGCCAAACTTCATTTTGGTGAAGAAAACCCAATAGGACAACCTCTGCAATATGTTCGTCAGGGAAGATCCGTGAACTTGATCGTGACTGGAGTCATCAAAGACCCGCCCTCTAATACCCAGTTCCGACCAAGATACATCGCCCTGATGGATGCTATTGAAGGCATTTACGGAGAACATAACAGGGGCTGGACCAGAAGGAACCCTGCTCCAGGATATGTTTTTTCTTTTCTTAAATTGACAGATACAAATAGTATTGCGGCCATTGAAGAAGACCTCCAAGGCTTTTGGAATACTACCATCCCTGCTTTGGCGGATTTCATGAAGCCCACCTTTACTAAACTAGTAGACATCCATTTTAATCCTCCTATTAAATGGGAACAGGACACACCCATTTCGATGAGCTATGTCTACGGCTTGATGGTAGTTGCCGGCTTTATCCTGGTGATCGCACTTACCAACTTCATCAACCTCACCACAGCCCAGGGCACTAAACGTCAAAAAGAAATCGGTCTTCGGAAAACATTGGGTAGCAGCAAGAAACAGTTGCGTATTCAATTCTTTATGGAATCAGCAGGGTTAACAATGTTCTCATTGATCTGCGCTCTATTTCTGGTCTATCTACTGCTCCCCTATTTCAACGATTTGATAGAAAAGAACATCCAATTCACGGACGTATTATTCTCTCTCCTGATCCCTCTTGTCGCTTTTGCTCTATTGATTTCAGGCCTAACAGGTTTGTTCCCCGCCTTGTTCTTCACCAGGAAAATCAAGGATAATTTCAACCTTAATCAGTTCTTCAAGGCGGAGAAGTCAGGTACACTGGGAAGGAATGTGTTGGTCGTACTTCAATTCACCGTAGCACTGATGCTCATTATTTCCACCATCACGGTATTCAATCAATTGCAACTGATCAACAACGGCAAATTGGGTGAGAATCGAGAAGCTGTGATCGGTATTCGAACCTCAAGAATGGGAACCGACCAGCAGGCACAACGATATATCAACGAGATTAATACCTATTCTCAAGTCGAGGCAACAACTTTGGGAATGCACCTCCCCCGACAAAGTGATTTTGGCAGAATCAACACTAAATATTTTGTGAGAGAAGTTGATGACGAAGCCCGGTTCTGGAACAAATTTGATGCCGATGGTGGATTCGCTAAAACCTACAATCTGGAGTTTTTGGCAGGCACTGATTTTAGGGAAACCTATGATACTACCTCCTACATAATCAATGAGGCGGCAGTTAAGGATTTGGGAATAATTCCTTCTGAGGCAGTAGGCCTTTTTCTGAAGGAAGACAGTATCGCATATACCTATGGCAGGTCTGATGGGGTGGTTATTGGGGTAGTAAAAGACTTTGCCTACAAATCGATCAAGGAAAAAGTGGAACCCTTGGTGATTGCAGCCAATACATTAAGCGGAGGAGTACTGTCGGTCAAACTCGGAAGTGGGCCAAAACAGGCCACTATCAAGACACTGGAGGAGAAATGGCAAGAAATCTATCCAGGACGTCCATTTGAATACTGGTTTCTCGACAAGGAATTCGACAGGCTTTATCATCAAGAAAGACGTTTAGGGAAATTGATCCCAATGTTCTCAGGCTTAGCCATAGTTATTGCCTTGCTGGGGCTCTTTGCCTTAACAGCCTATATCTCTGAACTACGGAAAAAGGAAATTGGGATAAGGAAGGTTCTTGGTTGTTCTTCACGAGGCATATTAGCCTTGCTCAGTACTCAGTATCTAAAAATTATAGGCCTGGCAACGGTTATTGCAATACCAATCGCTATGATTGGGATGAACTACTGGCTGGATAACTTCACCTATCGGGTGAGCGTGGACGTTCTGGTCATAGTCGGATCTACCTTCTTTATTTTGATTCTGGCACTATTCACAATGGGAATCAAATCGCTGAGGGCCTCCAAGGCAAACCCTGTGGAGAGCTTAAAATATGAATAATACGGCCGGAATTACATAACCATCTAACAACTAGATTCTTAGGACTTTTCAATTGTTTTTGTTTTTGTTAAATTGATTCAGGCTTCGGCCGATCAACCAAAACTAAAAACAATGAAAAGGGTGATTCTAACATTAGCCCTTCTGTGCTATGCAGTTGGGTTAAGTGGCCAGGAATTCTCCGTTCCTAAAGGCTACAAATTCTCTAAGGCAGATGATTATGCCGAACACGAGTCCAACGTTGTGAAATGCTTCGACTGGCTCATGTCTACCCCAATGAATGAACAAACTTCAAAACGTGACAAGGCAAGTGCATACCTTGTTCAGTGGCTTATGGGCAGCCCAACCGTAAATGTTCAGGTAAACAAAACGATTGCTCCATTTATGGAGAACGCTGATTTGCTTATGATCTTTATGGGAGGCTGGGCCAAATATGCCATCGAATCGAAGGACAAAAGCAAGGTGGAAGGCAATCTCCATGGACTTAATGCAGTCATTGATTATTATCAGCAGAACAAGGCAGGTATTGGTCAAAACAAGGATATCGAGAAGTTCATTAAAATGAAGGGCAAGGGAAAACTAAAAAGCTTTATAGAGAAAAATGCTTAGCAAAAAAGGCCGGAAATTCCGGCCTTTATTTATTCATTCCTTAAGGTTTCAGCCGGATTCAGTCGCCTGATGTTTTTGATTTGGGTATTGATGGTCAAGAATGCCACGGCCAATAAAATGAGACCTGCCAATGATACCGGAATCACGTTTATCGGCTCGTGATAGCCATAAACAGAATCCAAGAGCATTTCAATTACAAAAACAGAAAGCGTTCCACCCACAACAATAGCCGAGACCAAAATAATTGCAAATCTGCGGTATACATTCTTTGACAGCTGGCTTAAGCTTGCACCCAACACTTTTCGAATGCTCAAGTCTTTTAATCGAGCTGAGATATTCAGGGATACCAAACCAAATAACCCCATGGCCGATAGCAATACGCATAGACTTGCCGTGAAGATCATGATGTTCCGAATCCCATTCATTTCTTCAAAGTGGGCATCAAAGACAGATTCCTGAGGAAAAACGTTGTGGACATTCTCAGGATCCAGTTCATTCATAATTGCCGTCAATCGACTTTTCATTTCCAACACAGTACCTTCGGTCACTTGTACCGATGCGGTACTGAATAACGAATCACTCACTACCTGAAAAACTGCCGGGCGAATCACATCGCTGAAAGATGTAAAATGAAAGTCTTTGACAATGCCCTGGATTCGAAAATTCGTACTATCTATCACCACTACGGGATCACCAGATATTTCAATCCCAAGTTGTTCGGCAAAAGTTTCATTTACCACCAACAGATTTTGGTTGCTCACAATGGCTTCTTTGTCAAAAAATGAACCTTCGGTCAATTCCAACCCCAACATTTCGGCATAATTGCTCTCGGAGTAAAAAACATGCGTATAAAGCTCATTATCGAGGTGAGTTACCTTTTTGCTTTCGTAGGCATTTCCGACATTTCCCCTACTGCCTGCTACTTCCAATACGTTTGGCAGTTTTTCAAATTCTGCTTTTAACTCCGAATAGCTCAATGTTGGAGGAATGGACACCACCAGCTTAGAATATTGATCATAACCCCATTCACGGGATTCATTGACCGAATTGGTATGTACAAACATGACGCCCGCAACGATGGTGATCACTGCCAATGTCATCTGAAAGGCCAGCAGGAATGAGGTCAACCTTCTCTTCCCTCCTTTAATACTATCACCTCGAAAAATTACTGTTGGCTTAAACCCAGAAACATACAAAGCAGGATAGGCCCCTGAGGCAATCGTGATGAATACCAACAGCATTCCAAGAAAGTACCATAGATTGCGATGTTCAAAGAGATCAAGGGTGAGGTTACTTCCTGCAATTCCGTTAAAACCCGGAAGAAAAAAAGTGGAGGCCAGTAGGCACCCTACAAAAATGGATAGGGTACATAAAAGTAAATTCTCTGTAAGGAATTGAACAATCAACTGTGTGCGTTTTCCACCGATTACTTTCCTCACTCCTATCTCTTTTATCCTTTTCATCGCCATTACAGTCGAAATATTGATATAGTTAAACGTGGATAGTAAGAGCATAAAAGCACCTATACAACTGAGCACGACAATTGGTGCCATGGGTGGAGTACCACCAAAGCCATAATGCATCTCACGAGAACTGGTTGCAACCTCGGATAAGGGCAACAACCCCATTTTCTCATAAGGTGACTTGGGAGTCAGCAAATTTTTATCCTCAATGATTGATTCCAATGACATCCCTAAATCATTTGCCTTACTCGATGAGTTTAGTAGTGTAAAAGCCCATGAATTAGTGATCAACGGATCCTTACTCTTCTCAAAGTGCTCAAAATTCACGATCACCCCGGTCTGAAAACTCGAATTGTCAGGAGGATTTTCCATGACTGCACCAATCGTAAATGCTTCCTTCTGACCATCTATCTCAATTGTGATTATCTTGCCTAAGGCAGATTCATTTCCATAGTAAGCCTTCGAGTGCGCCTCATCGATAACAACAGTTCGGGGATCTCTTAGAGTCATGGGATCTCCTTCGATAAATTGGAAAGTAAAAACCTCAAATAAATTGGGATCGGCATAGCCAAAGAAGTTACCGAATGAGGCATTTTCCGATTTAATCCTTCCATAACCATGGTTGTACCTTACGAGTTGTTCAACAGCAGGAATCCTGTCCACCACTTTCTTTGAAACATCCAGACTTACAACACCATACCTTTGGAAATCACCTTCATCTATTCTGGTGGAGGTAAGCATATAAATTTGATCTGCATTCTCATGGAATCGATCTTTATAAAACCGGGACTCGATCCATTTAAATGCGACAATACAGCATCCCACAGCAAGTGATAGCCCAATGATATTGATTGTGGAAGGCATCCTCTGCTTCCACAAATTCCTTAATCCTATTTTGAAGTAATTTTTGAACATAGCGACATTATTAAGTTTTTGAGTTCTTGTTCTTTTAATATTTGACCATTTGAAAAGTCGGATTACATCCCAGGCAAAGGCCCTGCGTGCCTGCAATTCCCCCTTTTCTTCCAACCTCCAATAGAATAGCTCATGTGCGTCACCTTGCACCTGCTCACGAACCCGCGGACTGCAATACCAACCGAGGAATCGGTCGGGCCATTTTGGAGGTTTTAAAAGTTTGTTCATGTACTGAAAGAGTAACTGGTTCCTGGTTGGAGTTGTGAATAGAGGTTCTCTCGGGTTGATCGGATATAATCCAAGGTGCTTTTCCCAGCGGAAGTAAGGTAGTAGATGCGCTTTCTTCTTCCCCCTCTGGTATTGGACGAACCTCCCATTTCTGAGCGCAACAGCCCTTTATCCTCGAGGCGGTTCATTACGGAATGCACCGCTGAAATATTGACCTCTCTTCCGGTTTGATCTAAAATTTCCTTTAATACCGAAACACCATAGGCACCATCGTAGAGCACCCCTACTACCAAGAGCACTAATTCTTCGAGTTCACCGATATAAGTTCCTTTCATAGTATTTTATTTACAAACATAGATCAAATCTATTATATCTATCCTTGTAAAACAAATAGACAACATAATTTTAGATTAGGTTACAGAAAAAATAGTGCTGCATGTAACCTTTTTTCAACCCATGCGACTGTCGGGGTAAGAATCCTTATTTTTAATCTATGGCAGACCAAAAACAGCAAACATTCATGAAGGCCTACGAGGCTTGCCATGATCAGTTTTTGCGCTATTGCACATCGCTTGCTTACGGAAAGATGGATGTTCAGGACTTAGTACAAGATGTTTTGACCTCTGCCTATCATAATTTTGAGAAAATTGAAAATAAGGACCAGTTACTACACTACCTGATTCGGGCAGCCCGAAACCGATCGATCAGTTTATGGCGAAAAAGACGAAATCAGGATGAATTGACTGAATTGCACGCAGAGCGACTAACGGCTCAAGGCGTATCTCCCGAAACTGTTCTGGATATCGAATTGCTTTATAAGGCGCTTGATAAGCTTCCGGGCAAACAAAGGGATGCGCTTGTATTGTTTGAAATCAGCGGTTTCTCTATGAAAGAGATCGCTGAAATTCAGAACAGTACGGAAGGTGCAGTCAAAACAAAAATCAGCAGAGGAAGAGTAAAGTTGCGCGATCTAATGCAAGACCAGTCCCAGTCCTCTGTGCCAAGTCTATTAGAAACCCTTCAAACGATCATGTTATGAAAGATCATAGAACAGACGAATTGTTTGGGTTGGTAAGGCAGGTCCCTACAGAACTTTCCACGGAAAGTGTATTGGCAATGATCAAGACTATTCCACCAGTGCCCCCTGCTAAACCATGGTTCAAGAATTTCAATTTAAACTCAATTATCATGACAACAACAGCCATCACCATAGTGGGAAGTGCCCTGATGTTCTTCCTCACCTCTGGCGATCCAACAACAGACATTGCAAAATCACCGGTCGAAGAACCTGAAGAAACCCTGGTTCATAAAATCGATACTTCACAGCAAGAAGCAGTGCAGGAGACCTCTCGAATTAAGGAAGGAACTGATAAAACCGGATTAGCCGAAAAACAGTCAACACCCCCTATTCAAACTCCACCCCAAAACAAAGAAGTTCAGGACGCAGCTACAGAAATCAACCCTAAGACTCAGCCCGCTGAAGAACCTGCCGTTCAACAGGCAAATCCCGAGGAGGAAACCGAGGCAATGGCAGCAGAAGACGAAGTATTTCTCGAGAGTCCATCTGAGGGTGAAGCTAGCAGGCCAAGAATTCCATGGAATAAGCTAAGGCAGCTTAAACGTGAGTTTATTCGAAGTGTCAAAAAGGACAATCTTTCGGTAGGTAAGAAACAATTGAATGTACTTTCCTACACCAATGACGGCATTATTATCAATGGAAAACAGTTGGAAGGATCTATGCTTGAGCGATACACAGAACTCATGGCGAAGTACGAGATCACACCTGGCCAATTTAAAAAGGTTGTTACTCATCCCGATTATATTCAGGTGGGTGATTTCACCGAAGAGGGCTTAAAAGGACAGGCCATAGGTCGCAATATGGACGTAAAGTTCTGGGACCCGAGAGTCAAAGAAAATGATATTTTGAATCGAATGCCCGCAGATTCCATCAGCTATATTCCACGTCCTACAATCTTTTCTAAATCTTCTGATGATAGCTTAAGAGAAACACGAATATTTCAGACTCAGGGTAAAGTAAGTGAGTCGAGAGAACGACTGAGGCAGGCCCAGGAGTTTTTTGAGCCCAGTTCAACTACCAACAAGAGTCTTTCTACGGGTAAGGAGGCTGTCACAACATACAGCTCAACGGTAAATGAGCCTATCTCTCTTTCCGGTAAGGATGCCAAAAAGCTGAAAAGGGTTTTGTATCAAAATCTCATTTCCGATGGAATCATTGATATGCGTTGGGATAATGTGCGCATGTTAATACCTGCCCGTTCCATTAATGTCAACGGTGAATCCCTATCCGGTCGAATGCTTGACAAGTACAATTCAATCCTTAAGAGGTTTGATGTGTCCAAGGGCACCGGACACAAAATCCTGATGAATGAAGACTTCATTTTGATAGGAAAGTTCACCAATGAGCGGTTTGACGGTACCGCTTTGGGCAGAATGAATTCTGAGAACATTATTGGGAGTATATTGGAAGAAGACTTTGAGAATCTAACACTCTTCAATAATGAAAAGCACGACAACACTGCTCTGAAGTCCTTAATTAATGGCAAAAATCACATTGATCCGGAGCACAATGATTTTACTGAATTGGCAACCGAAGAGAGGGACATCTCGCAATTCGATAGAATCGAAACAAAGGGAGTTGCTGTGGTTTATCTTACGCATGGACCACATACCAAGGCTAAACTCAAGGTTCGTGGCATGCCTATTAGTGATGTGACCACCAAAGTGGTCAATGGTCAACTGCAGGTAGACACCAAGGGCACTCCTCAGGGTGAGTCCATTGAGGTGATGGTTAGTAGTGAGAACATCCGGGAAATTGCGATTCGCGGTGCGTCTGAGCTGTATTCCGAAAACCAAATTAGTGCGGATAGACTTAAGATTTATTCTGAATATGCCGGAGCGGGATGGATTGATATCAATACCGAAGAAGTTATCGTCAATCTTAGAGGTGGAGATTTGGAGCTGTCAGGTAGAACCAAAGTTATGGATGTTAACCATCTTCAGGATGCCGAATTGGGGACGTTCAACTATAACAAGCTTGAAATCGATGGAGATAAAGTTACGACCCCTCTAAAAAGGATAAAGCGGGAAAAGCTTCAGGAACTGAGAGAAGATTTGATCAGCTATCTGGGGTCAGATGGATTTATCAAGTACGAAGATGAGAACATCATTGTTGAATTCAGCAATAGTGGTCTAAAAGCCAATGGAAGGACTATTTCGGACAATAGCCTGATCTACTACCGTAGAATGTTGGTCAAATACGGAATAACACTTCGGGATGACCGCAAGATTTTCATTAAGGGCAAGAAAATCGTGATTGCTGACCTGGACGATGGTGAATTCAGGTTTGCCGTAGATACAGGAGGCGCGACACTTACCTTCAGTAAGAACAAAAGCTGGAAAAGTATTGAAGAAGAGGTATTTAGAGACAATTAAAAAGAGCGGCTCTAAGCCGCTTTTTTTACCTTATTCGAATTTGTCGATACGGAAACGCTACAGGAGATTCGTGGCCGTCTTTACTTACCGCAGCCACTCCGAAATAATAATTATCAATAACGATTCCTTTCAGAGTATAAGAGTTTACTCCTGATACATAGACAAAATTATCCCAGGTTGGAGATGTAGTCAATCGCCAATAGATTTTATAACCCGCCACATTAGGATCTTCTGATTCATTCCATACCAGCGTGGTCGAAGGGCGAACTGCACCTCCAATACCTACATTCTTTGGTGACGGGGGTGCCCAGGCTAGGCCCGCCAACGAAATCTCATTAACCGCTGTCAGTCTTCTCGCATATTCAAAATTCACTCCCTCTACCACATCCCCATACTTTATACCATTCTCTTCCCGGATATCCTGATGCTGCCGATTATAGTTCTCATGAGCCTCCATAATGCGTACTCCTGCATAGCCTAGGTCATTGAACGGCCGATGGTGGCCTCCTCTACCAAATCGATCCAATCGGTAGATCATCATTGGATTCATTTCAGGCATATAGGTTTGAGTTTGTTTATGGATATAGCGGGCCAATTGCCGGGAAATACCATCCACTTCTCCCCCGGTGAATCTTCGCGCTCCTCGCTGCCGATCGGTTTCATTGGCCGGTACCGGTTCAGAAAAGATTCTGAAGGTGCGATTGTCGATCACTCCATCCACACCTTCAATATTTCCAATCATATCATTATTCAGGATTCCAACTATCTCCCAATTGTTGTTTTTGGCATAATTTGCCAATCCCCTGCCACCAAAAAGACCTTGCTCTTCACCACTCAAACCCACAAACACGATACTGTGCTTAAACTTATATTTCGACAAAACCCGAGCCGCTTCAATGGTCCCAGCCATTCCGGAGGCATTATCATTGGCTCCTGGTGCGTCTATCTCAAAATTCATTGTATTGGACGCTCGTGAATCAATATCTCCGGACATCAATACATAACTATTGGGATAATCCGTCCCTCTAAGTACAGCAACTACATTTACAACATATGCATCATGCGGAACCCTCCTGTTCCCTTCCTTGGTGACCAAATCCCTTTGGTAGAAGACCTCAAGGCAACCGCCACATTCTGCAGAAATCTTATCAAACTCGGCTTTAATCCACCTTCTGGCTGCTCCTATACCTCGTGTATTAGAAACGGTATCACTGAAAGTATTTCTGGTACCAAAGTCGGCTAACTTCCGAATATCGGATTCAATCCGGTCTGCTGAGGTATTGGCGATAATATCATAAATCCGTTTGTCGATTTGAGGAGGTGCTTCCTGGGCAATACTTTTTTCAACAAAAAACACAGAAGCAAGAAACAATATCAGTAATCGTGTAGTCTTATAAATGGGTCGCATAAATAGATAATTCCATTGATCAGAGGCTTGAAAGATAGAAAACTATTCAAGTGCAATAAAAAGAAAGGTGATCAGTGGATAATAGCTGATGTATAAACATACAATTGAAAAATAATTTGGAAAATCCGCTTACCTGAGGTAGGGGTTTGAAGACAATTGAATGTATTATTAATAGAGATTATTCTAAGAATAAAGAATAATTTTTAGCGATTGGAACCAACTTGGTACAATCCTTGTCGTATAAGAAAGAAAGGTTAAGAAACACGATCATGAAAAAGAGAACATTATTCATTACCGCAGCTGTACTTGCCGCCACTGGCTTAGGTATTTACAGCTTGGCAGGTGGGAAAAAGATAAGCTTGCCAAAGCGAAAGAGAACGACTAAGTAATTACCGATTCGGTATTTCCAGCCTTTGGGCTGTCAACTATATATCAATGGCCTCGGATTTCCGGGGCTTTTTAATGTCTTTTAACCAAGTGGCCAAACAATTTCCATTGCTGCGACTTATCTTAGTGCCACATTTCAGTTATATGAGGAAAATCCTAGTAGTTCTTATCTGCATCATCGGACTATCGAAGATGGGGCTAGCTCAGACTCCCACTTCTCTACTTGATCCCAGGCGTTATATTGATACTGCCGTTAACCTCATGGTCGTGGAGAAATATCAGGAAGCAGATAGCTATTTTATGATCGCCCTTGATCAAATCGAAGTTTTGTCGGCAGACTTCTGCTACCACTTTGGAAAGAATTCCCTCCTTTTGAAAAAACATAAACAAAGCATCGACTGGCTGAACAAATATTTGGAGCTAAAAGGCTCGCAAGGTCAATACTCCAGGGAAGTCTTCACCCTTTTGGAAAAGGCCGAGGAAGGATATCGTGCGGATAGAACGCAGAAATCAAACAGTCAAATCGAGACAAAGTTCTTTTACCAAAATACAGTCGATTGCAATTCTACCTCTCATGTAGTATGCCCGGTTTGCAAAGGGGATGATGTGATTACGACTATTGACCAACTGGGAGAACGATTATTCAAAACATGCCCGTATTCCTCAGGTGGTAAGCTCACCTGTAAAGAATTCAACCTACTCATCCAGGGAAAACTCAAAGCAAAAAATAAACGCTAGTGCATCTATTGCATTTAGTTTTAGTCTTTTGAGATAAATGGTCTTAGATTATGTCTCGCAGAAATCGCAACCGCGGATTTATAGATTTTGTCGTTGAATTCATCATCGTTCTACTGGGTATTACTATCGCCTTCTGGCTTACAAATCTGGGTGAAAAGCGGAAAGAAGGGCAATTGGAAGACACATACCTTAGTCAGCTCAGAGAAGACATTGTTGAAGACATTCAAGCATTAAAATCATCATCCGAGTTTGATCAATCTAAGGTCAACTTAATGGAGAAGGGTATAAAATATGTTGCCGAGAATAACAACAGGCTAAGGGCAGATAGCATAATTCCGTACGTTCTGGCGGTGGGTAGTTACAATTTCTTCACTCCAACGGATCAGACTTATCTTACCTTGAGCCAGAGTGGGGACCTGGCGTTGATTCAAAACCAAGAACTAAAAAAGAAACTAGTATCTCTCTATCAATCGTATGGGTCGATTAAAACTGAGCAAGGAAATATTATCCAAGCTTTGGACGACAACTTTTTTCCAGAATTAAATAAGGCCATAGACCGCATCACCGGAGAACTAAAGAATCCTCGGTTTTTTATCTCACACGAATGCACCAACTACATTGCGTTCATAAGGGATGAAACCAGTCGGCTTATGAATTATGGTAAATTCAGTAAAAGGTTAGCTGAGCAGACCCTGGATCTAATTGATACTGAAATAGGACAATCAAATTCGGGAGATAACCCAACGAATTAAGCGGTCAATTGCTTCTTCATGGTTATCAGAAAATTCTTGTCTGGCTCTGTTTGCAATAAGTGCGTTAAGGCTCACCATTTTATGCCCTAAAAGGTTTGCCAGTGCATAATAACCTGCCGTTTCCATTTCGAAATTGGTAAACCGATTCTCCAGCAAATTCAGGGCGGCCAGCTTGTCCAAGAAGTCGCCCACCTTTGTCTTCAAACGAACCTCTCTACCCTGAGGCGCATAAAAACCTGGTGATGTAACCGTAATTCCTTTCTCGAGATCCTGACCGTATTTTTCGATCAGCTCACTATCTGCATAGGCCAGGTAAGGTGTGAATTGAAGCTCCAACGCTTCTCGTATCTCAGTGCAGACCTTCTCCCCTAACCCATCGTTTTCCCAGTTATAAAAAGACATCAGAGTATCCAGCCCAACCGCACCAATTGATGCCAAATGAGCATCTAATGGAATATCGGCCTGCATGCATCCGGAGGTGCCTATTCGGATTAATTCCAAAGAGGTAAGTTCATCCTTGATTGTACGCGATTCAAAATCAATATTAACCAGAGCATCCAATTCAGTCATTACCAACTCCACATTATCAGTACCCATACCTGAACTCACCACGGAAACTCGCTTCTCTCCTACATATCCAGTATGTGTAACTAACTCCCTGCTGCTTACCTGATGTTCAATTTTGTCAAAATACAAGCTAACCTTAGGCACGCGCTCAGGATCCCCAACCAGAATGACGGTATTGGCAATCTGATCAGGTTTCAGGTTGAGATGATAGACTCGTCCGTCTACGAGTATAAGCTCAGATTCGGGAATACGTGACTTACTCAAATCGATCAAGTTTGGCAGGTTCGCGTTTCACCCCTTTATAAGGGTTATAGCTGTTGGTATTCTTTTGATAGTATCCCGTTCCATCATACGGTCTTCTTTCCGGATGTCTACGACATTCTTCCGAACAACATCCATCCATCAACCAGCCGGCCTCCTCAGACATAGGAATATGGGCGTTACAAACAGGATTAGCACAGTTAACCATTCGGTCAGTCGGAACACCTGTGATATGACATTTCGAAACAATTGATGGATTGACAGTGTTCACATCGGCTACAATACGGTTATCGAAAACGTAGCATTTTCCTTCGAAATCTTCACCTCCGGCTTCAATTCCATATTTGATAATTCCTCCGTGCAGTTGGTATACGTTTTCAAAGCCTTGTTCCAAGAGATAGGCACTTGCCTTTTCACACTTGATACCCCCTGTACAATAGGTAATTACCTTTTTGTCTTTCAGTTCTTCAAGTTCATTGACCTTTTCCGGGAAATCTCTGAAATTCTCAATATCCAGGGTCAGGGCATTCTTAAATCTACCTACCTTATGTTCATAGTCGCTTCTAACGTCCAGGATCACCGTATCCTCAGGCTGATCTCTAAGAATCTGCTGAAACTCTTTTGGCTCTACATATTCTCCTGTCCGTTCTCTTGGATTAATATGTCTTAGGCTCGAATGGACAATCTCCGGCTTCACTCTGACGTGAAGTTTAGCAAAAGCCATTTTATCATGTGATTCCACCTTGAACTCGGTATCCCCAAACCGTTCATCTGACTTGACATATTCCATATAGGCCTCACATTCCTCTTTCGTTCCCGAAACAGTGCCATTGAGTCCTTCCGGTGAGATAATGATCCTGCCTCGTAAATTGAGATCCAGGCATTTCAAATGATGTTCTTCTCTGTATGCTTCGGCATCCTGGATGTCAGCATAACAGTAATAGAGTAAAATTGAATAGTCTTCTTTCATAATTCCTGCCCTATTGCTTGTAGGGTGATTTATAAAATAGCGAGTCTATGACCCTTTGTATTAAACTTCTTTGGCCGGATTCCCAAATACAGTTTTACCTTCTTCCACATCACCGATTACCACTGAACCCGCTCCAATCCTGGCATTTTTGCCTACAGTAACACCTGATACAATTGTACTACCCGCACCTACGAAAACATTTTCTTCCAATTTAGCACCACTGGAAATCACAGCTCCCGCACCAATTTGCACAAGGTCTCCAAGCTCCGTACTGTAATCAATTGTTGCATTTGTATTAATCAAACAATGGTTGGCAATTTTGGCATTAGCCCCTACCACTACACCACTGTTGATGAAATTACCATGACCAATATGCGCTGTTGGAGCTATTTCTGTGTTGCTATGAATAGCATTTACCGGCATCTTCTTTCTTCGTTCAATCATCAGCTTAACAATCCCTTTTCGAAGTTCGCGATCATCTTCCGCAATGAATCCTTCGCACTTCTTTCCAATAAGTTTAAGATAACCTTGATCGTCAGTTCTGCCCAATACCGCTATTTCGCCCAACTCAGTACCATGCAGTTTTTCATCATCATCCAAAAACCCATAGACGACAATATCATTACTCTCAAAAATCTCCATTGCCGCTTGCCCGAGACTGTTCGCTCCAAAAATGATTACCGGATTTTCCATGCACTAAATTTAAGAGTGCAAAGATAAGCGATTAAAAAGTGGAAATGAATATTCCCAGGAACAACTAACTTCGAGTGCCTATGAGTTCTACGCCTATTCCGCAGTTCACACAATTCTTAGCTTTGCAAAAATTATTGAACAAGTGAATTAATCCCTGACTATCATAAGCATTTGAGACATTCCAGCCTATCGACTTCCAATGATCTATGATATGATTGTTCTCTGCTTTAATGTTCATTAATAACTCCTGGGCCTTGTTCAAGTACCTTTCATCATCGCGGTCTCGCCATAACGCTACGAGAACTGGCACTGAAACATTCATGATCAGGTTTTCGGATGCTGCCTTCGAAAGCCTTCCAATTATGCGTTTGGCCCTTTTGCCTACATCATAATGAGTCACCCAATAGGAAGATTGTTGAACCTGAAACGTGGAGTAGTCGAGATGCTGAGGTTCTGCAAACAATGAAAAGAGGCTTGGATGATTCGTGATAAGAGCCCCAAGCTGACCAAGTCGAGTTGTCGGATAGTTGCTCGGTCTCACTCTTCCAAAGGTCCATGCATTTCTTGGCAAAGGTTTAGGAAGGTCATACTTAGTTCTGAAAAAGAGGTAATTCTTTCTGAGCTGATTTACATACTCATCGACTGGTGTTGCAGGCAACAAACCAGCATGACCGAAAAGTAATGATTCAAGTTCAACCAGATTACTTGAATGCTTTTTCAGAATTTTATGTGATAACCCGGAGGCGAGCTCCAAGAAAGGACTTGCATTTGTTTTAAACCCAAACCCTCCGCATACCCATTGATAGACGGCTGCTTCCCAATCTCGGCCATTAGATGATAGTAAATTGAGAAAGTTGGTCGATTTTTCTTCGAGGCGCAATGTAAGAGCCCTCTCGAGAGTACCCAGTTTTGTTATGGGCCTTATGGACTTAAAGCTATCTTGACACGGTATATTCTTCTTGGAGCTTATAATTCTCTGATACCTTTCTATGACCCCGGGTCTGATTAACCCCTTTAATTCCAAAGTTGGAATCTTATCGCCTAACCTACTTAAGACTTCCTGGTCATTTTCCCAAACGACATGGAGTATGACATTGTCATAGTTAGGATCCGTTTGGTGTCCATGAGCGTACCAATCAGAGGCTTTTCTGTGGATTTCAACGCTACCATTCCATTCCAGACCATCAAGATGAACTTTGGCCTCCTTGAAGTCAGGGCCTTCAGCAAGGTTATGCTGTCCTGCTTTAATGATTTGAAGCTGTACTCCTACATCGGTTTCAATATCCGAAGAATTGAAATATTGGTATTTCCATACAAAATGAAGGAATGATTCTTTGAACATTTAAGAAGAGATTGACTTCTTAAATTACAAATATTTATCCAGATAATTATTCATTTGAGTCTGTAGCTCCTTGGCCTTTTCAGCTGCAACCTGAGCAAAATCTTCTTCTTTAGAAGCATAGATAATTCCTCGAGAAGAATTGACCAATAAGCCGCATTGGCCATTCATTCCAAATTTGGAGACTTCTTCTAAACTTCCACCTTGAGCTCCCACCCCCGGAACGAGCAGAAAATGGTCAGGTATAATTTCCCGAATACGCTCTAACGCTTCAGCGCGTGTTGCGCCAACCACATACATCAATTGGTCGCTGCCTCCCCATTCAGCGCTTTTTCTTAATACCTCCTCATAGAGGGTCCCTCCCTTTTCTAATGTGAGGTATTGGAAGTCCTTACCACCTTCGTTAGACGTTAGTCCCAATAGAATCACCCATTTGTTTTCAAATGCCAGAAATGGACTGACTGAATCAATTCCCATATAAGGGGCTACAGTAACAGAGTCGAAGCTCATGTTATCGAAAAAAGCCCTGGCATACATTCCGGAGGTATTTCCAATATCTCCCCTCTTTGCGTCCGCTATGGTAAAGATATCATCAGGTATATAGTCAATGGTTTTCTCGAGGCTCTCCCACCCTTTTACACCATGCGCCTCATAGAAGGCGATATTCGGTTTGTAAGCCACGGCATATTCCGAGGTAGCATCAATAATCTGCTTGTTGAATTCGAAGATAGGATCTTCGGCACTTAGTAAATGCTGAGGGATTTTGTTGATGTCTGTATCGAGGCCTACGCAGAGGTAAGAGCGTTTTTGCTGTATTTGCTCAAATAATTCGGATTTGGTCATTGATTTCTAAAATCCTCTTTATGACTGACTTCGTGTTTGCTTTCGTCAAATTCAAAATGTCCTTCAGCAAAATTCACGTTTGGCTTAAATGCAGTTACCTGAAACGCGGTGGTGATATCGTCATAGTCTACCATGTCCCAGGCCTTCAGATAGCCGTCCTTCTGGCCTATATACATGATAACACTAGTGTAGTCGCTATCTTCATCAGTAGAAGTCAGCTCAATTACGTCAACCAGTTCTCCGCTATTATTGTCGGATCTCAAATACTTATAGGTAAACCCCTCTTTATAAATATCATAGACATTGGCCGGGTTGATAAAACCATCTTCAGGGTCGAAATTGGCTATGGTCAGTTCCTTGGGTTCTACTAAATAGGTCCAAATCACAGGACCATTACAGTAAATGTGCTGGCTACTCAACTTCAAAAGAAACTTCTCCTTGGATACGGCCACATTCCCTGAGAAGGTATCGGACACTTCCGACTCATTCTTCACCTTCTGCTCAAAGGAAACTTCAAAACCGGGCATGGCTTTGTAGGTTTCGCTCATTTTGTCCAGAATGGCTTTTGCATCAGTCGTTTGAGCAATACCATTCAGACATGTTACCAACATCACAACTATTCCAACAATCTTTTTCATCATCTCTTAATAATCCTTCGAATCACTTATTGTTCAACTCGTTCAATAACTGTTCCAAACTGTATTCGTCTGGGATCAATACCTCTCTGGCTTTACTCCCTTCAAAAGGCCCAACAATTCCTGCCGCTTCCAGTTGATCGATCAACCTTCCTGCTCTGTTGTATCCCAGCTTCAGTTTTCTCTGTATCAACGAGGTACTCCCTTGTTGATGGGCCACTATCAATTTTGCAGCATCCTCAAATAGTGCATCGCGATCCGATAAATCGACATCAAGGTTGCCACCTTCTCCCTCATCTCCAGAGTATTCTGGCAACAAGTAAGCTGAGTCATAGCCCCGCTGTGAACCTATGAAATCGCAAATTAAGTCAACTTCAGGCGTATCTACAAAAGCACATTGTAAACGCGTGATCTCAGAACCCATTGACAGCAACATGTCTCCCTGCCCAATCAACTGGTCAGCACCTCCCGCATCGAGAATGGTTCTGGAGTCTACTTTTGAAGTCACCCGGAAAGAAAGTCTAGCCGGGAAGTTCGCTTTGATAATACCGGTAATCACGTTCACAGAAGGTCGCTGTGTGGCTACTACAAGGTGAATACCGATGGCCCGGGCAAGCTGTGCCAGTCTGGCAACAGGAGTCTCTACCTCCTTCCCTGCCGTCATCATCAGATCGGCCAATTCATCAATCACCAGGACGATATACGGTAAGTATCGATGTCCTTTTTCCGGATTCAATTTGCGATCAACAAACTTCTGATTGTATTCTTTAATATTTCTACAAGCGGCATCCTTCATCAAATCATATCGCTGATCCATCTCGATACACAAAGAGTTGAGTGTGTAAATCACCTTTTTAGTATCGGTGATGATCGCATCTTCATTATCCGGAAGCTTCGCCAGATAGTGTCGCTCAATTTTATTGAACAAGGTCAGCTCTACTTTCTTCGGATCGACAAGAACAAACTTCAATTGTGAAGGGTGCTTTTTATAAAGAAGACTGGTCAGAATTACGTTCAAACCCACTGACTTACCCTGTCCTGTTGCTCCTGCCATCAGCAGGTGAGGCATTTTGGCCAGATCCGTGACAAACACCTCATTGGAAATGGTCTTTCCAAGAGCCACGGGTAAGGCCATGGAACTGTTCATGAACTTGTCAGTAGTCACCACAGACCTCATCGAAACCATTTCCTTATTCTTATTCGGTACTTCAATACCAATGGTCCCCTTTCCGGGTATCGGGGCAATTATTCGGATTCCCAAGGCTGCCAAACTTAAGGCAATGTCATCCTCCAGGTTTTTGATCTTGGAGATTTTCACACCGGCATCAGGAATAATTTCATAAAGCGTGATTGTTGGGCCAATAGTAGCCTTGATACTCGAAATACCAATTTTGAAGTTGGTAAGCGTCTCAACAATCTTGTCCTTATTCTGCTGAAGTTCCTCTTTCGTTACCTGGATTTTACCGGTAGAATATTCGTTCAGCAAATCAATTTTCGGAAACTTATAGGAGGCCAAATCCAACGTAGGATCATAATGTCCGGCCTTTTTGACAATCTTTTCTGCAGCTTCATTCAGTTCAACCTCAAAAGCAGGTTCGTTGTCTACAGGAATCTCTTTAGGTTTATTCTCTTTGGGCTCTGACGGAAGTTCATTGGCAATTTCCAGGTCCAACGATTTCTTTTCTTCTACCTGAGGTTCCGGTTCCTCAATTTCTTCGCTTTCCTTCTTCTCCTTTTCTTCTTTCAAGGATACCACCCAGTTTTTGAGTTCTTCCTCATTCTCATCAAGTTCTTTCGCCTTCTCTTCTGAAACCACCGGTTCGTTAGTCAGGACATCTTCATTGGTTATTGTATCCGCATGCATTTCTGCAGTCTCGGTCGCCAACGCTGGTTCTTCATTCTTACCTGTCCAAATACTGGTGATATTAAAGAAGAAGATCACAAAAACCAGGAAAGTAAAAATCAAGAAGAGTAGTGTTCCAAAACCTATGAGATTGTCGAAAATAATTGCCAATTCATATCCAAGGCCACCGCTATAAAAGCTCCATTCAGAAATACCATCACCTTTGATCATTGAGCCCATCAACAA
Source organism: Cyclobacteriaceae bacterium (assembly GCA_028281285.1). Classification (GTDB taxonomy): domain Bacteria; phylum Bacteroidota; class Bacteroidia; order Cytophagales; family Cyclobacteriaceae; genus Roseivirga. The sequence continues at coordinate 63,933 of JANQKF010000031.1, forward strand.
ACTAATCCATATCAGGAAAAAGGTAACGAAGCCCAGCGCCCGAGGTATTCGGATTAACTCTTTACCAAAAACCACCTTGTAGCCAAGAATAAACAGGAATGGGGGAATCAGGAAGGCAGCAATCCCGAACCACCTAAAAATCAGGTAATGTGAGGTAACGGCTCCCCATAGCTTCATCCAATTAGCAGCCTCAGCTCCAGATTCCATCAATCCGGAATCTCCTATTGACTCCACCACACTTTGATCAGCCTTACCCGTGAAAAGATAACTGGTGCAAGAAAGGAATAGAAACGCTGCTAAAGCGAGCAGAAAGAAACCCACCGTGAGTTGGACTCTACGGTCTTTCAAAAAACTGAATTGAAACTTGTCGGCTAGGTTTATTCTGGATTTCTGCTTTTTGCTTTTTGGAGTAGTTTTCTTGAAGGTGTTGCTCTTGTAGGTGTTTTTGGTCATTGAAAAAGTGGTAATACCAATTAATTACGAAAATAACTGATTTTTATTAATCCGAGAGGGCGAAAATCCATTAATTCAGTTGGTTTTCAACTTATTGCGCTTCCATTCGATGATTCCCCTATTGATTCTTTTCACCATTCCAGGACCTTCGTAAATAAACCCTGTGTAGACCTGAACCAAGGAAGCCCCTGCTTCCAGTTTTTCGATGGCATCCTGGGCGGTATAAATGCCCCCTACTCCAATAATCGGAAATGAGCCTTCAGACTTGGTACTTAAATAACGAATCACTTCGGTCGACCTGGCGGTCACAGCCTTGCCGCTTAAACCCCCGGCACCAATCTCTTCGATGTGTTCTTTTTTGGTTTTGAGGCCATCACGAGAAATCGTGGTGTTAGTGGCAATCACTCCATCAATGCCTGTTTCTCCTACAATTTCCACAATATCATCCAGTTGGGATTCATTCAAATCCGGTGCTATTTTTAGCAACAGAGGCTTCGGTTTTTCTTTCGATAGGTTTCTTGCCTGAACTGCATTCAGCAGTTCTTTCAGTGGTTCTTTTTCCTGGAGTTCTCTGAGATTTGGAGTATTGGGCGAACTCACATTTACCACAAAATAATCTACGTGCTCGAACAGGGCATCGAAGCACTTTTCATAATCATGAAGTGCTTGATCATTCGGAGTCACCTTGTTCTTTCCAATATTACCCCCAATAATCACCGAAGACTTTTTCTTCTTTAAACGTTCGACAGCCGCCTCCACTCCCTCGTTATTAAAACCCATTCGATTGATCAGACTCGAGTCATCGGGAAGTCGAAACAAACGTGGTTTTGGATTGCCCTCCTGTCCAACCGGAGTCAGCGTGCCAATCTCAATAAACCCAAAGCCGTAAGTGCTCAACTCATCGAACAGTTTGGCATCCTTGTCAAAGCCCGCTGCGAGTCCAACTGGATTCTTAAAGTTTAACCCAAATAAATTTACTTCAAGTAACTGATTTTTAGAGTTATATAGTTTAGATGAAATCCATCGAAATCCAGGGATTTTAAATAGGTTTTTGACAAGATTAAAAGTGAAATAGTGGGCTTCTTCTGCAGGTTTAGAAAAAAGGAATGGGCGGATGAGAGTTTTGTACAAGGCAGAATGTTTTGGCAAAAATAGAAGATCAAATCGACAATTGATCAATTAAAACTTGAAATATCATTCAATTCAAACATCAGCTTCTGGGATGGTATTCCTGAATAACTTGCTTGAGATAATCGCGATCTAAATGGGTGTAGATTTCAGTGGTGGTAATTGATTCATGACCCAGCATTTCCTGAACTGCCCGAAGGTCGGCTCCACCTTCAATCAGGTGCGTGGCAAAGGAATGACGGAAGGTGTGAGGACTTACGGTTTTGTTCAATCCGGACTTAGCCACTAAATCCTTGATCACCATAAATACCATCTGACGAGAAAGCTGTTTACCTCTTCGATTCAAAAAGAGAAAGGGTTTGTATTCTGCTGGAATTTCAAGATGGCTTCTCACCTCCTCTCGATAGATTTTGATAAACTTCAACGCTTCCCTCCCGATTGGTACCAAACGCTCTTTATTGCCCTTACCCAAAACACGCAGAAAGCCAATATCAAAGTGAATGTTGGAGATTTTTAAATTGACCAACTCACTTACCCTGAGCCCCGAACTATAAAGTGTTTCGAGCATGGCCCGGTTTCGCATTCCCTCCGGCTTGGAATGGTCAATAGTTTCCAGGAGCTTATCAATCTCATGGACATTTAAGGTATCAGGTAACTTCCTACCCAATTTTGGCGCTTCCAGCAATGCCGTTGGGTCTTTGTCCATCTCTCCTTCGTAGTTCAGAAACTTATAAAAGGATTTCAGGCCGGATATTATTCTAGCCTGAGAATGCGGGGTCATGCCCAAATCATTAATATATTCTATGAAATCGATCAGATGTTGAAGCTCTATTTGAATGGGTGTCAGTTCCAGATTGGAGATATCAAGGAACTGTCTTAGCTTTACCACATCATGAATGTAGGCCTCTACAGAGTTTTCTGAGAGAGAGCGTTCCAGTTTAAGATAATTCTCGTACTCCTGAATATAGACATCCCAAGCCACGGCTCAATTTAAATAAAGAGATGAAAGTCATCATAATCAACGGCCCTAATCTTAATCTTCTTGGTACAAGAGAGAAAGACATCTATGGAAACCAGAGTTTTGAGGACTATTTTGAAAAGCTGAAGGACAAATTCGATCTCGAGCTTGAATACTATCAATCCAATGTTGAAGGAGAATTGATCAACAAGCTTCATGAGGTAGGCTTTTCATACGATGGAGTGGTACTGAATGCGGGTGGCTATACGCACACTTCAGTGGCTATTTCGGATGCTATTGCTGCCATTAATACGCCTGTAGTGGAAGTACATATTTCCAATATCCATGCGAGAGAAGAGTTCAGGCATTTGAGTCTTATCACGAAAGAATGTGTTGGGCTCATTACCGGTTTTGGACTGACAGGGTACGATATGGCGCTCAATTTCCTGATGGAAAAGAAATAATCAAACCGATCAAAATTCTACCTATTTAAGCGAAAAATCTTGCGGCTTTCATTGCCCAATGATCTAGCTTTGCACAAATTTTTAGACGATGTTGAATTTCACTGAAATCATCTCTGTAACGCTGATACTTTTTTCAGTCATTGACATCATCGGGTCAGTTCCGGTGATCATTGATTTGCGCAAGAAATTGGGTAAGGTACAATCAGGAAAAGCTACTCTCGCTGCCGGTGTGCTCATGATTGCATTCCTGTTTGTAGGCGACAACCTATTGGGCCTGTTTGGTATTGACGTGGGATCCTTTGCAATAGCCGGATCTTTGATCATGTTCTTAATTGGTATGGAAATGATTCTTGGCCGAAACTTTTTCAAACATGAGCCAAGCGAAACCAGTGGTTCTTCTATCGTGCCCATTGCATTTCCAATTATTGCCGGAGCAGGTACTTTGACGACCCTCCTATCACTCAGGGCTGAATATCATGAACTCAACATTATGATCGGCATCATTATTAACCTTGCCTTCGTTTATATCGCCCTGAAATCCTCTGCCTGGCTTGAAAGGAAAATTGGCGATGGGGGAATCAGCGTTCTGCGAAAGATTTTTGGTATTATATTGCTATCCATTGCTATCAAACTCTTTAAAGAGAATATCATTAATCTATGATCACCATCTACACTGACGGCTCGTCCAGAGGGAATCCCGGCCCAGGGGGCTACGGTGTGGTAATGAAATACAAAGAACATCGTAAGGAGATTTCCGAGGGTTTTCGCAAGACCACCAACAATCGCATGGAGCTTTTGGCAGTGATCGTAGGGCTGGAAGCCATCAAAGTCAAAAATGCACCCGTTACGGTTTATTCCGATTCTAAATACGTGGTTGATGCTATTGAAAAAGGTTGGCTTTGGGGATGGATTAAAAAGGACTTCAAGAAAAAGAAAAACAAAGATCTTTGGCTGAGATATGCCGAAATTCATCCAAAACACAGGATAAAGTACCAATGGGTAAAGGGCCATGCCGGCATTCCGGAAAATGAGCGTTGTGATCAACTGGCGGTCGAAGCAGCAGAAGGAAACGACCTCAAAGTGGATGTTGAGTTTGAAAACGGAATCAACGACCTATAATTCCAAAAGTGCCCAATAGCTACTTCCAATTCAAAGAATTTAGAATCGACCAGGATCAAAGTGGGATGAAGGTCACCACCGAAGGTTGTCTTCTGGGTGCACTAGTCGCTAAATGGTCTCTACAGAATCAACCTGAGAAGATACTGGATATAGGTACTGGAACCGGGTTGTTGGCATTGATGATTGCTCAAAAAAGCAGCGCCAATATTGATGCTATCGAAATCGACAAAGCTGCGGCCAGACAAGCAGAAAATAACTTTCAAGACTCACCATGGCCAGAAAGGTTGAATGTACAACAGGGTTCTATCCAATCTTTCACCCCCTCTAAAAGATATGATCTCATTGTTTCTAATCCCCCGTTCTTCAAAGACAATCAACCCGGTAAATCCACTCAAAAGAACCAAGCCATTCACAATCTGAAATTGAGCTTCCCTGATCTGGCCTTGGCTGTTGGAACACTACTAAAATCAGAGACTGGGACAGCCTGGATTCTTTATCCACCTTATGAGATGGAAGAGTTTCGGAAACAGGCCTCAAAACAAGGCCTCTTCCCCATTGAAGTGGTGACTGTTCGTAACAAGGAATCCGGCTCCCCTTTCCGAAAGATCGTGCAATTCGGTTTTAACGAATCTGAAATCAATCATAGGCAGCTGGTGATAAGAAACCTGGATGGAAGTTATACCACAACGTTCAAGGTCCTGCTACAAGACTTTTATCTTCATCTTTAACGTTCTACCACGTTAGCAACAGCTTTCTCTGAAATGTAAGTCCCACTATTGCCGAAGCTGTTTCTCACAAAATTCAACACATCGGCTATTTGCTGATCGTTAAACACTTGAGCCGGCATTTTGGCATTGTAGTTCTTTCCATTCACGGTAATTTCTCCTTCCAACCCAAACTTCACAATTCGGATCAATTCCTCATCCGTGAGTTTCATCAAATAGTCTGATTTAGCGAGCGGAGGACTTAAGTCTTTGTAGCCTTGCCCCTGCTTTCCGTGACAACCTGCACAGGTTTTAAAGACAGCTTCTCCCCGCTTGATACTGGTTTTTAAGTCATCTTGAAGGGAGCTGGCCTGAACAATCAAACCTACCATATACATTACAAAAACAATCTTGAGTTTCATGACCTGAATGGTTAATTCAGGTCTAAGTAGTCAAATCAATAGGATCACGGGAAGTTCAAATCTTCGGTATGAGCGTATTTGTCGACTTGCTGAACCCGTTAACCGCTAATCGTCCAGAATAAAGAAATCCAGTTCAAATCGGGAGGTGGGGTGTCTCAAATTACCCCAGTTACCATTCTCACAGGTAATAGCGTTAGGATAATCATCTTCGGCCGCGTAATACAAGCTCTGCCGCCAGTTTTGACCTACTCCTCTCGCTCTATATTCGTCAATTAGTGACTCACTCATAATTTCGAACATGGATATATGACGATAGCCTTTATCTGTTAACACATATACTGCGAAATCACCGGCATCCAAACTGGTAGTGGGAGCTTCACCAATAGCTTGACCAGCACTCAAATGAGTACCCACCTCAATAGAGTTGAGCAGGTTGACATGAAAAATGCGAATGATTACATTTTCGTTTGCATCCAGTTGAATATCAAGTTCGTAGTCCGTAGGGTCTTCGGATGGACGAGGCTTCCCGATGGTTACTACGGTCCCAGCGGCTGGAGAGAAGTAGTCCAGCGAGCCAGGTAATTGCGATCCGTCCCCTACCTCTCCTTCCCTGTATGTATGGAAATAATGTTTAAGATTGACGCAAGACTCCCCGCTATAGTCTACAAAGTTATGCCCGGCTGCCGACCGATACCTTGACACTTTCTTGATCTTGGCAAATTCTACGTGATGTGCAGTCAGGTATTGTTGTCCGATAATGTTATCTACATCATTGGGACTCAATGAAAAACTACAGGTTCCTTTTGTACCATTGATTGTCGAGCTAATCAGTGCATTGTCTTGTGGATCTCTCACCACAAACTCACCCGATACGGTTTCGGAATTTTCATTGTAAGCCAATTCAACCTCAAAATCCGCTGTACCAAACTCAATTTCGAAGGTCCCTGTGGCAGAAATGGTCGTACCGTTTAGTGTGGCACTCCCGGTTCCGGACCTTAAGCCACCATCAAAATCCTGTATGCTAAATGTATATTCTCCTTCAGTGCCAGTTTCGGTGATAGTAAGTTGGCTTCCTACCAGGGAAAAATCCAGGCAATAAGTACCTGTAATTGATGGTTCGGAGTTGGGGTCTGGATCGGTGCCATCATCATTTTTGGAACATGCGACCACAAAAAAAACGGAGACGAATAACCAGAGCTCAAAATGACTAAAAATCTTGTTTTTGGTAAATCCCATAGTGAAAGCGTTTGGTAATAATGAAGCTACTCCAAACTTTGGCGTTTCCCTGCCCTGGTTTATCGTTTGGGTTGAAATGCATTGAATTAGGTTTCAATATCTACGCAAAAAAGTAAACCCTTATCTTGTCCTGATGAGTGCTTCTCTCAAAGTTTCCATTGTTATGGCGTTCAAGGATACCGCACCTTTTTTGCCGGAATGCTTGGATTCCATTATCAACCAATCCTATTCCAACTGGGAATTGATTGCAGTCAACGACCACTCTACGGATGGATCCAGGGAAATTGTGGGAGATTATGCCCGCATCGATGGCAGAATACGCCTGATCGATTCACATGGTCAAAAGCTTGTCGCTGCACTTCAAACTGCGGGTCAATTCTTGCGAGGGCAATTGATTAATCGGATGGATTCTGATGATAAGATGCCGCTCGACAAAATCGAGACGATGGTTGATGCTTGGCAACAGGTTGGGAAAGGTCACGTAATTGCAGGAGGAACTCGGCATTTTGTTCATGAAGGAGAAGTTGGTGCAGGATTTCGACAGTATGACGATTGGCTCAATGAAGTAGCACGAAATTCGAAACACTACGAAGAAATCTATAAGGAATGTACCATTCCCTCTCACTGTTGGTTGATTCATAAAGAGGACTTTTTGAGAGTTGGAGGCTTTGACTCACCTGTATATCCTGAGGACTATGATCTCTGCTTCAGATTTTACCGAGACGGCCTAAAGATCATTGGTTTGGACAAGGTTCTCCACTATTGGAGAGACCGATCCGACCGTATTTCCAGAACCTGGGATGTATACAAAGACAATCGATACTTTGAATTGAAAACAAAGTACTTCTATCAGATTGATCGAGATTTGTCAAGACCCTTGGTTATTTGGGGTGCCGGGCGAAATGGAAAGGACCTGGCCAGGCTAATTCTGCAAAAGGAGTCAAATTTCCACTGGGTTTGCGACAATCAAGAAAAGATTGGAAAAGATATTTATGGAATCCTAATGCAGTCTTTTACTTCAATAAGAGACTTGAACAAACCTCAAATCCTTATTGCTATTGCATCGCCAGATGATAAAAAAGAAATTCGGTCTACACTGACCTCATGGAACAAAAAACCTGTAGATGACTACTGGTTTTACTGCTAGTTTCAGCTGTTTGCTGTCAAAACAACCCACAATTATGCAGACAATATGTTCCATCATCTTTAGAGGACATCTTGACGAGTATTTCCGAAAAAATGAGGTTAGATGGTTTTACGGTGAAATATGATACCAAAATCATGGACGCAACCTACCGATCTATCCAAGTAATCCAGAAATGAGTTTCATGGTAAAACGAAATACCATCACCTGCGCAACCCGAAGCTTAACATGGTCGTCTTCCAAGCGTTCAGCGCATTAGTATGATCAGAATGACCACCAAGTTGTTTTTTGGCTTCCTCTTTCTTTATCTTACGATCCCTCCCGGTTTCGGGCAGGACTATTTGGCCAGTGATGCTGCCATCGATCTCCCAAGGCCCTATACACCCGAAGAAAACAAGGCTTATTCGAGTATAACCATCGAAACTCATTATGTGTCTATGCGGGATGGAATTCAGATCGCAGTAGATGTTTACCGACCGAAAGGATTGGATGAAGGCATCAAGCTGCCTGCAATACTCTTCCAAACCCGTTATTGGCGTTCTATTGGCTTTTATTGGCCAATAAGCATGTTTTATGACAGGCTTGATTTCAACGGAGCCGGCAAGGGTTATATCGAGGCATTGGTCAAGAATGGCTATGCCTTTGTTAGTGTTGATGTCAGGGGGTCAGGAGCATCTACTGGTACCTGGACACAACCTTTCAGTGATGCAGAAATTAGAGATGGTGCGGAAATCATTAATTGGATTATCGAGCAGAGTTGGTCCAACGGTATTATTGGAACTTTTGGGCGTTCGTATAGTGGCTCAGCGGCAGAATTCAACCTTATTAATCAGCACCCAGCGATTAAGGCCGCTATGCCCATGTATACTCCTTACGATGTCTATGACGATATTGGATTTCCAGGAGGAATTCATAATGAATGGTATACTCGTCAATGGGGAAACACGAATCAGCTTTTGGATCAAAACACGGTACCAATTGATGACTGGAAGGCCAGGACATTTGTCACAGGAGTTTCTCATGTAAGAGGTTCCCGAAAGACTCTAAAGCTGGCCATTGAAAATCATAAACTTAACGTGGATATCGACAAGGAATCACATAAGATAAAATTCCGGGATGATCCTATAAACCCGAACGTTGAACACATCGACACCTTTAGCCCATTTACTTTTTCAAAAGAAATAAACGACTCGAACGTCCCCATGTATTCGTACAGCGGGTGGATGGACGGAGGATATCAGCATGCCGCGATCAAAAGATTTCTTAACTCTACTCATTCTCAAAAAAAGCTGACAATTGGTCCCTGGGACCATATGGGAAAACATAACGTGAGTCCGGCAAACCCGGGAAAAAGTGGATTCGATCATATCTCAGAAGTACTTAAGTTTTTTGATTTCCATTTGAAGGGAATAGAGAACGGTATTGACAAAGAGCCTCCAATTCACTACTTCACGATGATTGAAGAGAAATGGAAAAGCACTTTTGAATGGCCCCCACCCAATTCTGCTTATGACACCATGTTCTTGGAGAGTTCAGAAGGTTTATCTCACATTTTACAAAATGAAGAAAGAAGTATCCCTCTAAAGATTGATTCGACAATCGGTACCGGAACAAACACACGATGGGAAGCGACTGCCACCGATGGCGGACTTCCTCCATTTTACGCAAACAGAGCTTCAAAGGACTCGAGTCTGTTGCACTTCACATCCATTCCACTCACACGAGATCTGGAAGTCACTGGCCACCCTATCCTGACCATCTTTGCGAGTTCATCTTCCAACGATTTTGGTCTGATTGCCTACCTTGAGGATGTATCAGAATCTGGAGAAGTTAATCATGTCACAGTAGGACATTTCAGGGCCATTCACAGGAAAATTGCTGACTCACCTTTGTATAAAGATGTTGTGCCACAACATAGTTACAGGAAAGAAGATGCACAATTTTTGAAGCCAGGTCAGCCAACAGAATTGACTTTCGATCTTTTACCCACGTCCTATCTATTCAGAAAAGGACATCGAATCAGATTAGTGATTGTGGACAGGGATAAGGACCACTTCAAGAACTTAAATCCGGAGTTAAAGGCAATTGACATTCATGTTGGAGGCAAATGGAAATCCTTTCTCGAATTACCTATTATTAAAAATAAGTGACCCTTGTTTTTCCTGAGCGCCCCTGATACAACTCATCTCCTGTTTTGAATAGGACTGTTGGGTATTCTCTAACTCCCCATTGCCGATTGAGCTGAAAATCCTGGTAAGTGCGATACTTGATTTCTTCACTTTCAAGAGCCTGCGCAAAATCGTTGAACGGAATATCAAATTACTCACATATTGATCAATTCTGTCAAGGTGCGCAACCGCTTTTCAGATTCCGTCACCTTATATGGTGGTTTGGTCACATTGAGTTGTGTGTGGTAGGGTCAACTATTATGATTGAGAAAAATTCGTCATGAGTCAACGTCCATTAATCCGCATTTTATTGGCTTTAGTGCTCGTCACCATCCTGGGCCGAAAAGCATTTGAATATCCTGTATTGGCCACACAGGACGCCCTCGACTGGGCACAACAAAACCTGGTCAACTTCAAAACGGCCGATGGCCATCTCAGGGGCGCTCAGATTCAAACTATTGTCAATTCCTTGTTCATTCTCCTGACAATCCCTCTTTTTTACTCACTAGTACTGAAAAGATTCGATAAGCGAAGATTGTGGTGGCTCTCTTTCCCAGCGGCCATCCTATTTTCGGCCCTTTTGGGGATTGGTCTTGCTTATATCGATCGCTGGCTCAACCCCTATTACTATTACACCTTTGACTTTGTAAAAGAAGGCTTCCCTACGGCAAATAACTTTTCGAGATTACAAATCATCAATATTTTTTATCTGATGAATGCCTGTCTTTTTGCCGGGTTCATTTACAAAGCAGAACAACTCTTTTTCGATAAGTTTGACTCTATCAAGAAAAGATTGGGTGCCACGAGTTCCTTATTCTGGATTTCTCTGTTTTTGGTCTGTTTAATTATTGGGCTACTTCTCAGTAATGGCCGATTTGGGACTGCTAGGTCCATTGCTTCCGCCCTGGGACAAATGACCCGGTTTGCCTTTTGGGCCACCTTTGTAGGCTTTTTCTTTCTCGATCACTTCTTCCAACGGGGTAAAATCAAGATACACAGTTCATTTAATGACATTTTCAAATTCCTTTTCTGTTCATTAGGTGGTCTTGGGGGCATTGTACTTGTTTTCTATACCAAGTATGAAGTTTTGACAGGCATGAACTACAACTATTACATCCCCGTTTTCATGGCCGGCCTGACCCTTATTGTTGTCTCTTCCCTTATCTGCATTGGCCTCTATCGTGCCAATGTGGGTGGAATACGATCCAATACGAATTTGCAATTGAGTCTGAAACAAAAAACCACCGAGCTGGATTTTCTCAAATCACAGGTCAATCCTCACTTCCTGTTCAATTCCCTCAATACCGTCTACGGCATCGCGCTTTCTGAGAATAGTCCCAAAACGGCCAATGGAGTACAAATGCTTAGTGAAATGATGCGATTTATGCTGAGGGAAAATACGGAGGAACAGATACCCGTGGCTAAAGAGATAGACTATATACACCACTACATCGAGCTACAATCGCTGCGACTTACCGGTTCTGAAACAGCCCTGAATATTGAGTTGGACAGGAGCTGTAAAGGCAATATTGCTCCTATGATCCTGATTCCTTTTATAGAAAATGCTTTTAAACACGGGGTGAGTGTTCAGGACAGTTCATTTATCGAGATCAGGCTAGAATGTAAAGCTGGAAAGGTGGATCTTTTTGTAAAAAACTCTAAACATGCCAGGCCTTTACCTGAAAATGAGACCAATGGCATAGGACTCAAAAACGCAAAAGAACGCTTGCTGATCCTATACCCTGACCAACACAAGCTTGTGATTAACGAAGATGATGATACATTTGAGGTAAAGCTCAATGTGAGACTATCATGATCAAAGCCATTGCCCTGGATGATGAAAAGATTGCTCTGGAGGTGATCCAAAGGCACTCAGAGAAAATTCCATACCTGGAGTTGGTCGAGTCTTTCGTCAATCCTTTTGAGTGCATCAAGTACCTGACGCAACAGAAAATTGATCTCATCTTCCTGGACATTAACATGCCTGATATTACAGGACTGCAGTTTCTGGAAAGCCTGGGAACAAAGCCAAAAGTGATTTTCACTACTGCTTACAGCGAATATGGCGTTCAGAGCTATGAGCATGAAGCCATAGACTACCTGTTAAAACCCTTTGACTTCGGACGCTTTCTGAAAGCAGTAAACAAGGCAGCCGAAGTGCTTAAGGAGAAAAATGACAATTATCTCTTTGTAAAAGAGGGTTTTGACCACGTTCGGCTCGTCCTGGACGAATTGATCTACGTCAAAGCAGAGGGCAACTATGTGCGGTTTGTCTGCACTGACCAGCAAATCATGACCCGAATGAAAATGAGCGAAGCAGAAGCGCTTTTGCCAGAGGATGACTTTCTTAAAACACACCGCTCCTACCTGGTCAATCGCGCATTTATTGAAAAAATAGAGCGACATCAATTGCTGGCGACCACGCATCAGATCCCCATAAGCCAGACCTATTACGAAGACTTGATTTCGCTTATTAGCTCCTAGCTTGGACCTCTTAAGAGTCAATGAAAACCGCAGACTTTGAAAATACGTCCATAAGCTGAATCAATGGATGCCGCTTACCGACTTATCAGGGTGATGTATAAATATATTTCCTGGTGATCTGTAATCAGGCTTCAACTTCCTCCAAATTGATCTTCTCAATGATGGATTTCATTTGATCAAATTCCGAGTAACCATGGTTGATTTGGTATAATTGATTTTCAGTCTTGAATAGTACCGTAGGATATCCTCTAACTCCCCATTGTCGGTTCAATTGGAAATCCTGATGTGTTTTGTATTTGATTTCTTCGCTTTCGAATTCACGTTTAAACTCATCGAAAGGTATTCCGAATTGCTCACATATTGAGGCATAGAATTCAACTTCGTTTGGGTCTTCAGAATCCACATAGAATTTTCGTGACACCGCTTCAAAAAAGCTCAGCTCGTCTTCTCCCATCCATTTGCGCGAAGCCACCACTGCTCGGCAACTTGGTTCGGTATCGTAGTTGAATTCTTCCTTGTCAAAGAGCGCATAACCAAAGGGTTGACCACTGCGTTTGGTCACTTCTTGCCAATGATGTTTTAAGAAGTCTTTCATACGATCGTCCCAGGCCTCTCCTCCACCTGGCCGTAGTCCACCCATTACAATACTGAATTTGTACCGTGGAAATGCGTTTTTCAATTCCTGCAAATGATTGGAAATACCCCAACACCATGAACACATCGGGTCACCTACATAAATGATTTCCTTCCCTTCTTCTTTCTCTACAACTGATCCAAAGGCTGGTAAGTCTGCCGGGCGGCATTCACCTGTTTCCGGATCGCAATTTTGATCTTCAAATTTCATCACCTCCCCAACAAGGAAAGCAATATTAAGGTTCAGAGGTTGGAGTTTAGTGTATGGTGTATGGTGTTTAGTGTTTGGTGTATAGTATATGATGCTTGTGGCTTGTAGCTTGTGGCTTGTAGCTCAAAGAACCACTTCTTCCTCAATAAAACTGAATCCTAATTTCTCCAATTCGTCAAGGATGGGGTTGTAAAACTCAGGAGTAATAGGAATCTGAACTCCCTTAGCTTCAATTTTTCCTTGCACTAATAACTTGGTGGCTATTCCAAGCGGAAGTCCTACCGTCTTTGCCATTGCGGTCTCGTTAGCATCCTCACCGTTGGCCACCATGGCTGAGCGTACCCTTTTGATTTGGTCACCATCGATGTAATCGAACAAGTGCCACATTACAATTTGGTCCTGTTCATCTTCTCTGATTGTCCATTTCTTTTTGAGAATATGCTCCAATACCTGGGCTGGAGTTCCTTTCTGAAGCCCAACAGGCGTATCATCAAACATGCCCAACCAACGCATTTTATGCATTTCAGGTCCATCCATCTCCAATTTGAGATAGTACGCCAATTTGAGTTCAACAGAATCGTTGGGGTTATAGGATAGGAAGGAGTTGATGAATTGCCGATGAGTCATCTCGTTCACTCCCTCCATCTGATAGGAATCATCTGTCGCTCCGATCTGAACAAAAACATCCCAGGCCTTACAAAAACCGGGTCTTCTAAGGGTGCCTCGATAAAGCGTTTGTATACCTCTTAGTTCATAAACATCAAGGTACTTAAGCGAGTCTCGATTCGCATACCCTTCAAAATACCCGTGTCCCGGAATATGAATCATTTCAATTCTTCTGAAAAGTCGGTTGTAGGGAATGTACTTGTACCGCCCTTCCTGAATGAACTTTACATTTCCCTGACCGGCCATTACCACATTTCGCGGATTCCATGTGAATTTGTATTGCCATGGATTGTCCTCCCGATCATTTGGCTTTAACAAACCTCCTGTGAACGATTCAAAAGCCCTTAATTCGAATCCTCTATCCCGAATGTCATCGATGACCTTTTTGGCAGACATATGGTCAATCCCCGGATCAAGTCCGCATTCATTAAGGAAAAGAAGCCCCTTCTCCTTTGCCTGCTTATCAAGCGCCCTCATATCATCTGAAACATAGGATGCCGTCAGTAGATGTTTATTTAGGGCCAAACAGGCCTCAGCAACCAGCACATGAAACCTTGGAGGAAGCATTGAAATCACAACATCCGCTTGCCCAATAACATCAGTGCGTTGAATCTCATCATTAATATTGAAGGCAATGGCCTTTCCCCTGGGGTGACCGTTCACCTTTTCCTCTGCCAACTGAAGGGCATAGTCAGCTAAGGTCACATTCCACTCAAGTTCTACGGCCGATTTCAAAAGGTAAGAGATAAGACTGGTGGTTGAACGGCCGGCACCCAGAACGAGGATATTTTTCATAGTCAAAAAATCGAGGCCTGAAAATAGACTAAAAAAAAAGCCGTTGTCAAATAAATTACCACATTTCCCAATAACACCGAACAGAGCAACCTTTAGTCAAAAAGATTCGTATCTTCCAAACCCTTGTAAATCAAGAATTATGGGTGAAACCCTTTCAGTAGAGTCGAAACTCACCGTTTTCGATAACCTGGCCGAGCTAAGTGAACAGACTCAAGTCTTAGTAAGAAAAGCAAAAGAAGCGGCCTTGGTCGCCTATGCCAAATACTCCGACTTTCAGGTTGGAGCAGCGGTATTATTGGATAACGATACCATCATAATTGGAAACAACCAGGAGAACGCCTCATACCCTGCTGGCCTATGTGCGGAGAGGGTGGCCTTCTTTGCTGCAAAATCACAGTTTCCGGAATCTTCCATTAAGGCGGTGGCAGTGGTAGCAAAGAGAGGTCAGGACGACCACTTTAAGGCGGTCACACCTTGTGGAATTTGTCGACAGGTAATGGCTGAATACGAGGACAACCAGGAGACACCTATTGAGCTCTATATGACCGGGTCAAATGGTAAGATCCTTAGGTCAGAATCAATAGAAAACCTTATGCCGTTCAAATTCTCGAAAACCTCGCTTAGTTCAGACAATGGTAGAGCATCGCATTGAATTCAATTTTAAAGCCCGGTATTTTACAATTGGTGAACCTTCTGATGCCATTGAACATCTATGGATCGTTTGCCATGGTCATGGCCATCTCGCTCAATATTTCATCAAAAGGTTTGAGGCGCTAAACGATGGAAAACACCTCATCATAGCACCTGAGGGACTGAATCGTTATTACCTGGAAGGCTTTACCGGCCGTGTGGGTGCCACCTGGATGACCAAAGAAGACAGACTAACTGACATTGAGAACTACTTACAATTTCTCAGCTCAGTGTTAAATCAAGTAAAGAAACAAGTGAAGAATAAAGTCAAAATTACACTCTTCGGTTTTTCCCAGGGAGCGGCCACCATATCCCGATTTGCCACTCAAACGGAAGTCGAATTTGAACGATTAATCCTATGGGCAGGTATTTTCCCTCCTGATTTACCTCCGCTTCAGGCACCGGAACGATTGAAAGGAAAAGACATTTATTGGGTATATGGAGAAGAGGATCCTTATTTATCTGCTGGGGTAATGGAAGAGCAACAAGGAATAGCTGATCAACTCAAGGTGAAACCAGAAGTTATCTCCTTCAACGGAGCTCATGAATTGAATGACCAGGTATTATTGAAATTCAAAGACTAGTCACGGTTCCACCAAAATGATCTCCTCGAACGGGTATATTTCGACACGCTTTTTGTAGGTATAATCACCACAGGCCCTTCATAGATTCCACCGTTGTCGCCAATATCTTCAACTCTGACAGCGACCACATTTTTGCCTTCCTTTAAGATGCCGGCCGGGATGTCATATATTCTTAGTTTACTGTAGCTTTGAGAGCCACCAAACGGACGGCCATCATTAGTTTCACCAATTTTTCGTCCATTAATAAATATTTGATCAAAATCATCAATTCGGCCACCTATTAATGTCATTTTAGACAGATCGGTATCAGGTCGGATGACAAATTCCTTTCTATACCAGGCAAACGTTCTGATATCAAACAAGCCGATCGTTTTCCAGTTGGAAGGAACGACAATATCCTGCCAATCCCCATGATCAAAGCTGGGTTGGGCATAGAGTAGATCATCATCAACTTTAATTTTCCAAACTCCCTCAAGGTTGTGGACATCCTCAACAATTTCTTCGGCAATCAAAACACCTACATCTCCTGAATAGATGCCACCCTCTCCTCCTTTATCAAGGATCCGCACCGCGATTACATTATCTCCATCGCGCCTAATCAGCTCATCAGGGATTCGGTACTGCCGTTTTGCATTCCATGCCGTATAGTAGTTCGGAGGGAAACTACCCGAAAAACCAATTTTCTCTCCATTGAAAAATACCTCATCCACGTCATCGATATAACCAAGGCGTAGGTAATGTGTGCCTTTTTCCGCAAATCGTCTTCCATCAACAGAAATTCTGTACCATGCATAACCATCGTAACCGTTGAAGCCTTCACGCTCCCATCTTCTTGGTACGTAAATCTCCTCCCATTCGGAATCGTCAAAAGAAGGATTGGCCCATTCCATATCATCTCCAATAGAAAACTTCCAATCTCCCCTTAGACTGAAGAGTCGATCAAGGTCCTGACCAAGGACCGTAACCGAAGTTGCAATGAATAAAAACATGTATATCGACCTTCTCATTGTATTCTTCTAGAAAACCAACCACTCGAATTAACGAGTGATTGGCTGCTACTGGTTTAAATTGCTTTATGAGTTTTTACAACATTAAACGGTTCACATTCCAAACATACGCGGGCCTCAATTCACCTTTGTCACCAATGCGTAAACAGATGTCACAAAATGTCACAGCCCTTAATTTTCTTTAACCAACCAGCTTATATCCCACACCATGTACCGTGAGAATGTGCTTTGGCTCGTTATGATTCTCTTCAATTCGTTGTCTAAGCCTGAGAATAAAATTATCGACCGTTCGAGTAGTCGGCTGGCTCTCATATCCCCAAACTTTGTTCAACAAGTCGTACCGACTTACCACTTCATTTTTATGTTCCAACAAGAATTGAATAATCTCAAACTCTTTATAAGACATCCTGACCTCACCCTCTTCATCTTTAGCCACATACCTGGCCAAATCGAGAGACAATCTGCCAATAGTCACCTCATTCTCAACTGATTTTTCAGTCGGCTGAATTCTCCTCAGAATAGCCTTTACACGAGCCAATAATTCGCGGAGACTAAATGGTTTGGTGAGATAATCATCGGCTCCTAATTCCAGACCAAGTACTTTGTCAATTTCTTCACTCTTGGCAGTAAGAAAGATTATTGGTGTCATGATCTTCAGCTCGCGAATGGCCTTGCAAAGATCAAAGCCCGACATTTTGGGCATCATGACATCTAAGATGATCAAGTCGAATTGATCTCTTTTGACTTTTTCCAATCCCTCTTGACCGTCAATTGCCAATTCAACTTCATAAGACTCAAATTCAAGGTTGTCTTTCAAGCCTAACCTCATAGAGGGTTCATCTTCAACAATAAGGATCTTAGCCATTATGTTCTATTCGTTTAAAGTTTAATCTGAATGTGCTGCCTTTTCCCGGGGTGCTTTTTACATCAATAGTACCCTCATGCGCCTCGATAATGTGCTTGACAATAGTCAGCCCAAGCCCGGAGCCTTTGGTATCATGAACGTCACCGGTGGACACCCGATAGAATTTATCAAACAGCTTCTCTTGTTGGTCTTTTGGAATGCCAATCCCATGATCAGTCACGGAAACAAATACCCTGTTATCATCACCACCAGTCTCTATTTTGATATACCTCTCACTATCAGAGTATTTCATAGCGTTGTCAATCAAATTGACCAGCACTTCCTGTATCGCCTCGGAGTCTGCCGATATAACGAGTTGTTCTTCTGATATCTCTTTTTCCAATTCAAAGCCATTGCTTTCAAGGTGATAGGAATACATATTCACCACGTCATTCACCAGGTAGTTGAGGTTAACATCTGCTTTGTCGAATATTCGTTTATTGGCCTCAATCTTAGAAAAACTCAGAATGCGATTCGTTAGATTCAAGAGACGGCTTACTTCCTTCGAGATAATCTCGTAGTATTCCTTTTTCTTTTCCTCCGATTTCACCCGATCCATTGAAAGTGTTTCCGCAAACATATTGATCAGGGCCAATGGAGTACGAATTTCGTGAGAAACATTAGAGACAAAGTCCGCCTTTTGCTGAGCCAGCTGCATTTCCTTTTGAGTATTCCTGAATACCAACAACACCCCGATCAACATTACCACCAACAGGAGCCCGAGAGCCAGGAGATTTTGGTTCTTTCGTTTAAACACAGCATCAGCGATCGTACCTCCCGCCCGGGCAATTTCAACCGTGTAATTATCCAGTAAGTCCAAAGGTTCACTCTTAACACTGCCACCCATATCCAATGAGGTGGAGTAAACCAAAGTTCCACCATTGACTTTTCTGCATCTCAATATGAAATCTTCCCTGGCCAGTTCCTGGAATTTTGACACCAAGGTTTGTTCGATAAACTCAACGCTATTGAAGAAATACAAACAAACCCGGTAATTGCCTTCTGTGCCAATAACCAAAAAGAAGTAGTCCAGGTCCTCAGCATATCTTGTAATGTTCTCATCACCCTTTTCCACTTTCGAGAAACCGCTACTTTCTTTATAGCGGACCAATCTTGAAATCAATGCCGCATTATCTCTCACCAAGGCCTTCGCCTGACTTGCAAACTGGATGGTAGAAAGATGATCCCGATTGGAAGCCAATTGCTCATAATCATTACCAATTCCTTCAACATATAAGGCCCTAAAGAACTGATACTGCTTTAAGGATTCAAATGCACTGACAATGCTTTGCCAATTTTCCAGGGGTGTTGTAACTTCCGAAACTTTATCCTGGAGATGTTCATTGATGGTGAATAATACAGATTCCAGCTGTCGTTCATAAATCCGCTCAAGTTCCTGCTCATCTTTGGTAAGTGAGTTCAATTCAAAAACACCATATACAATCACGGGCACCACTAAAATCAGTAGTACATAGAGCAATGGTTTATTGAATTTTTTGTTCAATGGATTCGTTTCGGAGCTGACGTGAAAATAGGAAATGAAAACCTACCTAATTAATTCTATGACAATCTTTTACAACTAGTGGTTTTTAAGATTGATTTTCTTACCTTTGCAGGCCGAAATATTTAACAATTAAAACATGCTTAATAATTACGAGACGGTATTCATTTTAAATCCCGTTTTATCTGAAGATCAGATGAAGGATGCTGTCGGCAAGTATGAAGGATTGCTCAAGGAAACTGGAGCAGAAATTGTCAATAAGGAAATGTGGGGCTTGAAGAAATTGGCTTACCCAATTCAGCACAAGTCTACCGGTTTCTACAATTTGATAGAATTCAAAGCCGACCCATCAGCGATTGCTACTTTAGAAGTAGAGTACAAAAGGGATGAAAGAATCATGAGATTCCTTACTGTGGCTTTGGACAAGCACGCAGTTGCTTACAACGAGAAAAGAAGAAGCGGAGCTTTTAACAAAAAGAAAAAAGAGGAGGCAGCAGCATGACATTAGTAAACGAACCAGTAAACAGAGATCAGCAGAAAAAGAAATACTGCCGATTCAAAAAGAATGGTATCAAATACATTGACTATAAGAATGCTGACTTCTTGCTGGCATTTGTCAATGAGCAGGGAAAGTTACTTCCAAGAAGACTGACTGGAACTAGTCTTAAATACCAAAAGAAAGTGGCTCAGGCGGTAAAAAGAGCAAGACACCTTGCTTTGATGCCGTATGTAACTGACTCTTTGAAGTAAGTCTCACCTTTTAATTTAATCGGACATGGAAGTAATATTAAAGACTGACATTAAGGGACTTGGCTACAAAAACGATACAGTTTCTGTGAAGCCCGGATACGGAAGAAACTATTTGATTCCTCAGGGATTTGCGATTATCGCAAGTGAGGCGAACAAAAAGCATATTGCCGAAAACATCAAGCAGGCTGCTCACAAAGCAGAGAAGATCAAGAATGATGCGGAAGCTTTGGCCAATGCCATTGGTGATGTCACTCTTGAGATCAAGGCAAAGGCTGGAGACAGCGGAAAAATCTTTGGAGCGGTTACTACCCTTCAGATTTCAGACGCACTCAAAGCTCTGGGACATGATGTTGACAGAAAGAAAATCTCTTTCAAAGGCGAGGTAAAAATGATTGGTGACTACGAAGTGGAAATCGATCTTCACAAGGAAGTGAAGAAAGATGTGAAGTTTAAAGTGGTAGAGGCGTAAGCGTAACGTCAATAGAATATCAATGAAAACCCTGACGATACTGTCAGGGTTTTTTTATGCTCATCCAAGTCATCCTGAACCTGCCTGCCGGTAGGCAGGTCCTCGATTCGTCCAACGATAGGGAGATTTCTCAGTCGTTCCACGCCTTCGAAATGACAAAACGGAGGAGGTGCTGAAAGCATAGACATTCATACTACACGTCATTCCCGTGCAGGCGGGAATCTCACTCTCGCACCCCGATTAGGGGATTCCCTGATCAAGTCAGGGAATGACGGAAAGGGATTATTAGGTGCTGAAATAAATCCAGCATAACCAAAACCATCTATTACGTCATCCTGAACCTGCCGGCAGGCAGGTCTCCTCTTCGTGAAAACGATAAGGAGATTTCTCAATCGCTGCACTCATTCGAAATGACGAAACGGAGGAGGTGCTGAAAAAATAGACATTAATACTACACGTCATTCCCGCGCAGGCGGGAATCTCACTCTCCCACCCCGATTGGGGGATTCCCTGATCAAGTCAGGGAATGACGGAAAGGGATAAGTAGGTGCTGAAATAAATCCAGCATGACCAAAACTATCTATTACGTCATCCTGAACTTGCCGTCAGGCAGGCAGGTCTCCTGTTCGTCAAACCATAAGGAGATTCCTCAATCGCTACACGCCTTCGAAATGACGAAACAGGAAGAGGTACTGAAAAAATAGACATTAATACTACACGTCATTCCCGTGCAGGCGGGAATCTCACTCTCCCACCCCAGTTAGGAGATTCCCTGATCAAGTCAGGGAATGACGGAAAGGGATTATTAGGTGCTGAAATAATCCAGCATGCCCACTTTTTGTCTATGACCATCATCCCCAAAAATTAGCTCAAAAAAAATTAAATTTTTTTTCTCTCACCATGCTCACCTTTTGTGATGGCCAGTACTAAGAGGATACAACTAGTAGTAACCTCAAACAGAAACAACCATCATGAAGTACAGAATTCTAATGGTGCTTAGCCTATGTACCTATTCCTTTTCTCAAGCCCAAAATGAGGCTTATACCAACGTGAATAATAACTTTTCGACTCACCAAACCATACAGGGACAATTAATAGGTGGACTTGGTGCAGTTACGACAAGCGGAACGCTTGATTGGAATCATTCAACCAATGCAAGAAGTGGAAAT
This sequence comes from Cyclobacteriaceae bacterium, assembly GCA_028281285.1. Lineage (GTDB taxonomy): Bacteria > Bacteroidota > Bacteroidia > Cytophagales > Cyclobacteriaceae > Roseivirga. Next base: position 85,592 of record JANQKF010000031.1, read on the forward strand.
GGTTATACTCTATTGAGAGGGAACGCCACCAATGGAATGGGAGGAACCATCTATTATCACCCATTGTCATTTGAATATTCCAGCAAGAATGGCAATGGAAATTTGACTCAGCTTGCTATTCCCTATTCGGATGGTGGTTCGATTCATTTTCGCGAAAGGTATGGAGGTACCTGGGCCACTTGGAAGAAAGTGCTGGACAACGCTAACTATTCATCAGTTCTTGATGCTTCTTATCTCTCCCTTTCGGGTGGTGTAGTTAGTGGTATTGTCGATTTTGAAGGTTCCAGCACTTCAAGTCCCGGAATACTTCAAGTCAATCATGGCACGACAGGAAATGGAGAAACCTCCATAAAATGGGGTGGCAATGGTCGAATTTCAGGCGAAGGCGGTGATTTTAACTTGAACACCAATGGTGCTGATATTGTCTTTCACATCAATGGATTTGAATCGACCGGCACGAGTAACACTCCATTTTGGATTCAGGGAAGTTCCGGAGATATATTCTTTGAAAATAAGATCAAATCAAACGGTTTTATCGGAGTAGGCACAACTCCGTCCACATCAGTGGATATTGTTAATGGTACCCTCAGGGTTCGGGGAGGATCGTCATTAGGGCAGGAAACTGCGCGATTTGTAGTCGATTCGGACGCTTCTGCAGCACATACCCTGATGGTATTACGAAATGACACCAATGGAGAGCTATTTAGAGTTGAAGGAGATGGAGAAACGATTATTAAAGGCAACCTCGAATCCAAAAAAGTAAAAGTCTCCGCCACTCCCGGCTCTGTTCCTGACTATGTCTTTTCCAAAGACTATACACTAAACACACTGGAGGAAGTCGAAGACTTTATCCAGAAGAATTCCCATCTACCCAATATCCCAAGTGCTAAGGAGATCGAAACGAATGGCCAGAATCTCGGGGAACTACAACTCAAACTTCTGGAAAAGATTGAGGAACTAACGCTGTACGCAATTGCTCAAGAGAAACTGCTAAAGCAGCAAGTTTCAAGCTGCAAGCGGCAAGAGAAAAAAATCACAACACTCGAAACTCGTAACTCACAACTTGAAACCGAGCTAAAGCTCCAGGCTGTAAGTCTCAAGTTGCAAGAAGACAAGCATAAAACTCTTGAAGCTAGCAGCTTGAAACTTGAAACCAAGCTCAAAGAGCTCATCCAAAGAATTCAAAACCTAGAAAATAACTAATCATGAAAACTACACTTTATCTCTCCTTCCTATTGCTCCTTTCATTCGGAACAAAAGGCCAAACTTACTTTGAAAAAGCAAGCAGCGTAAGTACCTACGATTTTTCATCCCCCTCCACATTCGAGTTTAAGAAATTGGGGGCCTCGTCCGG
>JANQKF010000035.1 GCA_028281285.1 Cyclobacteriaceae bacterium
CCATCGGAATAGGCTTCCTCCGGTTTCTCATGAGTTTCATAGATTACTCCATCAGCTCCTGCCATGATGCTGGCCAGCGCAATCGCTTCCACATGATGACGGATTCCAATACCATGAGAAGGATCGGCAATGACAGGTAAATGTGTCTTCTCTTTCAACACAGGAATTGCATTCAGATCCATCGTATTCCGTGTGGCTCTTTCATAGGTCCTAATTCCTCTTTCGCAGAGCAGCAGTCGCTCGTTACCTCCACTAAAAACGTATTCGGCAGAATACAGTAATTCATCGATTGTACCAGAGATCCCGCGCTTGATCATGACAGGTTTGTCGGTATTTTTCCCCAACTCATCCAGGAGGTTGAAGTTCTGCGTATTTCGAGCACCCACCTGGTAGACATCTACATAGGGATCCATTTCAGCGATTTGCGATACTTGCATGACTTCAGTCACAATCTTAATTCCGGCCTCGCGCGCCAGTTCATACCATAACTTCAATCCGTCAATACCCATTCCACGGAACGAGTAAGGTGAACTCCTTGGCTTATATACGCCCCCTCTCATCATCCGAATCCCATTCGCCTTAAGATGTTGAATCGTTTTTCGGATTTGTTCTTCTCCTTCGATCGAGCACGGCCCTGCCATAATCTGGAAGCCACCTTCCTCAATTTTTACCCCATCGCCCAAATCAATTACAGTAGGCTTCACCTTCCACTTTCGGGAAACAAGTTTGTAATCATCGGATACAATATGAATGTCCTTTATTCCATCCATGTGACCAATAGACCGGATATCGAAATCCTTTTTCCCGGTTCCGATCAGGTAATCTCCTTTCTGGGTATTGACCTCGGTTCCTTTGTATTTAAGGTCTTTTACCTTATTCAGAATTGCTTCCTTCTGATTGGGAGCGATATCTTTTTCGAATTGTATAATCATTTGTTAAGATTCAAGCTGCTAGTCGCAGGTTTCAGGTCAGTGAACTTCCTGGGTTACCGACACTACGAAGTTTTTAATGTTTTCCTTTAAGTCTCCTTTCTTTGAGATTGCCTTGATGAAGGCGCTCCCGATGATCGCGCCATTGGCATTTTCACAGGCCTTGTCGAATGTCTCTGAATTGGATATTCCAAACCCGATCAGAGTCGGATTTTTAAGTTGCATTGATTTGATTCGGGTGAAATACGTCTCCTGATCTGCGCTGATTTCTGATTTAGCACCCGTAGTGCTCGCAGAAGAAACCATATAGATGAACCCTCTGGAGTTCTTATCAACTTCCCGGATTCGCTCCACGGAAGTTTGAGGGGTAATCAAAAATATATTATGCAAACCATGTCGATCAAAAAGAGATTTGTAATGATCCTGGTATTCAAACATGGGTAAGTCCGGCAGTATCACCCCATCAATCCCTACCTCTTCACATTTTTTGCAAAACGCTTCAATCCCAAACTGAACTATCGGGTTTATGTAGCCCATTAGGATGATGGGAATCGAAACTGATTCTCGTATATCCTTCAATTGATCAAACAGGAGTTTTAATGTCATGCCATTCTCGAGCGCTACTCCATTGCTCTGCTGAATGGTCGGTCCATCTGCTATAGGATCAGAATAGGGAATTCCGATTTCTATAATATCCACTCGGGCAATTTCAAGTTGCTTGGCAATGACAGCCGTATCATATAATTCGGGAAACCCTGCAGTAAAATACACATTGAGTATTCGTTCCTTCTTGGTTTCGAAAAGCTGGTCTATTCTATTCATTGTTAATACTGCCCCCATTTGATATATGTGTCTAAGTCTTTATCTCCACGTCCAGAGAGATTGACCACCACAACGTGATTAGGCTCAAAGGTCAATTGATCCAATGCTGCAAATGCATGTGCGGTCTCAATGGCAGGTATAATACCTTCCAATCTGCTTATCTCCACCCCAGCCCTCATCGCTTCATCATCGGTAGCACTCAGGAATTGTGCTCGACCTGTTTCAAATAAGTGGGCGTGTACCGGTCCAATTCCAGGATAATCCAGTCCTGCCGAGATAGAATATGGTTCGACTACCTGACCATCGTCTGTCTGCATCAAAATAGTCTTGCTTCCATGGAGTATGCCTGGTTTACCCAACGTAGTGGTCGCTGCGGATTGCCCCGTTTCATTACCCTTTCCAGCAGCTTCTACTGCCACAAGATTTACATTATTCTCTTCGTAAAAATGATAGAATGCTCCGGCTGCATTGCTACCTCCTCCAACGCAGGCAATCACATGATCGGGATTTTTCCTTCCGATTTCGTCTTCAAGTTGCGATTGGATTTCAGAACTAATGACCGATTGAAAACGAGCCACCATCTCAGGATAAGGATGAGGACCAACTACTGACCCTATGATATAGTGAGTATCCGTGGGATGGTTAATCCAATGGCGCATCGCTTCGTTGGTTGCGTCCTTTAAGGTTCGGCTTCCGCTTTTGGCTGCCCGTACTTCCGTGCCCAATATTCGCATGCGCTCTACGTTCGGCTTTTGACGCGCCATATCCACTTCACCCATGTAGACGATGCACTCAAGTCCCATAAGAGCACAGACAGTAGCAGTGGCCACTCCATGTTGACCTGCCCCCGTTTCAGCAATGATTTTTTTCTTACCCAGTCGCTGAGCCAATAATATCTGACCAATCGTATTGTTTACCTTATGTGCCCCGGTATGGCAAAGATCCTCTCGTTTGAGATAGATCCTGGTCCCATATTTCTCAGAAAGCCGAGATGCGAAATACAGTGGTGTCGGACGACCTACATAGTCTTTCAACAGTTTGTCGAACTCATTTCGAAATCCTTCTCCTTCAATGATCCCCAGCCAACTTTCTCTTAGTTCTTCAATGTTGCGGTACAACATTTCGGGTATATAGGCGCCCCCATAGTTTCCATAATAACCTCTTTCATCTACTTTGATCTTCATAATCATACACCTATTAAATAGCTTGAAATCAATAAATCGACTAGGAATAAAATCACTGCCGCTACCAAGGGCATTCGCTTATAAGTTGTATCAATTCCAAATGCCGATACGATTTGTTTAGTATTGAGTAAAACCTGCACACCTATATAGAGTGCTATCGAAAACAATACTGATTCGAGAGTTATTGCAAACTCTCCCGGTTGCCCCCCGTCAGTGAAACGGTTTCCAAAATCAACCCATCTTAGTCTATAAAGGCTCGACAAGATGAGTGAGTAAATCCAAAATGATATTGCGACCCATCCAATAAATCGTAGCCTCAAAAGTTGCCTGGCCCCATAAAGAGCAATCAAGGGATATAGAAAGGCCTTGACGGTATAAAAACTCAAAAAGAAGTACTCGTTAATTATTGCAATCACCTCATAACGAACTGTACTCACAAGGTGATAGCCTGCTACTAGTCCTGCAAAAGCCGCCAACAGCATCACCCTGCCTTTTAAACTTGGGTCATCCGTGGGTGGAATAAATGAACTCAAAAAAGAGGTCCGTCTCTTATGGCTCAATCTTTCATTCGCCATACAATAGCCGTTTTAGTTCTCCCAATTTCCGGATGTCCTTGACTCCCGGCTCTACTTCAAATCTTGAATTCACGTCAATGGCATGAATGTTCAAATCATCAAGCTGTTTAAACTCTTCTATATCTTTCAAATCGACTCCTCCACTCAGAAAAAAAGGAATTTTCTGATCATAGCCCTTTAGCAAATTCCAATTGAACTTGTTTCCTGTTCCTCCTCTATTTTCCGATTTTGTATCGAACAGAAAATAGTCAACATACGGATGATAGTTGGTGGTAACTGAAAAGTCAAAGTCTTCATTAACTCCAAAGGCCTTAATAACCGATATTCCTAAGGCATACAATTCAGCTGCAAATTCAGGACTTTCATCCCCGTGTAATTGGGCATAGTCAAGCTCGTATTTTGTACCTGACTCTACAATCTCATCTATTGAGGAATTAACAAACACCCCTACCTTTTTGGCGTTTAATCGTAGTTGATTCAAGGTGGCGGGCTTCAACACCGTACCAACATACCTCGGAGATTTTTCATAGAAAATGAGCCCGATATAATCTGGCGAAATACTGACTAATTGACTCAGATTTTCTATTTCCCGCATGCCACAAACCTTGAGTTTCATCCTATTCAATTATGAGTAGCCATTCAGTTTTTCCATAAAATTTGCAGCGGCAATATCAGGCCGATTTGACTTCATAAACGTCTCTCCAATCAAGAATCCTTTAAACCCAAAACCTCTCAATTCCGAGATAGCGTCAGGGTTACTAATGCCACTCTCTGAAATCTTGATAAACTCCTCTGGAATGAGTTCAGCAAGATCCTTTGAGGTTTGTATACTTGTTTCGAAGGTTTTCAGATTTCGGTTATTTACTCCGATGACATCCAGGTCCGGTCCAACATTTTGCTCCAGTTCTTCCTGATTGTGAACCTCCATTAATACCTCGAGCTCCAGTGATTTGGCAAATGTTGCCAGCGCAGAAAGTTTGCTGGCTTCCAATGCCGCAGCGATCAATAGAATGGCATCTGCACCAATAGACTTTGCTTCGATAATCTGGTATTCGTCTATAATGAAATCCTTTCGTAGAATAGGACAGAAATTGTATTTTCTGGCCACCGACAAGTCTTCTTTTTTCCCTCCAAAGAATTCTGAGTCGGTGAGTACCGAAAGTGCTGAAGCTCCAGCCTGCATATATCCTATAGTGGTACGCTCGACATCAGCATGTTTGTTTATCATGCCCCTTGATGGTGACTTCCGTTTAAACTCAGCAATTATTCCGGTCTTATCCTCTCTTAAAAGGTATTTCTTTAAGGAAATCGGAGGACCTTCGAAATAGGTACTTTTTTCAAGCAGTTTCGTTGGGAAGAGGCTTTTGTTTTCCTCTACTTCCTTCCTTTTATGAGTGACTATTTTTTCTAGTATATCCATTATACTTCTAAAATCTTCCTAAATGTTTTTAATGCTTTACCGGACTCCAATGATTCAGTAGCATAGACTACAGCCTCTTCCAGTGAATAGCCTTTACCGCATTTCAGAGCCATGGCAGAATTGGCAATAACCACCTCGTTCTGCGCTTTTGTTCCCTCCCCTTTCAAAATTGACTCGAAAATTTTTGCTGCATCTTCTACAGAATCTCCACCGAAGATATCCTCCGGATTAATTCCTTCGAATCCAAAGTCTAAAGGATCAAGGACTTGTTCTTCACTGTTAGTAATTGCTTTGGTGCCCCCGGTGAGCGAAATCTCATCATAACCGTCAAGTGCATGAAGAATCACAAAATTCTTGTCGGTCTTTTGATAGAGATAACCGTAGAGCCGTGCCAGCTCAAGACTAAACACTCCAACCAGTTGGTTTTTAGGAAATGAAGGATTCACCATTGGCCCTAGCATGTTGAAGAACGTTTTCACCCCTAATTCCCTTCGTATAGGTGCTACATTCTTCATAGCAGGGTGAAAAAGTGGGGCATGTAAGAAACAAATCCCACATGCATCCAGACTTTTTCGGAGTCGATCGATATCGTTGGTGAACTCATAACCAAAGTGTGCCATAAGATTTGACGATCCGGAAACGGAAGAAACACCGTTGTTGCCATGCTTGGCCACATTTTGACCAGCGCCAGCAACTACAAAGGAGGACAAGGTGGAAATATTAAATGTGTTTTTGCCATCTCCTCCGGTACCACACAGATCAATCGTGTTGTATTCAGGGATTTCAACTGGTACACAAAGTTCGAGCATTGCGTCCCTAAATCCCTCTAACTCTTCCACTGTGATACTTCGCATTAAGTAGACAGTCAAAAAAGCCGCCACCTGGCTTTGGTTATATTTACCCTGCGCCAGATTGATCAGTATTTCTTTTGCCGTTGCCTTATCCAGCGACTTGTATTCAATTAATTGATTTAATACCTCTCTCATCCTTCTATCCAGTTTCTAAGTAATTCATGGCCATGCTCTGTCATAATTGATTCCGGGTGAAATTGAACTCCTCTTACGTCATATTCTTTGTGTCGAACAGCCATAATTTGTCCTATCTCATCGATCGCGATTACTTCTAATTGATTTCCCAGATTGTCTGGGTCGATACTCCATGAGTGATAATGGCAAATCCCATATGAATCGGGAAGGTTGTTGAATAATCTATCCGGAGTTTTGACTTGAACTTGGCTTGTTACCCCATGCATAACGGTTTCCATATTAAAGATTTCCGCACCATAAGCCTGTCCAATGGCCTGATGCCCAAGACAAACTCCCAATATTCTCTTCGATGGGCCATATTGCTCGATAAGTTGAGGCATTATTCCCGCTTCATTGGGTATCCCAGGTCCCGGAGATAAGAGAATTGCTTCATATTGATCTACATCATCCAGATGAATGGCGTCATTGCGAAAAACGCTCATAGCGTCACCATAGCCAAGTTCCTTGAAATAATGAACCAGGTTATAGGTGAAGGAATCGTAGTTGTCCAGTACTAGTATTCTCATCTTATCTCCTCCGCTTTTTTGATCGCTTGCCTCAATGCAGCGAGCTTATTGTTCACTTCTTCCAACTCAGATTCTTTCTTGCTTTTGGCTACTACACCAGCTCCGGCCTGATAAAAGAGCGTATTGTTCTTACTGAGAAATGAGCGGATCATAATGGCATGGTTGAAATCACCATTAAAGTCCATAAAACCAATAGCACCCCCGTAATAGCCTCTTCGGGTGGTCTCGTATTCATTGATTAGCTGCATCGCTCGTACCTTAGGTGCTCCTGACAAAGTGCCTGCTGGAAAAGTGTCGGCTACCATTTGAATAGATGAGATTCCTTTCTCCAATTTGCCGGTAACCTTGGAGACCAGGTGGATCACATGGGAGAAGTATTGAATCTCTTTGTAAGTATCCACCTGCACTTCTGACCCCGCTCGACTTAGATCGTTTCGGGCTAAGTCCACCAACATCACATGTTCAGAATTCTCCTTGGGGTCATCGTAAAGTCGTTTGGCCAATTCTGCATCTTGCTCATCATTGCCAGTTCTCTTGAATGTACCGGCAATGGGATGTATGGTAGCTTTTTGATCTTTAATTACCAGTTGCGCTTCCGGGGAGGAGCCAAAAATTTTAAAGCTTCCATAATCAAAATAGAATAAGTAGGGTGAAGGATTTACCGAACGTAGTGCTCGGTAAACGTTGAATTCATCTCCACTGAATTTATTTTGGAACCTCCTGGAGAGTACGATTTGGAAGACATCTCCGCGATGACAGTGATCAATTCCTTTTTGAACCATCTCTAAAAACTCGTCTCCGCTGTAATTGGAAACTTCATCGCCTTCTTGTTGAAATGAATAAGAAGGATAATTCTTGTTATTGATCAGGTTCTCTATGGATTCCGTTCCTTTTTCAGCCTGACCTTCGGGAGTATGTTCAAAAACGTAAAGCTCATTTTTGAAATGATCCAATGCAATCACATAGCGATAGACATGATACAAGATGTCGGGAATTTCATATTGGTCTTCCAATTCATTGGTCGGAATCGACTCAAAATAACGCACTGAATCATAGGTCATATACCCAAAAAGGCCATTGTTGATGAACTTATGCTCATTAGCATCCGGCTCAAACGAAGATTTAAATTCCTCCAGTGCCTGAATAGCCTCCACTCCATTCAGATTTACCTCCTCCTTATCCTCATTTGGAAGTCCCTGCTTCAGCACGCCATCTTTCAGTTCGAATGAAGCAATAGGATCACAACAGATATAAGAAAAACTGTTTTCACCTCCCCTGGAATCTGAGCTTTCAAGCAACAGAGGGTTCTTGTACTTATCTCTCAACTTGAGATAAATACTTACCGGAGTGACCGTATCGGCCAGTAGCTTCTTGTATTTCGAATGTAATTTTATTGTTGACATTTAGTTTTTGCTCAAAAAAAAAGCTCGCATGAACTGCGAGCTTTAATTGGTCTATTTTGTTGACTTACATAGTGCTTTCGTTCACGTTATCGGGGTTCGATTACGTGCCACCACCAAGCATTATGTACAGTGTAATTCTTCATTTCGCCTCAAATGTAGAAAAGGAATTTTTTAATGCAAACATAAATTTGAATTGGTTTGACCTCTTGTCCAGCCGATGACAGGATTTTGTCATTTGGCTACTGAGTCTGCAACGATATCATCACCGGTCGGTGATCTGAAACACGGTTTGGATAGGTGTCAACACAATCACCTGGTCTCAGCACCTGTGTATTTACCTCGCTTTCAAATAGCTCGTTGGTGATCAAAATATGGTCTATCATACTTGGCCAGGATGGAAATGACCAGTTATCATCAGCCCCCTGTGCTATTGGCATTGTTGAAAATTTGTAGTTGTCTGAATCGTTAATAAAGTTTTGAAATACGTTGTCACGGGAGTCAACTATTTCATCGTTAAAGTCTCCCAATAAAATGACCTCCTTGTCAGCCAGATTCTCATCGATATACTGTTTGATTAATTCGGACGCGCTTCTTCTTCGATCTTCCGAACCATCACAACATTTGAGATGAACATTAATCAAATCCACCTCAACTCCGCTGGTATGCCTGATTTTCATATGAAGAGGCCTTCTAACAGATGTAAAGGCATTGTTGAATTCAGGAGTATCCTCTATAAAAAGGTTTGATGGGCCTGACAGCACTGTGATTTCGGTAGTCTTATACAAATATCCTAGCCGCAAGGAGCTTCCAGGCACATTAATCACCTGGCCTTCCCAATCATCCAATTCCGCAACTAGTCGGCCGAATTCTCCTGCATCATTAATCTCCTGGACTGCGATCACATCAGGATTAAATTCCTCAATAATCACTCTTACATCATCGACCGTACCCTCAGCAGCAACGGGGAAATTTTTGATGTTCCAGGTCACCACCTCAAGCAAGGCGTCCGAAACGCTAACCAGGCAATCCTGATAAACCAGAGTGGGTTGAGTCCCCGGACCTGTACCCGGGCCCGGATTTGGTGTGTCATCACCTCCGCAAGCCGCAATAAACAATAGGGATAAAAACCACAGATGTTTGACCTTCTTCATCATTTTCATTTGTCACAAAACTACTAAAGGATGTTCATCCCCCTATCTACTTCAAGATTATTTATTCTTGAATTTTCCTTTCATCCCAAACCTTCTTGATGGCAAATAAGGTTACCAATCCAGCGACTAACGCAATTGCATAGGAAACCCAACCCTCCAGGATAAAAGGCTCTCCTGCAACAGAAAACCCTGCTTTGAAGAGGTTGATCAGCCCTAATACAAGTGCCACAAATACCGTGACTCCCATAGCAAGATTAATCAAAGACGAATTGGTATGAGCGCCCACAAACGGTTTATTGTTAGATACAATCCATAAGAACACGGCCAGAACAGGTAAAATAAATCCATTTGCCGCCTGGGCGAGAATAATTACGGGTATGGGACGAATTCCGGTCACTCCAAAGATCAAACCCGTCAACAAAATGAACCCCCAGGCCATTCGATACTTTCTACCCTTATCGTCCCAGGCCGGGTCCTGATTCGAGACTGACCTTAGCGTAATTGCAGCGGCCAGAGGAGCTGTAATACTGGAAGTAAAACCAGCTGCAAAGAGGCCAATGGCAAAAACAACCGCCATCCATGCCCCATTCGAAGCCTCAAGGGCATTGGCCAGATTAGCAAAGTTGAATTCGCCTTCAACTGACGTACCTGCCAACACGATTCCCATCGAGATGATCCCACCAAGTATAACTGCGAACGACAACCCGAATCTCATCGATTTAACCTCTTGTCCCTTGGCCAAACCAGAACCCATGAAGACATTGTAAGGAACGATGGTCGTACCTACGAGCCCGAGTGTAATAAGAATTGAGCCCTCGGGAAAGGATGGGACAAATACTCCTGTGGCGAGTTCCCCCATATCAATGGGTCGACTGAATCCCGCAAGTAAGAAGGCAAACCCCATGATCGCCACCACCACACCCATGATGTTAGCTACAGTCTTGATCTTTCCCAACCAAAGCACAATGGTACACGCCAAGACAATTATCACAGTGAAAACGGACTTACTTACTCCGCTGACCATCAAGGCCACTCCGGAAATCGCTCCCAATATATTTCCAGCCTCATAGGCTGCCGAACCTAAGAAAATTGAAATGGCTAAAAACCATGCTACTCCTTTCCAACTGAAGCGCTTCAACACCAATTGCCCGAGGTTCTTTCCGGAAGCAATAGATACACGTGCTGCAGACTCTTGTAAAACCAGGCATGCAAAAGTGGAAAAGAGCAATGCCCATAACAGACTATATCCATAATTGGCACCTGCAGCTGAAGCGGTTGTGACAGTACCTGGACCAATAAAGGCAGCGGCTATCACCATCCAGAAAAGAACGCTTAAGAACTTTGACTTCATTATTGGAAGATAGGAAAAGAAAATTATTTGAAAGTACTGTCAAAATCCGGTGTCTTTTATGAATTTTCATATTCCTTAACGTTATTCAATTAACAATTCAGATTCTCATGTCTAAACTAACTGTAGCAATCATATTTGGTGGTAAATCCACAGAGCATCAGATCTCTATTCTTTCAACCAAGAGCATTCTTAAGAATATCGATCGGACAAAATATGACCTCTCACTAATTAAGATTGATATCGATGGGAACTGGTTTTTGATGCCAGGGTTGGATGCTGATGATCAACCTGATCAGGGCATAGCATTGATACCGGGTGAAAAAGGCGCAAAGCTTTTGAATACCGAATCGGGAGCGATTGTTGCTCAAATCGATATTGCTTTTCCTGTTTTACACGGAGTATTCGGTGAAGATGGAACCATCCAGGGGCATTTTAAGATGGCAAATGTTGCCTATGTCGGATGTGGCGTTTTTGCATCCGCTGCCTGCATGGACAAAGACTACACAAAACGTATTCTTAGAGATTCTGATATTGCCATTGCCCCTTATGTTACGGTTACTCGTAATAACATGATGACTTTCGAAGAAGCCGATCATAAACTCGGTGCTCCCCTATTTATCAAACCCGCAAGCCTGGGGTCATCGGTTGGTGTTCAAAAGGTGGGCACAAAAGAGGAGTTCGATAGTGCGCTCAATGAAGCGCTTGATTATGATACAAAGGTGATTATTGAACCCAATATTGAAGGCCGGGAAATTGAATGTGCTGTGCTTGGCAACGAAAACCCTAAAGGCTCAATTCCCGGAGAAATTGTCACTACCACTGAATTCTACACGTTCGACTCGAAGTATGTCGATAAAGATGCCTCTTCCATCCAAATTCCGGTTCAACTACCCGATGAACAGATTACATTGATTAGGGAAACTGCTGTCAGGGCTTATTCGGCCTTGGGCTGTGAAGGATTGGCAAGAGTAGATTTCTTTTTGACTAAAGATGGTACTGCCATGATCAATGAAATCAATACACTTCCAGGCTTTACAGATGTCAGCATGTATCCAAAAATGTGGGAAGCCACGGGAATCCCTTATTCTGAGTTAATCGATATGCTTATTGAACTGGGTTTGGAAAGACATGAGCGTGAGACGAATCTCAAAATTGTGGATACCAAGGTAGAATAAACCTTAGCAGCTTATGAAAAGTGTTCTCTATGCATTGGTTGGGATGACTTTTGCATTAAACTCTATTCCAGAAAAGACAGTAATCGAACGTAATTATTGTACCGAAATCGGTGTATTTAATTTGACCTTCGATGATAATGAAGTAGCGGGAAGTTATTCGCTGACACCCAAAGGGACGCTCGGAGCAGTGTGGGGCAAATTAGACGGTCGCAAAATGACTGGTCGGTGGATTGACCCGGACGGAGAAGGTGACATTATAATTTCTTTCAATGAAGATTGGAGCTTTTTCACTACCGATTACAGAGGTGATGACGAGCCGGAAAAATGGTATCGTGACTCATGGCATGGTGCCCTGAAACCTCAAGGCAAGGAGTCTTTTGAATCAAATAGCATCAACTTTAATTGCAACTAATACGGTGAGTAAGAACTTTGTCAAGTTGGGTTTTCTAATTGGGTTGTGGACAATCATTTCGGTCTTACTCAATACAGAAATCCCTTCACTTACCGTTTTACATATTGATTCCCAGCCATTAACGGAATGGGTTACACCTTCATGTGAATCACATGAGGTCATCTTTCAGAGGGATCTCTTTGAGTCTGAGCTTCCTCCCATCAGCCACCCTCCAAAAACTCAGTTCAAGGTCTTAGAACTTCACCAAAGAAATTTCCGTTTGGGTTATCGAACACAATCGGAGCGATTCCTGACTATAAAACCTACTTTTCTTAGGACCCTAAGAGTGCAGATTCAAAGCAAAGAGGATTCTGCGATTTCCCTCTCATAGTTCCCCGGCCTGTACTGGCCCATTTTAAATCATTGCCGGTTTCCGGCTTAACTTCAATTCAATACTATGAGAATATTAAAAAAAACACTCAAGATCTTGAGTATTCTACTATTATCAATAATTCTATTCATTCTAACCTATGCTCATGTTACTAGTCCGAGGTTGCCGGATGGTGCTGTTGAAACTATTAAGAAAACCCTGTCGGAACCGCTTCCGGAACTAGTCACCGGAGAAACCGGATATGCCAACTCAAACGGAGTAAAGATATGGTATGAATCAATAATGCCTGAGGACTCAATAAAGGGCACGATTCTTCTAATCATGGGTATAACAAGCGATGCACTCTTCTGGCCAAAAAAATTCCTCGAAGGACTGTCTGCTTCGGGCTATCAGGTGATTCGTTTTGATAATCGCGATACCGGAATGTCCGATTGGTTGAAAGAGCCTTATTCAATCCGTGATCTGGCAAATGATGGAATTGCCGTCCTGAATAGTCTTCAGATCCAAAAGGCGCACCTTCTGGGTGTATCGATGGGAGGAATGATCGCCCAGCAAATTGCTATTGACTACCCGGAAAGAGCACAATCCCTTATTTCAGCGATGTCCTCAGTCCATATAATGGATCCGGAACTTCCTGGAATACCAAAGTCGCTTGTTTTGGATTTTATGAGGCTTGCCATTAAATATGGGCTGATCGGTTCTGAAAAAAAATATGCCAAGCTACAAGTAGCCAGTCGTAGAGTATTGATGGGTGACAAAGGATATCCACTGGATATACAGGAAATCACTCAGCAAGTCATGTATAATATGAGGAGAAGAAACGGATTCAATAAAATGGCAACTTCCAGACAACAGAATGCCATTATGAACGGAGGCTCAAGGTTTGAACAATTATCAAAATTGCAGATGCCCGCCTTGGTAATTCACGGAAAGTCCGATCCCATCATTCCTTTCCAGCATGGCAAGAAAACGGCCCGGGTAATACCTGGTGCTGACTCACTCTGGATTGATGGCATGGGGCATGACCTTCCCAACGTCTTCACGAAGCAAATTGTCAACAAAATTATTCAACATTTAACCAGAGAGCGATAGACAAAAAACTGGTCATCTAAAAGATGACCAGTTTTTCATTTCATCAATAGGGGTTTCTTTTGAGTGAATAGTCTAATGAGTAATTCTATTACATTTCACAGTTTCTTAACACTGTGATTTTTTGATTTTTCTGTTGAATCAAGGAAATTAGTAAAGTGTACATGAATTTAACATGGCAACAGTTAGCACCAAACCACGAGTAATCAAGGACTACGACAGGCTCGACCCTTCCGTTCAAGAGCAAATTAAGCTCGAGTATCCGTACGGATTTGAAGATCATTTAATTTCATTTAACAATAAGGAAGGCCAACGAGTATCAGCACTTCCCTTTGAAACGGACGACCGCTATTACCTGGTGAGAATGACGATTGCTGAAGCCCAACAGATCGTGGAAGAGGACGAAGACTTTGATGATGATGGCAATCTTAAAGATGACATAAAAGACGAACTCGAAGAAAAGCACGTAGGGCTTGACGAGGCAGAAGATATCGCTGACGAATAGTATATTTATTCGATTTCATAACTTAAGTACTGACCCATCGTCTTCCCGATATGAAAATTGGCATTATCGGAGGAACGGGTATGCTGGGACATCACCTTGCGATTGCTGCTCAATTGCGCAATTATGAGGTGGTCATTATCCACAGGGCCTCCTCCAATCTTGATCGAATTGCTGACCTCAGATATGAAGGACGTGTTGCCGATTTAAATGATCGAGGCGCTTTAATTCGAGCCTCTAAGGGCTTGGATATACTTGTCAATGCAGGAGCATATTATCCGACTCTGCCACTTCCTTTGGCTCAGGAAATCAAAACCGCTAGAAATCAAATGATTCATTTTCTCGATGCAATAAGGGAAGCTGAAATCCCACGGGCCTTGTATGTTGGCGGTGCAATTGCCATTCCTAAAAACAAAACGGGTTTGGGGCATGAAGAACTTTTCTATGATGAGATATCGCCATATGCAGCCCCATATGCTCATGTGAAATGGCTTTTAGATAAAATGGCCAGAGATGCAGCGATTGAAGGGCTGCCGATAACGATTGGCATCCCATCAATGACCTTCGGTGAATATGATTATGGCCCGACAACGGGAAGGTTAATTGTCGACCTGGCCAATCAGACACTTCCAGCCTACCTCAAGGGGGATCGCAATGTGGTATACGCAGGTGATGCAGGAAGAGGCCTTTTGGCCGCTGCGGAGAGAGGCAGACCAGGAGAACGCTACCTGATCACAGGACATAATACAGACACAACCAACCTTGTGAATCTCATATCCGAAGTAGCCAAAGTCCCAGAGCTTAAGCGAGTCCTTCCACTTCGTATTGCCAAAATCATCTCCAGGTTCCAGGAAACACGCTATCAAATGGTAAGAGGCAAGCCTCCAACCCTGTCTTCTACAGCCATTGCTGTTTTAGCGAATGGTCAGCATTTGAGTGGAGAAAAAGCGAAGAGAGAATTGGGTTACGTTCCCGAAGTCGAAATGAAGGATGCAATTCAGCGGGCTTATCGCTGGTTCACACGGAATGATTACATCAATTCATAAATGCTAATGAAAGGTTAAAAAGGTTAAGCGATTAAGAGAATTGCCGTTTTTCAAGTAGCTTCTTCCTCGTTAGTTTGAACTTATGAAAGCCCTTTGCACAGCATTACTCATTTTTCTTTCCATTCAGTCTCACGCACAAAAATTTAATCGGGAGCAACAAGCAGTACGAGAAGAAGTTACCAAAACCTACCTTGAGCCACTCTATAATGGGGGTTCTGTAGATGTGTTGCAGTCCAGACTTCACGATGAATTTGAAATGTTCGTCTATTACAATGGACAATTCAGTAAGCGATCAAAGGAGCAATGGCTGGATAGATTGCGACAGGTAAGAAGTCGACCAAAATCCCCTGGGCCAAAACCGAAAAACACCTGGGAATTCAAAATGATTGATATCACGGGAATCACTGCTGTGGCCAAAGTTGAAATTAAGCGAGGTGGAAAACTGAATTTTACCGACTACCTGACTCTATATAAAATGAATGATGGTTGGAAACTGCTCAGCAAATTCTTCACATCTCATTGATACATCTAAGCTTAGTCTATCCTGATTATCTATCCATCTACTTTTACTACCTTTCGGTCAACTCAGAGTTAACCTGAATAATTTATACGCGTAAGTTGCGGTAGTAATTTTTTATCCATGAAAACATCATTTTTTCGAATCTGTATCTTTCTAATACTTCCTTTATGTTTTGCCGCTTGCAGTGATGACGATAGTCCCAATCCCAATAATGGAGGGAATGAGGGTCCAGACCTGACCGGAAAAATAGTAATTCCTGAAGGAACTCGGGACACAGTACTCTTTGCCACAAGTGTTGACAACATATCCATTCCGATAATAATCTCCATTCCAAGCGATCAGGATAACGCATTACCCGCTACTGTTGTAATGCACGGATCCGGAGGGAACTGGCAGGATGAAGACACCAACAACGATAATATTGATGATGTGATCACCGAATGGGAACTATCAAGTCAGAACGAGCAATGGAAAGGAATCTTTGATAATGAAAACATCATCTCTGCATTTCCAGGCAGCTATTATAGAAGAGGGACAGTTGAAAACGCAGGTGACTGGAAAAACCCTCCCCTTCAATTTCAAATTAGTGCCTCATTCGTAAGAAACTACGATGCATATACTACACTTGAAGTTCTTAGGAAACTGGTCAGGGACGATGGAACTCCTATTGTTGAATCTGACAATGTCGCCATTCTCGGCTTTTCTCATGGGGGGACAGCCGTCCAAAGTACCTTGTTCGATACTTCAGTGGTTCCGGCAAATTGGGAATGGTCGCAGTCATACAGCGGCACTGTTTATACCAATGAAATGAGAGAACCAGCACCATTGCCGTCTGAAGGAGGCTTTGTTGCAGGAGTGATGTATTACCCAGGATCTTTTCACAATAGCTATTACGGTAATCCGTGCAACGGCACCAGCATCTTTCAAACCTATGCCGACTTTATGATCCACCTGGCCTCGGAAGATGGTCTAACAGCCAATTCAAATTGTATGCTCGAGACTGTAGAGAATAACGGGGGTGGGATCGCCACCGTCCATAATTACCAGGGAGCTAGCCATAGTTTCGATAGCAAAACTACCGGAATTGATAGTGAAGCCAGTACACTTGCCAGGACAAGAACCATTGCCTATCTAAAAAACAAATTGAATATCAACTAATTCATCACACTCATAATCAATTAGTTACAATATATTTACTACAAATAAGGTAAAAACTGCAACCTATTTTCTTTTTCCTGGTCTCTATAATTACTACGTTTAAGGTAAAAATGGAATTATGGGAAAAAATCACTTAGGCGAATTCGAAGAAATTGTGATGCTTACTGTTGCCATCTTACATGGTGAAGCTTACGGTGTCGCTATCATCGAAGAAATGGAAACCCGGCTCAATCGGTCGGTCAGTATTGGTTCCTTACAAGTGGTATTGAAGCGGTTGGAAGAAAAAGGATATCTCACGTCAGAATTAGGACAAGCTACCAAAGTAAGAGGCGGTAAACGTAAGCGTTTCTTTACTGTGACTAACCTTGGGAAGGAAATGCTTCAAACTTCAAAGGAGCAACGCAATTCACTTTGGAATGCTGTTCCGGAATTTTCACTCAAAGCAATCAGCCTGTAGGGTTCTATGAATCGTCAACCCTCTCCTCCCTTATTTCTTCTCCGCCTATTCAGGTGGTTTTGCGATCCACGCATTGTCGAAGACATCGAGGGAGATTTGGTCGAACGATTCGAGAAAAGAGTGAAAAACAAAGGTCATAAAAAAGCAAAACGTCTGTTTATCAAGGATGTATTCCGGCTCTTCAGACCGGGTATTATCCGATCGGTTGCAGGCAGTCAAAAACTTAACCCATTCGGTATGCTAAAAAACAACATTAAGGTAGCAAGAAGGCAACTGATGAGGAATAAGATGTACTCATCAATAAAAATTGGCGGATTCTCGATAGGCATAGCGGTATGCCTGTTAATCGCATTGTTCATTCGAGATGAATTGAACTACGATCAACACATAGGCAATCGTGACAATCTTTTTATGGTTGTCAATGAATACAACAACAACGGTGATATAGAAAAATTCACCTGGTTTCCACCACCATTCTCAGAGGCCATTGGAAATGATTTCCCCGAAGTACTATACTCCGGTAGAATGCTATTCAATGATTATTTTGGAGCGGGATCTGCCAGCATAAGAAGGGACGGCCAGGTGGTGAACATTTTTGATGACGGTTTTGCATTTGCTGATCAGTCTATTCTCGACATGTTTGGATATGAAATGACTAACGGTGATGCCAAACAAGCACTCAGTCAACCAAGAACTCTGGTCATGACTCAAAGTCGGGCAGACTTGCTTTTCCCTGAATCAAATCCAATAGGTCAAATAGTATATGTTAATGACGATACTGAAAAACCTTATACTGTTACCGGTGTATTAGCGGATCTTCCGGCCAATAGCACCATCAAGTTCGACTATCTTTTAAGTCTGAAGGAGCAAGAGTTTTTGGTGCGATCACAAAACTCATGGGGTTCTAATAACTATCAAGTATTTGTGCAGCTCCAGAATCCAGGGCTAGAAGAGCAGTTAGCACCAAAACTTGATGCTATTAAAACTAACTATTGGCTTCCTTCACTGAAAAAAGCTGGTTATGCAGATGCCGAAGAAATTGCTAAGTCCTATCATTATTCGCTTCTTCCTATCAGTGATTTACATCTTCAAAGTGGCGACATAAACGACCCATTTGAAAAGGGTGACATAAAATACATTTGGACTATTTCGCTCATCGCATTTTTTGTTCTCTCTTTGGCTTGTATAAATTTCATCAACCTATCCACTGCCAAATCAGCAAACCGGGCTAAGGAGGTAGGGCTTAGAAAGACAATCGGTTCTACTAAAGGTAACCTTGTAAGGCAGTTTTTGACTGAATCAATCCTGTTCAGTTTATTTTCATTCGTACTGGCACTTGTATTGGTCCTTTTGGCTCTCCCACAGTTTAATCAGTTGACAGAAAAGTCAATCACTTTGCCCTGGAATACCCTTTGGTTTATTCCAATCCTTTTCTCGGCCTCACTTGCCTTAGGGGTAATCGCTGGTCTCTACCCGGCCTTTTACCTATCCAGGTTTACTCCGATTAAAGTGATTAAGGGAAGTGTATCACAAGGAAGTAAAAATTCTCAACTGCGAAATATCATGGTGGTATTCCAATTTGTGGCTTCAATAATATTAATCATAGCCACGTTGGTTGTAAATGACCAATTGAAATTCATTTTAACCAAGGATCTGGGATTTGAAAAGGAGAAGGTCATCTTACTCCAAAATACTGACCTCTTGGGAAATAGCGCCAAAACTTTTAGAACCGAACTCGCTAAATCACCTATGATCGAGTCGATCTCTTTTGGTGGTTATCTTCCAATTTCCGGCACCAAGCGTAACGGAAATATGTGGTGGAATGATGGAAGGACCAAAATTGATGATGGTGTGGTAGGACAAAACTGGAGGGTTGATCAACACTACCTTGAAACACTGGGAATAGAGCTTATAAGCGGAAGAAACTTTTCCATTGACCTTAAAACTGACTCTATGGCCATCGTCATCAATGAGTCAATGGCTGAAAGCCTAGGCTTCTCCGAAGATCCTATAGGAAAAAGGATAACAAGCTATATAAATAACTCCGTGGTCTATACAGTAATTGGCGTGGTCAAAGACTTTCATTTTGAGGCAATGCACAATCCCATAGCACCATTGGCACTGAGATTGAGAAATGATCAAAGCACGTCAGCAATCCGTGTAAAAGCCGACCAAATGAACGAGGTAATCGACCTCATTCAGAACACATGGGATAAAACTGCTCCTAATCAACCCTTCATCTACGAATTCCTTGATCAACGCTTCTCCAGCATGTACTCGGAAATTGAAAAGAACAAAAGGATACTAACCGTATTTGCCATTTTAGCAATTATCATAGCTTGTCTGGGGCTCTTGGGTCTCTCTATTTTCATGATTCAACAAAAGAACAAGGAAATTTGTGTACGGATAGCTTTGGGAGCAAAACCCCTTCAAATTCTGGGCTTGTTGGGTACAAGCTTCATGAAACCAATTGTGCTCTCATTCTTTATTGCACTACCCGTGGCCTGGTACATGATGGGAAGATGGCTGAATGATTTCGCGTATAATGTCGGTTTAAACTTTGGTCCTTTTTTCCAGGCTGGTTTTGCCGCCATTTTAATCGCACTGATCACTATTGGATTTCAGTCAATAAAAGCTTCTAATACCAATCCGGCAATAGGCTTAAAGGATGAATGATAAGAGTAACCATACAAGGCCGCCTTGGGCATTCTTGGCCTTTCTTCGATGGTTTTGCGATCCAAGACTAGTCGAGGACATTGAAGGCGACTTG
Organism: Cyclobacteriaceae bacterium; assembly: GCA_028281285.1. Taxonomy (GTDB): domain Bacteria; phylum Bacteroidota; class Bacteroidia; order Cytophagales; family Cyclobacteriaceae; genus Roseivirga. The sequence goes on from JANQKF010000035.1 coordinate 19,887, forward strand.
GTGGAACGTTTTGAAATAAGAACATTAAAAAAAGGTCATAAAACAGCAACACGCCTGTTTATCAAGGATGTATTCCAACTCTTCAGACCTGGAATCATTCGGTCATTTTCAGGTAGTCAATCACTCAATCAATTTGGTATGTTACAAAACAACATTAAAGTAGCCAGAAGGCAACTGATGAGGAATAAGATGTACTCATCAATCAAAATAGGTGGATTCGCAATAGGCATTGCAGTCTGTCTGCTTATTGCATTATTCATTCGGGATGAATTAAGCTATGATCGTCATATTCCGGATCACGAGAATTTGTACCTGTCTATTAAGGAATACAACAATGTACCTGAATATGGAGATGTCCGTGCCGCTTGGTTTTCTGCCCCGTTTGCCCAAGCATTACGTGAAGACTTTCCGGAGGTAGTTCAAACGGCAAGAACGGTCAACGGTGAAAATTTTGGAGCCGGAGCCAACAGTATCCGAGAAGAAGGCAATCCAAGAAACAATTACGAAGAGGGTTGGATTTTTGCTGACCCTGAAATCATTGATATGTTCAGGATGCCGATGATTTATGGCGACTCTAAAGAGGCACTTAAGAATCCCCTATCCATCGTTCTGACCCAATCCGTTTCGGAAAAGTTATTTCCCGGTGAAAACCCGGTTGGTAAGACTGTTTATGCCTCTGATCTGGATGAAAGGCCATTTTCAATCGGAGGCGTTGTAGCCGATCCACCAAAGAATAGTACGTTGCAATTCCGAGTTCTAGTCACCCTTAGCGGTAAAGAATTCTGGGAAGGAGAACAAACTTTTTGGGGAGCTCAAAACTACCTGGTATTTACAAGGATTCGGGAAGACGCTAACCTGGCCAATCTGAATTCCAGACTAAAGGAAATTGGAACAAAATATATCTTGCCTTTAGAGAAAGAAAATGGTAATCCTAATGCCGAAGAAGAGGTGGATAACATCAATTTCTTCCTTAAGCCATTGACCGATATTCACTTGCATGCAGCTGACATTTATATCCCGTTAGCTAAAAGCGACATTGAATACGTTTATATTTTCGGAGCCATTGCCCTGTTCATCCTAGGGCTTGCATGCATCAATTTTATCAATCTATCCACCGCGAAATCAGCAAACCGGGCCAAAGAGGTCGGTCTGAGAAAGACTATTGGGTCATACAAATCGAACCTGATCAATCAATTTCTTACTGAGTCCATTATCTACAGCCTGATTTCCTTTGCACTAGCGGTCCTATTGGCCGGATTGATTCTTCCCTATTTTAATGCATTGGCAGGAAAATCAATAGTGCTTCCCTGGGATACATTTTGGTTCATTCCGATATTACTCGTCACTTCAATTCTCATCGGGGTAATAGCAGGTGTTTATCCGGCATTTTACCTTTCCTCTTTCCGACCTGCCGCAGTATTAAAGGGTACTTTAAGTATAGGCGCTAAGGGCTCGAAACTGAGAAATGTGTTGGTGGTAGTACAGTTCACTGCTTCGATAATCTTGATTATTGGAACCTTCGTAGTGTATCAGCAAATGAGTTTTATACTAAATAGGCAAACAGGATTTGACAAGGACCAGGTAGTGATGTTGGAGGGGACCAATCAAATGGGTGATCAGTTGGAAAGCTTCAAAAATGAGTTATTGAATATTCCTTCAGTCGAAAATGTAGCCATAGGAGACTATCTCCCGGTGACTGGGACTCTTAGGAATGGGAACACTTGGTGGAATGATGGTAAAACCAAAGAAGACCCTGGATTCCCAGGACAAAACTGGCGTGTTGATTATAGTTATATCGAGACACTTGGAATGAATATCATTGAAGGACGAAACTTCTCAAAAGAACTAAGAACAGATAGTGCTGCAATGATTATCAACCAGGCTATGGCCAGAGAGCTTGGTATTGCAGATAATCCCATTGGAAAGCGAATCACTAATAGAAGCAGCAATCGATTCGTATATACGGTTATAGGTGTGGTTGAAGATTTCAACTACGACCTGATGACTGAGCCCGTCCGACCTTTAGCCATGCGGCTTGGAAGAAGCAGTTCAATCACTTCTGTCAAGGTAAATGCTGAGAACATTTCTGCTACAATGGCTGAAATTGAAGAACTATGGATGAAAATGGCGCCAAATCAGCCATTTATGTACAAGTTCATGGATCAGCAGTTTGCTCAAATGTATGCAAGTGTTCAGCAGGTCAGGGATATTCTAACGGCTTTCGCCATTCTCGCAGTGATTATCGCCTGCTTAGGACTATTTGGGTTGTCAGTATTTATGGTAGAGCAACGTAATAAAGAGATCAGTGTAAGATTGGTACTTGGTGCGAAGTCATCACAGATTGTCGGAATGCTTAGCTTCAACTTCATGAAGCCTATATTACTTGCCCTTCTTTTAGCGATACCAGTCGCATGGTATATGATGAAAGAGTGGCTTTCAGACTTTGAATATCAAATTGACTTAGGCGCAGGTGTTTTTGTATTCGCGGGCTTGGCAGCGATTGCTATAGCCATGATCACAATCAGCTTCCAGTCTGTCCAGGCAGCATTTTCAAACCCTGTGAAGGGCCTGAGAAACGAATAGAATTAAGTTGCCGTAGCTCACAGTTGAACTACGGCAACAATTTACCCCCTCTTCATTCTTACGATTTCTTGGCCTATCGAAGTCCGTTTTGATCACTTCCTTTAAGAAATCTCCAGGTACCCCCTTCCTTTATCATATAAGCCGAAATCGCACCATAGTACTTTTTGGTTTCCCCGGTTTTGAGTTTGTCAGTTTGGTTATACATAGCAAATATGTAAACCATGTTTTCATTATAAACCGTGACTTTACCGGGTGTGCTATTCAGTTTAGATCTACTGACCGACTCATAGCTTTCTTTCAAAGTTTCAACCAATTCAATACGCTCAGGAAATTCGGTGTCTGCCCGAGTACCTTCTCGAGAGCGTTCAATTTCCCATGTGAATCGGTCATCGGCTGAGAAATAATCCTCGAGATGATCAAATTCTTTAGACTCAATCTTAGATATAAACTGATTGTATCTCTTGGCCACATCCTTTGCAATTCTGGTCTGCTCTCGATTTAAGCCGTCATATGCTCCCCCACCGCAGGACATCAACCCCACTACCACGAGGAACAACAAAAATTTAATTATTCCTTTCATAAACATCTCCTTAGTCCCGAGAAGTCCTGAATAATTATGTTGTTCTATGCTATAATGGTTGAAAGCTTGAAAACCCTTACTTATGGACTCGTCAAGTAACCTAGCAGTTGTCTACTAACCACTTTTCAAAAGTATCGACTTGCACCCCCATTGTTTTCAAATTTGTCCTTACGTGAAAAAATGGAATTGTTGGTTTCGAGCCCCAAAATGTTACGGAGCGTCTACAACCAGGACATTTCCAGTGGTGATGAGAGGCTTTTATTCTGGAGAATTTACATTTTCGATGAACTAAAAAGCGCTCCCAACATTTGGTTTTAACCGGGGGCTTGTCGGACATCTAAACAGCTACTATTTTGTTTTCAATTGGGGTGTTCTCCGGAAGTTCAAATTCTTTCAGAACTCCCTGATTATCAATATATGAACCATTGAACTTGAAGTTCTTTCTTGCCAAGCGTACTGGACTAAAACCATATTTAAGTAACTCTTTATCCATTTCTTTGGAAGGCATGGCGAAGAGACCATCTGCAAAATCCTGAAGTACCAAATTCACCATCTCCAAAGCTTCATTCTCAGTATCTCCGTATCCAGATATATTTAATTCCGGAATATATAGAATATGGAAATCATTATCTCTGATTTTAAGTATGCGCAAAGTCCCTTTGACTCTGCCCCTTCTTCGATCTAATCTCAATATGAGTTCGTCTGGATCACCGGATGAAATTGAAATACTCATACCAACTAAGTTTATTCAATAATAGGTCATATACACTTTAGAACCAAACGAATAAAATACAGAAAACATTACTTCTGATATCCAAATAATCAATATACCACGATTAATTATTTATGATTACTCAGTCTTAATTAAGGTTGGAATCAGCTTACGAGTAAATCACATTTTTATTTCTTGCATTCATAAAATGGTTGTATTAATCAAGTATCATTCGAAACAGACAATCCACAATACTCTTATTGATGCAACCTTTAAACAAGTATGGCGTCTATTAGTTACTAAAAAGTAGAACATATTTCTTTTTTATTTCTACATTTGTTCTACAATCTAGTAACATACAACTATGAAGGAAACAAGATTAGGTGACTTCGAAGAAACACTTCTCCTGCTTGTAGGCATACTCGAAAAAGAGGCGTATGCCTTCAAAATCGCTGAAGAATTCGAAAGTCAAACGAAAAGATCCACCTCTATTGGAGCTGTACATTCCACGCTCAATCGCTTGAGTGACAAAGGTTTTCTGACTTCAGAAATGGGAGCAGCAACAGCTGAACGAGGTGGCAGAAGAAAGAGAATTTATTCCATTACAGCTTCAGGTCAACGTGCACTTCAGGATTCCAGGGACTTTAAATTATCACTGTGGAAACAATTCCCAGCGTTTGCTGGAGATCTCAACTTTAGCGCATGATTAAGCAAAGGCCACCAAAGTATGCTGAACGCTTCCTAGGTTGGTTTATTAAACCAGACCTGGCAGAAGAGGTATTGGGTGACCTTGACGAGAAATTTTATCTCACAATTGAAACAAGGTCATTAAGGAAAGCAAGAAGGAATTATTGGTATCAGGTAATCAACTATCTCCGGCCCTTTGCTTTCAAATTTTTCAAGTCAAAATACAGAAACAACACAGCCATGTTAAAACACAATTTCAAAGTCAGTTATCGTCAAATGCTCCGAAACAAAGGGTATTCAATTGTGAACATTGGAGGGCTTGCCATGGGAATGGTGGTCGCTATGCTCATTGGTCTTTGGGTCCACGATGAATTAACCTTTAATAAGTACCACAAGAATTACGAGACGCTCGTTCACGTTCTCCGCCATGAGGTTGAAGGTGACAGAAGAGAAACCAATTCATCACTGATCACGGGATTAGGAACTATGATGAAAGAGAAATTCGCTGATCAACTAGATGGTGTGTTTATGGTTAGAGCTCGAGAACAAAATCGTGTATTGGCTGCAGGCGACAGGAAATTCCGTCAGGTCGGTCTCTTTATGCAGGAGAATGGCCCTGAACTCTTGAGTTTTGAAATGATTCAAGGGACCTATGATGCATTCGAAAATATGGGTTCCATTTTACTGTCCGAATCTTTTGCCAAAAAACTCTTCGGAGATGAAGATCCAATGGGCAAGTTCGTGACCATGGATGCCAGAGACAATTTTCTAGTTGGAGGCATTTATAAAGACATCCCGAAGAATTCGAAATTTGCCGATGCAGCCTATGTCTGCAGACTTGCCGTGGTCCTTGGTGGTCCGAAATACTTAAATGTCTGGGGAAACTATAATACCGACATTTATGCCAAAGTGAATCCCAATGTAGACCTTGAAAATTTAGCAGATCAGATTAATAAAGCAGCAGCTCCAAATTTCAACGACTACGCTCAAGAAAGTGGAATGAAATTCTACCTCCACCCCATGAAAGATTGGCACCTCAAGTCAGAATTTCAGGATCACAAGCAGGTCACTAGTCAACAAATGAAATTGGTTTGGTTGTATGCGATCATCGGAATTTTCGTGCTGGTATTGGCCTGTATCAACTTCATGAATTTGAGTACGGCTCGTTCAGAAAAGAGAGCGAAAGAAGTGGGTATAAGAAAAACTCTGGGTTCGGTAAGAAGAGAACTGATTGGCCAATTCTATATGGAATCCTTCCTCTATACATTACTCGCCTTTGCGGTCTCTCTGGGATTTCTGAGTCTGTTACTTCCCTGGTTCAATGAAACCTCGGCCAAAGAAATCGCGGCTCCATGGGGTATGCCGACATTCTGGTTGGCAAGCATTGGTTTTGTCCTCTTCACAGCATTGGTTTCAGGTTCTTACCCTGCCATTTTCCTTTCATCATTCAAACCAATCAAGGCATTAAAAGGCACGGTAACCCCGGGTAAAGGAGCTACCATCCCTAGAAAAATCTTAGTCGTATTTCAATTTACAATATCGATCGCCTTGATTATTGGAACCATTACCGTCAATAAGCAAATAGAATCGGCCAAGAATCGTCCTGTAGGATATAGTCCGAAAGGAATGTTATCCGTGAGTCCTGCTTCTCCAAACTTCCGCAAGAACTATCAGGCCATGAGAACAGAAATGCTTCGAACGGGCATGGCAGTTGAAATTGGCGGATCGAATTACCCAGTGATCAATGCATTGGGGTGGAATCCCGGTTTTACCTGGGAAGGAATGGACCCCACTTTCTCTGAATCCTTCAACACCATTAGCATCACACCGGGCTATGCAGAAGCTGTCGATATGAAATTTATTTACGGCCGTCCATTTTCTATGGAACCACAGGCTGATCGCAATGGTATAATCCTGAATCGCTCTGCTATGGAAGCGATGCGATTGGATAATCCAGTAGGTATGGTGATCAATTTTAATCCAAACTGGGCTGATCCTCGAGATTATGTGGTCATTGGTGTGGTAGAAGACATGGTGAAAGCATCACCTTATGAAAAAACCTACCAATCAGTGATGTTTAACAACTTGTTCAGACCCAACTACCTGTATATCAAGCTTAACCCAAACAAAAGCGCGAGCGAAGCAATTCCAGTGCTGGAAGAAGTTTTTAATCAATTTCTTCCAGAAGCGCCTTTTGACTACACCTTTGCTGACGATGATTACAACAAGAAATTTATTGCTGAAGAACGAATTGCAAGCCAAGCAAGCTTCTTCAGTATACTGGCAATTTTCATCAGTTGTTTAGGGCTCTTTGCTTTGGCTTCATTTGTTGCCGAGCAACGTACCAAGGAAATCGGTATTCGCAAGGTACTTGGTGCAAGCATACTCAGCCTCTGGAAATTGCTTTCTAAGGATTTTGCGGTATTGGTGATCATTGCTTGTTTAATTGCGATTCCAATTTCCAGCAGTGTTTTAAATGATTGGCTCGACACTTTTGAAGTTCAAACTGAGCTTTCATGGTGGATTTTCGCAGCCGGAGGTTTGGGCGCATTCCTCATCACTCTTATTACAGTGAGCTTTCAAGCCATTAAGGCAGCAATGGCCAATCCTGTAAAGTCCTTAAGAAGTGAATAAACAAGAATGTCATTGCGAGTGTAGCGAAGCAATCCTTTAAAGCCAAGGAGGGGTTGCTACGGCCATACTTCCCTCGCAATGACAGCAACAAATGAATAAACCAAAAAACCATATCGCTCCTCCTAAGTTGGCCCAAAGACTCTTAAAATGGTTTTTGAAAAACGAGCTTGCTGAAGAGGTATTGGGCGATTTGGACGAGAAGTTTTACAAGACACTCGAATCAAAATCTGAAAGAAAGGCCAAACGGAATTACTGGTACCAGGTCAAAAATTATATCAGGCCGTTCGCGCTGAAAAGAACTAAAGTCAATTACTCAAACACTATCGGAATGTATCGACATTTTTTGAAAATCTCATGGAGAGGCATGCTTCGCAACAAGGTCTTCTCCACAATAAAAATTGGTGGCTTTTCAATTGGAATTGCCGCCTGTATTCTAATTTCTCTTTTCACCCTTCATGAGCTCGACTACGACAAACACTACGAGAACAGTGATCGTATTTTTAGAATTGCCAATGAATATAGGGGCGAGAATTATTTCGGGAGATGGACCAATATGCAGGGTCCTTTCAAAGAGGTATTGGAAGAGCACCTGCCTGATATTAACCAACTGGCTCGGGTGGTAAAATGGAAATGGGGCAATGTGGGTGAAAACCACATTCGTAAGGTAGAATCCAAGCAAAACATCTACGAGGAAGGATTCTTTTATGCCGATCCTGAATTGCTCTCCATTTTGGAAATCCCAATGGTCTACGGTAATCAATCCGATGCCTTGGCGTCTCCAAATTCAATAGTGATTTCTGAAAAAATGGCCAAGAAATACTTCCCTGGAGAAAATCCCATGGGAAGACAATTGATCTTAAACGACAATGCAGCATCTACCTATACAGTGGGTGGAGTCATGGAAGATTTTCCGATCACCTCGCACTTACAAGGTGAATTCATCATGACACTATTTGAAAGAACTGAAGGGCCCGGAGTTTCAGACTGGTGCTGTTCTAATTACGATTTCTACGTGAAGTTACTCCCCAATACCAATAAAGAACAGGTTGAACAAAAGCTGATCGACATTCGCGATACCTATGTCATCGATCTGCTCACCGAAGCGGGAAATAATGAGATAGATGAAATTCAGAATTACCAGTCCTACTATCTACAACCTGTCTCAGACATTTACCTCAACGAGGCAGAAATTGGAGATCATATCCCTCACGGATCAATCTATGCAGTATGGGTATTCAGCGCTATCGCTGTGGTAATATTGGTATTGGCTTGCCTCAACTTCATCAACCTCTCTACAGCTAAATCCATCAAAAGAGCAAAGGAAGTTGGGTTGCGCAAAGTTGTGGGTTCGTTTCGCTCCGGACTGATTCGACAATTCCTTGCCGAGTCAATCTTCTTTAGTATGATCTCCATTTTCATAGGACTTCTCCTCGCATGGGGTGCTCTACCCTACTTCAATGACTTAGCTGATAAGCAACTGACAATTCCTTTTCAATCTGTCAATTTCATTCTTCTTCTTGTTTTAGCGGGGTTTGTAATTGGAGCCGTATCTGGTGTGTACCCAGCCTTCTATCTATCCAGATTCAAACCTGTGGAAGTATTAAAGGGCAGTTTTTCCAGAAGCACAAAAGCCTCTTTTTTCAGAAGTGGCATGGTGGTCTTTCAATTCGCCACTACCATTGTGTTGATTATTGCGGCATTGGTCACGCATCAACAATTTGATCATTATATGAACAAGTCTTTGGGCTATGAAAAGGAGCAAGTGATCAATATTCTGGGAATAAATACCCTTCCTGAGCAACGAAGAGAATTATTGAAAGAGGAGCTTTTACGGCTTCCTAATATTCAAAGTGCAACTCTTGGAGACTACCTTCCCGTTTCGGGATCAAGAATGACCAATTATGGGTTCTCTTTGGACGGCAGTTCTGACATAGATCCGGGTTTTGAGGCGGCCAGATGGATTATAGATGAGGATTACTTGGCCACCATGAGCATGGAACTTAGTACAGGCTCAAACTTCAATCCGGACCTCACAAACGAAAATTCTATCATCATCAACGAAAGCATGGCCGAAGCTTTCCATTTAGAGGACCCTATAGGTACTCGGCTTGTCGACATGTTTGATGGCAAGTATAATGTCATCGGGGTGGTAAAAGACTTCTATTTTGAATCACTTACGGCAGACATTAGGCCACTGACAATGGTCTATGGCAGAGGTCAATCGACTCTTTCGATCAAACTAAGCAGCACTGAAATGGAAAATACGCTCGAAGCAGTTGAGAACAAATGGTCTGAATTTCAACCAAATCAGCCGCTTCGATACACCTTTCTGGATCAGCGATTTGAGGAAATGTATCGGAGCTTTCAGAGAGCCAGAAACATCTTTCTTATCTTCTCGCTGCTTTCCATTATTGTTGCTTCCTTAGGCCTTTTCGCCTTATCCGCCTTCATTATTGAACAAAGAAATAAGGAAGTCAGCGTTCGGAAAGTGCTTGGTGCAAGTACAAGCGGAATATTCAACCTCCTTGCTAAAGACTTTGTAAAACTTGTATTGATTGCGACCCTGCTGGCTATCCCGCTAGGTTGGTATTTGATGCAGGCATTCCTTCAGGACCTGGCCAACAGAATCACATTGTCGTGGGAAGTATTTGCCGTAGCCACGATTGGAGCACTGCTAATCGCACTACTGACGATTAGTTATGAATCGATCAAAGCTGCCCTTGCCAATCCTGTGAAAACGCTTAGGAGTGAATGATAAACAAAATCATATCACCCCTCCCCGCTTAGCACAGCGATTACTGCTCTGGTTTCTGAAAGACGAACTAGCCGAGGAAGTCGTGGGAGATTTGGATGAAAAATTCTACCAAACCTTAGCTGGTCGTTCAAAAGGAAAAGCAAAAAGAAATTACTGGTATCAGGTGCTTAACTACTTAAGGCCTTTTGCCATTAAAAGAAACAGGTCAACTCAATTAAATCAAACAGCCATGTTCAAACACAATATCTTAATCTCATTCAGAAGTTTCGGACGATACAAAAGCACATTTCTTATCAATATCTTCGGTCTTGCCACTGGCCTGGCAAGTGCCATTCTCATTTATCTCTGGGTAAATGATGAATTGAACACCAACAAATTCGATGAGGTCGACAGTAAGCGACATGTTCAGGTGATACACACTTATCCAACCTCAGGAACGTACCATACTGAAATCGATGGAGCAACACCGAACCCCCTTTTCGAAAGATTACCCAAAGATCTACCTGAAATCGAATATTCATTCCCCGTCAATGCCTACCCTAGTTATAAAGGTGTACTTTCTTCAGGTGACAACAATGTTCGAGCACAATATCAATTTGTAGGAAAAGGCTATTTCAATGTTTTTCCGGGAGACTTTATTCATGGCAACAAGTATGAAATACTGACTGAAAAAGGTGAAGTAGCCATATCGGAAAGCCTGGCCCTTTCTCTTTTCAATTCAACTGAGAAAGCGGTTGGACAGCTAGTAGAGTTTAAAGATGACTACTATGGAGGAAGTTATCTCGTCTCAGGAGTCTTCAGACCAACTCAGAACAGCTCCACGGCATTTGATATGCTCTTCAGTTATGAGCTTTTCGGTACGGAAGACATGATGCAATGGTACAATAGTGGCACACAAGCTCATTTAGTGTTGAAGGAAGGGGTCGATCTCGATCAGTTCAATGCCAAACTCAAAGGGTATTTAAAGACACTTGCTGAAAACTGGCATGACATCTTATATGCACAACCCTATACAGAAAGATATCTCTTCGGACAATTCGAAAACGGAGTACCGGTTGGTGGTAAAATCATCTATGTAAGACTATTTTCTATCATAGCCATTTTCATATTAGTCATTGCCTGCATCAACTACATGAACTTTTCTACTGCCAAGGCATCACGAAGAATTAAAGAAATAGGTGTAAAAAAGGCCATTGGAGCTAATCGCAAGACGCTCATCTATCAATATTTCGGAGAGTCAATTTTTGTGGCCTTTCTAGCCTTAGTGATTGCTTTAGTGATTGCATACTCGCTGTTACCTCAGTTCAACGAAATAACAGGCAAGGCATTGACCTTTGACTTCTCTCGTGATCTCATCATGGCCATTTTATCCATCACTCTATTCACGGGTTTGGTTTCCGGAGTTTATCCTGCACTATTATTATCCGGTTTCAATGCCGTAGTGGCCCTGAAAGGAAAATTGAATAATCAGGGCAAGAGTATTTGGCTGAGAAAAGGCTTGGTTATTTTCCAATTTGCTGTTTCAGTCATCCTGATCGTTTCAGTGACAGTGATTTACAAGCAAGTAGAATTTATTCAAACCAAAAACCTGGGATACAATAAGGATCACATTATCACTTTTACAAAAGAAGGTAAGCTTAAAACAGAAGCTGACGCATTTTTGACTGCGCTAAGAGGAATTCCAACCGTTATCAATGCTTCTCAAATGAGTGGTGATTTACCAGGTAAAATCGGTTATTCTCAGGGATATAAGTGGGAAGGAATGACAGATGAAGACAAAAGTCAACGATTCTATCAAATCCGAGGGGGCTATGAGCTGATCGATTTGTTAGGCATAGAACTCAAAGAAGGTCGTACTTTCTCCAAGGATTTTGCCACCGATGTCGATGCCATCATTTTGAACGAGGCTGCTGTAGAAATAACCCGACTGGAAAACCCTGTTGGTCAGAAATTCGGTAATTATAATCCGCGAGCACGGACGAAAGAGGTTATTGGTGTTGTGAATAATTTCCATTTTCAGTCAATGCAAGAGAAGGTGCGTCCCTTCTTCTTCTCCATCAGTGATAGCGGCAGGAAATTCATAGTTAAGCTTCAAGCAGGGAAAGAAAGAGAGGCCATAGATGAGATTGCCTCAGTATACGAAAGTTTCAATGAAGGCTATCCCTTTGAGTTTCGCTTTTTAGACCAAGACTATCAAGCTGTCTACGCTGCAGAAGAGCGCATTACGGTGCTTTCAAAATACTTCGCTGGAATTGCCATAGCCATTTCTTGTTTAGGTCTTCTCGCGCTTACAGCCTTCAGTACACAAAGAAGGTTCAAAGAAATCGCTATACGCAAAGTACTGGGATCGACCAGTATGGAAGTCATGCGACTCCTTTCGAAAGAATACTTTGTTCTGGTAATTGCGGCCATTGTTATGGCATTACCGATTAGCTATTACCTCATGAGAACCTGGCTGGATGGCTTTGCTTATCGAATAGGCCTGGAACCCATATTCTTTATTGTCGCTGGCTTAGTCATGATGGTTGTGGCCTGGCTGACGATAATGTCTCAGGCAGCACAGTCATCAAAAGTCAATGTCACTGAAACCTTGAGAAGTGAATAGATTGTCCTCCTCTGGAGGAGGTGCCCGAAGGGAGGAGGAGGATTTCCACCCCCTGCCCCCGCCAGCGGGGGATAATAAAGATTTGAATTGAATAAAAAACAAAATCATATCACCCCTCCCCGACTAGCTCAGAAACTTTTACTCCTGTTTCTGAAAGAAGAATTGGCTGAAGAAGTACAAGGTGATTTGGAAGAGAAGTTCTATCAAACGGTCAATCATCATTCTTTATTCAGAGCCAAACGAAACTATTGGTTTCAAGTCATCAATTATATCAGACCTTTTGCGCTTAAACGCAATCGGTCTTATCAATCAAAACCCATAACCATGTTCAGACATAACTTCAAAGTGAGCACCAGACAGATGCTCAATAACAAAGGTTACTCCGCGATCAATGTCTTCGGTTTGGCCTTAGGAATGACCGTAGCCATGCTCATTGGTTTGTGGGTTCATGATGAGCTCACCTTCAATCAATATCATGAAGAATACGACACCACCTATCAATTATTAAGGCAGGAAAATGGCTCTAAAGGAAGATATACCAGCGAATGGTTTTACACAGGCATGGGTGCCTTACTCAAGGAGACGCTTCCTCACAAATTGGAAAATTTGCTAATGAGCAAAGGAACCCCGTTCTCTCGAGTACTTGCTCATGGTGATAAAAAGCTGTCATTCTCTGGACTTTATGCAGAATCTCATTTCCCAAGTTTTTTCGGTCTGGATATGAAATACGGAAACGAAGACGGATTGAACGACCTCTATAGCATTATGCTTTCCGAGTCTACCGCCAAGAAGCTATTTGGCGATCAAAACCCTGTTGGAGAGCTCATCAGTATGGATATCACCGATCAGTATATGGTATCAGGAGTGTACTTTGATCTACCTAAAAACTCTGAATTCTCAGGCACAGACTATCTGTCATCCTACAAAACCTTTTTCGCCAAATGGCCTGAAAGGCTGAATATCTGGGATAATATGAACACCAAGGTGTACGCTAAGATTCAGCCGGGAAATGACTTGGAAGAGCTCAATGAACAGATCAACGGTCTGTTTATACCCAGGCTTGCCGAAACTTCCAAAGAGCGGGATCCCAATTACTTATTGCACCCAATGAGTCAATGGCATACCACCACTTTCGTAGAAGGCGTATTAGGTAAAAATCAGACTTATAGATATATATGGATGTATGGGTTCCTGGGTGTATTCGTCCTCACCCTGGCCTGTATCAATTTTATGAACCTGAGTACGGCCCGGTCAGAAAAACGCGCGAAAGAAGTCGGTGTGAGAAAAACACTAGGTTCACTGAGACAACAATTGATCTCCCAGTTCTATCTGGAATCATTTTTATATTCTTTTTTAGCATTTGTATTGTCCCTCCTTCTGCTGAAAGCATTGCTTCCATGGTTCAATCATACTTCGGCAAAAGACATAGTACCACCTTGGCAAGTCAGCACATTTTGGCTTGCCTGCATTTCTTTTATCATTTTCACCACGCTTATCGCAGGATCTTACCCAGCCGCTTACCTGTCGAGCTTCAAGCCCATCAATGCGCTGAGAGGAGGCTTAAAATTTGGCAAAAGAGCCACGACTCCGAGAAAGGTCTTGGTGGTTTTTCAGTTCCTGATATCTGTAATGCTGATCATCGGCAGCATTACGATCAACAATCAAATACAAGAGGCCAAAAACAGACCAATAGGATATTCGCCTAACGGCATGATTTCGATCAGCCCAACCTCTCCAAATTACCATAAGAACAGAGCAGTGCTGAGACAGGAAATCCTGAATACAGGAATGGTAACCGAAGTGGGTTTTTCAAATTACTCCATAACCAATGATAGAGGATGGAACAATGGCTTTCGCTGGGATGGAATGGATCCCGCTTTTGATGAGTCCTTCAACACCGTTCATATCACCGAAGGCTTTGCAGAGGCCATGGGCATGGAGTTCATTGCGGGACGGAACTTCGATCCAACCCGTATAGCAGACAAAAATGGTATCATTCTTAATGAATCAGCACTACAGGCTATGCAGCTCGAAGACCCGATTGGTATGGTCATCACCTATGATCCGAGCTGGGCCGAGGCCGCAAACTTCACCATTGTGGGTGTGGTTAAAGACATGATCAAAGCCTCCCCTTTTGAGCAAACACGTCAGTCGGTAATGTTCAACAGCGAAGATAAAAGGTATACGGCCTATATGTATATGCGACTCAATCCTGATGTGAGCGCGAGTGAATCCCTGTCGGCCATTGAACAGGTATTCAATGAAATTTTGCCCGAAGCCCCTTTCGACTACCGCTTTGCTGATGACGATTACAACAAGAAGTTTGAGGCGGAAATACGCATTTCGGATCTCGCAATATTCTTTACTATACTGGCCATACTGATCAGTTGCCTTGGGTTATTTGGTCTATCGGCATTTGTAGCGGAACAGAAAACCAAAGAGATCGGTATCAGGAAGGTGCTGGGAGCTAGTATTCTTCACCTCTGGCAGCTGTTGTCCAAAGAGTTTGCCGTCCTGGTGCTCACTGCGAGTATCATCGCCATCCCGATCGCTCATTATTTCCTGGAAGATTGGTTGAGCACTTACGAGCTACGGACAAAATTGTCTTGGGACATATTTGCGTTTGCTGGTCTGGGTGGCTTGGCGATCACATTGATTACGGTGAGTTATCAATCATTAAAGGCTGCTTTGGCCAATCCGGTGGATTCTTTGAGGACTGAGTGAATCGTTGAACGTCATTTCGAACGAGTGCAACGAGGAGAAATCCCCTCACCGTGATCAGGGGATTGTTGCGTCCTTCGCCCCTGTCTACCACAGGCAGGCTCACAATGACGTTTGAGGAAAACAGGACAACTAACAAGAAATCAACCCTCTTCTATCACTTCATGCAACCTTATTTGGTTACTACAATCTTCTTTAAGTAGAAACCTTCAACCCACCGACCATGATTAGGCACAACTTTAAAGTGAGCTATAGACAAATACTCAAAAACAAAGGATATTCTTTCATCAACATTTTTGGCCTGGCCCTTGGTATGACGGTAACCATGCTTATCGGCCTATGGGTAAATGATGAACTAAATTTCAACCACTATCATGAAGATTATGAAATCACCTATCAGTTGCTGAGACAAGAGACTCGGAAAGAGGAGCGGTTCACGAGTGAATGGGTTTATACCGGCATGGGAGCATATTTGAAAGAAAAACTTTCTCATAAACTGGAAAACGTGGCAAGGATCCATGGCAATCGACTTACAAGGGTATTGGCTCATGAAAAAAAGAAAATCACCTTCGGTGGTCATTATGTAGAGAAGAATTTTCCAGATGTCTTCAGCCTAAAAATGAAACAAGGGAGTTCAGATGGCTTGAAAGACCTGTACACCATTATGATCTCTGAGACCGCATCGTCTAAACTATTTGGAGATAAAAGCCCAATTGGAGAACTAGTAAAAATGAATGGTAGAAGGGAATATATGATTACGGGCGTGTTCTCTGATTTACCAAAAAATTCCACTTTCTCAGGCGTTGAATTTCTTTCTTCCCTTGCCACTTTTTATTCCGGTAGGGAGCAAAACCTGAACATCTGGTCGAATGAGAACACCAAAATTTACGTACAAATACAACCAGAAACGGATCTAGAAGAATTAAATAGTCGGATTACAAGCCTCTTTGGAGAGCGACTTGGCGAAAGAGCCATAAAAAGAGAGTCGAACTTTATCATGCATCCGATGAATCAATGGCATACTACCACTTTTGTGGAAGACACCTTGGTTAAAAGTCAGAATTACAGGTTCATTTGGATGTATGGACTTATTGGCTTATTCGTGCTTACCCTGGCCTGTATTAACTTCATGAATCTGAGTACTGCAAGATCGGAGAAACGAGCCAAGGAAGTCGGGGTTAGGAAGACACTGGGCTCATTGAGAAAACAATTGATCTCGCAGTTTTACTTCGAATCTCTTTTATACACGATTTCGGCATTTGTGCTGTCCATATTCCTGTTTGGGGCGCTTCTTCCCTGGTTTAATGAGACTGCCGGTAAAGACATAGCCGCTCCGTGGAATGTTAGCACCTTCTGGGTAGCTTCACTTTCATTTATCATTTTCACCACGTTAATCTCAGGCTCATATCCTGCAGCTTATCTATCGAGTTTCAAACCCATTAGTGCGCTCAGAGGTGGGACGAAGTTTGGAAAAAGAGCAAGCACGCCCAGGAAAGTATTAGTGATTTTTCAATTCCTTATTTCGATTGTTTTAATCATTGGCACCATTACGGTCAGCAATCAAATCCAGGAAGCAAAGAACCGCCCCTTAGGCTATTCACCCAATGGCATGATCTCCATTAGACCCGCCTCGCCTAATTACCATAAGAGCAGAGCACTGCTAAGGCAAGAAATTCTAAAAACAGGAATGGTTACCGAGTTAGGTTATTCAAATTATCCTGTGATCAGTGCACTCGGCTGGAATCCCGGATTCCGTTGGGACGGAATGGATCCGACATTTGATAAATCATTCAATACGATATACATCACTCCCGGGTATGCTGGCGCTGTGGGAATGGAATTCATTGCTGGAAGAAACTTTGATCCATCTCTTGAAACAGACAAAAATGCAATCATCATTAACGAATCAGCTCTAAGAGCAATGCGCCTTGAAAACCCCATAGGCATGCTGATTACCTATGATCCGAAATGGGGAACTGAGGCAGAAAACTTTACGATTGTTGGTGTAGTGAAAGATATGATCAAGGGCTCACCTTTTGAGGAAACAAGTCAATCGGTGATGTTCAACAGTAAAGCCAAAAGATATACGGCTTGGATGTATATGCGTTTAAATCCGAATAAAAGTGCCAGTGAGGCCTTACCGGCCATCGAAGAGGTATTCAATGAAATTCTGCCCGAAGCCCCTTTCGACTACCGCTTTGCCGATGACGATTACAGTAAAAAGTTCGATGCGGAAATGCGCATTTCAGACCTGGCAGTATTCTTCACCATTCTGGCCATACTCATCAGCTGCCTTGGCTTATTGGGTCTGTCGGCATTTGTGGCGGAGCAGAAAACCAAAGAGATTGGTATCAGGAAAGTGCTGGGTGCGAGCATCCTTAATCTATGGAAATTATTGTCTAAAGAGTTTGCACTGCTTGTGATCATTGCATGTGTTGTTGCCATTCCAATGGCACGATACTTTCTTGAGAGTTGGCTGGACACCTACCAAATCCGAACCACATTGTCCTGGGACATTTTTGCCATGGCTTGCCTTGGAGGTTTGATTATCACGCTCATCACGGTAAGCTATCAGGCTTTAAAAGCAGCTTTTGCCAACCCGGTGAATTCATTGAGGACTGAGTAGGCCAAATCACAAACGTCATTGTGAAGGAGACACGACCGAAACAATCCCCCAAATACTGAACGAGATTGCTTCGCTTCGCTCACAATGACAGCAAGGAATGAGCCTCCCTTCCATCACTTCATGCAACCCTAAGAAATATTTCTTCTCTTTTCCGTAACATATTTTATTTTTATATGTTTATTACGAAAAAAAGAAGAAATGAAAAAAGTCACTTTGGGGGCGTTTGAAGAATTAGTACTCCTCACTGCTGGAGTGCTCCAGGACAATGCCTATGGAGTCACCATAAAACTCGAACTCGAGCGTCAACTCAATAAGAAAATCAGTCTTGGAGCCCTCTATTCGGCTCTCCAGAGGCTGGAAGAAAAGGGATGGGTGAATTCCAGGATTGGTGGAATCACCGAAAAGCAAGGAGGTCGAAGGAAACAATATTATGATATCACCAAGGAAGGCATGATGGCGCTGGATGAGGTCAGAGCCATGCGTAACTCCCTGTTCGATCGCCTGCCTCAGACCGCAATCAATCTGCTTAAATAATGAGTCAGGAGCAACATAACATACGACCTCCACGGTTCGCAAAATGGTTGCTCGAAAGCTTTTGCTCTTACGACTTTTTGTCGACTGCGCTGTGGGATCTCGAAGAATTGTTCCATCAGAATGTCAAGAACAAAGGAATCACCAAAGCCAGACTACTTTATACAATTGAAGTATTCGGTATCATAACACACCTTTTTTTCAAAGGGAAAAGTCAATACTCAGTCAACAAAACAGCTATGCTAAAACACAATCTCATTATCACTTTCAGAAGCTTTAAACGCTACAAAAGCTCTTTTCTGATTAATCTTTTTGGCTTAGCAACTGGTCTAGCCAGTGCCTTACTTATTTATCTGTGGGTGAATAACGAGCTAAACATGAACCATTTCGGAGAGAAGGACAGCACGAGGCACTACCAGGTATTTATAAATAATAATTATTCCGACAGAGTTGAAACTCAAGAGAAGATAACCTTTCCGCTGCCTGATGCCTTGGAGGAAGACTTTCCGGAAGTGGAGTATACCATACCAGTTATTCTAAGTCCATTTTATGAGGGAGTTCTTTCTTTTGAGGATCAGTTCTTCAGGGCTGACCCTCAATATGTGGGAGATCGCTATTTCGATGTTTTTAGTTGCGACTTTCTCGCTGGAGAAAAAGCCAGCGCATGGTCAGATCAAAATAATGTGGTAATCTCCGAGAGCATGGCATTAGGCTTATTTAGAGATGTTGATCAGGCAATTGGCAAAACAGTATTTTTCAAAAACAAAACGCATAGTGGCAATTACCTTGTTTCCGGTGTTTTTAGACCTGACAGCAAAGCTTCGTCAAAGTTTGATCTTTTATTGACTTACGACCTTTTCTTATCGAAGCGTCCAAAAGTGATGAATTGGTGGAATGAAGGTCCGCTGGGACATGTGGTATTGAGTGAAGGAGTTGAGCTTGATCAATTCAATGTCAAAATCAAGGATTACTTAAAGACAAAAGTAAAAGGCACACAACAGACTTTGTTTGCCCAGAAATTTTCAGAAACCTATCTATACGGTGTATATGAAAATGGGTCTCCTACGGAAGGTAGGATTGTTTATGTGAGAATATTCTCTCTGATTGCCCTTTTTGTTTTGACTATTGCCTGCATCAATTATGTAAATCTATCAACTGCTCAGGCAACAAGGAGAATTAAAGAAATTGGAGTAAAGAAGGCGGTTGGTGCACAGCGATCAGTATTGATTTATCAATACATCGCTGAATCTATATTTATCACCTTTCTTTCGCTTGCGCTGGCGATAGGTATCATTTTCCTTTTACTACCTCAGTTCAATGAAATTACGGGGAAACAGTTATCGATCAATCTGGACCCTGGCATAAGCATACCTATTTTGGCAATTACCTTTTTGACTGGGCTTATCTCGAGTATTTATCCTGCTCTATACCTTTCCAGCTTCAAACCAGTGCTTGCCTTGAAAGGAAAAATGAGAAGGGATTCAGGTGGACGTTGGCTGCATAAAGGGCTGGTAGTTTTTCAATTTGCCATCTCGGTGGTCATGATCATTTCGGTAACTGTCATTTACGTGCAAATCCGTTTCATTCAGGCGTCCAATCTGGGTTATGACAATCAACACCTTATCTCATTTCGCATGGAGGGTAAATTGGTGGATAATGCCGAAGCCTTTGTTACAGAAACAAAGAAAATTGCCGGTGTTGTGAATGCATCCCACCTGTGGGGTAGGCTTCCTGGCAAGGTAAGTTGGCGTTCGAATTTACAATGGAAGGATCAGGACCCCGAGCTAAAGAGCACCATATTTCATTTCATAGATGGTGGTCATGAGATGGCCAAATTACTCGATGTAGAAATCAAGGAAGGCCGGTTTCTTTCCGAGGACATTCCAAGTGACAAAACCAGTATTGTAATGAACGAGACGGCCATAGCGCTTATTGGTTACAAAGACCCTATAGGCCAAAAATTCTGGACTGGGGAAATGTGCACGATCGTTGGTGTGGTAAAGGATTTTCACTTCGAAGGAATGCATGAAGAAATTAAGCCCTTCTTTTTCAAGTTGGGTTCAAAAGGAAATACTTTCATGGTTAAAATAGAGGCACAAAACCAAAGTGAGACCATTGAGAAATTAAGAGACTTGTATCACGGGTTTAATCCTGGCTACCCTTTCGAATTCACTTTTGTAGATGATAGCTATCAGAATTTATATCTAGAAGAAGAACGTATATCAACGCTATCTAAATACTTATCGGCCATTGCCGTTACTATTTCTTGCCTAGGGCTTTTAGCACTTACTGCCTTTAGCACCCAAAGAAGGTTTAAGGAAATTGCGATTCGCAAAGTGCTCGGTTCGAGCAGTCTTAACATCATGAGATTGCTGTCCAGAGAATTTGTCTTATTAGTGATCTTGGCTATGGTAATTGCAGCACCCATCGGTTTCTATCTTATGAAAAACTGGCTCGAAGATTTTGCTTATAGAATAGAATTAGAACCTATTTACTTTATTCTGTCCTGCCTTTTCATGTTAGCTATCGCATGGCTAACCATCATGAGTCAGATTGCCAATTCTACTAAAGTAAATGTCACTGAAAGCTTAAGAACCGAAGGCTAAGCCGAATCGCTAAAATGATGAGCTCTTCAAATCAAAAGATCAAGCCACCAAAATTTGCCAAATGGCTACTTGAGAGCTTCTGTTCCTATGACTTCTTGTCAACGGCCCTGTGGG
The DNA here is from genome assembly GCA_028281285.1 of Cyclobacteriaceae bacterium. Classification (GTDB taxonomy): domain Bacteria; phylum Bacteroidota; class Bacteroidia; order Cytophagales; family Cyclobacteriaceae; genus Roseivirga. The sequence continues at coordinate 41,041 of JANQKF010000035.1, forward strand.
ACCTGGAAGAACTCTTCCTGCATAATGTAAAGACCAAAGGACTCACCAAAGCTAAATTTCTCTATACAAGAGAAGTACTAAGCATCATAACCCACCTTTTTTTCAAAGGAAAAAGTCAATACTCAATCAACAAAACCGCCATGTTAAAACATTCAATCCTGATCTTCTTCCGAAATTTCAAGCGCTATAAGAGTGCTTCTCTCATCAATTTGTTTGGTCTTTCCGTGGGCTTGGCCAGTGCTCTGTTAATTTACCTCTGGGTGAATGATGAATTGAGCATGGGTAATTTCAACGAGCGGGACAGTGACCGACACTATCAAATCCTGTCTAGTTACCCCACCTCCGAAGGCATTCATACCCAGACCCATGGTGGTACGCCAAACCCACTTTGTGATGCCATGAACGAGGAGTTTCCTGAGGTGGATTATGCCGTACCGGTCATCTCTAAGCACTTCCACCAGGGAGTACTTGCCTCAGGCGAAACTCAGGTGACGGCCATGCCTCAATATGTGGGGGCCGGCTATTTCAACCTGTTTCCTGCCAAATTTATCGAAGGGGACAAAACCAATGTGCTGACCGATAAAAACGAGGTAATTATCTCCGAGCAAATGGCCATGAGTCTGTTTCATTCAACCGAAGGAGCCATGGGTAAAACGGTAACCTTCAAAAGCGATAGGAGATTAGATGGCGATTATGTCGTATCTGGTGTTTTCGAAAAACCTCGCTATGGCTTGACTCAATTCGACATCATGTTCAGCTATGAACTCTTCCAAGACAGAAGAAAAGACCTGATGAACTGGATCAACGGAGGCACCCAGGTGCACCTGGTGATGAACCCTGGAGTGGACATGGACAGCTTTAACGAGAAGATCAAATCGTTCTTGACCACCAAGCTCGATTACATGACCGAAACTTTGTATGCCCAGCGTTATTCTGATCGCCACTTGTATGATAAATATGAAAATGGCCTACCTGTAGAGGGCCGCATTGTTTATGTGAGGCTGTTTTCGCTGATTGCCATCTTTGTATTAGCCATTGCCAGTATCAACTACATGAACTTTTCTACCGCCAAAGCGGCTAGAAGGGTCAAGGAGATTGGTGTGAAAAAGGCCATTGGTGCTCAACGTAAAAACCTGATACTGCAGCACTTCGGGGAGTCTATGCTTATGTCGCTGCTTTCTCTATCCATTGCCATTGTCTTAGTGCTCTTGCTATTACCCAAATTCAATGAAGTGGTGGACAAAGAACGGGTCTTGGAGCTAACGCCCAACGTCATCGTGGGATTCCTGACGATTACCATCATCACCGGTTTACTCTCAGGTATTTATCCAGCTATTCATTTATCCGGTTTTAGAACAGTGGTGGCTTTGAAAGGAAAAATAGCTGGCGGCTCAGGGGCACTGTGGCTCAGAAAAGGCCTGGTGATCTTCCAGTTCAGTATTTCAGTGATCCTGATTGTATCTGTGCTGGTGATCTACAAGCAGATTGAGTACATACAAACAGCTAACCTGGGCTACGAAAAAGATCACATTGTGACATTCACCAAGGACGGTAAGCTCAGGAAAGATTTTGATAGCTTCCTTTCAGAAGTAAAGAAATTGCCTGGTGTGATCAATGCTTCTCAAATGAAAGGTATTCTCCCGGGCCGTTTGGATTACTCCGGAGGTTTTAACTGGGAGGGCGATATGGAAGACAAATGGAAGGTGCGTTTCTATCAGATTCGCGGAGGTTATGACCTGATTGAGTTATTAGGCATTGAAATAAAAGAAGGGCGTAATTTCTCAAGAGATTTCCCTACGGACAAGGATGCCATGATTCTGAATCAGAGCGCCATTGATTTGATAGCGTATGAAAACCCTATTGGAGCACGATTCTTTGGTAACAGAAGAATGCACCATATTATTGGCGTGGTTGAAGACTTTCACTACCAGTCATTCAGAGAAAAAGTAGGCCCTTTTGTCTTCTCCTTAAGCGATAATGGAGACCACTTTATGGTAAAGATGCAGGCAGGTACTGAGAGAGAAACCCTTGATCGTATTCAAGAACTGCATGGGGCATTTAACCCCGACCACCCGTTCGACTTTAAGTTCATGGATGATAATTACCAGGCCGTTTATGCTGTAGAAGAACGTATTACTGTTTTATCAAGGTATTTTGCTGGCGTGGCCATTGCTATTTCTTGTCTGGGTTTATTGGCGTTGACTGCCTTTAGTACCCAAAGAAGATTCAAAGAGATTGCAATCAGAAAAGTTCTGGGCTCAAGCAGACTAGGAATCATTAGCTTGCTGTCACGCGAGTTTATCGTGCTCGTAATTGCAGCGATTCTGGTGGCCCTTCCGGTGGGCTACTACCTGATGCAAAACTGGTTGAATAGTTTTGCCTACAGAATAAACCTCACTCCTATGTATTTCATCATGGCCAGTTTGCTCATGTTGATCATGGCGTGGCTGACGATTATGGCACAAACCGCCAAATCGGTCAATATTAATGTAACGGAAAGTTTAAGGGCTGAATGAACATAAATAATGAACGTCATTTCGAACGAGCTCTACGAGGAGAAATCTCCCTTAGTGATTGGGAGGCCTGTCCGGCAGGCAGGTTGCTTCATCCTACGGCCTCGCAATGACGAAAAGAAATCGAACCATCTTTTGTAGTATGATGCAACCTTCTTTCCATATTTACTCTCTTTTCCGTAATAAACATAAATACTACTTGATCAAGTCATGAGTTCCGATCCAAAAAACACAAGACCTCCCCGATTCGCAAAGTGGTTGCTGGAAAGTTTCTGCTCTTATGATTTCCTTTCAACTGCCCTATGGGACCTGGAAGAGCTGTTCCATCATAACATTAAAACCAAAGGCCTCAACAAGGCCAGATTCCTTTATACAATAGAAGTTTTAGGCATCATTGGCCATCTCTTTTTCAAAGGAAAAAGTCAATTCTCAACTAACAAACTCGCCATGCTCAGACACAATGTTTTAATCTCAATTAGAAGTTTTAAGCGCTTCAAAAGCACATTCTTAATCAACCTATTCGGATTGGTCATTGGTCTGGCCAGTGCCTTGTTGATTTTCCTGTGGGTCAATAATGAGCTGAATAAGGACCAATTCAGCGAAAAGGACAGTGACCGGCATTTTCAGGTTTTGGTCAATATGGCTCATCCAAGTGGGATACGAACAAGAGCCAAGGCGCCAACGCCTATGGCAGCGGCAATGGAGGCCGAACTTCCTGAAATCAACTATGCGATACCGATTGTTTATGCCGACTTCTACCAAGGCATATTATCCCATAAGAATCAATATTCACGAGCTCAAATCCTTTTTGCTGGCAGCGGATATTTCAATGTATTCCCATGCGATTTTGTATCAGGAAACAAAGCGACAGCCTTCAAGGACAAGAATGGGATTATTATCTCAGAACCCCTGGCAATCAATTTGTTTGGAGATTCAGCCAAGGCCCTTGATCAAACCGTGGACTTTAAAGGGGAGCTTTTCACCGGACCTTACACAGTTTCAGGAGTATTCAAACCTGATAAGGACAGCTCTACCGACTTCGACATACTCATGAGCTTCGATCAGTTTATGACTGAGCGTCCTGAAATGAAAAAATGGTACAATGGAGGCACTGAGACCCATTTGGTTTTGAAAGAGGGTGTGGACATTGAGCTATTCAACTCGAAAATTAAAAACTACCTACACACCAAAGAGTCCCAAGGTAAATCTCAAACGCTATTTGCTCAAAAATACTCGGATAGGTACCTCTACGGACAGTACGAGAATGGAAAACCGGTAGCAGGTAGAATGGTCTATGTTCGAATCTTTTCACTCATCGCCATCTTCGTACTCGTAATTGCATGCATCAATTATATGAATCTCTCCACTGCGCAGGCCACCAGGAGAATCAAGGAGATTGGTATTAAAAAAGCGGTGGGAGCACAACGCAGAAGTTTGGTCTATCAGCACTTTGCCGAATCGATCTTCATGACGAGTCTTTCATTGATCATATCGGTTGGAATTGTGCTCTTGTTGCTGCCTAAGTTCAACGAAATTACTGGTAAGAGCTTATCCATTTTAGGAGCATCCGGAATTGTTCTACCCGTTTTAGGCATAACGCTGCTAACAGGCCTGGTTTCTGGTTTATATCCAGGAATTTACCTCTCTGGCTTTAATACTGTTTTTGCCTTGAAAGGGAAGTTAAGTTCTGGTTCAGGAGCCTTGTGGCTGCGCAAGGTATTGGTAGTGTTCCAATTTACGATTTCGGCTACCCTAATCATTTCAGCCGTGATTATTCATAGTCAACTAAATTTTATTCAACAGTTTAATTTGGGCTATGATACCGAACCCTTAATCTCCTTCCAGCAAGAGGGTAAGTTCCTCGAAGCTCCGGATGTCTTTGTTGAAGAGGTTAAGAATATCCCAGGTGTCGTCAATGCATCGCATATGGGAGGAGATCTAGGAATAAAGATCAGTTCGCGCTATAACTTAAAATGGAAAAATCAGAATCCTGATGATAAGGGTATATGGTTCCATTTCATTGAAGGCGGATATGATATGGCCGAGATGTTAGGTGTTGAGCTCAAATCCGGGCGCCTTCTTTCAAGAGAATTTCCATCCGATGAAAGCGCAGTAGTCATTAATGAAACGGCTGTGGAGATTCTTGGCTTTGACAATCCAATTGGTGAAAAGTTACATGTAGGATCAGCCTATACCATTGTGGGTGTGGTCAAAGACTTCCACTTTCAGGGGATGTACGAAACCATCAAACCCTTCTTTTTTCAAATTGACCCAGAGGGCGGAAACATCATTATAAAGTTATCAAGAGATAATCGGGCTGAAACGCTGAACAGGATAGAAGAACTGTATTCGGCTCTCAATCCCGGTTATCCCTTTGAGTTTAAGTTCATCGATGACAATTATCAAAAACTCTATGATGAGGAAAGAAGAATTTCTTCGCTATCCGACTATTTTGCTACAGTCGCTGTTGCCATCTCATGCCTTGGACTTCTGGCTTTAACTGCCTTCAGCACTCAAAGAAGATTCAAAGAAATCGCCATCCGAAAAGTTCTTGGTTCTAGCAATTCAGGTATCGTTCAAATGCTATCCAAAGAGTTCCTCATTTTGGTAATAATCGCGATCTCGACCGCTCTGCCAATTGGCTATTACTTAATGAAAAATTGGCTAGATAGCTTTGCTTTCAGAATCGACTTGCAGCCTTTCTACTTTGTTTTTGCCGGTGCGATAATGCTCATTGTGGCATGGCTCACCATTGTGGCACAAACCGCCAAATCGGTCAACATTAATGTCACGGAAAGCTTAAGGAGCGAATAAACTCAATCGGGTCTACTTATGAGTCAGGAGCACAAAAATATACGCCCCCCACGTTTCGCAAGATGGTTGTTAGAGAGTTTCTGCTCATATGATTTCCTCTCCACGGCCCTTTGGGATTTGGAAGAACTGTTCCATCATAACGCAAAAACGAAAGGAATTTTCAAGGCCAAATCCCTCTATACTATTGAGGTGCTTGGCATTATCACACACCTTTTTTTCAAAGGAAAAAGTCAATTCTCAGTCAACAAAATCGCTATGTTCAAACACAACATCTTAATCTCAATTAGAAGCTTCAAACGCTACAAGAGCACATTTCTCATCAACCTATTTGGCCTTGCGACCGGTCTGGCAAGTGCACTCTTGATTTACCTCTGGGTTAATGATGAAATGCAAATGGGTAAATTCAATGAGAAAGACAGTGACCAACACGTTCAACTATACGTGAACTCTAAGCTTGCTGATGGAATTCACACCAATGACAGGACACCCTTTCCATTGGCAAAGGCAATAGCCGAAGAGTTGCCAGAAGTCGAAAAAGGGATCGCAATTTTTGATGAGCCCTATTATAAAGGCGTCATCTCCTTTGATGGTAACGACTTGAGGGCTGTTCCACTTTTTGTTACCGAAGGCTATTTTGATGTGATCAGTTGTGACTTTGTAGCAGGAAGTAAAGTAGGTGCACTGAAGAATGAGAATGTGGTGATTTCACTTCAACTGGCAAATAGCCTCTTTAGTGACCCACAAAAAGCCATTGGCCAAACTGTAAACTTTACGGGTCAATATTATAAGGGCCCTTATATAGTCAGTGGAGTCTTTAAAGCAGACTCCCGATCTACGATGAATTTCGACATCTTGTTGAATTTAGATCATTTCCTAACTGTCTGGAGAACAAATCTTTACAATTGGCACAATGGCGGTCCTCAGACACATCTGGTGTTGCAGGAGGGAGTTGATCTGGATGAGTTCAACACCAAAATCGAGGGCGTGCTAAACAAGCTCAAAGGAGGACCTCAGACCCTAATTGCTCAAAAGTACTCGGACAAGTACCTCTATGGAAAATTCGAAAATGGGGTGCCAGCGGCTGGCCGAATCGTCTACGTTCGCATCTTCACCCTCATTGCGATTTCTATTCTAATTATTGCCTGCATTAATTATATGAATTTATCTACGGCTCAGGCTTCACGCAGGGTCAAAGAAATCGGAGTCAAAAAAGCGATCGGGGCCGACCGTAGAAACCTGATCTACCAGTATTTCAGCGAGAGCCTGTTTATCTCTTTCATGGCCCTCCTACTTGCCGTTGGCATAGTGCTTCTTTTGCTCCCACAATTCAATGTCATTACTGGTAAGTCACTCTCTATAGTGCAGGCTTCTTCCGCAATCATTACCACAGTGATCATCACCCTTGCTACTGGCCTACTCTCGGGAATTTATCCAGGCCTCTATTTGTCCGGATTTAAACCGGTGCTCGCTTTGAAGGGAAAGCTTCAATCAAAATCAGGTGGTCTCTGGCTACGAAAAGGCCTGGTCGTCTTTCAGTTTGCCACCTCGGTAATCCTCATCGTTGCAGTGGTCGTCATTTATCGACAAATGAGCTTCATCAAGATTTCCAACCTGGGCTATGACACGGAACATCTTATCTCCTTTACCATGGAAGGCAAGCTGCGTCAAGGGAATCCGGAGCCCTTTATGGCAGAAGTCAGAAAGCTGAGCGGTGTGGCCAATATTTCTCATCTGTGGGGCGAACTTCCAGGTGATGTCAGTAGCAGCAGTGGCTTCCGATGGAAGGGACAAACTCCGGAACAGAGAAATACGAAATTCAACATCATCGAGGGTGGATACGACATCGACAAGGTACTGGGTATCGAATTGATTGAAGGGCGATTCTTTTCGAGAGAATTTGCCGCGGATGAAAAGACAATTGTGATCAACGAGTTTGCTGCCAATCTATTTGGTTTTCAAAACACCATTGGAGAACGATTCGATGGAAAAGAGATCATAGGTATCGTAAAAGACTTCCACTCCAAAGGCTTCCATGACAAAATTGGACCCTTCTTCTTTCGGTTGAATGACAGCGGAGAATACTTTTTCGCCAAGATTCAAGGTATAAACCAAATCGAAACCATCCAGCAAATTGAAGCACTTTACCGTGAATTCAATCCCGGTTATCCCTTTGAGTTCAAATTCATCGATGACCAGTATCAACAGCTTTACTTAGAAGAGGAAAGGACTGCTACTTTATCGAAGTACTTTTCCGGCATCGCCATCTCGATTTCATGCCTGGGTTTGTTAGCACTTACGGCATTCAGCACACAAAGACGTTTCAAAGAAATAGCCATAAGGAAAGTCCTGGGATCCAGCGATTTTGGAATCGTTCGGTTGTTGTCTAATCACTTTATCGGTCTGATTCTATTGGCCATTCTCATTGGCTTACCAATAGGTTATTACCTGATGCAGTATTGGTTAGAAGGTTTCGTCTACCGGATTGATCTGACCCCTGCCCTGTTTGTACTTTCAGGGGTGTTTATGATTCTAATCGCTTGGCTTACCATTATGGCTCAAACGGCCAAATCAGCCAATATCAATGTCACGGAAAGCTTAAGGAGCGAATAAAGTAGACCTGTTTAAATCATGAGTCTGGAGCAAAAAAACAAAAGACCCCCAAGATTTGCACGATGGTTACTTGAGAGTTTCTGCTCTTATGATTTCTTGTCGACAGCACTATGGGATCTCGAAGAACTGTTCCATCACAACATAAAAACTAAAGGAGTGGCCAAAGCCAAATTCCTATACACCCTAGAGGTATTTGGCATCATCACACACCTCTTTTTCAAAGGAAAAAGCCAATACTCAATCAACAAAATCGCTATGTTCAAGCACAATCTTTTAATATCATTCAGGAGCTTTAAACGCTACAAGAGTACTTTTCTTATCAACCTATTTGGCTTAGCCACGGGCCTTGCGAGTGCCCTATTGATTTACCTATGGGTTAATGATGAAATGCAAATGGGTAAATTCAATGAGAAAGACAGTGACCAACACGTTCAGCTATACGTGAACTCTAAGCTTGCTGATGGAATTCACACCAATGACAGGACACCCTTTCCATTGGCAAAGGCAATAGCCCAAGAGTTGCCGGAAGTCGAAAAAGGGATCTCTGTCTTTGATGAACCGTTTTACAAAGGTGTCATCTCTCTTGATGGCAATGATCTAAGGGCTGTCCCGCTTTTTGTCACGGATGGCTATTTCGACATCTTTAGCTGCGACTTTGTGGCTGGAAGCAAAATTGGCGCACTGAATGATGGAAATGTGGTAATTTCTCTTCAACTGGCAAATAGCCTCTTTAGTGATCCACAAAAAGCAATTGGCCAAACTGTAAACTTCAATGGTCAATTTTACAAAGGCCCCTATGTGGTCAGTGGTGTCTTTGAACCGGATAATCGTTCTACAGTTAATTTTGACATCTTATTGAGTCTTGATCATTTTTTAAGTTCCTGGCGTACTGGACTTTACAATTGGCGGTATGAAGGCCCACAGACACATTTAGTGCTACAAGAAGGAGTAGACTTGGCCGAATTCAATAAGAAAATCGAGCGCTTATTAAACAAATTTAAAGGAGGACCTCGGACGTTAGTTGCTCAAAAATACTCGGATAAGTACCTCTATGGAAAATTTGAAAATGGAGTGCCCGTGGCTAGCAGAATGGTTTACGTACGCATCTTCTCGCTCATAGCCATTTTTATTTTAGTAATTGCCTGCATCAATTACATGAATCTGTCAACAGCTCAGGCTTCACGAAGGGTTAAAGAAATCGGGGTCAAAAAAGCAATAGGTGCTAACCGTAGAAACTTGATCTACCAGTATTTCAGTGAAAGCCTGTTTATCTCTTTCGTCTCCCTCCTTCTGGCCATTAGCATTGTTGTTCTTTTACTACCGCAATTCAATGCCATCACTGGCAAATCACTCTCCATTGGAGAGGCTTCGTCTGCAATCTTTACCACCTTGATCATCACGATTGCGACTGGATTGATCTCGGGAATTTATCCTGGCCTCTACTTGTCCGGATTTAAACCGGTGCTCGCTCTAAAGGGAAAGCTTCAATCAAAATCAGGTGGGCTTTGGTTGAGAAAAGGCCTCGTCATTTTTCAATTTGCTACCTCGGTAATACTCATCATTTCTGTAGTAGTCATTTACAGGCAAATGAACTTTATAAAGGACTCCAACCTGGGCTATGATACAGAACATGTCATCTCCTTTAATATGGAAGGTAAGCTACATGAAGGCGATGCGAAGCCATTTATGAGCGAAGTCAGGAAACTGAGTGGTGTGGTTAATATATCCCATTTATGGGGCGAACTTCCGGGAGAGGTGAGCAGCAGTAGCGGCTTCCAATGGAAAGGACAGACCCCGGAAGAAAGAAATACGAAATTTAACATTATCGAGGGTGGGTACGACATAGGAAAAGTGTTAGGTGTCGAACTTATTGAAGGGAGGTTCTTTTCAAGAGAGTTTGTCACAGATGATAAGGCAATCGTGATCAACGAATCGGCTGCGAACCTCTTTGGCTTTGAAAACGCAATCGGAGAAAGATTCTATGGAAAAGAGATTATAGG
>JANQKF010000011.1 GCA_028281285.1 Cyclobacteriaceae bacterium
AGTAGAGTACTCCCTGATCTTTCACAATGCTCAGCTGGTCGGTGGTTGGGTTTGGTGTCACTGAAAAATGCCGTTTCACAAAGCCATTGTCAATGCCCAGCACTTCTGCAACCTCCACCGTAGCTTGAAACGGTTCACTGTCCAATGAACCATCATTTACTGTGACCGGGATTAATAGGTCTCCGATAAACCCTGATCCCGGAATAACCGTGAATCCGGATAAGGTATAATTCTCTCCTTCCTGGATTGAGAGGGTAAAGTCTTTCGGGAAGTCACTGTCCGGATCATCAATGATAAAATCTTCTAAAGACAGTTCGAGTGACATATCTACCTCAGTGGTGAGTGGCTCTACCAAACCAGTGATCATTGGAGCATCGTTAACCGGAGTAACAGGAATTTCTATGGTAAACGGCTCACTTGAATCCGATCCGTCATTCACGGTAACGGATACTGATAAGGTGCCATCAAAATCCTCAGCCGGAGTCACCGTTAATCCATCCACGGTATAGCTATTTCCGTCTTCAATGGTGAGTGTGAAGTCATCAGGGAAGGTATTGTCAGGGTCCTCTACCTCAAGATCAGATAAGGATAGGTTAAATGGTGTATCTTCTGTGGCGACCAGTTCAGTTCTTTGATCTGTAATCACAGGTTTGTCATTCACTGCAATCACCTCGATGATCAAGATAAATTGTTCGCTTTCTTCGATGCCATCGCTTACAGTTACGGGCACCATCAATTCACCGAAGAAATTTGGATCGGGTGTGACCACCTGACCTCCACCTCCACTTATTGAATAGTTTTCTCCTTCGCCTATACTCATTGTGAAATCGCCTGGATAGTTATTATCAGGGTCCACAACTACTAGGTCATCAAGCGATAAAGAAAGCTCTGAATCCTCTTCTATAGTCAGTGCCTCCACAATACCCGAAATCACGGGGACGTCATTTACGGAATTAACAATGATTCCAAGAATGAAAGACTCACTGTCGTCCTCTCCATCATTGACTTTGACGGGGATATTAAGCTGACCAAAATAATCAGTGGCAGGCGTTACCGTACTTCCTGACGCGCTGTAGTTTTCTCCCGCCTCAATCAAAAGTGTGAAGTCATCGGGATAGGAATGATCTGGATCCTCTACCTCCAGGAGGTCTAAAGTGAGCGTAATTGGTGTGTCCTCCATTGTGGATACCGAACCATCGAATCCTGCCCAAGTGAGTATAACCGGTGCATCGTTAACAGAATTAACAGTCACTGTAACCATGAATGGTTCACTTTCTTCTATCCCGTCACTTACGGTCACAGGAACTATTAATTCACCGAAGAAGTTCAGCCCTGGTGTGATTTCCAGGCTACCTCCTGCTGGTAGTGTATAATTATCGCCCTCATACAACCGGAGTGTAAAGTCATCAGGATAAGTATGGTCACTGTCTTCTACTGTCAAGTCATTGATTGCCAGGGTGATTGGCGTATCCTCATTAGTCGACAATTCCCGTTGTCCTGTGATCACCGGATTATCATTGGGTGGAATTACATTGATGGTCACGTTAGTCGGATCACTATCTAACTCCCCATCGTTGACAACGACAGAGACATTAAGCTCACCCGTAAAAGAAGGATCTGGAGTGACCGTGGTGGCGGAAACAGAATAATTATCTCCTTCTAATACGGTGAGCGTAAAATCGTTGGGAAAATCATTATCTGGATCAGTCACTGTAATATCAGCCAATTCCAGGGTAATAGATTGGTCCATTTTTGTGGCCAGGGGGTCAACAGGCCCGGTAATAACAGGTTGATCATTCACAGGATTCACTTGTATGAAGAACTCAAATACCTCACCGTAATCGGTATTATCACTGGCCCTTACCTGAACCCTCAGTCTTCCATAAAAATCTCTTGCCGGGGTCAAGGTTTTATTTTCTACCGAATAGCTTTCTCCTTCTAAGAATTCAATATCAAATTGCCTTGATAATTGATCAGGATCATCAATTCTGAAATCATGTTGTCGGAAACTAATAGATTGATCTTCTTCTATTTCAAATAGCTCGGCCACGCCAATGATCCTGGGGCGGTCGTTCACTGGAATCACCTCTATCTCAAACTCAAAAGGCTTACTTTTCTGAATACCGTCACTTACGGTTACAGACACCGTTAACTGCTCATTGAAATCGGTGTCTGGTGTGATGGTGGTACCAGATAAAGAGTAATTATCTCCATCACGGACCGTAAGTGTGAAATCACTGGGATAATTATGGTCACTGTCGTTAACCAGAAAATCATCCAGTGAAAGGGTAATTGGATTGTCTTCATTAGTGGAAAGCGCATTCACCAGTCCGGTAATCACTGGTCTGTCATTTTCAATTACCACGGTAACAACAGCTGAAAATTGCTCACTATCTTCCAGGCCATCGTTCACGGTTACGGGCACAATAAGTTCCCCCGTGAAATCAACTTCAGGTGTAATAGTAGTACCGGAGATAACGTAGTTATTTCCAACCAGGACATTCAAAGTAAAATCTTCAGGATAGTTATTGTCGGGATCTTCGATCACAAAATTCTCTAATGTCAATTCTAACGTTGAATTAATGGTTACATACAATTCTTCGGATAAGCCGGTAATGACAGGATTGACATTATAATCCAGATCATTGATGTCGTAATATTTGTTCAGAATCTCGTCAAAGCGATCTATGATTCGCTGGGCGCGAGCTTCATCATAAGAGGTTTTCCATTCGTCATAAACAATATCATTGAACCAGGGCAATTTGCTGGTCATCACTCGATGCAAATCCTGGAATTCGTCATTATTGGCCGGCACCAAAGACCTGAAGTGAATGATCCGATCTTTGATCACCTCGGAGGTGGGCATCTCGCTCAGGCTTGCTACCAGTTCATCTGACGGAATAATACCCCAGAACTCAAAGTGAGGTGCCATGTTAAAGCCCAGGGCATTGGAGGCAGCTTCAATGTATTCATCATCCTGTAAGGAATAAGGACTCCATAAAGGGTCGGCAGTTCTTCGATCGTAAAATGGCTTGAAGGTGCTGCCCAGGGCTTCCCAACCAAATAGGTTAGCGATGTCCACATATTTGGCAAAGCCCCTGCTCTGATAGCGTTGCTCTAACTCATCATACCGTTCCGATTCTTCAAGGTAGCCTATGCGGTTCCCTTTGTAAAAATTATCCAATAAGACCCAGTCCATAGCCGCCTGATCCAGGTTAAGCCGCTGATCAATGGAATAGACAAAGGCAGAATCTACGGATTCGCCCATGGCATGACTTAATGCTGCAGTAGCCAACAGGTTGACGTTAGACTCCACCTCGTTTGGCAAGGTAGGCATATTGTGAAGGTGCCCCATTTCGTGCATAATGATCATGAAAAAGTTCTCATTTTGAGGCTCGTTATACCAATCACGACCCTTTTCTGCCACAATTGGCATTTTCTCCCTTGCCTCATAAGGCCTGGCATATTCTTCAAAAGGCATTGGGTAAGAAGCGGGAATGGTTCCGTTATAGTGATTTTGCCTATCGATCAAAAAGTACTCAGCGCGAAAACGCTCGACAGGCCGACCCAGAGCAATATTGACACCATCAAAAGATTGGTTCCAGACGGAAAATACCGAATCCATGTCTTCAATGGTGACAGCCGTGCCCGCGGTGATGGTAGCCATCATATTTTTGGATTCAATGTCTGACCAGGGTACATATTGATTGGCCAGGTCAGCATTAAATGCTTCTAATGAATGACTAAAACCTTCCACATCAGAATAATAGGGGGCCTTGACCGCTCCGCTAACCTCAAACTCTAAAGGACCATAACTGGAGCCATCGGGTACTTTGATATAGATGCCTCCTCCGAAAGGATTGGAAACCGTAATGGTCTTGGCGTTCAGTTCATAGGTTGTCATGATCCTAGGAAATCTTCTGAACACATTCCAGGTGGTTGCCAAATTGACATTATGGGCGCCCACATATAGCGACAAGCCCTGGTCAACAACTGCGTCAGGAATCGTGATGGTGACCAGCTCACCAGGGGGGACATAATAGCCTGAGGGGCGAATGACCTGCTCCTGTCCGTTGTTATAGAATCCTGGATTGGTTTGGTAATCACCATTGATTGTGAATGTGTGATCGGTGATTCTTGGTGCAAAACCACTCACTTTTCCGGGAAAAAGCTCATGATCCTCAAATGTGAGGCCCTCCATATCGCTGACCGTCTCCGGGCCATAGCGATTATCCAGAATCCATTGCTCCATAATAAACTGTATGGCTTCAAGAGGAGTAAATTCTTGTGGCAAGCTGGGAAGATACCATTCTGTAAAAATAGGTTCATGGTATTTCGCATAAGTGTGGATGTACTCCCAAATAATGGCTGTATTTGCTTCATAAGCATGGTCATCCCAGTTGCGCACAAACTCTTGCCTGAGCGAGTCTTGTTGCAATTCGGTAAAACCATTGGTGGCTATACCCCCCTCGTCAAATTTTAGGTGCATGTCTTCCACCAGGGCTTGTAAAACTGTGCCCACTTTGTCAGGATTGCCGGCAGGCACCGGGCTCCAAAAAGAAAGATGATCTAACTGAAGGTCCATTTTTGGCCTATTCGTTCTTTCTATCGCTTTGTTGTCCTGATCTGTGCCTACCCAAATCTGTTGTTGATTGATAGTTTGCTGAAAGCCCCAAGGGTCTGCATGCGGGTCTTCAAGGTTCCAGTAGGAGATGAAAATGGTGCCGTTTACTTCATACTGTATATAGGGTTCTTCTGAACCATAAAAGAACTTGATCTTTACATCATACCAGATGTCTGAATCTATATCGATCACAAAATCCGCTTTACCTTCACTGCTACCTTCATGCGGTCCACAAGTGGCACAGCCATTGGGTGGATAGGTAATGCCATCACCAAAGGTGGTGATCAGCTGTAATTGCTCATGCCATTCCTGAGCAGTGATGGTAAACCCACCCCACCTGCGGTCAAATGTCTTACTGGCCAAAATCACTTGGGCTTCTTCACCTTCAGAGGCAAGCCAATCCCCTTCCACTTTAAATCGGAATTCAAATTGCCAGGATTCAGAAACATCAATGGCTTCGCTCACCGCCAAGGGAAGGCTCAGGTATTCTCCAGGAGTGAATGAAATGTATTCCCCATTTTCAAAGGAAGGGTTGCCGAAAATGGTGGCATGATGACCGCTTGCCTGGTCCTCGGCATTTTCATTGAAATTATAGCTGGCCACCTGTGAATGAAGTGATCCCAGGCTTCCGGAGAGGAAGCCCAGGAATAGTATTAACCGACCAATGTGCTTAGTTGAGGCAAGCATCTTTTCGAATTTAGGTGAATCAGTCAACTTATTAACTCGACCAATGTAAAAGAGAGAATTTACCCAGAGAATTGCCAAAATCTGCCGGGACAATTGGGTGACATCATTTTAAATTGTTGAATTTCAGCTAATTGTGAAAATCAGGTTCTCTGTTCCGGAATAGGAAAAAAAGTATCTTTACGGTAGATCAATTTCGCCATGACTTTTGATTCCCCTCAACCTGAATTCAATTCCCTTTTCAAAAGGGCCTTCTTTTCATTTTCCTTTTTGACCTTGATTGCGATAGCCGGAATCGCGCAAAACCAACAAGTCATTGATAGTCTCAAAAATGAGCTTAGTAAAACTCAAGACAAAAGGCATCGAGTTGATCTTTATAATGAGTTTGCTAATCAATACATCCCGGTTGATTCTGCCCAAGTCATGGATTTTGCAGGCAAGGCTTTGCAGCTCTCTGAAGAAATTGGTTATGATAAAGGAGTAACCACTGCCTGGTATTACATGGGAACGGCCCATTGGATTCGGGGAAATTATGAACCCGGTGCCAGATACCTTAGACGCTCCTTGGAGCGCGCGGATGCAGTAGGCCTCCAAAGAGCATCGGGAAGTGCAACGATGAGTCTTGGTACGATTTACAGTTTAAAGAGCTCCTTTGACAGTGCCCGTATCTATTTAAAGGAAAGCTTCCGAATCTTCAGTGCATTAGACGATGAAAAAAGCTTGTCAAAGTCCTATCTGGAACTAGGAGTAGTAGAATACAAAAGTGCCAATTTCCCAGAAGCAATAGAAAACATAGAAAAGGCTTTAAGTATTGCGCTCAAATATGATGACAAGCGTGTGATATTAGCCGCATATGGGAATTTAGGTTCGATTTACAGACAATTGGGAGACCATGCCAATTCTCTGGAAAGCTATCAAAAGACAGCCTCCATAGCCATGGATTTGGGAATGACCAATTCCGTTGGAATTACCTACCAACATATCGGAAACCTCTACCGGCTGCAAGAAGATTTTGAATTGGCCATAGAATATATGAGTAAGTCAGCTGAAGCCTATGAGGAGGCCGGCAACCTCGTAAATGTTGCTTCCATGGGGGTAAGCCTTGGCAGCATCCATTTAACCAATGGTGATATAGAAGAGGCAGAAACTGCATTCTTAAAGGCCCTTGAAACTGCCCGAAAAATTCAGAGCAAAGAAAAAACCGCCAATGCCCTTCAGATGTTAGGACAGACTGAATTGGTGAAATCCAATCTTGTTCGTGCTTTGGAATACCTGAATGAGGCCAGGGACATTTCAGCACAAATTGATAAAAAAGATATCCTCTCAAGCATCATGATCGATATTGGTGAGGTCTATCTGAGGAGAGGTTATTATCAGGTAGCCAGACGGAATATAAAACAAGGTTTATCGCTGGCAGCCGAAATTGGGTACCCATCGTCCATTCGCAAAGGGAATGAGCAGTTGTACAAAGTAGAAGAAGCTTTAGGGAATCATAAACAGGCCTTAGATGCTTTTATAAGGTTCAAAGAACTATCGGATAGCCTTAAAAATGATGATATCACCAAAAAAATTACCCGTCTCGAAGCAGAGTTTGAATTCCAGCAGGAACGTGACTCAGTTGCCTTTGAACAACAAAAGGCTACTCTTGCCTACGAAGAAAAATTACAGCGTAATCGTTTCGTGATTCAAGGAGCAGTAGGTGGTGGTGTCCTGGTGTCTGTTATCCTGATTCTTCTCTACCGCTCCAACCTGATCAAAAAGAGAAACAACAATGAGCTTCGTCACAAGAACGAAATCATTGAGTTGAAAAATGATGAGTTGGTAAACAAGAACGAGGAGATCAGTTCCCTTCGGGAAACCGAGAAAAAGATGGCCGAAGAAACACTGGCTCTTAAAGAGCGCGAACTTACCACGGTAACCATGCTATCCCATGAAAAGAATTCGTTGCTGGAACAACTGGGTGATCAAATCGGCCTGCTAAGCTCAAAAGTAGATGATGAGGTAATCCCCGATCTTAAAGAAATCAAGCGTACCATAAATACTAACCTTAGCAAAGAGAGCTGGACGATGTTTATGTACCAATTCGAAAAGGTACATCCGGACTTCTTCAAGCGGCTCAAAGAACGCCACCCTGTACTAACCCCTCATGATTTACGACTCTGTGCGTACATCAAGGTAGGCATGGACAATAAAGAAATTGCCCAGATTTTCAACATCACCACAGAATCAGTCAAAAAGAGCATTAATCGAATGAAAAAGAAGATTGATTTATCCCCTGAAGAGGACCTGCGTGATTTCTTGATTCGCCTTTAAGTCGTAGTTGTCTATGAAAGTGAGTTGGAAAGATTAGACAATTCATCCTGCTACATCAACGACTCAGTCAGTTTAATTTATAATAAACGGCAATCTCAAGCTAATTAGCGATACTGAATATCGCTTATGATAAGATTAGAAAATGTATCCAAGTCCTTTGGGCAATTACGCGCTGTTCAAGAGGTAAGCCTGGATATTGTTTCCGGAGATTTCTTTGGGTTTCTGGGTCCGAATGGAGCAGGAAAATCCACCACCATCCAAATGCTCGCTTCTGTCCTGACTCCAGACCAAGGCGAGATCTACATCGATGATGCTAAGCTCTCAGAAAACAGAGAAGCAATAGTACAGAAAATTGGAGTAGTCCCTCAAGAAATCGCGCTTTATGAGGAGTTATCAGCCTATGACAATATGCTTTTTTGGGGAGGACTTTATGATGTGTCAAAGAGTCAACTTAAACAGAAGATTGATGAGGCTCTTAAAATGGTTGGGCTATGGGATCGAAGAAAGGACTCGATCAAAACTTACTCAGGTGGCATGAAGCGGAGAATAAATATTGCTTGTTCCATTTTACATAGCCCGGAAGTACTATTGCTCGATGAACCCACAGTAGGCGTAGATCCTCAAAGTAGGAGCCATATCTTCAGAGTACTCCAGGAATTGAATGCGGACGGAATGACCATTCTTTACACCACCCACTATATGGAGGAAGCCGAACAGCTCTGCGACACTATTGCAATTATTGACGAAGGCCAAATCAAGGCGATGGGAGATTTGCAGACTCTCAAAAGTAGTAGTGAGAGCTATGACTTGGTGATTATCCAAACGTCCATTTTGGAAGAGCATGAGCTAAAGAGCCTCGATTTGCACTCCACAAAAAAGCACGAAAACAGCTTAGAATTGGTACTGGAGTGTAAGGACATAGGCCATAAACTTTCAAACATTATCCCACAATTACTCTCTATGAACGCAAAGATTCTAAGTATTGACACCAAGAAGGTCAACCTTGAGTCGATTTTCTTAAAACTAACAGGCAAACAGTTAAGAGATTGATCATGATCAAACTATCAATAAAAGACTTGAAGATATTTTTAACCGACCGTCAGGCGATAGGCGGGACATTTCTTCTTCCAATAGCATTAATCAGTCTATTTGCTTTTGTTTTTGGAGGTTTTGGTGGAGGAAGCGACCAAATTGACCCGATCAATTTATTGGTGACTGATCAAGATCAGTCAGTCCTATCAAGGCAACTGATCAGTGCTCTTGATTCTTCAGGAAGTCTCATCCTCGAGTATTCGACTAAGGAAGAAGCCATTCCCTCGATAGAAAAAGGAAATCATAGTGCCGCATTAATTATTTACTCCGGGTATGCAGACTCTATAGCTTCTAGGAAAAGGCTACCAATTGAATTATTATTTGATCGAGCAAAACAAGTTGAAATTGCAATTTCAAGACAGGTTATTAGCTCCTCACTCAGGAATGCCGTACAAAAGGAACGTGAACGACAGGATGGAATTCAGGAATTAGAGCGAAAGATAGAATCTAGCATTGAGGAGAGTATACGATTCAAACTTACCTCCGTAGTGGGTGAACAAAAAGATGCCAATCTCGGTGTCATCCAGGCAGCGGCCGGTACTGCCATTCTGATGCTATTGTTCAGCGTAGCAGATCTAGGCACGAGTGTTTTACGGGAAAAGGAGAGCGGCACACTTCACCGATTGCTAGCCACCCCTTTGACTATGAATACCATACTATTGGGAAAAATGCTTACCTCTTTTCTTGTGGGTGTTGTACAGCTTGCTGTCATGTTTGTATTTACATGGTTAGTTTTCGGGCTTGATATCATGACCAATCTGCCTGCGGTGATAATAATGATCCTTGCTGTTGCGTTCGCAATATCCGGTTTTGGAATATTCCTGGCCTCTATCGCCAAAACGAGGCAACAAGCTCAGAGCATGGGTACGGTGATCATACTCATCATGTCAGCGGTTGGTGGCAGTATCATGCCCTTATTTGTTCTGCCGGCAATTATGAAAAAGGTAGCAGTATTCAGCGTAAACTACTGGGGTGTTCAAGGCTTTTATGACATATTCTGGCGTGATTTAGCCTTGATCGAAATCTTACCAAGAGCCGGTGTACTCATAGGAATCGGCCTCTTGATGAGTTTGATATCACTCCGTCTTTTTCAACGCAATATGCTCAGGCTGATTTAAGATATTATCCACCCAAAATACCTAATGGCGACAAGTGTTAGCTAGCTTTTGCTATTTCTGCATAAAGTAGATAATCGCAATTATGGTGAGAACCACTACCCCTGTGACTAAACCAACCCAAGTCCACTTGCGTTGTCTGGCCTTTTCAAATTCAGACAAGCGAATAGGATTTGGATTTAGCCGCTTTTCAAGAATTGCTCCTACTATTAAGCCCAAGACGAGCCCAATTATCGGCCCTATCGCAATGTTGCCTATCCAAAGTCCTATAGGTATACCTACGGGGACACCTGCCGTGACTCCAGATAAAATAAAGTGACCTTCTATGTATTGTTTTTTAGTGACCATGACTCAAAAATTTTTATGTGAATCGATGGCTGAATATCGTCAACACCATAATATAAAAGGCTGATTTCCCTCAATTCAACACATGATTTTGGTCAGCAAATACCCTGTCAATGTTGTTCTATTGATCAAATCGTTAATAAAATCGGGTTTACCCTAGATTCCCCCATGATCTTACTAACTTGTAAGATCATTTTGACTTTATGAGCTACGATTCTATTACTACCAAAGAGTATTTCCCTATCTGGAAAAAGTATCGCCCTGTTATTCTCAAACTAATGATTGATTCAGAAGGCGGAAATGCTCAACAATACCGATTTTCCAAACATGAGTTCACTGATGTAGATACCAAGAAGAATGTGACTCATCCCTTCAAAATGGATGTCTTCCAAGGAAGAGGTTCATACCCAAAGAGAGCCTCTAACATTGCAACGGACCTCTTAGCTGTATTAAAGCAATCACAAAGAGCCTGGGAACTGATGAATGAGGCTACTTATCACTTTGAACTTGATAAGGACTATATGTTTCATGTTAATTCCTCTCCTGCACCGGTTGTAGACGAGCCGGCTAATGAGCCAGCAATGGATACCGAAATAGAGTCATCAGATGAAGTGATTCTCAATGAGGCTTCTTCCCCAGACAGCGAGGACTCACCGGAGAGTGCCGATGATGCCCCTGCGGACGAGAACTCTGAAGAACAAAAGGAGGATTAGACCTTCATTATACCAGCGGGCAGTTTACCAGATTGAAAATCATTAGATTAGAAAGAGAATCAACCTTTCTGATCGATCATGTCCAAAGTATCTCTGTTATCCCTCGTGGGACTCCTTATGTGGTGTTCAATTGATACCACCGGCCAGGAAAAGCACTACTATCAAACTGATTTTTCCAAAGAGGAATTCAAAGAAAGGCGCTCCCGAATATTTAAGGAGATAGGGAATAATGCGATTGCATTGATACAAGGAGCACGTGACGTTGATGATTTCAATATATTCAGACAGACCAATACATTCTACTATCTAAGCGGTCTTGAGATTCCTCAATCTTACCTTCTGCTGAATGGCAGAAACCAGCAAACCACCTTGTATGTTCCACATCGCGATGAAGGCCGTGAACGCAGTGAGGGAAAAATGCTATCAATCGAGGATGCAGAACTGATAAGGGAATTAACGGGTATTGAGCGAGTGAAAGCCCGTGAGTATCTTGCAAATGACCTCGTGGGTACGGGCCTTATACGCCCCCCTGCTCCCGTGCTTTATACTCCTCTCTCTCCTGCAGAAAACGGGACTGACAGTAGGGACACGCGACTACATGGACAGGCCAGAGCATTCTCCGACCCATGGGATGATGGCACCTCCAAGGAAGCACGTTTCGCTGCACTTATCAAAAAGCGCAATCCTCAATTTGAAATAAAGGACCTATCTCCAATTCTTGATGCTATGCGCACGATCAAATCACCGCAGGAGATCAAAGCCATTCGCAAGGCAACGGAGATCGCGGGTTTAGCCATCATTGAGGCAATGCGTTCCACCAAACCCGGGGTTTATGAATATCAACTTGATGCCGCTGCCAGGTATATATTTCATCTGAATGGTGCTCGTGGCGATGGTTACGCCTCGATTATCGGTGGTGGCACCAATGCGTTTATGGGTCATTATTTTCGAAAGACTGATGCACTGAAAAGTGGTGATCTGGTTCTTATGGATTACGCACCTGACTATCATTATTATACCAGTGATGTTACCAGGATGTGGCCGGTGAATGGCAAGTACACACAGGCCCAACGCCAACTTTGCGAATATGTTCTTGCCTATCGTGATGCTCTGTTCAAATACGTAAAACCTGGAGTCACGTCAAATGATGTTCTCGATGCAGCGGCTAAAGACATGGAGAAATACCTGGAAGGTAAGACATTCGATAACCCCAATCACCTTAAAGCGGTTCAAGAGGGGATTAAATTTCGAGGCCATTTTCAACATCCTGTGGGTATGGCAGTCCATGATGTTGGGCGTGTGCACGGGGTACCATTAAGGCCCGGTATGGTCTTCGCCATCGACCCAATGATCTGGGTGAGAGAGGAAAGGCTCTATGTGAGAATAGAGGACCTTGCCTTGGTCACGGAAGATGGAGTAGAAAATCTCAGCGCATTTGTGCCATCGAAATTGGAAGACATAGAACGTATAATGAAAGAAAAGGGACTTGTCCAATTCAGGCCCTCCACTCCTCTACCATTAAAGAAATAACACCATGAAATCGACATTCTACTCTCTTATTCTTCTTTTTGGTTCGGGTGCATTGCTGGCTTTTACTGACCCATATCCCAAGAACCCGAACATTGATGCTATCAATTATCGGTTTGAACTGGAGTTGTCTGATGACACAGATTTGATCAAGGGAAAGGCCACTGTAACAATCAGATACAATGAGGATGGCGAAGGAGTATTGAGGCTTGACATGATCAAAAAATCTCAAGCCCTTGATGGTAAGGGTATGACCGTAGAAAGTGTGACTTCAGATGGCAAACCATTGCTTTTCAGACATGAAGAGGATGCAATCACAATTCGGCTTTCAGGGCTTTCCAAAAAAGGGCAACTAAGTACATACATCATTTCCTATAGCGGAATTCCTTCTACAGGTCTCAAAATTGGTCCCAACAAGTATGGTGATCGCACTTTTTTCAGCGATAATTGGCCCAACAAAGGAAGAAATTGGCTCCCTACTATCGACCACCCTTATGACAAAGCCACTTGTGAATTTGTAGTCACCGCTCCATCACATTATCAAGTGATCTCCAATGGCTTGAAGATTGAAGAGACCGATTTAGGATCCGGTAGAAGGCTCACTCATTGGAAACAATCAATTCCCATAGCTTCGTGGCTATATGTGTTGGGAGTAGCCGAATTTGCAGTGCAGCATGTAGATGACTTTGAAGGAAAGGCCATCCAAACCTGGGTCTACCGCCAAGACCGGGATGCAGGTTTCTATGATTTTGCCGAACCCACAAAGCAAGTTTTGGAATTCTATAGTGACTATATCGGCCCATTTTCATACGAGAAACTAGCGAACATCCAATCCAACAGTGTGGGCGGAGGAATGGAAGCGGCCTCTGCCATCTTGTATGGTGACAAGTCAGTAACTGGGAACCGCAGTATACGATGGAGGAATGTGGTCATCCATGAGATTGCCCATCAATGGTTCGGCAATTCCGTCACTGAATACGACTGGGATGATGTCTGGCTAAGTGAGGGATTCGCTACTTATTTCACCCTTCTCTTCATTGAACATCAATATGGTCGCAATGAATTTGTTGGTGGCCTGAAAACAAGTCAACGATGGGTCAATAATTTCTACAAACAGAATCCTGACTATCGAATTGTTCATGACAACCTGAAAGACATGAGTAAGGTGACCACCGGACAGATTTATCAAAAGGGAAGTTGGATTCTTCATATGCTTCGAGGAGTCGTTGGTACTGACAATTTCTGGAAGGGAATTCGTGCTTATTACGCCAGATACAAAGACAAAAATGCGACAACCTCTGATTTCAAGCGAGAAATGGAAGAGGCGTCTGGCTTGGATTTGTCTACTTTCTTCGAGCAATGGCTTTACAAAGGAGGTACACTGGAGTACACGGGAAATTGGCAATACAATGCGAGTAGTAAAGAGGTTATTATTTCACTCGATCAGACCCAAGATGATGGAAGCTTTTTCGAAATGCCATTAGAAGTAGGTATCTACTCGTCTGGTAGTACTATCCCCAAGATTCATGTGATGAATATGGATAAAAAATCGAATCGGTTCTCTATCAAGGTAGACGCTGAACCTGAGCGAGTTGTACTCGACCCGAATACGTGGGTGTTGATGACTGCAGATTTCAAGAAAAAAGACTAATTCTTTCGCGCCACATTAACCTCATAATCTGTCATGGCATAAGCCCAGGTATTCCAGTGAGGTGCTTCAAGAATTTGATGGTAAATCTTAAGTGCTTCTTCTTCACGTTCGTTGATAGAATACCAGAAAGCCACTCCATATGCTCTTGCGATATGAGTGCCTGTCCATTCAGAGGGAGGAACTTGAATCTCTAGTAGCTCTTCAGGGCCAACATATCCTTTGTACAACAGAATTTTCTTGAAATAACTGTATTCAGGGTCCACCTGGTAGCTAGGTGTGATCTGAGCAACGATGGCATTGGCTTGTTTGGTTTGCCCCAGCTTATGATATATCTCAAAGAGCCAGCTTCGCGATCCTACTTGGTTTTTGCTGTCGATCGCCATTCCTAAACAATTTTGGAAGGCATTCATAGCCTCCTGATACTCGCCTTTCCATTGATGATACAATCCGATATGATACCAAATCCAGTACTTTACACTTCCTGTAGCATAACCCGAAGCATTGTATTCTAAAATGCTCGTATCATCTCCAATCAGTTCGTCCCCTTTTCTCAAATCAATAATTGCCTTATCTGGTTGACGGGTACTCAAATAGCGATGACCACGATGTCTCAACAATCGAAAAGAGTTCGGGTATTTTTCTAAACCCCGAGAGTATACTTCGATGGCCTCTCTGAATCGATTTACATTATTGTGCAATCGTCCGGCTTCGATGTAGTCTTCTTCGGTAAGATTCGATTTGGCAAGAAGTATTGTCAGCGCACTATCAGACTTTTGAATCGCACCTGGACTGGCATATTTTCTTTTCAGAGGCTTACCTGAAAAGGAGGTAGCCTCAATTAAAGGGTCAGAAACTTGCTCAGTAATCTTCTCCTTTGGGTTGGAACAGGCTACAACAAAAACGGGAATTAACAGATAGTATAGTTTCATAGTCCAGTCGAATCAAGCCAATATACGGTCTTTTAAATTGGTACTTCTCTTTTAAAACAAATGTATTATCCAACCCAAACCTGTCTTTTAAGACTAATTCACCACTCCTATTAAATGAATATTTTATTGATACATTCATGATATTAGTTGAATTAGTACTATTTTGCGATTTATAGAGCATCTTGGGTTAACCACTAGTTTTGTCTGTATATACTCATTATTTTCAGAGAAAATGTTAACCTAAATACAAGTGTATGGCAAATTTTCCTAAAAATGCCGGGAAGACGATCCCGAACAGCGTTGCAGCCGCTGAATGTGAAGCTTATCAAAAAAAATACCCGGACCGACCAGCCGGGTTTAGCCTAAACAAAGGTGAACTGATGAGTGGAATCCAAAGAGCTGAAAAAGACGGTGCTACCGCTATTGGAATTCTGAATTGCCTCAATAATGGCAACTACTATATCGGTGTAGGCTATGTGACCGAAGATGGCAAATGGGTCGACAAGAATGAGCAAGTAGTAGAAGACTTCAAGAGCTTTAAAGCCAAACATCCGGATGAAACCGCTGGATATTTCTGGGGGGTAGATTATGCAACTCCATGGATCAAAGCTCAGGGTGGAACGGTAGAATTTTCTAATGCAATAGACGAAAATGGGACAAATACTCTATGCGGCCCATCTGATTTTGAAGGAGGAAAGGACAATGGTAGTGGGACTCCAAACGGACCTCTATTATGTCCAACAGAATGTCCTGGTGATGATTGACTGAGATGAGATGGAATAGCATTATAGTTTACGGTTCATTCGTATTGGGAATTTTTCCCATTATAATGGGCCTATTAAAACGTAAGTATTTCAACAAATTATATCGAGCGGCTTTTGCTATTCCATCTCTATCATTCACTACGGACTTGATGATGTTTACCGTGGCGGCCACGTTGGGCTTTAACTGGTACATGTTACCCTTCGCGACATTCCTGTACACCCTTCCCGTTTTTATTTTTTTCTATCTCTATTATCCAAGGAAGTACAAGCCCTTAATAGCAATTGCCGGAATAGTTTATGTCATCATCCAGCTTATCGAGACCGTTTTTCTAAGGACAATTAATGACTATAATGGTCTAACTCAGGCATACATAGGATTGGTTCTGGGCTTTCTGGCTCTAAGAGGGATGATTATCGCCAAAAACCGATCACTGTACATCTCCACTGGTAAGAGTGGGGCGTATCCTAATGTATTCCTTGATCCGATGTTCTGGTTTATGCTCGGTCTTACGATTTTCTATATTCCCAGTATTCTCAACAATTCGTTTGTCAATCAGATAATCCAATTTGACTTTTCAAAATATGTCGTGACAAATTCCATTCTGGCGATTACTCTTATAATTCGAAGAATAATTTTCACAGTTGGGTTCTACAAGATCAAAGAAAGATCTGTCAATTAATTGCCAAGGCTTATAAGTCGTGGGGCTAATCTTACAATCCAGTCTTTAGGAGAA
The DNA here is from genome assembly GCA_028281285.1 of Cyclobacteriaceae bacterium. GTDB lineage: Bacteria > Bacteroidota > Bacteroidia > Cytophagales > Cyclobacteriaceae > Roseivirga. The sequence goes on from JANQKF010000011.1 coordinate 16,492, forward strand.
TTAAATATTATACTATTTGAATATTTTTTTTACTCCTAATTCATTGATTTTTGCCATTTTACCAATTAAATGCGTATTTTTACGACTATTATTGGAGTGGAGGATATATAATGGAGCAGGAGATAAATGAGATGACTTTTTACCTAAGTGCCGCAATTTTCATAGGCCTGATTTTGGTCTTTGCCTGGTACTTATACACCCATAAAAAAAAGGAAGGTATTTCCTACCGTGCCGCCATCTACAAAATTACCCATTTTGCCAGTCAACGTTATTCCGGCCAAAATGCCATCGAACAATTCTGTGAAGATTATGAAATCCCGGAAAGGGGTTCTTTTCTAAGGGCCGTAGCCGCTCGAGGAGAGGAAGTGTTGGTTCCCCAAATCGTGGGAGATGCACTGAACAAGATCGGGTACCGAGTACACCTTGTGAATAAGGTGTACTACTTACAGAACCCGTCTTAACCAGACTATAACTACTAACTATTTTTTACCAGAGGAACATACTGGAAATGCTGCGTTTCCAGAAGCGAGCTTTTTGAAGTCTTTGCAATTCGTCTACCGCATTCTTCAAACTTCCTACTTCACTATTCTCAATGCTGAGATCATTGAACTGGGAGATAGCAGATTGCTCCAAGACGGTCTCATCCAACTTGGAGTCCTTAATGGTCAATTGGCTTTTTTGCTCTCCCATCGGTCTTATGTTTTTCAGACTTACCTGTGACTTGCTGTGGTCACAATTCTCAATTTTAAATTCATCGGTTACTACACCATTAACTGACAACCGGGAATGCTCGCCAAAGGTCCCGATCTCTACTTTATTGGCATGCATGTTTTGGATATCTATTTCCCCAAAGCGTTCCGGACAGATGTAGACTGAGGAGTCAGTCATACCAGAATTATGCACCCCGTTATGACTGATGGTGGCCCTCAGTACATTATTGTGACAACCCAGGTGAAAACGATTGAAGCTCTCATTCCGGGCAATATCTAAATTGTTAATCGCTGTTTTATCAAAATGTAATTCTCCCAAATGGATGTTTTCTGAAATATGCATTCGGTCTACCCTCGAGCCAAGTAAGGTTAGCCCCTTAATCTTGGACTTCTCGAAAGTAAATGCTCTTCCTTCAAGGTGATTCAATTTTAGTCCTCCACTGAATTCACAATTTCGGATTATAAGTTCCTTGAATTTGATCTTTGGAAACTCGAGAGAATAAATAGATCGTACTCCTTCAATCACCACCTTCTCCTTAAGCTGAATCTCATAGGGTTTAATTCGGAACTCAATGTCCTCACCTTTGATCACTTTCAGAAAATCTTTTGCACGAAGAAGTCGCATAAGTAATGATTAGTCTTACCGAATTTGAAAAGTGAGCATACCAAATCCTAATATTTCTCAAGGTATCAGGGAAAGAATCTCAGGGAATTAAGACCAAATTTTAATTTGGCCTTGAAATCGATTCATACTGGCTTTAAATAGACTTTTTGATTTTATTTGAGTCGGTGTTTTTTTTCAATATATTGAAGAAAATTACCAGAAAACGCTGCATCGATTTGGGAATTATATTTGAAGTAAGCCCGATCGATGTCAACCCGAGAGTGAAGTATGAATAGTGACTTAGTCAACCTTGTCTTTTATGTAGCTGCTGGAATAATCACCCTGCTGGTGGTGCTTTTCGGGGTCTATCTTTACGTTGACAAGAAACGCTCTGGAATTAACTATAAGAGAGCCATAGCCACCATCAATGATTTCATCATAGAGCAGTATGGAGATAAGCGAGGAGTGAAGAAAAAATTCTGTGAGGAGTATGGTATCCAAAATCATAAGTCGTTTATTCAGGCCATCAATCCTGATAGCCCGATCGAAACTCCCAAGATCGTAGCCGAAGCCCTAAATAAAATTGGCTACGATGTAGTACTTGAAAACCAATCCATCTACAAAAGAAAGGGATAACTCTCGTTTTTCATCCGGTTATGGAGGATAAAAAATCTTTACAAACCAGTAATCTGGGTGCTCTGCTTATTTTTATTTATGTAAACAGTTGATTTTTAGCTTTTTATAAGCTTAATTCAGTTCCTTTTTTTCAGACCAAAACTTGTATTCATTTTAAAGACTAACTAAGTTATATGTAACAAGACACTGACAATTAACTACTTAACTACACTCAACCGATGAAATTTGGAACTCAACTCGCAACTTTTGTAGGTGACATACAAAGTGAACCCAAAGTTGAAGATCGAATAAAAAGCTGGATAGACAGCAACACCCTCTTTGTAGACCAGCGCTATGTTTGGCGCGTTGGCATCACCACAGGTGAGAATATCATCAAAATAGAATCTCAGATAAGACAAGACATGCAATGCAAGCATTGGAAGTATTGGCACATGGGAGAATTCCAAAATGCGATGAGGCTGATGCGAGAGTTTAATAAGCACCCACTGTTCTTTAAATCACCTTTGAATGAATACCTGGGCAAAGGCACTTACGTGTTTGTTTATAAAACATTGATTCCTAAAGACGGTTATTTTTTTCATACGCTTCATGCGTAATTAATTTTCGATTAGGGCGTTTAAATGCATATATTTTCTATTTTTATATATGCGCCCAAGCAGTTACGATTTCATCAACTATCCTATAAAAGAGCAAATCCAAACGCTCTATGCTGAAGGCTCATTTATCGTTTCCATCCGCTACTACGGCTACAAAATCAATCTCTTTCTTCTAGGCGATTTTTATGTGGAAGTTTTCTACAATCATAAGCTTGATAAGATTGAGAAAATTGAATTGCTTGATTTCAATCATAGCCGGATGAAATTCTATCACGATCAGATTTCGCTATCCTCTCTGGCTAGCTAGTCCAAGGAACTCCCGATGTAATTTCAGAAGCTCTTTTAATATAGGCTGATCTTCGTCATTATTAATCACGTAGTCTGCATGTTTTTTAAATTGACTCTGACTCAACTGTTTCTCAATGATCGACTCTACCTCAGCTTTCGAACGATGAGCATCACGCATTAAGACACGCCTGACTCGAGTTTCTGGTTGTGCCAGGACCACAATCAGCCTATCCAATTCTTTAACAGAACCTGACTCAATTAATAAGGCGGCTTCCTTTATCACATAAGGGTAATCCTTATTCTCTTTGACCCACAAAGCAAAATCCTCACCCACTCGTGGATGTACGAGGGCATTAAGTTTTAACCGCTCCGCTTCATTTGAAAAGACACGCTCAGCAAGGTATTGACGGTTCAATGATGAACCACCATCATAACTTTCTTCCCCGAATGTTGCTTTGATTTCCTGTATGAGTTCCTCATTGTCTGTCATTAGGCTTCTTGCTCTAGAATCAGCATCGTAAATAGGCACGTCCAGATGTGAAAAAACCTGACAAACCACGGATTTACCCGCACCAATTCCACCAGTTACACCAATCAATAATGGCCTATTATTCATAGTTGATCTTCACTCTGGATGTGGTCACTCGAACATTGTGAATAAATGGAGCCTGAAGATCTATCTTGACCATGACGGTTGAATCGGTTGGGTCGACAAGATTGAGATCCGCAATCAGGCTCAGCTCTGTGGTATCCGAGCGAGCATCAAGGTCATCTTCACGTTTAGAATAAAACACTCTAATGCCAGTTGGAGAAAATGTCAAAGTACTATCTGGGCTATTTATCAATTGTACTCGGATTATTTCATCAAACTCTACGAACTCTGTGACCTCAAACTTAGCTCGTACTTCAGTGATATTGGCTTGGACCAATGAAGACCCCAAAGAAGGAATTTCAAATTGTTCATCCACATCTTCATCAAAAGAGTCACTGCCCGGATAAACGATAAATGGATCAGAAAAGGCATTGACAAGATTTTCTGGTCCTTCCAGGTCTATGAATTCTGGTTCTAGTGTAATAGGTGAAGTTATTTCATGGGCTTCATCCACAATGATTGATATACTATCGAAGGCAATTGGGATTCTTCTCTTAATTCGCCTTTGTATATTGTAGAAGAGTGTATCAGTAAGGATATAATTGAGGTTTATGTCCGTCATATTAGCGGAAATATCTCCTCTTAACTGACTGGTGAGCTGATATTTAGAAGCAGTAGGGTCCGTGAGATTGACCACGATAGGTTCCATACCGAAACCAAAGGAACGTGTCATAAGATCCCATCCGCCTCCAGTAACTTCCACAGGTATCCGGTTCGGCAATTCAACTACCGGAACATAATTTTCCTCGTCATACTCGAATTTGACTGGATACTGAATTTGTGTAGTATAATCCGTTTTATTCAGCGCGCTAAAAAACCAAAAGGTGGTTGATATTACAATACAGAATATCACCACCTTTAGCTTTTCATCCTTTCTGCTTGGAGCATGAAAGGAGCTTCTTAGTTTTTCGATTATTTCCTCAGCACTCTTCAATTAAGATTTGGATGCTTGCTTCTTACTTGCCTCAAGAGAGATAGCCGAACGCTCAAATTTAATTCTTGCGCCTTTCTCTATATCCAAGGTCACAGTTTCATCGTCAATGGCGGCCACCTTGCCGTGGATCCCTCCGATGGTTACTATGTCGTCACCTCTCTTAATTTCATTAATGAAGTTCTTTTGATCTTTTTGCTTTTTCTGTTGAGGACGGATCATAAAGAAATAAAATATGATCGCGATACCTCCAAAAAGTATCAAATTACTCATCCAAGCAGGGCCTTGTTGACCTTGCGCCTGTGCTAAAATACTAACTAACATATACGCTTTTTACTCAGAAACGACTTGTACAAGCCCTCTCAAACTTAATCTGGTTTGTCTAGGTGTAGTATTCGCCACGACTGTAATTACCGGGCTCTGCTGACCCGTTTTTCCTTTACTATCATAACGCACTACGATCTCGCCTTTACCACCCGGAGGGATTGCCGTTCTAGGCCAGCTTGGCACTGTACATCCACAAGAAGCCGTAGCACTTGAGATTTGAAGATCCTCTGTGCCGCTATTTGTGAATTTGAATGTATAATTCACTACTTCTCCCTGTTTGATGGTTCCGAAATTATACAGGGTTTGCTCCCACTTGAAGGCTGCGTTGCTTGCCAGGGTGGTTTCCGGGTTGGCAACCGTATTGGCAGGCTGTTGTGCTGGTCTCACCACACCCTGAGTTTCCAATTGGTTAACTCTTCTTTCCAAATTAGCAATTCGCTTTTCCATGTCTGCATTTCCGCAGCCAGCTGCAACGAAAAGCACTGCTACAATACTGAATAAGCTAAATTTAGTTTTCATTTTGTATAGGGTTTATTCTTTTTCTCCTGATTTAATCTGGCCAATCAAATCGTCCACATCATTAAGCAGCTGTTCTGCCTTTTGACGGGCCTCCGATACTACTTTCTGACCTTTGACTTTGGCCGTTGAAGACACCTCGTCTTTACCGTTGATCAGGTCTTCAAGAAGGTCTTCTAGTTGTTTTTTATACTTGTCCAGTTGATATGACAATTTGTCCCGGGTATTTGAACCTTTATCCGGAGCATATAATATCCCAATAATTGCCCCAGTGGCCGCACCAATGACAAACGCCAATAAATTACTAGAACCTTTACTCATTCTTATCCTTATTTATTATCCATCAGACCTCTGCCACTCTTCTTTACGCGGCCTTCAGACTGAAGTTCTCCAGAAATCACATCCAGTACTCCATTAACGAATTGTTTGCTTTTTGGTGTACTGTAATTTTTTGAGAGCTCAATATACTCATTAATAGTCACCTTTAAAGGTATGCTGGCGAAATTCAGCATTTCTGTAATCGCCATTTTAAGTATGATTTGATCCGTTATTGCTAACCTATCGATCTCCCAGTTTTTAGTTTTGGACGCGATCATCTTTCCATATTCTTTGTCATGATCAATCGTCAGACGAAAAATATCTTCGAAAAAAACCTTATCCTCTTCCCAGTTGTTTGAAAAATCAGGTACACGTATGCTTTTTGGGTCAACTTTTTCTTCCAAATCCCTGATACACCTTGTTACCAAGCTTCGCGCTATGGCCTTATCCTCTTTCCAGAAAATATCACGTTCCTCGAAATAGGTGAGAATCAACTCGTTTTTGAAAATGATCTGCTTGACAATATGATCGACTATATCCTTATCTAATTTGTAATCAGGATTGGCCTTGTTTCTGTATTGATCAAAGAAATCATCTTTTTTGATAATCTCACGATACCAGCTCTTAATATTGTCTTCCTCTTCTTCCCAGGATATATTCTTTTTAATGAGGGCCACCTGAATTTTGGATGAATCTCTAAAGAATTGTATTACCTTATTTTTAGAAAAATTGAAATCACCAACGAGTAACCGCTCCGGGGTCATCTTCTCTTTTTTCTGAGCTTCTTTTAAGCTAAAATCAGAAAAGGCTATTAACAGGCTAATTGCTTCAAGAAATCTATTGACCAATGCCTCCGCATCACTCACCATTTGTCTTGACAAGTGCTTGAAGTCTTCCTTAGATCGAGTTTGATACTCTTTAAATGCCTCTCCGGCAACTTTCTGGGCTTCCTTTGAAAAGCTCTCACTTTCTTTCAATTCAGTAGCAGATACTCGACTTAGAAAGAACTTGCTTGCCTGCTCCATATCTGATTTCAATTTATCATGATCCGGAGCTTCCATAGAATTCAGATCAGGCTGGAATGCCTCTTTTATCTGGGCCAGCCCCAGGTTGCTATTTGCTTCAGTACATTGGTTGTATGCAAACAAGGTCTGCATCGCTTTCACTCTGAGTGATCTCCGATTGAGCATTTCAGTAGGTTAAAGAACGACTAAGATATAAATCTGTTGGTAGCTTTTCCAACTACCTTATATTATTTAAAATGAAAGTTTTACTCTTCCAACGTCTTCGATTCGCTTTTCTGCTAATATCATAGCAGATTCTTGAGAAGGAATTTTCTCCTCTGATGACTTATTCAGAATATTCAAACAAGTATCAAAAATCTTCTCTGTCCAGGCATAAGCTTGGTCTTTGTTGTACGCTCCGGCCAATTCAGAACTGATATTGATGATACCTCCTGCATTAATGACAAAATCAGGAGCATACACTATGCCCTTATCCAATAACATATTCCCGTGTCTGACTTCGTCTTCAAGTTGATTGTTGGCCGCACCAGCAATCACCTGGCACTTCAATCGTGAAAGCGTATCGTCATTCACAGTAGCTCCCAAAGCACATGGTGCATATACATCCACATCAAGATCATATATCTCATCCATTCCAACAACTTTTGCCCCGGTATTAGCAGCAACGCTTGAAAGCTTGGTTTCATTAATGTCTGTAATGAATACTTTTGCTCCCTCTTTCGTCAGATGCTCAACAAGGTACATACCTACCTGTCCCACACCCTGAACCGAGACTTTTTTACCCTCCAGTGAATCACTTCCATATGCTTTTTTCACAGCGGCTTTCATCCCCACATAGGTGCCATAAGCAGTTACAGGCGATGGATCTCCACTTCCACCCATATCCATAGGAAGGCCTGTCACGTGCTTTGTTTCCATAGCGATATATTCCATATCACTGGTTTTCATATTTACGTCCTCAGCCGTGATATACTTACCATTCAGACTATCAACGAACTTTCCAAAGCGTCTTAAAAATGGCTCATTCTTCATTTTGGAAGCATCACCAATAATGACTGCCTTACCTCCTCCTAAATTTAATCCAGAAATAGCAGCCTTATAGGTCATACCACGTGAGAGGCGCAAAACATCAATTGCTGCTTCTTCTTCTGAAGCATAATTCCACATACGAGTTCCTCCTAATGCCGGCCCTAATACAGTATTGTGAATACCTATTATTGCCTTAAGGCCTGTAGGTTCATCATGACAAAAAACAACTTGCTCATGCCCCATTTTTGAAACTTCAGCGAATATTGATGCGCTTTTCACATTTTCCTCCACGTTTACTTCCACCATAGTTTTAGAATTGTAGTTTAACTCTATATTTGCCCATGTCGACTTTCAGGGCTGTTTCCGAGTCGCAAAAGTAACCGAAAAATCGAGATATTCTAAATATTTAAAGGACAGCAGGGCAACCTTTAATCTTAGATATCTGTTAACAAAGAGCGTGAAAGAACTTAGCCATCTCAACAAGTATCTTCTCAAGTACAAGTACCATTTGATCTTTGGCCTCATCTTCATCGTAATCTCCAATTACTTTGCAATATGGCCGGCCAAGGTGGTGCGCTATGCAATCGACTTTGTGACAGAGAGCTTTGCACTTTATGGTATGTTCGATGAAAGTTCGCTGAGCACTTCAATCTTCGATAATCTTGAAACTTCCGTATTGATTCTCGGAGGCTTAATGATCTTGATGGCCTTCTTAAGGGGCTTCTTCCTATTTCTGGTCCGTCAGACAATTATAGTGATGTCGAGAAGAATTGAGTTCGACCTGAAGAATGAAGTATATGATCAATACCAGAACCTTCCACTGAGTTTTTACAGAAGAAACAACACCGGTGACTTGATGAATCGAATTTCTGAGGATGTAACTCGTGTAAGGATGTACCTGGGTCCTGGAATCATGTATGGATTGAACCTTCTGGTGTTGTTCCCAATGGTCATCTATCAAATGCTCAGGGTCAACCCGGAATTGACTTTATACGCCTTGCTTCCATTGCCGCTTCTTTCAGTGAGCATTTATTTTGTGAACAATATAATTAACAAGCGTTCAGAGCAAATCCAGGAGAGTCTATCTGACCTTTCTACATTCGTCCAGGAGGCTTTTTCTGGAATAAGGGTAATTAAGGCCTTTGTACGCGAGCGAGACTCTGTGCAAAACTTCATACGTGAGAGTCAGAATTATAAGGAGAAATCATTGAAGCTTGTCTTCGTGAACTCGCTCTTCTTTCCACTAATAATGGCCTTGATTGGTTTGAGTGTCATTCTTACAATTTACATTGGCGGAACTCAGGTAATCAACGGACATATCAGCTATGGAAATATTGCTGAATTTGTGATCTATGTGAACATCTTAATATGGCCGGTGACCTCTCTTGGTTGGATCACAAGCATCATTCAAAGAGCCGCTGCTTCTCAGAAACGGATCAACCAGTTTCTGAAAGAGGAAAATGATATCGTTTCGGAAAAAAATATTGAAGCTGAACTTTCAGGAGACCTTTCATTCGAGAAGGTAAGCTTTACCTATCCGGATTCAGGCATCAAGGCACTGAAGAACATCTCCTTTGAGGTGAAGGCCGGAGAATCAATCGCAATCATCGGAACAACCGGATCAGGCAAAAGCACCATTGCCAACCTGATCAGCCGGATGTATGACACGAGTAGTGGTCAGATTTCCTTAGATACCAACGATATCAAAGATTATGACCTTTCCAGTCTTCGCTCACAAATTGGCTACGTTCCTCAGGACGTCTTCCTATTCTCAGATACTATCGAAAATAACATAGGTTTCGGTGGACACGATATTTCTCAAGAGAACATTTTTCAGGCAGCCAAGGATGCTGATCTCTATGACAATGTGATCGACTTCCCTGACGGTTTTGAGACCATGCTTGGCGAGCGTGGTATCACGCTATCAGGAGGTCAGAAACAACGCGCTTCAATTGCCCGGGCAATTGTGAGAAATCCGAAAATCCTAATTTTGGATGACGCCCTTTCTGCAGTGGATACTAACACTGAAAACACGATTTTAAATAGTCTGGCCAGGATCATGAAAGGGAGAACTTCGGTCATTATTTCACACAGGGTTTCCTCCGCAAAACTGGCGGACAAGATCATAGTTCTGGATGATGGAGAAATTATTGAGCAAGGCACCAATGAATCCTTACTAGCTCAAAACGGTGTCTATAAAGAACTTTACGACAAGCAGCTTCAGCAAGAAGAAGCTCAGGATTAAAGCGCACCATTCCCTCCAAAACAATTTACCTTCATTGGAATCACGGTATTGAGTATACTTAGGTATGAAGGCGACACAATACCTGGAAAACTATAAGGAGGGTTATCCCAATGATGGCGATGATCTCGCTCCTCTTTCGAAAAAAGAGTTGAATGAGAAATTGGGGAAGAAAGGACTCTTCTCTACCAATTCCGCCATTGCCATAGGGCGATATAACTCTGGGTTAAAGGCGGTGGAAGAACAATCCGGGAAGAATGACCCTTCTACGGCTGTTTGTAATCTCTATATTCATAATGGCCATCTGGCAATTCACTTTTCATTGAAAGACAGTGGTGTACTCAGGTTTGGGATTAAAAGGCATTTTATCACGCGGATTGCGGTGATTTCCAATTTTGAAATTCTAAGTGAAAAAGAGACCTCAGGCCTTGGTGGAGCCATTATCGGTGATCTGCTGATGGGCTCATTTGGACGAAAGGTAGGAAGAGAGCTTGGTAAAAGCATAAAAACCAAAGTTTCCAGTAAAGAAAGAATAAACATACTTGCCATTCACACGCTGGTCGAACGGAAAAAGAATGTGATTACCATCCTGTTCAAATACCAGGACCTTCCAAGTATCAACCGTTTCCTTTACCGCAATTTTGAGAAAAAGATCATTCAGGTAAGTCCTTCCGATCAACAGGAGAATGATTGAATCTATTGCCTGATCGGCATATCAATCAACAATTCCCTTGCCGAAACATATTGCTCAATCGTGAATTCCTGAAGATCCAGATTCAATTCGTTTGCTTTTTCTTTGATTTGCCCTTCAATAGTCTCCGGGCTTGGCATTACCACATTATGTGCTTCGATCGTAGCACGGATTGAGCGATTCGCTGGGATAGTCAGTCGTTGATAGTGATCAGGAAAGTTTGAGGTACCCGAATTCAGTTTGACACCGACAAACATCTTTACAATACCCTCCTCAAGGGTCGTGTCATTGTAGTGAATCAACGTCAGTACTCCGTTCAACTCTCCTGACTGTACGTACTCCCTTGCTTCGAAAAAGGCGGTTTCGAGCGTATCACTCTTTGTCTTTCCCTGAAAGTGCATTCCCACCAAGTTATAGTCCGAGACGTTTTCAATAGTAATTTCGACCTTGTTCAGTCCTCCCAAATAGAAATACCCAACGATGAGTATAAGAATTGCTACAGCAATTGCGACAAGTGTTACCTTCCTGTTCATATTAATTCAATACTTCTTTGTATTGCATTTGGTAAAGATTGGCATAAAAGCCTCCTTTCTCAAGTAATTCTTGATGTGTCCCTACTTCCATGATCTCCCCTTTATCAAGCACGATAATTTTGTCAGCACCCTGAATAGTAGATAGGCGGTGTGCGATGACCATTGCCGTTCGTCCTTTCATCATCACATCAATAGCATTTTGAATCAGTTCTTCAGTTTCACTATCGACCGAAGAAGTCGCTTCATCCAATACAATAATTTTGGGATCATAAACCATTGCTCTAACAAATGAGATTAACTGACGCTGACCAACAGATAAGGTAGCGCCACGTTCCATCACATTGTACTCTAGCTTACCCGGCAGTCTTTCAATGAATTTTTTGGCTCCAACGAGCTCTGCCGCTTCCATAATTTTCTCATCCGAAATATCAGGATTACCCAAGCTGATATTGGCTTTAATGGTATCGGAGAAAAGAAAGACATCCTGTAAAACGACCCCGATTTGTTCTCTCAACGCCCCTAAATCATATTCCTTCAGGTCACGACCATCAATCTTTATCTGGCCCCTATTAATTTCATAAAACCTGCTGAGAAGATTGATCACTGAGGACTTACCCGCTCCTGTGGCACCAACAAATGCCACAGTCTGCCCTTCTTCAACGTTGAAGGAGATGTCCTTTAACACAAAGTCTTTCTCATTGTAAGCAAACCAGACATTATTAAAATCAACTGCTCCTCTGAAATCAGTTGGTTTGTAATTTCCTTCATCAGCGATATGCTCATCACTATCCAACAAGTCAAAAATTCTGTTGGAGCTGACAATACCCATTTGGAGGGTGTTAAATCGATCTGCAATCATTCGTATTGGTCGGAAGAACATCTGGATGTACATTATGAAGGAAATGATAATCCCTGGTCCGAGACCAGCGTCATTAAGGATTCCTCTTGCACCGTACCAAACTAACATCCCAATGGCTATAGCCTGAATCAATTCGGCAACCGGAAAGTATATAGAATAGTATAGAACAGACTTGATATGTGCTTTCCTGTGCTCTTTGTTGATCTCCTCAAATTTTTCCTGTTCTCTTTTTTCAGCATTGAAAATTTGGACAATGTTCATCCCGGTCACATGTTCCTGCACGAAGGAGTTCAGGTTGGAAACAGCGTTTCTGACATCGTTGAAGGTGACTTTAATCTTCTCCTTAAAAATATAAGTACTGAATATAAGCAAAGGCAACGTGGACAAGCTGATTAAAGAAAGCTTCCAGTTCATGGCGAACATAAAACCCATAATCACTATGAGTTGAAGTAAGTCTCCAATCAAGGCTGCGATTCCTTCACTGAAAACATTGGATAGAGTCTCAATGTCCGAAACATTCCTGGTCACCAACCTACCAATAGGTGTCTTGTCAAAAAACTTCAGCCTTAGTTTCAAAAGGTGTTGGTAAAGCTTAACTCGAATGTCCTTAATGATCGTCTGCCCTACCCAGCCTGATAAGTAGGTATGCGAATACTGAACTATTGCAAGTACAATCAGGTGGATGACCAGAATAGTCATCATGGTTACCAGGCCATTGTAGTCTCCCAATGGCACATAAGTATCAATCGCCTGTTGAACGATCAGGGGCCTAATGGGAACGAGTGCAGCCAGCAGCACGGTGAGGAAGACCAATAAATAGAATTGCTTCATGTAGGGTTTCGCATACCGAAACAGGCGCTTCAGCACTTTGAAATCAACTATATTCCCGCTTTTGGTAGTTTCCTTTTCCAATTAGTCTAAGTAAATCTCTTCCGGATATTTCACAGCTGAAAGGTACAGTCCTTCCGGTGGAACTGCTCGCCCTGCCAATCTTCTGTCTTTGCCTTTAATAATTTCTGAAAACTCGTCCTTGGTCATCCTTCCAATCCCTACTTCAAGCAATGTTCCTACTAACGCTCTGATCATGCCTCTCAAAAACCTGTTTGCTGTAACGTGAAATGTCAACGAATCGTTTTCAGAAATCCACTCGGCTTTTTCGATGGTACAAATGAAGTTATTTACTTCCGTTTTTACCTTGCTAAACGACTGAAAATCCTGTTCGCCAATTAGAAGTTCTGTCGCCTCATTCATCTTCTCCACATCAACAACTCTTGAATAAAAATAACTCTGCCCACCCTTAAAAGGATTTCTTTTTTGATGAATTTTGTATTGATATGACCTGCGAATAGCATCAAAACGAGCATGGGCTTCTGGCTTAACAGCTCGAGCATTATTGATCACAATATCGTCTGGCAACACCCCATTTAGTTTAAATGGCAAATCTTCCAGTGGAAAGTTGAGGTTAACATCAAGGTGAGCCACCTGTTCAATGGCATGTACTCCTGTATCAGTACGACCGCTTCCGTGAACCGGTGTTGGTGTCCTTAGAATTGTTGATAATGCTTTTTCAACCTCTGTTTGCACCGTATTGGCATTCTCTTGAATCTGCCAACCATGATAGTTGGTGCCGTCATAACTAATATTGAGAAAATACCTTTGCAATTTTTGGATGTTAAGTGGGCAAAGGTAGTATTTAAATACTTGTTTGAAAGGAATCGAATTCAGGTCAAACCGATTTTGATTTCGGCTTATTCTTCAGACCAAAGAGTGGTCTTAACCACACCAATCTTCTGATTACAAATTCATAGACAAGCCACGTAATCGACAGAGTCCCAATCACCATGATTACAAATTTGACAATGACCGGCATTGAAACATTCATCAAATAAAACCCCAATGTGATTATTATTACCTGGTGGATGATATAAAAAGGGTAAACTGCCTCATTGCGGTACCGAAGTGTGCGACTTGGTCTGTTTAAGTACTTAGAAGAAAAACCAAAGATGGCCAACACCCATGACCACAGATTCAAGACCTTGAACATGGATATTAATTCAAAATTCAGTGTGTAGTAGGTGTAGTAAACTAAAAAGGCAAAGAAAATAACACCTGACCCCAAGGCAATGTATCTCAGTTTTTGAACAGCCGGCCAAAAACTTTCCTTGACGGAGATGAACAGATAACCACTCAGGAAGAAGATGCCATAATAGGCGAAAGTGTACCAGTCATTGGTATAACCGTAAGTCATAGGATACTTCTGCGACAAGCTGATTTCGACCAGGAATACTGGGACTACCACAAAAAACAGAACCGAAGGAAAACGTTGAATCCAACTAGCAAATTTTGTGAAAAAGGCCTTTGCTCTAGTTGATCTTAAAAAGAGAAAAACAGGAGTAAGTACCAACGAAAAGGTCAAGAGATAAGGCAAAAACCAGAGATGGTGCCAAGTGAAATTTCCGATAGGATACCTGCCCTTGAAAAAATCGGGATAAAACTGAAATAAGGACTGATACTCTGCTCCCTGCGTTAGCCGTTCCAAATATATTTGAGGGGCAACCGTAAGCAAGATTCCAAATACGAGCGGGACAAACAACCGCAGGATTCTCTCCTTTACAAACTGACCACCACTTCGAAACGAAAGTGCAAACCGGGTGCCCATTCCAGATACGACAAAAAGGATCGGTAATCTCCATTGATTCACAAAGAACATGGGATACATCAACAACTCGGAAGTGGTCTCGTTTTTTATGTGCCAGGGCCAGGGAACAAAAAACATCCCTACATGGTACAGTATCAATAGATCAAAAACGATTACTCGAATCCAATCTAAATCATATCTCCTTTCTTTTATCAAATCAATAGATTTCTCTAGAGACCAGTCTAAAAAGAACTGGTTGCCTGATCAGTCAACATTTTTCATAAATAACAGCTGCTCCTTGCCCAACACCAATACACATGGTCGCCAATCCGTATTTCACATCTTCTCTCTTCTGCATTTCATGAAGTAATGTAGCAGATATTCTTGTTCCACTTGCCCCTAAAGGATGTCCGATAGCAATTGAACCTCCATTCACATTTACGATTTCAGGATTCAATTCCAATTCCTGCATACATGGAATGGCTTGTGCGGCAAATGCTTCGTTAATTTCGGCCAAGTCAATGTCGTTGGAAGTCAGGCCAGCCCTTTTAAGTGCCTTTTGAGTAGCAGGAATTGGCCCAATCCCCATACAATCAGGAGTTACTCCTGCAATGGCCATGGAAACCACTCTTGCCATGGGTTCAAGATTGAATTTTTTCAGCGTTTCTTCTGTCACGATCAAGGCGGCTGCGGCTCCATCATTAATACCTGAAGAATTACCCGCAGTTACTGACCCTCCTTCCCTGAAAGCAGGCTTGAGAGTACCAAGCTTTTCAATTGACGATAGTCTCGGATGTTCGTCTTTATCGAAATGAATAGGATCGGCCTTCCGTTGAGGAACTGATACAGGAACAATTTCATTCGCAAACTTACCAGCTTCATGAGCCGATTGATATTTCAACTGTGTGTTATGGGCAAATTCATCCTGCCCTTCTCGTGACACATTCCATTGTTCAGCCACATTTTCCGCAGTTTCGCCCATGGCAAATGGGTAATACATTTCGGCCAACTTCGGGTTCGTGAATCTCCATCCAATGGTGGTATCATACATATTGGTTGCTCGACCAAACGCTGTTTCCGATTTGCCCAAAACGAATGGTGCTCTTGTCATACTTTCTACGCCACCGGCAATATAGGCTTCTCCTTCTCCGAGCATCAAAGCACGTGAAGCATCCATAATACTTTGAAGGCCAGAAGCGCATAATCTATTAACGGTTACCCCACCCGTTTCAATAGGAAGGCCCGCCATTAACAACGCCATTCTAGCTACATTTCGATTGTCTTCTCCTGCCTGGTTTGCTGCCCCAAAAATCACATCTTCAATGATTGAGGAATCCAGGGAGGTATTTCTTTCCATCAGTGCTTTTATTACAATCGTGGCCAAATCGTCAGGACGAACACTCGCTAAGGTTCCCCCGAATTTTCCGACCGGTGTACGAACTATGTCAACTACGTATGCACTTTGAATACTCATTTTAGAATAATTTGGATCCTGATAAATAGATGGAAAGGCCTATCTTTGCGCGCAAGTTAAAGTGAAGCGATCATGATACAAAGAATCCAATCTCTAATTCTCCTTGTTATTGCCGTATGTATGGCGCTGATTTTGTTTTTTCCTATTTGGTCAGAAGTCAATCAGGATTCGACACAGCAGATCGTTTTCACAGCTTTTAAGGTCGATACCGTAGCATTACCTTATGATGCTGAAGCGGCCCCGGTAAATACCAAGTCAACCATTTATATCGGCCTGTTGGCTATAATAGCGGCAGTCATTGCCGTGTTCTCCATTTTCCAGTACAAAAACCGACTTAATCAAATGAAATTGGGAGCATTGAATTCGCTGGTAATGGCAGCCACCCTGGGTTTGTCGTACTATAATATTTATAACCTCGAAACTGATTTTAGTCCGCAAACCCAAGGTGCCTTTCTCCTCGGTTTCTTTCTCCCCGTGGCTGCCATGATCTTGAATATGGTGTCCAACCGATTTATCCGTAAGGACGAAAAACTAGTCCGGTCGGTGGATCGAATCAGGTAGCTGGAAATGGATACCCTCTTCAATTGAGGCACCCCTTTCCCATTTATTTCTTTTTAAAAATTGCCCACCCAAAGGCTCCTGTAAAAGACCAATCCCTTATTGATCTTGGTTCATATTCTCCGTTGTACTCAAACCTTACCTCAAAAAATCCTCTTTTTAGCAGTCTCCGTCTCCATCCTACCCCAAACTTCAAGGAGAAAATGTCTGATTCAAAACCCTGTAAACGATCAGAACCACCAACTACCTGACCACTGATAATACGCTCATCTCTCCAACTCAGCCAATTTTTTGTGCCGGTAAAAAAGTAGAGGCCCAAGAATCCCTGATTAGAATTTCCCAGGTTCATTCTGTTCATTTGAAAAGGGTAAAATTTGACAATTGATTCCAATTCAACTAAGCTTCTTAAATGAACGGAAAGACCATTTGGTAGTAAACTTACATTGGAGAATGTATTCACTTCATTTCTAAATCTGAATGCCATATCAAGTCCAATCTCTATAGAAAAAGGTGAGTTTCGAATCCTTTGCTCCTTTGCAATTCTTAATTCAGTTGGATTGATATTCTGTCTGCTTATTAGAGTTCCCCATGTCTCAAAACCAGAAACATATAACATGGAATTAGTTTCCTCTTGATGTGCCTTGGACCATAAGATTCGATGTAACAATCCTCTTCTCCATCCAGCCTCATTCGAATTACTTTCTTTGTCAAAATAAGTCGTCTCCTGAGCTGAAATTCCACCTACACTGGTGAATAAGATAGCCACAGTAAAAACAAAATATCTGACCCTGAAATCTTTCATATACTCTAGTTCTAAATTTTGTCTTGTGTCAAAACCCTATACATTGAAAAATCAAAAAGTCTGGATGGATTGTTTCACTTTTTTAAGAAAAAGATAATCCATCATCTCACAGTTTTATCAATGCCGGACTTCATGAAGTTCTAGTTCTATAATGAGATTGGCCTGATTCAGTGCTGTCCCCCAACCTGTGAATCCAAGTCTTGAAGGTACGTAGAACGTCCCTGAACCATTCTCTGATAGTATTTCTGTCCAATCTCAAATCCACGAATAATCTGACCTCGACCTAAGGCAAAGATGAAAGGTCGATAAGGGTGGTTCGGATCATAGAGATCATTTTCCCTTGCTATGCCTTCTTTTGTGGTATCAATAAGGCGACCATCCAGATAGTAGATCGAGTAATCCACAACTACCGAGTCTGTCGGAATAGGTGAAAGCCCATTACCTCTTTCATTTAAGACAAAATAAACACCGCTTGGGTGTGCTGTAGCTTCGATATTTCTAGAGAACAAATAATCATTGATGTCCAAAAAATCCTGAGTATCCGGGTCAATGTCTTCTCGGATTTTACCACATGAGATGGTTGCAATTGAAAGCAAAAATAAAACAGTGGTTTTAGTAATTGTCTTCGTTGTCATGTTGCTTTGAGTTTATTCTTCTTCTTTTCCTTTTCCAGTTTTGAGCCTGAAACCAATCGTGAGATTGAAATCCAGGGGGAGGTCAAAATCATTTTTGACAAACCTACCCTGACCTTGAGGCACATAGCCAATATTGGCATCGATGAACATTCCATTCTTGAAGACTTTCTGATAGCCTATATAGGCGCCCAGAGTAGGCAGAAACTCAGAGTCAAAGAAAAAATTTCCCTGACGGTATTGTTCCATATGAGCAATTACGTTATTTGCTCGGATACCCAAATAAGGCCCTTGAAAAGTGTCATTGCCTTTAATGTAATAGCGTATGTTAGCATTTAACGTCAGCTTATTTCTGACAAGGGTACTCCCCTCGGCAAAAGAAAACCTGGGCTCGTATTCCAAATCCCAGGTGCCTGAACTAATATTTCCACTAAGATTGCTCAGGAGTTGAAGCTGCGTGGAAAAGTGATTTCCTATCTTGAATTCACCTGCTAAGGAAATGTTTATAGGTGATACACCAGTATGATTCATAAAACCAATTGGAGCCAACCCAACCTTGAGGATCGACCGGGGCTGGTACTTGTCGATTACCTGAAAATCGTTCTGTGCACGAACTCCGGAAGTACCTAGCAAGACTAATGTGATTAACAACAATGATTTTCTCATTTAAGTAGGTTTTGTTCTACTTAATTGACACCAATGAAAGCCCGGACGCCCAGTGGCAAATGTTAAGAAATGTTAGAAATGAGGTTAAAAGATGTTAACTCAATGAAGAGCCGGTCTAATTTTAAGATTGGCCAAAATTGCCGCTTCTTTATGCATCAGCTCGTCCAGCTTAGAGTAAACCAAGTCTTCATCAAAGTAATTCAGCGCAAGCTTTACATATATATTTCCATGCTTGGCTTCCGAGGCCCAAAGCTCTTTGTAGAATCTTTTGAGGTCAGGATCCTCCAAATTATCAGCGACTAGCTTAAATCGCTCACAACCTCGACATTCAATTACAGAACCTAGTAAAAGCCTTATCAAAAAACGCGAATCAACGGATCCACCTTTGGCCTCTTCCATCAATTTATGAATATAGAGATCAGGTTCCATTTTGGACGGAAGAGGCACCCCTTTCGATTGCATCACTTCATATACCTGCTGAAAATGCTCGAGTTCTTCCAGCGCGGTATCTATCAGATCTGGGATGATAAAATCACGATCAGGATACTTGGCGATTAGACTCATGGCCATTGCTGAAGCTTTTCGTTCGCAATCGGCATGATCCTGCAAAAAACTGTTGAAGTCATTCATTACAGCATCAATCCAGGCTTGAGGGGAAGCCGATAAAACCTCTACTGAGTATTTCATTCTTGGGTTGTTAGGTATTCGACAATTGGCTTGTTAGGTTTAACCTGATGCCAATTCCTCAAAGATATATCAAAAACTATTTCAGGCGGTTCGCAGACCGGAATCCTTTGATTGATACTCCAATTAATCCGCTATGCAAAATCATCATAGTCATTCCATGCTTTAATGAGCCCAATCTCATTGAAACGCTTGACTCTCTTTTCCACTGCCATTCACCGGAATGTGAATATGAGGTAATCATTGTGGTAAATCAATCGACTAAAATTGATAAGGCCATCACTGAAGCCAACCAAAAAACAATTAAGGACTTCGAGGCATGGAATGCCAAGAGAGGAATGCATAATCCATTTTACCTAATCAAAGCTTTGGACCTACCACACAAAACGGCCGGAGTCGGGTTGGCTAGAAAAATAGGAATGGATGAGGCTCTGAGAAGGTTTGAATCCATTGATGAGAATGGTGCTATAGCCTGCCTTGATGCAGACTGCACAGTTTCTGAGAACTATCTCAGATCAATTGAAGATGAATTCTGCAATTCTGATGCAGGCATTGGACATATGAGGTATGAGCATCCATTTGAACTCGAAAAAGACAAACAGCTTCGAGAAGGAATTATCAATTACGAACTGTTTTTGAGGTATTATGTGGAGGGGTTGCGGCAAGCAAGATTCCCGAATGCCATCCATACGGTAGGTTCGTGCATGTTGGTAAAAGCGGCTGTCTATGCCAAACACGGTGGAATGAATAAACGAAAAGCCGGAGAAGACTTTTACTTCTTGCATAAGATTGTCCCCCATGAAGAACATATCACTGTCAATGGCGGAATGGTATTTCCCTCTTGCCGCACTTCCGATAGAGTGCCATTTGGAACAGGTAAGGCACAGCAAAACTGGTTAAATCAGAGGAGTCAAAAGTATATGACTTATGATCCTCTGATTTTCCAGGGTTTAAGGACATTCAATGTTTCCCTGAAAGAACTTTTTAATCAGTCCATTGAAGAATGGCTCAAGAATAAGCCCGAACCGATTCAACGATTCTTAATAGAGCTCAACTATTCAGAGAAAATCAATTCAATCAAATCTAACTCAAAGACGGTCGAGCAGTTCAGAAGTCAATTCTATGTTTGGTTCGATGGTTTTTTATGCATGAAGTATGTTCATTTTGTCAGGGACAGATTCTATCCAAATATCCCACTAATAACTGCTTGCCAGAAGTTAAAACTGTCGAATTCTAACGATCCAAAAACTGTGCTCGAGACACTTCGATTGATTGTAGAGTCAGACGACTTATAGTCTCTAATGTGTTTTGGTTCCCGGTAAACGTTGTTGGAGCTGTCAGGTACTTTCTTCTTTTGAAGACCAATCTGTTTGTTCGCTGATCTTGGATTGGTTGTTTAAATACATAAATATCTTTTTTACATTAAAAATATAATTATTTTAATTAATTATTCATTTAATTAATTTTAATTCATTTATATTTAATTTATATAAATATTTATTTAAAGCTAATATTATGAAAAGAAAAAGCATTTTACAGGTATCTTTGATTGCGGCTTTAGTACTAGGTACAGCCTTCAATTTGAGTACAGGAATGACATTTAAGAGCATGGAAATGTTTGAGGAAGAATTCTATCAATCTACAGTTCCATGTAAAGACACAGAGAATTCAGGCTCTGGTACCCTTCGAGCCAGAATTTGTGGTGGAGATTGTGACTGGGACGATTACAAACTTCCCGCTACGGATGGTACGTGTATTATTGACGACCCGGTAATTGAATAATTTAGATTACGCTTAGGCCGGACGGCTTAACATCCGGCCTAAGGATTTTTAGGATCTAACCCAATACTTGAGATTTATGAAAAGCTTATCGAGATTAACTTTAGCCTTTATCGCCTTTGCATTTTTTAGTTGCGATAAAAGTGAACCCTCACTGTTTCCAAAAGCCATCGACCTATTTGGAACCCCAGTTCAAGAAATCTCTGTCCATACCAGCGGAAACGTCAATCTTTGTGTAGCCGACACCTTTTTGATCGTTCAAAAAAAGGAGGCCAAAATGATCCAGATTTATAGCACCAACTCACATGCCCTACTTGCTGAGTTGGGAGATAGGGGCAGAGGCCCTAAGGAAATGGAAGGGCCCTCTTTGATGAAGCAGATAGCATTTGACAGTACCAACAACTCCCCTGTGGTCAAAGTGTATGATTTTAAGAGAAAGCGACTTAACACGATTAATATTCTTGATGCCATCAATGGCTCTGGAATACAGATTCAGGAAACGCTGCCAGGACGAACTCGATATCTACCTTATTTTTTCTTCAAGGACGATGATTTTTATTTGGCATCCCCGGAAGCTGGTGGTCGTTTCGTCATTTATAATTATAAAACATCTGAGACAAAAACTATTCCCTATTTACCCAAATTAGACTTTGCTGTTCCATTCGAGGCCAGACCAATAGTTTACCGATCAGCAGCATTCGTGGATACTGAAAAAGAACTAATAGTATCAGCTCCTCTCTTTCTGGGTGAACTTAATATTTTTGATCTTCAGGGGAACCTAAAGCACTCAACCATATTTGAAGACAGGAATAAATTTGAAGTTGAACTTAGTGCAGGGTCATCTTCAATGAAGAATACCCGCTATCAAATTGTAGATATTGATGTCAAGAATGATCTAATCTATGCTCTCAACTATAACAACAGCATCGTAGATTTTTACGAAGACAGAAAAGATAGAGTTAAGGTACAGGTTTTCAATTGGGAGGGAGACCCTTCCGTGGAATATTCACTAGATGATCGATTAATCACCTCATTTGCCATTGACGAAATTCATAACCGTGTCTATGCCTATTGTCCTGATGAGGAAACGAGTAATATTATTGTATACCCCATAAAGTAAGACGGCAGATGAACTCCAAACGATTCAGGACATGAAAATGAAAATAATATTAGCCGTGGGAACGACATTGTTCATTTCATCCACCTTGCTAAACCTCTATTACAGTAATAAATTCAGCAAAGGACAGGAAGTGGCAAGGCTTGAGTACAGGGATTTGGTCATTGAAACTGCTTATTTGCAACGCTGCCTAGAGTACAAGGTCAACATATCCAACCGTAAACTATCGCCAAATCCAGAAAATGATCTTCTTGTTTATTACTCCGGTAATTCCTGCTATAGCTGTTTGGAGAGGTTACTTCAGCTACTTTATGAGGAGTTCAAGGTTTTTGAAAGAGTACAAATTATTGTTGACGACAGTTCAAAACTGCATTCAGTTGAAGGTTATACCGATGTCTTTTCGCAGCCTTACAATTACTCACTCGATTCGTTGAGTCTTTTAGATGATTTGAACGATGTACTTGTCCTTAAACTTGAGAATACTCGAATAAAATCTGTGTTAGAATTCCGACCGGAAGAAGAGAAAATTTTCAAAAAGTACTTTGCCGAACACTATCTTTGATCAACCAGGTAGTTTTCAAAACCTCATTCATTCCCCATATAGCTGAGTCAGAAAATATTGCCATCGACCCTACTATACGATTTTGAAGGTTTATCTCATTCGGTTTTCATACAGAGTGCCATTCGCAACTGGCAAGGAACAACAAGGTTGGAATGACAATTGAACTATCCAATGTTAAGGTCAACCAATTTTTTCCAGCCCATGGACCACTGGCAAGATTTCATTTCTGAAGTTGGAAATCAAAATTGTACTTTAGAATCTCACGCATCAACCGAAACTAAAATGAAGCAACGTTTCCTGTATCTATTTATCACCCTCCTAGTTACCAGTTCTACATGTTTTGCTCAGCAGTTGGACATGAGCATTATGAATGATATTCAACCACGAAGCATTGGCCCGGCTGGTGCCAGCGGAAGAGTAACAGCGATTGATGTAATCAATGATAATCCTGATATAATCTATGTTGGAACTGCTGCCGGTGGACTTTGGAAATCAGAAAATGGCGGTTCTACCTGGGAAGTGGTCTTTGATGAGGGTAAGTCGGCATCAATCGGATCAATAGCGATTAATCAGGGTAATCCTAATGAAATTTGGGTAGGTACCGGAGAAGGCAACCCCAGAAATAGCATGAACAATGGTGCAGGAATTTACAAGACCATGGATGGAGGTGAAACTTGGGAATTCCTAGGACTTGAAAAGACCAACGGTATTCACAGAATTGTTCTTCATCCAGAGAATTCGAAAATAGCCATTGTTGCTGCTACAGGAACTCCTTGGGGAGAAAACCCTGAACGTGGCATCTACAAGACCAATGATGGTGGTCAGAGTTGGGAAAAGACCTTGTACGTGGACGAAAAAACCGGAGCAGCTGACCTTGTAGTTGACCCTACAAATCCCAACAAACTCATCGCTGCACTATGGGAACACAGAAGATGGCCTTGGTTCTTTAAATCAGGCGGACCGGGATCAGGAATTTGGGTGAGCTATGATGCTGGTGATACCTGGGAAAGACGTACCAGTGAAGATGGTTTACCTAAAGGAGACCTGGGAAGAATTGGCTTGGCAATCGCGCCTTCGATGCCCAACCGAGTTTACGCCTATATAGAGTCTGCAAGCAATGCTGTTTATCGATCGGATGATGGTGGAAGGAGTTGGACTCAGGCATCAAAAGCTAAGGATGCTGGCATAGGTGGTCGCCCATTCTACTATGCTGATATCTATGTTGACCCAAAAAATGAAAATCGAATCTATAGTATCCATACAACAGTCACAGTTTCTGAAGATGCTGGAAAGACATGGTCTACTTATGTGGCTGGAAACAAAGTACATACTGACCACCATGCATGGTGGATCCACCCAAATGATCCGGAATATATCATCAACGGGCATGATGGGGGATTGACAATTACCCGGGATAGAGGTAAAAAATGGCACTTTGTTGAAAGTCTGCCATTAACTCAATTCTATCACGTAAGGGTAGACAATGAGATTCCCTATAACGTCTATGGAGGAGCACAAGACAACGGCTCCTGGAGAGGGCCAAGCCAAACCTGGTTCAAAGGTGGCATCCGAAATTTTTATTGGCAACGGCTTAGTGTAGGTGATGGATTTGATATGATCCCTGATCCGCAAAACAATCGATATGGATGGTCGATGGGCCAAGGCGGAAACCTCAACTACTATGATCGTATTTCAGGGTTGTTGGATAGAGTACAACCTACTCATCCTGACGGAGTCCCTTTACGATTTAATTGGAATGCTGGTATTGCCATTGACCCTCACGACAAGGCTGTGGCTTATTATGGCAGTCAATTCCTACACAAGACCAGGGATCATGGCAAAACTTGGGAGATCATTTCACCAGACCTTACTACCAACGATCCGGCCAAACAAGATTCCAAAACAGGAGGACTTACATTTGATAATACGCAAGCTGAAAATCATACTACGATCATCAGCATAGCACCCAGCCCTGTCGAGGAAGGAATCATCTGGGTGGGTACTGATGATGGCAATGTTCAGGTGACCAGAGACGGTGGGCAAAACTGGCAGAATACTGTTAGTGCAATGAAAGGGCTTCCTGCTAATTCATGGATAGCTCAAATTCAACCATCAACTTACAATGCCGGAGAGGCATTTGTAACCATTGACAATCATAGAATGAACGATTGGACTCCTTATGTGTACCATACCAAGAACTTTGGCAGAAGTTGGACAAGGTTGGTCGATGAGAATGATATGAGTGGTGCCACCCTCAGCTTTATTCAGGACCCTGAGAGTCCAAACCTGATGTTTACAGGAACTGAGTTTGGTCTTTGGGTGAGTATCGATGCAGGAAAATCGTGGACACAATGGACAAATGGATACGGAAGTATTCCTACTCAGGATATGGTCATTCAGGAAAGAGAACGTGACCTTGTAATTGGCACATTCGGGCGTTCTTTCTGGATACTAGATGATATTACCTTCCTAAGAGAAATGGCATCTCAATCGGTTACCAATAAGCCCCTTCACTTGTTTGATGGACAGGACACTTATGCAGCGATGATCGGTGAATCAATTGGATACCGGGATGGAAAAGTGGGTGACGCTCTGTACGAGGCCGAAAACAAACCGTATGGCGCAATGATCACCTACTACCTGCAATCCGGGGATGAAGAAGCCAATGACCTTTCCAAACAAGTCAAAATCGAGATTTCAAATAATAGCGGTGAAGTAATGCGGACGCTCTACAGAAAAGCAAAGGCAGGATTAAATCGTGTAAGTTGGAGATTGGAAAGAAATGGAATAAGAAATGCAGCAGCTCCAAAACCAACTAAAAGCAGACCTCCATCAGGAGGGTTTCAGGTAATGCCAGGAGAGTATTCAGTAAAGGTGAGCTATCTTGAAAATTCCGAAGAAACCTCGATTACTGTTCACCCTGACCCCAGACTGGAAGTGGAAAATCAAAAGATGATGGCCAAAGACGCAATGATCAAAGAGTTTATGAAAAGTCAGGAGGACGTTACCAATTTGGCCGACAGAATTCGGGAGGCCAAAGCCAATGTTAAGCTAATCAATGATCTGGCAAAATCTTCTGAAAATGGAAATAAGGATGAATTACTATCACAGGGGAAAGCAATAACCAAGGGACTGAATGAGCAGTATTACAAGATTATCAGTAAACCCGTCCAGGGGATTTACCGAGATCCTAAGATCATCACCAATATGATGTTCGGTGTTATGGGAAGAATGCAATCCACCCAAGTGGAAGTTAGCGTCAATCAACGCACTGCATTGGATCAGTTCAAAGAAGCAGTTCAAAAAGTTCAGGATGAGATCAATACTTTTTTCAGCAATGACTATGAACGGTACAGAGCGTTTGTAAAAGGAACCGGATTAAGCATATTCGATAATTAAAGACACGGAGATAAGCATAATACAGGCGATTTAGCCTATCTGGTTCCGGATATTGCCAAAATGTCACACCATATGGCTTGGTATAGCTTTTGTCAAGACTGTCTCAGATTAAAAAACTGACAGAATAGCTATGCAAGAGAAAGGAACTATTTCAATTCATACCGAGAACATCTTCCCTATCATTAAGAAGTTCTTGTACTCTGATCACGAGATATTTCTTAGGGAGTTGGTGGCCAACGCAGTGGATGCCACACAGAAGATTAAGCGACTTTCGTCTTTAGGGGAATATACAGGGGATCTGGGTGAGACCCGTGTTGAAGTCGACTTTAACGAAAAGAAAAAGACAATTACCATAAGCGACCGAGGAATCGGAATGACCGCTGAGGAAATCAAAAAATACATCAATCAAATTGCCTTCTCTGGCGCTACCGAGTTCGTGGAAAAATTCAAAGATGCTCAAGATGCCAAAGAGATTATCGGAAAATTCGGACTTGGTTTCTACTCGGCATTTATGGTGGCCGACAAAGTGGAAATTGACACACTTTCTTACCAGGATGGTGCTGAGCCGGCACACTGGATTTGTGATGGAAGCACTGAGTTCGAAATAAAAGAAGGAAAACGCAAAGAAAGAGGAACCACAATTACCCTGCACATCAATGAAGATTCCAAAGAGTTTTTAGCACAATCAAGAATTCAGGGCATCCTTGACAAGTACGCCAAATTCCTTCCAATTGAGATCATGTTTGGACAGAAAGATAAATCTGTCGAAGATGGTGAAGATAAGGAGGGTAATAAAAAATGGAAGACGATCAAAGAGGACAATATTATTAACAACACTGCTCCTCTTTGGACAAAGTCACCTTCCGACCTAAAGGATGAAGACTACCTTGCTTTTTATAAAGAGTTATACCCGTTCTCGGAAGATCCGTTGTTCTGGATTCATTTGAATGTGGATTATCCTTTTGAGCTTACCGGTATCCTCTACTTCCCAAAAATCAAAAATGACTTCGAGCTTCAAAAGAACAAGATTCAGCTCTATTCAAGGCAGGTATTCATCACCGATGAAGTCAAAGATGTTGTTCCGGAATTTTTGATGCTCCTACATGGTGTTATTGATTCTCCGGACATCCCTCTGAACGTTTCCAGGAGCTATTTGCAGTCTGATGGAAATGTCAAGAAAATCAATTCTTACATCACCAAAAAGGTGGCGGAGAAATTAGGGCAACTTTTTAAAAAGGAAAGGGAATCGTACGAAAGCAAATGGGATGATATCGGATTGTTTGTGAAGTACGGAATGATCTCGGAAGAGAAATTCTATGAAAAGGCCAAGGATTTCGCACTAGTGAAAAACACTTCGGATAAATACTTCACTTTGGAGGAGTACGAAAAGCACATTGAAACTAATCAGACCGATAAGGACCAAAACAAAGTGTGGCTCTATGCTAATGAAGTTGATCAACAGGACGCATTCATTACCGCTGCAAATGACAAAGGCTATGATGTAGTGGTGTTCGATTCTCCTATTGATAGTCATTTTGTCAATCATATGGAGCAAAAGCTTGAAAAAACTCAAATCAAAAGAGTCGATTCTGAGAACGCTGACAAGCTAATTGACAAGGATGAACAAAAAGAACTTGTACTGTCTGAAGAGGAAAAAGAGACAGTCAAAGGTATTTTCGAATCTGCCATTGATGATAAGAATTTCACCGTAGCTATCGAAGCACTCGCTCCAGAAGACGCCCCTGTGACGGTGACCATGCCGGAGTTTATGAGAAGAATGAAAGACATGCAGGCTACAGGTGGAGGCGGATTCAATATGTTTGGATCCATGCCTGA
Source organism: Cyclobacteriaceae bacterium (assembly GCA_028281285.1). GTDB lineage: Bacteria > Bacteroidota > Bacteroidia > Cytophagales > Cyclobacteriaceae > Roseivirga. Next base: position 44,596 of record JANQKF010000011.1, read on the forward strand.
CAACTACAATGTTACTGTCAATGGTAATCATAAATTAGCCGCGAAAATTCTCAAGTCGAGAGGTGAAGAAAGAAAGAAAGGATTTGCCAAGCAGGCATTTCATTTGGCTTTGTTGTCCCAAGGCCTTTTAACGGGCAAGGACTTGACCGAGTTCATAAAACGCAGCTCTGATATTTTGACTGAGTAAAATCAGATCTCCAGAAAAAGGCCCGCTATTTGCGGGTTTTTTTGTGCGATTCAATAATGGTTTTGGCATTAAAACAATTCAATTAGCACAGAAGTTGATTTAACTAATGACAGCTACCCGAAAAATCTCTCTATGAAAACTCTAAAAGGGCTTATCATACTGCTTTTAATCTCATTTTCATTTGATTCTTCTGCTCAGCAAAAATCGAGATTCATCGTGAAGCTTGAAGGGTTTGGGAAAAAGCACAACCTCCGTTTGACCCTTGGTGAGTACTACATGCAGCAGAACAAAACCGGGGATATTCTATACAATAATGAGATAGAAATCACCGAACCTTTAGAAGGTAGGGTAGTGAAAAAGAATGGACACTTTTCGAGCTTTTGGATCGAGCCAGGAGCAACTGAAGTCACGATCTACAAAAAAGGGTATCCTTCATCAACCGAAGTTCCCGGTTCTGAATCACATCGACTTTATACAACAATCAGATATGGAAAAGACAATGAAGAAGTAAAGGCACTTTTGCTTAAAAACATCGATAAACCCGTTGCGCTGACCACATTCAACAAGGCTTATAGGTTGAGAGACTTTGCCATTGAAGACTTAACTGGAATCTACAGTGCCATTCATCCCGACAATCGAGCACTGGTTCCTGAAGTGCGTGCTTTCATCAACAACTATGGTAAATCAGAAATTGTAGAAGGTTCAAAAATCGTTGATTTCACTGCTACCGACAAAGATGGAAAGTCTTTTTCGACTCAGGATTATCGAGGCAAATATCTGATTCTTGACTTCTCCGCTACGTCATGTACAGGATGTTGGTATGCCTATCCGCACATGATTGAAGAAATAAAAGAACATGAGAACCTGGCAGTCCTGACTTTCAACCAAGACTACAATATTGATCTTTGGACCAGCATAGCGAAGCGAAATGAAATTAGTCCCACCTGGCCCATACTTTGGAAAGGCAACAACAAGGAAGAGATTTTTCAACTATACAACGTTAACATTCTTCCCAAATTCTTCCTTATTTCTCCTGAAGGCACAATTTTGGACATCTGGTATAATCCTGCTCGAGGGAGGTTAAAGTCAGCTATTTCTAAACACATAAAATAAATTACCGCCCGCTAGCGAACAGTACTGTTCTTCAAAGAACAGAATAAGCGGCCACAATCACTCAAAATCTTCGTTTAGCGCATCTATTCGCATGTTTTGTATTTGGCATTGCTTTTGGAAATCAACAGCCGGTCAGAATACTTAAATTCACAGTGATGTTAAAAAACATGTTCAAGATTGCCTGGAGAAATGCCATCAGGCAGAAGCAATTCACCTTACTCAATGTCATTGGATTGTCAATTGGAATAACCGCTTGTTTACTTATCGGGCTTTATATTCAAGACGAACGATCTTACGACAATTTTCATGAAAAGGCAGATCGAATCTACCGGATCAATCAACCAATGATTTGGGGAGATTGGGACGAACAATTCGCATCCACTGGGCCAAACCTCGCTGTTGCGTTGAGAGCAGACGTTCCGGAATTCGAGGAGGTCACCAGAATTCACGATCCGGGAGATCAATTTGTCACTTACGAAAAACAAGGAGCCCCTCCAGTGACTTTCAAAGAACCAGAAGCATATATAGCCGAGGAAAACTTCTTTGATATCTTCACTTTCCCGCTTGTCAAGGGAGACAAAGAAACTGCTCTCAAAGAGCCTCTTAGTATGGTCATCACTGAGGAAACCGCCATAAAATATTTTGGTGATGATGAGCCAATTGGCAAAATTCTAAAAATTCGTCAAGGAGATGTCCTGAGTTCATTCAGTGTTACCGGTGTAGTAAAGGACATACCCGAAAACTCGCATATCCAATTCGATATGCTTGCCTCCATGAGTACATTCCAACATATAAAAAATCGTGAATGGACTTGGATTTGGACCACTTTCGTCACTTATGGCCTGGTCAATGAAGGTGTCGATATAGAAGCTCTTGAGGAGAAGTTGCAGACCATTCCACCCAAATGGACCGCCACAACCATGCAAAGAATCTTTGGACAGACCTATGAGCAATACATGGGAGAAGGGCGTTCCTGGGATTTGTATATGCAGCCCATTAGGGAAACCTATCTGTATTCGCCACCAAGCGGAAATAGAATTGGCAAGTCAAGTGATCTGGCCTTCGTCAGAATATTTACAGCGGTGGGAATACTCATCTTATTCCTGTCCAGCATCAACTTCATGAACCTTTCGACCGCGAGGTCTTCCAATAGGGCGAAAGAAGTCGGTGTGAGAAAAGTACTAGGCTCTGAAAAACGCTCATTAGTCCGCCAATTCATTTTTGAGTCCGTGTTGTTTGCCGCTGTCAGCACGGTTTTGGCAATGGTGATGACAGAGTTTAGTTTGAATGTTTTCAATCAAATTGCCAATAAGGAACTTACCCTTTATTCTCAACTGTCCAATCCGGTGGTTTCCGGAATCATAGTTTCATTCATCCTACTCCTTGGAGTCTTGTCTGGTAGCTACCCCGCTTTCTATCTTTCTTCCTTCCGTCCGGTTGAGGTGCTGAAGGGCAAAATGGCAGCTGGATTTAAAGGCAAAAGAATCAGAAATGCTTTGGTGGTATTTCAGTTCACGATATCGGTAACCTTGATTATCAGCACTTTCATAGTTCAAAAACAGATCAGGTATGTTTCCAACTTTGATATTGGATTTGACCGCAACAATGTGTTACAGATCCACAATATCAATATGTTGAATCAATCCCAGAGAGAAACCTATCAGAATCTACTTGAATCAAATTCAGCGTTTACTAATGTGGGCTTCTCTGATGTGGTTCCACCGAATGTATGGAACGAGGACAAATACCGTGCTTATGGACCGGATACTGAACAGTTGACACTTAATCGGATAAGAGGAGATAAGAACTATGTTGAATTGATACAGCCTAAATTCCTGGCCGGAAGAAGCTTTGAAGACACAAGAGGTACCGACAAATACAGTGTGATTCTGAATGCCGCGGCTGTTAAGGCACTGGGTTGGGGAACTCCTGACACTTATGCTGAAAACTCGCCAATTGGCAAACACATCACATTCCCTGCAAGTACAGAACCTTTGTTTGAGGTAATCGGGGTGGTAGATGATTTTAACTTCAATAGCCTCAAAGTGGAAATAAGCCCTTTATTCATTGTGCACGAAGACAATGATCTCATGTGGCTAAATGGACAAACCTTTGTTTCTGTCAGAATCAACCCGCAAGTGGTGCAAAACACAAAGGACTTGCAAAACATCATCAATCAGGTTAAGACCGATTTGAAAAGCGTAGCACCCGCTACCCCGTTCGAGTACAGCTTTATGGACGAAAGGTTTGAAGCAAGTTTTAGAAATGAGGAACGAATGAGCAAAGTACTCAATGTGTTTACAGCCATGGCTTTATCTATTGCCTGCCTTGGGTTATTTGGTCTTGCGGCTTTTTCTGCAGAACAAAGAACCAAAGAGCTCGGTGTAAGAAAAGTGCTGGGGGCAAATACTTCACATTTGGTAATGACCTTCTCAGGAGAGTTTACCAAACTGGTGATCATTGCTCTGGTACTCGCCATGCCAATCGCATATTATGCGGTAAAAACGTGGTTGTCAGACTTTGTTTACAAAACCCCTATCGATCCAATTGTTTTTGTGCTTGCGGGTTTGGGAGCCATTACGATCTCCTGGATGACTATAGGTTTTGAGTCTTTCAAGGCAGCGAACCGAAATCCGATAGAAGCACTTAGAGACGAATAAATCAGAGGGAGGCCAAATGAGCCTCCTCTTCCTCTTTGGTGTATTTCCATCGCTTATGTGACCAGAGGTAGTCTGAAGGATTAGCTCTTATACTCTTTTCAAGTTCTCTGACATAGGCTTCAATAATTCCGGTCTGACCTTTTTCATAGGGCGGGCGGGCAATTTCGATGAATTTCAGTTCATACTTGCCCCTCGAAATCCTGACAAAATCAACGAAAAAGGTCGCATATCCAACCATGGTCGCAATTCTTTCGGCACCCACATAAAACGGGGTTTCTTTGTTCAAAAAGTTCAGCCAGACTTTCTCGGTACCCATACTTGGTAACTGGTCACCGATGATTCCAATAGTTCTGATTTGCTTGCGCCTTTTTATAATGTGCCTCACCGCATCGTCTTTAGGGACTGCCAATCCTCCATGGCGTTCACGCAACTTTAACATCAGATGATTAAAACTTTCGCTCTTCACAGGTTTGTAAAGAAACTCAATTGGGTAACCCATAAGTTGGCCAACAGAAAAAGCCGTCCACTCCCAATTAGCCGTATGTCCACCCATCAGGATTACCGGAGTCCCACCATCTAAATACCGAAGTGGTAATTCCGGGTTTAGAATTGTCACATGTTCAAGCCAATCCTCTTTTTTAAAAGAATAAGATTTGATGATTTCCAGAAAGACCCTGGGAAAGTTTCGATAGAAATCCTTCTCAATTGTTTTAATTTCCGATTTTGATTTTTCCGGAAAAGACTGTGTCAAGTTCTGTCTTACAACTCCTCTTCGATACCTGAAGACGTGGTATAGTAAGAAAGCAAAAACCTCTGATATTGAGTAAATCAGCCAAAGCGGAAATAGTGAGATCAACCGGGCGAGAATCAGAAGCATGGCGCAAATATAACCGCCTTAAATAAAAAAAGGAGCCTCCAGGACTCCTACCAACCGAATCCAATACCTAAACCTCAACCGAAAAAAGCCTAAGCACTACACTCGATGGTTACATAGTAAATACCTGAAACAGTAAATACCCTTAGAACCACTCATCACATTCTGCAATTTTAACATTTCTAAGATATCAGCCAGCGTGGGTAAAGTGTCTAGCGAAACAGCCATTTGATGGCTTCACTGAATTCAGATCTCCAGTATTTCTCGCTATGTTCGCCTTCCGGATTGACTTTTGATGTGATATTAATGTTGGGATGTTTTTCCGCCAGGATCAGGTTATACATCCTTTCCAATTCTGGCACCATACTTTCTCCTTCTTTGCCACCGGCATACAAGTACAATTTATGATCTCTTGGAATTGGATTTGCCCTGGTGAAATCAAAAACCTCTTCGGCAAACCAATAGGATGGTGAAAATATACCGGCCTTCCCAAAGGTCTCGGGATAACTGTAAACAGCATAATGAGAGATTAACCCACCAAGGGAACTACCCATTATTCCAGTGTTGGCAGGATCTCTTCTTGTCCTGTATTTAGCATCGATGAAAGGTTTGACCACGTCAACAATAAATTTGATATACTCCTCACCTTCGGGATCACCAAATTTTTCATTCTTCCATGGAGTCATTTCATTGACTCTCCTGTCCCCTCCATTGTCAATCCCTACCACGATCAGGTCAAGACCTGATTTTGAGAGTTCGACCATGCTCTCATCAACTCCCCATTCTCCTACATAAGAAGTCGAATCATCAAACAGGTTTTGAGCGTCATGCATGTATAACACAGGATACCATTTTTCTCCGCTGTTGTAGTTTGATGGAATATAAACCCTCAGTTTTCTCCAGCGATCCAAACCCGGGATCTTGAACTCTTGTCGGAACACTTCCACATTAGGAAGAGCAGTCGATTTGCGTTCCTGGGCCCATGATGTAGCAACTATTGAAACGAATAATAGTATTGACGATAGATATCTTGTCATCGGTTGAGGTATTGGTCGAAAGTTATAATATATCAACGTGAATCATCGACCAATACCATACCATTAGTCAAAAATTATATCTAATTCCCGTTTTTATTCATCGCGCAACGAATGTGCAGGGTTGGCCATAGCAGCCCTAATCGTTTGAAAGCCAATGGTCAACATAGAAACCAGCACGGTTAACAAAAATGCAATGATGAATTGCTCGATCCCTATTGATATGCGATATGAAAACCCATTCAACCAATTTTCCATCAAGTAATAAGCTACAGGAGCCGCCAGGATCAGACCAATCAGAACAAGCTTGAGAAAACTCCTTGACAAAAGTTGACTTACCCCGATCACTGTGGCTCCCAAGGCCTTTCGAATACCGATCTCCTTGGTTCTCTGACGTACGGCCAGCATGCTCAGACCGAGAAGACCAAGACAAGCGATGAGAATGGCTATGACGGTGATATAGTTGAATATAGTCGCGAATCGATAATCAGCCTCATGAAGCTGCTTATAACTGTCGTCAAGCAGCACATTGAAATAGGCTTTGTCAGGGTTTTGTTCTACCCATTTCTGCTCGATTGTTTCCAGGAGTCTGGCGATCTCATCGGTCTGGAACTTGATTGAAATAAAGTCTTTCCCCCATCGAGTCCATCTATCCGCATAAGCGTTTCGGAACATAAGCATGGGAGGTATCTTTTCATGTAAAGATTCGAGGTGATAATCTTTGAATACTCCAATGACTTTGCCCACTACGGTATCTTCAGGGTCATAGAATATGGTTTTTCCTAAGGCGTTTTCAGGAGTATTCCATCCATAATCTTGTACTGCGGTTTCATTGATAAGAAATTCCCATTGATCACTGGCTTCACGGAAGTGATTTCTTCCAGCAATGATTTCAATATCAAAAGTCTCGAGGAAGTCACCACTAATTACGCAGCTTTGTGCATTGACGGCTTTATCCATGCCTTCCACATGGAATGTTCTTCCGTCATAATTCATCACATTGACGGGCAATCTCTGCGATATTCCATAGCTGATTACTTCTGGTATAGCCTCTAGCTGATCTATGAAGACCTGTGCATTCTGAGAATAGGGAATGGCAACGACATTTTCAGTAGTCACTCCCAACGATTTGTTGGTGATGTAAGACATTTGTCGTTGAGTAATTAAGATGCCGATAATCAAAGTAGCCGAGATCAGAAATTGGAAGACCACAAAGGCCTTTCTCAGCCCTAGACTGGCTCCTGCCTTATCAGTGCTTCTTTTGAGGGCATTCACCGTTTTTGCTCTTGAAATAAAAAGAGCCGGATAAAGCCCTGCAACCATGCAAACTACCAATAAAACTGTCACTGCCGGACCTACAAATTGAGGTTTGAACAACTCTTTCACAAGAATCTCTTTGCCGGTAACCACGTTATAAATAGGTAGAAAGAGTGCGATCCAAATACCTGCAACAACCAAAGACAATGTGATGGTCAACGTAGACTCAACCAGGAATTGTTTTACCACCTGCCATTTTCGGGCTCCAATGGTCTTACGAATACCTACTTCCTTGGATCGAGACAGAGATTTCGCCATCGACAGATTAACAAAGTTGATGCACGCGATTAATAAGATACTTATACCAACAATTGCGAAAACATAAATCGCCTGAAGGTTGCCCAGTGGCTTCATGTTTCGGGCTGCCTTGGATTTCATATAGATATCACTCATCTTCTCCAAAGTGAAGGTAAAACCTTCTTCTTCTTTCACTCTGTCTGGAGTATACTTAGCTGCGAAATCAGGCAAAGCAGAAATAATGTCTTGGGGTGCTACGCCTTCGTTTAGGGTGACGTAAGTCCAGATGGGCTTGAAAGATCCCCAGTAATACTGATTTCGTTTTACCGTCAGAAATGAAGCCAGAAAATCGAATTGCATGTGAGTATTATGAGGCAGATTATCCATAATACCCGTAATTTTCAATTCGATTTGTCCTCGCCCGCCATTGTACTTTATGGTCTTTCCCATAGGATCTTCCTCTCCAAAGTATTTGTTCACCATATCACGAGTGAAGACAATGGTGTTGGGCTCTGAAAGGACCGTTTTGGGATTGCCCACTTCAAGATCGAATGAGAACATTTGGAAGAAACTGGAATCAGCAAAAATCAAATCAGATTCCTTGAATACTTTGTCTCCCAGCTGTAGTGTAGGGTCATAATCCTGCCAGAGTCGTACGGCATCTCTAATCCCCGGAAATTCCTCCTTTAAAGTAGGTCCCAAAGGAATAGGCCCTCCCGCCCAATATGGAGGGTCATAAGAGGGGTAGACATTTAAGACACGATAAATGTCATCGCCATTTTCGATGAACTGGTCATATGAAAGCTCATCTTTAACATGAAAAAAAACGATCAGGCAACTTGCCAGACCAAGAGACAAACCTATCACATTGATGCTCGAAATGACCTTGCTTTTCCAGAAGTTTCTCAAAGCGATTTTCAGATAATTAGACCACATAGCTGTATGATTTTGAGTTGATAATTGAATGGAAGCCTTTCTCAGAAAGATGGGACGAAGGTGGCGGATCACATTTCTCCAGTATTGTCTGTTCGCCTTTCGCTGACCATGACGTACCAGATCTTCGTCATATAACTCTTCCAAATCGCCCTGTACCTCCTCAATGAATTCAGGTGCACAAAACCATCGCAAAAAACGATTGGCCAATTTGGGAGGTGTCGGTTCAGACATTAAAACTTGTTTTGATCGTAAATGAAGTGGCAGGGATTTGCCGCCAAAGTCGGGTGCGCATATCCATGGCTTCCTTTAAGGCTCGTTGGCCATAGATGGTAACTTTGTAAAATTTCTTCCGCTTCCCTCCTCTTTCCTTAGTGATTTCTCCAAATTCAGATTCGAGATATCCTTTCTGTTCCAAACGATTCGTGGCGGCATGAACCGCACCGATGCTAATCGTCCGTTTGCTTTGGATTTCAAGTTCCTTTTTTATCGCGACACCGTAGGCACCATCATTTAAAATACCGATCACCAACAGTACGAGCTCTTCGAATTCTCCAAGGTAGGTTCCTTTCATTGATTTATATTTTTCATAAATGTATATAATATTAAGAAAAAAATAATTCAACTTTATTTTCAGAGACTTAGAAAATTCGAATTGGTTGCAAAAAATCTCAGAAAAGTCGCTCCCATTTGCTGGCCTCCTGTTTCTTTTTCAGTTCACCCGAGTCAATCATTTTCTGAAGGCGCGCGCTTCTTTCAGAGGCTTTACTGGTAAGGTGCCAATGACCACAGGTTTGGCATTCATATACATTCTGTGGCCCTTCATGCGGAGCAAAACCCTTGTAAATATGCTGATCGATCAGGGCGGTTTCCGCGAGATCCTGGGATAGATATTGGTATTTGCCGGAGGGACATGACATTTCAGGTCTTTATATTCATCAATAAATGATAAATAAGAATTAAATTATCACAACAATTGCTAATGAATCAAGATTCTTCAATAAATATTAAAAAAGTAATTGGCACCCTATACACAATAGGAGCCTTATTTATTGTTACATACATTGTTACACTTTCCATAAATCTTAATGAAAAGTCCGCTGCCACAGCGGGCAGCATCGGGGATACAATAGGTGGCTTGGCTAATCCATTCATTGGTTCGATGGGTGTGATAGTCACGTTTTTAGCATTCTGGGTTCAATTTCAAGAAATGAAAGACAACGTAATGATATAAAGCGAGAGAGGTTTGAAAACAAGTTTTATGAGCTTTTAAGACTACATAAGCAGAACGTCAACGAAATGAGCCTCTTTCACGGGCACTACTCTGGTGGACCTGTCTTTATAAAACTTTATGAAGAATTTAGACTCATTTATCTCATTTTAGAGAGTACACTTCCTTCTAAAAATGATCTATCCGATGATACGCTGCTTCATCGGGATTCTGCCGCAATTGCCGTGAGCTATGAATTGCTTTTTCTAGGATTTGACTCTTTCAACATCAAAAACGTCAAGGAAAAAAATGAATTAGGCGAAGATTTCGACAATTTCTTGCAGCCATTTGAAGAATTGAGACAAGAATATGAAGAAGATTGGGTAAGAAATGAAAAGAGCATTCAATCGATGTTAGAAGACCCCTTAACGAAAAAGATTAACCACAAATCTCAAACTTATATTCACAAACTACCCTTCCGACCATTAGATGGTCACCTTTCTAGGCTTGGACATTATTTTAGGCACATTTATCAAATCTTAAAATTTGTTGACGGAAGTGATTTGAAACCTGATGAGAAATACGAATTCTGTAAAGCTTTTAGAGCTCAACTTTCAACACACGAACAAGCACTTCTTTACTTCAATTCATTTTGGGGACCAGGTAAGAAAATGTGGAGTGATCAGACCTTTTCTGGCTCCACTCATCATTTCATTTTAGATTTCAAACTTATCAAAAACCTTCCATTTCATGTCACCGAATTTACACTTTCCCCAAGAGAAAAATTTCTTTTCGAGCTCAAGAAAGCCTATCAAGGCCGTTCCGAAGAATGGTATTTGGATCGACTCACCACAGCATTCGAGGAACTTGAAGATTAGATTTTTGTGCAGATTGATTTACAAGCATCTAAAAACTTATGACATCCAGACTTATTGACTATTTGTTAGCCCAAATGTAGCTGGCATGCCTCGATTGAAAGTGTCACTACTTGTATTATATCGGCTCGAGGGTATTGACGGTGGCGCTCCTTTCTTTTGCAACTTTTCTTCGGGCAAGCAAAGAAAAGTTGACTCACACAGGGATTACCCGTACCCACAAGCATGCCACACATCCCCTCGTGAGCCTCTCCCGATTACTCGGGATCGGTTTCGAACCCTGGTCCAGATAAGGAATACATAGCGCTTTCTACATGCTTAGCAATCATTAGATTTTCGAAGTAGCCAAGGTCAATCGCTTACCTAAGACTACTCTTATCTGCGGTTAATCTTATCCTGACGTCACAGACCCATCAGAACCAGTTCTGCATTTGATGCCTCAAATCCTAACCGGCAGAACGAGGG
>JANQKF010000005.1 GCA_028281285.1 Cyclobacteriaceae bacterium
GACCAGGATTTTAATATCGTGGATGAAACCACTGACTTTGCCTATACCCGGGTTACAGCCGCTGCCCAGAATACCAAAACGGTCTATTCACTGAGTAGAACTATTCCAAGGGGTGGTTTTATGTATATCTATCTCTCCAATGAGAGTACTGATAACATGGAGGTCTATTTTGATGAGTTGGAGATCACTCATACCAAGGGCAAAATCCTGCAGGAAGATCATTACTATCCCTTTGGGATGAATATATCTGCTTTATCATCCTCTGCTCCTCTTTCAAAACCTAATGACTTCAATACTTTCCAAGGGCAAGAAAGAACCGAAGATTTTGGTTTACATTGGACTCAATTCAAATGGAGAAATCATGATCCACAAATCGGAAGATTCTTCAATATTGATCCTTTAGCAGATAAATATGTATACAACAGTCCTTATGCCTTTAGCGAAAATAGAGTTGTTGATGGGGTAGAGTTAGAAGGATTAGAGTATATGCACTATACTGTAATAATGGATGCAAATGGTAAATTCAAGCACAGGGAATTGACCAATGATTACAGAGGTCAAATCAACTTTGATTATGAAGAATACTCCGAATCATTTGGACCTAGAGGTAGAGGGATACTTTATACAACTTATGAGGAAGATGCAAATGGAAACCTTATCTTTAAAAGTGAGAAAATGGTACATGCTCAAGATTCTTGGAGGAATAGAATGGAAAGACATGGTATCTATACTGGAGCTGGATCCATTACTCTTAAAGGACCTGAATTTGATACTAAAACTCAACCAAATAATAGGTATGACTTTACGCAGAGACCAATAGACATGGTTGACGCTATGGCTAGACTTCATGATATGGAGCAAGCTGTAAAAGGATTCAAATCTTTTACTGAGATAAAATGGATTTTTAGCGATATTAGGTTATTAAATAGGTTAACGGCATACAGGGGTGCTTTGGCAGATGGTAGAATCACCACAGACCCTTATACTGGAAGAGCACCGAGTAATGAATCCAGGAGAACTATGAATAGAGCAATTACGTTCTTCAGTCTTGAAATTGGAAGAAAAAAAGCCCGCATGGCTTGGCTACATGTCACAGGTCAGGTAAGTTTTGAAGATTATATGTCCTTTTTAAATGAAGTGAGTTTGGTCTCACAAGAGCCAGTCACATTTCCAAAACCAGATGCAACACAAAGTAATAGTAATGGCGGGGGTAATTAGAAATAGTTTTTTAGTGTTATTGATCTTGTCATTGACAGGGTGTTATTATTCTAGTTTTTCATTGGACGAAGAAAAACTCAGAATGCGCAATGGTAGAATTAATTGGGACTTTGATCTGTCCAAAATTACTGTCTTGGATGTAGATGATAGTGGATTACCAGTTGAGTATGAAAATGACACCATTCTTACTATGAGATTTCAAGGCACCAGACCTTTAAAATCTATCTATTTCTACCAGAAGAATGAAGGCTATTATTGGGATTATTTTAATATTCCGAATTTTGAGAAGTTTGAAACCTGTCCGTTAAAGTTTCAAATTGGTTCATGGTATCGAATCGCTGGATTACAAAAAGGTTCAATTGCCGATTATGAAATATTTTTCAAAGTTCTACAAGATGGTACCTTTGAGCAATATGATCAGCATATTAAAGTGTCCCCATTCTAATTAGATATCTAAACTAAAACAAAACCTCTGTCCTATGGTCAGGGGTTTTTTCATGCTCTTTGGCCAAACCCAATAGATATAAATTCAATGGCAACGAAGAGCAGCGAGACTTTGATTGGAGCATCTATGACTTTAATGCAAGGCTCTATGACCAACAATTGGCGACATTCTTATCTGTTGATCCAATGGCAGAGTTGAGCTTCGGTCTCACACCTTACAGATATGGGGCCAATAATCCAGTTCTTTTCAGAGATCCCGATGGTCTATTTGAATTTAATTCTTACCAAGCATATGTTGATTATGCTAAGGCAAACGACTTGACAGTTATGGATAGGAGCAGCATAGGAACTCAAGGTCATTGGTTAGCTTCTGACAGAAGAACTGACAGTAACGTTTGGCATGATGCAAATGTTTTCAATTTAGTTACAGGACAGTACAACCAGTACACTACAATTACTCAAAGAACTGCATTTTATGAATGGATGGCAGGAGTATTTGAGGCTCAAGGACATGAGGTACAATGGGTTGGAGCTGCTTATGCTGTTGCATCTTTAATGATGAGAATGGACAATGAGTACGTGGGGGCAATGGTTGATGGTTTTAATGACGATATTGTAGGGTTTGCTAATGCAGGTAATAAAATGATTTTTGATGACGTATTCGATCGATTGAGATCTCTGTTTATCTTAGGTGAAGAAAAGCGACCATTAACTGGTAATATTGCTAAAGAGTGGGATATTGAAACCCTTAGGAGGGAGCAGTTTGATATTGTTGATGACTTATACCAAAAGTTGAGTAAAAACAATCCAGCAGCGGTGAAAATACTAGAGGTATTATCTCATACGACTCCAGTACCAATAATTGACACTGGAATGAAGGACTTAACTTTTAAGGGAGATTTACTTAATCCTCAGGATCGCTTTGATCATGGAATGACTAATATGGTAGAATACTACAAAATCCTAAGAGGAAGAAGGAATCCGAAAATGCGAGATGCTGCTTTTCAGAGATATAAGAGATGAAGAAATTAATTCAGATAATAATAGTGAGCTTGATTGTTTTGCAGCAAATTAGCTGTCAGACAAAAAGTGACCAGTTGATGGAGGATGCTATAATTCTGTTTGAGAATGACCACAATTGGGTTTCAAATTCCATCACTTTTCATGAAGATGTACTGTATTATGGTACGTGGGAAAATGACCTTTATGCTGTTGATTTTAAAACTCGAGAAGTTCTGTGGTCTATAGAGCTAGAAGATGTTCTTCTTCGAAAAGTTATCTTCACCAATAGAGGTTTGTTGATTGTGCTTAACACAGGGGATGTGTCATTGTTTGACTATGATGGAAAACAACTGAATAAGCTCAACCTTGGAGGAAGAATAAAGACTGACCCTTTAATCTATGGTGATGATGTTATAATCTCTGTAAGAGGCAAAGGGATTACTAGACTGGACTTAAGTTCGTTTACAATATCAGTATTTCTACCAAGTACAGAACAATTAACAACTACACAGCCTGTGATCAAAAATGATTTTCTTTTGGTCGGAGATTTGAATGATCAAATTCTATGTTATGATTTGCGAGAAGAAGAACTGCGTTGGTCTTATAGTACTGAACGTTCATTACAGTCTAACTTGGTTCTTTCTGATAGTTCAGTTTACGTTGCAGTTATGAAAACGTTGTCACAGGAAACACAGTTAGTGCGGCTCAGTTTTGAAACAGGTCACTTAATCAGGAGTTCTAAGTCTGAGGTAGATATTCGTAGAAATCCAGTTGTATACAACAACAATTTGATTTTCAGCTCATCTCATGGTGTTATTAAGGCATTTGATAAGCAAGAATTAACAGATTCATGGAGTGTTGATGCTGGATATTTTCCCTCTACAGAATTTTTAGTAAGTGACAATATGATTTTCTTCGGAACTACAAACTTTAAACTCTTCTCTTTACAAGATGGTGAAATAGTCGAAACTATCTCCTTGGACCACGGCTTGGGTAATCCGTTTTTATTGGAGGGTAAAGTGACTTTGCCCTATGGAAACAAGTTGATTGCCTTGAATAGATAGTTCCCATAATGGGTAGTGATTCCAATTATCAAACAACACTAGAATAAAACATAAAGCTCTCTATCATTGATGGGGAGCTTTTTTATTTTCTAAAAACCAACTAGGGCCAGTTTCCAGAAAATAAGAAGGCCATCCTTTTTTGCGGCCTAAGAAATGGTAAATTAAGCAAAGTATGCACGAGCTACAGGCTTGAGTCAGCTGAGGGAAAACTTGCAACTTTAGTATGAAGCACAAAAAACTTGTTACCACTCTATCACTTTTGCTTATGGTTCTTTGCTCATGTGAAAAAGAATCTGAGACGAGTCATGTCGGAGTCTTAAGAAAGAAAGTTTGGACAGAATCAAGCTACGAAGGAGATAGGCTATTGGATCAAAGAATCACGAAGGTGGAGTATTTCGACCAATTCGGAAAACTAGCCATTGACACTTTATTTTTCGAAAATGATTCTGGGTTTCAAACCAATCGTTACACAAATGATCTTGTTGACACTTCGTTTCTCTGGCTTCAGCCTAATATATTGTATCAGACTTTTACAAAATATGACAATCAGGGCAATGGTATTTCAATGACAAGTATCAAAGGTTCTGATACTACCAGAGTCGATTTCAATAATAGATTTGATAACCGAGGACGATTAACTGAACTTTCGTCCACAAGCCCTGAGACTTTATTAATTGTAGAGTTTGACTATCAGGATACTCTGTTGACAGAAAAAAGGACATATCGGGTAGAAAACGATCAGACCAAAAGACTGAACGAGCTTGAGAAAAATTATTATGATAGTAGTTTGTTTCTCATTTCTTCAACAGTTGAATACCTAACAAATGAGGTCAAAGATAGTACAACTTATTTCAAGGATGACCGAGGAAATATCTCCAAGATTTTGACTTTTAGCAATAATGTTTTGGTGTCTACGGAGATGATAGATGAAAAGAATGGGGAGGAAATTATAACTGTGATATATCCTTTTGATCAAAACAAGGTTGTCAGAAACTCAAAATCATTCTATTGGTAGGTAGGACATCAAATAGGTATTGGGTAGTGCTTCCAATTATCTGGTGATACCAAAACAATAAGAATAGACAAGATAGAGGCCGGTTTTTAGCCGGCCTCTATTTTTTCAAAAACCAAAAAAGGCCTTCGAAAAAATAAGAAGACTCTTCCCTACTCTTTTTGACCAGGATTTTAATATTGTGGATGAAACCACTGACTTTGCCTATACCCGGGTTACAGCCGCTGCCCAGAATACCAAAACTGTTTATTCACTAAGTAGAACTATTCCAAGGGGTGGTTTTATGTATATCTATCTCTCCAATGAGAGCACCGATAACATGGAGGTCTACTTTGATGAGTTGGAGATTACTCATACCAAGGGCAAAATCCTGCAGGAAGATCATTATTATCCCTTTGGGATGAATATAAGTGCACTTTCTAGTACTGCGCCTTTAAGTAAGCCTAATTCATTTAAAGCTAATAGTTCAACAGAGTTTAATACTGATCTTAACATAGACTGGTATGAAACCTTGTATAGAAGTTTCGACCCTCAAATAGGTAAATTTCTACAGATTGATGCTTTAACAGAAATTTTGAATAGTGACTCACTATATAATTTTAGTTTTAATAACCCAATCAGCTTTAGTGATTTCACTGGTTTAATGGGGGACAACTGCCCTACTGGTAATTGTGACAACTACATATATGGGGAAGGGGAAAGAAGTGGGATTTATGATTATACAATAGAAGCTGACAGACCAGACCCAATGGCAATAGGCAGAAGCATGAGTGCTTATCATAGCTTCCTCTATGATCTGTCATTGCAAAATAATGTAATAAGTAGAGGTTTATATTCAGCATACACTGAAGGTGGAGCAGGAGCTCTTAGAGGTATTTTTGGTCAATCTAGAACACTGAGCTCTACTACTGATGGATATAGAGCAGCAATCCAACATGGTAGAGATTATATCAGACCAATAGGTCAACTGGTGGCATATGGTATTGGTGGAACTATGGTTGCAGCTGTTGCTGCACCAGCATTAGTCAAAGCACTTCCATCAGTAGGTGCAATTAGTGCAACTATTGATCTTAGTTCCCAAGTTATTGGAAATACTCTTGCTAATGGAGGGAACATTAGTGCAGCGCTTGGGAATGTTAACCTAACATCGGTTGGAATATCAGCATTAAACCCTACCGCTTCTTTAAGAAATGTTCTTTTGAACTCCACAATATCCAGTTCATTCGATATAAGTTCTAACGGTGGAATTAATACTATATTTAATGGTCAGTCTGCAGCTAATGTTGGAACGAATGTAGCATTTTCACTTGGAGCTTATGGTGTCTTTAGGGGGGGTGGAGTTCTTGGACAATCTGGAATGACAAATTCAAGGAGAATGATGCAAAGTTTACAAAATGCTGGATTTACAGCTGGTTCTAAAGTCATGAATAGGGAAGCTTACATATTAGGAGTGTCCTTTATTTTGAATAAAACTGGTGCTTCAGCAGGCGCGGCCAGTGTCATTTCAAATAATCTATTAGGGAATTAGTCAAATGTTACCAGAGAACTATCAACCATCCAGACCTCTTGTAATTATTAGCATAATTATCTTGTCGAGTTTTGTAATTTATATAATCAGTCAAAACGTAATGAGAAAGGATGCTTTCTCATCTGGAGCTAGGTATACCATCGGTTATACAAAGGACAAGTACTTGACTACAAATGGCTGGAATATAAAATATAGTTACAAAGTTAATGGTGTGGAGTATGAAGGAAGTACAAGGCATACACACAACAGTATTGTTCCAAAAGGTCGTTATTGGGTTAAGTTCTCCATTGACAAACCGAGTGTGAGTAAAATTTTTCAAGACAGACCAATTCCTTCGAATATTGAGTCTTTGCCACCTGAAGGAGTGGTATCTTTAAGAAATAGGTAACAATATTCAGTAGTGCTTCCAATTATCTGGTGCTATTTCTATGAATTGTCAAAGCTGCTCTAACCCCTGTATCAAAGCAGGAAAACAACCCAATGGGAAACAAAAGTATTATTGTAAGAACTGTAGGCGTTATCAACAACTCAGTTATCCATATTCCGCCTGTGAACAAAAGAACAGATTACTCTTTATTAAGTGTTTACAAGTCGGAAATAGTCTGAGAGGTATTCAATCGATTACCGGAATTTCAATGAATACTCAGCTTAGATGGATTAGAGAATTAGGCAAAACCATCAAACCTCCCAACACCTTTCTACCTGATGATACTTATGAGTTGGATGAACTGTGTACCTATGTCGGGAATAAGAACAAGCGCAGATGGGTGGTGAGTGCTATTTCCAGAACCACAGGGTCTGTAGTGGATGTCGTTGTGGGTGCCAGAACAAAAGCCAACCTCAAACTAGTGGTAGACAAGCTCTTAGCTTTATCCCCAAAGGCAATTTATACTGATAGACTTCAGGCCTATGGCAGCTTGATCCCTAAGCATTTACATCAAATTAAAAGAAGAGGAATCAATAAGATTGAGCGTTATCACCTCAATCTGAGAACGCATATCAAGAGATTAAATCGAAGAACCATTTGCTTTTCCAAGAAGCTGGATTTATTGTGTCACTTGGTCAAAATCTATGCATGGGGTACTTGATCAAGATACCAGGCCTCATTAAGGAGATTTCTCACCTGATCATTCAGGTTCGAAATGACGTGGAGGGATGAGTAGATGCTGAAAGATCCTGACCTGCATCAGGACATGCTTCAGCATGACATACTCTTTTAGTTTCTAAAGTCATCCTGAACCTGTCTGCCGACAGGCAGGCTTGTTTCAGGATCTAACCCTATAGATTCGGACAAATTAAGAAGGTCTGGGTTTTCTTCCTTGATTAAATTAAGCTTCCATTCACGATGCCAATTTTTGAGTTGCCTTTCTCTTTCAATGGCCCGAGAAATACTCGAAATAAAGCAGGTCATAACACTTATACTTTGAAGTGAATTTCGAACCTTCACCGTTTCTGTGTTCTAGAACTCTGGCTTCGAGATTAGATGTAACTCCCACATAGATTGTTGTGCTTGATTTATTTGACATGATATAAACGCAGCCAGAATTCATAACTGAAATTAATGAGATCCTGACAGATCCTGACCTTCGTCAGGACATGGTTCAGGATGACTACTTAATTATGCTTTGGGTATATAGACCCGTTGATTTCGTGGACAGTCCGAAATGACCTCAGGATTGAGTAGCAAGCTGGTGACCGAAAGAATCTCCTAGTTGTTGCCTGAGACTCTTTCGACCCTTTCAGGGCACTCAGAGTGACGTTAGTGGGTTGTTGGCTTTGACTTCATTTTCCATAGCTTCCACCAAGGCGTGCCGGGGGAGGCATGATGCTCATAGTGATAGCCAAAGAAATAGCAGCTTAAAAAGGCCCAAAGATGGTTCTTCTTCTGCGTGCGGGAATGATGCACATTATCCGGGGCATGGGAGCCTCGGTGGGGGAGGAACGTCCCAAAATAGAACAGCTGCACCGTAGAAAGCACCGCAGGCAGCATCCAGAGCAAGATCAGGTTTTCCACGGGCACAATCAGTTTCAATAAGTTAAAGGTAATCGCCATTAACAGGATCTGCTGCCAGGTGATATACTGACCGAGGAAAGAGAGGTACCAGGGGATAAACCCGGTGCGTCCTTTGTGGTAATCCGGGTCCTGGTCCGTGGCTACAAAGCGGTGATGCTCGTGATGCTTGGGGAAGAGTCGCCCGTAGAAGTTGTAAGAGAATAGTAAAGCGGACAAGACTCCAATGGATTTATTGACTGTCTTGTTTTGAGACACTGTGCCGTGCATGGCGTCATGAGCCGTGATAAAGAGCCCGGTATAGAGATGCATCTGTACCAGGATCAACACATAGAGCAGGGGAGAAGAATAATCGATAGTGATGGATAGTCCATAAGTAAGCACTGCTGCCCAAAGCAGGATAATACTAATTCCGATAATCACGCCAAGATGTTGTTTCAAGCGCATAAACAAAGTAAACGAATGAACTTATGAGGTAAAATAAAGTGAAGCATTTTATTAAATTACTGACATACATTTAGTTAAACACAAATCTACTCTATCTTCTACTTTCTTTGCTCGTCCAAAGAAAGTAACAAAGAAAGGACGCGAACCTGCCTTTGCCGAAGCGGCTTCGCGCAGGCAGGCGTCAAAACCATTGGTGAGGCATTTTCACTAATCCCATTCTTTGCGGCCAATGCTCACGCTGACGTTCGATCCCCACCCTTGGAAGCTGAACAGAGAACTATAACTTTTGGAGGTGGCCTTTGATGTCTTCCATTAGCCACATAGGGGTGGAGGTGGCCCCGCAAATCCCTACTCGTTCGTTCTTGCCAAACCATTCGGCCTTTACATCGGCAATCGAAGAAACGAAATGGGTATTCGGATTCTGATCTTTGCAGACTTTGTAAAGTACCTTGCCATTGGAAGACTTGGTTCCGCTCACAAAGATGATGCGGTCGAAGTTCATGGCGAAGTAACGCAGCTCTTTGTCGCGATTAGCGACCTGTCGGCAAATGGTATCATGGGCGTTTACGGTGATGCCATTGGCCCGGAGCACTTCATTGATCTCGTAAAACTTGTCGGTGCTTTTGGTGGTCTGACTGTAGAGGGTGATGTTCCGAGGCATGGTTTCCAGGTCCAGTTCCTCGAGGTCCTGAAAGACCACTGCATTATTGCTGGTTTGTCCTAGCAGTCCCACCACTTCGGCATGGCCATGCTTACCATAGATATAGATCTCCTCTTCCCGGTCGTAAGAGTTTTTGATTCGGTTTTGCAGTTTAAGCACCACCGGACAAGAGGCATCGATCAGTTCCAGGTTATTGTTAAGCGCCAATTCATAGGTTGAAGGGGGTTCGCCATGGGCGCGGATAAGCACCTTGGCATTATAGGTTGTGGCCAATTGCTGGTGATCGATAATCTCAAGTCCCATGGCCTCCAGTCGGGCTACTTCTTCATCGTTGTGCACGATGTCACCCAGGCAATAGAGATGTCCATCCTGTTTCAGAATGTCTTCCGCCATTTCGATGGCATAGACCACTCCAAAACAGAAGCCTGACCCTTGATCGATTTCCACCGAGAGGTTAAACATATTCTAAGAACTGAAAAGGAGGAAAGTTGTTCGACTGATTGTATCATGGTGAACTTTTTTTATCAAAATTTATCTTCAGAACGTCATTCTGAGCAGAGCGAAGAATCTCGTATAGTTTCAAGGGGATTCCTTCTCCCGAATACTCGGGATCGGAATGACATGCGACTATAAGTAATTCAACCGATGGCGGAAGTAGGTGTTGAGCAGGATGCCAAACTTACGGGTATCAGGAATGCGAATCCGCTTCTCCTTGATCTTTGAAGCGGGGCAGTTCTTAATCTTACGGAATAGCTTCAGGTAGTATTTATAAGCCAGGTAAACACCCAGCTTGGCACCGGCCGGCAATTGCTTGATGCCCTCATAGGCTTCATCAAAGTCCTTCTGAATATCCTCTTCGATTTGCTGTTTGGCAGTTTTGGTAAAGTCGTTGAAGTCAACTCCGGGGAAATAGACCCGGCCCCGATCTTCATAGTCGCTTTTGATATCACGAATAAAGTTCACTTTCTGGAAGGCTGAGCCCAACTTCTTAGCTGCAGGGAGTAGTCGTTGGTATTCTGCTTCATCACCTTCACAAAAGATCTTCAGACACATCAGACCAACCACCTCGGCCGAGCCATAAATGTATTCGTCATACCCTGCTTCGGTATAGCTGTTCTCCGATAGGTCAAGCTCCATGCTGTAGAGAAAGGCATTGATCAGTTCATGGTCAATCTGGAATTGATTGACGACTGTCTGAAAGGCATGCAACACAGGATTCAGACTAATACCTTTTTCAATGGCCTCAAAGGTGTTCTCTTTAAACTTCTTAAGGAGCGCTTCCTTGTCATGATCATGAAAGGTATCCACGATCTCATCTGCATAGCGGACGAAGCCATAGATGGCATAGATCGGGTAGTGGAATTTCTTATCCAGGGTCTTGATGCCAAGGGTGAACGAAGTGCTGTAGCGCTCCGTGATCAGCTTGCTGCATTCAAAAGTCGTCTGGTCGAATAATTCCATCATTTAAAAGTAACTAATTAATGGCACAGAGGTTTAACCGAAGTCTTTGGCGACCTCACGAGCCACCACCTGTCCGGAGATCAGACTGGGAGGAACACCCGGCCCCGGAACGGTCAATTGACCGGTGTAGTATAGGTTTTTAAAATGTTTGTTTTTGAGGCTTGGCTTTAAAATGGCCGTTTGTTTGAGCGTATTGGCGAGACCATAGGCATTGCCCTTAAACGCATGATAATCATTGATAAAGTCTTTATGCGCATAGGAACGTTTATAGATAATATGCTCCTTAATGGCTTGCCCGGTTAGTTGTTCCATTCGATCCATTACCAGGTCGAAGTAGTGCGCTCGTATTTCTTCGGTATCCTCTAGTCCCGGGGCAACCGGTATTAAAATGAAAACATTTTCACACCCTTCGGGGGCCACGGTAGGGTCGGTTTTGGAGGTCATAGAAACATAGAATAGCGGGTTCTCCGGCCATTTTTGATCCGTGTAGATATTATGGGCATGGGGAGCAAAATCGGTATCAAAGAAAAGATTATGATGTTCCAATCCCTTCAAACGCTTGTTGATGCCCAGGTAATAAATCAAGGAAGAAGGAGCCATCACCCGTTTATCCCAATACTTTTCAGAGTAATTCCTTCCCTTCTTGGCCAGTAGTGTACTTTCGATGTGATGATAGTCGGCACCTGCCACAATGATATCCCCTTTGTAGGAGCCTTTATCCGTTTCCAAGGCCGTAATATTTCGTCCTTGTGTCGACATGCATTTGACTTCATGGTCGGTGAGTATCTCCACGCCTTTTTCCTGAGCGAGCCTGGCCATCCCTTCTACAATTTTGTGCATACCTCCCTTAGGATACCAGGTACCTAAAGACATGTCGGCATAGTTCATCAAACTATAGAGCGCAGGTGTATTTTCCGGAAGAGCTCCCAAGAAGAGCACCGGGAACTCCATCAACTGAATCAGCTTTTCGTGTTTGAAGAATTTGCGAACATGTTTGGCCATGGACTGAAAGACATCCATCCGAATCACATCAATGAGTAGTTTTGGACTGGCAAATTCTGTCAACGAGCGCCCGGGTTTATATACGAGGTCATTAATACCGACTTGATATTTATAAGCAGCTTGTTTAAGAAATTTTCGGAGTTGAATCCCTGAGCCGGGTTCGATAGAGTCGAAGAGCGATTCCAGTTCGCCCATATTTGCGGGAATATCTGCATGGTCATCTTTGGAATAAACCACCTTGTAGGAGGGGTCGAGTCGTTCCAGTTCGTAGTAGTCGCTTACGTTCTTGCCGAACTTTTGAAAGTAGTTTTCAAAGACATCAGGCATCCAATACCAACTGGGGCCCATGTCAAACGAAAAGCCCGAAGCAGAAAACTTCCGGGCACGTCCACCAATCGTGGGATTTTTCTCTAAAATTTTTACTTGATATCCTTTGTCAGCGAGGGAAGTGGCAGCCGATAGGCCGGCAAACCCTGAGCCGATCACCAGGACGGTATTTTTAGCCATGTTTAACTAACCAGACTACGCTCGATATGTTCTGAGCATGTCTTTCAATTGCTTTCTGGCAATATGGATTCTGTTTTTAACAGTTCCAATAGGAATTTCGAGGCGCTCCGCGATTTCATGATACTTGAAGCCTCTGAAGTACATCATGAAAGGTGTTTTATAAACACTGTCCAATTTCTCAATGGAGGTATTGATGTCTTTCAAGGCAAAATCGCCATAGGCACGATTCTCAATTCTGGAATCAGTTGAATTGATGAAGTGTAAGTTTTCGGTAGTATCGATGAAGGTTCCTCTTCTCGCCATTCTTTGGTAGTTGGTGATGAAGGTATTCTTCATGATGGTATAGAGCCATGCCTTTAGATTCGTACCATCCGCGAATTTCTCGCGATTCTTATATGCTTTTAATAATGTCTCTTGTAAAAGGTCATTTGCTTCCTCATTGTCTTTAGTAAGTTTCAATGCAAATGGCTTCAGAGAGGTGGACATTTGGCCGAGAGAGTAGCTGAATTCAAGAGTGGTCATAGCTTCTAGGTCAATTTTGTTTAAACAATATTACAATTCGTTAAACGTAACTCCAAGAAATTTTGTTTAATTTTTATAAAAAAACGTTAAACAAAAATCTTAAGTCTTTGTCCTAAGCTCCAAAAATGCATACGTAGATCATTAAAAAAAGGTTTCACTAAGATTTGAATCTTAGACCTTTTGTTTAATACGATAAAGTTTTGGATAAACAGAAATTAAGAACGCACAGGCTCGCTATGGTCATCGACAAATTCGATAAGGTGGTGAATATTGGCTACCGTATGTACTTTTTCCGGTAGCTCGAGGTCCTGACCCACAACCTGGGTTCCGGCAGCCAGAATTTCCACATTGGTGAATTTATTGGCCAATTGGATCAGATAATTTTCGGCCGATATACCCGACATTTTCGTGGTAATGATAGTCAGGAGATAATCCGGTTCATGCACCTTGCAGGCAATCTTCAGATCGTGCATAGGCATGCTCTGACCCAAATAGATCACCTTGCTATTCCTCGCTTTGATTAAATAACTGGCAAAAAGCAAACTGATTTCATGGAGTTCATGCTCGGGAAGGAAAAGCAAGTATTTTTTTGGATCCTCATCGGTGGCTGGGAACAAACCATCAATGGCCACCAATAGCTTTTGACGAATCAGGTTCGACATAAAGTGTTCCTGGGCCGGATTAATGGAATCGGTCTGCCACATGATCCCGATTTTGTTGAGGAATGGATAGATCACATTGATCATCATTCGCTCAAAGCCAAGCTTCAATGTGGCTGAAGAAATGACTTTTTCGAACCGTAGCTCATCCAGATCGATCATAGCGAGTGTCAATGCGTAGATCAAGTCGCCATGATTGTCCGTATTATCCGAAAGTCCCTGGACCTTTTGGGTCATTTCGCCCCTGGACATCTCGGCTATCTTGGAGATCTTGAATCCGTTGTCCTTTAATAGGGCAACATTCAGCACTAACTTCAGATCATCCTGATCATAGTAACGGATATTCGTATCCGTCCTTTTAGGATTCATCAGGTTATACCGTTGCTCCCAAATACGAAGTGTATGGGCCTTGATGCCTGATAGATGTTCCAGATCCTTAATTAAATACCTCGCCACTGCTATTCTCTTTCTTCTTTAAAGTATCTCCTCGGTACAACAAATAGTCCGAAGGACACTGCATGATTTTTTTCCTTTGTTTTATGATGGTCCCGGTGTGCCTTGGCTATTGCCTTCAAATATTTTGATTTAGGACGCCCAAACCATTTTAACCGTTTGTGGATCAATACATCGTGCAAAAAGAAATATAACATTCCATAAACACTGATTCCAGTACCAATCCAGAACCGATAGTCCAATTCATCTACTCCCAGGAAGATCAACACTACGGCTGCGCCTCCGAAGAGTAGAGTAAACAGGTCATTCAGTTCAAAAAAACCTTTACCATGCTGGTGATGTGTCTTATGAATTTTCCACAAAATACCATGCATGATATACTTGTGAATCCACCACGAAAAGGCCTCCATCAACCCAAATCCAACAATTAACCATAAAAGGCCTGTGGTGAATTTCAGCGTCATAACTATATGTGGTAGATATTGTTCAAAAAAAGTCTAAAATAAATTCAAGGCTCCAAAAAACAGGGCCTGTATGTATAAAAGCCGTACTGCCACCAAATTGTTTTTCTGAAAGCCCAGCTTTTGAAAAAATAAATGTAAAATAAACGCGACAATAAACCACGCCAAGTAATTCTGCATAGGGATTTCACCAAATTCCCACTGCCAAAAGTCAAATTGTACTGCTACCGGTTCAATAAGTACGTCAAGCATGGTCATAACGGCAGCTCCTAGCAATGCACGCACTACCACACTCTTGGAGAAATAACTGGCGAAACAACCTGAGAGATACACCAATAAGACCCAGTTGACACCAATCACCAAAGGAACATCCAACACTTGAATACCCAAGGTCTCACCGTATTGGTAATTACCAAATAGTTGTCCTGTACTTACCCCGATCACTTCAACGGCATAGCCTACTAGGGCAGCAACACCGATAAACACAAAATAAGAGCTGGTTTTATCCTTTTGAAAGTGCAGAACAATAGCAGCAGAAGCCAGGAGATTGAAAGGGGTCAGTGTTTGAAATAATTCCCTGCTCGAAGGTATACTCAACCCGATCACTCCGGCAGTATGCATGGCCAGAAGCAGGAAGAATGCATTCCGTTCATTGATGTGTGGAGAAGAGAGTATTTTGTTGACCATCGAAGGAATAGAACCGACCTTCAAAAAAAATGTTTTCTATATTCATAGTCTAGCGTTAAGAAACTTTTTTGCGATGATACTTTATAATGTAACCGTTGCGGTAGATAAGAATATTGAAGATGAGTGGAAGGCCTGGATGAGTGAGGTGCATATTCCGGATGTAATTGCAACCGGCCAGTTTGTTGATCACAAGTTCTACCAGGTACTTGATCATGATGATCCGAGATCTTCTTCTTTCTCTATTCAGTACTTTGCAAAAAGTATGGAAAATCTGGAGGTATATCAGCAGAACTTTGCTGAGAAATTACAGCGCGAACATCACAAAAAATTCATCAACAAGTTTATCGCCTTTAGAACGTTGCTTCAGTCGGTGGAGTAATTCCTAATCTGATCCTCGTCCAATCGGCAATTGATCCATTCTCCATCTAAATGGGCATTGAGTCTTTTGTAAAAGCGAATGGCCGGCTCATTCCAGTCGAGCACTTGCCAGGTTACCTGCTTGCAATTGGTTGCTTTGGCCTCTTTCACGATTGCATCGAAGAGCTTTTTGCCTGCGCCATAACCACGTTCTGATTCCCTAACAACCAGGTCTTCAAGGTAAAGCGTGCGGCCTTTCCAAGTGGAGTACCTAAAATAGTAAATGGCGATTCCGATGATATCATCCTCTCTCTCGCAGACAAAGTATTCAAAGACTGAATTCGGTCCAAAACCGTCTACTTGCATCTCTTCCACTGAATTTTTGACTTGGTCTTCGCCTTTTTCATAGATGGCCAATTCCATTATTAAATCGAAAGCAGCTTGTAAGTCAGAAATGGTTCCTTTACGAATGATCATAATGAATGGGTTATCGGGTGAATTTAACGAATCAGCCGAAAGCCATCACGCTTTTCATCAGAAATGGTCACGTCATTTACCACGATCACCCAGGCGGCAGCATATGTATAATTACCCATTGGTGCCGGACTTCCATCGATAGTACCGTCCCATTGCTCCGCAGTGTCGTTGGTGTGAAATATCGGTAAGCCCCATCGATCATATACCGTCATGGTGAATTGAAATGGGCAAAACGTAGAAGGACCAAAAGTATCATTCATTCCATCGCCATTTGGGCTGAAGGCAGTAGGAAATAAGATTTTGGGCGTGGCTTCCTCCACCTCTTGTGAGTTGGTCGCGATACAGCCATTCGCATCGGTTACTGTCACTTCATAAGTTCCTTTGGCGAAACCAGTGGCCAAAGCATCAATTGAGGTGGACGATTCCCAGGAGAAAGTATAAGGTGTCGTTCCACCACTGACCAGTGCCTCGAGTGTACCGTCAGAACCTTCCGGGCAGGTAACCAGCGTAGAAATGACCTCATCAATGACCAATAAGGGTGGCTCCCCAACAGTAAACTCCAACTCCAGTGAACAATCATTTTCATCTGTGACCACAACTGAATGGTTACCAGCGGGTAAATTGTTAACTGTGGACTGAACAGTCGGGTTTCCTCCATTCCAGCGATAGGTATAGGCACCGGTTCCTCCGGTAATTGCCGCATTGGCAATTCCAGATGCCTCCCCAAAACAAAGCGCATCAATGGTTTGGACGGTTCCCTGTAGTTCTTCGGGCTGCGCAATTGTGATCGTCTGCATTACCGAACATCCGTCAGCATCGACCGTAACCACGTAGCTTCCAATCGGCAAACCGGAAAGACTGTTGCCATTTACCACACCAAGACCTCTTGAGAACCAGGAGACATTATAGGGCTCTTTGCCCGAGATATTGATTATCTCAATGACTCCATCACTTCCTCCAAAGCAACTGACATTAGTAATCACTACATCATAGGTGATTTCCTCTCGAAGATCGACCAGTAAGGTCGGGCTGGTACCATCACAGATATCGGTGGAGGTCGTAGTGGACTCAATGAAATACAACTCTCCCGTTCCTGGTCCGTCCCAAAGTACTTCAACGATATTTGTACCATTTCCATTTAGTATTTGACCATTTGTGATGTGCCAATCGTAGGTGGAGCCATTCGAATTGGAGGTAGAGTAAGTCTGAACATTCGGGAGTTGGTCAAAGCAAATCACATCCGGGCCCATTGGCAATGTGGGCATTAATTGAGCATTAATGATCACAGGAAGTTCCAGGACATCTGTACAAATAATGCCAGAATTAAGTTCTACCCGAACCCTTGAGAGAGGATTAGTAACTCCCCAATTCACAGAGATACTTGCGGTTCCCTGACCAGAAGCGATCACTCCACCTTCAACTGACCAGAGATAACTGTATCCCTCCAATTGATCTACTGCATATTCGATGTTTTCAACATTGGGACAAACCGAAATTGGCCCTGTAATTTCAGTGGATTGAGCAGGGTCGAGCAGGGTGGTAGTTATGATATCCACAACTACGTTTGGATCATCTGCTCTTCCTCCGTATTCCACAATATAGCCAGTGGCGGCATATTGGCCTGATCCTCCCTCATTGGGAAGATCGTTCCACTTCCCGGGCGGTGATGACCAATCCATCATATGTGCATAATCTTCTTCATGGGTTTGATTAGAACAACAGTCATTGGGTTCACCATTTTCCCAATTTCTAAAGCCATCGTTTAAGCGGAGCCCTGTTCCATTGTTCTCTAGTGCTTCAGGCCCTGAAACCCATCGCCAGTCACCATCATTCGCAGCGTCTGAGGCTCCAATCCATGCGGTGCCTGAGACACGATCAAGGATAAATTGATTTTCACCGGTGGTCGTAATGGTAGTTAGATAACCTTGAAGTCCGAACAGACTTTTGCTTTCGGCAAGTGTCCTGGCATTGTTCCATGGCACACCGGGATCTGAGAAAAACTGGTAAAAGTGACCGGTCAGGGGGTAGTAATCGGCATTGGACAGTGAGACGGTAATCTCTTTAACGGCTGCCGGTCTCAATCTTGATGTGGTCACGAAAAAGATCTGGCTCAAGGCTTGCTTGTAGATGGCCATAGTAGCTTCACCTTGCAGGTTGAGTATCCCAAGATTGTGATTATAATTCCAATCATTGATTTCATCAATCGTTTCGAATCTAAGGCTATCCATGTCCGGGTCATAGTTGTTCGAAACGACAATTTGAAGACCATCGAGAACAATGTTGTCATCACTCGCTAGGGTGACAAAGTCAGACAAAGGCAACGGTTGAGCAGGGTCATAGCAATATTCAGGCGGAGATTCTACTTTGAATTGGTTTTGAGCAAAGGTGGAGGGTGCAAACAAAAGCAATGCGATTGTCGCATAAAGGGTCCAGGAAATGCAGTTTCGCTTTTTCAAATTATCCCCCTATTTCCGGAAACAGCCTTACGGCAGCTTCACCCTATATTCGATCAAAGCCCGTATATGATCGCAGTACTTCAGGAATTGTAATGCCTTGTTCGTCCTGATTGTTTTCAAGGATAGCGGCCATTATCCTGGGTAACGCCAAGGCACTGCCATTTAATGTGTGAAGGAGCTCGGTCTTTTTGTCCTCGTTTTTGTAACGGAGTTTCAAGCGATTAGCCTGATAAGTCTCAAAGTTACTCACTGAACTAACCTCCAACCATTTCTTTTGAGCAGCCGAATATACTTCAAAATCAAAGGTCAGGGCAGATGTGAAACCCAAATCGCCTCCACATAATCTCAATATTCGATACGGTAATTCAAGCTTTTGTAGCAACCTAGAAACATGATTGCACATTTCGTCTAAGGCGTCATATGATTCTTCAGGTTTCCGAACCTGCACGACCTCCACTTTATCAAACTGGTGTAGTCGGTTGAGACCTCTGACATGGGAACCCCAACTTCCCGCCTCCCTTCTGAAACAAGGCGTGAATCCAACATTTTTGATTGGGAGATTTTCGGTTGTAACGATTACATCGCGATAAAGATTGGTAATTGGTACCTCTGCTGTCGGGATCAAATAGAGATTTTCATTACCAATATGATACATCTGGCCTTCTTTGTCGGGCAATTGGCCTGTACCATAGCCCGATGCTTCGTTTACCACAATTGGAGGCTGCACCTCTGAGTATCCTGCTTTTATGGCCTCATCGAGGAAGAAATTCACTAATGCTCTTTGCAATCGGGCTCCCTTTCCTTTATAAACAGGAAAACCTGCTCCGGTTATTTTGATACCCAGATCAAAGTCAATGATATCATGTTCCTTGATGAGGTCCCAATGCGCTTTGGCTCCATCGGCCAAATCGGGAACAACGCCATGCTTGCTCACTTCTTCATTGTCCTCATCTGTATTTCCGGCTGGAACGGATTCATTAGGAACATTCGGAATATTGTAGAGTGCTTGTTGTAAGGCTTGTTTGGTAACCTCGAGCTCTTCTGAAAGTCCTTTGTTGGTAGCTTTGAGTTCAGCAGTTCTAACCTTAACCTGTTCCGCTTCATCTCGCTTTCCTTCCTTCATCAAAGTTCCAATCTGCTTGGCAATGGAATTTGCTTCGGCCAAATTCTTATCTAACACTTGTTGTGTCGACTTTCTTTTGCTATCCAATTGGATCACCTCATCGAGAATATCTTCAACATTGGAAATGTTCCTTTTCTTCAGACCTTCGACTACCTTTTCCCTGTTTTCTGTGATATAATTGACTTGAAGCATAGACCATTTTAAATATGACCCGCAAAGTAAACCAAAATCAACGAAAAGATGCTATGAAATTGAGCAGAGAGCAACCCAAAAGGCGAAATTTGCGTTGATTTGCTTGATAAGTTTACAGGGATAGCATATACTTGCAAAGTCCTTAGATGACGGATTTCAATTTCTAAGTCATCTCACAGTAAAATCTAACTATTTAAATCACAGTTTTATTTAAATCCCTTTCACTGGGAAATCCCCATTTATAATTGATACATGTATACTATTGAAGAATTGAAGGTTAGACTTCTTTCTGAATTGAAAGAGCTAGCCGAGGCGTTGGGCGTAAAAAATTACAAGAAGCTCTCCAAACAGGATCTGATCTACAAAATCCTCGATCAGCAAGCCGTGACGCCTGAAAGCGAATTGCCTAAAAAGAAAGGCGAAGAAGAAGCTCAGGAAGAACCAGTTGCTGAAACTGTAGAAACCGCTGAAAAAGCAGAAAAGCCAAAGAAATCAGGTAGAAGACCTAAGCGTGAAAATGTTGAATCAAAGAAAGATGACAAGTCAAAAGATGATTCAGGTGCTGAGGAGAAACCTTCTAATGGCGACAACGGTGAAAAATCCGGAGATAAGCCAAAACGTGATCGTGACGACAGACGAGATGATCGCAGAGAAAAAAGACAAAAACCGCAGTTCAACCAAAATATCAAAGATTTTGATGGGTTGATTGAAAGTGAGGGGGTATTGGAAATCATGCAAGATGGCTATGGATTTCTTAGATCTTCGGATTATAACTACCTCGCTAGCCCGGACGATATTTATGTTTCTCCATCTCAGATCAAGTTGTTTGGTTTGAAGACAGGAGATACGGTAAAAGGTCAGATCAGACCTCCAAAAGAAGGCGAGAAGTACTTTGCACTTTTAAGAGTTGAATCAGTAAACGGTAAAACCACTGAGGAAATAAGAGATCGGGTACCGTTCGAATACTTGACACCTCTGTTTCCTGAGGAGCAAATCAAACTGAGCTCAAAGCCGACAAGGTACTCCACCAGAATCCTCGATATGTTCGCCCCTATCGGTAAAGGGCAGCGTGGTATGATTGTGGCCCAGCCAAAGACTGGTAAAACGGTACTGTTGAAGGAGATTGCCAATGCAATTGCCGAAAACCATCCTGAATGTTACTTGATCATCCTTCTGATTGATGAACGTCCTGAAGAGGTTACCGACATGGCCAGAAGTGTAAAGGCCGAAGTAGTTTCTTCAACATTCGATGAGCAGGCGGATCGTCATGTAAAGGTTTCGAATATTGTTCTGGAAAAAGCGAAGAGAATGGTGGAATGCGGTCATGATGTTGTGATCCTTCTAGACTCTATCACACGTTTGGCAAGAGCATACAATACAGTGGTCCCTTCCTCAGGAAAGATTCTTTCTGGTGGTGTGGACGCCAATGCACTTCATAAGCCGAAGCGATTCTTTGGTGCAGCGAGAAATGTGGAAAATGGAGGTTCTCTGTCTATTATTGCTACCGCATTGATCGAAACGGGTTCTAAGATGGATGAAGTGATCTTCGAAGAATTCAAAGGTACAGGTAACATGGAATTGCAGTTGGACAGAAAGCTTTCCAACAAGCGTGTTTATCCTGCGATCGATGTTATTGCATCTGGTACTCGAAGAGAAGATCTCTTGATGAGCAAAGAAGAGTTGCAGCGTATCTGGATTCTGAGAAAGTTTATGGCAGACATGAATTCGCAAGAAGCAATGGAGCTATTACTTCAGAAAATGAAAGGAACGCAGAACAACGAGGAGTTCCTGATATCGATGAATGGATAATTATTAATCACAATAGAAATTCAAAATGCCTGCTCATTGAGCAGGCATTTTTTTAACCAATTCACTCCTAACAAGCAGTCTAGAAGTATTTGTTAAGGCTGATCTGAAGAAAACTATCTTCCCTCACGAAGTTCAGGAACTCCCGCGGGTCGACATTGTCAAACAACCTCATTTCTATTTCTCCTTTCCAGGAATTACCAAATCTTCTACTTCCTTCTATGCTCCAGAGCGTGGTGCTCTTTTCCAGGTCGAAAATTCCACCTACCAAGAACTCGGTGCTTTGGGTATCGTTGAATGCAAAGCGTGCGCCTGCAAAGACATCATTATCCAAGCTGCTAAAGGATAACAGCCCTCTGTCATCATGAAGGTATTCTGCTACTACTCCGATGTCCAAACCTGATTCCGCAATGTTGTAAAAAGAGTACTCAAACCCTGCTGCAATAGCCCACATGTCTTGAAAGTCACTTTTTCTAACAATGGTTTCGACTTTCCATAACATTGGGCCCGTTGTGGCCTGAACGTCCAAACCGACCTGATCGATCACGCCATAAAAAAGCTGAAAATCCCCGTTGTTGACAGTTCTGAAAAAAGGCTCCCGACCGGTACCGCTAAAATAAGACAATCCAATATCGAAAGGCCCGGTATAGGTAGACCAACGTGCCCCAAAACTGGGCCTCGTTTCTTCAGCCTGAGATTCAAAGGCAACATCACTCTCACCGATTATGAATGGCGTTCTGAGTCGACCTCTTGATCCCGGAAAAACCCTCTTCCTGAAATAGGGGAGGTAGAAAAGGTCAAACGTTCCTATTCCGGTGGTATAAGAAAATTGGACCATTGGCTGACCAAGTTTTTCTTCTCCATCGAAACTCTCCACGAAGTCAGTCTGATTGATAATATCCACCAAATGAACTGACTCTGTCACTCCCCAAAAAATCTTCTTCAAGCCAATACTCAGTTCCCAATTGCCTTTAACTTTTTGGTAGTAGAGTTCTCTTACATCAAAATGGGTTCGTCTGCTGTCCCTGTCAAATCGCCCAAAACCGATGAACTTCAATCGGTCATCACCATTATTCCATTCGTGAAGAAATTCCGGTTGAACCACAAAAGATGGATACGATGTCTTTTGACCGGTGTATAAACCATCATTGAAGAACTGACGGTAGTCGAACCCGATATATCCTGAGAATTCGGTATAAGTGCCATTGCTATTTTGAGCAATGCCTGAAAATCCCAGTAGGAAAAGTAAACTGATGGAGAAAATGCTTCTCCACCAGTTCGGGTTTGATTTAGGAATCATGACTTTATTTGAACTATCCAACTTCACTATCTGCTTGCTCTCCGAAGACTATTCTGAGAGAAATCGTCCGCTGTCAAATCGAGACCAAAGTCATAGTCTTCAAAAATCAGTTTTGTCTTTTTGCCGGTTTGGTGATTTACCATATTCATCTCACCTGCTCTCCAATGTTTCTCCTTGTACACATTGTAGTTGCTGTACTCCAGAGTTTTAAGCAAGGCATTTTTACGGTCATAGAATTCCATTTTTTCAAGTCTGTAATTCTCTTTGTTATACCATACCAATTGCCTTGCATAGCCCGACTTGGGATCTACTGGGTCTCTTTCTATTACGTAGGTATCTACCCCATTTATCGCTTCTTCTTTAATGAACTTATAGGTGTATTTCTCTACTTCCTGCGAAGAGAGGTCCTCATAGGCGAATTCGCTACCCATGAATGGTCCGGACTTGTTGTCAGAAGAAATTCGTTTTACTCTTTTCACAGCAGGCAAATACAACCATTGGTCGTCAGAACCTTCTTTGTGGGTATAAGTCAGTGTTGCTGTTCCCTTTACATCCCTTGGACTATTGAAAACAATTAGCGATTTGTCTCCATCCGTAGTGAGTTCCAGCGTCTGGTTACTCATGTATCGAGTACTTTCTTGTCCTTGTTTGTTAGTAAGGATCATGGTCAATTTAGTGGAAGAGCTACCAAAGCCTTCATCATATTTGTCTGCGGCCTTGGCAATTTCCAGGCCTTTTTCCTCGGGAGATTGAGCCATGGCGAATCCTGCTACAGCTACTCCTATTAATGTTAAAATTGTGCGTCTCATTGTAATATTTCGATTTATACTGCCGGAGCAGGTTGTAATTTTTGTTGAACTTGTGATTTTTTCTCCTTCACGTCCTGAGCTCGTTTTGTCGGAGAGAGCATCAGAAGTGCCGGAAGCATTAGGAAATCCAGGATCAAAGCAAAGGCAATGATGATCACGGTGATCTTAGCCATGTCTGAATTGAGGCCGAAATTGGATTGGGCGAGTACCAGGAACCCGGCCACCAACACAAAACTTGTAACCAACAGTGCCTGTCCTACTGTAGAGAAGGCGTATCGAACGGCATCTTCCGGTGATTTACCTAACTCTCTTCTTGCTCTTAAATACTTTGATAGGAAGTGAACGGTGTCGTCCACTATAATTCCTAGTGTCATCCCGAATACAATGGATATTCCTGTGTTGACGTAGCCATAGAGCAATGCCCACATGCCGAGGCCTGCGATCACAGGAGTGATATTCGGGATCAAACTGATCAATCCGAATTTCCCACTCCGAATGGCAAAGCCCAGCACAAGCGATATCAGTAGCAAAGCGATGGCCGTTCCTCTGATCATGCTCATGATCTGCCTTTCGGAAAGATGTGCAAACATCATCGTGCTACTCACTCCTTCGGCTTGCATGTATTCAGGAGCATTTTCATTCAGCCAGTTAGATGCTTCTTCGCTAAATGCGAGCATGCTCTGGGTAGGTATGTTTTCAATGGTCACAATGACCCTGGTTTCCGATTTATCAACATTCACCTGGTTGTTGAGGTCCAAACCAAATGGTAATGACATTTCATAAAGCAGCAGGTATTGTGCTGCCTCTTCTCTGTTATCAGGCATTCGATAGTAGGACAAATCATCCCCATGCATCGATTTATTGACTTGCTCCATTACTTCAGTGAATGCGTTTACATGCACCACCTCTTCTTTGGAATAGAGCCAATCTTCAAATTCCTTTAACTTATTGAGGTAGGCAGGATCGTTGATTCCCCCTTCTTCAGATGCTCCGACAGAGAATTCCACGGTATAGATACCTGTGAGATTGTCAGAGATATAGTCAGTATCTGCTCTGAATGGCACACTCTTGCTGAAGTATTTGATGAACTCATCATTCAATTCATTTTTGAATACCAATACTGAGCTAATCAGGATGAATAGCGATGTAGCTATAATCACGGGCCTTTTTCTACTGATGACAAACTCAGCTAATCTTTCCAGGAAAGGACTTTTACCTTCTTTAGGCACCCTGGCCTTGACTTTTACCGGTAAGATTGCCAGTAATGCAGGCAGAGTCAGTGTGGAGTAAAGGAAAGCTGCCATCATTCCCACAGAGGTGAGATTGCCTAAGTCTCTGAACGGAGGTGAGTCCGAGAAATTCATGGATAGGAATCCTATCACAGTTGTGATACTGGTGATGAATACAGGCATAAAATTCAATCGGAGCGATTCGATAATTGCCTCGCGTTTACCCATCCCCTTCTTCATCTGTTGAATGACGGTAATGAGTACGTGAATACTATCTGCAACCGCCAGTGTCAGAATTATATTGATAAAGGCTCCAGATGGGGGAGTCAACCCGATGCCCATATAGGCCCCAAAACCCATTGCAGTCATGATAGAAAGCACAATGACCAATAGCGTTGAAAAGGTACCCGACAGCGTTCTGGTGGTAAGAAAAATTGTAATGATTACAATTAAGAACATCAAAGGGGTCAGGGTCATAAAGTCGCCATTGGCTGCTTCAAAAAAGGCACTGTTCATCATCACCATCCCTGAAAGCCTGGTCTCCAGGTTCGGATATTTTGCCTCAAGATTGGCCACCATTTCACGGACGTAAGCCGCCACTTCCGCACTCTCACCATTATCTTGTGTGGGGAGCCGGACCGTGACATTGACGGCCGTAACCGAAGCATCTTCATTAACAAGGCGCTTCACCAACCTTGGGTCAGTCGTAGCGATTTCCCTAAGCTCTGCCAACTCCTCATCACTTTTGCTAGCCGCATCTGCAATAAGGTCATCTACATAAAGGTCGTCATCAACAGCCCTTGTGTATTGAAAGTTGGTTATGGCATCCACTCTGCTGGAATGAGGAGTTTGCCATGAATTGGCTGTTAGTTCCTCCACTGCCGTTAGTGTTTCCCTGGTGAAGACATCTCCATCCTTGGGAGAGATGACAATCAATACATTGTCATCCTTTGTATACTTATTCTGTAGACCATCATAGGCTAAAAGCTGAGGATTGTCCTCGCTAAAGAAAACATGATAGTCACTATTAAAGCCCATTTGTCCTCCGGAACCGAAGGCCATGGCAAGCAATAATGTTCCAATCAGGACCGGCCATTTATACTTGACCACTTTTTCTCCCCAGACCTGTCCAAATTGTCTGGAGCGTTCTTTCAAATTCTGCATTTGATCTTTCATCTGTGTAGTTGATTATCTTTTGGGATCTCGATTGTTTGAGAATCGTATTCTTCGAGTGTTGTATATTATGTAATTCGGATATTACGAAATTCGAAATATATAGTTAAAAAAATATCAGACGAATTGGCCTGCTTTTATTTGGAAGTCGAGGTTTCTGGTAGCCTTTTGCATGAGACGGATGAATTCATCTTTCTCTGCTTCTTCAAACCCTTCCAGGATATGATACCCGAATTTTACCATTGTTTGTTCCAATAATTCGAACAACTCACCACCGTACTTACTCAGGCCAATTCTCACGATTCGTCTATCTTCTTCCGAGTAAAAGCGCATCAGGTAGCCTTTAGTGACTAGTTTATCCACAATGCCCGTGGCAGTACTCATGGGTACTTTCATAAATTCAGCTATTTCAGACATGATCAGAGACTTATGCTTCCCAAGTAGAACCACCAATCCAAACTCTCGTTTGGAAATGTCCTTCGTGGCCTCAATGCATGTACTGTCTACCTCTTGCATTTTCATTAAAAGCATTTCCAATGCTTCGGTAAACTGTTTCACCTGAGATTCACTCGTGCTCATAATCATCTCCTCGAACTTCATAATGCCTACTTAACGACACAAAAGTATTTCGAGTTCCGAAATATTAAAATTTTTTAACTATTTATTTTTTCTCAATCGACACAATTGAGTGTTATTCTTCATTTCAATTGTATCTGATGTGATTTCAAATATCTAAGTTTTGTATAAAAGCACACCAGTCAAAGCATTGTTTTTGACAGAAGGTTATGTTTTTCCGAAGTTACTGTAACGAATTGAAGAGTATTGAGTCTTTGGTTAGAGTCGATAAACTATAACACCATGGTCAAGAACTACATAAAAATTGCAATCCGATCTTTGCTGAA
Organism: Cyclobacteriaceae bacterium; assembly: GCA_028281285.1. GTDB lineage: Bacteria > Bacteroidota > Bacteroidia > Cytophagales > Cyclobacteriaceae > Roseivirga. The sequence goes on from JANQKF010000005.1 coordinate 26,964, forward strand.
GCACAAGGTCTATGCTTTTCTAAACATTTTCGGACTAACGATTGGAATCACATGTTCATTGTTAATATTCCTTTATGTACAGGATGAACTCACCTATGATCACAACCATAGCCAGGCAGATAATATCTACAGAGTGGCCTGTGAGTACTTTCTACCCAATGATGGAGGTTCCGAAAAATGGGCCCGTACATCCGGAGTTGTAGCACAGTATTTCGTCAAGGACTATCCTGAGATTGAGTCTTCAGTGAGATTCAGAAGAACACCGAATGTGGTGGTGGAGAAGGCCAATTCGAACGAAAAATTCTATGAAACCATAGTTTACGCTGACTCTAACATTTTTGAGATGTTCGATTTTCCCCTTTTGGAAGGGGATCCCGAGTTGGCATTAAAAGACCCGTTTACGGCTGTTATTACAGAAGAAATCGCGATCAAGTACTATGGTCGAAAAGATGTGGTGGGGGAAGTCTTGAAATTTCCAAATTCGGATTCTCAAGTCAGAGTTTCGGGAATATTGGCCCCAATTCCTGCAAATAGCCATCTGAAGTTTGGTATTTTAATATCCTATGAAACTCTCCGCGCGACTAATCGCATTTCGAATAGTTGGTGGGGTTTCAATGCCTTTACCTATCTAAAAGTTACCCCTGGTACGGATCCTATTGCATTGGAAAAAAAGATCAAGCGTATCTCAGCCAACTATATATTGAGTCAGGAGACTGGTTCTGGTTATCGTCAAGAATATTACCTAACAGCGCTGAAGGATATTCATCTCAAATCCAACTATAGGGCTGAATTTGAAACCAATGGCAACGAATCCTACGTGTACATTTTCTCCTCCGTGGGCCTGTTTATTTTGGTGATCGCCTGTATCAATTTTATGAACCTGGCAACAGCGAGATCGGTGAGCAGGGCCAAAGAAGTTGGTGTCAGAAAAGTAGTCGGTGCATATCGAAAACACTTGGTATCTCAATTTTTGAGTGAATCGATTTTTATGGCCTTTGTGGCGCTGTTGTTATCTATCGGACTCGTGTTGCTGGCATTGCCGATTCTGAATTCATTTACAGGTAAAGAGATGACTTTTGACCCGATAGGTAATTCAATGCTCGGATTCGCGCTCTTGGGAATTACTGTATTTGTGGGCCTCCTTTCAGGAAGTTATCCGGCATTGGTTTTATCATCATTTCGTCCTACCCAGACTCTAAAGGGAAGCTTCAAAACATCCGGAAAGGGAACGGTGCTCAGGAAAGGATTGGTAGTGGTGCAGTTCTTGATCTCAATTGGATTGATTATTTCAACCCTGGTGGTTTTCAATCAACTCAGTCACATGAGGGATTTAGAGCTCGGTTTCCAAAAGGAACGAATGATTTTTATTCCAACGCGGTTCGGGCCGGGAACGACAGAGACCTTCCAGGTGCTAAAAGATCGATTAGAACAATTTCCAGAGGTATCCGGGGCCGCGCTTTCTTCTGGGGTACCGGGCAGAGAAATGGGTAATAACGTGGTTCGATTAGGCTGGGATCAGAATGCTGATTGGAGTGATATGAGATTCATCACTGTAGATTACGATTTCTTAAAACTCTATGACCTTGAGTTGGTGGCAGGAAGAGGCTTTAGCCGTGATTTTGGAACGGATCGAAATGAGGGATTCCTTTTGAATGAATCAGGAGTGAACCGATTAGGGTTTGAGAGTCCCGAAGCGGCCATTGGTAAACAGCTGGCCTGGCAGAACCGTCAGGGACGAGTGATAGGCGTACTCAAGGATTTCTATTATATGTCAGTACAGAATGAAATCGAACCCTTCATAGTTCCGATGCAGCACAATCAGCCGGCTTATCTATCAGTTAAAGTGGAGACGGCCAATTTCAGGAATGTGATGAACAGAATCGAGGAGACGTTCAAGGATATAATGCCGAATAGAATCTTTGAGTACTCCTTCCTTGATCAGGATTTCGATCGTCAGTACGTAGCAGAGGAGAAATTCAGCAATGTATTTACATTTTTTGCAATCATAGCCATTCTCATTGCATGCCTTGGCCTGTACGGACTTGCAGCTTTCACCGCACAACAAAAGGTGAAGGAAATCGGGATCAGAAAGGTGCTTGGGGCAACAGAAACCGGTGTTGTGTTCTTACTCTCCAAGGATTTTATCAAACTGGTGTTGATGTCATTTATAATTGCTGCTCCTGCCGCTTATTTCCTGATGACATCGTGGCTTAAAGACTTTGCCGAACGTGTGAATATTGGGGCCAGCGTCTTCCTGATTGCAGCCGGTATCTCAGTATTTATTGCGGTAATCACAGTGAGTTATCAGTCGATAAAAGCCGCTTTTACTAATCCAGTCAAAGCGTTGCGCTACGAATAACAGTTCAATGCCCTGTAATCGGGGCATTTTTTTCGAGTATTATGTATGCAAATAAGCAACTAATCGTTAGGTTTATTGTCTAGTATACAAATAAGACACAAATATGAAAGGAACAAACCTCGGAGAATTTGAAGAGCTCGTACTTCTTGTGGTGGTGGCCAGGCCTGAAGACGCCTACAGTGTTGCGATTGCCAGAACCATACTCGAAGTATCGAATCGAAAAGTGGTGCATAGTGTTGTTCATGCATCTCTCAATAGGCTCAACAAGAAAGGTTTTGTCACTTCGGAGATGAAGGAAGGCACAGCTGAAAGGGGAGGGCGCAGCAAGAGGGTTTATAAAGTTACGGCAGCCGGTATGCGTGCTCTGGAAGATGTAAAGGCACAGCGCGATAAACTGTGGAATATGATCTCTCCTGCCGGATTGGTCAAAGTATATGGCTGAAGTCAAAAACCATAAGCCGCCCCGATGGGCTGATAAATTCCTGGAGTGGTATTGCTCACCCGATCAGATAGATGACGTTCAGGGAGCTTTATACGAATACTTTTTCGAAAGAGTCAATGATGGTCGGGTCAAAGAAGCCAGAAGAATGTTCGTCATAGATGTATTCACCCACTTCAGACCACATATCATTAAAAGAAACAGACAACAATACAGAAACAACAACATAACGATGCTCAAAAACAATATCAAAATTTCGGTCAGAAGCCTGTGGAAGCATAAACTAACCACGGTCTTGAATGTATTAGGTCTCACCATCGGAATATCATGTTTTATGATCATTATGATTTGGGTGAATAATGAGAAGAGCTTTGATTCATTTCATTCCAAAGCGGATCGTATCTATAGAATTTCCAACACGTTCACCAGTGAGAGTGAGCAATTCAGCCAAGCACCTTCCGGGCCAGCGCTTGGCGCACAACTACATAAGCTCTACGCTCAGGTGGAGAATGGAGTGCGTGTGGGTAATAACAGTGCACAGATACGAGTAGGTGACAACAACTACTTTGAGAATAACATGGCAATTGTGGATGCTTCATTTTCAGAAGTATTTGATTTTAAGGTGTTGAGAGGTGTGCCATCTGATTTTTTCAAGGAAATAAACTCACTGGTGATCACAGAGTCTATTGCAAAAAAATACTTTGGTAGCGATGATCCAATTGGGAAGCTGGTGACCATGGATGGCCAATTCCCTATGACCATCACAGGCCTCATGGAAGACCCACCATCTAATTCTCAAATTCAATTCGACATGCTTATATCCATGGAATTTGTAAAAAGCAATTGGAATCAACCCAATATGGATGACAACTGGGGAGGCGGCTGGTTTCACACCTATTTGCTTTTGGAAGATGGAGTCGATCCCAAAGTACTTCAAGAAGATATTACGCGCTTCATCAAAGATAAGCTGACGTGGTTTACAGAGCGCAACATGTCATATGCCTATTTCCTTCAGCCCATCAAATCAATACATCTTGAATCGAATTTGCGATATGATTTTGGAAATAACGGCAGTACACAGAATGTATCAATATTTACAGCTGTGGCCATAATTGTGCTGTTACTCGCTTGTATCAATTATATCAATTTGACCACGGCCAATGCGGTCAAAAGATCAAAAGAGATCGGTATCAAGAAGGTGATGGGTGCACTCAGGAAGCAGCTTTTCGCCCAATATCTTGTTGAATCAGTGTTGGTGGTGTTATTCGCTACTGCTTTGTCGATCGGAATAGTATACCTCTCTCTGCCTCAATTTGAATCATTTATTGGCTACACGATCCCATTTGAACCCGGTACAGTACTGATTGGAATTGTGGTGATGAGTGTGATCATTCTTGGGGTAGTCTCCGGGTTGTTCCCAGCCGCGACAATCTCATCCTTCAAGTCGTTGGATGTAATGAGAGGAAAACTAAGTTCTGGTTCAAAGGGAGGCCGGATTCGAAAGGCTTTAGTGATCTTTCAGTTTACAGCTACTGTGATTCTAATTATTTCCATAATTACGGTTAGTCGTCAGATGAATTTTATCCTGAATCAGGATTTAGGGATGGCTACGCACGAAGTAATTGCTATAAATTTTCGGGGCATTCAGGAAGTGCGTGATAATAGTCAGGTATTGACCGACAGACTTTTAGAGAATCCTCAAATTAAGGCAGTTTCCTTCCAACGTAGGGCGTATCCTGTAGGGGGACTAAGCAATGGCACCACAATGGTGGAAACCGGAGATGGTAATAAGGTCTCTTCAAGTCTCTATCATATGTGGGTGGATACCGAATTTGACGATGCCTTCGGACTTGAAATGGTCGCAGGGAGATTCTTTTCCAAAGACTTTCCTACGGATACCCTTCAGGCAATAGTTGTCAACGAAGCAGCAGTGGAATCATTCGGTTGGGGTCAACCTGAGGATGCGATTGGGAAAGAAATGGGTGGCCAGAATGTAAGAAGGGTGATTGGGGTCGTTAAAAACTTCAATTTTGAAGGATTGCATAAGCAAGTCGAAGCGCTACGAATATTACCGGCCCTGGGAAACAACTATGGGACAATGGCGATTCGTGCTGACTTGTCCAATCCGTATGATCTACTTCGTTCCATTGAAGATACATGGGCAGAGATCAATCCTACCGTTCCATTGGATTACTCATTTATGAATGACGATATAAAGGATCAATATGAAACTGTCTTCAGCTTCAGGTCAATTTTCTTCTTCTTTTCTACACTTTCAATTGTAATTGCATGCTTGGGCCTGTTTGGATTAGCAACCTCTGCGACCAATCAGAGAATAAAAGAAATTGGAATTCGAAAAGTTCTTGGAGCTTCAACCTCCGGGCTGATTCAAATGATCAGTACTGATTTTCTGAAGCTGGTGGTATTATCTTCGATTTTGGCCGCACCAATTGCCTGGTATGGAATGGAGGAGTGGCTGTCGTCCTTTGCCTATAGAATTAGTGTAAGTTGGATATATTTTGTTGGAGCCGGAATTCTTGCAGTACTGGTTTCGATGCTGACGGTCAGTTACCAAGCCATTAGAGCAGCATATAGCAATCCGACAAAATCGTTAAGGCAAGAATAATAAAGGTGAGCCCTGACACGCAATGCCAGGGCTCAAAGGTTTAATCCATCACGATCACTTTCTTTCGGGTCAGTGCACCCGTTTTATCTTTAATCATCAGGATGTAGATCCCCTTAGATAGTTTTCTCAGATCAACTGTAATGCTCTTTTGAAGAATGCTGTCAGTATGGATTTGAAGATTACCGGCAAAATCGTACATCTTTAGATCAAATGGATAAGTCTCAGTGGCCATCTCAACTGTAAGCTGATCCGTTGCTGGGTTAGGGTAGAGGTTATCTACCAACATAGGATCAGGTTCTGTAGATGTCACTAAGTCTTCCTCGACAGTCATAGTGAACTCTTTTTGGAAGGTTTCGCCTCCGGCATCTTCCACCTGTACTCGAATGCTATAGTTTGATTTGGTAGCAAATGTGAATTCGGATTTGCTCATCAAACCTGTTCCCGAAATATCAAATTCTGCGTTATCTGTATCTCCGGTTCCGCTAACCAAGGTAAAGGTAAACGTATCGCCATCGTCAACATCTTCTGCTCCCAATGTTCCCACTTCTGTTCCGGCCGCTTGCCCCTCAAGTATTGTACTATTACTTAGCGTAATGTCTGTCGGAGCTTCATTGATGTCATTCACATTGATGGTAAGCGTTTTTGAATAAAGACCTCCATTGCCATCGTTAGTCTGAACCCGGATGGATAAGGTGCTTGTTGCTTCGTGATCGTAAGAGGCTGCAGTCTTCAATGTGGTGCCGTCAATACTCACCATGGCGTTGTTGTCGTCACCCTCGCCTTCCACTAGAGTATAGGTATGGGTATCATTGGATTCATCATCCGTTGAAGAAAGATCGCCAATCGCTGTACCGGAATCCTCATTCTCATTGATCTCATTATTGTCAAGCTCAATATCAGTTGGTGCGTCATTGACATCATTGACCGTAATCTCAAAGACTTTACTTATTCTGGCCTCATTTGAATCAGACGATCGTACACGAATAGAATAGGTGTCTTTTGATTCAAAATCGAGAGAGGAAGTCACGATTAATTTGTCACCACTTATACTGAATGATCCGTTATCATCATCGCCCTCTCCGTCAACCAACTCGTATTCAAACGTATCTTCTTCATCAGCATCTGCAGTAGAAAAGTTTCCTATTTCCGCATCGGTTTCATTGTTTTCGTCAATAGAAGAAGCGCTTAATGAGATGTCTGTCGGTGAGTCATTCGGATCCAGGGTATTTCTCTGAATATCTCCGGTATAGAAGGCAATGCCCACCTGATTTCCCGGGTCAGTTACCATATCTCGGTAAGCAATGATTGCGAGCGACCCGTCCGGTTTCATGTAAGACCATTGTGATTGTTCACCACCACCTTGACCACCACCACTCGGTTCAGATGATCCCAACGGTTTTCCGTTCACATAGTAAGTACCGATATTCCTATCTAATTTGGCTACTAGTGTATCACCCGCAAAAAAATGAGTTTCGGCTCCCTGATGTAAGTTCACCAGGAATTCACCAGTTTCTGCATCTACAATTATTCCGCCAAAATTAGCAACATACTTGTCAGTTAGGGAAAGCGCAGCTTCCAGTGAACCGTGATCGTTAATCCAGACCGTTTCACCGGTTTCAGCATCAACTCGTGCCTGGTCGAATGACTTCGTACCTGTGACCAAAAAGGATTCGTCTGATGAAAACTGAAGTCCATTCACGAATGGCCAACCACCGATAAATGCTTTCCACATGAGCTGGCCATCAGACATTCGAATTTTCCTGAGGTGATTATCACCAGAACCCACATATAGAAATTCGTCTGCCGAATCGAACAGAATCGCTCTGATCTGACCCCAGTTATGTTCTCCATCAGGAGCATTTGGAAATTGATGTAGTAATTCTCCCGTTTCAGCATCGAAAATGCTCACAACACCGGTTGGAACAGTGCCAACAGCAACCAATCCACCATCGTTGCTCAATACAGCTTCAAGTCCTTCAATTGCCCTTGCAGTCGGATTGAATTCCGTGAATTCCTTTTTCCACATAAGTTCTCCCGTCAGTCCATTCAACACTCCTATTCCATAGGTGCCTCCATTCGGAACGAGTTGGTAGACTACCTTTGAACCATCAGGGGTCATATCTCCACCCCAGCATTCGTATCCGGGCTGATATTCCCAAAGCTTTTCACCGGCAAAATTGTATTTGTAAATCGTTGATTGTTCTCGGTATACACGTTTTTCTTCGTCACTATTTCCTGACCAGTTTTCCTGTCCTGGAATAAAAACCACTGTTTCTTCAGATTCAGAGACGGCACCACGCCAAAATCCGGTAGGCGTAACTATGGCATCTCTCAATTGAAAATTCACCGAGTACTCGTAATCGAGAGCCTCAATTTCTATTTCAATGTTTTCCGGATCTTCGAAGTCTGAGATTTTCAGGGTCTGCCGTGGAAAGTTGACCACGGTTTCACCCTCCATAGTAGCATTGATCTGAAGGTACCATTCGAATCCCTGCTGTACAGGAAAACTGAACGCAAAGCCACTTTCTCCGGCTGGTTCGGTTTCCATCAGCAATGGCAAACTTTGAATGGTCTTGGCATATAGACGTACTTGAGGTAGATAACCGCCTTTTACGCGAATAACCCCTGAAACCATGGTGTCGTTGCCATCAGGACTGGCAGGGGAACTCCTTCCTTCATCATTGACGATCTGGAATTCTTCCTGATGCATATAGATTTCATTGTCTCTTGTGAAATGGAATTCTGCAATATGATCTGTGGTGCCCTCTTCAAATGCCAATCCATCTCCGAAATAGCATCCAGACCAAGTTGACACAATCGTGGATTCCCCGGGAGCCAGATTGATGAACCCACCATTGGGAAAAGTTGCACATCCGGGAAAGTTTTGGGATGATCCATCCGGTCTAAAGTCAAAGCCCATATATTCTATGGCTTCATTACTCACGTTGGTGACTCTTAATTTTAGTTTTGGTCGTTCAAGAGATGAATACATGACCCGAGGTGTTAGAAATTCTAATTCCAGATCTTCGGCCCATTCAGGCGTCTGCTGATACATGGCCTTCGATTCAACTCCGCAGCACAAGAAAAGACATATAAAGGCAAGGCTAAAAGTGTTTAAAGCTTTCATGGTTGTGCAAGTATTTGATTGATTTAATTTAATTATTTCATGCGCTGGAATGAAGCGCTGTACTTGGAAAGGCCTTGACTGTCGTACATCAATCATACTTGCTTAGAAGTATTTACCCTACTTTATTTTTTTATTTTCGATTTTGCCTGTAATCGAATGACATTGTCTGTTATCATACCAGTAGTTAATGAAGAGCGCGCCTTGGAGCGACTTCTTCCTTTTCTTAACTCACTGGAAATCAGACCTAATGAAATAATCGTTGTCGATTCAAACAGTGATGATAAGACCAAAGAGGTTGCTCAAAAAAATGGAGTCTATTATTTAAACACAAATAACTCCGGGAGGGCAAGTCAACAGCATGTCGGAGCGCTTGCCGCAAAGCATGAGGTTCTATGCTTTCTGCATGCCGATACCTTTCCCAATGAGAATTTCCTGGAACAAATAGACAGGACGCTGAAGAACGATAGGATCGCCTTGGCCGGCTTCGTATCTGTGATGAAAGGCAAAAAATCACGCTGGCTTATCAGCTTTTTGAACTACACCAAGACTTATTTTTGCCCTTTATTTTATCGGCCGCATGCCTTTCTATTTAAGGGACTAAGGCTACTTTTTGGAGATCAGGTCATGTTTTGCAGGAGGCAAGACTATTTGAAAGTGGGTGGTTTTGATCCCAATGTGGAAATAATGGAAGAGGCTGATTTATGTCTCAAAATGAACCGACTTGGTAGAATTAAACAGATTCATCATAAAGTATATTCGTCCGATCGAAGGGTTGCCAGATTAGGCCTATGGAAGGCATTGAGAATTTACATTTATGTGGCTATTGGATGGGTGGTGGGTGTCCCAACCAAAAAGTTAAAGGCAAAATATGCCGATATACGCTGATTTTCGCGTTGATCACCTTTTGTTCACTCCTTCGTGATATTTGGCCGGATTCGATTCCTTATCTTTTCACCAATATTTTTCTTTTAACGCAGCCTTTTTGAAATCACGGTGGTATGGTGATGGAAAGGGGGCTGCCATTGACAAAGATTGAGAAGCTTTTGGACCTCATAATAAAAGGCTGCAGAGAAAACGACCGCCAGAGTCAGCAAGAGCTGTATCGCAACTTCTATAGTTACGCGATGAGCATTTGTGTGCGCTATACAGGGAATGAGGATGATGCGGTTGAGGTACTTAATGATGGCTTTCTCAAGGTGTTTGCGAACATCGAAAAGTTCGATATTAACAAACCGTTCAAACCCTGGCTCAGACGAATACTGGTCAATTCCTGCATTGATCATATAAAAAAGAATGCCAAGCACAGTCATTTGGCAGATATCACTGAAGCCAACGTCCACCAATCAACCGAAGAAGCTCCGGATCATAATCTGAGCTATCAAGAAATTCTGTCCAAAATAGGAAAGTTGTCTCCGGCCTACCGGGCTGTGTTTAACCTGTATGTAATTGATGGGTACAAGCATCAGGAGATTGCTGAACAATTGGGCATTACCGTGAGTACGTCAAAAGCGAATTTAACGAGAGCCAAAGCGGTGCTACGCTCTATGATGGAGAAGGAGGTGTATCAATATGGATGAGGAGAAAAGACCGATTGACGGGTTAGAACATATTGCCAAAGAAGCTGCTGAGAAGGCACAATTTGACTTCAATCCTGAAGCCTGGAAGGCTATGGAGGCTAAGTTGGATAGTGCTGACAGGACACCATTTGCCTGGTGGAAATTACTGTTTCCAATTGGTGCTCTGCTTGTTTTACTGTTGATTTTCTGGCCTGGTGCAGGCGAATCCAATCAACTGCCTGAACAAGTCGAAACACCCCAGGAAACTGAAACTGCGTCTCCTAATTCTGAGCAGATCCCAGTCAAAGATGAAATATTCGATACTGAATCATCCCAGACAGTAAGCCCACCGACAGAGGAAAAAAGAGAGACTGTGCCACCTCAAAACATAACAAATGCTGAGCCAGGAGATTCTCCCCGTTCAACTGCTTCAAAATCGGAACGGTTCGTTGAGTCAACCGAAGTTTCTTCACAAGGTACCGGAAGTCGCAATAATGCCATTTCAAACAGCCAACCGTTTACGGTGGAATTCGCTCAGACTCCGGAGTGGATACCTTCAACCAGAGCTTTCTTAGGAGTTCCAGAGGTATTCTTTAGAAAAGACAGTTTTGGAACTCTTCCTGTGACTGAGGAGAAGGTGAAACGAGGGGGTGCGTGGATATTCTTTGGTGCAGCGGATTTTAGCTCAGTGGGTTCGGAGGGTAGTTCGGATCCCGGGACCATGTTTGGAGTGTTGAGAGAGAGTTATGTCGGAAAGCACTGGAGTTTTTCATTTGGACTTGGATATGCTGTCAAAAAGTATTCAGCTTTGGGCGCTGACTATGAAACCCCTTACTGGGCCAGAAATAATCCAGATGCCGTGGAGAGCATCATTGCCAATTGTCTGGTGATTGATATTCCATTGAACGTAAGGCGCTATTTTGATGCTAAGAATGGAAACAAATTCTTTGTGAGTTCTGGAATCTCCAGCTACTTCATGGTCAGAGAAACATACGACTATACTTACGATCAACCTCGACCCGGATGGAACAGCACCTGGGAAATCCGTAATGAGAATCAACATCTTTTCGGAATCGCCAATTTCTCAGTAGGATACGAAACCCCTATAGGAAAAAACCTCGGTCTTGGTATAGAGCCATTTGTTCAGGTACCTCTTTCCGGCATTGGCTTTGGCCAGGTCGACCTGTTTAGTTTTGGGGTGAAGGCTGCTATAAAAATCAACAAGTAATTACTTCTCAGCATAGATGAGCATCTTTTCAAAGTTGAAGGTGATTTTGAAAGGCTTAAAAAAGGTGTGAGAAATTAGGCCGCCAATTCTAAAGCCTAATGAACTTTCGAGCGTAGGAGGAAAGGGGCCGTATAATCCTACTACTGTTCCCGAATTTGAAAGTTCACCCAGCGAGATTTTATCGATCATGAAAGGCGTGACTGTGACTGCTCCTCCGGCACCCTGGCCTTCGAATGACCCTCCAGCCGCAGGTTTGATTTTGGCAGCATCCAAAGTGGATTTTGGTGCAGTGAAACCGGCTCCGGCCATCCCTGTATCCACTAAGAATAGTTGCTCATCACCTTCCTTAAGTTTGCCTTTAGCAAGAATCAGGTGATCGGAGGCAAGCCACATTGGAATTTCAATGGCCTTTTTACGGTTGAACCCAATATCCCGTTTTTGAAGAATCAATTCGCCATTTTGGTAGTCTATTGTGGATATGAAATGATAGAGCAAATTGGTTCCTATAATCCCCATCACTGGTCTTCCTCCCACGGCCTGGGCATATTGTTGTGTTCCTTGTACGTGGATCGGAAGGTTTTTAATTGTAATTCGTCCGATTTTCAGTTCTTTAGCGTAGCCCAGTCTGGTTTTTGCCTTAGCACCACCGGCATAAATGGCCTCCTTTTCGTCAAAAATCAGCACCCCAACCTCTTTGGCGAACTCTGTATCAAGGATAGTCGTGCCACCACCAGTATCAATAATGAATAGACCTTCATAACCATTGATTTGAACCTTAATAGATGGTAGAAAATCTACCGTCTCCATTTTAATCACCACTCTTTTAGGTTGCCTTTCCATGTGGTAGGGTATCAAATTATTGCTGACAAAATGCTCGATTTGACGGATACGGTAGGTAGATTTTGCGTTGGCCAGAAGCCCTGGTAGGTGAGAATAGTCGTCCTGTCGGTAATAAGTTTCAGCAAGCAATTTTGAGGCAAGAGAGTCATTGGGATGTTTGTCCAAAATTGTAGTCAAAAGGGTTTCTGCATTTGCAAATCGATTGCTTAGAAGTTCAATTCGTGCAAGTGTGTATTGAGTTGGAAGGTTCCAGCCTTTTTCTGCATTCTCACTCAGAAGTGTTCTGGCTTCTTCAAACCGGCCACTTTTGAAAAGTTCATTGGCCTTGGATATCGACTGATTGGTTTTTTGCGCTATTAGGACTTGCGTAAGAAAAAGAAGAAAGAATGTTATTTTGAGTTTCATTTGAGTTGAATTTTTATTGCTGATCAACTCAAACATAGGGTAGACGTTAATAGAGGTACGTTTCCAAAATGTTGATTTTATATATAGAAAATATATGTACGACTATAGCTCTCTAAGAAATTCTAGTTTTTGGATCGGCAAAAATATCCAGGTTATCGGGCCCAGGAACCTTTTGATAATCAACAGGCACAAAAAAGTCAGACTCCAACCGCGATTGACTTCTGTTCTCACCGCTTTGGCTGCCTCGGGTGGACAGGTAGTCCCCAGACAGCAGTTGATCGAGACGTTATGGGCGGACTATTATACGGGAGACTTAGCCTTGAATCAGACGATCTCAAAACTAAGACGGGCACTTGGGGACTCATCAGGAAATACTGAGATCATTGAAACCGTTGTGAAAAACGGATATCGCTTACTTCTTCCGGTTTATAGTAAGGATCCCAACAAGAGATTTACCTATTCTTCTCTAAGTACCGGGGTTCGCAATTTTGGTTGGATTGCGTCCGTGGTTGGGTTAGCGCTGTATTTTGTATTTTCAGATAAAGGGAAAGCCGAACCGGTGATTTATATGAATGATCCAAACGGAATGGTTTCGGAAGAACTTCAAGCCAAAATTCAACAACTATCTGAAAACCCGGAATCTTATGAAGAAGTGATGGCCGAATTGAAAAAGGTATTCCCCGACTCAAGCTTCCAGGTGACGAATGAAGGACAATCCTTAATGGTGGTCAGCAAATAAGAAACTGGCAGATGTTCACAAATTGATTTCGGGGTCGTCTTGCTAGAAGCAAGACCAACATGAAACCTACTGGAAAACTGCTTCTGATCTTTGAGGTGATCGCTCTATTCATTGGAGGCAGTCTTCTCTCCAGGGTGATTGGCGGTGCCTTTGGACTTAGAGAATGGCTGTCTGAGGCGGATGCCTTCCTTCAAGCCGGGTCAGTCGACTTTGTGGAAGTCTCCTATCGTTCGGTTGTTGGTTCCTTGCTCAAGTATGGAACAATTTTCCTACTCGTCATAGGTTTTTTGAAGCTAAGAAGGCAAAAAATCAAACCCGTGTTTGCCTTGACCACGAATCGTAAAAGTTGGTCTTATCTATTTAGAGTAGGAGTCCTTATTTTTTGTGTTGCCGGCCTGGTGCCGAAGATCCTATTTGGTTTATGGCCATTCGGACTTGTGGGTGATGGTCCTGCTCATTGGCAAATCCTTAATGAAAACTGGGACTGGAGTTTTTGGCTATATGCCCTGACTACTGCTATTATTATTCCTCCAATTGTAGAGGAGCTTTTCTTTCGGGGCTATGCCCAAAAGCGGTTCGGAGATGGGTTTTCGGTTGGGGTTTCTATTATCCTCATGGCGATAATGTTTGCCACTTTCCACACTCAATATTTTCAGTTGGATATTATTTCGCTAGGTAATCTGGTTATGCTCTTTGTAAGCTCAGTAATGTTGGGTTATTCGAGACATTATACTGGCTCGTTAATCCCAGGTTTGATCGCTCATGCGCTGGTCAATATTTCTGTTATAGGCACTCCATCCCTGATTTTGAGCGGAGTGATGTTGATCGCTATTATAGGTTACCGCAAAGCACTGATTCGTCATTGGAATAATTTCAAAGCTTTGGTTTGAACTAACAAAAAAGCCAAGACATTGTCTTGGCTTTTAGTATTGACTGCAATCAAACCTTTTCAATTATTGCGGTGCTTAAGTCAGAATTGCTGCCCGTTCAGTTATAGCAAGACTATTCACTTCAATTGCTATAGATTAATCCAAATGCATATACCTTTCATCTATGATGTTAAAATGATGTATTTGATGGGCAGTAATAGTAAGCCCAATTGCAAAAAGAGGCATTTCGTATTCGAAAAATTCACATTTTGTTTCCAGTATTTTCTCACTGAAAGATTCAAACATCATTATTGTTGATTGGCGTACTATTCGAAGCTCGTCTACTAACTGCTCAATTGACAGTTCATCGGCATTTGAATTTTTGCCCATTACTTCCTGGTCATGTGCTCCAGGTATGGTTCCTTCTCCACGAGCAAAAATTATAGCCCTGAAACACCAAATTCTTTCCCAATCAATGAGATGCTGCAAGATTTTATGAATAGTCCATTTGCCTTTTTCATAAGTCTTCAGACCAATTCTATTGAATTTAGCGATGTCAATGTTCTCAACTTGTTTCAAACTTAGTTTGAGAGCCTCTGGGAGTTCTGTGCGCTCGTTTAGCTTATATACATATTCTAAAAACTCTCGATTCTTTTTAACTTTTTGATTTTTCATAAACGAGTTATGTTGTATTTAATAGATGTAAGATTCGTATGTCATGGCAGGTCAAATCCTACTAGTTCTAAGCTTGTCGCCTGTAGGGACTAAAGCATAGGAATATCTAAACCGAAAAGCCTCTATAGCTATTATCAGCTCTGATAAACAACACACGAAAAGTTGATTAATTAGAAAATGGGTTCGGAAGAAAATCCGAACAAGGAATTACTAGCCTTAAGGTTTACTGGCTAATGATTAGGCTACTATCAATTTCAGAATCGCTCTCAATGTATGAACCATTAATGTGACAGAAATATATGCAATTTCTTCCAAATGGGCGGTCTTCGATTATTCCAAAACAAGCCATGGCCTGACTATAATGTTGGCCATCAGGATCAGGCTAGTGTCTTCCCACTGTAGTAAGCAATAGATGGCATTTCGTCTTTCTGCTCCTTAGAAGGGTTCTTATTCATAACCTGCCTATAGACGTTTATATCCACGAAAAGTGCCTTTGGGTTTGACAGGGCGATATTCCTATCGATTATTGCATTAATACGCTTGTGTAATCTTCTAGCAGATCGCCAGCCAGGTATAAAAACCGGGCTCAGCCGTTTTATTCTTACTCCCTTAGTTTTGAGGTCAGGCTCATAGATGATAAGCCTCAGCCAAAAACCGCCTATGAGCTGACTCCTGATCATAACATTGGTGGGAAGTTGTACCCATGTGTTCAGTCCAAGCCAATGGAACAATAAGGTGATAATTCGTTTTGCTCTGTATTCAAAAATATAATTGTCGAGAGAGATACTGTAAAGTATGTTGTCTGAGTTCAGCTGTTTAAAGCTTAACTGATCTTGTCTTTTTTTATGGAGAGGATTACTGTTTGATAAACAATCCATGTTATCCACTTCTCTTGATGTACTGATTTTTAAGTCCATTTTGTTAATTTTTTCTTGATTGAATCGCCTTCAATTTTTCTGCACAATGATCTTGTGTGTCCTATAAACCCCTCGGGTTTTAACCCGAATGATATACAGCCCTGGTTGGAGCGTGTGGGTTTTCAGATATCCAGAAGTATTTCGGTTGAAGTGTTGGATGGATTTGACCATCCCGGAATTGTGATACACTAATACTTCTGTGTCCTCTTGTTCAGTACCAGGTATAAAAAGGAGCTCTCCTTGCTTCACCGGATTTGGGTAGGGGGGAATGACCTGCCTGGGAGGGCGGAAGAGAATTTTTACGATTTTCGAGATATTCCTTCGCCCATGAATGTCGATATCTACCAGACGATAATAGCTTTGTCCTTCTAGTGGACTATAGTCGATAAATTCATAATGTGAAATGTCTTGGCTGTTGCCAACTCCCTCTATAGAACCGATGACATCAAAATCAAGATCACTTCCTGATCGTTCTATTTTGAATACGCTATTGTTTTGCTCATTGGCGGTGGCCCAATTGATCCGAATATGATCTTTTCTGGCAGTTGCCTCAAATGAAAGCAATGTGATTGGCAGTGCCAGATATTCGGAAGAACCTAGTGTAAAGAACTGTCCATCTGAAAAGTCAACCACAAAATTGACGAGGTCATCTCCGGGGGTAACAAAGGATTGAAATACCTTGGAAGCACCTGAGCTGAAGTCCCCATCATTATCTACTAATAATACTATCTGACTTTCGTCATTGGTGCCTATACCGGTAGGACCAGCTATTGCACTAATGTCGAACTGAACTACCACCGAACCAACAGTACCTGTTTCCCGCACTTTCCATTCCCGATTAAGCTGGCTTTTGACCAGTAAAGGGTCCATATCGATGTTTTCGTTCCGGTCTGTAAGGGCTGCACCATCATGCCCCCACATCAGAAAGGAGCTATTCGCGCTAAAGCTGCTGGGATTATCAGCATTGGTTGATTCCAGACCATCGGTATCATCATCCAGGCCTACACTTACAATAGCATCGCTATTGGCACTTTTAGATTGTTTTTGGTTGAGGGCTGAATCATCGTCTCTGCCTATTCCCGCCACATTATTGTGGTAAGTACTGTGGGCAGAAGCATCCCAGAAGGTGGTACCTGCAGCATTGATATAATCTCCATTGGTACCTCCTCCGGTATTGTCCAACTCTATGCCATATTTAAGGGCCAGGTAGCTATAGAGCTTATTTTTATCGGTATCAGCAATGTCATTGTCATAGATAATGAATTCTGAAATCAACCCGTTGTAAAAGAATGTGTTGGTGAGACCGATGTAAGTGGTCTGTGATCCTTCTACATCTAAGGTGACACTATTGCTCTTGCTACTCAGTGTTCCATTTCGAACCTCTTCCAGGAAGCGATTAGTTCCGTCATGTTCTCCAAAAATAAGGAAGGGGGTTTCGCCAGGATCGTTATAGCCATTTACTGGTAATTCAAAGTCATTTCCAATATGCCCCAGGGCCAAAGAAGTATTGCTGTTACGGTATCCAATATGGAGACCTTCATTAACCGGGACAAATACTGAACCGATGATATAGTTATGACCGGCATCCTGCCGGATGCCCACTCCCAGCAGTGTATAGTCACCATTGTTGGCAGCACCTGATTTGATATTGGCCAGGTTGCCAAGCGACAAACGGTCATCGGTACCATCAAAGTCGATGGTGGGGTTGAAGTTAATGTTGTCTGTGCTATTGTTTTTATACAGTGGTGGATTGCCGTCCGATGTAGCATCGGTACCTGCAGTAGATTGATCAGACCATGTAGTTAAGGTGGTATTGTCTGTAGTGGTTGAAGTACCGGCATCAGCTTTTAACCAGACATACAGATCGGTGGTCACCCCACCCGGGGCTTCCATTTTGGTGGCCAGTGAGAAGAACTGCCCATTCGTCAGGTCTACTCCTGTAAAGGAAACCACATTGCCATTGATAGAAGAGGCCCTTGTGAGGGTGCCTGAGGCCATGGTAGCGGTATTGGAAACGATCAGTTTAAAATCACCCAGCGTGTTGCCATAACCCAACCCTGTGAGGTCGAACTGTATTTCTACATTACCTACGGTGCCGGTTTCGGCCACCTTCCAGATCCTGCTTATCCGCTCTAACGTGTTAGCCGGTAAGTCTGAAGTATTGGCACTGGCCTGGGCGGGAGCGGCATTGTCATTGCCCCAAAGCATAAAACTGTTATCGGCAGAGAAGCTGTTGCTGTTGGCCGAATTGGTAGTGGCAATGCTCCCCAGGCCCATGCTTACAATGGCATCGGTACTGGCACTTTTTGATTGTTTTTGGTTGAGGCCAGAATCATCGTCTCTACCGATCCCAGCGATGTCATTATGGTAGGTGCTATTGGCAGAGGCATCCCAGAGGGTAGTTCCTGCAGCGTTAGTGTAATCTCCGTTTGTACCGCCTCCGGTATTGTCTAATTCAATGCCATACTTAATAGCGAGGTAACTATAGATCTTGTCCTTGTGGGTATCGGAGATGTCGTTGTCATAAATGATGACTTCGGAGATTAATCCGTTGGAAAATCCGCTCTGAAAGCCAACGTAGTTGGTTCTGGAGCCTGAGAG
>JANQKF010000039.1 GCA_028281285.1 Cyclobacteriaceae bacterium
AAAATTTTGAGTGGTGAAGAAGTAATGGCCTATCAACACTTGGTAAGGAGAGTTCCTGTTGCCGACAATGTTGTAGAATATGCAGTTGATCTGGTACATAAAACGCGGGTAGATAGTGATCGTGCCAGTGGAATGACCAAGGAGTATATCGAGTGGGGAGCCGGGCCCAGAGCTTCACAAAATCTGATTATCGCTGCGAAATGCAATGCCCTGCTCAACGGTAAGTATTCACCCGATATCGAAAATGTTCAGGCTGTCGCCAAACCAATACTAAGACATAGGCTTGTCAGGAATTTCAAGGCCGAGGCTGAAGGCATAACTATCGACAAGTTGATAGAAAGTATGCTTTAATCAGGGTATTCGTAAAAACCCCTACCTGACTTTCTCCCATGGTGTCCGGCATCCACTTTTTGTCGCTGTATCCGAGATGGTCTGAATTTAGGATCTTGATAAAAAGCGTCAAACATTGATGTTGTCACTGAAAAATTGGTATCCACTCCGATCAGATCCATTAATCGAAATGGTCCCATTCGAAAACCCGAAGATTCCAGGAGGCGATCAATTCCTTCATGATCTGCTACCTTTTCTTCCAGTATCTTCAAACCTTCGACATAATAGTTTCTGGCTACCCGATTGACAATAAATCCGGGAGCGTCTTTGGCCATTACAGGTACCTTATTGAGTCTAACCGCCAAATCATGGACCAGTTTGGCCACTTGCGGGCTGGTTTCAGCACCAGAAATCACCTCAACCAACTTCATAATGTGAGCCGGGTTAAAAAAATGCATCCCGACAAATCTTTTGGGGTTATCCAGTGCCGCTCCAATTCTGGTAATGGGTATCGATGATGTGTTCGATGCCAAAATCGTTGAATCATCGTTGATTTGCTCAAGTCTGGCAAATAGATCTTTCTTGATCACCAAATCTTCGACAATTGCTTCTATAATCAAATCGCATTTTAGACCTGGGAAATCATCAGTCAAAGTCAGATGTGAAAGCGCCAAGTCTTTGCTTTCAATTGTCAGTTTACCCTTCTCAATTCCTTTGTCCAGATTCTTTATGATGATCTTTTCCGCAGAAGTGAGCAGTTCTTTTTTGATATCATATAAGATCACATCAAATCCAGCCATAGCACAAATTTGCGCAATGCCCTGACCCATGGTTCCAGCCCCTACTACTCCTATTTTCTTGATCCGGTCAAGACTCATAGCGTTGAAAACTGTTTTAAAAATCTTATATCGTTTTCTGTAAACAAGCGCAAATCTGTAATCTGATGCTTAAGCATTGTAATTCTTTCGATTCCCATACCAAAAGCAAAACCCGAATACACTTCAGGATCAATCCCACAATTCTTTAACACATTCGGATCCACCATGCCAGAACCACCTATTTCTACCCAGCCGGTATGTTTACAAATATTGCAACCTTCCCCATGGCAAATCTGGCATGAAATATCAATTTCCGCACTTGGTTCCGTAAAGGGGAAGTAAGATGGTCGGAATCTAACCTCCGTGTTTTTGGAATACATCTCTCGGGCGAAGTGATAAAGCGTCTGTTTCAAATCTGCAAATGAAACACCCTTGTCAACATATAAGCCCTCCATTTGATGAAATATGCAATGTGCCCGGGCCGAAATTGCCTCGTTTCTAAATACCCGGCCGGGAGAAAGGGTACGTATTGGCGGTTCTTGCTGTTCCATTACACGAACCTGAACTGAAGAGGTGTGTGTCCTTAAAGCAACGTCCGGATCTTTCTCTATAAAAAAAGTGTCTTGCATTTCACGTGCTGGGTGATTCTCAGGAAAGTTCAATGCTGTGAAATTATGCCAGTCGTCTTCAATTTCGGGTCCTGAAGACACGTTGAAACCTATACGTTCAAAGATTTCAATGAATCGTTGTTTAGTAGCAGTAAGAGGATGAATCGAACCAAAAGAATCTGATGCGGAAGGCAGAGTAAGATCAACACTTTTATCCTGACTATCATCAGTTGGCTCAAGGTTCGTTATGTGTTCTTGAAATTTTGTTTGCGCCAATTGCTTTAACTCATTGACTTTCTGTCCGAATCCCTTTCTCTCTTCCGGAGCAACGCTCTTCATTTCACCGAACAAATCGGCTATTACATTCTTCCTACCAATATATCTCAGTCTGAACTTCTCGAGTTCTTCCTGGTTGGAGACGGTTGAATCATTCAACTCATTTCTTATGCTCTCAATCTTCTCAGCCATTGCTATCAATCAAAACACAAAAATAGCAGTAGTTGTCAATATTATGGTCCAAGGTGGTATTTTTGTCCCAATCCTTAATTATGAACATACTTGTAACTGGAGGTGCAGGATACATTGGTTCACATGTCACCGTAGAACTTATTGAATCAGGCTATACACCCGTAGTCGTTGACAACTTCAGTAATTCTGAAAAGTTCATCCTGAACCGCATTGAAAAAATCACGGGTAAGTCCGTGAAACTTTATGAAGGAGACTGTAGGGATCGAAAGCTTATGGACTCAATCTTTTCGAATGAAGCAATTCAAGGGGCTATTCATTTTGCTGCGTCAAAAGCAGTGGGGGAATCAGTTTCTAACCCTGTCCTTTACTACGATAACAACATCAATTCGTTGATTTGCGTGCTCGAGGCAATGTCCAATTATGATGTTCAGAATTTGGTATTCTCATCTTCTTGCACCGTATATGGGCAACCAGATTTCTTGCCAGTGACCGAAACATCGCCAATTAAGAAAGCGGAGTCTCCCTATGGAAATACCAAACAGATTTGCGAAGAAATCATCCAAGACACTTCTAAGAGTTCCGCACTGAAATCACTGGCACTCCGATATTTCAATCCCATAGGGGCTCATCCATCAAGCCTTATTGGAGAACTGCCCATCGGTATTCCAAATAATCTCGTGCCCTTTATTACTCAAGCTGCAGCAGGTCTAAGAGACAAAATAACAGTCTTTGGTGACGACTACAATACACCTGATGGCTCATGCATTCGTGATTATATTCATGTTGTAGATCTCGCCAAAGCTCATGTTCGTGCACTTGATTTTTTGGATAGAAAAGGTGCCTCCTTTTTTGATTTCGTTAACGCTGGGACCGGGCTTGGACATAGTGTTCTTGAGGTAATTGAAACTTTCCAGCTAGCCAATCAAATCAAGGTCAAATACGAAATTGGTTCAAGACGTAGTGGAGATGTGGAAAAGGTGTATGCTGACGCCTCAAAAGCCAGGAAAATTTTAAATTGGACAACAAAAAAAAGTCTTCAAGAATCTCTGGTTGATGCCTGGAATTGGCAAAAAACGCTTTAGCCCATTAGTCGAGGAATAAACTTCAATTATCTTGAGATTTTGGTTAAACATCTTAATCCGAAGTTCTTACCTTCGCGGTGAATTATTCTTGCATTATAAAAGTTAAAATAAATGAAAATTGCTGTCGTAGGAACTGGTTATGTTGGCTTGGTAACAGGTACGTGTTTTGCCGAAGTCGGAATTGACGTAACCTGTATAGACATCGATCAAAAGAAGATTGACGGACTTAAAGAAGGCATTATGCCCATCTATGAACCGGGACTCGAGCCTATGGTCAAACGGAATTATGAAAAGGGTCGACTTCACTTTTCCACGGATTTGGCATCTAGTATACAGGATTGTGAAGCCGCATTCATTGCTGTAGGCACACCCCCGGGTGAAGACGGCAGCGCTGACCTTAAATATGTAATTGGGGTTGCCAGAGAGATTGGGCAAAACATGAATAATCACCTCGTTGTGGTTACAAAGAGTACCGTCCCGGTAGGAACAGCAGAAAAGGTAAAAACCGCAGTAAAGGAAGAATTGGAAAGTAGAAATTCTGATTTAACATATGATGTTGCCTCTAACCCGGAATTTCTAAAGGAGGGTGCCGCTATTCAAGATTTTTTGAAACCGGATCGAATTGTAGTTGGTATAGAATCGGAAAGAGCGGAAGACGTCATGAAACGTCTTTATAAGCCTTTTCTTTTGAATGGTCATCCGACAATTTTCATGGACATCCCATCGGCTGAAATGACCAAGTATGCTGCTAATTCCATGTTGGCTACCAAAATCTCATTTATGAATGATATCGCCAATCTATGTGAGATCATGGGTGCTGACGTAAACATGGTTAGAAAAGGGATAGGAAGCGATAACAGGATAGGTAATAAGTTCATATATCCTGGAGTAGGGTATGGCGGTTCTTGTTTCCCGAAAGATGTAAAAGCTCTTATTAAAACGGCTCAGGAAAATGGATACAATATGTCAGTACTTAAAGCTGTGGAGGAGGTTAATGAACGTCAAAAGTCAGTAATGGTCAAGAAGGTCAAGGCCCACTTTGGGAATGATCTTACAGGGTTGACTTTTGCTGTTTGGGGCTTGTCATTTAAGCCAAAAACTGATGACATGAGAGAGGCTCCTTCATTAGTTATTATTAGGTCTCTATTGGAAGCTGGAGCACAAGTGAGGGCTTATGACCCTATTGCCATGGAAGAAGCAACACGAGATTTGGGAAATACAGTTACGTATGCCAAGGATGAATATGACGCCTTGATTGACGCCAATGCTCTTCTTGTAATCACTGAATGGCCGGAATTTCGGGTACCCAATTTTGACGTAATTAGTAGATTGTTGAAGGAAAAGGTGGTCTTTGATGGAAGGAATATCTATGACAAGGGTGAATTGGAAGGTATTGGCTATAGCTATTATGGAATAGGAATAAAATGAGTAAAAGAGTCCTGATAACTGGTGCCGCTGGCTTTTTAGGGTCACATTTATGTGATCGATTCGTTAAAGACGGTTTTCGAGTTGTTGGTATGGATAACCTAATCACAGGGCACATTTCCAACATTGAGCATCTGATGCCTCTGGAAAATTTTGAATTTCATCACCATGATGTTTCCAAATTTGTTCACGTTTCAGGTCAGTTGGATTATGTTTTACACTTTGCTTCACCTGCGAGCCCGATCGACTACCTGAAAATACCAATTCAGACACTCAAAGTAGGATCTCTCGGCACTCACAACCTTCTTGGACTATCTCTTTCCAAAAAGGCCAGAATGCTAATAGCATCAACCTCCGAAGTCTACGGAGACCCTCTTGTACATCCTCAAACAGAGGACTATTATGGAAATGTAAACCCGATTGGTCCTCGTGGGGTTTATGATGAAGCCAAACGTTTTCAGGAAGCCATGACAATGGCCTACCATACTTATCACGGGCTGGAAACACGAATAGTTCGAATTTTCAATACTTATGGACCGAGAATGCGGCTAAACGATGGAAGAGTATTACCTGCATTTATTGGCCAGGCGTTAAGAGGTGAAAATCTGACCATCTTTGGTGATGGTTCCCAAACCAGGTCATTCTGTTATGTTGCCGACCTCGTTGAAGGTATAGTAAGATTACTCATGTCAGACTATGCCTATCCAGTCAATATTGGGAATCCGGATGAAATCAGCATTTCCCAGTTTGCCAAGGAGATCATAGAATTGACCGGAACAAATCAGGAAGTCACCTATCAGCCTCTTCCCAAAGATGATCCTATGCAACGACAACCGGATATTTCCAAGGCCAAAGAAATACTAGGATGGGAGCCTAAGATATCCAGACAAGAGGGGCTTAAAATCACCTATGATTATTTCAAATCTCTTCCCAAAGAGAGTTTATATCAAAAAGAACACAAAAATTTTGAGAAATATAAGAGATAATGACCAACTTTGTTGTCTCCTATAGGGTCAATAGGTCAGAAGCTCATGAAATACTTTCTCCTTGCAACCGCCATAGTTTGCTATTTCAATTCTTATTCTCAAGTCCGCAATCAGCTTGATTCTGCGGACCATCACCTAATATTGAAATCTGGTTTGGTCGCAAGCTCTTCTAGCAATGTCCCTTTTTGGATGTTGGGCAATAATAGCCAACGCCTGGTATCAGGAATGCCTACTCAAATCTACAGTAGCATTTTTGCTTATAAGGAAGGAGGAAACAATAAACTCGACTATCATTACGGATTTGAAGCTATTGGAAATTTTAATGGTAATACCCGAACCCAGGTTATTCAGTCCTATATAGGTATCAACTATGATGGGTTTCTATTGACCTTAGGAAAAAGAGAGCGGACAACTAACTCTCTGTTCTCAGAAGAATTAGGATTTGGTAACTTGATAAATGGAAATAATGCTCTTCCAATTCCCAAAATCATGATTGAAACGAATGGCTGGGTAAAATTTCCTTTTCTACACAAAAACCTCAGCTATAGAGGTTCCTTTTCTCATGGATGGTTTGAAGAAGACCGTTATCAAAGCGGGGCATTTCTCCATGAAAAATCTTTGCATTTCAGTATTCATTCCACGGCAAAAAATATAGAATTACAGTTTGGCCTCACTCATAATGCTCAATGGGGAGGTCAAAACTTGACAGCGGAGACTCGTCAACCTACAGGTTTAATGAATTTTATAAGAATTCTTACAGCAAGCAGCGGTGGAAATGATGCAACTGGATCAGATCAATTGAATGCCTTGGGGAACCATTTGGGAACTTGGGATCTAAACGGAAAGGTCAGAATAGGAAATTGGTCGCTTTCCAATTACTGGCAATTTTTATGGGAAGATAGTTCTGGTTTAACGCCATTCAATTGGCGAGATGGCAAAGTGGGTATAACTTTAAAATCGTCAGATCATAGTTCATTGGTTAATACATTTAACCTGGAAATTATCAGGACAAATGATCAAGATGCCGATAAAATTGGCAAGGATGGAATACCTATTTTCGAACCTGATAACTTTCTAAACAATAGTGCCTATCAGTACGGATGGTCCTATCAAGGTGCAGTCATTGGAAGCCCTGTGTTTCTTCTTTTGGACCCAGAAATTGCTTCAGTTTCCAGGATAAAAAACATGGTTAATGCTTACTCGATAACACTGGGTGGCAACATTTCAGGACTTCATTACTTGTTTTCCTTCAGAAATTTAACAAACGGGGGGACACGATTTGAAAAGATTGAGCCAAAATTGAGTATTAAGTCGGCAATTTTTGGCTTATCCGCCCCTATAAAAAATGGCTCCTTTATGGTGAAAGCAGAATACGACTGGGGCAATTATTTAGGCAAAAATTTTGGATTGCAATTTGAATATAGCATTGACCTATTTGCTCTAAATGGCATTAGATGACATGATGCCTGGTCATTTAATACGATAGGAGAATTTTACGTTCATTCCAAAAAGGTTGTACATATCTCCAAAGTCGTACGCGAAATGGACATTGATGTTGGTATTTCCGGATTTTCCCAAGTCTTTTGTGGTGAATTCAAGAAGAGTATAAAACTGAGATTGTTCTGGTCTGAATGGATACTGGAAATCGGGGTTATTTACAATGCCATTCCACTCAAACCTCCCTTCATATAGACCAGAGTATGTTCCGAAATTGCGAGAATAAGTGAAAAGCCCCTTAAAATCTAACCATTCTAACAATGCCCCTTCTAATCCACCATGGATGGCCCAAATTCTATTATTCGCTATTGACACACCGTAGTTCGGGTATGGATCGAAGAAATTCAGTGTGCGTTCATGGGTCAAAAATAAAGGGTTTCCAATGACCTGCCCATAGTAGGTCCATCCAGATCTATATAGCCAATTGTTGTAGTAATCATCTCTTTGACCGAAATCGTAGCCCATATTGTCTTCAATAGTCTGTATTTCTGACGTTGCATCTGGGACACCGGGCCCACCCTGCCATTTAGATTGCATCATTTCAACATAAACCCTTTTAATCCCTTTATCCTTAATTGGTAGTTGCCAGTCTATTCCAATAAGATAATCGGTAAGGCTCACGTATTGAATACCACCCTGGTCCTCAAAAGGTTTTTGATAGTTTAGGGTCAAGTAATGATCCCCGATAGTTTTTTCAATCATGATTTCCGTAAGACCAAGATGGTTACCTACTGCATTGCTCTCTCCTGCCGTAGTACCATCAGGGTTGGGAATCCCAGATCCAAAAAACACCCTGATAAAATCACTAAACGAGCTAGGCTGTTTATCACCTTGCGGAGAAGTTCCTCCAAATTGAGCAAAATGAATTATTCCCGATGAGACTTTCAACCCAAGTTCTTCACTGAGATCTACAAGTCCATGCAATGATTTTTGGTGCAATTGAGCATTTGAAATATATCTGGATTCTTCTAACCAACCATGAGCCATATGACCTTTTAATTTGAAGTACCCATGTGTCAATGGAACATCAAAATAGTCATTTGTGCCAGCAGATAACTTAGGTATCGGTATTGCATTCCGGCTCATCGCCAATGAACCAGTACTTAATCCATTTTTTAGTCCACCAATTTCATTTCTCACTCTGCCTATCTCTAGAAATATTTTTCCATAGTCCAGGCGCCCGAAAGCTGATGACAAAACATCATTTCTGAATGAAGCTCCTGCGGAAAAATTTATTTTTCTCCACAATTCTGTCTGATAAAACCCTTGTCCACCAACAAAAGAATCATCAGTTGCATCTACTTCCCCATAATTCCCAAATTGGATGTAATGAGGTAGAAAGTTTTCTTTATGACTGAAATAAAATCCTGACTCCACGGTGATAGACAGGGAATCTGCTTTGGCTTGGGCATAGGATTGATGACTAAATTGGCCTATCAAAAATACCAGCCAGATTACAAGTATACGGTTGATGGTAGATTTGGAATGCACAGAGGTCAATATGCTCAAAACTTTCGAATATTTTAAATCGGAATCCAGCAAGTATACTTCCTCCAATTTATTTCATTCGGTTGTAACGAGAATTTTATTTTAATATGCATTTTCAGTACCTCGGAGGATGGAAATGACAGTCAAAACTATGATTTTAACATCAAGGAGGAATGACCAATTTTGTAAATAGAAGCGATCCAGCCTAACACGGGAACTCATCTGATGAAAATCTCTGATCTCTCCTCTATATCCCATAGCTTGTGCCAGACCTGTTACCCCCGGCTTTGAGGCATGTCTTTTTGCGAATTTCTCAACTTTGTTGAAATAAGCCTCATTCAAGGAGATTGGGTGAGGCCTAGGTCCAACAATAGACATAGTGCCCAACAGAACATTGAAAAACTGTGGAAACTCATCTAAACTCGTTCTTCTGAGAAATGATCCTATTCTTGTGACTCTAGGGTCATTAGGTGAGGCCCATTTAGAATCTGAATCGTCATTTAGTACCATCGTTCTAAACTTATAACACCAGAACCATCTATTATCTTTCCCGTGTCTTTTTTGTTTGAAGAGTATTGGTCCTTTAGATTCCAATTTGATTATGATTCCCAAAATAGGGTACAGCCAGCTCATGATAAAGATTATCATAGCCGAAGAGAAAACAACATCAAAACCTCGTTTAATTGCCTGGTTAGCAACTGTATCCAGCGGTAGATTATTGACATCAACCACAGGTATGTCACCGAATCTTCTAAGACTAAAAACCTTAGTCATTTCAGGCCCGAAATCAGGCAGTAGTTTAACCTTGACCAGCTCACCATCAGCCCTGTTCGTGATTTTATTAAGCAGTTCCTTGTCAACCTTGTCACTCACATATAACAAGTCGATCTTACTTAGATCCTCTTTAAAGAAATCAGCAATAGAGCCTAAAAAAGGATAGTTTGATACGACTGAGTCTGTATTTCCATAGAAGCCCTGGCATCGTATTCCATAATGAGGTTTTTGTTTTAATGTCTTATAAAGATCAAACCCCAGCTTATCATAGCCTAAAATTAGGGCATATCTTATGTTGCCTCCGAACGTTCGATACCGATCCAATAAAATATGGACAAAGACCCTATAGATTGTAATCCATAAGAAAAGGAATAAGAACAGTGATAAGAGAAATGACCTATCAAGAGCATCGAGGTCAAATACAAGCCAAAACAGGGATATTAAAGAAACGAATATGAAGACGCTGATAAAAGCCTTCTTAAAGGTGCGATAGTAACTTACAGCCCTGCCTATTTTGTAATCTTTGTTAAGAGCTGAAAGAATAGGCCAAATGCTGAGATAGACAATAAACGGAACGGTAAAACCCCTATCCATACTCACATTACCGTTGACCACGTATAACGCGCCAAAAAATACTACTAAGAGCACGGTAACTTCTCCCAGAATAAAGATAGGTGGAAAGTATTTATTGAATCTTCTCCTCACAGAATGAGACTTATTAGTATCTTAGATTAACACAAAAAAATCATATTACAGCAAATATATTAAACTCATCGCTTGTATATCAACGTGAACAAAATTTAATAACACGATAACATGCTGTCTCTGTCGCCTTTAACATATTTCCCGAGAATAAATTGAAGTAAATATGGCCACAATTCAATCGAACGTAACTTTGAAAATCCCATAGGTTATTCAAAAAGCTTCATTAGATTTCGAACCTTTCTACCGATATGCTGAAGAACTTACTTCAATTCTCTGAAAAAAAAGGAAGTCTTGGCGATAGATTTAGAGCCAAAAGATTCCTCTTTTTTGAAAAATGTATTTCATCCCTCGCATTGCCGTTAAACATACTGGACGTTGGAGGAACTGAGTCATTTTGGTTGAACAGAGGCTATAACAATAAACCTGATATCAATATAACCCTACTGAATCTTTCGAAAACTGACGTCAGTTGGCAAAACATGAAATCGATTAAGGGCAATGCTACCGACTTAAGTGAGTTTGACGATAACGAATTTGACATTGTATTTAGCAATTCCGTAATCGAGCATCTTTATAATCTTGACAATCAAAAGAAAATGAGGTCTGAGTGTTTGAGAGTTGGCAAGTATCATTTCATCCAAACACCTAACAAGTATTTCTTCATTGAGCCACATTTTCGACTTCCGTTCTTCAACTTTCTTCCAAAAAAACTTGCCCTCAAGATTCTTACAAAAACATCTTTGAGCTTAGGCAAAAAATGGGAACCTCAAGAAGCATCAGAGTGGCTTGAAGAAATACGATTACTGTCAAAAGCTGAAATGCACCAACTTTTCATCAATTCTTCTATCTATACGGAAAAATTTCTCATTTTTGACAAGTCCTACACTGTGCACAATTTTTACCTGGAAAATTAAATCAGGACATTGTACAATGGCTTTAGTTGAATTCTAAATGGCGGCTAATCGATTCATTATTTACCTTTTGTTCCTAGGGCTTTTCGCCTGTGACAAAGAGAAGTTGGTTTCAGATATTGAAGTTTATTTCAACGACTTTGAATCTGGTGATCTTGCTGATATTACCGGGGGAACCCTGACTACCTACTTGGACAATAGAATAATTGGGAATTACAACAATGACGGATTTGAGCTACGTTTAAATAACCTACCAGATCACGATTATATCCACATTTCTTTTGATTTGTATTTGCACGATTCTTGGGATGGAAATTTTAATGGCTTTGATGAAGATCAACCTGACTTATGGATTATGGAACTGGATCCTGCATTGAATAATGACAATGGTGGATTTAGATTCGAAACAACATTTTCTAATGGACCTTGTGATTCTGCCCTTTGTTTATGGCAATCGTACCCCAATCCGTATCCTTTTTCAGCCACCCCCAGAACAGGAGTGAGATGGAAAGGAAGGGGCGTTTGTTCAAGGTTCAATAATGCTGAGGGAACTTCAGTAGTAAGATTTCAGCAAACATATAGGCATGAAAATCAGGCTGTCGTTATCGCTTTCTATGATAGACTCTTTCAGCCCAACAGAATAGATGCAAAATGTGACGAAAGTTGGTCAATGGATAATTTGATTGTTAGAGTACTAAGCACCGACTGATGAGACGTATTTATTTATGCATTACATTTTTTTGTCTAATCTGTGCTAACCTACTGGGACAAACCATCCCATTGGGGTCTCCATTGATCGAAGATTATCTGAGACGACAACAATTGTTAGGGAAATTTGATACTACATTCTCTTTCAATTTCAGACCAATCAATTTTGGACCTGATCGTATGTCGGTGGATAGTTCAATATTCAATACATCGGACTATTTCCAAGAGGAAATCCGTTTTCTTAATGGAGCTGGTAAGGTTAAAATACTTCCTCCCGAATTCAGGTTCAGTTATGACAGTCATCATCCGTACAGCCGAAACGATGGAGCCATGATCCGCTCAAAGGGTGCACAGACTTTAGTCAGCGCAGGCATTTACACTGAAATAGGACCTTTATCCATCCAATTCAAACCGGAGTTTGTCAGAGCTCAGAATAAAAATTATCCGGGGTTTCCGGATAGCTTCGATGGACAAAAATGGACGCAGCGGTATGTTTGGTTTAATCTATCCGATATTCCGGAAAGATATGGTGATGACATTTACTCCAAATCACATCTTGGGCAATCCAGCATAAGGCTAAATAAATGGGGTTTGTCCTTAGGTCTTTCTAGTGAGAATATTTGGTGGGGGCCATCCATCAGGAACAGCATAATGATGAGTAACAATGCTGGTGGGTTCGAACATATTACTTTCAATACGACAAGACCCCAAAAAACTCCCATTGGACACTTTGAATGGCAATTTGTTACCGGTCGATTGGAAGGTTCCGGCTTCACCCCCCCAGATACGACTCGAATGGATAGAGGCCGATTGATTTATGTTCCCAAAATTGATGATTGGAGATATTTTCAGTCCATCTCCTTAAGTTATGCTCCAAAATGGATTCCGGGCCTATCCTTGGGTTTTGTAAGGTGGGTTCAGGCCTATTCGGAATTCATTAAGCGTACAAATGACTATTTTCCTGCTGTATCCAATCTATTTCGTGAAAACGATGACAATACAGGAGGAAGAGACGAAGGTCAGCGCGATCAGGCTGCCGGATTATTTATGAGGTGGTTATGGACGGATGCCAAGGCAGAAGTCTATATGGAATTTCATAGAAACGATGCCTCGGGAAACTTTCGGGATTTGATATTGGATTCCGATCATTCCAGGGCAACAACAATAGGTATTCATAAACTATTTTCAACAAAGCGTAAAGATTCATTCATACAAGTCAATTGGGAATGGACCCAAATGGAGCAAACAGCCGGGCGTCTGTTGAGAAACGCGTTGAGTTGGTACATCCATAGTGATGTAAGGCATGGGTACACACATAACGGAGAAGTTCTGGGTGCTTCTATTGGCCCGGGAAGTAATTCTCACTACCTAAGTGTTGCTTGGGCAAAAAACAAAAACCGTATAGGGGGAGCTTTGGAAAGGGTCGTTCACAATAACGACTTCTATTATTTTGCTTTTGAAAACTCTGAGGATTTCAGAAGATACTGGGTGGATTTTAATATTCATGCCTTTGCCGATTGGGAGTTTAAGCACGTAAATGCTTCGGCAAATATCTTCTATACACGTGCACTGAACTATCAATGGGAATTATTTGATGAGCCCTTTGTCCCACCCTTCTTAGTCCCCGGCACCGATGTTGGGAACCTTCATATCGAATTTAAATTGGCCTATAAATTCTAATCCGGATCAGTGTCGAAGTAGACGTAACCTCAGCTCCGACTTCTTTTTTCCCACGAAGTATAGATTTCTTCAAACGTATCCTGAAGATTTTTGGTGATGTTCCAACGAGGATAATGTTGCTTGATTTTTGTGAGGTCTGAAATGTAACAAATATGATCACCTATCCTGGCTTTATCGGAATAGGTATAACGCATTTCTTTACCCGAAATGGAGGCAATGAGTTTAAAAGCCTCCAGTATTGAGATCGAATTTTCTCTCCCTCCTCCTAAATTATAAACCTCTCCTACTCTTGGTGCAGAAATAAATTCCTCGATAAACCTGGCTACATCATAAGAGTGAATATTGTCTCGAACTTGCTTGCCTTTATAGCCGAATATGGTATACTCTTTTCCTGTAAGATTGCACTTAATCAAATAGCTAAGAAAGCCATGTAACTCTACACCACTATGGTTTGGGCCAGTCAAGCACCCTCCTCTTAAGCAGCATGAAGGCATATCAAAATAGCGACCATATTCTTGTACCATAATGTCTGCAGCGAGCTTAGATGCCCCGAAAATGGAGTGCTTAGATTGATCGACTGAAAAAGTCTCCTTGATTCCATTGAAATACTGGTCATCGGCAAAGTCCCATCGACTTTCTCTTTCAATGAGATTCAAACGATTCGGTTCATCTCCATATACCTTGTTGGTGGACAAATGTACAAAGGGTGTTTGTGTTGAATATCTTCTGGTCGCTTCTAACAAATTCAACGTCCCGACTGCGTTTACATCAAAATCGTCAAATGGTCGCGATGCCGCAAGGTCGTGACTGGGTTGTGCGGCACAGTGTACAATGGCATCAGGGCTCGTTTGACTCACCAAATCAATGACCGCCTTTCTGTCTCGAATATCAATGGAATGGTGTTGATAATTGCTGAATTGTATCTTGAGTTGATTGGCATTCCAGACAGTATCTCCATTAGGGCCAAAGAAATCTGCTCGCATATTGTTATCTACACCTACAACCTGCCAATCTCTTTGACAGAAATGCCTGACAACCTCACTGCCTATAAGCCCTGCTGCACCGGTAACTAATAATTTTTGCATGAATTGAAGTTATTCAACCTCCCGTTTTGGGCCACTAATTTAATAAGGCCTCCTTAACAGCAGTCTGTTTTTGAAAAACTTTAGCAAAAATTGAGAATTAGTTACAAGATATCTTCGCCAAAGTCTTTTTGGTTCTTTTACCAGTCGGAACAACCACTCTAAGCCCCTTTTTTGCATCCACGCTGGAGCCTGATCAAGAACCCCAGCATGAAAATCAAAGGCGGCACCAACCGCCATCATTACTGCATTGACTTTTGTAAGGTGGTTCGCCACCCACAATTCCTGTCGAGGACAACCCCTTCCAACCAGAACAATATGAGCCCCACTTTCATTAATCCGAACAATATCTTCTATGTCCTCTTCTTCCGTTGCCTCCCTAAAGCGATCAATATGTTGGCCGCTAATACGAACTTGAGGAAATTCCTTCATTATGAAGGCCTTAAACAGGTCTGAAGTCTTTTTACTGCTGCCATAAAGAAATACCCCCAAACCCAGGTCATTTGCTTTTCTTAAAACATGAAGCGTTAGCTCCGGACCATATACCCTGTCTTTCATGCCCAGCTTATAAAAACTGTTAAGTGCCCATCTCACAGGTTGGCCATCCGGAACGATTAGGTCAATCTTATTTATAGACTTCTTTAAATCGGGGTTACTCAACGAGGTCATCAACCCATGAACCGCCAAAGCCGACACACCAAAGCTCGAATTTCTACTTGCTTTATGGATAATGATATCAGAGGCCGACTCGTAATCAACATTAGCATAATCAGGCCAAAACAGCTTGTATTTTTGATAATCCGGTTCAGCCTTCATTTTGTACCGATTGATAAAGTTCTATAAGGTTTTGATAACCCCTGCTAACCGAATAATAAGAATTATAATCTGACAAGGCGTTTATGCCGAGGCTTTCGGTATAGTTTGAATCACGATCCAATAAATTGACAGCCTCAATCAATCCTTCCACATTTTCGTATTTCAGACCATTTTGGTTATGATTTATCATGGAGGACATGGCCCCTGTATCTCTGGCAATCACCGGCTTTTGAAGTGAAAAAGACTCTAAAATAACCATAGGCATTCCTTCATAGTACTTAGATGGAAATATTACGGCCCTAGATTTACTCATATATTCCAAAACGTCTTCTCTGTCCTTTCTTCCCAGATAATTCACATTGCCAAATGCTTTTAATTTTTCTGGCTCATCCGATTCCCCGATTACGAAAAACGATATGAACGGGCATTTTTCAAAGAGAACTAAAAGATCATCCAGACCTTTGGAACGATCTAATCGGCCAACAAAAAGAAAATAATCACCAGTTGATGTCTGTTGGTCAGGTCGATGAACAAAATTTGGTTTAATGATTATCTTTTGAGCTGGGACTCCCCCAGATACTAACTTGTCCTTTTGAAAATCTGTGAGACATACATAGCGATCGACAAGTCTGTTCCAGGTACCACGTTTCCTATGTGTTTGAATCACATCAGCTTGGATAGCAGTCGCAACGAAAGAATTTCGATAGCACTTGTATTTTATGGAATTGTATAAGCTCTTATTCAAGCAAGCCTCGCAAACTTCCCCATCTCTAAATAACAGACTATTGGTGCAAATCATTTTGTAGTTGTGTAATGTTTGAACCACAGGAATACCTAGTCTTTTGCATTCTTCATAGATCACAGGTGTTATCAATGGGTAGATATTGTGTACATGACAAACTTCGGGTTTCGACTTCTTAAGCAGATTTCTAAACTCTTCACCTACAGAAGATGATGCCCGCTGGGACAGCATCAATTTTATCAAGTCAAATTTCGAATACCCCTCCAGATCCGAACTGTTTTTTATGAATTGAACTACCGTATGGCCATTCGCCTCGAGTATTCTCTTCTCTTGGTCAACAACAGTCTCCTCTCCTCCTCTTTTTTTATAATGATTATGGACTTGAAGTATTTTCATTTATTCAGACCTTGAAACTGTCGTAGCTTTTACCGCTGAAATTACTTGATCCACAGTTATACTGGTTACAGGTTCAAATTTGTAGTCTTGTGGTAACTCAGATATTGAAGCTATATTTTCGCCAAAGATGGCAATTTGGTTCTGGTTCAAAGAATAAACCGGGTTGGTTGGTCCATACAAAATTACTGAGGGTACATTAAAGGCTGCCGCAGCCTGCTCCCCGAATGAATTAATTCCCAAAAACATTCTAGCATGTTTGATAAGCAATATACTTTCTGATAATGATGTCTTACTCCTTAGGTCTTTAGCTCCTTCAATCAATGGTTGTTGCTCCAATCCAATTTGATAAACCGGGATGTTGCCATCAATCTTAGTCAAGGTTTGCTCCCATTTCGTTCTTGACCAGTTCTTGTTCTTATCCCAGTGCCCTGCCCAAGGCTGAATTACTATATATTGTGGAGTTGAATCAACATATTCTTGTTTAAAGTCCGGGTGCTTCGAATCACTAACATTTAACTCATAGGGCCACGAATTTTCTTCTTCCATGCCCAAATGTTCGGCAATAATCTCCCTAATGTGTCTATCTCTCCCTTTTAAAAACTTAAAATCATAATGTTCATACATCAGCCATACCAAGGGAAAGTCTTTCCATGAATAATGCTTGTCACTTGGTGAAATTAATAATTCAGGAAATGGCACTACTAACTTGATTGCAGTATCTGGATGGTCTTCCGAAAAGCGTTTTATGATTCCGCTGGTGAAGATTACATCACCAATTCCTTGTTTTCTAATTAAGGTTATTCTTCTACTATTAATATTTCTGAAGTACCACAGAGAAAATCTGCTTATGACAAACTGAGCAAGAATGATAAGGGCTTCTTTAAAACTATATTTCTTTGTTGTTCTCACGAGCCGATTCCCTTTACCAAAGTGTTGGCAGAAATTGAGGTTTTGGGTCTTTCACGCAACCTTTGATAGACCGATTGACTATGTCCAACCATCCACCAAGAAACTAAACTCAGATACAGATAAGTCTCTGCATTGGCGGTAAACAACGGCATCAGCAAACCAAATTTGACACTGGCAGCCACAAATGGAATCACTTGTTCCTCTCTTGACCCAGCCCTTCGAAAAGCCAACCAACTGTGCCTAATTGCATAAAAGATCATAAAGATGTACAATATCAGTCCAATAACTCCGAGCTGAACTCCGAAAATTAGAAACTGATTTTCACCACTTATTTTAATTTCATCATCTACCCCACCTGCGTTCCCACTCATCGCTAGTCCTATACCTTGAGGGTTTTGGACCATACTATCAATTCCTTCTACCCATTCTACGACATGGGAAAGACTTGATGAATTTTGAAACATTAAGGTGTCTTCCACGAAATACCTGGTTTCCTCTGGGGCAAGAAACCATACGTACAAGGACAGCAAGACCAACCCCAAAGCCGCACCAGTCAGTATTTTGTAATATCGAAATAGGAAAGCCATAAATATGAGGGTCACAAAAATCGCTCCCATGGTTGCCCTTGAATAAGCCAGCAGCACACAGCACACACAAAAGCCAAGTATATACAAGTACTTTAATCGGTTGGTGTTGAACCTCATCGATAAAAGATAGATTATTGCCGCAGCGACACTTATCAACATAGAGGCTGAGAATTCCAGCGGATTGGAAAAGAATGCACCGTAACGAGGCTGCATTCCCTGGGCCTGAAATGTCCATCTCAACCCAAAACTTCCTTCCGGATCCAGATTTAACATGTCGGAATTATATTTTGCATATCCGATATAAGAATGAAAATGGGTTGAGGAGAGTTTTTCAATAAGTACAAGCAGGAAAGCCGCTGCTGTATAGGCAAAAACAATTTTAAAGATCGTTTTCCATTCCTCAAATTTTAAGTTTATCTGACGCCCAAATAGGTAGGCAAGACAAAACAGCAGGATATTTTTGAAATAGATTGCCTTGTCAACAAACCCTGCTTCTCCGATAGGAAGAACTACGAAAATCGCGGCAAGACTCAGAAAACCGAGAAATAGCCGATCCAGTACTGACAATTGCCATGGTCTGGAAGCCAACCCCTTCGAATACCCAAAAGACCAAATCGATAGTGCATAGAGTATCACTATTTCTTTCGAGTATTGAATCAGTTTGGTAAGGATTTCAATCTCAAGGTATGCATAGGTAAAGGACAGAAAAACGGTATAGATGGGCAAAAAAGCGACCAAGTAAATCAGTAGATAGACAAATTTTCCACGACTTATGCCTCTAAGAACCACACTCAAAAATACCGTGTAGGCCAGCACACATACTATAGCAATAATTGATAGCAACGGGATATGCCTTTAATTGGATATAAGATATCTAATATAACTCTAAGGCCGTCATGATCCGAAATCAATCTCCTTGAACTTGCCAAGCCCGTCTCTCACTCCTCTGATTGTGGCTTTGAATTTGCCCCAACGTCCGCGGATGATATAGTAGGCCAAATATTTCGAAATTTTTATACTCTGATGAACTACGGCAAAAGGCATAAAGATCAAAGGAACATGTTTCCTAACCAGGAAGAGGTGATTTCTAATATTGATATACTGACGTCTTGCCGATCTATATCCTTCTTTACCCTTTTTTCTTGAAACAGCTGTCGCACTCTCAAAATGATAAATTCTCGATTGAGGAAGATAGAGTAATTTAAATCCTGCCTTCCGTGCCCTAATGGACCAATCCGCATCTTCAAAGAGAATAAAATAAGTATTATCGAGGTAACCGACTTTCTCCACCATTTCCCTGCTGAACAAAAGGCAACAACCTGTAATCCAATCGATTTCTCTTATCTCATCGAACTGTCCCGTATCCTTTTCACCTGCTCCGATTGTAATCGGCAACCCTATGTACCTATTCATTGTTCCTCCGGCATTCCAAATCTGATTTGGGTCGGCCATAGAGGAAATCTTTGGTTGCACTGCACCCACCGAACCACCGAACCCAGCAATCAATGGTTCTACAAATCCTGAGTCGACAGTCGTGTCATTGTTCAGGAGCATTATGAGATCAAATCCTTCCTCATAAGCATACTTAATACCCACATTGTTACCTCCAGTGAAACCAAGATTCTTTTCGTTCTCAATGAGAATAATGCCTTGAATTTCTCTCAGACTCATGACCTCTGCCTCATTACTGCCATTATCGACCACAATAATTTGGACATTGGCATATGTAACCTCCTTTAATGAAGCTATGCACTTAGAGGTATGTTCCAGACCATTCCAGTTGACCAGGATTATGGCGACAGATTTGGCATGGTCATTTATTGCTTCCATCTTTCCAAGTTCAAGTTGAAACTGGCAGAGAGTTTTTTGTTGTAAGGTTCAAAGTATTCTCTTAATTGAGACAAAGGGCTCATGTAGATTTCTTTGCTAGGTCTTTCCGACTGTTGTATTGAATCGTATACCTTTTTCAGTGAATTCTTGAAAGGAAATCGGAACCCGAAAAATTCGTAAACCTTGTGGAAGACATAATGAAGGGTTTGGTTTTTTACTGCCTTGGATTCATTATTTCTTAGCGAGTCATAGTTAACCTCGATATTACCCAAACCCAAAAAATCCAGAGCATCGCCAAGTACGGTATCAGGTTCTTCTTTGAGTTCTTCAAAAAGATATATCCTGATGTTTTCTGAACCTAAGGTGTCCTCCCAATTGATCAGGTAATTCCAATAGATAGAGTACTCCAATTCATGTTGCATGGAAAAAGTGGCTCTTTCGTTCCTGCAGTAATGCTGTATTGCTGATTTGTTATTAGAGAGCAAATAGCC
The DNA here is from genome assembly GCA_028281285.1 of Cyclobacteriaceae bacterium. Taxonomy (GTDB): domain Bacteria; phylum Bacteroidota; class Bacteroidia; order Cytophagales; family Cyclobacteriaceae; genus Roseivirga. The sequence continues at coordinate 20,334 of JANQKF010000039.1, forward strand.
TACATATTGATCAAAAGACATTCCCTTTATTGCAGCCAGGTTATTTGAAGTAAACTCAAAGGATGACATAATTCGTGAAGCAGGCTCTCTTAAAACAAAAATGGCCTTTGGTTTCAAACTAAGGACCTTCAGGCTTTCGAGAAATTCCGTCTGGTAAATCGTTTGAGAAGTACCATCCAATTGCAGGCAGGTATCATCCAACGGATAATAAAAATCCGCATAGTCGGTTTTGAAACTTAATCTGAATTTCTGATTATGTGGGTTCTTGGCATCAATATGGAAAAAAGGTTCTTTCGGATTGGATGCCTGAATTTTGGGATGTTTAGAGATGAGGTCGAACAGAAACGTGGTTCCTGATTTTGAGGCTCCTGCTAAAAAAATGTCAGGATAAGATTTATTCTCTGTAATAATCATCTCATGATCAAGATTCTATAGGATCAGCCGGTTTCTTCCAAAAATCATATATTCCCTGGTCCAACTCGTATTCTGACCATCTGAATCTATCCCTTATTGGTTGCTCCTTGGCCCAGGCCCACATAATTTCAAGTCCGGTTCTTAAGTCAGTGAGGTCTTTGAAACCAAGAATTTTCTCTGATTTTCGCCAGGTTGGGTGTGCATTCTTTACTTCGTGTCTTTGCTCCTTGAAGACTACGTTCCCTCCACCCATTATCTCAGTTAGAATTTCACTTGCTTCCAAAATTGAGTATTCTATACCCGAACCCAGGTTGATAATCTGCCTTGAAGCCGGAGTAGAGGCAGCTGCATTCCAAAGTGGTTCCAGGCAATCATCAATAAAGCTAAACGCCCTCTTTTGACTGCCATCACCAAAAATCGTGAGAGGTTCGCCATTCAGGTACTGAAACATCCAAATTCCCAAAACATTTCTGTAGGTATCCCAAATGTTCTGTTTGACTCCATATACATTGTGTGGCCTTATAATACACCAATCCAGGCCATGCTGTTCTCCCGCGACTTGAATGTCCATTTCACATGCATATTTCGCTATTCCATATGGATCGATGGGTGCGGGCTGATGAGACTCATCAAAAGGCGGGTTTCCTTTGCCATAAACAGCCATGGAACTTGTAAATACCAACCTCTTTACCTCGTGTCGAATGCACTCGTTGATCAGATTTGCCGTTGCGATTAAATTATTCTGATAGTTGTATTTTCTAATGAATGGAGACAATCCCTCAGCCGCATAAGCAGCAAAATGATACACGTATTCCGGTTTGAATTCCTCAAAAATCTCCCTGACTTTTTCAGATGCGCAATCCACTTGAATAAAGATCACCCTTTCATCAATGTGATCCTTAAAACCTCCACTCAGATTATCCAGGCCAACGACCTGATATTCGGGCTGGTTCTCCAAGATCCAGTCGGCCAATCTGCTACCAATAAGACCAGCAACTCCGGTAATTAAGATGCTTTTCTTCATTAGAAAAAGTTAGAGCACAAAATTGCAAGGTCCGAGCGAATCCACAAACAAAACTTAATATTTCTAAGGATGGACTCTCTTGGCTTTTAGCACAAAATAATGAAACAAAAAACTAAGGAACTCGGAGATAAGCAATGAGACAGCCAGCCCCTTGCCACCATAGAAATAGCTTCCGAGAATGCTGATGATCACCATTATAATGGCTGTCATCCATGTGGCCTTGGCCAAGACATCTTTTTGTTCGGCTACCAGTATTTTAATCATATTCCCGACATTTAGCATGCCCAGAAAAGGAAGGAATGCCAGTATTCGGAGAATTTCCGCACTATAGTCTACATACTCGCCACCAACGACCCTAATGACCCAAGCCGAGGATAAACTGAAAATTATCCCCATTAAGGCGGTTAATGACAGGCCTCCCCAATAAGCCTTTTTCAAGTAAACCTGAAAATTTACCTGATCGTTTTGATGCATACGGGAAGCATTTTGGAGTATTGACTGTGTTAGAAAGACGGGAACCATTCGGAGTAAAAGGGCCACACGTTGTGCCAAGGCATACCTCCCTAATTCAATATCGTTCACAAAATTGCTCAATACGATTAATCCTCCATGTACTGAGATGTGTCCGGCAATGGTGGATAGGAAAAACTCAAAATTCTCCTTGAGCCGTAACCGAATTCTGCGCAATGTTACCCACGCGGGCTTAAGCAATCGACTTGAATAGATATGAGTCAAAAGCACTACATTGATAATCAATGTTGTACCTCCCAGAAAAAAATTGACCCAGATTGCATCTTCCCGGGAAGTTACAAAAATGAGTATCGTGGCTACATAAAGTAGTCTGGAAACTGCATTTCCGGCTGCTAGCAAAGAAAGTCTTTCGAGCCCCTGTAACATCATCAATGGTGAAAAGGATTCTGCCAGCAAAACCACCAAAGACAGACTTAAAATGAGAGGGTAATTGGGAAACAGGTCTAAGGCAAATACACCAATTAAGACCCCGACAATCATAAGAGTTGAAAGCAACAGACGTGTCGCGATAACTTCGTTCAGCAAGGTGGATTGTTCTTGCGGAGAATCAACGATCAGTGCTAGTCTTTTCGGCCCATTCAAGTGAAATCCATAGTGTATTACTATACTTAAGAGCATCACCACTGACAGGCTTAGGTCCACAAGACCAAATTGCTCCTCTCCGAGCCTTTGAAACAAAATAGGGGTGACCACCAATGCCACCACCACTTTGATTCCCTGGTTCAAAGACAGGTGAACAAAGTTGGCGAATGAAACGCTCTTAATTATGTTGAAAATACCCTTGATTTCTTACTCTGTTCAGGTCTATACAAAGATCAATCAACGTTATTCATTATTGTTCGATAGGTTCTTTGAGCGGTCAAAAATGCAATAGAGAGAACTCCACCAATAAAAAGACCTATTACCAGTGACTTGTACCACTTCCACTTATCATCCTTCAAAGGGAGAACCGGCTTATCGATGAGTTGAATTAGAGGAGTGTTATTGCGATGTGCAATTTTCGCAATCTCCAAATTCTTTACAATTTCCTGGTACACAGTAGATGAGGTCTGCAAATCAATCAGCAGTTTTTGCCTGGGAACACTGGCCTGAGCTCGCAGAGGGTTCAGGTTAGGATTGCTTTCTTCAAATTGGGCAAGATCGGCAATTTTTTTATCAAGAATTGATTTCACACTATCGGCCTGATGGCTCAATACTCTAAGATTTTCACCCGTTTTCTTGGTTTTCGAATTGACATAGAATGTATTGACATTGCTGACCAAAGCTTCATTAAACGTTTTAGCGAAATATTCATCTTTAGATTCATAGCTGACTCTAAGAATACTCAGTTTTCGACTGGGTTTACCCACCCACAGGTTCTTCTCTAATATGTCTTCAGTAACCTCTTTAAGAACACTATCATGCCTAACGGTGATTTGTTCATCAGAGACTTCAAAATCAACCGCAGACTCCTGCCAATCTGATAACAAATCATTTTCTTGCCCATACCAGCTAATGAGTCGTTGTCGTGTTCCATTTACATCAGTATGGGTCAAAAGCGTACTCTTTAGAATCGAATATGACTTATAGAGTTCCACTATGTTGTCGATTTGAAATAGTGAACTATTTTCCGCCAGGGCACTCAGGTTAACACCGGCCAAGTTGGCCAAGGAGGACAATTGCCCCAAACTACCACCTGCTTCTGTTTCCAGAACAAATGTTGTTTCAGCTACATAGTTCGTATTCCGGACTGAATGGTAAGTAAAAAACAACCCTCCGATCAGGACGGCAATGACACCTATTTTTTTCCATGCCATGACCATATCCCTGATCCATGCTTGAAAATTTCTAATTAGTCCAGCTAGTGACATTCGATCTTCTTGTATATAATCTGAGTCACTCAAAATTTAAAAGTTAATCTGACTGATTAATAGGGCAAGTGTCGCCAAACCGCTGGTGATACCAATGATCTCTGCAGGGGTAACAGGAATCTTCGGGGATTTGGCCGGAACTATGATCTCAGCACCAGCAGTGACCTTTGGATAATTCTTAAAGAACAGAAACCCCTTGGTTCTTGCTACACTTCCGTTAGGATAGATCACATATGTTCCCCGTCTCTTTGCGCGGTTGTCAAAACCACCGGCCCGATCGATAAAATGTTTAAGTGACCTTTCTCGTTCAAACAGCACGGTCGTGGGATACAAAACTCTCCCGCGGAGTCGAACCGTCTCCGCTTGTTTGGGAATGACCAAGACATCCCCTTCGTGTAAAATGAGATCATGCTTAGAGCCTGGATTGGCCAGAATTTTCTTCAGGTCGATTCCAATTGCTTCTGACTCTTTGATTTCAACATCACTGTAAAGCGTATTTCTCTGAACGATTTCCCTGAGTCTTTCCCTTTTGGCAAACGAAGAAAGGTTCTGGTTTTCAGAAAGTCCATTATTAAGTTTATCCAGTTCCATATTTACCCTTTCCAGTTGGGCCAATTGGGCTTCTGTTAATGTTTCCGGTTCTTTGTCAAAACGTTCCAGAAGCTGTTGTAAGTCGTTGATCTGAAGTTCCAAATCTGATGACTCTGAGTAAAATTCGGTTTTCCTTAATAATGTTGCCCCTTCTGCAAAAGCATATTGATTTAATCCTCCTGACCTCTCAATCAGGCTGGAAATTCTTTCGGTTTGATTGTTAATCGCATAATCTCCCGGGTATCTTACCTGACCTTCTACAGCAACGAACTGTTGAGTGAAAAAATCAGGATTCTTTCTTACCACTACATGATCGTAGGGCTGCAGTATGAGTGGCCCACCAGACAATTCCAGGTTTTCATTGATATCTCGAACCACAATCTCCGAAATCGCTCCACTTTCTGAGTCTCCTGACCTTCTTGTGACTTCAATCCTTGAGGCTGACGCAGAGGCTTTCAGTCCACCTGCCAAGGCAATGAGGTCTTCAATTGACATATTTTCGGCAAACCCGAATACCCCTCCTTTATTTACCTCACCGGATACTTCAACATACTGCTCCTCATTTAAGTCATAAATCGAGAAAATCTGTACTATGTCCTCTCTTTCCAAAATGATATCCTCAACATTGCCGTCCATTAACTGTCCTAAATCGAATGAAATGTTTTCGGTACTTAAGTTGGGTCGGGTTCTTATCAAAATTGCCCGTTGCCGACTTGCGTCTCCCCTCAGACCTGCCGCCTTTTCTATTAGTTTTTTGACGGTGAGCCCTGCTTCAATTGCATAATCTCCCGGTCTGAACACCGCTCCCTTAACTTGCACCCTATTGCTAAACCGATCTAAAATTTCACTTACCTTGTAAACATCTCCTGATTTCGGTTCGAAAAGATCGAACTGAGAGGCAAAAACATCAGACACCAACTTTTCACTATCAGAGTTTCTTGTAACAGATATCTGATTGGTGAAAGCAAATTCGGAAAAACCCCCGGCATAGCGAATGAGATCGGCAAGTGTCTCACCCTCCTTTAATTCAAATCGTCCAGATTGTTTGACTGCCCCAATCAAGGTAATTCTATTGGTATAGGGTCCAACCAACACCACATCTCCTTCTTGAAGCCAGCCCTCATCTATAAGGTTTCCTTCCACCAAAAATGGGTAAAGATCCAGTGTGGAATGAAGCTTGCCTTGTCGAACAATCTTAATTTGGCGAAGTGTTCCGTTCTCTTTTATACCGCCTGCCACATAAAGGGCGTTCAACATTGTGGTAAAAGCACTTAAATTATAAGTCCCCGGCAGTTCAACCTGCCCCACAATACTAATTGAGATAGATCTTGTCTTGCCAAGACTCACATCTAATTTGGTTTCTGGATTTTGGCCCGTCAACCCGGTGTAAAATCTGGATAAATACCGTTTCAGTTTTGCCGATGCCTGATCTATAGTCAGACCTGACAGACTAATAGGACCTACATTTTCCAGAAGGACGTTCCCTTCAGGGTTTATCTCAGCCTGATAATACTGCTCTGAAGCTCCATAGATATCTATATAGAGTTCATCTCCTGCTGCGAGTAAGTAGTTCTTGGGTGTAGGCCGATTCTGAGTTGGACTAAATGTCAGAAACGGACTGTGTTGACTGAAATAATCAAGTCCAAAGATATCAGAAGTGGACCTGACTTTAGATTCCAATGAATCAAAGTAGGCGTTTCGAAGGCGTGAATCAGTAATAAGTTCAGAAGATGCCTTAGCTGTACGAGACAACCTTGCGTCATCAATTTTCTGTTGAAGCAGACTGATTTCATTGCTGGACATGCCTTGATTCCTGGCCAACTCAAACAAGTCGGATTCTGTGTATCCAAGTGCTCTTGCCCGCGTCATTAATGATTGGATTTCTCGCTCAGAGAGTTCTTCGACTTTTATCGTTGAAAAGTCGGGCAAGGTTTGAGAATAGATTAATTCACCAAATGAGAAGAAAATGATTAAGAGAAACAGAAGTCTCCTAAGCTGTTGGGCCATGCAAAGTCAAAGTTGTATCAGCATGCAAGATAAGGGTTTACTTGATTATTTAACTGATGAATTTATTTAAGGAGCAATAATGGGGGAGACGAGAATCCGTCCGATGTTGTATTAACCGGCCGTTTTGGAAATGGGAACAACTTTGGTGTCCTTACGATCCGCTCTGTTTCGCTCACGGAGTTCCTCCTTTCGTTTGTCAATCGCAGATTTGAAAATCAAGTCCAGAATAGTTGCCAATGCGATGGCCGTAACCAGGATAGTTGGTAGAACAACGAGATCCGAAAAATCTTTTAGGACGAGAGCCAAAAGCACAAAAATCACGTTCACCGTGATCAAAATTCCAGTTGCCTGGGAGTGATTGCATCCGAGGCGTAGGAGAATATGATGAATGTGAGTCTTATCGGGATGCATTGGAGACTTCCCTTTCAACATTCTTTTAGTGAATACTCTGATAGTATCATACAGTGGAATGATCAAAATCGCCACGGCCGTACCAATGAAAGACATGAACTGCCATTCATTCGCTTCAGGCAACATATAGTTGGCATCGATGAATTTAATGCCGAGTATCGACAGGAAAAAACCAATAAACAACGAGCCGGTGTCTCCCATAAATACTCTAGATGGGGCCCAATTGAATTGAAGAAATGCCAAAAGTGCTCCAACCAGAGCAAAAGAGACATAGGCATAGGCCTCGAAACCGGTCAAAAAGAACCAAATTCCAAAAAAGACTGATGCGATAACTCCAATAGAACCGGCAAGTCCATCAATTCCATCCACCAGATTGTAGGCATTCGTGATCACAATAATGGTGAAAACCGAAATCAGGTAACTCCAAAATTCAGCGATCTCGTATATACCAAAAAGACCATATAGCGACATTAAACGTATATCGCAGACCCCTACAATGATCATTGCAGCGGCCAACTGTCCAAATAACTTCTGAAGTGCCTTAAGATCGATTAAATCATCTCGAAAGCCTATGATAAACATGATAGATAATGCACTTAAGACGAATTTAAGCTCTAACAGTGCATCCAGGGGCATCCAAATCAATGAGGCAATTGCAAAACCTATAAAAACGGGAAGTCCCCCCATAGAAGGAGTTTGCACGGTATGAATCTTCCTACCACCGGGGGCATCCAGGAAATTCCTTCTTTTAAATGCCCTAATAAAAACAGGAAAAAGAAAAAATGTGATTAAAAATGCAGTGCCTGAAAGTAAAAATATTTTTTCCATAGCTCCGAAGGAGGTCAAATTTAAAGAAGCTGCACTTGATTAAAAAGAAAAGGGAATTAAATATACATACCCAACAGCGCCTGCAAATCTATTCTGTATAAAACAAAACATCATCTTTCTTGGGGTTTATAAACTCGTATTCAAGGGTTTTGCCCAGCCCATCTCCGAGTGTATAGGGCGGTTCAAAAACCGACCTGACCTTAGTAGCATCAAATTGTGTTGTCGCACAAAATTTTTTAACGCGAACGGCACTAATGGAGAATTTCTTTCTTAACAACCATGCCATTGTATCAAATGCATACCCTGCGATCATCCCCAACCAATAAGGAATTTTTTGCTTTGGTAATGAGATATTCATCTCTTTCTCTACCTGAGAAACCAATTCCAGCATGTTGAAGTCCGGTTTATCAGCATAATTGAACACATGATAACCTAATTCCGATTTGGTCGATCTGTCCTTAATAAAAGCAACAACATTCCCGACATAGGCCATGGATTTTTTATTCTGTCCATTGCCAACCATCATGAACTTCCCTGAGGAAATTTGTTTGAGTAAATTATAGACATTTCCTCTATTCCTCTCCCCAAAAATAACCGTTGGCCTTATTATCGTAACCGATTTTCCAGTAGGATCCTTCTCATACCACTCCTTTATTACCTCCTCAGCCTGCCATTTACTTTTACCGTAATGATTGAACGGATTCTGTGGATGATTCTCATCCGGGTTTTCCTTATTTAGGCCATATATAGCCACTGAGCTGGTAAAAACTAACCGTTTTATCCCAGCTTCATCCATGGCATCTAGCACATTCCGGGTTCCCTTGACATTTACATCATAGTACAAGGATGTTGGAGAAACGTCATCACGGTGTTCTGCGGCAAGCAAGACAACTTCCGATATTTCACTCGAAAACCTCAATGCCTCACGATCACATACGTTTCCGATAGTGGTTATTTCATTAAAAAAAGCACTAGGCCGTTTGTCAAAGATGAGGCAATTTGATTTGCCCAGCTCGGTAATCAGTTTGGATCCTACAAAACCTGATCCTCCAATAATTAGTGATTTCATTTTCTAGGATCTAGCTTTTTTAAAACCGGGAATAAGACATTCGGAGTTATTATCAACGCCAGGGTAGGTAAACATGACATCAACCATATGTGAAATGGGTAGTCGTTTAAATATTTCCTTTTGATGGAAAGTTCATTCATTCTATAGGAGGTTTTTCGCTTTCGCAAATAATCCGTTTCGACTCGATACTCGAGTAACGGCTCTTGAATGTTATACATCTCTACATTCATTTTTGACAACCTTAGCCAAAGCTCCCAATCCTGTGACGTTCTGAAACTTTCATCGTACAAGTTATTCTTTAGAATACTGCTCCGAATCATTATTGTAGGATGATTCAGGCAGTTGAAAAATATCAATTTTCGGACGATAGCATCGTTCGATTCCGGCATCTTTCTTTCTCCCTTCGAAATACCATGTTCATCAATTATGCTACAATTAGTCCCGACTACACCAATATGCTTATTGGAGGAAAGAAAATCATGCTGTTTTTCTATTCTATCTGAACGGCAAATGTCATCGGAATCCATTCTGGCAATAAATTCGCCTCTGCATTTTTTAATCATGGCATTGAGATTTTTAGTCAATCCCAAATTGGATTCATTATTAAATACACTTATTCGATCATCAACCCCCTGATAATGTGCCAGAATTTCGCCTGTCCTATCTGATGAACCATCATTTGTTATCAAAATCTCCATAGCGCTGAATGTCTGGTTGATCAAACTATCCAGACATTCGGCCAGGTACCTTTCGGAATTATAGCAAGACATTATGATTGACACTTTCGGGATCATACTCCTGTTTCAATAAAATATAATTTCCTTTTTCCTGTATGTACCGAGTCAAAGTAGACTCTATTTCCCGAATGGTTGAATCTGGAATGCAAATCACATCTCGTCTCCTTGTAGTACCTCAGAGGCTCTCTGAACCTTCCAAGCATAGTAGACTTCTGAGTTACTAAATCTACTATACCCAAGGTTTTTAACCTGTAAAAATCAGGATAAGTATCAAACAACATCTTATTTTCAAAGACATTCATATGTACATCAGCACTTTGAGAATACTTAAACTCGCTCGAAGTACCCTGCTTTATATCTAAAATCATCAATTTCGACTTCCCATCTGAATCATTCATGAACCCCACAATTCGATTGTTGTCAATCCAGAAGCAATGGCTCACCAAATCTTGGTCGGCAAGTATTTGAAGCTCGTCTGTGGTAAAATCATAGTATAGGAGTCTATCATAACGCTTGGATTGTAAAGACCATCGGTGTAAGAACATAAAACGGTTTCCATCCGGTGAAATCATAATATGATTTACCCAGTGTTTTGCTCCTTCCATAGTCTTTTTGGTACTCAATTTCACAAGACGTTCCAGTGTGATCATCAAGCTTGACTGGTTATTTGAAAGATCGATTTTCCAAATGCCGTCCTGATCAATGCCGGGAAGCAAATCCTTTTGGTCATGGCAGCGGTAACCATAGTCGGGACTGAATGCATCAAGCCTTTCGAAATTCAATGTCAATGCATATACATTCTCATGACAATCATAGATAGGTTTAGAGATGGTTTTACTTTGCTTACTGCTAATATCATAGAGCACGGATCGATACCCTTTCTCATAAATATTATAGATTAGCTCTGTTGGGCTTAGCCACATCAACCTGGCTCCTTGCTGCCAATTGAAGGCTTGTGTGGTGCCGATCTTTGATATTGAACTTGTCTCCCTATCCATGAGTACAATATCCACCCCATCGGCTCCGGTTGTCGGCTTCCTATGAGTTTTTAGTCTGGTCTCATGATAAGCCACATATTTACCATCGGAACTTTCCGGTGATTTGTCGAAATACCCAAAAAAAGACTGTTGATCTGAATCACCGAGTTCTGTCACCTCATGGGATGAATAAGCCTCCTTTTTCAAAATTCTGGAAATTTGATATCCCAAAAAATAATAGGTGAATTTGGCCAACTTTTTTAAACCAATGCTGCCAGCCAAACTAATTAAGAGTGATCGAATTGTTTTCTTCATAAGAAAATGAAAAAGTATTTGTCATTGCCAAATTGATGTATGGCTACAATACTCACACCAAATAATAGATTGATATAATAATTTAAAGTAGAGATTACACCACCTAAGCCATTTTTTACAAAGTGTTTTATTGCCATCTAGCTTGAGAATGTAGCACGGCTTGAGTAGTTGTTATGAGCACTAACCAGCGTAAGCTTTATAGTAGTCATTACTAATCAGAATCACCTTTTCACCTTCTTTATATTCTTTCCATTCATTTAAATCAATGGCAGCATAGAGAGATTCGGTGCATCCTTCATGTATCCTGTCGTGTAATTCAATCACCATAACGTTTACCTTGTCTAACCATGCACGGTCGTCACTTGAGAATAATTGCTTTTCAGAGCCCTCAATATCCAGTTTCAAAATATCAATTCTGTCAAATCCCGATTCACTCAATACCTTATCGATTGTCACAGATTTAATGTCAAAATCATCCGATTCAGAAACTTCCTCAACTTTGAATCCCCATTTTCCAGTACCGCGATCTGTTATTTTCAGGAATGCATTTTTATCCCACAATCCGGCCTTAATTCTGCTGACATTGGGTAGATGCATTGTATTTTTTTCTAATGTGTCAAAGTTGGAAGACTCGGGTTCGATAGCGATTATTTTCGCAGAGGGATAGGTTGAAGAATAATACAACGCTGAAAGACCGGTGTATGCCCCTGCATCGATTATTAGTTTAGGATCTATGTCTATTGGCAATTTGAATTCACCTGATATAAAAATACTCCTAAACACATTCTTATCCGTTTCACCTCTTCGAATAGTCAAATTCGGATATTTCCGTTTATATTTTTTTAAGGAGTAAAAGGTAACTGCTTCTAATCCTAAATCGATCAATTGCTTTGGAACAATTTTCTTAATTAGCGTTTTCATTATTTAAGTAAATATGGACAATGTATGACTCATTCTTATGTGAGCATCTCCGAATCTGCAAAGGTAAAGAAGGTTTAGATACTGAATATTCCCTTTCGAACTTTAATTTTTCAAATGAGCTTTCAGGGTTCAGGCCAGCAATTCGGTCAGTTGCTGTTTATTCTTAATATGGTTAAATCCCCAATACTTTTCACAAATCTCGTATTGCGTACCTGAAATTGTTGTATGAAGGTCCCAAGTATTCGTATGCACGAATTCTTTTTCAATCTCCCGTACTTCGGCCAATCTTTCAGGGTTAGTTTCTATGGCGGTGACTACATCAGTAAGATCATGATTTTCGTTCGGCTTTATGTGCTCTCCCATTTTGACTATGGTATGGGGTTTTTTCAAGTAAATGCAGTAACCCACGTGTGTCCCTACTGCGGTAGACACCGTCAGATCAGATTTTTCAATGATCGCCTTCAATCGGCTTAAAAAGTGAATATCCCATTTACTACCGCAAGAAAATAGCTTGAAGCCAGCTTCTTCATATCGGCTCACCTTTTCTTCATCAATATCTAAATAGTACAGGCAGACGACTATATTTTCAATGTTGTAGTTGGATTTGATATGGTTTAAAAACTTGATGTTCTCAGTTATGTTTTGATCAATAGTCAACGTAGAGGTTGAATGATCGGGAAAGTAAAGTAGAGTCTTCCCCTTATTCAGGTTTAAAAAGGGAATTTCAACAGACTTCGCATAGTGAATGTAGGGCCCAATAGCAATGGTCTCTTTTTGGGGTAATTGGCGCTTTAAGTGACTCAGTCGTGTATCACCAAAGGTGAGTACCTTTGGGGTGTAATAGTTGCCCTGATCCATCTGTATATGAGGGCCAAAAAACAGCCCATGTTCAATATAACAGTCTAATGATCTTGTCTTGTCAAGAAACGCCTTTAACATATATTCTGTACCATACAGGTTGTTGTCAAAAATATGGCTCACAGGATTATACTGAAGCTTCCTGGACAGGTCTCCAAATCTTCTAAAGTCAGCCTCATCTTTTGGAACCGTCCTGTCATGAGACTGCCTCCTTAGTAGTACAAGGTTTTTGAGCAGAACAAGCAACAGCTTGTGACTAACAAGAAAGTTCTTGATCTTATTTTTCATTGAGTTTTAGTCTAATATCAGTGTATTTCAACCCTATAAATACCAGGAAAAAGGTAAAGGGATAGTTGAGCTGGTGATAGGGAAATTTGATTGAATGAATGAACAGATACATCAATGCAAACCCAATAAGGCTCGAAAAATCATTCTTTCGAAGTATCAGTTTTACTATCGCGTAAATTATAAATGCATAATAAAACAAGAAATATAATGACTCATAAAGCCCACTTCTATCCGTCACAAACTGATTGTCTGGCACAGTCAGGACCCCATCACCTACAATCTCATTAGGGCTTAATATCTTATCAATAAAGTTGGCGCTCACTGACTTTGAGTCGCTAACATTGATCTTATAGTTAAAAAACTCTCTTAGTAATTCGAACAACTCAGAATTGACGAATATCACTGTGGCAACTACAAACAGCGAGCCTGCAATCAGAAATTTTTTAGTATTCGCCCGCAGCAAAAAAGAAATGACAACCACCATCGTGAAGGTCAAAATGGCGGTAACCGATAAACTGAATAGCAGGAATATTACATAAAACGCCATTAAGACATATAGCCTCGTGTTTTTGAAGAACAAGCGCAACAAAAAGAAAGAGGGCAATACGAAAAAACACGAAATATGTGGCTCATAGCTCATCCCCGTTAAAACATAGGGCAAGAACGGACCAATTCTTGAATCGGTCGAAAGAATGGTAATGTAGTATGGAGTAAGTAAGTAGCTTTCTCCTATAAAGAATTCAGAACTGGGATCAATCTCTTTGGTGTACTCATAACCATAAATACTTGGTATGGCATATCCTTCTATGTCGACAATTTTTAATGAAGCCAGCAAGTAAATAACTACCCCGGTGACCACTATGAATATGGCAAAGTAGACATATGGTTTGAGCATCATTTTGAGGGTTTCTCCGGGATCTTGCCCTGAATGATAGACCCTCTGTAGAAAAAAGTAAAACAGCGCGTAGAGCATAATGAATGAGCCCGCTCTCAAAAAGGTTTCTGACCCGATGACCACCGAAATAAGGATGTCGATAAAGAGTGCAATTATTATGTAGAGGAAGAAAAAGAAGGAGATATCAAACTTGGGCTTTATCAAAGTGAAGTCTCTGACAAAGCTGACCATCAAAAGAAAACATACCCCAAAGTACTTGAGGTATCTCCAACCCGGAAACAAAATGTTCGGCACATAGGTGAGTACCAACCCAATAGCCAGAAGAATAATGACATTGTCAAAAATGGAAATCCTACCTGATTCGAGCTTGGTGGTCATTTTATAATATCCAAGTTTTTCTTATCAGAAATCGATTGTAAGAGTGGCGCCAGGTTTTGTGTAAGCTCTTTTCTGAAGAATAAAGTAGCCAATGCCAGGAAAGCAATATTCAAAAGAATACTCGGATAATAACCAAAGTACACTAAAGCAATATAAAGCAAGGCCATGCTAATTATTCGCAAATCAAAAAAGGAGGCTATCTGTATATTGATCTTGTATTTTTTTTTGAGTATAAAGACCGTACCCAGATTATACAGGAAGTAAATCAAGATATTTGATAGCCCTACAATTTCTAAAGTGATTAGCTCTGTACGCAATAAATAGCTAAGCAGGAGAAACCAAAGCAGTACCAAGGAGAAGCCTAAAACACTAAGTGGAGTTTCCTTTCTCTTGGCCAATAAGTAGGAGGAGAGCAAAAAGTTGTTGGAGATAAAGGCCTGAGCCAGGAGCAAGAGTAAAATTACCGCTACGGCATCCTCATACTCCGGAATAAAACCGATCAGCACTTTGAGCAAAATTGCGGTTACCGGAACCAATACAATTGTAAAAAACGATAAGAGTTTTCCACGGCTAATGGCTTTGTTAAAGAGTACCACTGTATCTGTTTGATTTGACATATTCAGCACTTTGGGCAGTAGCACGAAAAAAACTGCATTTAGGGCTAGAAAAATGCCTTCGTTTACAAAAAATGCAAAGTTGAAAATCGCAAATTGTGCCTGGTCTAGTTTGTTTTCTATGAATGATCTCACCATTAACATGAGAAAATAGAAACTGAAGTTATAGGCAAGCAGACTTATACCATTTATGAACAAGGGGCGTATTGATGACCCTTCAATCTTTTTGAACAGGGATCTGGCATTTAAAGAAGCAAAAAAGACCAGAAAAACAGCATTAACGGCCAATTGGCCAATGAATATATTGATGATCAATGCCTCGCTTTCCGAAAAGAGCAAAATAATCAACAGCTCTATGGCCACAACGCTGATGCCGTACAAATTAATGAGTCCATAGCGGTTCAATAACCTGTAAAGACCTAAAAAAAGCAGATTCAACTGCTTTAATGAGAAAATTCCAATGACCACTGCATACACTAGAAATACTGAAACCTGAATGTCATTTTTTTCAACAAATTGAGGCAACGGACCTATCAACAAAACTGAGGTAGCCAGTAAGACCAATGCCAAATTGATCAAAAGACTACCTCTCAGATTACTGAATACCCTTTGCTTGGATACGTCTTTTTGTGAACTGGTAAGGTTATTGAATGAGTAGTTGACACCAAGATTGGTATAGGAGAGATACTGTAGCAGCAGTTTTATGGAGGCGTATAGCGCAAAGCCAGGTATACTGGCATAACGTGCCAACAGCATCAGGCTGGCAAACTGAATACCATGTGTCAAATATTTGAGGCCAACGTAAGTAAAAATTGCTGACCTCAGGAACTTGGTTAATAATAAGAGTATTTTCTTCAAGACCGAAAATCTCTTCTCAGTAAGGAATAGATGTGAGAGTCATAGTATCGTCCATTGTGATAGCAGTTTTCTCTTAGGATTCCGTCTTGCACGAAACCAAATTTTGAGGTAAAGTGTGAGATTTTGTCAGTATCAAATTCGTAAAGTTCCATCCAAATCTTATTCAGGTTTAGAATATTGAAACCATAATTGATTAACAGCTCACATGCCTCTTCAGATCTTTCACCTTTACAATACTCATCGGAGTCACCAATATAAAATGAAAAGTCCGCGAAACGAGCGATCCAATTAATATAGAGTAGTCCGCAAGCACCAATTAAACGACCTTCCTGATCAATGATTGAGAACATGTAATTGATGTGTTTGGTTTTATCCAAAGACTCAATCCAACTCAACTGATCTCTTGTAGTCAGCTCCCTATGTTCTCTAAAATTTCTACGGAAACTTTCCTTGTTGCGCCAGTTCATCAGGGCTTCAATGTCTTCTTTTTCAACTCCCCTTAAACTGACTAATTTGCCTTCAATCATCTTACTTGCAATTGGTAAATATTATTGTGCAATTGATATCATTGCACATCCTTCAATTCAAAATGCTCCCCTGCCTTTTTACTTCTTAACAAAGACTTACCTATTAGTAATGCCGAATCGTAAGGTGGAATTCCACCCTCGGGAATAGGACGCAGGGCTATAAGATCTTCAGCCGATAATACATGACCTTCAGCAAGGTCGACATTGGCCCGAAGACTCCTCCTTTGGACGATTTGCGATTGATGTTCGTTGTCTTCTACTCTCTTGATACCATCGCCCATTGCGTAAAGCAGTTCATATGATCTGTCAACCATTTCGCGCCAGGTATGAGGATTCATTGCAAATCCATGATCCGGCCCATCCTGGTTATTATCATCAGTAAAGTGTTTTTCGAATACCCTTGCTCCGAGTGCAATTGATCCAAGGACCGTTGAATGGCCTGGAGTATGATCTGACAAACCCAGAACTACTTCGGGGTAGACGCTCTTGAAGTGATTCAATACGTTCAAATTGACATACTTGAAATTCTCAAGGCTCCCGGTATAGTTGGTATTGCATTGCATCAAAACAATATCCTGATTGACCTCCATGAGTGTATTCATGGCTCTTTCAACATCTTCCATGGTTGATGCCCCTGTGGCAAGTAAAACAGGCTTATTCTTTCTGCCGATATATTCTACGATCTCCAACCAACTTATATCTCCTGAGCCAATTTTATATAGATCCAAGTAGGGATCCACAGCATCTACAGACTCAAAGTCATAGGGGCTGGTGAAGTAGTCAATACCTTCCTGATCACAAGTTTCTTTTATGGTCGCGGTCCAATCATCGCTTATACTGGCATCCTGATAAATCTCATAGACAGACTTTTTCCATTTAGACTGGTGAGAAAGCTGGCCTTTTAATGAGTCAAACCCTTCCTTGCTCACTATCTTATTGGCCTTGAAGTTCTGGAACTTTGCTGCATCGGCTCCAGCTTCTTTCGCCAACTTTATCAACTCTTTAGCCTTTTCAAGGGATCCGTTGTGATTTGCACCGATATCGGCTATAAAATACAACGAGTCATCTGTTACTAGTTTAGAACCAAGTTTTATTTGCGCCATAATTCAATGTTTTCTTTGATGTCTTGTATTACCTCTTTTATCTCCGGTAATCTCTGTTTCAATAGTTCAGCAGTTTGACGAGAGGACAGGGTCTGATCCGTGCTCCTTTTTGCTCGTTTGCTGAAAGTCAATATGCTTCCTTTACCAATGTGATCGTGAGACATGCCTAATGATTTAAGCAGCTCAATACCAAACTGATACTTTGTACAGGAATCTTCAGAAACCAAATGAAGAATCCGAGCATCAATTTCCCTTAAAATAATACTTCTGGTCAACTCTATGAACTTCCAAATTGATATTGGGGTAAATACAACATCATCGAAGAGGGAAATTTGTTCCGATTGTGTGGAGCTGTTTAAGATCCATTCTACAAACCCACTTCTGGAGTTATTAATATTCAGACCGACAACTGTTGTCCTTAATACGGTGACTTGTCTACTTGAATGAAGTAAAAAAAACTCTCCAAGCTCTTTAGACTTGCCATAGACACTTTCAGGTTTGGGGCAGTCGGACTCCTTGACCCAGCTTGTGTCGGAGGGAAAAACAGCATCGGTAGAAACATAAATAATCCTGGTCTGTTCACCAGTGGCTTCCAAAAGTTTTTTGCTTGAAAACCCATTGACGAGAAATGCCTCCTCAGGATTTTGCTCACAATAATTGCCGTTGGTCAAGGCCGCACAATGCACTACTGCATCAGGTTGGCTCCAGCTGATTAATTCATCATAACTTTCCTGTTTCAGATCAAAAATCTTGAAATTTTGGGCCCTATTCTCGTCAAAGTCGCTACCAGCCGTTGCGAACACCTCGAACTCTCCTTGCAATGCATCAACAAAACTAGCCCCCAGCATTCCTGAGGCTCCGGTCACAAGTATTCTCATTTCTTAAAAATCAAGATGTGCTTCAAAACGACCGTTAGTAGTTCAACCGAATAGAATAAAGATTACAGTTTTCCTTGTTATTGATTTTTAAAAAGGCATCACTAAATACGATCAGGTACTCGTCTCGGTTGATTTTCTCAAGGGTCGGATACCCGTAAAAAAAGTATTCTGTCTTTATAGGCCGATCAATCTTCTGAAAAAAGGAGAAATCAATGGGAAAACTCAGCTCATCGATCTCATTAATGTATATCCATAGTCCCGATTGAGTGTTAAGAGGGCCTAATTGTTTATTTCCGCGCTCTGATGCGATCACAACAAGATGATTGTGTTCGGTAGTGAAAATCAAAGGTGAAACGGTAAAAAAATCGGATGCGATATTCGTATCAATGGGCTCAGTCCAGGTTTCGCCCTTGTCAAGTGAATAGACCTGATAGTAATTGCTAATGGCTTGATCTCTTATAATTCCGACTAAGGTATCGGAGCCAACCAATGTAAACGCCACCTCATCAATCAAATACTCACCGTTGTCGGTATAGTCCCAGATCTTTCCCACATCCGACCAATCAATTCCATCTTCACTAAATCTCAATTCCAAATAACCTGTTCCCTGAATGGATTGCATATAGCCCCGACCAGGAATAAATAAAATTTCATTGGTTCCTCCGACATAGGTTTCTTCGATTCCCTCCTTAGATGGGATGATTTCAGAAGGCTCACTCCAGGTAAGTCCATCGTCATCCGAGAATATATGCAATAACTGCAAGCCTATAGCTTGTTGAGCATCATACTTTCTGAAAAAAAGAACAATCCGTCCCTCGTTTGTCATTCCTCCATGTACATTCCGGTCATCATATTCGGAATCATACACGATTATAGGTTCTGACCAGGTCGTACCGTTATCATCAGAAGTGATTTTAGCCACCATACCGCCATTGCCGACATGACTTGCCTCTCTACCACTTTCGATTCTAAAAAAATGAGCTAATGATCCGTCACTCAGGGTTACGGTGAAACCCTCGGCCGTATGACTCTCGCCTACGAGGATCTCGTCAATATTGGATATGGTTGGGAGCAGATTTTCCAGTGGTGTATCTCCGTCACCTGCGCAAGACAGGTTGAAGAACACCAGAGGAGCAAATAGATACCAAAGCCTACTATTGATGTTTTTCATCAAAACGTTTCAATAGTTTTTCTCAGAATGTCGGCCTGTACTTTAGCCTCGTCAAGATTCCAATAGTTAGTCTTCAATTGAAGCATTCTTGGCTGAAGAAACTCCGCCACGGGGCAAAGACCGGTTTCATATTTCTGCCAGACCCCCTTCATATGTTGAATCTCGGTCTGAAACAAAGGTTCGAAATAGGACAACATCCAGGCCGCGTAGTATCCATCTCCACCATTTTCCTGAAACAAATCTCTAAAACGATACCAATCTTTTCCAGGATTATCGGAGTTGAGAATCATACTGTACGACCAATACGAGTTAACATAATCCTCAGGGCAGTATTGTCTCGTTAACAAGTCTTGCCCTTCGATGGCCTCATCGAAAAGTTTCGCTACTTCCATTCTAACACCTACGAGTTCGCGAATTCGCTCGATTTGACCAAGCATCACTGCCGCCTGTACTTCTGACATACGATAGTTGTAACCAAGGCTCACATGCCTTGCATAATTTGGATCCTGAATGTCATTCCGAGTGATTTTGCCCTTCGAGGCGCTCACCCCGGCATAACCCAAAGATGTAAAGCGTCTGGCTTTATTGGCAAGCTCTTCGTCATCGGTGGTCAGCATTCCCCCTTCTCCGCAAGAAATGTGCTTGCTTGCCTGGAAACTGAAACTCGAGAAATGTCCAAAACTTCCCACGATTTTTCCCTTATAGTACCCCAGGAAACATTCTGCATTATCTTCTATCAGGGCGATATTGAACTCACTACAGATCTTAAGTATTTCGTCATAATCAGGGGCCAATCCATACAATGCCACGGTAATTATGGCCCTGGTCTTCGAAGTAATTTTTTCCCTAATGGACTTTGGATCAATATTGAATGTGTCTCGGTCTACATCGGCAAACACGGGGACTGACCCATTTTGGAGAACACATAAAGCAGTACTTGACATGGTCAAAGGAGGAACAATAACCTCTTCCCCTGGTTGAACACCCAAAGCATGGAGTGCAGTGTGCATTGTGGCCGTTCCATTCACATGGCCTAGAGAAAAATTACAACCAAAAACATCTGAAAATGCTTTTTCCATTTTAAGGTTGTAAATGCTATTCTTGGACGTGGCAAACTCATTATTCAACGCGTCCAACGCGTATTTTTTTTCTAATTCAGAAATTCTATTCATTACTTGAGTTCTTTGATTTGCTGTAAAGGGTACTTCGACTTACTTCGTTATTAATCAATTCTAATTGTGGTTTGGACTTTAAAAGCGACAGAATGTCTTCCGCCATAAATATTCCGGAACTCTCGAGTTCTTTATAAACCTCTCTTGCAAAATCCAGATCTTCCTGAGTATCAATTGTCCATCTCTTCGATGCATTGTTCTCATCACTTCCCAGATTATAGGTCTTGAAAGAATTCCATCTTCTATGTACATACTGAGTCACATGTTCCTTCTCAAAATCACTTTCAGCATTCTTGTAAGATTCTTCCAGCACCGGGAAAGTCATAATTTCAACATCTAGCCCTTCAGGAAACGAAACCGGCTTGTTGTTGCACACAAAATCATAATTGTCAGATTTAATCCGGTCGACCAGTTGATCAATTATTTGAGGGTCCTTGAAAGGATCATCTGCAGTAACACGAACAATAATATCCAATTGGAATGCTTTTGCGCATTCATAGTAACGCTGCAAAACGTTCTCCTCTGATCCCCTGAAAACACTGACTCCTTTGGCATGGCACCACTCTTCAATTTCATCGTCCGGGGTACTTGTTGAAGTTGCTACGATAATGGTATCTAATAGTTTAGCCGCTTCCAACCTGAGAATGATCTGATGTAGGAGGGGTCTTTGGCCTACGTTCAATAGTACTTTGCCCGGAAGCCTCGTAGAGGACATTCTTGCCTGAATTACTGCTCCGACTTTCATCTTTTCCAATTTGAAGGGATTAATTTTGATTGTGCGATTTGAAAATCCAGATCTTCTTGTTTAAGATATTCCCCAATCTCAGAATCGATCGATTTCACATTTTCTAATAATTGAGCTCTCGATTCTATCCCGAGCACCATTCTGTCCACAAAAGGATTGGAGGCCACAAAGCTCAAGGCTAAAGTCTGAATCGAAGTAGAGAGGCGATCACAAAGTTCGTTAAGCCGCTTTATCGGTTCAACGAACGAAGACATATATCCACTAAGAGTATCGGGGTCCTTAAAAAACAGTCCTTGAAGAAAAACAGATCTTATATGTATTTCTATTCCCCTTTTTTTAAGCTCTCCAAAATAAGGTTCAAACCTATGATCGAAAAGATTGAACGGAAGCTGAACAAGCTGAAAATCAACGTTTTCTAATAGATATTCTAACTCATGGGGGTGATAGAGGGAAAATCCAACCTTCTCTATTCGGCCTTCAAGTTGAAAACGCCTCATCATTTCTAATTGGACGGGAGAGTTTCTGAAAGAAGAGTAATCATGGAATAAATAACCATAAAATTCAGGCTTCCCTGTATCGTCTAAGCTTCGATTAAATATGTCCGTCACCTCATCTTCCTGGCATGGAGGCAGTTTCGAGATTAACTTAAAATTCGAAACTCCAATATCTCCCAGCACCTTCTCGGCAATACCATACGCTGGGGCGGTATCTATAATATCAATACCTTGTTCTAGTGCCTCAGTCAATATTCTGTTAACTTCAGAAGAACTGACTACACCCGCACTGTTGTTTATTCCATAGTCCAGTCCAAACTGGACCGAACCAATCGCGATCTTGGTTTTGAGCATGTCAAACTACAAATTCGGGAGTCACATGCTCCTTAATCAACTCACGCAAACTCTCAATGGTCTCCCACTCTTCATTGTCGCCTGAATTATAAGAAAATCCTTCAGGAACTCTCACTGCCTTGTTTTTTTCTATGAATTCCTTCAAATCCCAATTGGGCACCGTTGGCAGAATTACGTAGTACTTACCAAGATCATAAGTATTAAAGGAGTCCGAAGCAGTAATCATTTCTTCATGGATCTTCTCTCCAGGACGTACCCCAACCACTTGCTGTTCACAGTCTGGCCCAATGGCTGATGCCACATCCAAAATCTTGTATGATGGAATTTTAGGCACATATAGCTCACCGCCCCAGGCATTTTCCATGGCATGCATTACCATCTCCACACCACCCGTCAGGCTAATGTTGAATCTTGTCATCTTAACATCTGTGATCGGAAGTACCCCATCCTTTCGTTTTTTAAGAAAGAAAGGGATTACCGATCCGTTTGAACCCATAACATTACCATACCTAACCACGGAAAATTTAATAGGATTGGCTCCAGTGATATTGTTAGCGGCTATAAATAATTTATCGGATGTCAACTTAGTCGCCCCATAGAGGTTTATTGGAGCACAAGCCTTGTCGGTAGACAATGCAACTACTCTCTGTACCCCGGATTCAAGGCATGCTTTAATTACGTTTTCTGCCCCACCGACATTGGTCTTGATACATTCATCAGGGTTAAACTCCGCAATATGAACGTGCTTCATTGCTGCCGCATGGATCACAAAATCAACTCCACTAAAGGCCCTTTTGAGTCGCTCATAGTCTCTTACGTCTCCAATCAAATATCGCATCTGGGGATATTTCGATTCGGGGTAGATCTGCGCCATCTGAAATTGCTTTTGTTCATCTCTTGAAAAGACGATCAGCCTGCGAACATTAGGATGATTATTCAAGATGTGATCGACCAAGGCCTTGCCCAAAGAGCCCGTGCCTCCTGTAATTAGTATTGATTTATTTTCGTATAAATCCATTGATAACTCTTAATCAAATACTTTAAAACTTATTCTGACTTTAACTTCTTTTTTACCTCTCCTATAGCATCCCTAATAAAAAGTGAAGCAATGGAAATGGCAAACCCGAGGAAGGTCCAAAAAATGACGATGATAAGTCTTCCAGGACCGCTTTTTTTATTCGCTACAGTTACCGGGCTAATGACGGAAAATATTGGGGTGTCTTTCTTCACCTGGAGTTCTGCCTGAGCTTTCTGCATTGCTAATTCTCCATAAACACTCTCCACCATGGCGTACCGCGACTCTAGTCGTAGCAATTCATTCTCTTTAAAGACGGAGCTAATGTTCTGGTTCTGTTCTTTGAACGTTGCAAGACTATCTTGCAGGCCATAAAGTTGGTTTTGTATCACAGCCAATTGACTGGAAGTATATTCCAACAAGTATTCCGACTGCTTAATCTTAAAATCGATAATGTATTTCTGCAGAACTCCTTCAGCAGCCTTTGCAATTTGGCCGGCAACCTCTGCGTCTTCTTCTTTCACCGCAAGGAATACGAATCCTTCCTTTTCATTCAAGGTTACCGAGATGATTTTGTCCATGTCTTCGATTAGGTCGTAATCATCGTCTGTTATTCGGAGCAGATCATCGTTTTCGTTGAGATCAATCTCGTTCTTTTTTGATCTATTGAGTAACATACTTGGTATTTCACTCAAAAAATTGGTAACCTTTCTTATTCCCTTATTCCTTTTAACTGATAGGTAGTCAGCGTATCTCACCTTACTTTCCTTCCAATTGACTTCTGTATTGAGGATCTCGAGGCGAAAAGGAATTGAGTTAGCAACTTCAGGATACAGGTTAGGTGGTATTTCATCACCGCCCCCTAATGAGTTGAGGTTGATTCCGGCCAATGCAGCTATTCCCCCAAGTGAGCTCGGTGCTTTGTCTCCAGAAAAATGTGGGACAAACTTCGACACCGATTCATACTTGTTCGGTAATATCAATGCATATCCAGCCCCGATCAGTGAGACTATAATTGTGAATACAATTATATACCTTCTTTTGCTCCAAATTCTGATGATTAAGAGCGTAAGATCCAATTCTTCAACATCTAGTTTTCGAACCATATTAATCTTATTAAGATTTAATTGCTCAGACGATCAATCACCAGGGCCAGAGTAGCCACAGATCCTGCTGCTGCTATTATCGCTTGGAAATTCACTGATTGCCTTTCCGGTTTCCTACTCACGAAAATCGTTGAGCCTGGCTCTATTCTTGGATATTTTTTGAACCATAGAAACCTCTTAACGCCTTTTCGCTCACCATTTGGATATTGCACATAACTCCTAGCCCGTTTTGCGGATTGCAAGAACCCTCCTGACTGATATATATAATCTTTGAAAGAGTATGCATTATCAAACCTTACATTTAACGGGGAGGTCACTTCACCCGCGACACGCACAGTTTCCAGTTTACCGGGAATTGATATTACGTCACCGGGACGTACAATTAAATCATATTTGGACCCCGGGTTCTGCAAGATCTTATCCAGGTCGATTGCTACGGGCTCCTCTTCTTCTATTTCGATATTCCTTATCAGTGAGTCTCTTTCAGTAATGTCCTCAATCAGGTTCTTTTTAAATCGACTGCCAACCCGATCACTTTCGGTATCAGCATTCACGCGATTTTCGATTTTATCCAATCTTTCAATCAGACGAACCTGACTAATATTCTTCAACTCCGATTCATCTCCCAGCACCTTTTGCCTCAGTAATTGTAAATATTCCTGACTGATTTCATCATTGGACTTACTATCGGAAAACTCGGTTTTACGAATCAGTATTGCTCCTTGGGGATAAGCATAAGGTGTAAGTCCTTTGGCCCTTTGCAGCAATTCTGATATTCTCTCATCCTTTTTTTGAATAGTGTACTCTCCGGGGGCCAACACTTCTCCTTCGATAGTAACCTGCTCCTGAATAGAATAGCCTGGTGATTTTCTGATGTAGACCTGATCAAATGGCTGGAGTAATCTATTTCGGTCCTCGGAGGCCAGAGACAGATCTTCATCAATAGAATAGGTCAAAATCTCTGCACTGGAGTTTACACTTTGGTCCTTGTTCCTTCTTGAAATTTCGACAAGTGCCCCAGAAGCTGATTCTTTCAATCCACCAGAAAGAACAATCAGATCTTCCACAGTCATTTGATTGAAGAATGGATATACTCCACCTTCCAATACTTCACCTGAGATTTGTACAAAGAACTCTTCCCTCAAGTCATAAATCGAGTTGATTCGTACCACATCCTCCCGCAATAAGGGGATGTCATCAATCCCATTGTCCAATAGAGCTCCCAAATCGACTGGGATTGTTGACTGCGAGAAGTCTTCATTGGTACGGTAAACTGTAGCTCTTGTCATAAAAGCATCACCCCTCAAACCATCTGCTTTCTCTATCAACTGTTTAAGTGTGAGTCCTTCTGTGAGTTGGTATTCTCCTTCTCTGAATACCGCACCATCGATAATCACCCGATTGGAGAAACGATCCAGAATTCCACTCACCTCTATCAGGTCACCATCTTCTGGCTCAAAGAGTTCAAATTCATCCGCCTCAACATCAATGATTTCTCTTTCTCTATCCCCGCTTCTCTTCACCGTAACCAAGGCCTGGAATGCCGAATTACTAAATCCGCCTGCGTAGGATAATAAGTTCAAGAAATTCTCACCGGGCTTTAGCTCGTATAAACCTGGCCGCTTCACCTCTCCGTCTAACTCTACTCTGACCTGGAAAGGACGCACTATAATTACATCTCCATTTTTCAGCCGCTGATCCCCAGACCGAATGCCTTCGGTGAGATAGGCATAAACATCAATCGTACTTATCAGTTTGTTGTCTCGGATCAATCGAACTTCACGGAATGTACCATCTTCAGTCGGGCCACCCGCAGCATGCAAAGCCGTAAATACGGTAGATAGGGATGGGAGGGCATAAAGACTTGGACTGCTGACATCTCCAATCACATCAACGTTAATGGTCCGTATATTGCCCAGACTAACTTGGTAAAAAATCGTGGGCTCCTGATCTCCATTCTTCTTGAGTCCACTATAGATCTGACTCAAACGGTCTATAACTTTCTTCTCGGCTTGCTCAATGGTTAGGCCGTTCACATAAATTGGTCCCAGTTTATCAGGACGAATAACTCCTTCAGCTGTGATTTCGAAAGTCAAAAATTGTTGAGTAGTGCCCCAAAGGTCTACTAATAATTGGTCTCCCGGACCTAGTTGATAGTCTTTAGGCGTTGGGAGATTCAAATTCGGAGCAAAAGTCAGCCCCTCTTTCTGAAACAGATCGAACCCGAATATTCTCTTTTGTTCTTCAGTAAGTATTGGTACTGGTTCTCCAGTCAGTGTACCAAACACATCTTGATCACCGGTAGGTTGGGTAACCACTCTTCCTGATCTGCGAACCGAATCCTGACTCAAAGTCGAGCCAAGTCCGGATCTCAAAACCTGAACTCTACGTCTCAACTTCGAAATTTCAGATTCTGATACTCCCCTTTGACGCGCCAACGTCTCCAATTCTGCCTGAGTAAGGCCTCTTTCTTCGGCCTGACGCATATAATTCAATATCTGCTCATCCGTAAGATCATCTACTCTAATGGACTTCAGATCCAGCCCTACAACGGATTGTCCCTGAACGGGTTGATAGTTCAAGGCAAGGAGGCCAAAAAGAAGTAGCACCACTACCTGCCTTAAGAAATGGGAAACAAATAACCCTGGGGTTGATCTCGATGAGTCTGTCATTCGGTGTTGCTCGGATAAGTTCATTTCATTAATAGGTTCGCAAATATAGAATTTTGCTTTCGACTTACTTATAGATGGATTTACGTTTATCCAACCTTTTTGAGGTGGCTTAAGCTTACTTCTGCTTGAATTTCAATACCCAGACTAGCAATGGACAAATAAGCCTTATTTCCCCTTATCCGACTGATTATTCCATCATTACCAGACAACGGGCCTGATTCTATTGCTATTCGGTCACCTTCATTCAGATTGCTGTAGTTTACTTCGGCCATAGGGTATTCGTCCAGGAAATTCTTAATCTCCTGTATTTCCTTTTCTCTAATTATGGCCGGTTTCCCTAGCCAAAAAACATTGGAAACAATTCCTGAATCTGTCAAGATTTCGGCTCGGGAAAGCTCATCAACCTTAGCAAAAAGGTAGGACGTAAACACAGGTTCCTTGACCTTTTTTTTCCGATCGGACCATTGTTTCAAAACTGTACGTGTAGGACAATAAACCTCAAAACCTCTGTCGTCCAAACGTTCAGCTACTTTTTTCTCGTTTCTGGGCTTTGTATAAAAAGCTGTCCAATATTGTTTGACTGTGCTACTCATGCCAAAGGAGTAAATTCTTTTCTTCATCTAAATCCAGACTCTTGGCTTCTTCCCTGGAATAGACCAAATATTGTATTTTCTTACCTACCAATTCCTCGGCTCTTCCAATTAGCTCCAAAAGGTAATTTCTGTCCGGATCACCTACCAGAATCAAACTGACGATATCCGATTGACGACCCATGGCCAAATCGCCAGTCAAATATACTTGATTTAAATCTCCAAGTTCTTCAATAACTCTTTCGACAATTTCCTGAAGCCCGGTATGTTTCAAAAGAATCTTTCTTATTTCCGTAAACAGAGGATAAGAGCTGTTGGCCTTAAAGACTTTTTTATTGCCTTCATGCTCGGAAGAAAGCATTCCCGCTTCCTCGAACCGATTCAACTCTAACCGAACGGAGTTGGTGCTTTCTCCAAACTCATCAGCCAAACCACGCAAATAGGCCTTTGCTTCAGGGTTCAGAAATAACCTCAGAAGGAGTTTTATTCTTGTTTTCGATGAAATTAGAGCTTCAAGCATTTTAATCTTGCTAGTTGATCATCAGATACAGCTTCGCCCGGTCAGTCACAGTGCGACTTAGCAATAACGAGTAGCAAATTTACTCATTGTTTGTTAACTGCAAATTAATAAAGATAAAATTTCATATTATCCCCGGCCGAGTTTCCGGGTACCATAACCTAGTTAAATGTCTGGTTTTGAAGTATTAATGATGTTGATGCTCCATCAATTCAGATTCATCTTTGATCATAAGTCGAGATTGGAAGGATTATTCAGGCTGTTTCTGAACATCGTAGCCAGCTTTGATCAGCGTCACATCTCTTCTGAACAATTCTACATCACTTTGGATCATATCATCAATTAGATCAGAAAGTGAGTACTTCGGTTCCCATCCGAGCTTTTCTCTCGCCTTAGTTGCATCACCCTTTAGTAAGTCGACTTCAGTAGGTCTAAAGTATCGGTCATCAATTTTAATGATGGTTGTTCCAACGGTCAGGCCTTTGGGTACTTCGATACCCATTTCCGTCAACCTGTTTTTATCGATCCTCGAAATAAAGCCCGTCTCATGAACTCCCTGGCCCTTATAGCCAATTTCTATGCCGAGCCGATCAAATACCATTTTCACAAAATCCCTTACGGAAGCTGTTATACCGGTTGCAATGACAAAGTCTTCTGCTACATCCTGCTGCAGGATTAGCCACATGGCTTCGACAAAATCCTTTGCATGTCCCCAATCCCTTTGCGCTTCAAGATTACCTAAATACATTACATCCTGAAGACCCAGTACAATTCTGGCCGCAGCTCTCGTTATTTTTCTTGTTATAAACGTTTCTCCTCTTATCGGAGACTCATGATTAAACAATATGCCGTTTGTAGCAAACATTTCATAAGCTTCTCTGTAGTTCACAGTAATCCAATAAGCATAGAGCTTGGCAGCCGCATAAGGAGATCTAGGGTAGAATGGGGTTTTTTCTGATTGTGGAACCTCTTGAACCAAACCGTATAATTCTGATGTTGATGCCTGATAGAATTTAGTCTTCTTAGTTAGCCCCAACAATCTAATTGCTTCCAATATCCTAAGACATCCCAATCCATCAGCATTCGCAGTGTATTCCGGAGTATCAAAACTGACTCTGACATGACTCATCGCTGCAAGATTATAAATTTCGTTCGGCTGAACTTCCTGAATAATCCTTGTCAGGTTCATAGAATCGGTCATATCTCCGTAGTGAAGAAACAAACGACCACCTTTCTTATGAGGGTCTTCAAAAATGTGGTCGATTCGTTGAGTATTAAAAAGGCTACTTCTCCTTTTTATGCCATGAACCAAATACCCTTTGTCTAACAAAAGTTCTGCAAGGTAGGCACCGTCCTGACCAGTAATACCCGTTATTAATGCTACTTTACTCATCTTTGACATTTGAAAGTATGACAGCTATTTCTTTTAATTCTCTCGTTACATCGTGATGATGATTACCAATAAAAAAACCATTCTGATCTAGATAGTCAGCGCTATTCAAGTCTTGATGAATCGTATAATCAAAATATTTGAGCGCAGGCTTTTTTATAAAATTGCCCGTCACAATAGGGCGGCATTCGACTCCTTTTTTTTCCAATATCGATACTACTTTATCCCTTTGATTCTCAAGCAATCCCTCAAGTATTATTGAAAACCCAAACCATGAACTCTTCCCGATTTCTTTCTGAATCCGAACGCCTTCGATCTTAGAAAAGATCTCAGCAAAGTTGGCGGCATTCTGACACCTCTGATATATCAGTTTGTCTAGTTTATCCAATTGGTGTATCCCTATTGCACCTGACAATTCTAAGGGTCTGACGTTGTAGCCTGGTAAGACAAAATTAAATGATTCATAAAAGGGATTATCAGAGCGTTTCTTAACCAAGTGATTTTCATCAGGCAGATTACGTGTCCAACCATGCGCTCTCAATGACAAAAGTATATGGAACAACTCATCATCATCAGTCAGGATGAATCCACCTTCCATAGTAGATATATGATGACTGAAGAAAGTAGAAAAGGTGCCCATTACTCCAAAAGTTCCTGCCTTCTTCTTCATGAATTCTGCCCCCATGGATTCACAATTGTCCTCGACCAAATAGATCTCCTTGCCTTGGATGAGCTCTTCGATAACGGAGAAATCATTTGGATTACCTAAAAGATTCACAGCCACTATGAGTCTGGTCTTCTCAGTAATGGCAGATGATAAATCCTCAAGATTATAGTTAAGCGTCTGAGGATCAATATCTACAAACTTTAATCTCAACCCATATTGCTGTAGCGGAGCGTAGGTCGTAGACCAGGATACAGCTGGTACAATCACCTCATCACCTCTGCTCAAAGGACTATTCTTGACAAAGAATAATGAAGCAATCGCAAGAAGATTAGCCGAAGATCCGGAATTCACCATCAGAGCATGTTTAGACCCAAACTTTTCTGCGGCCTTTCTTTCAAATTCAAGAACACGACTGCCCATTGTGAATCTGCCACTTTCTATCACCTTTTGCATAGCCTCGTATTCACGGCCATCCCAGGAATCACATGCCAATGGATAATTAATCTCCATTTTTATAGTAGTCTAAATAGTTCTTATAAGTCTCTCTGATACCCTCTCTTAATGAATAAGTACTCTCCACACCGAATTTCTTCATAAGGGATGTATCCACAAGTTTTTGCTTCATTCCTTCTGGTTTTGAAGTGTCAAACTCAAACTTCCCTTTATACCCTAGCACTTCGGCAGCAATGAAATAGTAATCTTTAATTGAATAATCATGACCCAATCCAACATTCATTACGTTCGGTAGTAAAGAAAAAGAATTCACGAGCTTCCATATAATTTTGGCAAAATCCGCTGCATACATGAATTCTCTTCTCACTTCACCAGTCCCCCAAATCACCACATTCTCTTTCGTTTTGAGGCACCTGTCTATTTTCATAATAATTGCCGGAATCAGATGCGATTTCACAGGATCAAACTTGTCCCATTTTCCGTAGAGGTTGCAAGGAATTATCGTCTTGTAATGAAAATCGGCCTTAGAATCAGAGATATATTGGCATAACTTATATGCATAAATTTTGGCAATTGCATAACCTTCATTGGTCGGCTCAAAAGGACCCGTTAGTATGCTGCTCTCCTTCAATGGGTTAACAGCTGTGATGGGATACATGCATGAGCTTCCCAAATTCAACAAATTCTTGATATCGCATGCCCTTGCTGAATTAATGACGTTATCAGCCAATATTGTATTCGTTCTCAAGAAGTCCACCGGTCGGTTTATATTTTCCTGAATTCCTCCTACAAGGCCTGCACTATGAATGATCATATCAGGCTTGTAAGCTTTTAAATACTCAAGGGTAGTCTCAAAAGATAGTAGATCTAGCTCTTCCTTGTTAGGAGTGAGGATAGAAATTTCAGCCGGACAAGTCTCTACCAGATTCTTGCCGACCATTCCTGCTGCACCTGTGATTAAAACTCTCACTGATCAGTCCCTTTGTATTTGAAACCAAAAATATGTTCCCTATTTATCATCAGCGACTTAATTTCCAAAGTTTTTCAGTAGTAGCCAAATCGGAAATATTAATCCATTTTAAACAGACGTTTGTCATGGCTTCTTATGGCACTAAGACCGGGCGAAGAAGTTCCAATTTCTTTCCTTGTTCAGCAAACCTCACCTCTAATTTGAAAGTATTGGTTTGCTCCCATCCTTTACTTTAAAACTCTTTCAGATTTTCAGGAACCTTAATACTCCATCGATAATTGTCTGTTGCTGTTCATCATCCATTTCTGTATGAATGGGGAAGGAAATAACCCTAGTGCATAAATCCTCGGTCAAAGGAAAATCCCCTTCTTGATAGCCATAGTACCTATATGCTTTTTGAAGATGATTCGGAACCGGGTAGTAAATCATTGATGGAATGCCATGATCGGCAAGATATTCGTTCATCGCATTTCTATCGATCCCATCCGCTAGTTTGACAGTATATTGATGAAAAACGTGAGTTGAGAATGGTGATCTAAATGGTGGAATAATGGCTCTCGTATCAGCAAATACCTCATCATACTTATCTGCCACTAGACGCCTGGAAGCATTATAATCATCCAGCCTTTTCAATTTTACCTTTAGCACCGCTGCCTGGAGGGAATCGAGTCTGGAATTTACTCCAATTGAATCGTGATAATATCTTTTGGACTGTCCATGATTGACAATCATTCTCATTTTGGACGCCAGTTCGTCATCATTGGTCATAATCGCGCCTCCATCACCATAACAACCCAGATTTTTTGATGGAAAAAAGGAAGTCGCCCCGATATGACCCATTGTTCCGGCTTTGACTTTAGTACCATCAGAAAAAGTATAATCGGCCCCTATGGCTTGTGCTGTATCCTCTAAAACCACCAGGTCATGTTTCTTCGCCACCTCTAAAAGGCTTTCCATATCTGCACACTGACCATAAAGGTGGACGGGAACAATGGCAACAGATTGCTTTGTAATCTTTGAGTTAAGGTCGTCAATATCAATGTTGAATGAATCCGGATTAACCTCTACAAAGACAGGTTTGAATCCTAAAAGGGCTATTACTTCAACTGTCGCCACATAAGTAAATGAAGGCACCAACACCTCAGCTCCCTTGGGGAAGTCATACGCCATCATCGCTATCTGAAGCGCATCCGTACCATTTGCGCAGGGTATTACATTGGTCACTCCTAAATAGGACTCTAAATCATTCTGGAACTCTTTGACCACAGGACCATTGATGAACATAGCAGAATCCAACACTCTATCGAACTCAGTCCTGATTTCGTCTTTGATATCTTGGTACTGGCTGATCAGATCAACCATTTGTATTTTCTTCATGGACATAAACTTCAAATTATCTTCAATTTCCTAGCTCCGCTATTTATTGTAAAATTCACGATACCATTTGATGAATTCACCCACTCCATATTCTAAGGATGTATTTGGCTTGTAACCCAAGTTGTCGATAAGGTCCTGTACATCAGCATAAGTAGCCACCACATCTCCTGCCTGCATTGGCATATAATTTTTCTCGGCCTTCATACCTAAACATTTCTCAATGGTATTGACAAAATCCATCAGTTTAACCGGTGAGTTGTTACCGATATTATAAACAAGATACGGTGCCTTGGACGATCCGGGGTCAGGATTTTTGCCGGACCACTGTTCATTTCCAGTTGGAGGATTATCGTTGACTCTGATAACTCCTTCCACAATATCATCGACATAAGTGAAATCTCTAGACATCATACCATTATTAAAAATATTGATCGGTTCTCCATTCAATATGGCCTTAGTGAATAGGAATAACGCCATATCGGGTCTGCCCCATGGACCATAAACAGTAAAGAATCTTAACCCGGTTGTAGGTAAACCAAAAAGATGACTGTAGGTATGAGCCATCAGTTCATTACTCTTTTTACTTGCAGCATACAAGCTAATTGGATGATCGACATTATGATGTACCGAAAAAGGCATAGTCTCATTTAGTCCATAAACTGATGAACTACTCGCATAAGACAGGTGTCCGACATTATTATGACGGCAGGCTTCAAGAATATTTGTGAAACCTATAATATTACTATCAATATAGGCTCTCGGGTTTTCGAGGCTGTACCGCACTCCGGCTTGTGCGGCTAAATTCACTACCGAGTCAAATTTCTCACGCTGAAATAGTTTATCAAGAGAATCAGTATCTTCAAGTTGAAGCTGAACAAATCGATAGTTCCTGTGTTTGCTACTCTGTACAAGTGAGTTATATCGAATCTTCTCTTGATCAATCCCTGCATAACCAAGCCTCCCATATTTTACCTTCAAATCATAGTAGTCGTTAATGGAATCCAGTCCAACAACTTCATCCCCTCTTTGCAGCAATTGATTTGAAAGGTGAAAACCAATAAATCCAGCAGTTCCGGTAACAAGTATTTTGGCCATTATAATCTAGATGTAATTGTTTCCTTTGGTAAAAATGATTTCACATCATAAACGACTGTACCAGGACTAATTGAGCTTAAAAACCCACCACCAAATTCCTTATGTGCAACGGCTAGAACGATCCCATCAAAATCAGAAAAATCCAACACATCGATTAAATCCAAGTCATATTCCCGTTTCACTTCTTCGGCATTGGCCCATGGGTCGTAAACATCAACTTTGACCTCAAACTCTCTTAATTCTTCAATAATATCTATTACTCTGGAGTTTCGAATATCAGGACAATTTTCTTTGAAGGTAATTCCCAGGACTAACACCCTTGACTTATTGACCACTTTACCTGATTTCATCAGAAGTTTAACCACCTGACTACCAACATATGGCCCAATAGAGTTATTTAGTCTTCGTCCCGCCAATAATATCTGAGGATAGTAACCTGCCTTCTTTGATTTTTGGGCCAAATAATAGGGATCCACTCCAATACAATGCCCACCAACCAAACCAGGTCTGAAGGGAAGGAAATTCCATTTAGTACCAGCAGCTTCCAATACATCAACAGTGTCAATGTTCATTTTATTGAAGATCATGGCCAACTCATTGACAAATGCAATGTTAATGTCTCTCTGAGAGTTCTCAATAACCTTGGCTGCCTCGGCTACTTTTATACTTGCTGCTTTGTACGTGCCTGCTGTAATTACACTTCTGTACAATTCATCAACCCTCTCGGCTATTTCCGGAGTAGAGCCAGAAGTTACTTTAAGTATTTTCTTAACAGTATGCTCCTTATCACCCGGATTGATTCTTTCCGGAGAATATCCGCAGAAAAAATCTTCATTGTACTTTAATCCTGATGTCGATTCCAAGACAGGGACACAGTCTTCCTCAGTTGCCCCGGGATAAACAGTAGATTCATATATGACGATATCGCCCTTTTTCATTACCGAACCCACCGTTTCTGAAGCCCTAACTAATGGCGTCAACACCGGATTATGATCTTCATCGATTGGGGTCGGGACGGTAACTATAAATATGTTACAGTCTCTGATATCCTGAACTTGATTTGTATTAATCAACCCAACTTGGTTGTTGGATTTTCTTAAAACCGACTTAAGGAGCTCGTCTTCAACCTCTAAAGTCTGATCGAAACCTTTGTTGAGTTCATCAATCCGAGACTGGCTGATATCGAAACCCACCACGCAGTATTTCTCAGCAAATGCCACTGCCAGAGGCAGACCCACATAGCCAAGACCTATTATTGCAATTTTGTCTCGATTCATTCTAATTTAACTAATGCGCGCAAAAATAAGGATTTAAAAGGTTCTCTTTATTGTATTTAAGAGGTTTGTTTTCAAGATTATTTACTGCCAAGCCTAATCCCAATAATATGGCATGAGCTGCGGCAGTGTCCCATTCCATAGTGGGTGCAAACCTGGGATAAACATCAGCCAACCCTTCCGCTAATAACATGAACTTCAATGAACTTCCCATATTGACAATCTGTGGACTGTTCAACTTATCGAGGTATTCCTGTGTTTCATCATTCAGATGAGATCTCGAAGCTATAACTCTGTTACCCGCTTTTTTCTTGTCAAATGAACTTTTCGGTTCAGATAGGGATCTAGTTTCCGTGAAAGTTTGCATTTGGCAATCCAGTGTTTGTCCACCCCAGTATAACTTATCTAGGACCGGAGCATATACTACTCCCAGGATCGGCATATTATGATGGACCAGAGCAATATTCACCGTGAATTCTCCATTCCTTTTAATAAACTCCTTTGTACCGTCCAATGGGTCAACAATCCACAAATATTCCCAATCCTTTCTTTCTGAATAAGGAATGTCTTTGCCTTCTTCACTTAGAATTGGAATTTGCGAAGGAGTAAGGTAATGGGTAATGATCATGTGTGCCTTTTTATCAGCCAAAGTCAAAGGCGAGTCGTCTGCTTTTTGTTCAATATCAAAATCCGCGGAGTTGTAGACTTCCAAAATAACTCTACCAGCTTCGAGGCTCGCTTTTTTCGCCAATCTCAGAAGTTCTTCTATTTGATTGTCAGTCATGATTTAGATGATCATTCCAGCCGCCACCGTTTCATTTGTCATTTCGTCAATCAAAATGAGTGAACCCGTAAATCGATTCGTACGATAAACATCTTTAAGCAATGGCTTTGTCGTTCTCAGTGTTACGCGAACGATATCGTTCATCCCTACCTCTGAGACATTTTCAATTCGATGCAAAGTATTAATGTCAAGCTTGTAGTAAATATTCTTAATCATCGCTTTCACATCATTGCTTGTATGCATCAGGGTGAATTTAGCCTTTGGTTGAGGCCCTTTTTGGTTAAACCAACAAAGCATGGCATCGATCTCTTGAGATACTTCAGGCCGGTTATTTGGACGAACAATCATATCTCCTCTGCCTAAGTCAATATCGTCTTCAAGAGTTATGGTCACCGACATTGGCGCAAAGGCTTCTTCGACTTCACCGTCCATAGTATGAATACCGCTAATTTTTGAACTGAAACCAGAAGGTAGCGCAACTACCTCGTCCCCTTTTTTTAATACTCCTCCGGCTACCCTTCCTGCATATCCGCGAAAGTCATGGTATTCATTGTTTTTGGGCCGAATTACCGTCTGGACTGGAAAACGGCAATCTATATGGTTGTAATCACTCGCTATATGGATATTCTCAAGTGTATATAGTAGAGTAGAACCTTGATACCATGGCATATTGTCTGACTTGTTAACAACATTGTCACCATTGAGAGCACTTATTGGTACAAATCTGATATCCTTCACATCCAGCTTTGCAGCAAAATCTTCGAATTGACTTCTGACTTTTTCAAATGCTTCCTCCTCATAATTCACCAAGTCCATTTTGTTTACACAAACTATGATGTGAGGGATTTGGAGTAAAGAAGCAATGAAACTATGCCGACAGGTCTGTTCGACAATTCCGTTTCTGGCATCAATCAATATTAGCGCAAGATTCGCAGTGGATGCACCTGTTACCATGTTCCGGGTATATTGAATATGTCCAGGAGTATCGGCTATAATGAACTTACGTTTAGGGGTGGCAAAATACCGATAGGCCACATCTATCGTTATACCTTGCTCTCTTTCATCCCTGAGTCCATCTGTGAGCAATGCCAAATCCGTGTGATCAAGTCCTCGTCTCTTACTGGAAGTTTCCACGAGAT
Source organism: Cyclobacteriaceae bacterium (assembly GCA_028281285.1). Taxonomy (GTDB): domain Bacteria; phylum Bacteroidota; class Bacteroidia; order Cytophagales; family Cyclobacteriaceae; genus Roseivirga. The sequence goes on from JANQKF010000039.1 coordinate 57,393, forward strand.
CCAATTGATCTTCGAAAATGGATTTGCTGTCATAGAGAAGTCGACCTATCAAAGTGCTTTTGCCGTCATCCACGCTTCCTGCAGTGGTGAAGCGAAGTAATTCCATATTTAAGTACGAGTTTTCCATCAGAAATATCCTTCCTTCTTTCTGTCTTCCATTGAAGTTTCTGAACGTTTGTCATCAGCTCTGTTCCCTCTTTCCGTTTGTCTTGCTGCCGCTACTTCTGCTACGATCTTTTCAAGTGTGTCAGCTTCGGATTCAATCCCTCCGGTAATTGTAATATCTCCAAGAGTCCTAAAGCGGACTTTTTTGTTTACCACCTCTTCTCCCTCGCGAACAGTGATGAATTCAGAGTGAGGCAACCAGGTATCATTTCTCCAAATCACATCCCTTTGATGAGCGATATATAGTGATGGTATTTCGATTTTCTCCTGCAGGATATACTGCCAAACATCCATTTCGGTCCAATTGCTGATTGGGAACACACGAAAATGTTCGCCATAATTCTTTTTCCCGTTAAAGAGATTCCACAATTCGGGTCGTTGATTCTTTGGGTCCCATTGACCAAAATCATCTCGATGTGAAAAGAAACGTTCCTTTGCACGAGCCTTCTCTTCATCTCGTCTCGCCCCTCCCATTAAAGCATCAAACCCATTCTCCTCAATGGCATCAAGTAGGGTTGTTATTTGCAGCCAATTCCTTGAAGCGTCTTTTCCGGTTTCTTCCTTGACCCGACCTGTGTCAATGGAATCTTGTACTAACCTTGCAACCAATTCTGCGCCAATTTCATCCACCAGATTGTCTCTGAATTTCATAGTCTCGGGGAAATTGTGACCGGTATCTATATGTATCAGTGGGAACGGAATATTCGATGGCCAAAATGCCTTTCTGGCCAAATGAGTGACTACAATCGAATCCTTACCTCCAGAAAACAGTATCCCAGGTTTTTCAAACTGAGAATATACCTCCCTTATTACAAAAATTGCCTCAGACTCAAGCTCCTTGAGATGAGTAAGATTGTACCTTGACATCCGATGAAAAATTTATTTTAGGTTCGACCAAACTTAGTAATTGGTTGAGAAGATCTTTTGGATCTTCTTCAGCAGTCTTTAAAACGATTGATGGAGATTCCGGGATTTCAAAAGGTGAATCAATACCGGTGAAATTTTTGATCCTTCCTGCTCTTGCCTCTTTGTAAAGCCCTTTAACATCTCTTCTTTCACATTCTTCCAGAGGACAGTCCACATATACTTCCACAAAATTTTCAGCCCCAACCAGATTCTTCACACTTTGTCGGTCGGCTGCAAACGGAGAGACAAATGAACACAAGACTACCATACCCGCATCCATAAAGAGCTTAGACACTTCGCCTATTCTGCGAATGTTCTCGATTCTGTCTTCATCTGTAAACGCAAGGTCGTTGCATAAACCATGTCGGACGTTATCCCCATCAAGTAAATAGGTCTTATATCCGCTTTCATGAAGCTCAGCCTCCAGTAAATTAGCCATGGTAGATTTACCAGATCCTGAAAGTCCGGTAAACCAAACCACACATGGCTTTTGATTCATCAGTTTGACCCTTTCAGTCGAATCAATTTTAAAATGTTGTTTCTTTATGTTTTTTGAAATTTCCTGAGATCGTGCCATTCTTCTTTTACGTTCTGCCCTTCTGTCTAATCCAAAATTAATCTTATACCATGTCCGCTCATGAACGTAGTAAAGTACCATTTTTGTCACTACCTCGGCAGCCCCAATCTTAAAGCCTGTCATCGGATTACCAGAAATTATCCAAGCCAAAAGCATGGTGTCCATTGTTCCGATAATTCTCCAGGTGAAGGTTTTTGCTAGGTGTCTCTTCCTACTATTTGCCATCTGACTTAATGCACTTACAAACCTAGTACTTATCTTTGAGCTGACAAGAAGATGGTCTCGCAAGTTCTCGTTCTCATAAAAAAAGAATTGCTCTCTGAGTGGCGTCAAAAATACGCCTTGAATGGTCTGATATTGTACATTATTAGTACAGTATTCGTATGCTACATGAGTTTCGGTGTTAAAACGGGAACGATTGACAAAGTGACATGGAACGCATTGTTCTGGATTATAATTTTGTTCACGGCAGTTAATTCAGTAGCGAAAAGCTTCATTCAGGAAAGCCATGGAAGACTGTTGTATTATTACAGCATTGCAAAGGCCGAAGCAATTATCCTTTCAAAAATCGTTTATAATTCCCTTCTGCTCCTTGTACTCTCATTGTTCGGTATTTTGACTTACACATTGGTAATGGGAAATCCTATCCAAAACCTGTTGCTGTTTTTAACGGCCGTAATACTAGGCTCGATAGGTTTTGCATCCAGTCTGACTTTGATTTCTGGTATCGCGGCAAAAGCTTCATCGAGTGGGACATTAATGGCGATTCTGAGTTTCCCGGTTATTTTGCCATTAGTTCTTATGGTCATACGTCTCTCCAAAAATGCCATGGATGGGATCGATTTATCCGCTAGTACTGATGAAGTCCTGATTCTATTGGCCATCAATATTCTTATTGGAGCAGCCTCCTTCTTGCTTTTCCCGTATCTCTGGAGGAGTTAATTAACCAATCGTAAATTTTTGGCCGGGTTAGGCAAACGGAACCTTTTGTCGTTATCTTTGCAGCGACCTTAGCGAAGACACTAAAATGGCTTCATCTATGAAGAAAAATTGGTGGAAAATATTAGGAGTAGTACTTGTGGCTCATGCACTCATTTCTGGGCTTCTCCTTGACGTCCCTCGTCTTGATATCCTGAACGAGACAATTCGGAATCTCTACTTTCATGTAACGATGTGGTTTGGAATGATCGCACTATTGACGGCATCAGTGGTATATGCTGTTAAGTACCTGAGAAGCGGAAATATTGATTTTGATGATAAATCGATCTCATTTGCTAAAATAGGCACCTTATTTGGAATGTTGGGGTTAGTAACTGGTTCAGTTTGGGCCAATTTTACATGGGGAGAACCCTGGAGTGGTGATCCAAAACAAAATGCATCAGCAATATGTATGCTTATATACTTCGCCTACTTCGTATTGAGAAATTCGCTTCAAGATGAACAACAACGAGGAAGAGTTAGTGCTATTTACAATATATTCGCTTATGCAGCTATGATACCGTTATTGTTCATTTTGCCGCGACTTAGCCCTGATTCGTTGCACCCGGGAAATGGAGGAAACCCAGGGTTTAACATCTATGATTTAGACATTAAGCTTAGAGGAGTTTTTTACCCTGCCATCGTAGGATGGACACTTTTGGGAGTTTGGATTGCTACAATACAGTTTAGAATAAGATCGGTTTCAAGAGCTTTAGAAGACAATTAATATGAGAAGATTAATCCTACTAGTCCTGTTATTTGTTTCACTGAGCCTAGAGGCACAAGAAGATGGTTTTAGAGTAACCGAAGAATCATATAACGATCAAAGTGTGGAAATGGCAGATGCGATGCGCGCAAATGGTAAAATCTACGTGGTAGTGGCCGTAATTGGGGTCATTTTTGCGGGCATTGTGATTTATACCATTTCAGTTGATCGAAAAGTCAGAAAATTAGAGAAGGAGGTTTTTGAAGAAAAGCCTTAAGCTTTAAGTATTTGTGAATTAATTTTACATCCAAATAGAGGGGATATGAAGAAGTCTAGCATAATCGGAATCATCGTAATCGCTATTGCCTTAGCTATCATTATTTCCAGTGCAGGAGATGCCAGTAGCTATGTCACTTTTGGAGAGGCCCGGGAAATGGCTGAAAGCGGAAGTACAAGCAAAATTCATGTGGTTGGTGAATTGAAAAAGGATGTTCAAGGGCAAGTTGTAGGGGTTAATCCAAGTGCCGATAGAACATCAGTCTCTTTCGTTATGGTTGATGACAATGGCAAGGAACAGACTGTATTTCTAGATGACCCAATGCCGACTGATCTGCTTAGATCGGAAAAAGTAGTTGTGGTTGGGGCCTACAAAGACGATATGTTTGTGGCAGACAAAGTCCTACTGAAGTGCCCCTCAAAATATGAGGAAACAGCTCTCTAATCAAAACCCACTTTCATGATCCACACGGGTATAGGCAATGCCGGCCATCTTTTTGTAATTGTATCTTTTGTCACCTCATTACTGGCTGCTTTTGCTTATTTTAAGGCAAGCAATTCCAATGAAATAGGCGATCAACCTTGGATCAAATTTGCGAGAGTCACTTTCTACATCCATGCTGTCGCTATTGTCGGCATTGTAGTTTCGCTCTTCACCATTATATATAATCATTATTTCGAGTACCACTATGCCTGGAGTCATTCCTCCTCCACTCTACCGGTGTACTATATGATTTCCTCTTTCTGGGAAGGTCAAGAAGGAAGCTTCTTATTATGGTTATTCTGGCATGTTGTTCTAGGTCTGGTAATAATCAGAACCAATAAGAAATGGGAAGCTCCAGTAATGACTGTTTTTGCTACCGTTCAAGCATTTTTGGCCTCCATGATTCTAGGTGTAGTTTTTGGGGATATTAAGCTCGGAAGCTCGCCATTTATGTTGATGCGAGAAGTGTCAAGTGATCCACGATATCTTATCAATCCGGATTTTGTCGAATTGGATGGCACAGGATTGAACCCTGTTCTGCAAAACTATTGGATGGTTATTCATCCTCCTACATTATTTCTTGGTTTTGCGACTACTCTGGTTCCTTTTTCTTACTGTATTGCCGGCCTTTGGAGGAGAGATTTTAAAGACTGGATCAGACCAGCACTACCCTGGGCAATTTTTTCCGCCTTAGTGTTGGGAGTGGGAATTTTAATGGGTGCATACTGGGCTTATGAAACGCTCAATTTTGGAGGATATTGGAATTGGGATCCCGTTGAGAATGCAGTTTATGTGCCCTGGCTGATTCTAATAGCGGCCATTCATACAATGATTACCTTTAAGAAGAGTGCAACTGCACTGAAAACCTCCATAATACTGGTAATCTCAAGCTTTGTGCTAATCCTTTATTCTACCTTTCTTACTCGTAGTGGGATTCTGGGAGATGCTTCAGTACATTCCTTTACTGATTTGGGCCTTTCAGGCCAACTTTTAATTTACCTCTTTTTCTTTGTTGCGATATCCATCTTCATATGCGTAAGGGTGTGGAAAGACTTGCCTACTTCAGATAAAGAGGCGTCTACTTATTCAAGAGAGTTTTGGATTTTTATTGGGGCCCTGACCTTAGTATTAATGGCTTTCCAGGTGATTGTCCCTACTTCGTTTCCAGTCTTTAATGAGATTATCGAACTGTTTGGGGGAATTTCGAATATTGCTCCTCCTGCAAACCAAGTTGAGTTTTACTCACAATGGCAACTGTGGTTTGCAATAGGAATTGCCCTACTTTCCGGAACAGGTCAATTCTTCTTTTGGAACAAAATGGATAAGGAGAAACTGATCAAGGCGATTACTCCTCCCATTATTATTTCCTTGTTGGTGGCAGCAATCATTTTCGTAATAGCAAAGATCTATAACCCGGTTTATATCTTAATTCTGACAGCAGGCACTTACTCTATCGTTGCGAATAGTCATATCCTGATCAATCTGCTCAGAAGTAAGAGCTATAAGCTTACCGGAGGTTCAATCGCACATATTGGTATAGCGATGATGCTCATTGGAATCATGTTCTCCGAAGGCTACAGCAAGCCAATTTCCCTTGGTACCATGACCATCAAATTTGAATTGTCCGATGAGGACAATTCCACTAATCTCATCCTCTTTTTGAACGAACCAAAATATATGGATCGCTATGAGGTGGTTTATCGAAATGAGTTAGTCAAGTCATCGGATGTGAATGGTTATGTCCGCAAGTCAATGCTAGACGATTCGGAAGATCCTTTCTACAAAATTGTAAAGCAACCGATAATCAAAGAGGGTAAGGTCTTGGCCAATAAGGGTGATACCATTTATTTAAGCAATCCTGAAAACACTTACTACCAAATTGATTTCACCGATCGCTTTTCGGGTGAAGAGTTTACTCTTTATCCAAGAGTTCAACAAAACCCAAGCATGGGAGGTGGTTCGATGCATTCACCGGATATAAGAAAAGAATGGAACCGTGATATTTATACCTATCTTTCCTTTACCACATTGTTGGAAGAAGATATCGATTGGGGCGAAAAAGAAGAAGTTGAACTCAGGGTTGGAGATCGGTTTTTCGTGAATGACTATGTCGCTGAATTCAAGAACTTAGAGAGAATTGACAAGGTGAATTTTATAGACCTTGGACCAAATGACGTGGCTGTAAAGGCGAGCATTGTTATTTACGGTGAAGAGAATACAGAATACCTAGCGGAACCGCTATATATAATTAAAAACAATCTTGTCAGAAGACCCCCAGAAGTGATAAAAGAGCTGGCTTCTAAAATTACCCTTGAAAGCATAAATCCGGATAAGAATACAATGACTTTCGGAATAAACACTACTCAAAAGGATCTCATCATTATCAAAGCCCTCGAAAAGCCTCATATCAATGTGTTATGGATAGGCACTTTTGTTATGGTTGTAGGCTTTGTAATTGCTCTTCGAAGAAGGTACATCGAATTTATGCGTATGCGAGACAAAGGGTTAGGTTAGCCCTTCATCAAGGAGTCGTTCACATCCAGATAAAAAATAGCTAAGTTGGTCTAATCTCAACAACCAGCTTATGAGCAATTCAAGAAGATCATTTATCCGGAAGTCTTTTCTTACTGCCGGCACACTTTCAGTGTCTTCCCTCTTCCAGAAATCTATTGCGGAAGATATTAAAGATGCCCTGATCGGGCTTAATGAACTCTCACCTCTTGAGGCTGCACAAAATGAAGAGCTTTGGGCAAGAATTCAACAGGCCTACACTACATCGAATGCTATTATCAACCTGAATAATGGAGGTGTTAGCCCTCAACCAAAAGTGGTACAAGACGCAGCCAAACGATACTATACCTATTGCAATGAAGCTCCCTCTTATTACATGTGGAGGATTTTAGACCAAGGTAGAGAACCTCTTAGGGCAAAATTGGCCGATCTGGCCGGTTGTTCTCCTGATGAGTTAGCCATCAATAGAAACACAACTGAAGCCATCAATACAGTAATTTTCGGGCTGGACTTGAAAGCAGGGGATGAAGTGGTGCTCACCAAATACGACTATCCCAATATGATCAATGCCTGGCGACAAAGAGAGCGTAGAGACGGAGTAGTTTTGAAATGGCTTGATTTTGATATCCCAATGGAAAGTGATGATGAGATTATCAAAAAATTCAACAATGCAATCACTCCACGAACCCGGGTGTTTCACATCACTCAAATGATCAACTGGACCGGTCACATCATGCCGGCCAAAAGGCTATGTGAACTAGCCAGAAAGAACAACATAGAGTCTATTGTGGATGGCGCTCATACGTTCGGACATCTGGATTTTAGAATCCCGGATCTGGGTTGTGATTATTTTGGTACTAGTCTACACAAATGGTTGTGTGCACCATTCGGTACAGGGCTACTATATATTCGAAAAGAGAAGATTAAGGACGTTTGGCCATTATTGGCATCACCGGAAAACCAAACCGACAACATCCGAAAATTCGAAAACATTGGTACACGTTCTTTCGCTATTGAGCAGGCCATCGGATCGGCCATTGATTTTCATAATGCAATTGGTTCCGCCAGAAAGGAAGCGCGCCTGAAATATCTGAAGACCTATTGGACGGATGCGGTAAAAGACATCCCGAAAATCAAATTCTATACGAGTCTGAAACCAGAATTGAGCGGGGCGCTATTTAATTTTGGCATTGAGGGAATGGATGCAGGCCCTGTTCATAACAAACTCTTCATTGGATACAAAATCCATACAAGTCCAATAAAATGGGAAAAGGTCAACGGGCCACGGATCACCCCACATGTATACACAAAGAAATACGACATGGATAGACTTATAACAGCTATTAAAAAGATAGCCGATGGGGCATAATGTCTATCTTTGACCCACTGACATAGTGATGGGTTATAAAATTGCACTTATTGGCACTGGTAATGTGGCTTGGAATCTTGCAAGGATTTTGGAAAACTCAGGGCATTCAATATCTGACCTCTATGGCCGAGATAAGAAGTTAGTCAAGAACATAAGCTCATCGCTATTCAACATCACCGAATGGAATAGCCTCGATATGAGGCATGCTGATGCGGAAGTTTTCATATTGGCAATCACTGATCAATCTATTGCAGAGGTTGCAGAAGAGATCCAGCTTCCAGAGGGATCAATTTTGGCACACACCTCAGGCTCTGTATCAATGGACAAATTGAATTACTCCGGCACTGAAGACTATGGTGTATTTTATCCTCTACAAACCTTCAGCAAAGGCAAGACTGTCGATTTGGACCAAGTCCCTATTTGTATTGAAGGAAATACTGAAAGGGCCTTGTCAATACTCGAAACTCTGGCAAAATCCATCAGTGATTCTGTTCATCCGGTCAACAGTGATCAGCGAAGGTCGATTCACTTGGCAGCCGTATTCGCATGTAATTTTACAAACCACATGTTCACCATCTCAAAAGAAATCCTACATTCCAATGAACTCGGATTTAATATCCTTCAACCTTTGATTGTGGAAACTCTGAATAAATCTTTGGAAGTTGGCCCGGAAAACGCTCAAACAGGCCCTGCCAGGCGCAAGGATCTGGAAACCCTGGATAAACAATTCAAAGCGCTTAGCAATGATCCAGAGGTAGCTGAAATCTATCGACAGATCTCCCAGAACATCATTGACTATTATTCTGACTAAAAAAATTAAACCGACTTACCTTTGTATCGTAAATCAAGACGATGCAAACTGCTTCAGTAACGAGTCCCAGGTTCTTCTTCAATTACTTGAAAATGATTCGAGTGGTCAATCTCGCTATTGTGGCAATCACCCAATATTTGACCGCAATATTTCTAGTTGGGCTTGACAGAAATTGGTTAGATGTTCTTACCGATAAGGGTTTTTTTCTGCTTGTGTCTTCGACAGTAATGATTGCTAGTGCCGGATACATCATCAACGATTACTATGATGTCAAAATAGATTTCGTGAACAAACCCGATCGAGTTGTGGTGGGTAAGGCACTCAGCAGAAGATGGGTCTTGGTAGGACATACTTTTCTGAATCTTCTTGGAATAGCCATTGGCTTTTATCTTTCCCCAATCATTGGCATAATCAACTTTTTTTCTGCCTTCGGTCTATGGTTATACTCAAACCAGCTGAAAAGACTTCCATTCATTGGCAATTTCACCATTGCGGCCTTAACCGCTTTGACATTATTATTGGTCGGTCAGTACTTCTCAGAAAGGGCATACCTGATTCTTTGTTATGCCATATTTGCGGGATTTATCACTTTGATTCGCGAGATAATAAAGGATATGGAAGACCTCAAAGGTGACGAACGCTATGGCCTTAAGACCTTGCCAATAACCTGGGGAATCCCAAAAACCAAGAGATTCATCTATCTGATTGCCTTTACATTTGCTATTACGGTGTTTATAATGATGTGGAAAATAAGTATTGTTCTTCCACTGGTACTTTCTGTGATCCTATTTTTCCTGATATTAGCAATCCAAAGGTCGGATACCGTCAAAGCATATAGTAGACTTAGTACAGTATGTAAAGTCATAATGCTTTTGGGGGTAATCAGTATGATTTTTATATGACAAAAAAGAGAATTGCAATTTTCGCCTCGGGAAGTGGCACCAACGCCCAGAAAATACTAGAGCGCTTTCAAAATCATGCTGATATCGAGATAAGTCTTCTCCTGAGTAATAAAAAAGATGCTTATGCTTTAGAAAGGGCCAGAGCCTTCAATGTTCGAACTGTCGTCTTCAACAGGTACGAGTTTTATAAGTCCGACTTTGTACTTGATACGCTCATTCGAGACAGGATAGATCTTATTGTCCTTGCTGGATTCATGTGGTTGGTACCGACCAACATGGTAGAAGAATTTTCCAACAAAATCATCAATATTCACCCCGCTCTGCTGCCAAAATATGGGGGGAAAGGAATGTACGGGCGTCACGTGCATAAAGCAGTAAAGGAATCCGGAGAATCCGAGACGGGCATCACCATTCATTGGGTAAATGAAAACTACGATGAAGGTGATATCATCGCACAATACCGGTGTGAGTTACAAGCTTCTGACGATGAAGATGAGATTGCTCGAAAAGTGCATGTTTTAGAGCATAAATATTATCCGGAAGTCATTGAGAATCTGGTATTAAAATCAACTAAAAATAATTAGATTTGCGACTTATTGAATACCCCCTCTTTCATGTCGCAAGTAAAAATTAAGTCAGCTCTCATATCGGTTTTTTATAAAGATCATCTTGAACCGATTGTGGAGTTACTGAAGTCTCAAGGAGTCACTATCTATTCTACAGGAGGAACACAGAAGTTCATAGAAGAACAAGGGGCTGAAGTTGTTGCCGTTGAAGATCTTACCAGCTACCCTTCGATTTTCGGGGGACGAGTCAAAACCCTCCACCCAAAAGTCTTTGGAGGTATACTGCACCGGAGGGACAATGATAGTGATCAAGCACAAGCAAGTGAGTTTGATATTCCGGCCATAGATTTGGTCATCGTAGATTTGTACCCTTTCGAACAAACCGTGGCATCCGGTGCCAGCGAGCAGGATATCATCGAGAAAATTGACATTGGAGGAATCTCATTAATCCGCGCAGCAGCTAAGAACTTTAAGGACGTTCTTGTGGTCTCCTCAAGGGAGCAATATGAAGCACTTGAAGGCCTCTTGCGTGAAAATGGTGGAGTCACCACCGTTGAAGACAGAAAAAAATTCGCGGCTGAATCATTCGACATTTCGTCCCATTATGATACGGCTATCTTCAGCTACATGGCTGAAGGACAATCGATCGATCGATTTAAAGTAAGTGAACGGCAAAGCAGAAAATTGAGATATGGAGAAAACCCTCATCAAGAAGGTTATTTCTACGGGCCACTAGATGACCTCTTTGATCAATTACATGGTAAGGAAATGTCTTACAATAACCTTGTGGACATTGATGCAGCAGTTTCTCTAATCGAAGAATTTTCAGAAGCTGAAAATGCCTTTGCAATTCTCAAGCATACCAATGCGTGTGGAGTAGCAATTGGAGAGACTGTGAAAGACGCCTATTTGAGAGCATTTGCTGCCGATACGGTTTCAGCCTTTGGCGGTGTACTGGTTTGCAACCAAACCATCACAGCCGAGGCATCAGAAGAATTAAATAAATTGTTTTTTGAAGTTTTGATTGCACCTGGCTTCGAAGAGGAGGCTTTGGAAATTCTGAAAGTCAAAAAGAATCGAATTCTTCTGGTCAAGAAACAAAATTTAACGACCAAAAAACAGTTTAAGAGTTTGTTGAACGGGGTAATTGAGCAAGACCGTGATCTTGTAAGCGATGCATCTGCCGATTTTAGTTTAGCAACCAGGAAAGCCACTTCAGCAGAACAAGATAAAGCGTTGGTTTTTGCTAGCAAAGTGGCCAAGCATACAAAATCCAATACCATAGTGTTGGCCAGAGATGGACAGTTGCTTGCCAGTGGAGTTGGTCAAACCTCAAGAGTCGATGCATTGAGGCAAGCCATTGAAAAGGCCAAGAACTTTGGGTTTGATCTTAACGGTGCCGTTATGGCATCGGACGCCTTTTTCCCTTTTCCAGACTGTGTTGAAATCGCTAAGGGTGAGGGGATTGAGGCCGTTATTCAGCCGGGAGGCTCAATCAAGGACCAGCTTTCGATTGATTTCTGTGATGAGAATGATATGGCCATGGTATTCACCGGCACAAGGCACTTTAAGCATTAAAAAAAAGAATAGGTTGATTATTCAATCTTATTCGTAATTTCAATTTGAACAAACAGCATAAGGAGTAAGAAGAGATGGGATTTTTTGATTTCCTCACTAGCGACATAGCAATAGACTTGGGTACAGCAAATACCCTGATCATACACAAAGACAAAATTGTAGTGGATGAGCCCTCCATTATTGCCATCGATAAGAATAGCAACAAGGTATTGGCAATCGGTAAGGAGGCAATGAATATGCATGAGAAAACTCATGAGAACATCAAGACCATTCGACCACTGAAAGATGGAGTAATTGCCGACTTTGAAGCTGCCGAGCTTATGATCAAGGGAATGATCAAAATGATTGATATGAAGAAGAAAAGCCTTCTTCCTACGTCACATCGAATGGTCATTTGTATTCCTTCAGGCATTACGGAAGTTGAAAAGAGAGCGGTTCGTGACTCTGCAGAACATGCCAACGCCAAAGAGGTGTATATGATTTACGAACCCATTGCGGCTGCGATTGGGACCGGAATCAAAATCGATGAACCAATGGGTTCAATGATTGTCGATATCGGGGGAGGTACCACTGAAATTGCTGTAATTGCCCTTTCAGGGATTGTATGTGATCAATCAATCCGTGTAGCTGGAGATACCTTCACTAAAGACATTCTTGATTACATGCGCAGACAACACAATCTGCTCATCGGGGAACGTTCAGCTGAAAAGGTGAAAATTGCTATCGGTTCTGCCCTGACAGAGCTTGATGAGCCACCAGAAGATTACGAAATCAGAGGAAGAGACTTGATGACAGGTATTCCAAAAGTGATTAAGATCTCTTATTCAGAAATTGCCTTTGCACTTGACAAGTCTGTTTCAAAAATTGAAGAGGCTGTACTGAAAGCGCTGGAGATTTCTCCTCCCGAACTTTCCGCAGATATCTACGACAGAGGTATCTACTTGACAGGCGGTGGTGCTATGTTGAAAGGGCTTGATAAAAGGTTGGCACTGAAAACAAAGTTACCTATTCACATAGCAGATGATCCGCTAAGAGCCGTGGTAAGAGGTACCGGAGATGCGCTTAAAAACGTAAATGCCTACAAAGCCGTATTGATGACCTGACAGATGGATGCGCAAACTATTCCAGTTTCTATATAGATACCGAGCTTTTTTCATCTTTCTTGTTTTACAAGCCATTTGTGCCTGGATGATTGTTGCTAACAACAACTATCAACGGACTGTTTATTTGAATACCACCTCCCGAATCGCTGGATCTGTTATTGAAAAGGCCGACAATGTCTCTGATTTTTTTTCACTAAGAAAGGTAAACGAAGATTTGGCGGAAGAAAATGCCAGATTGCGCCAACTTCTGCTTAACTCGAACGTGTCTATCCCTGATTCGACCTCCTTTATTACCATTCCCTCAGATTCACTGGATTCCATGGAATACATAGCTCATAGTGCAGAAGTCATTCGAAATACCATCAGGAATACGAACAACTTCATCACTTTGAACAAAGGGTCAAAAGATGGGCTTATGGCTGGAATGGGTGTAGTCAACAAAGATGGAGTCGTTGGCAAAATTCGTTCTGTTTCGAGCCGAAGAGCTCAAGTCATTTCGCTGTTAAATACCAACAATCCAATTTCCTCAAAGCTTTTAAGGACCAATCGCCTGGGAACGATCCAATGGGATGGATCCGACCCCAGAACTGCAAAACTACTTTACGTTCCTGTGGATGTAGACATTCAGGTCGGGGATACCGTTGTGACATCCAGCTTTAATGCCATTTTTCCAAAAAACATGATGATAGGCGTGGTCAAAAGTGCCAAACCCGATATTCACCAGCGGGACTATGAAATCGAGGTAAAACTCAGTGTGGATTTTGGGGCGCTTTCATATGTCAGCGCAATAGAAAATAGACTCAAACCCGAAACAGATAGTCTTTCAGTCCAAAACCCAGGCGAAACGAATGACTAGAAATATGATCATAGGGGTGACCAATTTTTTGGTTTATGTGACTCTCCAGGTCCTTGTATTTCAAAATCTGGTTGTTTTTGATGTAGGTTTTGTCTTCGTTTATATCATTTTCCTTTTGCTACTCCCAATGGAGTTGAGCTTCTCTGGTATAATGCTGTTGGGGTTTGCTACTGGCACGATAGTGGACGTCTTTTATAATACCCTCGGCATTCATGCTTCGGCTTGTGTATTGCTCGCCTTCGTTCGACCGTATTGGACCAGGCTGGTAACACCAAGAAGCGGTTACGAAGTTGGGGTATTACCCACACTCAATTCTTTTGGTTTGGGTTGGTTTATAACCTATGCTCTTCCCCTGATATTTATACACCACAGTACAGTTTTCATTATTGAGGCAGGTGGAATTAATTTTTTGAGCATGAGTCTCTTGAAAGGACTGGCCAGCAGCATATTATCACTGGTTTTTATTGTTGCAATCCAGTATCTTTTCTTTAAGAATCAGCGATAGTATGGAGAGTAGGAGATTTGTTGTCCAGGGCATTTTCATTCTAATTGGTTTGATCTTTTTGATCAAACTCTTCGGCTTGCAGGTTGCTGATACCTCCTACCAGTTCAAAGCTGAACGGAATATCATTCAACCAATTGTTGAATACCCCTTCAGAGGATTGATCTATGATCGAAATAAAAAACCAATAGTCTACAATGAGCCCATCTATGACTTAATGGTAGTTCCAAAAGATGTTGAGGTCATTGATACTCTGGCTTTCTGTGACCTTCTCCAGATTACACCCACAGAATACGTTGAACGATTGACCACAGCTCGGGAATATTCCAGGGTCAAGCCATCAAGCTTTCTTCAAAAAATCTCGCACCAGGAATATGCTCGAATTCAAGACAAGCTTTACAACTATCGAGGTTTCTTTGTCAATCCGCGAACCGTGAGACGGTACACGACTCCAGTTCTTGCCAATGAACTGGGCTACATTGCCGAAATTGATCCGGACGAGCTCGAGCAGGACAGTACGGGTTATTATAAATCCGGAGATCATATCGGAAAAACAGGATTAGAGAAATCATACGAAACCCTTCTTAGAGGCCAACGAGGAGTCAGCTACAAAATGGTGAACGTAAACGGTATTGAAAAAGGCTCCTATAAAAATGGCGCCTATGATACAGCCTCTGTTCCGGGACGGAATTTGGTCAGTACGATAGACCTTGATCTGCAAAAATATGGTGAAAGCCTTATGGAGGGAAAAAGGGGAAGTATTGTAGCCATTGAACCCTCTTCAGGTGAAATTATCGCCATGGTTTCCAGCCCTTCTTATGACCCGAACGATCTCACAGGAAGAGACTTCAGTAAAAATTATGAGCTTATTGCCGCTGACACTACAGACCCTTTGTTCAATCGGGCGATAATGGCTAAATATGCTCCAGGCTCCATCTTTAAAACCGTTCAAGCGATGATCGCATTGGACAAAGGTTTGATTCGAGCAGATGAAGAAATCTTCTGTAATGTGGCCACTGCCAGGATGGGAGATCATGCAGCCTCTGGATATTACGATGTTGCAAAAGGAATAGAATTCTCCTCCAACACCTATTTCTATGAAGTGATGAGACGTGTTGTTCGTCAAGGTGTTAGTCCCAATCTCTTTATTGATAGTAAACTTGGTTTGAGTGAATGGACAGAATCAGTTAGGAAATTCGGCTTTGGAAATCAATTAGGAATCGATATTCCCGGTGAGACCATTGGGACTGTGCCCGATACCACGTTGTATAATGAAATGCACGGTAGGCACCGTTGGGGATATACAGGTATTTACTCTTTGTCAATCGGACAAGGAGAGCTTGAGGTTACCCCAATTCAGGTGGCAAATCTTGCAGCCATCATTGCAAACAAAGGTTATTACTACACACCACATTTGGTTAAAGGAATAGAAAAAAATGGTGAAATCGATCCATTAGAATTTGACAAGATTAATGTGAGCGAGGACACTTCTTATTTTCCGGCAATCTATGAAGGTATGGCTAGGGCCGCGAAAAGGGCCTGGCGAGCTCGAATCTCAGATATTGAAATCCTGGGTAAGACCGGAACAGTAGAGAATGGTATTAAGGATGAATCCAAAGATCACTCTGTCTTTATGGCATTTGCCCCTCGAGAAGATCCTCAAATCGCGATTGCAGTCTATGTTGAAAATGCCGGCTGGGGTGCAGGTGCGGCAGCGGTTACCGCAAGCCTCATGATTGAGAAACATCTTCGAGGCTATATAAAAAATGGAACGGTTAGAGAAAAATTCATACTCGATGCCGAATTCTTAAATTTTGATATTGAAGATAATTGAGACGGGAAGGTGGACTCTTAGGTGGCTTAGACTGGACTACGGTATTACTCTACCTGGCATTGGTCATATGGGGTTGGTTTAACATCTACGCTTCAGTATATGATCCGGAAACGGTCACCAATATTCTTGATATCTCGTTAAGTTCTGGTAAGCAACTGTTATGGATCGGAACCGCTGTGATCCTAATTGCCTTAATACTCATCATCGACTTCCGAATTTATGAATCATTTGCTCCCATACTTTATCTATTGTTCATAGTACTGTTGCTAGCAGTTCTTGTTGTGGGCACCAAGGTAAATGGGGCGAGAGCATGGTTTCAAATTGGAGCCTTCCGACTGCAACCCTCAGAATTTGCCAAGTTTGCCACGGCCCTGGTTTTGGCCAAATATATTTCCGGGACGAATGTCAAACTCACCAACTTCAGAAACCAGTTTGTTTCCGTGATCATTCTTCTTGTCCCGGTAGGGCTTATCTTGGTACAGCCTGATGCCGGATCCGCTATGGTATTTTTCGCCCTTTTAATACCCCTTTATCGCGAAGGGTTCCCGGCACTCTATATTATTACCGGGTTAACGATTATCAGCCTGTTAATTTTGACTTATCTGATCACAAAAATCTATTTGATTATTGGGGTTGGTGTCTTTATGGCATTGATCATTCTTTTGGTTGACAAAAGCAGAAAAAGAATTATTCCGGTCGTCCTTATCGGTATAATGAGTGTTGGTTTCATTTTTGCAGCTGATTATCTCTATCAAGATGTATTAAAAGACTATCAGCGAAGTCGTATTGACGCCATACTAAAGCCGAACACCGTAGACAAACAGGCCGAGGGGTGGAACCTGGAACAATCTAAAATTGCGATAGGTTCGGGTGGCATTTCAGGCAAAGGTTTCCTGAATGGAACACAGACAAAATTTGGGTATGTACCGGAACAAAGCACGGATTTTATATTCAGCACGTTAGCCGAAGAAAGAGGATGGATAGGTAGTTTATTGCTTATTGCCCTATTCTTGACACTGTTGCTTCGAATAATCCATATCGCTGAACGACAGAAATACAAATTCGCCCGAATGTATGGCTATAGTGTCGCAGCCATCATCTTTTTCCATTTCACTGTCAACATTGCCATGACTATCGGTTTGTTCCCAGTGGTCGGAATCCCGCTTCCCTTCTTCAGCTATGGAGGCTCATCGCTCTGGTCGTTTACGATAATGCTGTTTGTGCTGTTAAAGATTGATATGCATCGGTCTCAGGTATTGATGCGCAGTTAAGGGAAACGTCTTTCCAAAACTTCCAGGAACGCCTCGGCCTCTTCAGTTTCCATATCCCAATCGTAAGAATTTTCAACTTTGGACTTGGCTTCGTCATAACTAGTTGATAATTCCAAGCTCTTAAGGGCTTCCTTAAATTCGTCCTTATTTCCATTGAACAGTCCATTGATAAACATGAACTTCTCATTCAGGGTAAGACTACTTTCAATGTCTTTCACTACTTGTTTTTTGAGTTCATCGGCAATGGTCTTCTTTGACTGACTAAATTTTTCATTAATCGCGGCTCCATTATCTTCAATCTCAGGGGCCAACTCCTCCTCTTCCTCTATACCGACTTCATGAACCTCTTCAACTTCCTCCCTTACTTCCGCTATTTGTTCAAATATCATTTCACTCATATCAGTAGCGTCCAATTCAGTCAAAAAGTCGCTGGGGTCAAAATCTACGACATCGTTTGTTTGGTATTTTTTTTGAAGTTTTTCTGAAAGATCGGTTTTGCTTACGGCCTTCTTTTTAAGCTTGCCAAGAACCTCAAAAAACTTTTCGGCATTTGTTTTAAGATATTTGCTTAACTCTTTAAGCGTATCCACCATCTCCTCGTCCTTCTCCAGTAGTCGATAACTATAAAATGAGCCGGGATCAAAATGGATATAAACAGAGTCAGCTATGGCCGATTCCAACAAAGGTTCCAAATGCTCTCTGCCTATGTTGATGTGTCTGGAAAGTACATTCCCGAATTCCTTTAGAGCATCCCGCACTTCATCAGTCTGAAAATCAAAATACGGGCTCTCAAGTTGCTCTATTTCGGATTGCCACTTTCCAAAAAGCCTTTTAATGAGCAGTAAATCAGTCTGTTTTGAACCCGAAATTGACATCATGTGTTGACCATTCGCATGATCGTGATCCTTAAAAAACCTATCACAAATTCTGGCAGCCAGTTCTTTACTAAAATCATCAATAGAATCATGCTTTAATTTGTAGCTCATTGTGGTTTTGATTTGATTTGTAACCTAAGACAATGTCCAAAATAGTAATTAAGAATTTAGACAATCGGTTGCTTGACAATAAAGATAACTCAAAATCTGTCTTAAATATTATCCATGAAAACCACATTGATTGGATGTTTGCTTGTGGTGGCAACGGAAGATGTACAACCTGCAAAATTGTAGTCACCAAGGGGCTGGATAATCTGTCTGAAATGACGGAAGCTGAAATTAAATTTTCGCAAATTGGAAAATTAGCAAAAAATGAACGGCTTGCCTGTCAATGTTCACTTCGTGGAGACGTTGAGGTAGAGGTGGCAGCACAGAATAAATTTCCACATATGAAATACTCGTATTGATATGTTCCTCGAACCTCAAAATAAAATCGCTGGAGAACACAGTGCCGGTTCAATCGAAGTGGTATGCGGGTGCATGTTCTCTGGTAAAACAGAGGAGCTTATCAGAAGGCTACGAAGGGCCACAATAGCCAAACAGAAAGTCGAAATATTCAAACCTGCGCTGGACACAAGATATGACGAGGAAGATGTTGTCTCTCATGACAAGACAGCCATACGATCGACTCCTGTTCAATTCGCTTCAGATATTATCCTCTTAAGTGGTGATAGCGATGTAGTGGGTATTGACGAAGCACAATTCTTTGATAATGAGATAGTAGAGGTCTGTCAGAAACTTGCCAACAGCGGAAAACGGGTTATAGTGGCTGGGTTAGACATGGACTCTCAGGGAAAACCCTTTGGCCCGATGCCCTACTTGTTGGCTATTGCTGAATTTGTTACTAAGCTTCATGCAATTTGTACCATAAGTGGTGGACTGGCATCGTTTTCATATCGTCTCACTGACTCTGAAAACACTGTTGAGTTGGGAGAGAAGGAAACTTATGAAGCTCGGAATCGAAAGTACTTTTTTGATGGGCTTGAAGCAAAGAAAAAGAAAAGTTGAACTATCAGCGCGCCTTATTCATTGTCCTAATGTCGTTGTCAACGACTGTCTCCTCTATTGCCCAGATCGATCTTCCTATATTCTCATGGCGCACACATTTTAGCTATAATCATATTGTTGACTTGACACAATCCTCCACTCGATTGTACGCGGCTGCACAGAATGCTATTTTTTATGTTGATCTGGAAGACTTCTCAGTCAATAAAATCACCAAAATAGATGGGTTGTCTGATGTCACCATCGGGGCGATAGGTCACAATGAACAGACTCAACTTTTGGTGGTAGGCTATACAAATGGTAACATTGACCTGGTTTCTGATAGCCAAATCATTAACATCAATGATCTCAAAAATGCGGAGATTATTGGCAACAAAAATTTCAGCGAGATTGAGTTCTACAATGGCCTGATCTATATGGCCAACGATCAGGGTGTCTTTGTGATTGACCCCATTAAGGCAGAGATCTCCGAATCTTATCGAAACCTCTCTGAAAACGGCCAAACATTGCAAATTAATGATATTGAAATCTTTAATGATCAATTGTATGCCGCAACACCCAATGGCATTATTTGGGTAAGCCTTACCGAAGACCTCAACCGTCAGGACTTTAACAATTGGGAACGTGATTGGACTCAGGTCGGGTTTCAAAAACTAGTTTCCACGGAAGACAACATCCTGGCCTCTGCAGAAGGTTTTTTCTATGAAATCCAAAATGGCAATTGGGAGCGAGCGAGCATCGAAGCGACCTTTGGCTATGTTCAGGACCTTCATTTCAGCGGCTCGACAACTTACGTTTTAACAACTCAAAATCTATTTCAACTAGATGAACAACGCTTGATACCTGTGGAACAAATTGATGGATTAAACGACATTACCTCAATATTGAGCAATCCTGCAGGTCTTTGGCTAGGTACAGAAAGGGATGGGTTACAAAGGTTTTCGCAGGCAAATGGCCAATCTTTTTCTCCCATTGGGCCTGTATCAGACATCATCTGGCAGTTGTCATCAAGGAATTCTACCGTAACCAATCTCACTGGAGGATATGATTTCAATCGAGACCCCTTTGGAAGAGCAGGTCTGTTCTCCCAGTTTGATAATGGAAGTTGGGACGTTCTGAATTCAATTCCGGAGGGTATTAATGACCTAATCGATTTCGCGAATGTAAGTGACAGTCGTACTCTCCTGGCCTCATTCACCGATGGCTTAGTCGATCTTGAAAATGGTTCAATCATAGATAACTCCAGTCCTTCCACTACACTACAAGTGAAAGATGGAAACCACCGCATCACCTCGATAGAGCCTGAAGGTAATGTGCTATGGATCTCGACACATGACTTTGAGAATTCTATTCACAAATGGGATATCGCTAACGATTCCTGGGAATCTTTCACCTTTGGATTGATGGCTGCCGAGTATCCTTTAGACATTTTGGTTCTTCCGAATGGCGACAAATGGGTTACCCTGGACGCCAGTCGTGGAGGCGGTATTTTGGTATTCAATAATGAATCCGGATTAAGCAGATACCTTACAACTAGCGGAGGCCAAGGTGGTCTGCCTGGACGTGAAGTCACTTCAATGGTGCTGGACGACAACGGTTTTCTATGGGTAGGCACTGGTGCTGGAATCGCCTTTTACTCAAGCCCAAGCACCGTTTTGCAGGGTGGATCTCTGACTGCAAGCGTGCCTATATTTGAGAACGGATTCCTTTTCAGGAATGAATTTATAACTGCGATAACGATCGATTCCGGGAACCGGAAATGGATAGGAACTCTTAATAATGGTGTCTGGCTATTTAACGAAACTGGCCAGGAGCTTGTGCATCACTTTACGACTCTCAACAGCCCCCTTCCTTCGAATGAGATCAATGAAATTGCCGTTGATTCTAAAGGAGAAGTCTTTATAGGTACATCTGCAGGCCTGGTATCCTTTCAGTCGGATGCTATTGGAAGCGAAAACTCACATACTGATGTTAAGGTATTTCCCAATCCAGTCACCAGGGATTATAGTGGCCCCGTTACTATATCAGGGCTGGTTCGAGCAGCGAAGGTCAAAATCACAGATGTTTCAGGGAAACTTGTTCGTGAAATCGAAGCCAACGGAAGTTCAGCAATATGGGATACCAGGGATTATAATGGCAATCGAGTGAAGACTGGTGTCTACCTTGTATTTAGTTCTGATTCAGATGGTATTGAAACCCATGTGAGCAAAATTGCTGTAATATAATGCTCCATCATACAAGAGGAATAGTATTTAACTATATCAAGTACAAGGAGACCTCGATCATAGTAAAGGTTTTTACAGAGGAATTTGGAACTCAAAGCTATATCATAAATGGGGTACGGAGCTCCCGATCAAAAGGTAAAATCGCTCTTTACCAACCATTGACCCTTCTCGATATGGTGGTTTATCATAAACCCGAGAAAGACCTTCAACGGATTTCTGAGGCAAAAAACGCAATGAGTTATTCTTCCATCCCCTTTGATCCATTAAAGTCTACCATCGCTATTTTCCTGACGGAAGTATTGTCAAAATCGCTCAGAGAAGAAACCTCAAACCGACCCCTTTTCGGTTTTTTATATAACGCTTTCAAAATACTTGACCATTTGACAGATGGAACTCAAAACTTTCATTTGCAGCTTCTGATAAAAATGACCTACTATTTAGGCTTTGCTCCTCAGTCCTATTCCAATTTCAACGAACATTTGGAAGAAAAAGGATTTACCTCTGCGCTCACCAAAGAAGACTATCTAGCCCTGGAGTTGCTTCTTAATGGTTCCCTTGATAAATCTATCTCTTTAACCAATCACCAAAGAAGGGGTTTGCTGGATCATATTTTAAGGTATTTAAAAGTTCATATCGATACCCTAACAGAGATTAAATCACTTGATATATTGAAAGAGGTGCTAAGTTGATGACATGAATCAAGGAATTTGGTAAATTCAAATTCACTTTTTAATGGAGTCACATGAGCGATAAACTATATGACGAAATTCCATCTTTAGATTTGGCCGATTTCACCGATGGAAGCCCTGAGCAGAAACAGGCATTTGTTCAAAGTTTAGGCCAAGCCTATCATAATATTGGATTTGTTGCAATTAAGAATCATGGTCTGACAGATGAACAGACAGAAAAACTGTATGATACAATACAGCAGTTTTTTAGTCTTCCTGAAGAGGTCAAGACCAAATATGAAATACCCGAACTGGCAGGCCAGCGCGGGTACATTGGCAAAGGCAAAGAACATGCTAAGGGAAGAACAACCGGAGACTTAAAAGAATTTTATCATATAGGCCAAAACGTGACTGACCATGATCCGATTAAAGAAGAATATCCTGATAACATTTGGCCAGACGAACTTCCTGATCTGGAGGGTATAGGCTCAGAAGTCTATCAAACGCTTGAGGCCACAGGTGTAAAAATGCTACAGGCCATTGCTCTGTATCTCGGATTAGACGAGAATTACTTTGACGACAAAGTTCATAACGGGAATAGCATATTGCGTCCGATCCACTACTTCCCAATAGAAAATCCTGACGAAGTACCTGCCGATGCTGTAAGAGCAGCGGAACATGGTGATATAAATTTAATCACGCTTCTAATGGGAGCTAGTGCTGATGGCCTGCAGGTATTAAGACGTGATAATAAATGGATCCCTATTACCGCGTTGCCGGAGCAAATTATTGTGAATGTTGGAGACATGTTATCCAGACATACCAATAACAAGTTAAAATCTACTATTCATCGTGTAGTCAATCCGCCTCGAGAATTGATGGGTACTTCGAGGTTTTCCATTCCCTTTTTCATGCACCCAAGATCTGATATGGATTTGTCTTGTCTGCCAAATTGTGTGGATGATGATAATCCAAAGCTCTATGCAGACATCACGGCTGGTGAGTTTTTGAATGAGAGACTCGCAGAAATCGGATTGAAAAAGTGATCATGTAAGGGATTGATTAAGAAAATCAGATATTACATCTTTCTAAAAGATGTCTTCCTGATGGCCATTAGTGCATTCGGTGGACCTCAAGCCCACTTTGCCATGATGCTCAAATTAATGGTGAGAAAGAGGGCATACCTCTCGGAAGAAGAACTAATCGAAACCACAGCACTCTGTCAAATTCTACCAGGTCCCACTTCAACCCAAACTATAACAGCTATTGGCTTTAGAATAGGCGGTGCCAAACTAGCTTATTTGACGCTTTTAATCTGGATGCTTCCTGCGGTAAGCATCATGATAACAGCCGCTCTCCTGATTGATTCCTATCAAACAAAGAATTTAAGTCTCGAATTCGCTCGTTTTATTCAGCCGATGGCCGTAGGATTCATTGCCTACGGGGCCTACATCATTGCATCCAAGGTAATCACGACCAAAATGGCCGCTCTGTTAATGGTGCTGTCAGCAATCATCACTTATTTTATCAATAAGCCAATAATACTCCCTTTAGTACTCATTGCGGCTGGTACATTCACGGCATTCAACTATAAAAGAGAAGAAGAGCAAGAAAAAGAAAAGATTAAGATTAAATGGGGTAATCTGACGCTTTGGGCATTGGTCTTGGTTGGGGCAGCATTATTGGGGGCTATCACTAAAAACCAGATGGTCCTTCTATTTGAGAATTTTTATCGGAACGGAAGCCTGATTTTTGGTGGTGGTCAAGTACTTATACCCTTTCTTAATACGGAATTCGTGGAATTTAAAGGCTATCTGACCTCCGAAGAATTCTTGTCAGGACTCGCAATGGTTCAGGCAGTACCAGGGCCAGTGTTCTCTGTGAGTTCTTTTATTGGTACACTATCTGTTCGTGAATTGGGAATTATTGGTCAAATAGCCGGAGGTTTGATATCAGCCATTGGAGTATTTCTACCGGGCACATTTTTGATATTCTTTGTTGTAAGATTCTGGGAACAGCTCAAAAAGTATAGAGTAGTAAGAGCTTCATTGGCCGGTGTGAATGCAGCAAGTGCAGGCATGGTAGCAGCCGCAGCCTTTATCTTGTTTCAACCGATTCAGGGTTCCCCTATAAATATAGGTGTCATTATTGCTACCTTCCTTCTACTCACATTTTCGAAAGTACCGGCACCACTTATTATTTTAATTGGACTGGCCGCTGGTTTTATAATCTAAGATCACTCGATCTGAATCTACACTCAGAGCAGCATTGACACCAAAATACAATGGTAGATTAGGAGCCTCATGTCCGGCTCGAAACCCGAATGCCACTGGAAAATCAAAATCCTTTAACTGTTCCAAAATAATTTGATTGACTGACAGTCCAAATGAGTCTTGATGATCCTTCATATGGGTAAAATAGCCAATCAACACACCTTTAACGGCATCGAACTTTCCAGCACGCCTGAGGTGCACAAGCATTCTATCCAGATGATAATAGTATTCGCCAACGTCTTCAATAAATAAGATTTTGCCTTCGGTGTCAATCTCCGAACTCGTTCCCATTGAGTTGCAAATCATGGATAAGTTTCCTCCGCAGACAACCCCAGATGCATGGCCAATCCTATTAAGTTTGGAAGATTCAAACTCATAATATAGGTTACCCTCAAAAAGTGCACGCCAAAGAGAATCGTCCGATAATTGATGTTCCTCTTGGCCCATCAGGACGGGCACAGTCGAGTGAAGGCTAGCTATACCATGATTTACCAGGTTTTGTAGCAAAGCCGTTATGTCACTAAATCCACAAACCCATTTAGGATCATTCAAAAACGAGGTCAAATCAATTTGGTCCAGAATTCTTGTAGTACCATAACCTCCGCGCGCCATAAAAACGGCCTTGATTGTCGAATCATCGAATACCATTTGTAAATCCATGAGCCTGTCTTCATCTCTACCCGCAAATAAATTGGCCTTGTCATGAACATGATCACCAATTACAATTTCTAGACCCCAATCTTTGAGTAAGGAAATACCTTTGTCAATACCACTTTGGAGACGTTTTGCCGATGCAACAATGGCTACCCGGTCTCCTTTTCGCAACAGGGGTGGTCTTATCATAGGTTTAACATAAAAAAACCTCTTCAAAAGAAGAGGTTTCTCATTAACAATCTTAGTGTTCTAATTGCCCGATCCAGTTGAGTCAGCTGGAGTAGGTACTTGGGCTTCTGGCATCGCAACTCCCAACTTAGCAAAAACTGCTTCAGTCACATCATCGGCTTCATCGGCTGCCAAAATTACTTGAGCACCTGTCGAAGTTCGGCTGTTAATAATCATGTGGTAGCCCTTTTCTTTTCTTACCTCCATGATTGCGTTTTGTACTTTGGTATACACGGGCTGAAGAAGTTCAGCTTGCTTAGCTGCAAAAGCTTGTTCGGCCTGACCAGAAAATTTTTCCAGATCATCCTGTAGTCGAAGAATCTCATTTGATTTCTCTTGCAATACCAATTGAGCGGCATTAGGCTGCTGGCGCAATGCCTCAAATTCATTCATTTTGTTCTGGATGGTCGTTCTCTTTGTATTTACCTGGCTCGTAAGCTGTGTTTGATAAACTTCTAAATCGGCATTGATTTGTGTCATCTCTGGCATACTGGCTACAATGGCATCAATAAATGTGTAGCCAACCTTGAAGCTTTGAGCAAAAGCAGTTGTACTTAATAGGAGCAATACTGCTAGTAGGTTCAATCTGCGATTCATAATCCCTCTATTTAAATTTTGTTTAGTTCTCTAATTTTCTTTCTCTATTAAACCAAGCTCTTCTAAAACGAACTCAGTGTAATCATGCACTGGATTTGAATAAACGATGGCTATATCTGCCGCTTTATCCAACATCAGGTCCAGTTTGTGCTTTTTGGCAACCACCTCATATGCCTTAGCCATTTTATCGTACAAAGGCTGAAGCAATTCCTTCTGCTTTTTAAGGAAAAGGCCATCATATCCAAAAACCTGAGTGT
This sequence comes from Cyclobacteriaceae bacterium, assembly GCA_028281285.1. Classification (GTDB taxonomy): domain Bacteria; phylum Bacteroidota; class Bacteroidia; order Cytophagales; family Cyclobacteriaceae; genus Roseivirga. Next base: position 83,630 of record JANQKF010000039.1, read on the forward strand.
TTCGGTCCAATGCCTCCTGTGCCTTTTTGTCTATCTCCGCTTGCTTCTCTTCTATCATTACAGCGGTGAACAAAACCTGGTTTGCTCTTAACTCGGCACGCATCACTTCTACCTCATTGTACAAACTTCGTACCTCTTTATCATATTCCCTAGCCAAAGCATCCAGTTCCTTCTCTTTCTCAGCATATTCCGGCATCTTACTTAGAATATAATCGGAGTTGATATATCCGAATTTCTGAGCACTCACGTTTTGAGCAGCGGCAAAGATAAATATTAATGTTAAGTATACTATAGTACGCAATGTTTTGTGCATGTTATCTTATCTGTTGTCCTATAGTAAAGTGTACTTGTGAGCCGCTTTGGATGTTTAATGTTGGATCACTGTCAAAGCCATATGCCCAGTCAATACCTAGCTGGCCAAATGCCGGAAGAAATACCCTTGCCCCTACACCTGCAGACCTGAATTGTCTCCTAAGAGTAAACTCCTCATAGTTATTCCAGGCATTTCCAGCTTCCATAAACCCAAGAAGGAATATTGTTGATGTTGGTGCTGTTGATATCGGATACCTAAGTTCAACCACAAATTTGTCAAAAATCAGACCTCCTCTGAAACCTGTCACCTGATCCACAGGAACAATACTATTATCATCATAACCTCTTAAGGCAATGATATCTTGTCCTATCACAAAATTATTTTGGCCATTAAGTCCGTTACCACCCAGGAAGAACCTTTCAAATGGTCCACTATCCGTTTTATCAGAATAGGTGCCTATAAATCCTAAATGCACTCGTGCATTGATCACAAATTTCCCTGGAAGTGGAAGGAAGAATGAGGCATCCATCAACCATTTGTGATATTCCACCCATTTATAGCGTTCTTGTTGCGTAAGGGCCGGATCCCCATTTAGTTCTCGCTGTTCAGGATCAAATTTCGAGTCGTTAAACAATGACCAAGGAGGCGTAGCATTAATATTCAATGAAAATGTTGATCCAAATTTCGGGAATGTAGGGTTGTCGATATTACTCCTTGAAATGGAGGTGTTAAATGTCACACTATTCGAGTTACCAGTCGAGAATCCAAGGATATTCCCAAAATTGAATACACTATAGGCTTGGAACGAAAGACTGTTCGAAATCTGGAAATAATCATCCGGCCACCTTAATCTCCTGCCTAGTCCCACAGTAATCCCATTTGCCTTTAAGAATCCGTTTACCTGGTCCGTGCCGAAAGTAATGTTACGGTTAGCAGTAGTACTAAGACTTACACTAAAATTATTTGGTTTTCTTCCTCCGAGCCATGGTTCAGAGAACACCAGAGATGTACTTCGGAACCTTCTTCCATTGGATTGGATCTGTAAAGAGAGTCTTTGACCATCACCTGAAGGATAGGGTCTCCACTTGCTCCAATCACCAATATTTCGAACTGAAAAATTATTCAGCGAGAGACCTACGGTACCTACGAATCCAAAAGGTCCTCCAAAACCTCCGGAAAGCTGGATTTGGTCACTCGATTTTTCCACAAGATCGAATTCAATATCAACAGTGCCATCAGCAAGATTTGGAATCGGGTTTGGATTGATCTGTTCCGGATCAAAGAATCCAAGTTGAGCTAACTCTCGCGTTGTTCTGATTAATGCCTTTCTACTGAACTTTTGACCTGGGAGTGTTCTTATTTCCCGAAGGACAACATGATCGCTAGTTCTGTCATTTCCCTTCAGAATTATTCTTTTGATCGTAGCCTGTTCTCCTTCCCTTATGCGCATTTCCAAATCAACCGAATCATCTTCAACTCTTACCTCAACTACATCAAGATTAAAAAACAAATAACCATCATCCATGTATAGAGAACTTAAGTCATCTCCCGTTTTTCCATCATATTCAGTTCTCTCGATAATTCTCTGCTGATTATAAACATCGCCCTTTTCAATGCCCAATACGGTAGCAAGGGTGTCGTCTGAGTACTTATAGTTTCCAATCCAGCTGATATCCCTGATATAATATCGCTTACCTTCTTCTATTTTGATGTCAACATCGATGAAATCCCCATTTACGTCTCGCACATCGGTATCAATTACCTCTGCATCTCTATATCCTTTTGAGTTATAAAAATCCACCAGGTTCCTTGTGTCATCATCAAAGTCATTTTGAATGAACTTTGATCCCTGTAAGAAATTCAACTTGACGTTATTACTAATGAAGTCTCGAAATTCCTGTCCTGATACTGTATAAGACGAATCTACATAATCAACCACCTTGGACGGCTTCGTTTTGAAAAGTTGATCGACCAATCGATTTACCAACCAAAAACGTGGTTTCTCATGGGTGTTTTTCAAGGTCTTTTTGAGTCGTTGACGAGAAAAGGAATCATTACCCTCAAAACTGATTCTATTGATCTTGACCTTTGTTTTCTTGTCAACAATAAAATTCAAGCGAACACCATCTGAGACTACCGTATCCCTGTTTTGAACCGTTTTCACAGTGGCGTTTAAGTACCCTTTACCGACAAAGAACTTTTTGATTAGCAATTCCGAGTTCTTTATCACAGGAGCACTTGCTACTCTTCCTTCGACACCAAGCTGCTCTCCCAATTCATTTCTTTGATTATTATTAATCCCCTCAAAAGCATATGACAGTATTCGTGGGCGCTCCTGCAGTTTCACTTCCAAGTAGGCTTGATCTCCTTCTACCCTGGTTAGCCAAAAAGAAACATCAGCGATTACACCTTGATCCCAAAGCTTTCTGATGGCTTCAGAAATTTCTCTACCGGGAATAGGAATGCGATCTCCAACCTTAATACCGGTATAACTGACCAAAGCCCGCTCATCAAGCGTTTTTAGCCCTGTGAATTTTATGTCCGCTATTTCAAATACCCTGGGGTTGGTATAGTCTATTTGCACTCCCTGACCAGCATTCACTCCAAACCGCTGCTGGGCTGTCAAACCAGTTGAAGCAATAGCTATCAAAAGCGCTACTACTAAAATCCTATTCATCACTTTGCTAACCATTCACTTGTTCGCTTATCATGCCGAAACGCCTTTCTCTGTTCTGATATGAAATAATCGCCTCGTATAAATTCTCTTTCCTAAAATCCGGCCATAACACATCAGTGATAAAAAACTCTGTGTAAGCCATTTGCCAAAGCAGAAAATTACTTATTCGCTGCTCTCCGCTAGTTCTTATTAACAACTCAGGGTCAGGAACACCTGAAGTATCCAGGTAATTGGCAAAATCTTGTTCATCGATTTGATCGATCAATTGTCTGTTTTCCGCAATATCCAGTGCCATTTTCTTAGCGGCATTCAATATGTCCCAGCGTCCACTATAACTCAATGCCAAAAACAAAGTCATGCGGTTGTTGTGGGCAGTGATCTCCATAGCCTCACTAAGCTCTTTCTGGCATCTAGAAGGAAGGCTCTTTGTATCACCAATGGTTGCCAGCTTAATATCATTGTCCATCAGGGTACTGACCTCTGATCTAATGGTTGAAACCAACAACTGCATAAGCGCCTGAACTTCAGCCTTCGGCCTGGACCAGTTTTCAGTTGAAAATGCGTAAAGAGTCAAATATTTCACCCCTAGTTCGGCACATCCCTCAGTAATATCTCTAACCGCTTTAATTGCGCTTTTATGCCCGAATACCCTTGCAGCACCTTGTTTTTTCGCCCATCGACCATTACCATCCATAATCACTGCAATATGATTTGGTAGTTTATTAAGGTCTATTTTCTCTTTCATTCCTCTCACCTGTGGAAAAAACAAACGCGAAGGTACAAAAATGCATGAGGTTTTTAAACCATAAAGGGTTCTTTATCAGTGCTAATACCACCGGCCTTGAGGGCACACAATCCGATAGAAAGTGTAGCTTAATGATATCGATGTGTAAAACATGATATCATCATTGTTGGGATTGCCTCCGCGATAGTCTTTGATGTTGGGGCTGAGAGCCGAAACATTATCTATTTCATCAGAAAAGGTTTTAATAGCCGATGTTGCTACTCCTAGAATCCACCTGCGATTCAACTTGAATTTGAAGCCAAAGCCAATGGGTATGCGCATGTTCACACTTGCGTCATAAGAGTTTCCAAAATTATCGGTTCCTTCCAAGCGGTAGAGGCCGGCTCCGAAAAACAAGTATGGAGTCCAATATTGCTGAAGCTTCTCATTTCTATAGTCTAAAAAATGATACTCGAAATTGAGATCCAGGTTTTGCAAATTGCTTTCAAAAGAGGCACTTCGATTTGCAGAAAACACGTCAAAAGCCTGATCATCTTCACCCTTGAGTTGACCAATGCCTACACTCCACCGTATGCTGAATGCATCATTCAAGTGCTTTCTCAAGAAAAACTGGGCTCCCAGAGAGTGATTCGAAAAATTGTAATTGCGAACCAGATCACCTATGTAATTATAGCCCCCTATCTCCATTCCTATTTCCGAATTTTGAGCCTGAATAGGTTTCGAAACTGTCGAAAACACCATCCAGAAGATTAGGAATAGAAGCCCTTTTGAAGAAAGACTCTTGAATTTTCTATATAGGTGCAAGCTACCTAACATGAAAGAATACCTTTTCTTAAACCCAGTTAAATATTGTTAAATCAATTCCTTGCATCAACCCCCCAATTAAGCTTGTTCCGAAGTGTATCGAAATACTTATAAGTGTCGAACTGAACCAATTTTGCTTCAAACGTTTCTCTTCTAACGGATATTTCCGCGCTATCGTCTACACTTAAGGATCTTGAATCGAGAGAAACCATGAAGTGCTTGGATCTACCTTCAATTTTAAATGTGATCAGGCTTTCATCAGAAACTATTACAGGCCTAACGTTCAAATTATGAGGACTAACCGGAGTCAGAATGAAATTCTTTTGTGATGGATGAACCAACGGTCCTCCACAACTCAAGGAATAGCCAGTGGACCCTGTGGGTGTGGATATTATTAGACCATCAGCCCAATATGAGTTCAGAAATTCTCCATCAACATAAGTATGAACTACGATCATGGATGAAGTTTCTTTTTTCGCAATTGTCAATTCATTCAACCCGAAATTGAAGGGTTTGAAGAGATCATTTTCTGAATCGACATGAATTAATGATCTGGAGCCTACTCTAAAATTGCCGGCAACAAGATCGGAAATGGCTTTTGAAATACCGTCTTTTCTCGTAGTCGCCAAGAAGCCAAGCCTGCCGACATTGATTCCTACGATTGGAACCTCGTCAGAACCAGAGTATGTCACTGTATCCAACATGGTTCCGTCACCTCCAAGGCTCATGATAAAGTCAAATCTGGAAATATCATCTCCCTGGGCAAATACATCCCTACCTTCCACATCGAACCCATTTTTAATCAGATCGTTCTTGTATTCCACTGACAATCCATAGTCGATATTATACTCCTCAAGTGATTCAAAAAGGTCGATCAGACATGGTATAGTCTGGTCATCAATTAACTTGCCGTGCAGAGCAATCTTCATGATCTAGAGTATCAACTTAGATGTTGAGATATTTCATCAACATATCGTACCTATCTTGGTCATCGGATTTTTGTCCAGACTCCTGAAATCGGCCAATAATTTTATATCCAAATCGCTCGAATGTGGCGATGATATGCGATAGATCGGTTTTATTTATTTTTATAGTTAGCTTAACCTTGGCCGTATCTTTAAGATCATTGGTGATACAGCTGCTCAAAATCTGTGCATTCTCCCCTTCGACAATTCGACTAATTTCTGTGAGCGAATAATCTCTTTGATTCATCGATATCACAACGATAGATCCTGGAACCTGCACCGCAGTTGACTGTGCAAAAGCTGCAATTGTATCCTCAATTGCAATCACTCCCGTAAAATTTCCAGCCTCACCCAAAACTGCCACCAACTGAATTTCGTGTTCGGAAGCCAGTTTAATTACATCATAAAAGTGTTGATTTTCAAATACATAACAATTTTCAGCATATAGAGGGTAATCGTCTACCTTTTTAGTATTATCGTTTTCCTCCAGAATAATTTCCTCTGACAGAAACCCTAGGAACTTACCCTTTTCAACAACAGGTAATTGATTTGTTCTGAGCTCTTCCATCCAGACAATCGCCTTATGGCCATCATCTGATCGCTTTAAAGGGGGAATCATGTAGTTTATAAGTTCCGCTGCTATCATTTTCTTTTAAAAACTGAATCAGTTATAGATTCAACGTCTTAGGGAGCATCATCGTTCTAGAAAGACTCTTTTTAACGTTTTTTGCCAAATAACAATTTATTCAAAATTCTTACTGCGAAAGTATTAAACAATATTATTAAAACTAACCCAATTCGATAACATATTGATACCTAGAGTAGTAAGTGCAGCCTCCGGATGAAATTGAATCCCACAAACCGGTAGAGACTTATGCTCGAATGCCATCAATTCACCTTCACATATGGCCGTCTCATTCAAGATTTCAGGAAGATCTTCAATGATCAACGAATGATACCTGACAACATCAATAGGTCCTTCTAAACCGGAAAATAAATGTCCTGAGTACTCATCTAATCTTGAGATCTTACCATGCATGGGCTTTCTGGCTTTTACCAACGAGGCACCAAAATGTAAGGCTAAAGCCTGATGACCAAGGCAAATTCCCAGGACAGGAAGACGGCAGACATAGTAATCCACAATCTCCATCAATATACCAGCAGAATCAGGATTTTCAGGGCCGGGGGAAAGCACTATTCCAGAATAGCTTTTGGTGGTAATCTCGTCTATGCAGGCACTATTTCTAACCACATGAGACTCAATTCCCAATTGACTAAAATAGTCTACCAGATTATAAGTAAATGAATCAAAGTTGTCGAGAAGTAAAATCAAGTTAAATAGGGCTAATCAACTCCTTAATTGAGTCGAACAAGTCTTGTGCAAATGGTAAAACCACAGAGACTCCCTCAACTACGTTTGGTCCCAATTCCATCAAAAAAGGATAGAGAACAAGTTCTTCATTTTGCCCGGGCAACTCTATTCCAAAGTTATTAGTAAGCCAAAGAATAATACTTAATCCTATTGCCCACTTTGCTATTCCAATCACAGCACCGGCAAACTTATCAACTCCACCCAAAAGGGTCATGTCTACCAGTTTTTTAACCACCTTGCCCAACATATTTACCAAAAGCACAATGGCCAGAAAAATAATCAAGAAGGATATAAATGGTAGTAGATTACTAAACTCTTCGAAATAGTCGTCTAAATATGCCATTCCAAACTCCATGAGCTTGAAGCCCCCAATAATTCCTAAAACGAATGCCAGGATACCAATAATCTCTAGAAGCAACCCTCTTTTGAATCCGTTAATGGCTCCAAAGACTAATGGAATGAGCAATATGAGGTCTAAAGTCTTCAGGGTTATTGGGTGAGAAGTTGACGAACCAAGCCGGAAATTGTCTTTCCATCAGCCTTTCCCGAAAGTGCTTTAGTGGCAACGCCCATTACTTTTCCCATGTCCTGAGGTCCTGAAGCACCTATCTGATCAATTATCTTCGAAAGTTCGGCTTTAAGCTCATCCTCTGACATCTGCTCGGGCAAATATTCTTCTATCACAGCCACCTCTGCCATCTCGACATTATACAAATCCTCTCTGCCCTGGTCTTTATAAATTTGAGCAGAATCTTTCCTTTGCTTGACTGCTTTCATCAACAATTTTATCTCACCATCTGCTGACAAGGAACCATCACTTCCCTTTTCCGTTTCAGCAAGCAGGATCATTGATTTGATCGCACGTAGCGCTTTAAGGTCTTCCTTCCTTTTCTCGAGCATGGCGCTCTTTATATCCTTTTCAATACGTTCTTTAAGACTCATCTTTCTGAAATTCGAATTAATTAAGCTGATCCAAACGGCATAGGCCAAAAGGACGATAAGCGATAGTCCAGAAGAGGATTTAGTATTCAATACTTTTCTGATTTCACTACCTTGCGTGCAAAGTTATTGAAATATAAATAGCGAGTGGAATGACCAAGCTGAGTGTCAACGTAAATAAAATAGCGACAATCAGAAACGCCAGGGGCGGAAACAATCCTAATCTATCACAAATGGTCATTGATGCCGAAAATTTCGGTGCTCAAGGGATCACGATCCATCCAAGACCTGACGAGCGACATATTACAGGCAATGATGTATATGCGCTGAAGAAAGTTGTGACTACGGAATTCAATATTGAGGGATATCCGGATGATCGATATCTCTCGATTATTGAAGAGGTCAGGCCGGATCAAGCCACACTGGTACCCGACCCTCCTCATGTTTTGACCTCAAATGCCGGTTGGGATACTATCAACCGTGCTGATGAACTCAAACCTCTTATCCAGCATATAAAAAGTCTTGGAATTCGTACCTCGATTTTTGTTGAACCTGAAGTTTCAATGATTAAAGGAGCAGCCACTATTGGTGCCGATAGGATCGAACTCTACACTGAAATGTATGCCTCAGGTTATCATGTGAATCGAGACCTGGCAATAGAGAAATACGTAGAATCAGCCCATGCCGCCAAAGAGCTTGGCTTGGGAATTAATGCAGGTCATGACCTTGACCTGGACAACCTTGGTTATTTGAAAAAAAGAATTCCCTTTCTGGATGAAGTTTCAATTGGACATGCATTAATTTGTGACGCCTTGTATTTGGGCCTTGAAAACACAATTCAACTTTATTTAAGAGAACTTAGGTAAATGCAAAACTTGTTCTTTAGAAATTTGGGAGAAGGCAACGCTAAGAACCTAGTCATCCTTCATGGCTTGTTTGGATCTTCGGATAATTGGCTTACCCAAGGCAGGAAATATGCCGAACACTACAATGTGTATTTGATTGACCAAAGGAATCATGGGCAGTCATTTCACTCTGATGTTTTTGATTATAATTCTATGTCTTCTGATTTAGGCCAATTTTTCAAATCAAATGGTTTGGACAAAGCCCATATTATTGGCCATTCTATGGGGGGAAAGACGGCCATGAATTTTGCGGTTAATTTTCCTGAATGTGTAGATAAACTCGTAGTAGCCGATATTGCTCCAAAGTCCTATCCGGTTCATCATGCTACCATTCTGAAAGGCCTTTTCTCTATAAACCTACAGACACTTAATTCAAGAAATGAAGCAGATGAATCATTATCTCAGTTCGTTTCAGAAATTGGTGTCCGACAGTTTTTGTTGAAAAATCTGGCAAGGGCTCCAGAAGGCTTTAGGTGGAAAATAAACCTTGAATCGATTGCCAAGAATATCGAACAGATTGGTTTAGGCCTCAACGACAATTTCAAGTATGATCAACCTACACTATTTGTCCGAGGGTCAAATTCAGACTACATCCAGGACTCGGACGCTAACCAGATTCATTCTATTTTTACCAATACAGCAATACGAACGATTGACGGGGCAGGTCACTGGTTACATGCCGAAAAGCCAGAAGAGTTTTTGGCACTTACTTTAAATTTTTTGGCTGAATAAAGTGACCAAGGGAAAGCTCTATATGATCCCTAACCTGATTGCAGAAGATACTCAAGATGATGTCATACCCAATCAGGTCAGTCGGGCTATCCATGAAACTGATCTTTTCCTGGTTGAAAACATAAGGACCGTCAGGAGGTACATAAGTTCTCTTAAGCTGGGCATCAAAATTGAATCGCTTCATTTTGAAATTCTTGATAAGAAAACCGACTATGACCAGATTCTGGAATTTCTGCAACCTGCGATTACGGAGGGTAAGACAATTTCCATTGTCTCGGAAAGCGGGTGCCCGGGAATTGCCGATCCGGGTGCCAAAGCGGTTCACTTGGCCCACCAATTCGGAATACAAGTTGTGCCAATCGTTGGACCGTCTTCGATCCTCCTTGCTCTTATGGGGTCTGGTTTTAATGGTCAATCATTTGTATTCCATGGGTATTTGCCAATTGACAAACGTGAGCGACAGAATAAGTTAAGGAGTATCGAGAAGGAGTCATTCGAAAAGAATCAGACTCAAATATTTATGGATACTCCCTATAGAAATGAACAACTTTTAGCAGATATCCTAAAGTGTCTAAGAAAAGACACCTTTTTATGTATTGCCAAAGACCTGACTGGTAAGAATGAGAAAATCCTCACAAAACCTGTGGCAAAATGGAAGACCGGTGATATTGCTTTGAAGAAAGTCCCTACAATCTTTCTAATCTACTCACAATAGAACTTTTCTTTTTTAAATTCTATTCTTCTATTTTTGAGCCCATTTTAATCAATCACATTAAATAAAGAGAATGCCCTACTTATTCACCTCAGAGTCCGTTTCAGAAGGACACCCAGACAAAGTATCCGATCAGATTTCAGATGCCCTGATTGACAATTTTCTAGCCTTTGATCCTGACTCTAAAGTAGCATGCGAGACATTGGTGACCACGGGTCAAGTGGTATTGGCTGGCGAGGTTAAATCCAATACCTATCTGGATGTACAGCGAATTGCAAGAGACGTAATAGAAAAAATTGGTTATACAAAGGCTGAATATCAGTTCGACAGCAAGTCATGCGGAGTACTATCCGCAATCCATGAACAATCTGATGATATCAATAGAGGAGTTGATCGTGCCACTAAAGAAGAGCAAGGGGCAGGCGATCAGGGCATGATGTTCGGTTATGCTACCAAAGAAACTGAAAACTACATGCCGTTGGCCCTTGATCTATCACATAAAATCCTGATTGAACTAGCTGCATTGAGAAGAGAAGACGATAAAATCAAGTATTTGCGTCCTGATGCCAAGTCTCAGGTTACCATTGAATATTCGGATGACAACGTCCCTCTCAGGATTGATGCCATTGTGGTATCCACTCAGCATGATGACTTTGATACGGATGAGGCCATGCTCAATAAAATTCGTGAGGACATTGTTGGTATCTTGATTCCGAGAGTTAAGGCAAAACTTCCTGCAAATCTTCAACTTCTATTTAATGATGATATCAAATATCATATCAACCCAACGGGTAAATTTGTAATTGGTGGCCCGCATGGAGATACTGGACTTACAGGAAGAAAAATAATTGTCGATACCTATGGAGGTAAAGGTGCACACGGAGGCGGAGCCTTTTCGGGTAAAGACCCATCTAAGGTCGATCGCTCTGCTGCATATGCAACACGTCATATCGCTAAGAATCTAGTGGCTGCTGGAGTAGCCGATGAAGTTCTTGTCCAAGTTTCGTATGCCATTGGAGTAGTCGAACCTATGGGGATTTTTGTGGACACCTATGGTACTTCCAAAGTTGATATGAGCGATGGTGAAATCGCCAAGAAAGTAACAAACGTATTTGATATGCGGCCAGCTGCGATAGAGGAAAGACTTAAACTGAGAAGCCCAATGTATTTGGAAACCGCGGCTTATGGCCATATGGGCAGAAAAAATGAGACAGTGACCAAGACTTTCATTAATGCTATCGGTAAACCCGAAGATTTTGAAGTTGAACTTTTCACCTGGGAAAAGTTAGACTACGTTGATAAGGTCAAAGAAGAATTTAGTCTTTAAAAAAAAGCCATTCAAATTTGAATGGCTTTTTTTTAAAAGGTTTGATTCTTACCTCGCCAGTACTTTTTCTTTATACTTTTTTATCTGTCTTCGCAGAGCTTCCGTACAATGATCAGTTGCTGCTTCAAACGAACCGTTACTCTTCTCAGCAAAAAGCTGTTCTCCTGGTACATTGAGTTTTATCTCAACAGTTTTGTTATCAATACCCTCATTATTCAATCTTAAAATTACTTCAGCGTCTATTGCCCTATCATAAAAGGTCTCGAGTTTATCCAACTTTTTCTGAATGAAGTCGGTCAGTTTAACATCTGCATCGAAGTGGATTGATTGAACTTGTACTTTCATAACTTAATAATTTAAGGGTTAAACTTATGCTTTTGGATGTGCTTGATCAAATGTTGATTTCAATTTCTCAAGCGAATTATGGGTATATACTTGTGTCGCAGCCAAGCTAGTATGGCCTAGTAAATCTTTGACTGCGTTTAAATCAGCTCCTTTATTTAATAAATGTGTCGCGAATGTATGACGTAATACATGAGGGCTCCTCTTATCAACAGAAGATAGATCGTTCAAAAACCTCTTTACCTCTCTGTATATCATCATAGGGTATGCCTCCTCTCCTGTATTGTTTACGATTAAGCAATCATTTTGGACAATTCCTAACTCACTTTTTTTACAGGTTTGATAACTTTTTATCACCTCTTGTAAAGAAACAGAAATTGGGATTATTCTTTCCTTGTTTCTTTTCCCGAGCACTTTGATTGTGCCTTCATTCAAATTCACATTTGGTTCTTTCAAACCAATAAGTTCTGAAAGTCTAATCCCAGTTCCATAGAGCAACTCCATTATGAGTTTCCGCCTCCAGCCTTCAAAATCATCAGGAAATTCAGAGCGATCCAATAAATCGACAATCTCCGTTTCATCAGCAAAGGACGGAAGTTGTTTTTGTGTCTTCAGTAATTTCACTCGAGCAGTGGGGTCCTTTTCAATCACTTCACGTCTCAGCAAAAATTTGAAATAAGATCTTAAGCTTGCAATTTTTCTATTTACACTTTTAGGAGAAATACCATCATCCATAAGGGATAATACCCAAGACCTCACCATGAGTTGCGTGCTTTCTTGAAGATTACCAGTATTGAATTTATGGTTTAAGAATTCTGAGAATTGATTAAGATCACGGTGGTAAGAAGTAACCGTGTGTTGGCTGTATCGCTTCTCGTAGGATATGTATTTAAGAAAGGAATCAACCATGTTAGCACTGCATCAAACCCGCAGTACTAACATAGTAATTTTGGGCCATAAAAGGAATGACCTAGTAGTTTTCTTTGGCGTACATTTTCTGTCTGTAAGCAGCTTTAATCTTTACATTTCTTCTGCTCACTGAAGGCTTTTCGTATGCTGTTCTAGAACGCAGTTCTTTTAGAACACCCGTACGCTCGAATTTCTTCTTGAATCGCTTAAGCGCTTTATCGATGGATTCGTTTTCTTTTACGTTTATAATAATCATTATCTAAACACCTCCTCTCAATTCGGACTGCAAAGGTAAGAATATTTAGAATAGATTGATTAATCGACTTGAAAAATAAATCAAGCCTTCAAAATTTCCCTTGATATCACAATTTTCTGGATTTCCGAAGTGCCCTCGCCAATGGTACAAAGCTTAGAATCCCTGTAATATTTTTCCACAGGATAATCTTTAGTATAGCCATATCCACCGAAAATCTGGACGGCCTCTGTGGAAAGATTGACAGCGCATTCAGAGGCGTAATATTTGGCCATTGCAGATTCACGCGTTACACTTTTACCTTGGTTTTTTAACTCAGCAGCTCTGAATGTCAAAAGCTTCGCAGCTTCAAGCTCCGTGGCCATATCGGCCAACTTGAATGAAATGCCCTGAAAATTGTATATGGGTTGATTGAATTGATGCCTTACTTGAGCATATTTCAATGCCTCTTCATGAGCACCTTCCGCAATACCTAAGCTCAATGCCGCAATCGATATTCTGCCACCGTCAAGAACTTTCATTGACTGAATAAACCCTTCTCCTACTTCACCGAGTAAATTCTCTTTGGGAATCCGGCAATTGTCAAAAATCATTTCAGCTGTTTCAGAACTTCTCATTCCAAGCTTATCCTCCTTTTTCCCTGCCGAAAAACCTGGGGTTCCTCGCTCAACTACAAAAGCTGACATCCCACGCGAGTCTCCTATTTCACCCGTTCTGGCAATCACTACTGCCACATCACCGGACTTGCCATGTGTAATCCAGTTCTTTGTGCCGTTAATTACCCATTCATCTCCCTCCAGTTTGGCAGTTGTCTTCATATTTCCTGCATCCGATCCAGTGTTCGGTTCGGTGAGACCCCAGGCGCCTAGCCATTCGCAAGTAGCTAGTTTTGACAACCATCTATTCTTCTGTTCATGATTACCAAACTGATTGATATGTCCTGAACAAAGGGAATTATGAGCGGCAACAGAAAGACCAAGTCCCGGGTCAAGTTTAGCAATTTCGGATACCACCGTGATATATTCAAAATAACCCAAACCTGATCCATTGTATTCCTGAGAAACCAGCACTCCCATCAATCCTAGCTCGCCCAGTTTCTTCAAAACCTCAATAGGAAACTCCTGGTCATCATCCCATTTATTTCGATAGGGTGTAATCTCTCTCTCTCCAAAATCGCGAATCATATCCGCAATCATTTTTTGGTCTTCAGTCTGCTCAAAGTTCATGTTTGAAATTTAGATAAAATCACTTTCCTAACAAACGATTGTTAGGTCAAATCGTTTAACTTATCTTTCCGTTATTCACCATTATTTTTTTATTGTTAATCAGAAAAAAAACTTTCCACATTGGCAATCGTGTATATTTGACCAACAATGGCCAAAAGAAAGATCTTAATAACCGGAGGTGCGGGCTTTATTGGGAGCCACGTAGTACGGCTGTTCGTAAACAACTATCCAGATTATGATATCTATAACCTGGATTTCCTTACCTATGCCGGAAATCTCGAGAACTTAAAGGACATTGAATCCGCCAAGAACTACACATTTATTCACGCAGATATTTGTAATCAAGATCAACTCAAAGACGCCTTTGAAAGGCATCGATTTGACTCCATAATTCACCTGGCCGCAGAGAGCCATGTTGACCGATCAATTAGTGATCCATTGGCTTTTGTCCACACGAACATTCTTGGCACGGTCAACCTCCTAAATTTAGCAAGAGATCATTGGGCAGAGCGTAAGAATGAAAACTTGTTCTATCACATTTCAACAGACGAGGTATATGGTTCGTTGGAAGATGGAAGCGTATTTCTTGAATCTACTCCTTACGATCCACAATCACCATATTCTGCATCCAAGGCCAGTTCAGACCACTTCGTCAGAGCGTACAACAATACTTACAACTTACCGGTTGTCATTTCAAATTGCTCAAACAATTATGGCCCCAACCAATTCCCCGAAAAACTGATTCCTCTTTGTATCAACAATATCAAAAACCGACAACCATTACCCATTTATGGTAAAGGAGAAAACATCAGAGACTGGCTCTATGTGGAAGATCACGCCAGGGCCATAGACACTATTTTCCACAACGGTAAAGTTGGAGAAACCTATAATGTCGGAGGATTCAATGAGTGGAAAAACATTGATGTCGTACGTCTACTATGCTCAATTATGGACGAAAAAATGGGAAGGACTCCCGGAGACTCAGAGCACCTTATAAAATTTGTTAAGGATAGAGCCGGACATGACTTTCGGTACGCTATTGACGCTACAAAACTGAAAATGGAATTAGGCTGGAACCCTTCTTTGCAATTCGGGGAAGGCCTTGAAAAAACCGTAGATTGGTATTTGCAGAATGAGGATTGGTTGGAACATATTACCTCAGGCAGTTATCGTCAGTATTATCTCAAACAGTATGAAATCTAAATTATGAAAGGAATTATACTGGCTGGCGGATCTGGAACCCGCCTACATCCGCTTACATTGGCAATAAGTAAGCAACTCATGCCGGTTTATGACAAACCCATGATTTACTACCCTCTTTCAGTACTCATGCTGGCCGGTATAAGAGATATAATGATAATCTCTACCCCACACGATCTGCCTCTTTTCGAAAAACTCTTGGGTGATGGAAGTCGCATAGGGTGCAACTTTCAATATGCTGAACAACCAAGGCCAGAAGGACTGGCACAGGCCTTTCTTATTGGAGCCGATTTTATAGGAGAGGAAAAGGTGGCATTGGTTTTAGGTGATAACATTTTCTACGGGTCAGGCCTTCCCAGAACATTAAGGGCTAATACAAATCCTGACGGAGGAATAATTTATGCCTATCGTGTCAAAGATCCGGAGCGCTATGGTGTGGTGGAATTCGATGAGAATATGAACGCCATTTCAATCGAGGAAAAACCAGAGCACCCTAAATCAAATTGGGCAGTTCCGGGACTCTATTTCTACGATAATAATGTAGTTGATATTGCAAAAAACCTTAAGCCGAGTAAACGCGGTGAATTAGAAATTACATCTGTAAATCAGGCTTATCTTGAGGCGGGAAAGCTCAAAGTCAGCACGCTCGATAGAGGAACGGCCTGGTTAGATACCGGTACCTTTTCATCGTTAATGCAGGCAAGTCAGTTTATTCAGGTAATAGAGGAACGGCAAGGCATTAAAGTGTCTTGTGTCGAAGAAATCGCATTCCGAATGAACTATATTGATGAAGAACAACTAATTGCAATTGCCAAACCCTTGGAAAAATCTGGCTACGGTCAATATCTGATGGGGTTAGTTTCTTAAGAAGTCATTCGTTATAAAGCACTGTCAATACCAGTTCCGCAACTACAGCCAATGTACTTTTACTAATAGCATCCATATTATCTCCCTGGCGATGATGTTCTGGTATAAACTCGCTACCACCGTTTCTTAAATCTATAATATCAATCATAGGAATTCTGGCATCACGGTTGACATAAACATGGTCATCGACAAGTGATATACCGGGCTGACTAATGAAATACTGGGAATGACCCAAGTTATTGGCGATGCCCCAAACCTTATCCAAAACCCTCTGAGCGTTTTGTTTTGAGACAGCGTCCTGATAAAACGTAGCTCTCTCTGCTCCTACCATATCCAAGAGTATACCATAGAATGCTGAGTAATTAGGTTTGTGTTTATTCTTTGACCAGTACTGAGAACCCAAACACCACCATGAGTCTTTACCTCCTGTCGGGGTCACACTGCTCGCTTCAAGATGCTCACCCCAATCCTCACCATCAAAAAGAATAATATCTACGCCAACCTTCGGGCCTGGTCCAATACCAATGATGCGTGCCACTTCCAAGAGTACTCCAACACCACTACCACCATCATTAGCACCGTCCATTGGTGCATAAGTATCCTCAGGATCTTTGTCAGCAAAAGGTCGAGTGTCCCAGTGAGCGGCCAGAAGAATACGTTTTTTAGCCGCAGGGTTAAAAGCCGCAATAATATTTTTGAGTTGTACCCTTGTACCATCATAGGTTTGTTCTTCAAATTCCTGTACGGTTACTATGGCACCAAATTGCTCAAACTTCTCAACGAAGTATCTGGCTGCATTTGTATGTGCATCAGTACCCGGCACACGTGGTCCAAAATCAACCTGATCTTGAATGAAATTGTAGATCGAGTCGGCACTAAATTCTGGTGCCTTGATCAAGCTCCTCTCCGCTACTTCACCTGAATTTCCATTTTTTGAGTCAGAGCAAGCGCCTATGACTAAGGTCAAGAAAACTAATACACAAAGTTTTTTCATCATTCCGCTTAAAGAGCCTGAAGTTAATACCCTTTTTTATTTGAAAGTAACGATTTAAAAGAGTTTTTGATTTCAACAAAAAGTACTACTTTTGCAGTACTTAACGGATTCATACGGAGGGGACACAAAGTCCCCTCTTTATTTGTACACAGTTCAATGAATTTAAAGGAAGTCATTTTAGGGATTGCTACCGAATATCTGAAAGACGATTCTTATTTCTTAGTCGATGTTGTGGTAAAAGGCATCAATGGTAAGACAAAGATTCTAGTGCTTTTGGATGGAGATGACGGAATAAACATTGACGATTGTGCAAGTCTGAGTCGTCAGATTTCAGCACGTTTGGAGTTAGAGGATATCATGGATATTGCGTATGTACTTGAGGTTTCTTCGCCTGGTTTGGACCATCCATTGATGCTCGAGAGGCAATACAAAAAAAATGTAGGCAGGCAGTTGAAATTGGTAACAAAGGAAGGCGCCAGTATGAAAGGAAAACTGACAGGTATCTCAGGGGAAACATTGGAGTTCGATAAGGAAGTAAAAGAAAAGAAAAAGGTGAATTTTGAACATATTCAAATTCCCATTTCAGATATAGAAAAAGCGAATGTTTTAGTGTCTTTTAAGTAGATAAAATGGACAGTGCAGTATTAATTGAGTCGTTTGCAGAGTTTGCAAAGAATAAGAATGTTGACAGACCAACGATGATCAGAATTCTGGAAGATGTTTTCAGAACAATGATTAGAAGAAAATTCGAGGTGGATGACAATTTTGATATTATCATCAATGCCGATAAAGGTGACTTGGAAATTTGGCGATTCAGAGAAATTGTAGATGATAATTCAGAAGACATTTGGGATTACGACAAAATCAGTCTTTCTGAAGCAAGGGAAATTGAGCCCGATTTCGAAATTGGCGAAGAAGTGGCCGAGGAAATCAAGTTGGTTGATTTCGGACGAAGAGCAGTAATGACAGCCAGGCAAACACTTATCCAGCGTATTAAAGACCTGGAAAAGGACATTCTATTTCAGAAGTATAAGGACCTGGTTGGGGAGATTATCAACGGTGAAGTTTATCAAATACTGAGCCGTGAGGTTCTACTTATTGACGGGGAGGGCAACGAATTGGCCATTCCGAAGTATGAACAGATACCAAAGGACAGATTCCGAAAGGGAGAATCTGTTCGTGCTATCGTAGATCGGGTAGAAATGGTGAATGGCAGCCCAAAGATTATTCTTTCACGAACCAGCGGGAAATTTCTTGAGCGACTATTCGAAAGTGAAGTGCCCGAAGTATATGATGGACTGATCACTATCAAAAAAGTGGTGAGAGAGCCTGGAGAAAGGGCCAAGGTAGCTGTAGAGTCTTATGATGACCGAATTGATCCGGTTGGCGCATGTGTAGGAATGAAGGGTTCGCGTATTCATAGTATTGTAAGAGAATTGCAGAATGAAAATATCGATGTGATCAACTTTACTGATAACATGGAGCTTTACATTTCTAGAGCGCTTAGCCCTGCGAAAATCTCCAGTATGAAGATCTTGGAGGAAGATGAAAGAGTATCGGTCTATCTTAAACCAGACCAAGTATCTCTGGCAATCGGTAAGGGAGGCCAGAACATTAAGCTTGCATCAAAACTCGTAGGACTAGAAATTGATGTGTTCAGAGAATTGTCTGAGTTTGAAGAGGAAGATGTTGATCTGGACGAGTTTGCCGATGAAATTGAAAGCTGGATCATTGATGAATTGAAGCGCATTGGATTGGATACAGCCAAAAGTGTTCTGGCCATAAGCCGGGATGACATTGTAAGAAGAACAGAACTTGAGGAAGAAACGGTGGATTTCTTATACCAAACACTGAGTCAAGAATTCGAGCAATAAAAACGATTTTTAAGTAAAAAAAGGGATATTTGAGTATGTCAGAAGAAAAAATGATGAGGTTAAGTCAGGTGGCGCGAAAGCTCAATGTTGGGCGTAGTACCATCGTTGATTTCCTTTCGGACAAAGGCTTCGAGGTGGATAGCAGCCCTAACTCCAAAATAAGTGGCGAACAATATACTATGTTGGCCAAGGAGTTTGCTTCGTCTGCTTCCGAGAAAGAAGAAGCCTCACATCTGACAATTGGAACTAAGCTTACAGAGGACCTGCTTTCATCAACTGAAAAGCCTAATACTTCTAAGCCTCAAGAGGATGATCCTCAAATACTGATTAAAAATCTGAGTACGGAAGAGGTAGCTCCAAAGGAAGAAGAAGCTGAAGAGCTTCCCACGGAACCTACTCCTGAAGTGACTGAGGAGACCACAACTCTTCCTGAAACGGAAGAGGTAGAATCTCCCAAATTACAAGGGTTTAAAGTAGTTGGCAAGATAGACCTGGATCCAAAGCCGAAGGAAGAAAAGCCCAAAGAAGAGGCTCCCACTCCTGAACCAGAACCAGAGTCTGAAGAAGCTACTGAATCTCCAGCCGCAGAGGATCAACAAGAAGAACAGACTCCGGAAAAAGTAATTGAGGCCAAGGCTGATTCCCTTAAAGGATTGACCGTACTAGGTAAGATCGAGCTTCCTAAGGATCCTCCGAAAAAAGCAAAACCTGAGCCTGCCGCCAAAAACACGGAGGCGGATGACAAAAAGAAACGCCCTCGCAAGAGAATTCAGAAGGCTCGTGTGGAACGACCTTCTCAAGGAAATGCTGGAAGGCAGCGTGATAGCAAGAGAGTTCCCAAGGAAGAACTTACTGACAAACAAATTCAAGATCAGATTAAGGAAACCCTTGCTCGATTGAGTGGCGGAAAAGGGGCCGGTAAAGGAAACAGAGCGAAATACAGGAAAGAAAAGAGAAACGCAGCCGCTGAAGCAGCAGAGGAACAAATTCTCAAGGAACAGGAAGAATCAAAAATTCTGAAAGTCACAGAATTTATCTCTGCGAGTGACTTGGCTTCGTTGATGGAGGTGTCTGTGAATGATGTCATTTCTGCATGCATGTCTCTAGGTATGTTTGTCTCAATCAATCAAAGACTTGATGCCGAAGCCATCACCATAATCTCCGATGAATTTGGTTTTGATGTAGAGTTTACAACTGCTGACGAGGAAGTTGACGTTGTAGAGGAGCAAGACAATGATGGTGACCTTGAAGAAAGGGCTCCAATTGTCACAATCATGGGGCATGTTGACCATGGTAAAACTTCGTTGCTGGATTACATTCGAGATTCTAAAGTTACTGAAGGAGAAGCAGGGGGTATTACCCAACACATTGGAGCATATGATGTGACTACCGAAGACGGTAAACGAATTGCATTTCTGGATACACCTGGTCACGAAGCCTTTACTGCAATGAGAGCACGTGGAGCAAAGATCACGGATGTAGTGATTATTGTTGTGGCCGCTGATGATAATGTGATGCCTCAGACCAAAGAGGCAATCAACCATGCACAAGTTGCGGAAGTTCCAATTGTGATTGCCATCAACAAAATTGACAAGCCAAATGCCAATGCAGACAAGATAAAGGAAGAACTTTCACAGATGAACATTCTTGTGGAAGATTGGGGTGGCAAATATCAGTGCCAGGAAGTATCTGCCAAAACAGGGCAAGGGGTTGATGACCTACTTGAGAAAGTACTGCTGGAAGCGGAATTGCTTGAACTTAAGGCCAATCCTAACAAAAAAGCAGTTGGGACTGTGATAGAAGCCACACTTGACAAGGGTCGAGGTTATCTAACAACCATGATGGTTCAAGGCGGAAATCTATCCGTTGGCGATACTGTACTTGCGGGTTCTCATTTTGGAAAGGTCAAAGCCATGTTCGACCATCGCGGACAACGATTAAAGAATGTAGGTCCGGCAACCCCAGTTCAAATGTTGGGGCTTTCAGGGGCACCCCAGGCAGGAGATCGATTTAATGTGATGGATTCTGACAAGGAAGCAAGAGAAATTGCCAACAAGCGTGAGCAAATTCTACGAGAGCAGAGTGTCAGAACCAAGAAACATATTACACTTGACGAAATTGGAAGAAGATTAGCCGTAGGTAACTTCAAAGAATTGAACGTCATCGTAAAAGG
>JANQKF010000040.1 GCA_028281285.1 Cyclobacteriaceae bacterium
CCATCAGCCGTCTGCGCCCACTTAAGTATAACATAAGGCCTGTTTTTTTCAATAGCTGAAAAGAACCTTCGATTGAGGTCGCGACATTTTTTTTCTAAAACACCGACCTGTACATCAATTCCAGCCTCCTTTAATTTCCTAATTCCATTTCCTCCAACCTGAGGATTTGTGTCCTGGCATCCAATAATTACTTGACGAATACCCTTTTTGATCAGGAGGTCAGAACAAGGCGGTGTCTTGCCGTGATGAGAACAAGGTTCAAGCGTGACATAGCACTTACATTCAGAAAGTAGCGCTTCGTCTACGATACTGCTAATAGCATTGACTTCGGCATGCGCCTCTCCATATTTTTCATGCCATCCCTCTCCCACGATCTGATCATTATGCACTAAAACGCAGCCTACCATGGGATTGGGGCTCACACTTCCCCTACCCTTTTCAGCAAGATCCAGGGCCCTTTGCATATAGAGTATGTCCTTGTCTTTTGGCACGGCCCAAAGTTAGCAGGATGTTTATTATGATCTAAATTTCCTAGTTTCGCGCATGTCCGAAAGACATCAGTTTTTTAAGAAATATGTCGCTCTTCTCGAGCCCATTTATGAACGGCCTGAAGCAGAAGAGCTTGTCTATCGACTTATAGATGCTCACCTGGATAAAACGAGGCTTCAATTCTGGGATATTGCTGAAGAGAGGTCAGACCTGAAAGACAAGGACTTGCTCGCAAAGTTTGACTCGGCCATACAAAGGTTGCACAATAAAGAACCCGTACAGTATATCGTAGGGCACACATATTTTCTGGATTATAAAATTCAGGTCAATCCATCGGTGTTGATACCTCGCCAAGAGACGGAAGAATTGGTTCTAAAAATTATCGATAGAGAAAAGTCAAATCAAGATTTGCGAATCCTGGATATTGGAACGGGGTCTGGCTGTATACCTATTGCACTGGCAAGTCAGTTAAACACAAGTCTTGTGATAGCGCTCGATATTAGCTACCAAGCCTTGGAAGTGGCACAGAAGAATATTGCTCTTAATAATGTCGATGTCATCACAAAAAGGGCTGATATCTTGTCAGATGAATTTGATTTGAAGAATCTGGACTTAATAGTTAGTAATCCGCCATATGTTTTGAACTCGGACAAGACTTGTATGAAAGACAACGTACTTAAACATGAACCAAGTCTCGCGTTATTTGTCCCAGATGACGATCCTCTTAAGTTCTACAAGGCAATTGCAGAACAAGGATTAAAATTATTAAAACCGGGCGGCCGGCTTTATTTTGAGATTCATGAGCGCTACGGGACTGAGGTTCAGGATGTTTTGGAAAGTAAGGGTTATATCAATGTAGAAATTATTCAGGACACCTTCCTTTCTAAAGATAGAATGGTATTTTCACAAATAGGATAATACCATATTTTATTATCTTTAATCGGTATTTAATCTATATTGATTATCTATTCAGAAGTTTTTGATGAACAACCTGATCTTATTACACGGTGCACTGGGGAGCGAGGCGCAATTGAAATCATTAGGCGATTCTCTTTCTAACTTATTTAATATCCATACTCTTAATTTCTCCGGTCATGGTGGTAAACCTTTCTCAGATTCCGGGTTTGGCATTATGGAATTTTCTCAGGAGCTGAGGGACTTCATTATTCTAAACAAACTGCACGGCACCCCGATTTTTGGATATAGCATGGGAGGATATGTAGCTCTTAAGGTAGCTCAGAGCAATCCCGACCTGGTAGGCAAAATCTACACACTGGGCACAAAGTTCGACTGGAACCCCCTTTCGGTAGAACAAGAATCCAAAAAACTAATTCCTCAGGTGATTGAAGAAAAAGTCCCGGCATTTGCACAGCTATTGGCCAGCCGACATGCTCCCAATGACTGGAAGGAAGTGGTGCTGAATACAAAGGAAATGATGCTTGGATTAGGTCAAAGTCCAGTCTTAAGTAAATCGGAGCTCCTGGAAGTTACGAATGACTGCATTATAGCCTTGGGAGATCAGGACAACATGGTGACTGAGGAAGAAACGAAGTGGGCAGTCGACCACCTTCATTTCGGCAAATTAAGGGTGTTGGAACAAACGCCACATCCCATTGAAAAGGTCGATATTGACTTACTTTCGGCTGAAATTGTAGCTTTCTTTCAATAATCTCACCCTTTTCTCTTCCGGAATACTAATTGATCGTATCTTTTTTTATGAAAAAGGCCAGCTATCTCCTTTTATACTTAACGTGCTTTCAGGTATTGACTGTCGCTCAGGAAAAGTTTGATGATAATGAAGCGGTAAAAACAGCATTCTTATTCGGTCTCAAAAAGCATCAGAATATTGTCGAACACCTAAAAAACCTTAATTCACAGTCTGACTATGCTATCAATTATGGCAAGCAGAATCCTCTGTTGACCGAACTTGTTGAAGGCCCGGGACCTCATCGAATCGTCTTTGTGGATCACATGTCTTATGTCGATCGCGATTCCCTTTTCGACCTCACATTGAATGATCGATTTCGTTGGATGTATTTTTTGGCCCTGACCAACACCTTGGATGAATACGCCTTTGTCGATAACCCGTCAGAAATCGATAGTGCTACGCTTGAGACCGCGCGTAGACTCTACCATGATCAAAGTCAATATGTGTACATATTAGAGCTTGGCGGAAATCGGTCCAATGTCTCCCAAGTTGCCCCGGTTTTGGATCAAAAAGAGGTGGATCAATTACCGGTTCCCGTTGGTGGTCTGGAAAATTTTCTAAGGGCAGTTACCTTAAACGTGCCAGGTCGGGAAGAAATTGACTTTTCCAGTTTTCCTACTTATTCTGAGTTCGAGGTAGAGGTGGGTGGTGGCTATCGGATGAATTCAGTTGCAGTACTTACCAAATTTGATTCAGTCTTAGACCCTGATGGTCAACAGACTAAATTCTTGGAGGCGATTGCAAGAAATATAGAGGATTACTCACACAATCAATATCCTTGGGAACCAGGGATCAAGGATGGCAAAAAAGTAGTGGTAAAAATGAAGCTCAGGATTCCCAGAGGGTATTTCTAATTGTTGAGCAAATCTTCTACCACCCAAAGCGGTTTTTGATTGGTTTGAATTTTCACTTTCCCAGATAGCTCTGAAGTCAATTCTATAGGTTCAATCAACATTTCATTTTCCCATTCTGTATAGAATCCTTCAGTCGTTAAAAAAGTGTTTGAACTGACAGGATGAATCGCCATGATTTTTCCGGTGTCGATCCATTTCTCAAAGATACCCTGACGGGCGTACACCCATTTTTGATTATTGTAGAAGACCACTGAATCAATCTTGGAGGAAAATAGTCTGGCAAATTCCAGTACTTGTGAATTGAAAATATCTCCAAGTACGTTTACTGCGCTATAGTTATTCTCTAAGAGGAATTGGTAGGCGTTCTCAAGCAAATCTCCCGATTCAAACCCCAGAAGTTTCACCGGGCTTTGCTCTTGTAATTTTGGTTTGAGTGATTCAATAGAATCAAAAAATGCCACCACAATATCAATCTTGATTCCCCACTTTAATACCTCCTTCAACGCAGGTTCAAGCACCATCACAGTCGGGCTCCACTCAAGTAACGAATCCACAAAATCTACTTCGAGTGCCTGTGGGTCTTGAATCAGCACTGCAGGTTCCTGCTCATCGCGAACTATGTGATGGGAAGACATGAATGCAAATTTAATTCATCTCACCACCAATTTATCCTCTAAAAGGACTTTGAATATTTCCTCCCTCTTTTTCCTGTTAAATGGAATACTATCACCATTAGTCATGAAAATCTCATTTCCATCTATTCGATCAACATTTCTTCTGTTCACAATGTAAGACCGATGTATTCTCAAAAAGTCGGCCTCCTTCAATCGGTCCATAATCTGCCTCAGGGTCAGATAAACAATATATTCCTCTTTGGAACAACGAATCTTAACGTAGTTCTGAAATCCTTTTATGAATAGAATGTTTGCAAACTCAATTCTCTGGTAAACCCCTTGAGTCTTTACGAAGAAATATTCATCGTTAAATTCTGCCCGTTGACCCTTCTCTATTGAAGTCGGATCACCATCATTATTGACTTTGCTCAGAAAGTTTTCCACTCCAAATATTATCATTAAGGCGATCAATGTATAAAAACTCATAACAAAAGCCTTGGCATCCGGTAATGGCTCCATCAGTCCGAGAGCATAGTAGAGGCCGTAATAATAATAGAAGTTGATTGCCACCAGTAACACTACGCTTGACGCAAGGAATATCAACCAGCTTTTTCTGATCAGAAGCCCAGGGATCAACACCCCCTTCATTACATAATAGGCGATCATTACAGATGTGACTTTAAAGAAAGGCACAGTCCACAATGAACTTGTTTCAAACTGAGATCTCCATAGAACCAGAACTCCAAAATAGACAAGCCAACCAATGGATTTTCTCAAATATAAACTCATGAATTCGGCAATGTACGAACGCTTAAAATTACAGATCCCAATTTAACCAGACTCGTATTGGGTTCGACTTTCATCAAGAATATTGATCCCTTGATGTAAAATTTTATGAAAATCCTCTGGATTTGGATGATTTAGAAAAAAGGACAAAAATGCGCTCATCCATTAAAACACTGGTTCTTGTTGCTGGCCTATTGCGAACATTGACCTTAATTTCTCAGGTTGATATTACTGACCTTAAACGCTATGGACATGAAATTGCATCCATTGCCCCAGCAGATACCAGCTTCAACGACCTTACTCCACTTGCAGAGGCCATCGGAGCTTCAAGAATTGTGCTACTAGGAGAACAGGCACATGGGGAGGGTTCGACTTTTTCAGCGAAGATACGTCTCGTGAAATTTCTTCATCAGAAACTCGGTTTCAATACCCTGATTTTCGAAGCGGGCATGTACGATGCAATGCAAAGCTGGAAGACGGCCAGAGTAATGCTCAACATGGGCAAACATTTCGATAGAATTGTCTACTCTCAATGGTCTCTTAGCGAGGAACTGACTCCCCTAAAGGACTATTTGGACGATCAGCTTATTTCAGACATGCCTTTGGAATTTGCAGGAATGGACGTCCATTTTGTTGATAGTACCCAATTCATCGGATATAAGCTGTCCACCCAATTAGAACAGTTTCTGGACAATAGAGGCATTCAAGTTACGAACTGGCCCATCTTTAAGAAAGTGCTTGCCAGATCTCTTTCGGACATGAGAAGAAACAAGTCGACCAAAAGTGAAGTAAACATCTTCTTTGAAGTGTTGGAAGAGCTAAAAGAATCGATAGATCATATGAACCCAGGTTTGGCTTCGGACCTCGAATGGAGCATTGGTTTTTGGAAACGGATGCTGGCAAGTATTGAAGTGACCATGCGTGTAAAATATGACCGCAACTATTTGAAGATTTATGAAAAGTCGCGTGACAGGGAAATGGGGAAAAACCTCATTTGGCTTCTCCATAATGTTTATCCGGATGAAAAGGTGATTGTATGGGCAGCTTCCTTCCACAACATGAAGAACATGCACCTTATTGAAAAACAAAGTGGCATAGATTACAGTGACTATACAACGATGGGACATTACCTGTATCAAGAATTTAAGGAAGAGGTTTACTCCTTAGCCTTTACAGGGTATGAAGGACAGTTATTTGATTTGAGAACCCATACTATACTAGAGTATCAACCTGCATCCCCTGGAAGTTTTGAGCACTTCATCAACATAGTAGGTAAGGAGTACTTTTTCTTTGATTTCAAAGAATTTCGGAATGAGCTTAATTGGTTATCGAAGCCAATGGTCGCGCGATTACTGGGTAATCTGGAAATGAATGCCATATGGGCTAAAAACTTTGACGGAGTTTTTTACATTAAAACCGTTGAACCAAGCTCCAGAATAAAAAAGTAAGCACTAAACGAGCGTCATAGAATCTATTTCAATCGCTGTGGAACTTTGATCACATCGTGGTCCACAATCTCACTCCATACCAATGCCGCAGAACCCAGCACGGCTGCGTTGCGATCCATCAAATCCGATAATCGGATTTCTATTTTCCCTTTGAACCCCGGATAGAGGTATTGATTGAAGTATTTTTTTGTGGCTTCAATTAGTATATCTCCAGCTTTGGCCAATCCACCGAAAATAAAAATCGCCTCTGGGCTTGTTACCGCAGCTGCGTCCGCCAGCTTCAACCCCAGTATGTCCGCAGTATAATCATATGCCTCCAGGGCAATTGGATCTCCCTGAATCGCCAACTCGGTGATCATTTTGGAGGTGAGCGTTTTGTAAGTATGATCTCGAAGTGGTGTTTTTACCTTGTTAGTGGCTAACAACTTGAAAACGGTCCGTTTTATGCCGGATGCAGAAGCATATGTTTCCAGGCAACCACGCTTACCACAATTGCACTCTCTTCCATCAGGATACACATTGGTATGTCCAAGTTCACCCGCAAGTCCGTCATGACCATAGATAAGCTTCCCCCGAGTCACGAAACCACTGCCTAAACCAGTACCAAGTGTCACTACTATAAAGTCTTCGAGATCCTTGGCTCCACCAAATACTTTTTCTCCAATAGCAGCTGCATTCGCATCATTGGTAAGTACCATGGGTAAGTCGAAATGCTCTGTAAACAAGTCTACAAATGGCACAATGCCTTCCCAGTTCAGATTAGGCGCATATTCAATAGTGCCCTTATAATAGTTACCGTTAGGGGCTCCGATACCAATGCCTTTAAGATCAATATCTCCAACTAGCTTGGACATTTCGGACTTTATGGCATCGGCCAAAGCGGCCAAGTATTTTTCCGGTCCATTTTCACTCTTCGTAGGAATGGAACTTTCAACCAGAATATTTCCTTCCGCATCTACCAATCCAAATTTGGTGTAAGTGCCACCTATATCAATCCCTATTGCCGCTTCAATCATTAGTTTTCAGTTGAAAATCAGGCGTTAAATATAAGAGTTTCAACCTACGAAATACGGCCGTTAGTACATTTCCGAGCTGATTTTTATGCAATCGTTTTCGTAAAAACGCCCTAAACATTAAGAAAATAAAGAAACAAACGGTTGCACCACAGGATATAAAAAAAGGCCTCACCAGAGGCCCTTATTTCACAATTTCATCCTAAGCATCATATAAAAATTCCGTGGTGGCTGAATCCTGAATCCCGGACCATCGATTGTTCCATCAAAATCCACATCGACCGGAGCACCATCAGTGAAGTATTGTTCATCAAAGATATTATTCAACATCAGCGAAAAGCTCAGTGACTCTGACACGTTGATATCCAATCGGGAGTTCATCACAAAATAGGATGGCAAGGTAAAGCCAGGTGAATTAGATAACTCCATAAATGACTCTGAAACTGATCTTGCATTCAAATTAAAATTGAATGTTTCGGAAGGTCTCCAATCAATTGAAGGACTAATGATCCAATCCGGAGCAAAAATATGTTCCACATTATTAAAGACTTCGGTGCCATTATCAAATGCTTCAACTTCTGTATTCAAATAAGTGGCATTTAGACCAAAAGACCATTGCTGAGAAGGGCTGTACTGAGCCTGAACTTCGACTCCAGACCTCCTCGTATCCGCGATATTTTGTCGCAACGGCACATAGGAATTGGCAGAAAGCCCTCCTACCAATGAAATTTCATCTTCGAAATCCATCAGGAAGTAGTTGGCCAAAACACTAAAAGTGGCCGTATTCAGTTCATATCCTAATTCCAGGTTATTCACATATTCTTCAGTAACCACCGTTTCATCTTGAGCAGAAGCAAAGTTGAATTCATTGATGGAAGAGCCGTCACCCTGTAAGATATCTGTTCTGGTAGGTTCTCTACCGGTTCTGCCAAAAGAAGCGTATAATCTGGAATTCTGGTTCAAACTATAGTTTACTCCTACTTTTGGGTTAAAAAAGAACCAATCACGGCTTGAGTTGATACCTCCTGCCGGCACTGCTCCTCCAAAGGAGAGAATTTCCGCAGCATTGAATTCCAATTTCACGGAGCGCAATTGAAAATCTGCGTAGAGATTGAACTTGCCTGTTTCATAGTTGACCTTGGTGAAATAGCTGAATTCATTTTTCTGCGTTTCGTCTTCGTAGCCCGGATTGGTCACATTCGGAGCTGTATAATTGAAATTATTGCGATTGAATGTGTAAGCATGTAATCCGAAGGTCATGTTTAGCCCATTATGGTCATAGGTCATATCGGATAGGATCCCATAGTGGTCATTGCTTAGACCAAACATTAACTGGTTGGTATTACTCAGACCAAATGGGAACACTCCTCTCGATCCGCCATAATACACTGAGGTATTCAAATGCAACCGTGACCTCATTTTCAGACCATATTGAACCTGGATGAGTTCCTGTTCAAAGTTGTCAGTATCATTGGGGTTATTGTAATTAGTCTTCGGATCATTAAGAATATCCGCTAGCAGTACCGGTGTATAAGACTGGTCATTCTCCGTCTTTCCAGCAAAAGCAGTCACTCTCAAAATATCGTTGTCTCCTATATAGCCTCCCGATAAAAAGAAGGAATAGCTATCGGAACCCGAACTGTTCTTGAATCCATCGGATTGCGTTCGGGTGAATCGAGAATACAGCGCCAGGTTATTATCGAGCTTTCCTGTGCTCAGTTCTCCGGAAGCTCTCAGTGTATTGAAAGACCCTGATAGCAACTGTAATTCCGCGTTTGGAGCATCAGTATTCAAGCGCTTTGATTCAAAGTTTACCGCTCCGGCAAATGAGGCGGTTCCGTTAGTCGATGTGCCTACACCTCGTTGAACTTGTATACTTTCCATGCTATTCGAGAAATCGGAGAAGTTTGAAAAGAACACCCCTTGATCAATCATGTCATTCAAGGGTACTCCATTAAGGGTGGTATTGATCCTGGTCTGATCAATCCCTCGCATTCTGAACTGAACATAATTCCCAATATCCGCACCCGCATCGGAATAGGATAAAATGGAAGGCACTAACCGTTCTAAAACAACTGATGGATCCTGACCAGAGTAGATGGATTCAATCGCCTCCACATCAAGATTTGTTGAAGTAAATGGATCATCCCCACCTACTCTTGTGGCAGTGACAATCACCGATTCAAGGCTTTGGACGTCTAGCTCAAGATTGAAATTGAGCAGGATGGCTTGATCGATTTGAATGGTAGATTCATAGGTCTCATACCCTACATGGGAAACCTGGAACGTGTATTTTCCAGGAACCAAGCCATCAATTTGGTATTCACCACTGGCATTGGTGACTGCTGTCTTTCGTGGCGCAGGTTTAAAAACAATAATGGTTGCACCTTCGATGACTTCTTGTGTCGATCGGTCCAACACCTTTCCTGTGATCGAGAATTGAGCACATAACCCGGATTGTATCAGCATCAATGCTGCAATCCACATTAACTTTTTCATTTGTAATAATTTAAATGGTCAAACAACTGAGAAGCCGGGGCAGCTTCCCAACTCATAGTTTACCATACCTCCCTGCGCCAGCATTACCTGGATCAGGTTCAATGGGTATAATCTCAGCCCGAAATATTAGGGCACCCCTTAATTGGTTGTGAAATTAAGTCAGAATTTCTTTACAACAAAGTCTTGATTGCCGCTACCGCCTTTCTCAAGCGTGCCTGTCTATCCCCAGTCACAACAAGAAATGGCCTTCCTGAATTGACCAACAGATTCTGATAAATGTCGAAAAAATAGGCGCGCTCCTCCGGATTTTCGCGAAGTGGATCTTCCTCATACGGTATGTCATGATACGTCAAAATGTAGAGATCATAGTCCTGCTTTTCCAACTCTTCCAGTATCCAAGGATCGGTTTCATGATACTTATAGTCGCTCCATACTTTCATGACATGCATATCGGTATCTGCAAAGAGATAATCTCCTCCTTTGGCAGCATATTCCTCCAACAGTTGAAGTTGACCTTTAGCAATCTCCAATAAATCAGACTTTTCATAAGGATGGCTGAGGTTATTGAGGTATTCCCGGGAATATTCGGGAACCCAATTGCATTGATAGTACTCGGCTAGCCGTTGAGCCAGTTCTGTTTTTCCTGTGCTTTCCGGACCTATGATGGCAATCTTACGCATGACTGGTTTTAAGCATCGACTTCCTCCAGGCCAAGTAGCCGGCAATTGCCATCCCTACATAAACGAGGTACAGAAGAGAGAAGAAGTAGAGTTCTTTGTAAAAGTATATTCCTGTTGCCAATACATCCACAACAAACCAGTAATACCAATTGTCAATCTTCTTTCTGGCAGTCAGAAACATGGCTGTGACGCTGAGTACCGATGTGGTACTATCCCAAAATGGCAGCGATGCAGGCTCAATTCCCGAAATCCAATTGGGGAGGTTAATAAGAAATACCGCAAACAGAAAGATACCTACTGCGGAAAATAGCGCTGAACGGCCCAATCCGCGGAGATTCAACTTAGTCACCGGTATTTCTGATTCATTCTTGTTTTTGCCGTAAATCCAGAAGTACCATCCATAGACGTTCAGGATGAAAAAGAAAATGTGAAGTATGAAATCTCCGTATAGCCTGGCATTCCAAAAAACCACGAAGGCCGTGATGACATAGGCAATTCCAAAAGGCCAGGTCCAGATGCTTTCTCTAATCAGAAAAACAACACATAGAATGCCGAATATCCACCCTGAAATTTCCCATGCACTTGACTGTTCGGTATAGGAGATGACACCTTGCCAGAAGTCAGATAAACTCATGCGAGCAAATATATGATTTTGTGGTATCTTGGATCACACTAGAATGACATTCACATGTTCAAAGGCATTATAATTCTCGTTTTGTTGCTTGTGGTTTTTCCTTTGGTAACCAAAGGACAGGAGAAAATCTACAACAATGAGACGGAGAGTATTGACGAAAGCGTAAGGAAGATATTAAATGGACCGATCACGAAAGAAGGGTTGCAACAGATGCCTTATAAGATGTGGTTCAACACCAACTACAAAACTTACCTTGTAGATGTTGGCACGTTGAGAAAAATCAAAAAGAGAAAGCTCAGGGACATCCGGATCCTGGCCATCATGGGTACCTGGTGTCACGATAGTAATCGTGAGATACCCCGACTCGTTCGAATTATGGAAGAACTAGGCATTGCCGATCAACTCCAACTTTATGGAGTAGACGTTGACAAAACGAGTATTGAAGGCCGGGAAAAAGAATACGATATCAAAAAAACACCGACTATTATTTTCTTCAAAGAGGGTGTTGAGATCAAACGAGTTCTGGAACGACCTGAAATCTCCTTCGAACACGAACTGTTAAAAATTACAGGCTAGCATGCTTACCAACCAAAGCCATTTGTTCAACCTTCCTGAAGGATTGACCTATTTGAACTGTTCCTACATGTCCCCGATGCTTAAGTCTGTAGCGGCAATTGGGAGAGAAATGATATCAAAAAAGGACAATCCTGTTCAAATATTGCCCCACCACTTCTTTGATAACCCCAGAAGATTGCGTGAAGAGTTTGCAAAACTATTGGAGATAGAAAACCCGGATCATTGCGCGGTGGTACCTTCGGTTTCCTATGCCCTCTCCAACGTGGCGAAGAATCTTGATGTAGAAAAGGGGGACAATATCGTTTTGGCTGAAGAACAATTTCCGAGCAACGTCTATACCTGGAAACCACTTGAATCAGAAAAAGGTGTAACACTGAGAATAGTAAGTGCTCCCGAGGTAAAAGACGACCGTGGTACTCTTTGGAATGAGCATATTCTAGAAGCGATTGATTCGAAAACAAAGTTGGTTGCACTGGGACACGTGCATTGGGCCGATGGAACAATCTTCGATTTGAAAAGGATTCGTGAGCGCACGAAAGAGGTTGGAGCCCTACTCGTAATTGATGGAACACAATCATTCGGGGCACTTCCCTTTAGTGTTTCGGAAATTCAACCGGATATGGTGGTTGCCGCTGGCTACAAATGGTTACTTGGCCCTTACTCTTCCGGAGTCGCTTACTATGGAGAGTACTTTCATGACAAGTCTCCAACAGAGAATAATTGGATGCATAGGCTCGGTAGTGAAGACTTCGCTGGTTTGGTTAACTACGTGGATGAGTATCAACCCGGATCTATTCGGTATGAGGTCGGTGAAAGTGCAAACTTCATCCTGACTCCGATGCTCACAGAAGCCATTCGACAGATCAATGAATGGGGTGCTCAGGGAATCCAGGAGTATTGTGAAAACCTTACCTCCGAACTTGTCAATGAGTTGACTGAAATGGGTTATCAAATTGAGGATTCCAATAGTCGTTCACACCATATGTTTGGTATACGACTGCCTCAAGGAATAAACATTAACAGCCTGAAAAAGAGATTTTTAGATATGAACATTTTTGTATCTTTAAGAGGTAGCTCTGTTCGGGTAGCTCCTCATCTTTATAATAATGACAGTGACATGGACAGGCTTCTAGACGGCTTTAAACTAATGTCACATGCTTAACAAAACAATCGGGGTATTTATCCTCAGAGTACTTCTTGGGCTACTTTTTCTGATGTCCGGTTATGGCAAAATTTTCACATGGGGTATGGATCAGGTGTATTCCAGCTTTCGGCCTTACGAGGAAACCTGGCTCCCCAAATTTTTAATTGACTTTGCGGCCTACTTCACTACTTATACTGAGTTTATTGCCGGGTTTCTGCTTGTCATTGGCCTATTCAGGAATTATGCACTTTATGCTTTAGGCGCTGTTCTTCTGATCGTTTCCTACGGTCATGGTCTTACATTTCCTATTTGGGATCTAGGACATGTGTTCCCAAGAGTGGTGCTTCTGGTTGCTCTTCTTTTGCTCCCTGAAGAGTGGGACAAATGGCAAATTCAGAAGTTGGTGAAGAAGTAATTATTCGATAGACTTCTTTTTTTAAATCGAGTTATCTCATTACTTTTGTCCGGCAAATAAAACGAAGTATTTATTTGCTATGCCCATCGATTCTGACAAATTCCTCTTTGAAGCACTAACCTACGATGACGTATTATTGCTTCCCGGATATTCTGAAGTTTTACCTAGAGATACCAATACGCAAACCTATGTTACGCGTAATATTCAATTAAATATACCTCTTGTATCTGCTGCTATGGACACCGTAACGGAGGCCAAATTGGCCATAGCCATGGCACTTGAAGGCGGTATAGGATTCATTCACAAGAATATGTCCATCGAAGCCCAGGCCCTCCAGGTAAGAAAGGTAAAAAGGTCTCAAAGCGGTATGATTCTCGATCCAATAACCCTAAATGTAGCCAGCACGGCTCGTGATGCCGAGAATATCATGCGAGAGAATAAAATCGGTGGAATCCCTGTGGTAAATGGTGATAAAAAGCTGGTTGGTATTGTGACGAACCGGGACATGAGATTTATCAAAGACATGTCTACTCCCGTCAGCGAAATCATGACCAATGAAAATGTCATCACGGGAGAAATGGGAATCACTTTGGATGATGCAGAACATGTACTTCAACAATACAAAATTGAGAAGCTTCCCATTGTGGATGAAAAAGGACAGTTGACCGGGCTTATTACCTATAAGGATATTCTCAAAAATCGCGACCGGCCCAATGCCTGTAAGGATGAATTCGGCAGATTAAGGGTTGGTGCTGCGGTAGGAGTGACTCCGGATATTGAAGAGCGCATTAATGCGCTAAAAAATGCCGGGGTTGACCTTGTAAGTATTGATACAGCACACGGACATTCAAAAGGAGTAATTGATACAGCCAAAAGAATCAAGAAGCAATACAGCGACCTTGATGTTGTGGTCGGCAATGTGGCTACCGGTGAAGGCGCCAAGGCATTAGTTGATGCCGGAGCAGATGCGATCAAAGTTGGTGTCGGACCGGGGAGTATTTGTACCACGAGAGTTGTTGCCGGTGTAGGTATGCCTCAGCTTTCGGCAGTATATGAGTCGGCAAGGGCGATTGAAGGTTCAGGAGTTCCAATCATTGCAGATGGCGGTGTTCGCTATTCGGGAGATGTAGTAAAGGCCATTGCCGCTGGTGCCAGCACGATCATGATCGGATCAATGCTTGCGGGTACCGAAGAGGCCCCGGGTGAGGTAATTCTTTATGAGGGAAGAAAATTCAAATCCTATCGAGGGATGGGATCCATTGAAGCCATGGAAGATGGCTCTAAGGACCGCTACTTCCAGGATGCCGAAGACGATATCAAAAAGTTAGTTCCGGAAGGAATTGTAGGTCGGGTTCCTTACAAAGGGGTTGTTCAGGAAGTGCTTTACCAGATCACCGGTGGACTTCAAGCCGGCATGGGCTATTGCGGAGCAGCGGATATCGCAGCCATGCAAGAGGCTAAATTCGTTAAGATTACTGGAGCAGGTGTTCGTGAAAGCCATCCGCATGATGTGCATATCACTCGGGAGGCACCGAATTACAGTAGATAATATTACCAGGAGCTTCGGCTCCTTTTTTTGTGCCCTATTGCTTTTGGCCTAATTATTTAATTAACTTATTGTCTACATCATTTTTCAATAACCATTTAGTCTATGGGAGATCTAAATGTCAAAGTAGTCAGCACACAGAAGCAGCTCAATGAGTTTACGAAATGCTTATTGAAAGACGTCCAGGCACTGGAACGCATGCTGGAAGAAGGTTGGTTTGAAGATGGTCAAATGAAAATTGGTGCCGAGCAGGAAATCTGCCTGGTGGACGCCCATTACAAGCCTTCGCCCACAGCCATGGAAGTATTGGAAGCCCTCAACAATGATAGCTTCACTACAGAATTGGCCAAGTTCAATATTGAGGCCAACCTGGAGCCTAAGGATTTCAAAGGAGACTGCTTTTCTGCCCTGGAAAAAGAAATCAATACCCTTTTAGGGAGCCTCGATCAAGTGACGGGAGATATGGGAATTGACTACCTGATTACTGGCATCCTTCCCACCCTTCGAAAGTTCGATATGGAATTGGAGAATCTTACCCCTCTTCCACGTTATCGGGCATTGATTGACGCGATCAGCAAATTGCGTGGTAAAATTTATGAGCTCAGAATCAAGGGTATCGATGAGCTCAATCTAAAGCATGATTCGGCCATGCTTGAGGCCTGTAATACCAGCTTTCAAGTCCACCTGCAGGTAAGACCTGATGAATTTGTAACGAAGTATAATGCGGCACAGGTATTGGCTGCTCCATGTGTGGCCATCAGTTCAAACAGTCCCATGCTCTTTGGAAAACGCTTATGGCATGAAACCCGAATAGCGCTTTTTCAGCAATCTGTTGATACACGGATTACCAGCGAGCACCTTCGTGATAGAAGTGCACGGGTGACTTTTGGGAATCAGTGGGTAAAAGACTCCATTCTGGAGTTGTATCGCGAAGACATTGTTCGATTCAGAGTGATGTTAATGACCGATGTAAAAGGAGATTGCCTGGAGAGTCTGGATAAAGGTATCACACCTAAGCTTCGGGCCTTGATGATTCATAATTCCACGGTCTATCGCTGGAATCGTCCCTGTTATGGGATTAGCCCTAATGGCAAGCCTCATTTGCGTATTGAGAATAGAATTCTACCAGCTGGCCCGACTGTGGTAGATGAAGTGGCCAATGCTGCTTTCTGGTTAGGGATGATGAATGCCTTTACTGATCACTATCCGGATGTAACCAAACTCATGGATTTTGATGATGCCAATGCTAACTTCCATGCTACCTCCTATAACGGTTTACATAGTAAGCTGAGATGGCTGGATGGACATAAAATTGGTGTAAGCGAATTGATCAAGAAAGAGCTTATCCCGATTGCCCGAGAAGGTCTGAAGAAAAACAAGGTCAACAAAGACGATATTGACAGATACCTTTCGGTCATTGAAGAAAGAAATGAAAACAGTCAAAACGGTACTACCTGGATCTTGAAATCCTTTTCAAAACTGGCAAAGGATGCCAATAAGGAAGAAATATCCCTGGCCATTACCGCCTGTATGCTGAAATATCAAAAGCAGGGAATACCCGTGCATAAGTGGGATCTCGCCACTATTGAGGATATAATCAAGTGGCATCCTTCCTCCATTTTGGTGGAAGAGTTCATGACCACCGATCTGTTCACAGTCAACAAGAAGGACATTTTAGAGTTAGTTGCTGATATGATGGATTGGCAGAAAATCCGTTTCACCCCTGTAGAAGATGAGAAAGGAAAACTAATCGGACTGGTTTCTATGCGCATGATCATGCGCCATTTGAACAAAAACCGGGCAGAAACACCTGGGACCACGACAGTTCAGGACATTATGATCAAAGAACCCCTTTCAATAAGCCCGGAAAGTACTATTTTTGATGCCATGAATTTGATGCGGGAAAAAGGCATTGGCTGCCTTCCTGTAGTCAAAAAAGATCGATTGGTGGGAATAGTGACTGAAGGCAACTTCCTCAATATTACTGCCACACTTTTGAAGATCATCAACAAAAGCGGACTCTAAATACATTTATGGAAAGAATAATTGAGGCAGTTGACAGTGGGGATACTAATGTATTGATGGTTTTGGTAGGTGCCATTCACGGTAATGAAATGGCTGGTGTAAAGGCCATTAAAAACGTCTTTAATGAAATAAGACAAAACAATCTTCAGGTAAAGGGAAAAGTGGTAGGGGTCGCAGGCAATCTGCAGGCGATTCAAGCAAAAAAACGCTATTTAGACTTCGACCTAAACAGGCATTGGACACCTGAGTTTATCAAGTCCTTGCAAATGCAACCTAAAGAGGACCTCTTCCATGAAGATCTGGAATTGCTCGAGCTTCATGAACTCTTTATGACCCTTGGTAAAGAAGACTATGATTTAAAGCTATTGGTTGATCTACATACCACCTCAGCTGAAAATGGAAACTTCATAGTAATTCCCGGCAACCCAGCCGAAAACTCAATTGTCAGAAGTTTGAAGCTTCCTATCGTCATCGATCTTGATAATTACATCCCGGGTACTCTTCTTCAATATATGCACTCCAAAGGCTTCTTGTCTTTTGCCTTCGAGGGAGGCCAGATTGGTTCTGAAAAGGCCATTGACCTGCATACTCATGGCATTTGGGAATTGATGTACCAAGCTGGAGTTATTGAACCTAAACATGACATCAAGGAACTTTTACACTACGAGGAACTCGTGGGGTCTCTTCACAGCCATCTCCCACAGACAGTGAAGGTTTTACATCGCCATAAGGTCAAGTACGAAGACTATTTCAGAATGAAGCCAGGATTCGAAAACTTTCAGGCAGTCAAGAAAGGCGATATCCTGGCTGAAGATAAGAAGGGCATCATCACAGCTCCTTATGATGGCATGATCTTCATGCCACTCTACCAGAATATTGGCAATGATGGATTCTTTATTGTAGAAGAGCTATAAAAAAGCCCCCGAATGATCATTCGGGGGCTTTTTTCGATAACTGCTCACTTAAGCCTGTCCAGCTGCAGCTGCGGCCTTCGCACTGGCTTTGGCTCTAGCAGACTCTCTTTCTTTGTCAGCTGCCGCTCCAAGAGTTTTCTTGGTCATGTCAACTACTATTGGCGTTGCAACAAATACTGAAGAGTAGGTACCGATGATAATACCAACCAAGAAGGCAAAGGAGAAACCTCTTAGTACTTCACCACCGAACAGGAACAATACCAATACCACAATCAACGTAGTCATTGATGTAATCAAGGTACGATTAACCGTGCTGTTGATCGAAGCATTAAAGGTACCAATCAAGTCTCGCGAACCTTTAAGCTGCAAGTTTTCCCTGATTCGGTCAAACACAACCACGGTATCGTTTATTGAATAACCCATGATTGTCAGCAATGCACCGATAAATACCTGGTCAATCTCAAAACTTATTCCTAGTACTCCAGCTATGGCAAAGGC
This sequence comes from Cyclobacteriaceae bacterium, assembly GCA_028281285.1. Lineage (GTDB taxonomy): Bacteria > Bacteroidota > Bacteroidia > Cytophagales > Cyclobacteriaceae > Roseivirga. The sequence goes on from JANQKF010000040.1 coordinate 17,844, forward strand.
TGATAATACAATCATAGCATCATGAACCAAGGCCACAATCGCACCCAATGAAAATTGCCACCTCCTAAATCTGATTAAGATGTAGAAGAATATGGCTACAATTGAGATGATGAAGGAGTTTAAAGACGATTTCTTAATATCATCTGCAATAGTCGCTCCTACTTTCGAAGAACCACCCTTTGTGAATTGGCCTACATCCAGATCAGTCGCGCCATCAATGTATGTTTTACCAGTGGCTTGTTCCAGTTCGCCAACCAAGGCATTTAATACCAGGCTATCTGCCTCTGTAGATTCATCTTCAACTAAGTAAGAAGTCGTAATTTTCAGGACGTTGCTTGTATTATAGGTTTTCACCTCGACTCCCACATCCTGAAAGACACCATTTGAAATTGAGGTCTTGACGTCAGAAGCGATCATTGGCTCGTCAAACTGCATCACGTACGAACGACCTCCCTGGAAATCAACGCCTAATCGAAGTCCGTTGGTAGAAATCAGAATCACTCCAACCAGAATGATAGATCCTGAAATGAAGTAAGCCATTCTTCTCTTACCTAGAAAATCAATGTTAATATTTGACAGCCAGCCTTTCGACATGGGACTTGCAAAAGAGAGTTTACTGTCGTTACCTTTTTTGCTCATCCAAGTCATGATCACTCGTGTAATGAATACCGCTGAGAAGAAGGAACATGCGATACCAATCATCAACGTGATTGCAAACCCTTTCACCGGTCCTTGTCCTAACCAATAAAGAATAATACCTGTCAAGAAGGTAGTAACGTTGGCATCAATAATTGAGCTGTAAGCCTTTTTGTAACCCGAGGAAATAGCCTGCAATAGTGGGATGCCATTTCGGAGTTCTTCTCTAATCCTTTCAAAGATCAGAACGTTGGCGTCAATAGACATACCAATGGTCAACACGATACCTGCAATTCCGGGCAAAGTCAAGGCAGCACTTAGATTGGCCAGGATTCCCATGATAAAGAAGATGTTGAAAAGCAAAGCCACGTTGGCTACAATTCCACCTTTTGCATAATAGAATATCATAAAGATGACCACAATGATCAATCCGGCAAATATTGATTTTATACCTTGTGCCTGGGCCTCTTTACCAAGAGTTGGCCCAATAACACCTTCTTCAACGATTCTCGTTGGTGCAGGAAGGGAACCTGCTTTTAAGACATTCGCCAAATCGTCAGCCTCTTCGATAGTGAAGTTACCACTGATGGACGAGCTTCCATTCGGAATTTCGTTCACCACATTTGGCGCTGTGTATACATAGTCATCGAGGACTATAGCAATATTACGATTAATATTCTGCCCGGTAAGGTTCTTCCATTTTCGGGCTCCAATGGCATTCATCTGCATGTCTACAGAAATACGTGTCCTTTCATCAAGCCCCTGACGAGCGTTGGTGATCACCTCACCAGTCAATGGTGCTTGTCCATCTCTTCCAATCTTAATCGGGTAAAGTTTCAACAATTCCGTGTCGACTTCGGGTTTTACTCCCCAAAGGAATTTTGCCCTTGCTCCTGCAATCAATCGCTTCACCTCTTGTTTCTGGAGCATTCGATTAATTTTGGCCGTATCACGTAGTTCGTAATAGATTCCTGTTGGATCGTAAGCCACTTGTCTTCTTAAGGAAATCCAGCTTGAACGTGTAATGGTACTTGTCAGCGAGTCTACAGCCGTAGAGTCGCTACCCGCTCCAGCCAACTGCTGCTCAAGCGTATTACCTGTATCTGTGCCTTCAGTAGTCGGTGTTTGAGGGTTGTTAGATGCCGCAAGCAATGCTGCACGTTCCTCACCTAGCAAATACTGATTGATCCCATTAAGTGCCGTTGCAATTTCATTTGGTTCATGTACTTCCCAAAATTCAAGCTTCGCCACACCTTGAAGGAGCTTTCTTACCCTGGAAGGATTATCTACCCCAGGCAATTCAATTTGAATCCTTCCGGTACCCTGTAGACGTTGAATATTAGGTTGAGAGGTACCAAATCTGTCGATTCTGGTTCTTAAAATATTAAAGGCTCTATCAATGGCATCATCAACCTCGTTGTTGATCAATTCCATCACTTCGTCATCAGTAGATTCAAAATTCAAACGATCCCTATTGGCAGCATTCGCAAAAATTCTGCTCAATTGCCCGTTCGGATTCTTTGATTTGTATGCTTGTTGAAAAAGGGTCGTGAAATTCTCCTGGCTGTTACGCTGAAGCAATCTTGCATCTTCAAGTGCTTGTAGAAATGCCGGGTCCTGATTGTTCCCTGAAATGCCCTTGATAATTTCGACAGGTGAAACTTCCAGTGTCACATGCATTCCTCCCTGAAGGTCAAGGCCAAGGTTAAGTTCGTTTTCCTTAATCTCTTTATATGTGAATTCAGCACCCAGCAAATTCAATACTGGCTCTCTCCAAATTGAATCAAGGTACTGCTGCTTCTTGATCTGGTCCACAATCCCCGTATCAGGGTTTTTTGCAAATTGAACCGCATCATTTTGTATTCCTCTCGATATGAATGTGATGGAAAGGTAATACACACATAGCGCTGTAATAATCAGCGTGAGAAATATGATGGTATTCTTATTCTTCATTTTTTAGGTTAATTATTAAAGTTCTTTAAATAGGTATTGCTCAAGCGAGGCTCGAGTCTTGTCAGAAAACCAAGTTTAACTAAGGAGCGTTAGGCGAGATTATTTGCCTGAAGAGTGTTTTGAAATATGGAGTATTTTCAAGAGGAATATTTTGCGGTACAGGTGTATCAACCTCCTGATCCAGAACAATTTCTCTTATAAATACCGGAATGAACGGTTCCAATGTGATAGCACTTCCTGGAAGGACCACATTTAAACTGAGCATGCCTACTTCGGTTTCTTGCTTCTCCTCTTCGGAAGATTGTTGCTCTTCAACCTCGGCTGACAGTTTAGAACAGTGATAGTCGATCACTTCTTGTGAAACCACAAATACTGCCACCAACATCCCTAAGACAAAGAAAATTGTCTTTTGAATCGAGGATATGTTTGAAGATGCTTTCATGAAACGGGCACAAATGTATCGAATCCCTGTTAAAAATGCATGTTCTAAGCACTAAAATTCCGGATTGGTCACCATCAGTTTTGAAGCAATGAACGCGCGAACCACATCCAGCGCTTTCTGAAAATCGCTATTGTTAGGAACTACGAGGTCAGCCGACTCCTTGTAGGGCTCAATATATTTTTGATAGGAAGGCATGATATGGTTCTCATACTTGTACAAAACATCATCAGCATCATATCCACGTTCCTCACGATCTCTTTTCAATCGTCTTTGAAGTTTAATATAGTCTTTGGCATCAATAAAGATCTTCAAATCCAAAAGCTCCACAATCTTCTTGTAGTGTAAAACAAAAATTCCCTCAACCAGAATTACAGGGGCAGGTTTCCTAATGATTACCGAGGGCTCTGCTTCCGGGTTGTTGAATGTATATTCCATTTTTTCAACGGCCTTACCAGAAAGCAATGTCTGAAGGTCACTGGCGAAATGATCAAAGTCGATGGATTCCGGTCGGTCAAAATTATACTCTCCGTTCTTGTCCACCAGTTGATGTTCTCTTGGACGGTAGTAGTCGTCTTGCGACAAGCAGGTTACCTGATGATGCTTAAAATCATTCAGCAGTGTATTCAGAAAACGAGTCTTGCCAGAACCTGTTCCTCCGGTAATACCAATGACATAAGGTCTTTCCATCTTGCAAAAATAGTACAGTTAAGTGTTTTCTAGGAATCGGATTTTAAGAAATTGACCAATTTTTGGACTGCCCTTTTCCGGTGGGAAATTTGATTCTTCTCATGACAAGACATTTGAGCAAATGTCTCATTGAAACCAACAGGAATAAAAATCGGATCATAACCAAATCCCTGTTCGCCCGAAGGTGTTTCAGTGATTGTTCCTTCCACTGTTCCCTCAAATTGTACTGTTTCAATTGAATTGATCAGGGTAATAATCGTGCGAAATTTCGCGGCCCTGTCGGATTGGGTTGCCAGTTCGTCAAGCACCTTGCTCATATTATCCTCATCACTTCTATGAGGACCTGCATACATAGCCGAATATACACCCGGCCGACCATTTAATCCGCTAACCTCAAGCCCGGTATCGTCCGCAAAAACCGAAATCTGATACTTGTCAAATACGTACTGTGCTTTTTCGAGGCTATTGCCCTCAAGGGTCTCCTGATTTTCGGGAAGTTCTTCTTCACACCCAATACTTTTCAGAGACAGTACCTCATACTCACCTTCCAACATTTGTTGAACTTCCGAGAGCTTGTTTGGATTGTTGGTAGCGAAGCAAATCTTCTTCTTCAAATTTGTAGGTTCAAAAAAAAAGTGCCCGCGAGCACTTCTATTTTTTATCAATTCGTTCTAGCGTATATCTATAAGTCGCACCTCAAACATCAGCACCGCATTAGGAGGTATCGTCTGAAAGCCTGCGGTCCCATAGGCGAGTCCGGAGGGTATGAAAAATGTCGCTGATGTTCCCTTTTCAATTAGTGCGAAACCAATATCCCAGCCTGCAATAACATCTCCTCTACCCAATACGAAGTTAAAAGGCCCTCTTTCATCAGTAGTATCAAATTGTTCTCCGGTTAGCAAAAACCCGTTGTAACGTGTAATTATAGTGGATCCGAAGGTTGGTTTTTCCCCGGTCCCTTGTTCGTTTATTAAATAATAAATATTGGATGCAGTATCTAATTTAGCCCTCTCGAGTAGACTTCTGTTAGTCAAAAAAGTCCTGATCGATGCAGTATCAATCTGAAGTTGCTCCTGAGTATCAAAAAATTCATCTCTACTACACCCTGCAGCAAACGTGGCCAGCACAACCAATCCAATCACTAAAATGAATTTGAAAACCTTCATTATTCTCCTATTTCTACTAATTCAACATCAAATATAAGCACTGAATTCGGAGGAAGTTTGCCTCCGGGCCCAGTAGTTTCTCTATATGCCAATCCTGAAGGCACTAAAAACTTAGCTTTGGTTCCTTTATTAATCATACCGATTCCAATATCCCAACCATCAATCACTGCTCTTGTTCCAAGCCTGAATTTATAAGGACCATAGGTCCTTCGCGAATTATAGGTATTGTTTTCTCTATTAAGCTGTTCATCGCTGGAATCAATAAAAGTACCATCCAACAACCTCAGAACGTAATTGACGCTCACGAACTCACCCTGGGTTGGAAGTTTACCCCTCCCCTTTTTTTCAATAACGTAATAAAGTCCTTGTTCTGTCGATTCGGCTTTAAGATTATTCTCAGCAATATAGTTTTCAATAATTTCCTTGTCTTTTTCTAATTGCTGCCGCCTTTGTTCTGCTGCCTCGGCATTTCTGCGATCAAGATATTCCTGGCGATTAACAACTTTTGTAACTCTCATCTTCATGAGTACGGTTTTGTTTTCTGCCATTTGTCTATTGAGAGCACTTCTGGTGGCCGTACCGTAGTCGTCTACCGGTAGTCTTATATGTACACTGTCACCTTCTGTGCACAACTTAAATACACTGGTGAGAATATCAGGCCCTTGTGAAGGTGTAAGAGTGAGTCCGTCCTTAGTGACAGTACGCATAATCACACTGTCACCAGACATGTTTTCCATTTGAACCAGCATAAGGTCACCCGGACCTGGTACTTTGCCATTCGCCTTTTCAATGAATTTGTATTCAGAACCAAATTCCGTCTTAGTGAATTCATCACCGCACCCTGCTAGGAGTGCAGCCATCAATAAACATGTACAAAGTCGTATTCTTTTCATCACTTTCAATTCTTCTCTTTGTCTAGAAGTTCTTTGTAATCCGGTAATATTTCCTTGAATTTTTGAACAGTCTGACCTAATGACCATTCAGTCCGTCCTCCAGCAGCATTGCGGTGCCCTCCTCCGTTAAAAAACTTGGCGGCTATCTCGTTGGCCGGAAACTGTCCTATTGACCTAAAAGACATTTTAATTGCTTCTTTTCTATCTGTAAACAACGCTGCCAGAACTATCCCTTGCAAAGATAAGGCATAATTCACCAATCCTTCAGTGTCACCGGTTTTGGAATTGTATCTGTCCAACTCCTCGGAGGTAATGGCAAAATAAGCAGTAGAATACTCCTTCATAACCACAAGTTTTTCACTAAGAACAAACCCCAAAAATTTGAGTCTGTCCAATGAATTGTTGTCATAGATATTCTTGGCCACTTTTGAGTTGTTGGCTCCCAGTTCAATCAGGTTAGCGACCACTTCATGTACATTCCTCGAAGTATTCGGATGACGAAACCCGCCTGTGTCAGTCATTATACCAGCGTATAGGCATTCCGCGATGTCTTGATCAATAAGGTTTCTGTCTCCAAGTCCAACGATAAGTTCATAGCATAATTCGCAAGTCGCTGCTGCCTGAGTATTCGAAATTTGAAAGTCGGCAAAATCTTCAGGATCCAAGTGGTGGTCGATGTTTACCTTATAGGCCTTGGATTCTCTCACAATCTCCCCCAATTCATTAATCCTATTCAGACTAGAGAAATCGAGCGCAATTATGACATCACTTTTTTCAACGATCCTTTTCGATTTGTCCTCGTTTCCATTGTTGAAAATCACAACACCGTCATTTCCTTTCATCCAATGCAGAAATTCAGGGTAGTCTGTAGGGGTGATGACAGTGACATGATGCCCTTTTTTGAGTAGATAATTGGCCATTCCCAATGATGAACCAAGTGCATCCGCATCTGGCTTATGGTGAGTGGTAATGACTATATTTTTAGGAGCACCGAAAAGTGCCTTGAGTGGTTTTAAATCTTGCATTTACGGGTTTGCCTGACCAGCAGACACGATCGAATCGGCAAAGTTGTCAAGAAAATAGCTACCAACCAAAGTATCGGAAGTTTTCAGATGTTAAAAAACCTAAAGAGAATTAGTTGATTACCAGTCGCATTATTAAAATTTACCCCTATTTTTGCGCCTGAATTTCAATAAGGGAACAAAAAAATATGGCAACAAATAGAACATTTACAATGATCAAACCGGACGCAGTTGCGGACGGAAACATTGGAGGAATTACCAAGATGATCGAGGACGCGGGATTTAAGATCATTGCAATGAAATACACTCGCCTGACCTCAGAGTTGGCAGGTAAATTTTATGCCGTTCATGCTGAAAGACCGTTCTACGGTGAATTGTGTGAATACATGTCATCAGGCCCGATTGTAGCGGCAATTCTTGAAAAGGAAAATGCGGTGGAGGATTTTCGAAAACTAATCGGAGCTACTAACCCGGCAGAAGCAGAAGAAGGCACTATAAGAAAAATCTACGCGAAATCTATCGGAGCGAATGCAGTACATGGTTCGGATTCAGATGAAAACGCTGCTATAGAAGGTAATTTCTACTTCCCTGAATTAGAGAGATTCTAAGCGGATAAAAGAAATGATTTCAAGAGCCACCACTTGGTGGCTTTTTTATTTCTTCTTAAAAAAGACCATTCTCACCCACCTTGGAAGGAAAACAGCACCTAAGATCAAATACGGATAGTAGGACAACAATCGCCAGAATATGCTAACACCGAATGTGTATTCACCCAGAAACCCCTGATAGAATTCCTGAAAAAAGAGTTCCGCTGTTCCACTACTTCCTGGAGTAGGAGACACTAGCATGACAATCCACATGATGATATGCCGCGCAAAGATCAGAAGGTGATCTGAAAAAGAAAGATCGGCATAGGCAGCAACCAGAGAGTTGAGCATTAAATACCTTGAAAACCAAATAAATACGGTTGCAAAAGAGATTTTAACCCAATAAGCGCGCACCATTTTCCTTAATTGCTTTGAGGCCAATATCATTTCATCACCTTGAGCGATTGCTGCATGTCTCCATTTTCTGAACCATTTGATCGAGGTAAGTTTGATCAATATCCACTTTACAGCTCTTGGCTTTATTAGTACACCATACGCCATTATGGCGGTGTAAAAGGCAATCAACCCATAGCTCAAATAAAACAAGTATTCAAGACTGTTTCCTACTTTGAACTGCATATCCGCAGCTTCCGGAAATGCCATACCATCACTGAAAAAAATGGCCAATGGTGCAGAAATCAGGAAGAACATATTGTCGAGGATAGCCGTGAGGAAAACATAGGCCAACGCCTTCCCGAAAGGAAGTCCATGTTTCATAAGAATAAAAATGGCCACCCCGGTACCTCCTACAACGGATGGGGTTACTGCGGAAGCGAATTCCCAAAGAATAATGACATAAATGCTATCAGTCCAGGTGAGTTCTTCAAGGGACAATACCCTGATTCTATAGACATACCCGACACCTCGAAAAAGGATGAAAAGGATAGTAACTAAAATTGGGAACCATGCGGCATCAAAAATTAGCCTTAAAGAATCTGAGGTCAGATCCGGATCAGAGTAAAATAGATAAAAAACGATAGCCAGCCCTATACCAACCGGAATCCAAACTTTATTGGGATTTAAAGTTTTGAGTGCATCTTGATTCTTCAGTTCCATGACTAGCTGACCAGTTCCCCTTCTACTTTTTCTATCCAGAAATTATTAAACCCTAAACCTAAATGAAGTGTGATTTCTCTTAGTTGAAGTAACTCAAGAATGGCCAGAAAGTTGAAAATGACCGCCACTTTGTTTGGCTCAAATTCAATCAGCTGTCCAAATGACAGTTTGGGGTGCTTGTGGAGTTGCCCCAGTATGTAACCCTTTTGATTGGAGATACTATAAGGGTATTGGACTACTTCATGTACAGGCCGGTTTTTCTCTAATTCATATCTGTCAAGTACCCTTCTGTATACTTTCAGAAGTTTGTACAGATCAATGTTCTGCAACTCAGCTTCAACATTGTTCCCTTCGGCAAGCTTCTTCAATTCCCTGATCACATTGCCTCGCCTTTCCTTTTGCTGCCGGTCATCCTCCATTTTGCTCAAATTCTCGATTACAGACTTGTATTTCTTGTATTCAAGCAAATGCTTCACCAACTCATCCCGAGGGTCAATCTCATTACCCTCCTCATCAAGAACCGGCCGAGGCAAGAGCATTTTGGCTTTGATCCGCATCAATGTGGCAGCTACCAATATAAATTCACTAGCCACCTCCACGTTCATTTTTTCTAAATGGTGCAGATAATCCAGGAAATCATCTGTGATTTTGGAAATTGGTATGTCGTGAATGTCCAGCTCATCCCGTTGAATGAAAAAAAGGAGGAGGTCAAATGGTCCTTCAAATAGTGGGAGTTTGATTTCGAAGCTCAAGGTTTTGCTCGTTTCCGGTCGGATCAAATATATTACTAATCACCCATAAGGCGTTCTGAAGCAAAAAATATTTTTAATTTTGTGTCGATTTGGAATCCGTTGTGAACAATTCAATCGTATCTCGGTTTTCTAATCATACTTTTAAGACCTGAATGTTAATCGAACCCGGAAACCTCCTAAAAGGAATAGACTCTCCTGAAGATCTTAAAAAACTGGATCAAGCCCAGTTGGTTAAGGTATGTGAGGAACTGAGGCAATACATCATTGATGTGGTTTCAGTCTACGGAGGACATTTCGGGGCGTCACTCGGGGTTGTTGAGCTGACGGTTGCACTACATTATATTTTCGATACACCAAAAGATCAATTGGTATGGGATGTTGGGCATCAGGCCTATGGCCATAAGATTCTAACCGGTAGAAGAGACGATTTTCATACCAATAGAGTGTATAATGGACTTTCTGGTTTTCCGAAGAGGAAAGAAAGTGAATACGATACGTTTGGGGTAGGTCATTCATCCACTTCTATTTCGGCTGCACTCGGGATGGCAGTAGCCAACCAATATAAAGATGATGACAGACAGCATATTGCGGTAATCGGAGATGGAGCCATGACCGGAGGTCTGGCCTTTGAAGGTATGAATCATGCCGGGGTGTCAAATAGCAACTTGTTGATTATTCTTAATGATAATTGCATGTCGATTGACCCCAATGTAGGCGCATTAAAGGAATATTTAACAGACGTATCCACTTCTCATGCCTACAACAAGGTCAAGGATGAAGTCTGGAAATTGCTAGGCAAGTTCAGCAAGTTTGGAAAGAGTGCACAAGAGGTGATATCAAAGGTTGAGGGCAGTATGAAGTCCTTGTTGCTAAAGCAGAGTAATCTTTTCGAATCTCTTAACCTGAGATATTTTGGCCCGGTGGACGGCCATGATGTACATCATCTGGCGCATGTTCTAAATGATCTAAAAGCGATTCCAGGTCCAAAAATCCTGCACTGTGTTACGGTTAAAGGAAAAGGATATAAGCCGGCCGAAGAAGGTAATGCAACCAAATGGCATGCTCCCGGCAAGTTTGATAAAGTCACCGGAGAAGTTTACAAAAAAGTAAATGATGCCCCTCAGCCACCGAAGTACCAACAGGTTTTTGGCCACACATTAGTGGAACTGGCCGAGAAGAATGATAAAATAATGGGCATAACGCCAGCGATGCCTTCCGGCTCTTCCATGAATATCATGATGGAAGCAATGCCCGACCGGGCCTTTGATGTAGGCATTGCAGAACAGCATGCAGTGACATTTTCCGCAGGACTGGCCACCCAGGGACTAGTCCCATTCTGTAATATTTATAGCACGTTTATGCAACGGGCCTTTGATCAGGTAGTGCATGATGTATGTATTCAGAACCTTCCGGTTAACTTTTGCCTTGATCGTGCCGGTTTCGCAGGTGCCGATGGACCTACACATCACGGTGCTTATGATTTGGCTTACATGCGGTGTATTCCAAACAATATTGTCGCAGCACCCATGAATGAGGCAGAGCTGAGAAATCTAATGTATACTGCCCAATTACCTCGAGACGGACAGGCCTTTACTATCCGATACCCAAGGGGCCAGGGTGTAATGCCGGAATGGCGCACCGAAATGAGGAAAGTTGCGATCGGAACCGGAAGAAAAATCTCTGATGGAGAAGATGTTGCCATCCTAACAATTGGTCATATTGGAAATTATGCAATTGAAGCAAAGGAAGAGCTAGCCAAAGAAGGTGTTGTTCCGGCCCACTATGATATGCGTTTCGTGAAACCTCTGGATGAAGAATTACTTCACGACATTTTCAGAAATTTCAAAAGAATCGTAACCGTGGAAGATGGTTGTGTGATGGGGGGATTCGGTAGTGCTGTGTTAGAGTTTATGGCTCAGAACAAGTACATGGCCCAGGTGGAGATTTTGGGAATTCCGGATCGAATAGTCGAACATGGCACCCAGCTTCAGCTTCATGAAGAATGTAATTTTGATCCTAAAGGAATTGCGAAGGCTGTGAGGTTGATGCTTGAAACGAGCCCTGTACAAAGCCCGTTGACCTAAGGCTAAATCGCCTGCGAAATCATCTGAGATAAGTCTCTTTTTGTCATCATACCTGCTCGCTGGGAGATTACTTTTCCATTTTTGAATAAAATGAAATTAGGAATTCCTCTGACCCCAAATTTCTGAGCCACGGCTTGATTTTTATCGACATCCACTTTGATGATCTTCACCTTGTCTCCAAGTTCACCGGCAACCTCTTTTAAAATCGGAGCCATAGACTGGCAAGGCCCGCACCAGTCGGCATAGAAATCGACAAGCACTGGCGTGTCTTTGTTGATCAATTGACTAAAACTTTCCTTCATCTCATTAATGCTTCAATTTTTCAAACTGCCATGAATTCGGAATAGTTCCGGATTCATTCATACGAACATTTCAAAAAAACCTAAGTTTGACAGATATGCATCAGTATGACTTTACCGAACCCAGCACTTTCCTGGTATTAACATTACTGATGTTTCTGATCGTGGTCTTTCGCTATGTGCTCATAGCTGGAATCTTCTACATTGTATTTTACGTATTTGACCCCAAAGGCTTTGAGAGGAGGAAAATTTTTCCCAAACATAAAGACCCCAAACAGTACCGAAAGGAAGTCTTTTGGTCGGTATTCACTTCGTTGCTTTTTGCAATAGCGGGAGGCTTAATGGTGGTGATGTGGCAGAAAGGGTATACCCAAATTTATGAAGATGTAAGACAATTTGGCTGGTGGTACATACCTGTCAGCTTTTTGATTGCCGCTTTTATTCATGAGACGTATTACTATTGGCTACACCGATGGATGCATAAGCCGAAAGTTTACCGTTTGATTCATAAAACACATCACGACAGCCATATTACTTCCCCATGGACGTCATTTTCTTTTCATCCGGGTGAAGGCGTACTTCAGTCGATCATCATTCCGGTAATCATTCTGTTTCTTCCAATGCACTATTACACCATAGTGGCTTTGCTTACTTTTATGACCTTAACCAGCGCGATCAACCATTCCAATGTGGAGATTTATCCCAAGGGCTTTCATAAACATTGGCTGGGCAAGTGGTTTATAGGGGCTACTCATCACAGCCTACACCATACCCAATACCGTTTTAACTACGGCCTCTACTTTACCTTTTGGGATAAATGGATGAAAACGGAGAGTGAGAAATATCCCGAAAACTTTGAAAATCACACCATCTGACTAAATATTTTTTTTAATTTATTATTTAGTTAGGATTCCTTACTATATTTGGCCTCACGTAACTAAATTTTGAATCATGAAAAAATCAGTATTCTATCACGCAGGATGTCCTGTCTGTGTAAGTGCAGAACACGACATTATTAGCCTAATTGGAAAGTCCAACGTTGAGGTGGTTCATCTGGGTGAGCAAAAGACCCTCATTGACGAGGCCGAACAGTTTGGAGTTAGTTCGGTACCTGCTTTAATCACTCCGAATGGCAACGTCCTTCACATCAACTTTGGAGCTTCCTTGACCGATTTGAAGGCATAATGCTTTTTTTTGAATAAATTTGTTAGGATTCCTAATAAATTTTATTTTAGCCTGTCTCACCGACAGGCTTTTTTATGGCATCAGAAACAGCTGGTAAAATCATCATAGCCCTGGAAAGAATATCAGAGGCTTTTAAGTCCATGCTATGGTTGAAAGCAAAAGAGTTTGGATTGAGTCCAATACAAATCCAGATACTCTTATTTGTCTCCAACCATAAGGAAGAACTGTGCAATGTCAGTCATTTGGCCAAAGAATTTAATCTGACCAAACCAACCATTAGCGATGTTATTAAAGTTCTGGAGAAGAAGGCCTACATTACAAAATCGCCTTCAGCAGTCGATGCCCGTAGGTTTAATGTCATACTGTCTCCTACCGGAACCAGGCTGATTGATGAACTCGAAGAATACCACTCACCCTTCAAACAACTGGTCGATCAATTGGGCGAATCACAACTTGAGGTACTCTACCAAAACCTGACTAGTCTGGTATTCCAGCTCAACCGCGCAGGTATTCTTTCAGTTCAAAGAACATGTTTCGGCTGCATTTATCACCAGGTTTCAGACAACAAACACCATTGCCGCCTACTAGGCATTGATTTGGCGATTACCGACATTCGGTTGGACTGTCCAGATTACGTTGAAAAATGATCATTCTGACCTTAATGAATTCACAGGGTTGGCCCTGGCTGCTCTGCTAGTCTGAAGACTTACAGTGGCCAGAGCAATCAACAGAACCACAATCGATGGGATTACAAATATGTACCAGCCCAAACTGATCCTGAATGCGAACCCATTGAGCCATTCATTCATACCATAGTAAGCGAGGGGAACAGCCAAAACAACTGAAATCAAAATGAGCTTCAAAAAGTCAGTTGACAACAAATTGACGATATTCGAAACAGATGCTCCCAGCACTTTCCGAATCCCAATTTCCTTGGTTCGTTTTGTTGTCATAAAAGCCGCCAAACCGAAGAGTCCTAAACATGCCACAAATATTGCCAGAGACGAAAAAACGGTAAATACGGTTCCGAATTGTTGATCTGCTTTATATTGCTCCGCGAAGTCGTCATCGAGGAAAAAGTATTCGAAAGGATTTCCAGGAAAGAATTTGGCCCAATTCTCTTCAGCCAGTTTAATCACTTCCTGGGTGTTATCGGCACTGTATTTAATCGAAAAATATCCTCTCGTGTTTGGCAATAATCTAAAGATCAACTTATCGAAATTGTCTCTCAGCGATGTCTGGTGATAATCTTCCAGTACCCCAATAATCGTATAAACATCACCCCAAAAGGTAATTCGCGTGTCTAAGGCTTCTTCCGGATCAGAAAATCCCAGTTGTTCGATCGCGGATCTTGAGAAAAGGATTTTAGATTCTTCATCTCCGTATTCTTTTGAGAAACTCCTTCCGGCAATTAACTCAAGGTCATAAGTCTCAACAAATTCATAGCCTAACCCTAAAACCCTATACTGTTTACCTTCACTGCTCGGGGCGCCTTCTTTGCGAATTCCGCCCGCATTCCAGTCCACGGCCCTGCCAGGAATTGCCGTGCTTACTACAACATTTTCAATATTGGCATTCCCTTTCACCACATCTGAGAACGCGGAAAATTTCTCCTGGTAAGTGGAGTCAGCCACTCCCGGCCCAACCAATACCATTGTCTGGCTAATGTCTACGCCCAAATCCTGATTCCGCATGAAAGAAATCTGCTCATAAACCGCGTAGGTTCCTATGATGAGCCCTACCGAGGCCATAAACTGAAAAACGACCAATCCCTTTCTAAGCCTACCTCCTCCGGAATTTGCCAAGCTTGATCCTTTGAGGCTGTCCACAGGTTTGAATGACGATAAGACAAATGCCGGATATAGCCCAGATAGAAAAGTCCCTATTAAGAACAAGGCTCCTAGTCCCAGCCAAAATCCTTGCTGCTTAAACAGCTCAAGCGTCACAGGCTGGTCAGTCAATTGAGCAAAGGAAGGGAGAACCAGGGCTACTATACCAAAAGCAAGAACCACAGCCAACAAGTTTACTAAAAATGATTCTGTCAAAAACTGTCGGATCAATTGCCCTCTCAAAGACCCCATTACTTTTCTTAGACCCACTTCTCGTGACCTTTCCATCGATTTAGCTGTGGACAGATTGATATAGTTTACCCAGGCGATCAGAATGATAAAAAAAGAAATACCCAACAAGGCATAAACAGAATCACCATCGCCATTTACCTCGGCTTCTCCGATAAAGTTGGAATACAAATGTATATCACTGAGTGGCTGCAACTCAAAATCCATCCAGGACTCTTCCTCGCGCATATCATCTCCCCATTGTCGTTCTATTAGTTCATCAATCTTCACCATTAACTCATCCGTATCCGTACCTTCCCGAAGGGTGATATAATTAAAATATCCATCCCAGTACCAAACGGAGTTAAACTGCTCTTCTCTACTCCCGGCTCTTGTAATCCAGGAAGCGAGAATATCATATTTCATATGTGAATTGCGAGGGACGTCAGCGAAGACTGCACTTACCTTAATAGGTATAGTTCTATTGCTCATTAACGTTTCCCCTACCACGTCACTCTTACCAAAGTATTTTATCGCAGTGCTTTCAGAAATGGCAACATTCAACCTCTCATCTAAGGCAGTGGAAGGATCTCCGTATAGAACTTTGGTACCCAATACGTCAAATACCGTGCTGTTTGCAAAATAAATGTTGGTTTCCCTGAATTCTCGATCTTCTTTCGAAATAATCGAACTTGTTCGCATCAACCGAGCATAACTTTCGACCTCCGGCATATTTTCATGGAGTAGGTAACCGATAGACACTACTCCCGAGGCCCATTGAGTACTTAGTTCACCTTTTTCATAGCGATTTGTCTTTAGTCGATAGACATGATCCGATTTCGAATTGAAATTCTCATAGCTCAACTCATAGTTGACGTATTGGAGTATCAACAGACTCGCGGCAATACCAAATGCCAGACCAGTAATATTGATAAATGAATAAATCTTGTTTTTGAGGATAGATCGCAGGGCAACCTTGAAGTTGTTTTTAAGCATGGCAGGGTGATTTTGAGTTTATGTTCCGAAGACCAATAGTCATCCGGATACCGTAATAAGACGCATATGTTCACGTTTCATTACACCAAAGAAAAAAGCCGGCAATGCCAGCTCTTCTGTAGTTACTCATTCATGTGATTAGGGCTTAATCTTTTTCATCAAAAGTTTAGCTCCTGAAAAACGGCTCGACTGTCCGGATTACTTTGAAACGTGATCATTCTGACCTTAACGAGTTCACCGGATTAGCACGTGCAGCCCTAGAAGTTTGAAAGCTGACCGTGGCCAACGCCACCAAAATGACAAACAAGGCTGGTAATGCAAGGATATACCAATACAAGTCTATCCTGAAGGCGAACCCATTCAGCCATTGTTCCATTCCATAATAAGCTAGCGGAATGGCCAGCACCACAGACAGCCCGATCAACTTCAAAAAGTCAGTTGATAACAGGTTAACAATGTTCGAAACAGACGCCCCGAGAACCTTACGAATGCCAATCTCCTTCGTACGCTTCGAAGTCATGTAAGCCGCAAGACCAAAGAGACCTAAGCAAGCCACGAAAATGGCCAGTGAAGAGAAAATGGTAAACACACTACCAAATTGCTGATCAGCCTTGTACTGTTCGGCATATTCGTCATCCAAAAAGAAGTATTCGAAAGGATTACCCGGGAAGAATCTGGCCCAATTCTCTTCTGCTGTATTGATCACATCCTTGGTGTTGCTTGCGGTATATTTGATGGAGTAATAGCCTTGAGTATTTGGAAGAAGTCTGAAAAGTAGCTTGTCATAATTGTCCTTCAATGATGTATGGTGATAGTCTTCGACAACCCCAATAATGGTATAAATCTGACCCCAGAATTGGATTCTTGTATTCAGTGCTTCCTCCGGACTGGCAAAACCAAAGTCCTTAACTGCGGATCGTGAAAACAGAATCTTTGATTCTTCATCGCCATACCCACGCGTGAAACTACGCCCCGCAATCAATTCCATGTCGAAGGTCTCTACAAATTCATAGCCCAATCCGAGTACTCTGTATTGTCTTCCTTCGCTGTCAGGTGCACCTTCTCTTCTAATTCCTCCTGCATTCCAACCTACTTCTCGTCCGGGAATTGCCGTACTAACTACAACATTGTCAATTCCGGAATTTCCCTTTAGTACATCGGCAAAGGCAGTGAACTTTTCCTGGTAAGTGCTATCGGTCACACTAGGGCCGGTAATTACCAAAGTTTGCTTTATGTCGATACCCAGGTCTTGATTCCTCATAAAGGAGATTTGTTCGTAAACGGTATATGTTCCGATGATTAGCCCTACCGAGGCCATAAATTGGAATACCACAAGTCCTTTTCTCAACCAGGTTCTTCCCGAATTCGCTGCATTTGAGCCTTTCAAACTCTCAATCGGCTTAAACGAGGACAGAACGAATGCTGGATATAGCCCAGACAGGAACGTTCCTATCAAAAATAAGGCACCCAAACCAATCCAAAATCCTTGTTGCGTGAATAAAGCCAGGGTCATTGGCTGATCTGCCAACTGGGCAAAATAGGGAAGTACAAGCACCACTATACCGAATGCCAGAATCACCGCCAGTAAATTGATCACGAAAGACTCTGTCAGGAATTGGCGAATCAGCTGTCCTTTTTGCGAACCCATTACCTTGCGCAAACCGACTTCCTTTGACCTTTCCATAGATTTAGCAGTGGAAAGGTTCACATAGTTCACCCAAGCGATTAGAATGATAAAAAATGAAATCCCTAACAATGCATAGACAGAGTCGCCATCGCCATTGACTTCTGCCTCTCCAATAAAGTTGGAATATAGATGGATGTCGCTAAGGGCCTGGAGCTCAAAGTCCATCCATGTATCGGCATTTCTCATTTCTTCACCCCACTGAGTTTCTACAAAACCATCGACTCTCTGGGCAAATGCTTCAGGATTCGTTCCTTCTTTCAACAGTACATAATTGAAGTACCCATCCCAGTACCAAACCGAATTCATTTGTTGTTCTCTACCACGAGAAACAGTAGCCCAAGATCCGAGCATGTCAAATTTCATATGCGAGTTTTGTGGGACATCCTCAAAAACAGCAGTAATCTTGATGGACCTGCTTTTGTTATACATTAGAGTTTCTCCAACAACATCGGTTCTGCCAAAGTATCGATTAGCCGTGCTCTCCGATACCGCCATTGTATAGAGTTCATCAAGAGCTGTTTTCGGGTCTCCATCAATCAAATCGATATCGAAAACATTGAAGACATCAGAGTTTGCAAAGTAGATTTTCCTCTCCCTGAATTCATTATCGCCATTTGAGATTACCCCACTGGTTTGAGTCAGTCGTGCATAAGCTTCGACCTCCGGCATATTTTCCTTAAGTAGAGGCCCTATGGAGACGACTCCTGAAGCCCACTCCGTGCTGAGCTCTCCCTGGTTGTATCGATTTGTCTTCAGGCGAAAGACCCGATCGGCTTTTTCATTAAAATTCTCATAATTCAACTCGTAGTTGACATACTGAAGAATCAACAAACTGGCGGCTATTCCGATTGCTAAACCAGTAATATTGATAAAAGAAAAAATCTTGTTTTTGAGGATTGATCGCAAAGCGATCTTGAAGTTGTTTTTGAGCATGGCAGGGTGATTTTTGAGTTTCTGTTCCCAAGTCTTATATACTTCTATATAGACATTTGGTTACCCTGTTAAGACGCATATGATCAGAGTTAATTACACTATAACGAAAAAAGCCGGCAGGGCCGGCTCTTAAATTGTCACACATTTATGTGACTAAGGCTTGATTTTCTTCTTCATCAAAAAATTTACCTCCTGTAAAACGGCCGTCTGATCTGCAATATTATCGCGCCCATCTCCAATTGGAAGTGTATAAGCGAATACAAATTCCCAGCCCTGCCCACTCATATAGTTCAAAGCGTCCACGGCCGAATTAAATTTTTTCACTTTACCGGAGTGCTCATCTCTGATACGGGTATCTCCTCCCCAAAAATTTCTTTCTTGTCCATAGTCTAATCGGATCGATACTTTGTTGGAAAGAAATCTAGGTCTGATTCTGATTTGAGCGTAAACTTCCTTTTGTACAGCCGCTGTGTCAAGCACTTCTGATTCAAATACTTTTTGAGCATTGGCCTCATTCGCAAAAATGAAGGGGAAGAGCAATAGTGCGAGAATAATAAGTCGTTTCATTAGAGTAAGAGTTTGTTCAAAGGTCTTTATGAAAAAATAGTGCCAATTAGGAAGAGTCCAAAATAAAAGAGTCACTCCCGTTGGAGCGACTCCCTTTCACCTAAACACCTGGGCAACTAACTACTCATAGTGAATCTAAAAGATTCCTATACCCAGACTTATCTTTAGTTCATCTGGCAATGAACATTATCAGCATGTTGAATGAATCTTCTTATTTTCTGAAATGACCCAGGAAGATTCTAATTTCTCTTCCCAACTACCAACTGCACGAGGTCTCTGCAGCTGTTCCTTTAGCAGCACTATTTGGCAGAGACAGAGTCAAAGTTAATATGAATTTTGAATAAATGAAATTTAACATTGCCTTAATTCATAAAACTTTTGAACAATCTTATCCACAATCCGTTGATTTTCACGCATATAGAAAAACGTTGTTCGTCACAAAACTATAGTTTTATGCACACATTGCGGGTTTCTGTGAAGAATTTTAGTGCCTCCCAACCCCCTTCTCGCCCGACTCCCGACTTTTTCATACCACCGAAAGGAGTTCGAAGATCTCGAAGGAGCCAGCAATTCACCCAAATTATTCCTGACTTTAGTTTATGCGATACGCGGTGTGCCCGGGTCAGGTCTTGAGTCCAGATGGTCGCAGCCAATCCATATTCGGTACTGTTAGCCATGGTCAATACTTCCTCTTCAGAATCGAACGGAGTCAAGGTGACCACCGGCCCAAAAATCTCTTCCTGGTTTGTCCGACATTGATAATCGAGTCCTTCAATCACAGTCGGCTCTAGATAATAGCCTTCGCTGAATTCACCATCCAGTTCAACTCGATTTCCTCCTGCGAGTATTTTCCCTCCTTCCTTCTTCGCTAAGTCAATATAGGAGAGCACTTTTTCCATATGTTGTTTGGAAACTACTGCGCCCAAATTTGAACTCTCGTCCAATGGTGGTCCTATTTTTAAACGGTTGACTTTTTCTACGAAGGCATCCCTGAATTTCTCATAAATCGGCCGTTCGATGAATATCCTGGACCCACAAAGACAAATCTGGCCTTGATTGGCAAAACTCGATTGCACAGAGATCCGCAAGGCATTGTCGAAGTCGCAATCTGCAAATATGATATTGGGGTTTTTACCACCAAGCTCTAAAGAAAGCTTCTTGAACATTGGAGCCGCAGTCGCGGCAATAGCTTTACCTGTGGCCGTTCCCCCGGTAAATGAAATCAACGGAACATCCGGATCTTCTACAATGGCCTGACCGACCTTTGGGCCAAGACCATGAACGATATTCAACACCCCTGAGGGCAGTCCCGCTTCAATGCACAATTCTGACAACAAAAAGGCCGTCATCGGGGTGATCTCAGATGGCTTTGCAACCACCGTATTGCCAGCTGCCAATGCCGGTGCGATTTTCCATGTGAACAAATAGAGCGGCAAATTCCAGGGAGAAATACATCCTGCCACTCCCACTGGTGTACGTGTGGTGTAATTAATGGCTTCACCTTCCATCAAATGTGATTCCGAAGCGAAGTGGATAACTCCCGTTGCAAAGAACCTAAAATTCGAAGAAGCTCTAGGAATATCTACTCTGCGAGCTAATTTTAAAGGTTTGCCATTGTCCTTTGATTCGGCCAGGGCTAGCTTCTCGAGATTTTCATCAATGAGGTCAGCAATTCTCATCATTATTCGTGAGCGTTCCTCATTGCTTTTAGCCGACCACTCCGGAAAGGCCGTTTGGGCCGCTGTTATGGCTTCCTTAACATCTTCCCTGTCAGAATCCGGAATTTCTCCATAAACTACCCCCCTGGACGGGTCGTAGTTGTCAAGATAGTTACCCGACTTCGGCTCGACCAATTTTCCATTAATGTAGTTTAGTATTCGTTCCATGGTCAATTCCAATTTTTGGCTATAAATCGTTCTACATTTTGATAAGCCAGCTTTGATTTTTGTGCAACGCTTAAACTATCTCCCAAATCTTGCAAAATCTGGTGATACTTCGTAGCATCTTCATGATCAGGGAAATAATAGGGGTGACGTGAAGGGTCAGGAAAATCATTTATGTTGAAGAAATCAGCACCAAAACAGAGTGCATTTTCTCCTCCTCCCAAAGACAACCCATAGTTGATATGATCCAATAGAGCTTCCGGTTGATCATTATTGACAAAGGCCCGCAAAAAATTCATCCCGATTAATCCTCCTCTTCGAATAACTTCTTCAGCGTTTTCCTCAGTCAGATTGCGGGGGTGGTCCCATATTTCACGAAAATTAGAATGACTGGCTATCACGGGGACTTTTAACCCTTTTTTATAGGTATAATCCAGAATATCATGGGCGAGAGCATCAGAGGTATGGGATAAATCGACAGCAATTTGTTTACCCGATAAATAATCAAGCAGCACCTCGCCATCCGCCTTTAATCCAGGTTTGGAATAGTTTCCCCCTCCAAATCGATTCTCCTCATGATGGGTCAGGCTTATATAGAACAACCGACCGCAATTTTCAAGGATCGTCTCCAGGTTTTTAAATGCATTTTCCAGAGATTCCTCCTCATTGCAAATGCCAGTAGCGCTCTCAATTGCAGCCACCACCCCGATACGATCATCCTGCCCACATCTAAACCCCGATTCCGCTTGAAATATATCCCTATCGTGACTTCTAAGTAATTTCTTATGTATCTCAGATTGAGTAACTCCCAATTCCGAACTTCTGGGATCGACAGGTGTATAAATCGCCATTACCTGAAGGCCAACATTACCTTCCTTTAGACAAGGAAAACTTGCTCCAAAAGTCCTTTGATTGGGATCAGCATCCGGGTTCATCAGAAGATGGATTAGCAGATCACAGTGCAGGTCTATTATTGGTAGTTTCTCCATTCTAGAGGCTACCCGTTCTTCCACCATCTACCGGAACGTTTATCCCATTGATGTAACCAGCCGATGGAGTAGCCAAAAAGGCAATTGCCGATGCTACTTCAGATGGATCTGCAAACCTACGTGCCGGTATTTCATTCTTCATTTCCATCTCTGTTTCATCAACTGACTTGCCCAATTTTTTTGCCTTATTCTCTATTATTGATGTTAACCGTTGTGTGGCAGTAGCGCCTGGTAAAACGTTATTGACTGTGATTCCAAATTGTCCCAACTCATTGGCTAGTGTTTTTGACCAATTCCCTACTGCTCCTCTAATGGTATTCGATACACCTAAGCCTACTATCGGAATCTTAACTGAAGTGGAAATTACATTAATGATTCGACCATACCCTTCTTTCTTCATCCCATCAACCAACGCTTGGGCCAAAATCTGGTTGCAAATCAAGTGCTGATTGAAGGCTATTCTAAATTCTTCCAATTGCGCTTCGATGGCCTGTCCTCCGGGAGGCCCTCCGGTGTTATTCACAAGTATATGATATGGCCGTTCGGCATTGACATGATCAGATAAGGCACTCCGCAGATTCTCCGGCTTGGAAAAATCTGCCACTAATATCTCATGATCCTGTCCCAGCGTGGAAAACAACTCTGATTTGGCTTCTTCCAGAGCTTCTTCGTTCCTGGCCAGTAGAGTCACAGACGCACCAAGATTGGCGAGCTCAATAGCAGCAGCTTTGCCAATACCCTGCGTACTGCCACAAACAAGCGCTCTCTTTCCTTTAAGGTTTAAATCCATATGGGTAAAGTTAGAAAAATTGCTCAAAGGCGATTCTCAAAATTCTACTAGTCCGCGGCCTAATTTTTCTTAATTTAGCCGGATACCAAATCTTCTTGTCATGGCTGCAAAACGTCCTTTTAATCTTCAAAAATGGATCGATGAAAACCGAGATATTCTTAAGCCTCCTGTAGGAAATAAGAACCTATATCCTGAAGGAACAGACTATATCGTCATGATTGTGGGCGGACCCAATGCCCGCAAGGACTACCACTACAATGAGACTGAGGAGCTTTTTTATCAGGTGGAGGGCGATATCAATGTTCGAATTCAAGAAGATGGAAAGGCTGTGGATATTCCGATAAAAGAAGGTGAAATGTTTTTGCTTCCTCCAAAGGTGCCTCACTCACCCATTCGATCAGAGGGTTCAATTGGTTTGGTAATTGAAAGAGTGAGGAAACCAGAACATACGGATGGACTCATGTGGTTTTGTGAGAAGTGCAACAACAAACTCCACGATACCTATTTCCCTTTAAAAAATATTGAAAAGGACTTTTTGCCTCGATTCAAAAAATTCTATGGCTCTGAAGAATTGAGAACTTGCTCGAACTGTGGTCATGTGATGGAGACAGACCCAAGGTTTGTGGATTAGTAATTAGTATCTGATGTTTAGTGTCTGGTGTTTGGAAATGAAGGACTTTACTGAATTAGAGGTTTGGAGAAAGGCTCGCGAATTGGCAAAGACGATCTATAAAGTCACCGAGTCCTTCCCGGAAAAAGAAAGATATAGGTTGACTGATCAACTTTGTCGAGCCTCTGTTTCGATTTCTTCAAATATTGCAGAAGGCATAGGAAGAAATACGTCTCGAGATAAGATGAAGTTTATGTTTATCGCGCGAGGCTCAGCTTTCGAAGCAGAAACACAATTGTATATTGCCAGCGATTTGAATTATCTCAATCCAGGAGAATTAGAATCTACACTACAAGAACTGGCAATAGTCAAAAAATTAATCAATGGTTTCGTCAACTATTTAAATACCAAAAACTAAACACAATACACAAAACACCAACATGCTCAAAATCGACATGCACACCCATATTATCCCGAAGCATCTTCCGAAATGGACAGAGAAGTTCGGATATGGGGATTTCATTCACCTGCACCATCATAAAGAAGGAGCTGCACGAATGATGAAGGGGTCGAAGTTTTTTCGGGAAATTCAATCGAATTGCTGGGATGCTGAAGAAAGAATCGAGGAGTATGCTACTCACGGCACTCAGGTACAAGTAATTTGTACTATTCCCGTGATGTTCTCCTACAATGCCAAGCCTCATGATGCATTAGAGATTTCTGAGTTTTTAAATGATGACGTAGCCACAACATGTCAGAAATTTCCCAAGAATTATGTTGGCCTCGGCACCATCCCAATGCAGGATGAAGAACTGGCCATTAAGGAATTGGAACGATGCAAAAATGAGCTCGGTTTACCAGGAATTCAGATAGGGTCGAATATTAACGACAAGAATTTAAGTAGCCCTCGGTTCTTTCCAATTTTTGAGGCTTGCCAGGAACTCGGAATGGCGGTGATGATCCACCCGTGGAATATGATGGGTTTTCATAGCATGGAGCGCTATTGGTTACCTTGGTTGGTGGGAATGCCTGCCGAGACTTCCAGGGCTGCCTGTTCTATGATATTCGGTGGAGTTCTGGAGCGACTACCGGACCTTCGGGTGAACTTCTCCCACGCAGGAGGGTCGTTCTTGCCAACGCTCGGCAGGGTGGAACATGGTTTTAACTGCAGGCCGGACTTGGTAGCCATCGACAATAATGTGAATCCCAGAGAATATGTCGGTAAATTTTGGGTAGACTCTATTACACATGACCCACTCCTTCTTAAGTACGTGCTTGAGGTACAAGGGTCAAATCGCATCACCCTGGGATCTGACTATCCATTTCCTCTTGGCGACCTGGAGATAGGTACCTATATCGAGAAAATGGGTCTACCGGAAGAGGTTGTTGAAGATATTTTTTGTAATGCTGCCTTAGAGTGGCTTGATTTACCAAAAAAACAGTTTTTGTAGGATGAATGCAGGGATTACCTATATGGATTCACCTCTTGGAGTGGTGAAAATAGTGGGCGACCAGGAAGCCATCAAAATGGTCTCCTTTGTTGAAAAAAAAGGCCAGGAAAGTGGGGGTATACTTCCACTTCATGTTCGGCATGCAAAGAAGCAATTAGGGGAATATTTTGATGGAAAGAGAAAGAAATTTAACCTCCCCTTAGCCCCTGATGGCACAGCGTTTCAGAAGGAAGTTTGGAATGCACTGTTAGAAATCCCTCATGGTGAAACGAGCACCTATGCTAAGCAATCCGTCAAACTCGGGGACATCAAAAAAATCAGAGCAGTAGGAACAGCAAATGGAAAAAACCCTATCGCTGTAATCATCCCATGTCATCGCGTAATCGGAACCGATGGTAGCCTGACCGGTTATGCCGGTGGGCTCGATAAAAAGGAATGGCTCCTCAGGCATGAGGAGAGTCTTCCGGGAATGAACCAAACGACTTTATTCGGATGACCTACGAAAATTCCCTGGCATTTGCTCAACAAATGGATGCTGAAGATCCATTGAGATCATATCGGGATCGGTTTCACTTTCCTCAAATCAATGGAAAAGATGCCTACTATTTTGTCGGCAACTCCTTAGGGCTTCAACCAAAATCGGCAAAATCATTTGTGGAGCAAGAGCTAGATGACTGGAAAGATTATGCAGTGGAAGGGCACTTCAAAGATGCTGCCCGGCCATGGATGTATTACCACAAATTCTTAAAGGAGTCATTGGCCAAATTGGTAGGTGCGAAACCAATAGAAGTAGTTTCGATGAACCAATTAACCGTCAATCTCCATTTGTTGATGGTTTCTTTCTACCGACCAACCAATAAACGCTATAAAATCATCGCTGAAGCCGGAGCATTCCCTTCCGATCAATACATGTTCGAATCACAAATCAAATATCACGGGCTTGATCCCAATGAAACCTTGATTGAGCTGAAGCCAAGAGATGGAGAACATAATCTGAGAACTGAAGACATTGTTTCAGCTATAACCGAAGCAAGTGATGAATTGGCGGTAGTATTTCTAAGTGGAGTCCAATATTACACAGGCCAGTTCTTTGATATCCCAACAATCACCAAAGCGGGACATGACGTTGGTGCTTATGTAGGTTGGGATCTGGCACATGCTATGGGTAATCTACCACTGCAGCTTCATGATTGGAATGTGGACTTCGCTACATGGTGCAGCTACAAATACCTAAACAGTGGTCCGGGTAATGTCTCCGGAATCTTCGTTCATGAGCGTTTTGCCCATGATAAATCTATACCACGCTTTGCCGGATGGTGGGGGTACAATGAAGCTGAACGCTTTCAAATGACCAAAGGATTTGACCCTATGCCGGGAGCAGATGGTTGGCAATTGAGCAATGTGAATATAATCTCTAGTGCTGCCCATATCGCATCTTTGGAAATCTTTGATGAAGTGGGAATGGACGCCTTGAGGAAAAAGAGCTTAAAGCTGACTGGCTACATGGAATTCCTTATCGATGAACTCAATGGAGATGATGCCATTTTTGAGGTCTTGACTCCCCGTGATCCGAATCAACGAGGTTGTCAGCTTTCGATTTTCTTTCACAAAAATGGAAGAGCACTCTTTGACGAGTTGACTGAAAATGGGGTATTGGCTGACTGGCGGGAACCCAATGTAATTCGTGTTGCCCCTGTCCCATTATATAACAGTTTTGAAGATGTATATCAGTTCGCCAATATCCTAAAAACCGCATTAGACCGATGAGTAAAGGGAAAATATCGATTCTTGGAGCTGGCCTTGTGGGGTCGTTGCTTGCTATTCTTTTAAAGAAAAGAGGCTATGAAGTTGTCCTTTTTGAAAGGAGACCTGACACCAGAAAATTGGGCGGGATCGGTGGCCGATCGATCAACCTGGCCCTAAGTCATCGGGGATTGAAAGCCCTTGAATTGGCTGGCATCAAGGATACGATCCAAAGGAGCTGTATTCCTATGCCCGGGCGTATGATCCACGACTTGGAGGGGAATCTGGATTTTCAACCTTATGGCAAGGAAGGACAATTTATCAATTCGGTTTCTCGTGGCGGTCTGAATGAGTTACTGATCAGTCAGGCGGAAGAACATGGGGTTGAAGTACGATTTGATCATCGCTGTACCGAAGTGAATTTCGGAACGGCAACTGCCATATTCGATAATGGAAATTCGGAATCAGCCGACTATCTATTCGGAGCCGATGGTGCTTTCTCCGCATTGCGCTCTGCTATGCAAAAGACCGACCGGTTCGATTATTCACAGATGTATATCTCAGCCGGATATAAGGAACTGACCATGCCGGCTACCCCTGAAGGCGATTTTGCCATGGATCCGGGGGCTTTGCATATCTGGCCACGTGGCGAATTTATGCTCATCGCACTTCCTAATCTCAACAAGAGTTTTACCTGCACTCTTTTCTTTCCATTTGAAGGGAAAATCTCATTTGATTCACTCAAGACCCCGGAAGATGTGGAAGCCTTTTTCAAAACCACCTTCCCAGACGCAGTTCCTCATCTTCCCCAGTTAAAGGAAGAGTTTTTCGAAAACCCCACTTCAAGCCTGATTACAGTTCGCTGCTATCCCTGGGTCAAAGAAAACACCGCATTGATTGGGGATGCTGCACATGCCATCGTCCCATTCTATGGGCAAGGCATGAATGCAGGGTTCGAGGATTGTTATGTCTTTGACCAACTAATGGATAAGCACGGTAGCATTAATGCAAAGATGCTTGAAGAATATCAACAGCTTCGCAAACCGGATGGAGATGCCATTGCAGATTTAGCACTCTACAACTTCATTGAAATGAGAGACAAAGTTGCTGACGACAAGTTCCTGCTTCAAAAGAAGATCGAGAAGAAACTCAATGAGCTCTATCCTGATCAATGGGTTCCGCTGTACTCGATGGTGACCTTCTCCGATTATCGTTACTCAGAAGCCATTGCTCGCGGCAATAAACAACAGGCTATTATGGATGAAGTGCTTTCACGACCGGGGATCGAAGAGAATTGGGAAGGATTGGACTTTGGGGAAATAGTCAAAAGCCTCAAATAAGACTTGGTATTACGAGGAACAAGCAAAGCTGTGATGAAGTAATCTCTTTTTTTGAACTGGAGATTGCTTCACTACGTTCGCAATGACAGTCAATTAAATATCTGGGGCTACAATTACTTCATCTACATACTGACCAACAAGAATCATACAGTCCTTTACACTGGAATGACGAATGATCTTCAAAGACGTATCTATGAGCACAAGGAAAAGCTTGTCAAGGGTTTTACCAAAAAATACAATGTTGACAAGCTGGTCTATTATGAAAGGTTCTCGCATGTTGAAGCAGCTATATCGAGAGAAAAACAAATTAAGGCTGGTTCTAGACAAAAGAAGGTTGATTTAATCAGTAGTATCAATCCTGAATGGAATGATTTGTATGACCGAATTTGACTGCCATTACGAGGAACGCGGAGCGTGACGAAGTAATCTTTCTCTTTGAATTGCAGATTCCTTCACTACGTTCGCAATAACAGTTCCCTTTTTGTCATCCCGAGCTTGTCGAGGGATCTAGATGCTGAAACAAGTTCAGCATGACTAAAGAATTACCCCACATGAATATTCGGGATATAGCTTTTGGTCGTTACTTTTCCTGGCAAAACGCACCGACTCTTTACGCTTCAGCACACGTGCTATGGTTGATTAAAAAAGTCAAAATAAAAATTTGTTTTACAAGTTCAATAGAAATATATTATATTTGTTTTACAAATTCAATACTTATGGGTCGGACATCTTATTTGGGAGAGTTTGAAGAGTTGATCCTTACCATGGTGCTCATCCTCGAAGACAATGCCTATGGCAACACCGTTGTCAAGGCCATCAAGGAGCATCAAAACCGGGAGATCAACCTAAGCTCGGTGCACATCACACTCTATCGGCTGGAAGAAAAAGGCTTTCTCAGCTCACATATGGCGGGTGCCACCAATCAGCGCGGAGGTCGTAAGAAACGATACTTCACCATTACAAATGCCGGTAAGTCTCTGCTTCAGGAAATGCAGGCGGCTCGTATGAACCTCTGGAAACTAAGCCCTCTGCTGAACTCCAAATCATGAGTAAGCCCAGCCCCCCGAAAGCCCTGGTCCGGTTTCTCAAGTGGTACAGCCGGTCTAAACTACAGGAGTCGATTCTGGGCGACCTTGAAGAGCAATACTATGAAGACATTGATGTCTATGGTCTCAGAAGGGCCAGGTTCCGCTTTAGTTGGAATGTTTTCCGGTTCATAAGGCCTGGTATCATAAGAGAATTCGAAGGAAATCAACAACTCAATCACTACGGCATGGTCAAGCAACATTTCAAAACGACATTCAGAATTATCAAACGGGAGAAACTTTACTCGCTTATCAACATTTTGGGACTCACGGCAGGCTTCAGTATCGCCTTGCTCACACTTTCCTATGTGTATTTTGAGCTAAGCTATGAACAGCACAATCCCAATAGTGATCGGCTGGTTCGCATTACCATGGACTACCTTGACGGTAAAACCCTGATCGATCAGGATTGCGAAACCTATCATCCGCTCGGGCCTATGATCAAAGAGCAGTTTCCCGAAGTGGAGGAGTATGCCAAAGCCTTCAGAATGAATGCAGCAGTCATCAAAGTTGATGATCGGAATTTCAGAGCTGAACGCATTTATTCAGTCACTCCCAGTTTCTTTGAGTTATTCCACTACCCCTTCATTTACGGCAATTCTGAAACCGCATTCAGAGGTCAGCTCGAGGTAGTACTCACACGCTCGATGGCGATGAAATACTTTGGCAAAATCGATGTATTGGGAGAAACCCTCTGGGTATCTACTACTCGACAACAAATGGAAGTGGTCGGAGTAGTTGAAGATAGCCCAGCCAACACCCATTTCAAGTTCGACATCCTCTATCCTTATGAGATGATGAAGGAAACCCTGGCTAAAAGAAACAGCCAATGGGAGAGCAATGATACCTTCACCTACTTTTTACTGAATCAGTCTAATCAGTATGAGCGATTCAGGCAGTCACTGGATCGTCTGAACAAACAGCTAATAGCAGAAGAAAAAATCGTTAATGAAAGGGTCATCAGTCAACGGGCTTCCGATGTACATCTCTATTCGCATAAGTCTTTTGAGGCCGAAGTGAACGGAGATGCCACCATCGTTTTCTTTTTGCTCGGAGTGGCCATATTGGTAATCATCGTTGCCATTGTTAATTACATCAACCTAGCTACTGCCAAGTCGTTGGACCGGGCCAAAGAAGTAGGTATCCGTAAGGTCATCGGTTCTTCACGTACTCAATTGAGGTTGAGGTTTTTTATCGAATCTTTCACAATCAACTTCATATCAGGTCTGTTGGCTCTGGGTATTATCGCACTGGTCACTCACCAGTTCAAGCAATTGGCAGGCCTGCCCACGGATTTCGACTTGTTTTCGAATCCTCAGTTCTGGATCCTTTTCCTAACTATGGTGATAGTCAGCAGCTTTTTAGGAGGGATTTTCCCCGCTTATACCATTGCTTCTTTTGATCCGCTGGCAATGTTAAAAGGAAAATTTTCCAGCTCAGCCATCGGAGTTTGGCTCAGAAAAGGATTGGTCGTGTTCCAATTCGCAATAGCCACTTTCTTATTAATTCAAACCTTCACCTCTATCCGCCAACTGGAGTATATGCAGAACAAGGACCTGGGATTGAATGCAGAACAGGTTTTGGTGGTGAAAACTCCAGCTACAGCGCGAGAAATGAAAAACCTGACACCCTTCCGAGATGCGCTTCTTAATCAACCCAGTATCAGCTCAGTCTCTCTTTCCAACTGTATCCCTGGCTTACCCACGAGCATGATGGGAAGTACGACCAATGTTAACCTAGTGGGCTCTGTGGACAGGCATAGTTTCAATTTCTTCCTGTATTTCTTCGATGAGCACTTCATCCCTACCATGAAAATGAAACTCTTGGCGGGAGAAAATTTCAGAGAGGGAAGGCAAGCCGGGGATGTGATAGTGAACGAAGAGGCCATCAGGCTATGGGGCATCACAAGCCCGGAAGAAGCTATCGGGAAAAAGATAAATCTTGGTGAGTCATCCACGATTGTGGGCGTGATCAAAAACTTCCACCAAACCGGGGTCAAATCCAATCACATCCCTATGATTTTCAGGCATTCCCGTAACTGGGGCAACTATTTTAGCCTCCGACTCAGCTCCGGAGATGCCAGATCGCAGATAGTTGCCATTGAGGAGTCTTACAATACTCACTTTAACAGTCCCTTCGAGTTCTTCTTCCTCGATGAGAAGTATGATGCCCATTTTAGGACAGATCAACAGTTCCAAACCGTATTTGGTACACTAAGCCTCTTTGCATTGCTAATCACCTGCCTGGGTATTTTCGGCCTGGCATCATTTACGGTGGCCAAAAGACAAAAAGAAATTGGCATCAGAAAGGTATTGGGAGCCACGATCATCCAGATTATCGGTTTGCTTTCGAAGGAGTTCTCTGCCCTGATCGTCATAGCTACTATGCTATCCATACCTGTGACTTACCTAGTTATTCAGAGTTGGCTTAATACTTATGCCTACCATATCGACATTCAGGCGAGCCTGTTTGCCTTGCCGGCCTTCATCGTCATCGCCATTGCCCTGATCACCATCCTGTCCCGCACCCTTCAGATTTCGAAAACACAACCAGCCGATGTGTTGAGGAATGAGTAGTGTTGTGCAAGAAATTTCGAAGTGGTGAAATAATTCGCGTACAAAAAAAGTTGACCCTTAGCTTTTGAATTTGGGAGTTTTACTTTTTTGCTCGCCTACAGAAGCGACATAAAAGAGTGAAAAGCCGCTAAAGACTCCTTCACCCAAATGGGCTCCGAACCTTTAGATATTGGAGTAAGCCTGTCTGTCGAGGGATCTAGATGTTGAACCAAGTTCAGCATGACACCAATTTCTACCCCACCCTAATATTCCGGATATACTGCTTGGGTGAATACCCCGTAATTGCTTTGAACTTACGGTTAAAATGAGAGAGGTTATTAAACCCGGAGAGATAACAGATCTCCCCTATTGTTCGGTCCTCATTCACGAGCATTTTGCAGGCCTGCCCTACACGAACCTCATTCAGGAAATTGATATAAGTCTTACGAGTGCGCTGCTTGAAGTACCGACAGAACGCAGAAACCGTCATGTTCGCGATATCCGCAACCTCTTCCAGTGAAATAGGCCGCTGATATTCCTTCATGGTAAACTGAAAGATATCATTCAGCCGCTGGCCCTCTGATTCCTTAAAGCCAGAATTCAATGCCTCAGATGAAAGGAATACCGTCTGATCCTCCTTGGAGAGTAAGTGCAAAATCTCCAGGAAATCGGTCATCCGCTTCACTCCTACTTTCACATCAATGTTCAGGATTAGCTCCTTCAACGGGTCCTTGTGATTTCCCACCACTTTGAGTCCTCGCCCTGAAACATTAAGTAGGTGTCTCACCTCAGCCATTTCTGGCAACTCAAAAAAGCCTTGTCCCAAACTCTCCTCATCGAAGAACAGGGAGATCGCCTTGGCTGCTCCCTCGATCTCGTCCTCATAGTAACTTCGGTCATTTCTAAAGACATGAGGGATGTTGGCACCAACCACTATTACATCTCCTGGCTGGAACTCCCCGATGTGATCTCCCAGAATTAATGTACCGGTACTCTGCTGAATCAAAGTGATCTGCGTTTCCGGATGCTGATGGAGCGTATCGTAGAAATGCGGTTCAACATCATGTTGTACTCGAAACGAGTGTTCGGTAACTTTAGGAATCTTGAACGGCAGGACTTTCATTAATACAATATATACGACAAATTTATACAAATTTATCTATTCATGTCAATATCATACCAATTACCGATAAAATTTGGTCGCATATCTGGTTTCTCATTGGGTAATTTTACACTCCAATTAATAACGTCACTCTGACCCCGAGTGCTCGGGGGAAAGAGTCTCCAAGTTGTAAAAACGGGATTCTTTCGGTCGCAAGCTTCCTCAGAATGACGAAAAGCTAAAAAAGAAAGACATGAAAGTTGCCTGGAACGGAGTATACCCGGCTGTGACCACCAAGTTCAATGCGAACGATACGCTTGATCTTGAAACCTTTGAATTAAATATCAATGCCCAACTGGAAGCCGGTGTAGACGGCATTATCCTGGGAGGAACCCTTGGCGAAGCCAGTTCTCTTCAGGAAGACGAGAAGGACGTATTGGTAAGAAAAACCGTAGAAATCGTCAATGGTAAAGTGCCTGTGGTAATGAACATCGCTGAGCAGACTACCAGCGGAGCGATCACTGCGGCTTCGAAAGCTGCGGATAACGGAGCCAGTGGATTAATGATGTTACCACCTATGCGCTACAAGGCCGATGACCGCGAGACAGTGGAATACTATAAGGCAGTGGCCAAAAATACTTCCCTACCTATTATGGTATACAACAATCCTGTGGATTATAAGATCGAGGTTACTTTGGACATGTTCGCTGAATTGGCAGCGCATGACAATATCCAGGCGGTAAAAGAATCGACTCGGGACATCTCTAATATCACGCGGATGATCAATCGATTTGGTGATCGATTTAAGATACTTTCAGGTGTGGATACACTGGCGCTGGAAAGCATATTCATGGGTGCTGATGGATGGGTTGCAGGGTTAGTTTGTGCCTTCCCAAGAGAAACGGTTGCCATTTATCGTCTTGCTAAGGCCGGAAGACATCAAGAAGCTTTGGAAATTTACCGATGGTTCTTACCATTGTTAGAGTTAGATATCAATGCCAAGCTGGTTCAGAATATCAAATTGGCCGAAGTAGGCACCGGTATCGGCACAGAAAATGTCAGAGCACCTCGACTACCACTGGTTGGAGCAGAAAGAGAGCATGTTCTCAACATTATTAATGAAGGAATAAAAAACAGACCAGAACTTCCCGACTATCTAAATCTTTAATCCATGATCAGCGGACAAAATTATATCGGAAACCAGGCTTCTTCTCAGGGAAGCCAGACACTCAAGGCTTATAACCCCACAGATGGATCAGAATTTCCGGAAAGCTTTACAGCGGCCACTTCAGGAGAGGTAGATGCTGCCGTGGAAAAGGCGGAAAGTGTCTTTTCTGCTTACAAATCTGTCTCTTACGAACAAAGAGCACAGTTCCTCGAGGCAATTGCAGATGAAATAATGGATTTGGGCGATGCTTTACTGGAAAGAGCAAGTGGAGAGTCCGGTTTGCCGACCGGCAGGTTCCAAGGTGAGCGAGGGAGGACCTGCAATCAATTGAAGATGTTTGCCGTAATACTCAGAGATGGTTCTTGGCTAGATGTAAATATTGACACCGCTATTCCCGATCGAGCTCCGGTCCCTAAGCCCGACCTAAGAAAAATGAATGTTCCGATTGGTCCGGTAGCAGTTTTTGGTGCAAGTAACTTCCCATTAGCCTTCTCAACGGCCGGTGGTGATACGGCTTCAGCACTTGCTGCTGGAAATCCAGTTATAGTCAAAGGACATGAGGCTCATCTTGGCACCAATGATATGGTGACTCAAGCAGTATTAAGAGCCGCTGAAAAAACCGGAATGCCGGATGGTGTTTTCTCCATGGTAAACGGAGGCATTAGCGTAGGTCAGCAATTAGTCAAACACCCCAAGATCAAAGCTGTTGGTTTTACCGGTTCTCTTCTAGGTGGAAGAGCTATCTACGATTTGGCCAGCCAAAGACCAGAACCTATCCCAGTCTATGCAGAGATGGGAAGTACCAATCCAAGCTTCTTGATGCCCGATAAATTGGCGGCCGACCCCGAAGGTCTGGGAAACACTTTTGCAAGTTCAGTAGCACTAGGAGTTGGTCAGTTTTGCACCAGTCCGGGATTGTTGATTGGTGTGAAATCAGATGCATTGGACACATTCACTTCTACCTTGAGTCAGGCCTTGGCAGATGCCAGTCCAGCCACTATGCTCAATGAAAGAATTGCCACCAGCTATTACGATCATCGGGGAGCCTTGATTGAGCAAATCGGTGTAGAGACTCTTGGAGATGCTTCAAATCCGGGTGAAAACAAAGGGAAGCCCCTTACAGCCAAGGTCGATGGTCAGTCCTTCCTCAATAATCCGAAGCTGCACGAAGAGGTCTTCGGACCATTCACAATGGTTGTGGAATGTGAGGATGCCAATCAAATGGCTGAGATTGCAAATAGTATTGAAGGCCAGCTGACTGGAACGATGGTAGCGAGTGAAGAAGATATCAACAATCACCCTGAAGTTGCTGAAGCCCTCAGCAGAAAAGTGGGAAGGTTATTGTTTAATGGTGTGCCAACGGGAGTTGAAGTCTGTCATTCAATGCAGCACGGTGGGCCTTATCCCGCTTCTACTGATTCCAGAACTACTTCAGTGGGCACAGCGGCCATCAACAGATTTGTCAGACCTATTTCCTATCAGAACTGGCCGGATTCGTTGCTACCGGATCCACTTAAGAACTCGAATCCCCTTGGCATATGGAGGGCCATCAACGGAGAACGAACTAAAGCCCCGATTGAATGAGAAACATCTCGGCTGAAGACATCCTTGAACATTTCAATTATGGGGAGTTTATCCCGATGCTCAAGGAAGCTTTTTGCCGAGATTATGAAGTTCCGGACCGACATCATTACGACTACGACAATGGAGTTGGGCCGAATAAATCTGTCTTGCTCATTATGCCGGCATGGTCTGACAAGGAATATGTTGGGGTAAAAGTCGTAACAGTCTCACCGTACAATGGACAATTCGACTTACCCGGGATTCAGGGTGTGTACACATTGATCAAGGCTAAAAATGGGTTGGTGGCAGCGCAGATTGATGCCAAAGTATTAACGGTTAAAAGAACAGCAGCTACCTCGGCACTAGCCTCCTCATTCCTTTCAAGGACAGATTCATCAACCCTTTTTATGGTGGGAACGGGAGCATTAAGTCCAGAGTTGATCCGGGCGCATTGCTCTGTCCGACCCATAAAGGAGGTTATGGTTTGGGGCCGGAACCATGACAGGGCTCAAGCAATTTGTGATGGCCTTTCACTGGATAGAGTGACCTGTAAGCCAGTTGATTCGATAGAGGCGAGCATGGCAAGAGCCGATATCATCTCAGTAGCCACCTTAAGTCAAGAACCCTTGGTGTTTGGAAAATGGATGAAGGCTGGTCAACACTTGGATTTAGTGGGAGCTTATCGCCCGGATATTCGAGAAGCGGATGACGAGGCCATAAGGATTGCTTCTGTTTTCATCGATCATGAAGGTGCCACCAGGGAAACCGGTGATGTGGTGATACCCTTGGCCAATGGTTCAATTACTCGACAAGACATTAAAGCCGATCTGTTTGAACTTTGTAATGGTTCAAAAGCCGGTCGGGCAAATAATGAAGAAATTACCTGGTTCAAGTCAGTTGGGCATGCCCTCGAAGACTTGGCTGGGGCTTTGTATATAATAAACAAACTAAAAAAGTAACGTCATTGCGAGGAGCGCAACCGATATTCGTCCGGATGCGTGACGTGGCAATCCCCTTATCGCGTTTAGGAGATTACTCGTCACTTCGTTTACCTCAGAATGATGCGATGCAAAATGAGTAGCAAACGATTCTTTTGTGTAGATGCCCACACGTGTGGCAATCCAGTCCGATTAGTGTCAGGTGGTGGCCCTTTATTGGAAGGGGCCAATATGAGTGAAAAGCGACAGCACTTTCTGAAAGAGTATGACTGGATTCGAAAAGGCTTGATGTTCGAGCCAAGGGGGCATGATATGATGTCAGGGAGCATTCTTTATCCTCCTTCAGACCCTGCAAATGATATCGGAGTATTGTTCATCGAGACCAGCGGCTGTCTTCCAATGTGTGGACATGGAACTATCGGAACCGTTACGATCATGATTGAGGAAGGCCTTGTTACACCAAAAACTCCCGGACAGTTGAGGTTGGAAACTCCCGCAGGCTTGGTCTTAATCGACTATAAGCAAGAAGGCAGGAAAGTTACTTCCGTAAAGTTGACGAATGTACCAGCCTACTTGGCAGCGGAAGATATAGAGGTAGAGTGTCCCGACTTAGGAATGCTAAAAGTGGACGTGGCCTATGGAGGAAACTATTATGCCATTGTCGATCCCCAGGAAAACTATCAGGACATGGCCGACTATACCGCGATGCAATTGATAGGTTGGAGCAAAGTCTTACGTGATCGAATCAATGAAGATCATAGCTTTAAACATCCTGAGAATGATACTATTGGAGGATTAAGCCACCTTTTGTGGACTGGCCAGCCTACACAACCCAATTCCACGGCACGAAACGCAGTGTTTTATGGTGATAAGGCCATAGATCGATCTCCTTGTGGCACAGGAACATCTGCACGAATGGCACAATGGGCGGCAAAAGGGAAACTCAAAAGAGGTGACCAATTTGTCCATGAAAGTATCATTGGAAGCCAATTTATTGGCAAGGTGGAAGATGTAGTAAAGTTAGGCGAACATGACGCGATAGTACCAAGCATCGAAGGATGGGCCAGAATCACAGGATATAATACCATTGTAATTGATGATGACGACCCGTATGCACATGGGTTTCAAGTAATATGAGCGATAAGAAAGTCATAATCGTAGGAGCCGGAATTGTCGGCTTAAGCACAGCCTACTACCTCCATAAAAAAGGAGTTGAAGTCACCGTAGTCGACAATACGGACGGTTCGGATAATTGCTCCTTTGGGAATGCCGGCTATGTCGCTCCAAGTCATCTAATCACACTTTCATCCCCCGGAATTATCAGTCAGGGATTAAAGTGGATGATGAACCCAGAAAGCCCGTTCTATATTAAGCCACGATTGAACAGGGATCTGATGAAATGGGGTTGGTTATTCAAAAAAGCAGCCACCCAAAAGAGAGTGGATGCCGCTGTTCCGGTACTCTATGAACTTACAGTAAGAAGCCAGCGACTTTACGAGGAGATAATAGCCGAAGAAAGCATTGATGCAGGATACAATAAGCCAGGCCTATTAATGATCTGCAAAACTCAAGAAGCCCTCCATCACGAAATAGAGTTGGTTGAATTAGTTAAATCTTATGGTCTGGAAGCCGAAACACTTAGTCGAGAAGATATTGAGCAAATGGAGCCTGAGGTGCAGTATGATATGACTGGTGGAGTATTCTTTGGTTGCGATGCCTGGATGACACCGAATGTCTTTATGAAAGAATTCCAGACCAAGCTCATTGCTGCTGGCATTGACATTCAATTCAATACCAACCTTCAAAAAATTATCCATCAAAATGGTTCAATCGACAAGATTATTACTGACAAAGGAGAGATACAAGGTGACGATTATGTGATCGCAGCTGGTTCCTGGACACCTAATCTGCTAAAACAGGTCAAAGTGGATATCCCCCTTCAAGCTGGTAAGGGGTACAGTTTTGTGCTGCCAGATCCTGTAGTGATGCCAAAACTCCCTTCAATTCTTACCGAAGGGAAAATCGCTACCACGCCAATGCTGCACGGATTGAGGTTTGCAGGTACCATGGAGTTGGCCGGTACTCAACTGAACATAAATCAAAGGCGGGTAGATGGAATCATCAAGGCCGTCAAGGACTTTATGCCTCAATTCAAAGAACAGGATTTCTCACAAATCAAGGAATGGGCTGGTCTAAGACCTTGTACACCTGACGGACTTCCCTATATCGGCAGGACGAAACGATACAAAAACTTACTAGTGGGTACCGGTCATGCGATGTTAGGTTGGACGCTTGGTCCAATCACAGGACATTTATTGACACAAGAAATTATTGGTGATCAACCTGACTATTCTTCGCAACTCCTGGAGGTAGAACGCTACGCATGAACACCTATGAAAACATATTGGCTAAAATCAACTATGATTCACCGGATTCATGGTTGAAGATCCGAACCATAGACATGCACACCGGGGGAGAACCACTACGAGTAATTGTGGATGGTTTACCGGAATTACAAGGAAACTCGGTCTTGGAATATCGCAGATTTATGAAGGAAAACTACGATATCCTGAGAACAGCACTAATGTTCGAACCACGTGGCCATGCCGATATGTACGGATGCGTTCTGCTCCCACCAAATGATGATTCTGGAGATTTTGGCATTCTCTTCCTTCATAATGAAGGCTATAGTACCATGTGTGGCCATGCGGTGATCGCCATTACCAAACTGGCTGTTGAGATGGGTTGGGTCGATTTGACAGAGCCGGAAGTTCAGGTAAATATTGATGCTCCTTGTGGTCGCATTAAGTCCTTTGCCAGGGTGAACAGCCAAAAAGTGCAAGATGTTTATTTCCATTGCGTGCCATCTTTTGTAGTGGCTCTGGACGAAAAGGTCGATGTTGAGGGATTGGGAGAGGTGACCTATGATTTAGCTTATGGTGGTGCCTTTTATGCTTATGTGGATGCAGATGCCCTCGGCATAAATCTAAGCCCTGAAAATGTACAGGAGCATATTCAAAAAGGCATGGCCATCAAACGAGCCGTGATGAGCTCAGCTTCTAATATCATCCATCCTTTTGAAGAAGATTTGAGCTTTCTATATGGTACTATCTTCATCAGTCAAAACCCCCGGAATGGTGGTGACAATCGCAATGTATGTGTCTTTGCCGAGGGTGAAGTAGACCGTTCTCCAACCGGTTCCGGAGTTTCAGGAAGAATGGCTATTCACCATGCTCGGGAGGAAATGAAAGTGGGCCAGGAACCTATGGTCATTGAAAGCATTTTGGGTACAAAATTCAAAGCATCCATTATTGATGAAGTAGATTATGGGCCCTTTAAAGCGGTAATCCCGAAAGTTGAGGGAACAGCCTATGTAGTAGGCCAAAACGAGTGGATCATTGACCCCGAGGATCCACTGAAATCAGGTTTTATTCTTAGATAAGTAGTTATGAAAAAGACATTCTCATTTCTGATCACCCTCCTATTCGTCCAAATTGGGTGGGGACAAACTGACCCTGGATTGTTGAACCTGGAAAGAATTTTCAGCTCTTCCGAATTTGCCCAGGAAGGTTTTGGTCCTGCACGTTGGATCGAAAACGGTGATGGTTATACTACTTTGGAACGGTCACCAAACTACCAGGGAGCAAGGGATGTAATCCGGTACGAAACGAGAACTGGGGATCGCTCTGTCTTGATTTCTGCAGATCGATTGATACCTCGAGGTCAAAATCAGCCTCTTCGCATTGCCAACTACATCTGGTCTCCGGACAAAAAGAAAATGCTCATTTATACCAATACCAAGCGTGTGTGGAGACAAAACACAAAAGGTGATTATTGGGTGTTAAATCTTGAAAACTGGAATCTCAGACAGCTTGGGCCTGATTTTGAACCTTCGACATTGATGTTTGCTAAATTCAGCCCGGATAACACAAAGGTCGGTTATGTTCAAAAACACAATGTGTATGTGGAAGAAATAAGCTCAGGGAAAATTACTCAACTCACCAATGATGGGTCTGTGAAAATCATCAATGGTACGTTTGATTGGGTTTATGAGGAAGAGTTGGGGCAAAGGGATGGCTTCCGCTGGAGCCCCGACTCAAAGCGTATTGCGTATTGGCAACTCGATGCCAACGGAATCAGAGACTTTTTGATGATCAATAATACGGACTCAATTTACTCCAGAACAATCCCGATACAATACCCTAAAGTGGGTACCGATGGATCCTCAGCCAGAATAGGTGTAGTGAGTATCGAAGGAGGAGCAACCATCTGGATGAATATTCCTGGTGACAAACGACAGAACTACCTGGCTCGGATGGACTGGGCAAACAATGACGAACTCGTTATTCAACACCTAAACAGGAAACAAAACACTAATCAAGTGATGCTGGCCACAGCTTCTAACGGGGTGGTAAGAACTATGATGACCGAAAGAGATGAGGCCTGGGTACAAATGCATAATGATTTGAACTGGATCAACGATGGAAAAACCTTCACTTGGGTAAGCGAAAGAGATGGTTGGAAACATATTTATGAAGTAACTAAAGATGGCGAAGCCAAACTTTTGACTCCATGGGATCATGATGTCGTTTCAATACAGCATTTGGATGAACGAACAGGGTGGGTGTATTACATCGCTTCCCCTGATAATGCCACACAACGCTACCTCTATCGCTCCAAGTTGAATGGCAAAGGAAAAGCCGAAAGAGTAACCCCAGATGACCAATCGGGAACACATACCTACCAGGTATCCCCGGATGCGAAATGGGCAATCCACACCTATTCGAGTTTTGGAAAACCAAGGACAATTGACTTGATCTCATTGCCGAATCACAAGACCATCCGCGTGTTGGCGGCCAATCAGCGAATGAAAGATGTAGTTGCTGGTCTGAAAGCGACCCCACATGAGTTCTTTAAAGTCACTATTGACGAAGGAGTAGATTTAGACTGCTATATCATTAAACCTCATGATTTCGACCCTTCGAAGAAGTATCCGATTCTTTTTCACGTATATGGCGAACCAGCAGGGCAAACAGTTCTTGATCGCTGGGGGGGGAGCAATTATTTATGGCACTCCATGCTCGCCCAACACGGATATGTCATTGTCAGTATGGATAATCGAGGCACTCCGCGACCTAAAGGCAGAGCCTGGAGAAAAAGCATTTATGGGCAAATTGGTATTCTTGCTTCACATGATCAGGCCAAAGGTGCTAAGGCCATATTCGAAAAATTCGACTTCATTGACCAAGATCGGGTGGGCATCTGGGGCTGGAGCGGTGGAGGATCCATGACCCTGAATATGCTTTTCCGATATCCTGAGATCTACAAGACGGGAATGTCCATTGCCCCGGTTGGAAACCAATTGCTTTATGACAATATCTACCAGGAACGCTACATGGGCCTACCATGGGAAAATGGGGAGAATTACCGTCTTGGCTCTCCTTTCACACATGCAAAGAACTTACAGGGCAATCTATTGCTCATACACGGCACAGGAGATGACAATGTGCATTACCAAAATGCCGAAGTAGTCATCAATGAATTGATCAAATACAATAAGCCTTTCACCATGATGGCATATCCCAATAGATCTCATGGGATTTTTGAAGGGGAAAACACATCCAGACATCTACGAGAACTGCTCACCAGGTACTTAAAAGAGAATTTACCAGCTGGACCAAAACAATAAAACCATGAAGAAGCTTCAACCACTTTTTGTCTTTGTCTTATTTCTACTTTTTACTTTTTCCTCGGAAGCACAACGAAGAGGCAGAAGGTCCTCGCCTCCTCCCCCGCCTCAACCTGATATTGCCATATTCGATAACATTGGTATTCGGAATATTGCTCCTGCCAAAACTTCGGGTAGAATCACCAGGGTTGCCATTAACCCTCAAAACCGAAGTATTCGTTATGTGGCGACAGCTTCTGGAAATGTTTGGAAAACCACTAATGCCGGCACTACCTGGGAACCAATCTTTGATCGTTACGGCTCCTACTCCATTGGAACCATCACCCTTGATCCAAATAATCCAAACATCATTTGGTTAGGCACTGGTGAAAATAATAGCCAGCGTTCTGTTGGGTTTGGTAACGGTGTTTACAAGAGTTTGGATGCAGGAAAAACATGGACCAACGTTGGCCTGAAAACCTCTGAGCATATAGGTAAAATAATTGTCAACCCTGACAATTCTGATGAAGTCTATGTGGCCTCACAAGGCCCACTTTGGGCTTCAGGTGGAGAAAGAGGGCTGTACAAAACTATTGATGGTGGAAAAACCTGGAACCGCATTTTGCATGTAAGCGAAAACACCGGTATTTCTGATGTGGCCATGGATCCAAGAAACCCGGATGTCCTGTATGCGGCTTCCTATCAAAGAAGAAGACACTTCGGAATTCTCGTGGCCGGAGGGCCTGAAGGTGCCATCTATAAATCTATCGATGGTGGCGAAAATTGGAAGAAACTCACTCGAGGACTTCCTGGAGGAGATCTAGGACGAATCGCGATTGCCATTTCGCCCCAACAACCTGATGTGGTTTACGCCCTGATTGCCGGAACTGAACGTTCAAAAGGTTTTTATCGCTCATCGGATATGGGAGAAAGTTGGGTTAAGAAAAGTGATTACATGGTTGTAGATGCCCAATACTATATGGAGTTGTTCCCCGATCCACATCAATTTGATCGAGTTATTTCCGTTGATATGAGAACCAACATCACCAATGATGGTGGAACTACTTTTACTCGTATCAATGAAGACTTTAAACATGTAGACAGTCATGATGTGAATTACGACCCGAACGACCCGAACTATATTATGATAAGCTGTGATGGGGGTATTTACGAAAGCTGGGACAAAATGAAAACCTGGCGCTTCACCGACAACATGCCCATCACTCAGTTCTATCGTGTGGGGATTGATAACGCTGAACCATTCTACAATGTCTATGGTGGAACTCAGGACAATGCAAGCCTCGGTGGCCCTTCACAAACGATTAACCGCTCTGGAATTGCCAATAGTGATTGGTACGTGACTACGGGAGGAGATGGGTTTCAGGTAAGAGTGGATCCTACCAACCCGGATATCGTTTACACTATGTCTCAGTATGCCGGCATTGTTCGCTTCGATAGAAAAAGTGGAGAGAGAGTAGACATTCAGCCACAACCTGCAGAAGGAGAGCCCACATTAAGGTGGAATTGGGATGCACCGTTAATCGTAAGTCCCCACAACCCAAAACGCATGTATTATGCGGCCAACAAAGTATTCAAGACTGAAGATCATGCCAACACCTGGACCAGAATTTCAGATGACCTTACTAAACAAGAAGACCGCAATGCCAAGGAAGTGATGGGAAGAGTTTGGGGAGTAGATGCCATCTTCAAAAATGTATTTACATCACCTTTGGGAACTATTGTAGCTCTGGACGAATCTCCGATTCAAGAGGGGTTCTTGCTTGCCGGAACCGATGACGGTTTACTGCAAATCACCGAAGATGAAGGCCAAACCTGGAGAAGAATTGACAGTTTCCCTGGACTTCCCTCTACCGCATATATCACTGATGTCTATGCATCAAGACATGATGTGAATACGATTTATATCAGCTTCAACAACCATAAATATGGGGACTTCAGTCCTTATCTTTTCAAGAGTACTGATAAAGGAAATTCATGGACATCCATAATTAATGGTTTCCCAGAAAAAGACTTCATATGGTCAGTAGTACAAGATCACGAAAATGCCAACCTTCTTTTTGCCGGTAC
The DNA here is from genome assembly GCA_028281285.1 of Cyclobacteriaceae bacterium. Classification (GTDB taxonomy): domain Bacteria; phylum Bacteroidota; class Bacteroidia; order Cytophagales; family Cyclobacteriaceae; genus Roseivirga. Next base: position 61,879 of record JANQKF010000040.1, read on the forward strand.
TGAATTTGGGCTTTATTATTCATTAAACGAAGGAGATAGTTGGAATAAATTCAATCGTGTCCCAACCATTCCTATTCGAGATTTAGAAATTCAAAGAAGAGAGAATGACCTTGTCGCTGCATCCTTCGGGCGAGGCTTTTTCATCCTTGATGATTATACACCCTTAAGAAATATAACAGCCGAAGTAATGAATAAGGAAGCTCACATTTTCCCTGTTTCTGACGCATTACAATACAATTTCGCTAATACAGATGGTCGAGGTTCTTTGGGGCACTCCTATTTTACCTCTCCAAATCCGACTTATGGAGCTATTATTACTTACCGCCTGAATTCTTCATTACGGTCAAAGAGGCAAGCACGAATCCGAGAAGAAGCCAATAAGGTGAGAAACAATCAACCCGTAGGTTACCCGAGCTGGGAAGAGTTGACCGAAGAAAAGAACGAACAAAGGTCTGCGATTGTGCTTACAATTGAAGATGCTCAGGGAAACTTGGTAAGAAGGTTCACGGGGCCATCCTCCAAAGGACTGCATCGTGTGGCATGGGATTTAAGACAATTTGGCTTTAGAGAAGGCAGCCCTTTAGGTAGGTCATCCGGTCCGATGGTTGTTCCAGGTACGTATTCAGTGTCGATTTCAAAACTAGAGAATGGAGTCTGGACCAACTTCGAAGGAAGTCAGTCATTTGAGGTCAAAGCCTTGGGGAATACCACATTGCCAGCAAACGACCGAAAGGCTCTTTTAGACTTTCAAATCCAAGTGAGTCAACTAAACCTTGAGATTTCCGAAGCCAACCGAAAAATTCAGGATGCGCTAGCAAGCTTATCCAGAGTTAGGTCAAATGCCGTAAACAATCAATCTGAGGATGCAGCCAGACTCAAGGCAATCTATGATTTAAGGCAGAAGTTTCTTGCTATGGATATCGAGTTAAATGGTGAAAGAATCAAGGCAGACTATGCGGAATTAATGGATCCGTCAATAAGTAGTAGAGCAAGACGAGCAGGTAGAGTAAATTTTGGAACAACTTCTGATCCAACCACCACTCATCGTGATAATTATAATATAGCCCGAAGACAGTTTGACTCCTTCAATACAAAATTGGAAAGAGTTATATCACAGGAATTATCTGCCATAATCAACTGATTTACTGTCTCTTTAGTAGCTGATGACCCTGATACAAACAACATTATATTGTATGTAAATACATTCTTTTCTTTCGGTATTGCTTGGAATTATCACATTTGAGGCACATTTTTAGTCTGGAATTCAGGCTACCTACCTCAACCCCGTCATCATCCTCTAAGTTGTATGTGATTGTATATGGCTAAATCGGTCATTGTTATAGGTTCAGGTATTGCAGGGTTGGCGGCTTCCATTAGGCTTGCTAACAAGGGCTATATTGTCACGGTTTTTGAATCGAACGATCGTCCAGGTGGAAAACTCTCTGAGATCAGATTAGGTGATTACCGATTTGATGCAGGCCCATCTTTATTCACTCTCCCGGAACATGTTGAAGACCTATTTGCCCTTTCCGGTGAAAGAGTTGATGACCATTTCCAATACAAAAAACTTGACACTACCTGCCAATACTTCTATGCTGATGGTACTCATGTGAAAGCCTATGCCGAAGTAGATAAATTTGTGGAGGAGGTCCACACAAAACTAGACGAGCCTACGATCAACATAACGAAAGCACTTCAAAAAAGTGAATACTTATATGATAATTTAGAGCCATTATTTATGCAACGTTCATTGCATAAGCTGGGCACATGGATAAATGGAGCGGCTCTTAAGTCATTGGCAAAATTTGGGAAGTTTGATTTTAATCGAACTATGCATCAAGCCAACAAGTCAAGGTTCAAGAATTCCAAGACAGTTCAACTTTTTGATCGGTACGCTACTTACAATGGCTCCGACCCTTTTCAAACTCCAGCAACGATGAATATCATTCCGCACCTTGAGTTGGGTCGTGGTGCTTATTTCCCATTGAAAGGGATGAACTCTATTAGTCAATCGTTGTATGAACTGGCTAAAAAAGTAGGCGTGAACTTCCACTTTAACACGCCAGTTGACAAGATTGTCTTGCATAAAGGTGCTGCTAAAGGGGTAAATACCCCTATGGGATTTCACATTGCCGACCGTGTGGTCAGCAACATGGATATGGTGGCAACCTACAAGAGGTTACTCCAGGATCAAAAACACCCTACAAGGCTTCTGAATCAGGAGAAGTCTAGTTCAGCTTTGATCTTCTATTGGGGAATACGCAAAGAATTCAAGGAATTGGACCTTCATAATATCTTTTTCTCCAAGGATTATAAAGACGAATTTGACCATATTTTCAATGAAGGGTCAGTTTCGGACGATCCTACAGTCTATTTGAACATTACATCTACTCATAAACCGGACGATGCTCCGGAAGGTTGTCAGAACTGGTTTACTATGATCAATGTTCCAAACAATTCAGGACAAGACTGGGATACAATCATAGAGAAATCCAGAGTCAATATTCTTCGCAAGCTTTCGGCACATCTAAAGACGGATATTGAGTCCTTGATAGAAGTTGAGGACATACTCGAGCCAAGATCGATCGAAGCCCTAACTTCCTCATGGCAAGGAGCCTTATACGGCAATAGTTCAAATAGCAAATACTCAGCATTTCTGAGACATCCGAATTTTTCAAAGGACATTGAACATCTCTATTTCTGTGGGGGTAGTGTTCATCCCGGAGGAGGCATACCTATGTGTCTGCTATCTGCAAAAATAATGGTGGACAATTTCAAATGATCAATCACTCGATGAAGTGACTTTCAATGAATCTGCTCCTTCAGGCTGAGAATAGAAAAGCTTGTATTGCTCGTATCGATCTAGGATCTCCGCTACATAATTGACAGGTTCTCTACCTCGGCAGTAGCCATACTGAACCACTGGATCGTTGTAGTATTTTGAATTCGATTTTGCTTCAAGATAAAAGGCAACATCCTCCCAGACTTGCGGATTCCCATCATATTTTTGGGTAAGCCTGTAGGCATCCATGACGTGCCCTTGCCCCACATTATAGCTTGCCAGAACAAATTTGAGGCGTTCTTCTTGATCTTCAACTTTGTCTTCCCAATACTTTTCCAACCACTGAATAAATCGTATTCCAGCCTTAATGTTTTCTGCTGGGTCGAAGGGATCTTCTACTTGATACTGTTCGACAGATGCCGATGTCAACTGCATCAATCCCATAGCTCCCGCCCACGATTTAACATTGGGGTCAAATTTTGATTCTTGGTACATTTGACTGGCCAATAATATCCAATCCATATCCAACTCCCTACCGGCTTGTTTCAACTCTTCATCATAAGGAGAAATGCGGCCACCACCCAAAGAGCTGTAATCGCTTCTTGCTCTAAGACGCTGTGATTTCGCATACTTGAAATAACGATTGTAGATTACATTAAAATCTGGGGTGCCTTTAATCTTACCTAACCAGGAATTAACAGACGACAGCAACTCAGGGGCATTTTTCCGTACGGCCCAGGCGATTTTTTGAGGGAAACTAATTTCTGTTTTTGCATCGATGTTTGTATAGTACGTTGCATTGATCATACCCACATCTTCGTCTGCCACAGTATAGTCTATTTCGCCATCGACCACACGTTTTATCAGCACTTCGGTATCTATTTCTCCTTCGGTTTCTACAATTTCAATTTCCCCTCCAATCTCATCAGAAAGATTCTTCAGCCTGGAGGCAAACGCGGACCCTCTTCGGGTATGAACTGTTTTACCCTCAAGATCAAGCGGATTTCTTACCAATGATGCTTCAATCTCGTGCTCTTTCATTTGGCGCCAGCTCTCAGGTAAACGTTGAATGAGTACTTGCCTCACCTCGTTGTGTTCTTTAGTAAAGCTGACGTGTTCTGCTCTCTCCTTGGTGACGGTAAGGTGATAAGCCATAATATCAGCTTCTCCGCGATTCAGCATAAGGAATGCTTCCTCGATATCGGCAGTCAGAGTAATCTCAAGCTTAATATCAAGATCTTTGGCCATCCTGGAAAGCAGGTCATATTCATACCCCATGGGTTGCCCCTTATAAATGAAGTAACCGGTAGAACTATTGTCGAGAACCGCTTTGAGCGTTCCTCTTTCTCTAATTTGATCAAAGTCAAATGCAATTGGAGGAATAGCCTTGATAGTTGTTTCTTCGTGATCCTGTTTTGAGTCGGGATTTGAACAGGAAAATAGAACCCCGAATGTCAGCAAGCAGATCAGGAGTCTGAGTCGAAATTTAGAAGCTATTCTGTGCTTTTTCATGCGAAAGTCAAACACAAGAAACACAGATTTTGTTCTCTTTCAAGGTTTTAGCACAAAAAAGGCACAAAAAGGCCCGTTCACTCACATGAACGGGCCTTTTCAATTATGAGGTAATTCTTAGTTGTTCAAGACCCAAGCACCGCTAGTACGGATCAAACTCCACACTTCCGTAATATTGGCTCCGTTATATCCGGCAGTAGTAATCAAATACTTCTGACCTTCTTCATTAACGAAATTTCCATTTTCCAATAACCAGCCCAGAGCCTCAATAATCGCTTCGTCAGACCAGTGAGTACCCCCGCCTTGTCTGTTGAAATTGCCAAACCTGGCCAGGTTATCCCCATTTGGAGTACCTGCATACTGTGCTGCAATTGCTGTATAGTCAGCGGCTGTAACAGTGTATTTGATGGTATTGTCTGGTACCCAAGTGGTGCCATCGTGTCCAAAGCTCAATGATTCATTGCTAATCTGGAAGTGGTCATTGTAAAGCAACCATTCACCTCCGCTGAAAATATACAACCCAACATCAGGTGTTGGCCCTTCGTTGTTATCATCATGGTTATATTGAGCAACAAGAACTGATCCTTCGTCAACAAATCGCGACATAAACTCATTTAGGTAAACAGGCATCTTCTCCCTTCCCTCAGAGCTTGAACTAAAATCAATTCCACTTTCATTAAAGAAGTCACCATAAGCATCATCCGGAAGGATAAAAGTCCATTGCCAGCCATAAGCCACAGTATATACGGCTCTGGAGGTCATTTCTACCACCGTACTTCCAGTCCAGAAATCGTGTGTGATATCCATGTACTGACCATCTCTACCCTCTTCTTTGAAGGCAGCATAGATTGGAATATCTCTTGAAAGATTGCTGAAGTTGCCAAATCCGAATCCAAGAGCGTCATATTCAGCTTCAGTAACTGTGAAGATGAATTGATCTCTCCTCAAATCCGGAGAGCTCCCATTATAGAATTCATAGTTTACTATGGCTGAAGAACCATCACCAAGATGGGGATAGTTGTTATTCAGTACAGCTGGAACACCTGCTTTTACATCGTCCAAGCTACTGAAGTTGCCAAAACGAGCACAACTACAGGCATCATCTGCCACTTCATAGTCGTCATCAGTCAACGTAATGTTGAGGTCTGCCACAATTTTATCGCTTGCTGCTTCATCCAACTCGGTAAACACATCCTCTAGCGGATCACAAGACACCATCACAAGTGCCAATAGGGCCGCTGCGTATCGTAAGTAATTTTTAAATTTCATGATATATAATGTCTTATTGATTAAAATCTGATTCTAACTCCACCTGTCCAGGTTCTGCCCTGACCAAACCAAACGCTTGCCGTAGCAGCATCATTATTCTGTCCGTCAGTAGCATCCGCAATGTACTCCTCATTGAAGAGGTTATTCACGTTACCAAATAGTGAAGCATCGAATCCTCCAATATTGAAATCATATTTCAATCTCAAATCCATAGTAGTGAAGCTAGGCACTTTCCATGGCTGAGGACCTGTCCCAAGACCCAAATCGGTAGATCTTCTAGTAAGCGGGTCAAATTGGGCATATAGATTATCATAATAGTTCCAGTCAACAGAAACCTTCACGTCAGGAACAATGAAATATTCAAAGCTAAACGCCATAGTGGTCTGAGCGGCATCACCCACCTTCAATCCTGCGATGGCAAGATCAAATGGACCATCCACTCTGGTTTGGCCATCAAAAATTTCTACGTTTCTAAGATCGTTCTGCCATTCCCAATCCCCAAAAGACATCATACCAGTTACTTTCAAATTAGAAGCTGGTTGGTAAACAAAATCAATCTCAAGCCCCTGGTGAATCGCGTTAACTCCTTTGAGGTTAGCAATGATATCGTCACCTGAGTTGTTAGGAATTGAGCGGATGAATGCTCTGTCTTTCCACTGAGTTCTGTAAAGGTTCACGTTCGCAGAGAAGTTTGATCCTCTGTACCCGTATCCCAACTCATAACTCGCAATCTTTTCATTTTCGGCATCCGGGTTGATGTCATTGGCAAAGTTCAAGAAAACATTGTCAAAAATTGGTGCCTTTTCGAAATAGCCAATGTTCGCGAAAATATTGTGATTGTCAGTCAAGTTGTAGTTAGCACCACCCTTTGCCTGGAATCCAAAGAAGTTCTGGAAATCAGTAGTCTGGTTAGGATCACTATCCAAGTAGTTAAAGTAGTCAACTCTTTTGTATCCGGTATTCGAAACAGCTCCTGAGAAGAATGCAGCTAATTTGTCTTTAGAATACTCCAACTGACCAAAAGCTCCTGTCCAATTCACGATACCATCATTATGGTAACTGTACTTATCTCCAACACGCGTAATCGCATTTGGATTATTGATATCAGAGTTGTCGATGTAGTAGTCAGCACCCAGGAGGTTGGTGATTTCACGGAAGTGCTCACCTTTGTACCATCTCAAATCTGCTCCTAAAAGAAGCGTTAGATTCTCATTCAGGTCATTAGAGTAAGTACTCAACATACCCAACCAGGTATGATCGTTTCTTGAAGCTCTTAACGCTACGCTCGCACTTCCATCCTGATTCGCCTGGTTTTGAGCGATCAATGCGTTAAAGTCAATCGGGCTATATGTGCCGGCAATTCTAGGTGCAGAAGCGTTTGAGAAACCAAGGTTTCCTCCTCCTCCACCAGTACCGGTAGATAGGTAGAATGCTGTTGATAAATCAGACTTATCATTGATATCCCAGTAGTGGTTCAAAGAGAACTGAGGCTTATGGTAGAAGTTGTCCTCCACAGAAAGAATCTCTCCATTCAAAATCCCATAATCAGGGTTAAAAGTAAGAGCGTCAGGGGCATTTCTCCAGTAGTCAATGCTTGCTTGTGACTGGCGCTGTCCGTGCTCCTGAGGAGCGCCAAAACCGGTCAATGATAAGGTGTGAGAATCATTAATTTGCTTAGTTACATTGAAGAAATAGTTATACCCTTCAAACCATGTTCCATCTACAAAGCCTTCTCCTGAGACTTTGGCTGCCGAAAGTGTAACGGCCCAATTGGTTTCCGTCAATCCTGTAGATACGGCAAAAGAAGTCTTGCTATATCCGTTGTTACCAGTTGAAAAAGAAACATTACCTCCTTTGGAAGCATCAGTGGTTTTAGTCAAAATGTTGATTGTTCCTCCAATTGAAGGCACCGCCACTTTAGAAGCTCCAAGACCTCTCTGTACCTGCATAGAGCGAGTCACGTCAGTCAAACCTGCCCAGTTGGACCAGTACACTCTTCCATTCTCCATATCATTTACAGGAACACCGTTGATCAATACGGCAACATTGGTAGAGTTAAATCCACGAAGGTTGATTCTTGAATCTCCATAACCTCCACCGGCTTTAGTAGCATAAACACCAGGAGTGGCCTTGAGCAATTCAGGGAATTCCTGGTTACTTGCTCTTTCAAGAATCTGAGCTTCTCCTACAGTTGCGATGGCAACAGGAGTCTTACGATCGATTGCTACAGAAGCAATTACTTCGACCATATCCAAGCCAATCGCAGTTGGTGTCATTTGGATATCGCCTAAATCTGTTTCACCAGAAACGGTTCTGGTCATTTCAATGGTTTCGTAACCAATGTAGCTGATTCTCAAAGTGACTTCACCTGAGAGTCCGCCAATTCTGAAGTTTCCGTCAACATCAGAAACGGCACCCTTTGTAGTTCCCACAACAAATATGGAAGCTCCAAAGACGCCTTCGCCATTGTCTGCATCAAGCAGTCTTCCTTTAACATTCCCACTTTGTGCAAAAGCGGAGGTTAAAGCAAACACAAATGTCACAAGGACAAGTAGATGTTTCCTCATAATAAAAATTTAAATGGTTAATTGTTCGTAATTCATTAATAGAGTAGTGTCCTCACCAATTCTTAAACAAAACTAAGAGAACATGATGTCGTGACTTTCAGACAAATGTTATCATTCTGATATGAATGGCACCCTATGTTAATCTTACCTTAACATACCATAGATTATACTGTAAATCGCCTTAAATACAGACAATTAGCCCACTGATTTTGCTACTAAAATAACGGTAAGTCTTAAGGGAAACCGAGCTACAAAACAATCCAAAATGGCATTCACATTATACCTGATAAGCGTATCAAAAAGCAGGTGAAAGAAAAAATTAATTCTGCACTTGGGTAACCAAATCTAAAAAATATATGTCAAATAATCTTGTCTTTATTGACCTTTATCCTTGCGAATTCTCAGTTTGAATCAAGGGGCGGATTAACTATATTAACCGTCTTGAAAAAAACTCAGTAATAGCCAAAATGAAGATATTTGTTCGCTTGCTCGTGGTGATGCTTACTTTGATTCTGACGAATCCGATTCATGCTCAGGTGGATTTATCCTACTACCTACCCCAGGATGTCACCTACGATCCCAACATTCCTACTCCAAAGTCGGTGATTGGACATGAAGTAGGCGAATGGCACATCACACATGACAAGTTGGTGTATTACATGAGAGCTCTGGCTTCTGCATCGGATCGAATCACTATTGAAGAGATAGGTACAACTCACGAAGACAGACCTCAAATTGTCTTGACGATTACCTCCCCCAATAATCATCAAAACATTAATAAAATCAGAACAGACCATGTCTGGCTTACCTACCCGAATGAATCTGATAAGCTCGATCTATCCACTATGCCTTCTGTGGTTTATATGGGTTTCAGTATCCACGGCAATGAATCCAGTGGGTCCAATGCCGCATTGGCTGTAGCCTATTACATGGCTGCCGCCCAGGGTGCGTTGATCGAAGAGGCACTCAGAAATACAGTGGTCCTCCTTGACCCTTCGATGAACCCTGACGGTCTCACACGATTCTCAACCTGGGCCAATATGCACAAGAGCAAGAACATTAACCCTGACCCAAATGACCGGGAATATAGTGAGGTTTGGCCAAGGGGAAGGACCAATCACTATTGGTTCGATCTGAATAGGGATTGGCTGCCAGTACAGCAACCAGAATCTCAAAATCGAATCGTTAAGTTTCATGAGTGGAAACCAAATATTCTGACTGATCACCATGAGATGGGAACGAATTCTACCTTCTTTTTTCAGCCAGGGGTTCCTGCCAGGACGCATCCATTGACCCCAAAACTTAATCAGGAACTCACTGAAAAGGTAGGTACTTATCACGCTGCAGCACTTGATAATCTTGGTTCTCTCTACTACACCAAAGAGGGCTACGATGACTTCTATTATGGAAAGGGTTCTACGTTTCCGGATATCAACGGAGCCGTTGGAATCTTATTTGAACAAGCGAGTTCTCGAGGACACGCGCAAGAGAGTGCCAATGGAATCCTAAGATTTCCTTTTACCATTCGCAATCAATTTACTGCAGCATTATCTACTTGGAAGGCGGCCGTAGAAATGCGTGAAGAGCTCTTGAATTACCAGAAGGATTTTTACAATCAGGTAATCCGTGACGCCAACAGTGATGATGTTAAGGCGTATATCTTCAAAGCAGAAAAGGACCCTGTCAGATCGTATCACCTGGCAGATATACTCAATAGGCAGGAAATCGACTTTTATCGACCGTCAAGAAGAATCAGGTTAGACGGTGAGGAGTACGCTCAGGACAATAGTTACATCGTTCCGTTAAAACAGCGCAATTATAAGATCATAAAGGCAATGTTCGAGAAGCGGATTGATTTTGAAGATAGTCTGTTTTACGATATTTCAGGTTGGACCTATCCGCTTGCCTTCAACCTTGAGTATAAAGAAATGAGCGGTAGGGACTATGGAGGCAATCAACTGGGCGAAAAGGTGGAAGAGCTTGAATTTCCGCAAGGCACCATCACTGGTGGAGAAAGCAATTACGCGTATGCCTTTGAATGGCATGGATATTTCGCACCAAGAGCGGCAAACCGTTTACTCTCTAAAGGACTAAGATTAAAAACCGCCACCAAGAAGTTCTCAGCCTACGAAGAAGATGAGGAACGCGAATTTGACTATGGGACAATTTTGGTTCCGGTAGCCAATCAAAACCTAAACTCAAAGGAGATTTACCAGGAAATGCAAAGAATAGCGTCAGAAGATGGAATCGATGTCTACGCTATGCCAACGGGGATGACTGGAAGTGTCTCTTTGGGAAGTAATTCATTTTCTCCTCTCGAATTGCCTAAAATCGCCCTTGTTGTTGAATCTGGTAGTAGTTATGACGCTGGTGAAATTTGGCACTTGCTTGATACAAGAATGCAAATGCATGTCACGAAACTGCCCGCAGGCAGATTGGGTTCGTCTGTCATCAATCGATACAATACAATTATCATGACCGGAGGGGTTGGCATGAGTGACTCAGGTATTGAAAATTTGAAGCAGTGGGTTAGAAATGGGGGTACCATTATAGGTACCACCAATGCCGTACGCTGGCTTTCCAGCAATAAATTTACAAACCTGCAATTTAAGTCTGCGGAAAGACCTGATGGTTCTGAAGTACCCTATGACCAAATCTCCAACTTTCAGCGCGCTCAATTCATCCCCGGTGGTGTGTTTATGAGTGAGCTCGAACTGAGTCACCCCATGGCATTCGGTTATTATAAAAAAGAACTTCCAACATTCAGACGTGGTAATACTATGATTGAAGCTTCAACCAACTTGTATTCTAATCCGGGAAGATATACGGACTCTCCACTTCTTAGCGGCTATATTTCAGGAGAAAATCTGGAGGCAATTAAAGGTACATCAACTGTCAGAGTCAGTGCAATGGGTAGGGGAAGAGTCGTTTCATTAGTAGACAATCCTAACTTCAGAGCATTCTGGTATGGCACCAATAAGCTGATGATGAATGGTATTTTCTTTAGCAGAATTGTGAACGCCTCAGCAGCTCGATAATGAGTATCCTGTTCTATAATCGCGTTTTACAAATAGAAATTAGTAATTTTGCAAAAATTCGTCTCAGTGAGCGATCGTTTGTTCCTGCTGGATAAGAACTACATTTTGAAACAAGCCCAACAAGATTTGAGGCTTGAGTTGGAGGCGACTCTCATTGAAAAAATCAAAGAAGCTTATTTTACCCACTTTAATCCTCTGAAATTAGAAGATGACACCACTGCTCTGATAAATGGTTATCAGCCCATTCATTTATCCCTATTTGACGAGTTTTATGACATTCTCTGTGGTATCTATCGTTATAAAATTGGAGATAATCAATTGGAGTTACTGTTTGACGGTCGCAGTCATTATGAGACCTATCTTGTAGACTGGAAGGAAGAATTCATTCAGTACATTGATGGGTTGTCGGCTAAGTCGAACTTCATTGTTGCGGGCCTTGAATTATCTGTTTATTACTCCCCTGATAAAAGGATCGAACTTTCACAAAACAGGCTTAAAATATGTGTATATGAGCATTTTGGTCTTAAGCTCTACAAATACAAGGGGATTCAAAAGTACACCAAGGCAACAGCCTAGAATCTTCTGATTTCAAAATTCTCAAACCCACTTACCTCTCCTTCATTGACTTCAACGGAGGCAACGCTGGCCAGATCAGGTCCAATTTGGCACCAGGTTATAAATTCCTGAGCACTGGCATCAGACCCTTCCACTTCAATATATACTGAACCATTAGGTTCGTTTCTGCACCATCCGCTCAACCCCAACTCAAGGGCCTTATTCTTCGTACTCGCTCTAAAGAACACACCCTGCACACGACCAAAAACCCTTATCTTAAGATGCTTCATTTGCTTCATGCATAATTTGAACTCCTGATGAAGTCCCAATTCGATCGGCTCCCGATTCAATCATCTTAAGAGCGGAATTCAAGGTCTTGATTCCTCCTGATGCCTTTATGCCAACATTTGAGGGTGTTGCTTTTCTCATAAGCTTAATATGTTCGGCTTGTGCACCACTTGTCGCAAACCCGGTTGAAGTTTTCACGAAATCGGTCCCAGCGTCAGCACAAAGTTTGGAAGCCGTGAGAATCTCCTCATCACTTAGATATGCCGTTTCAATAATTACTTTCATCAAACAACCGGCTTCATGAATGACAGATGCGCACTTAGCAAGTTCAATTTTTGTCCAGGGCAATCCGGTTTTGAAGGATGAGACATTCATGACAATATCCAGCTCATTGGCATCATTTCCTATGGCCATTTCAATCTCCTTTATTTTAGTTTCGGTCATCTGGTAGCCCAGGGGAAAGCCTATGACCGTGACCAATTGGATATCCGATTCCTTTAGATCGCGGGATGCCTTTTTCACCCAAAACGGAGGAACGCAGACTCCCACAAATTGGTATTCCAAAGCTTCAGACACAAGCTGATCGACATCATTTGCAGTAATCTGAGGTCTAAGATTGGTATGCTCGATATATCGATTAATCTCCATCCACAAATGATTGTAAATAGGCATAGCCCTCTGTCAATGACCCATTGTCGGTGATTGTAGCTCTTTTTATGATGGCATCTTTGTCTTCACCCACAAGGTTGGGCAAAATATGCGTCAGAAATTCCTTACCGAAATCCTCTGATGCATTCCGCGGCAATTCGCAAGGCAGGTTGTCTACTGCCATAACCGTGATATTTCCCTCATCAGACAATGGAGCTTCTACTTTGTCATTACTGGGGTTGAAATCATAGATTGGACTATCAATCGTGCTTGGCTGCTTGGTCGAAGGAATGGAACCTTCAATATCACAGGTGATATCTCCAATTACCCTAAGTTTGAAATCGGGATTTAGAACATCTTCCCTGGTGAAAAGTACCGGGGCAGCGGGATCCCAAAAAGCCCCTGCAATCAATATATCCGCTTTTCTCGCGTATTGACCAAAATCCGAAACGTAACCTGACGGATCAGCATAAAATTCTTCCCTATCAAAAGGGCTACCATCTGACTTCTTATTATAATCTCGGGTATTCAATTGGGTGAATACAGGACCATCAAAATACTCATTCACAAATTCGGCCGGACTAACCTTTCTGATTCCCATTCCATTAAGAACTTCCATTGCTCCCTTGGAAACTCTACCCCCACCAGTCAAAGCAATTTTAATTGGTGGAAGCTTAACCTTAGCATACTCCGTCTGCATATCGGCCATATCAAAGCATTCATGAGCCCTTCGTATATCAAATAATCGATATCGCTTTCCAAAAGTCCAAATGGCGTTATAGGCCCCTACAATACCCGCGTACCTACCAAAGGCAATCAAGCGCTGTCCCTCTTTGTTTGTAAGGCATTCCCAATCAATAAGTCGTATTTTCTTTTGAACAATTTCCTGTAGAAGACCGCGATTATATTCCTGGGCCTTTATGGTATGGGAAAAGAAAAAATGTGTTTTCCCATCCATTAACATAGGAATTGGAACCTCTTTTACCCCCAATATCACATCACAATCCGAAATATCATCGACCACGTCTATTCCTTGAGAGCGATAATCATCATCGGTAAAACACCTGATATCACTCGATTGACATTTAATCGAAACATTGCCATAATCGGAGAGAATTTCAGCACATTGTTCTGGGGTTAGAGGGACTCTTCTGTCAATAGGCACTTTGCCTTCTTTGATAATCCCAATCTTTAGGAGACTCATGGCACAAAATAAATAAATCTCCTCTTTAAAACAGCTTTACTTCCGAGCTTAGTTGGGGCCGTATGGGTCATCTACAAAGTATACGTTGGGAGGTGTTCCTTGAATTGAATGAAAAGCCCTCAAAAACAACGTTCCAATTCCGGCAGCCCCATAGAAATATCCCGTAAAGGTCACCTCGTCATGGGGACTTTGCATAAAACCAAATGGCTCGAAAGTCCAATGTGGACCACCTTCCAAAGTTGCTTTACTGAAAATATAGCCGGAAATACTTTGTCCAAATTCGAGGCACTCCGCTTTCTTGGTTTTGGAGTAAATATCGAAGGCGAAAGTGCCTGCACTTGCGAGTCCGAATCGTTGATCAATATCAAATTCTTGACCTCCAAAAAGGGAATCCACCTCAGCCAGGGGATTGCTTAGCAGAATTCCGTTCAGGCATTTGTCAATTCTATCCAGCCAGTGCTCTTCTCCGGTCACCTTGTGCATTTGATAAAAGAGGCGAGCCACCCCTGCAGGGCCATGGGCCCAACCAATATCATAAGGACGCCTCCAGCCGGGATCAGGGAAGCCATAGGGAATCAAATAGGTTCCGTTCTCGGTATGCGCAACGGAATCGAGATATCTGACAGATGCTAATGCAGCCTTCAAAAATTCTTGTTCGTTCGTTGCTTCATATAATCTTGCGAAAAAGTAACCAATACCGGCTGCACCATGTGAGAAATTAGGTAGGATGAAGCGGCTGTCCTGCCCTCTTTTCCAAGTCCAGCCATTTTCTGTTTTGATTGCTCGGTCAATCAAAGTTTTTCCAGCAGAAATGGCAAGTTGCAAGGCGCTGTCCTCTTTGAGTTCTTGAGACATGTACAACAAGAATAACCCTGTACCTGATAGCCCTGAGAGAGTATCGTTCCCTAGGTCCCAGGAGACGGTATCCGTTTTATTCTTTGCGTTCCGTTCAATTAGATCCAGGATTTCCTCTGCACCCTGTTTATATCTTGGGTCGTTGGTTACTTTATACGTTTCAACAAGTGCGAATCCTGAACCACAAATTGCACCATAGGGACTAAAGGGCCATAACGCAGTTCCAGCAGAGTCAGGCAGGTTCTCTCTGAGGTAATCCGCCCAAAAAATCAATTCCTCTTTGTATTTGTTCTTTTTTGTTGTCTTAAATAATTCAAGAAGAAACATCATCTTCCCAGACAATCCGTTCGATAATGACAGCGACATCTGTTCAGGCTCCTGGATCAAATCGGGCCATACAGGTCGTTCTCCATTCAAATCCCTTTGATTCAACAGCCATGAGGCAGTTTGTTCGGCCAGGTCCAAATAGTGCATAGCATCATCGCTTAGCTTTTTGTCAGGACCGCAGGCGCTTGGAAGAATAGTAAAAGTAAATAGAATGAAACCGAGTCTTCTCATGCTCGATTATAGACAATATCAAAAAAGCAGTCGGTTAGTTTTTCGCCAATGAATCAGATTAATTCGCGAATCGAACCCTTGTAGGAATTGCCAACGCTCAATTCCAAACCATTGGTAAGGGTCACCTTTACCTTTCGTCCATTCGTCAGGGATTCAATCTTGGAGATATTTATGATATAGGATCGATGTATCCTTTTGAACAATTCCCTCGGCAATCTCACTTCCAAGTCTTTCATCGACCCACCGATAAGATGGTAGCCATCAGAAGTATGCACCTTCTGATAATGATCCATTGCCTGAATCCAAATAATATCATCAAGTTCAATCCAATAAATTCGCCCATTTTTCTCCACTTTCAATCGTTCGAGTACTTCTTTTGACTCCTCCGAACTCGAAGTTCCGTCTGTCTTTCTATAGGCTTGAAGCAAAAGGATTGTCCAGTAAGCGATCAAATGAAAATGGATTACATTGGTCAAGTACTTGGTAATGAAACGCGGAAAAATAATAGCAGAAGATAAATCAATACTGTAGAGCAGGACATTGCAAAAAATCATATGGGCAAGCCCAAGGCCAATACTCAAGAATACATGCACAATAATATTCTTCCAAATTGGAGAATTATCTATAGGAAACTTCCCTCCGAATCTGAATATAAAGGGAGTCAGTGACGCATAGGTAGCATATACAATCAGGTTGTAAACCAGACTTAACCCAATTGAAAACGCACCTAGATGAGCATACTTAAAATAGTTCTGCACCATCACCAAGATTGCGATCATAGTCAGAAAAAGTCCAACCAGATAGGTCACTCTCAGTTCTCTCCTATCTAGCTTGTTCCAAATCCTTGCAGCTGGTGTATAGGACATGATCGATTATACTCAATTTTTACTAAAGTGTTGTTTTCAACTCTACCATCATTTCAAATGCCCTGGCTTTTAGAAGCTCATAGGAATTGTGGATTGCCATTTCAATTGACGTCTTGTTATTAACGAGCGTCCTGATCATAGATGCCTCTATTGAATGTGCATCCTGTTGTTGGCCACAAATTATTGCCACGGGTACGTCTGCTTCTTTTGCCCTGTTAACGACTCCCGAAATTACTTTGCCTTTTGCCGATTGGCTGTCCAACCTCCCCTCTCCAGTGAAGACCAGATCGGCTTTTTGAAGCTTTGCATTCAATTCCGACTTATCCATCAAGAATTCTACACCCGACTTAACCCGGGCATTTAAAAATGATATGGCACCATACCCCAGTCCTCCGGCAGCTCCGGCTCCAGGGATATGCTCATTTCCATTGGCAAGCACGTGGGCTAAGTTTCGAAGTCCGGTATCAAGTTCTTCAATCTGTTTTGGACTGGCCCCTTTTTGACCAGCATAGACAAAAGCGGCTCCATTTTCACCGTAAAGTGGATTTTCCACATCACATAGAACATTAACCCCGATGTCTTGTGGTATGTCAAAATGGATGACTTCTGTTATCCTCGGTAAGTCTCTCCCTGTCGGATTATTAATGACCGATTTTTCCACCTTAAATTGAAAACCTAGAACTGAGGCCATACCAACTCCTCCATCGTTGGTGGCACTCCCACCTACACACAAATTGATTTCTTTACACCCACTGTCAATTGCATGTTGAATCAACTCTCCAGTACCATAAGTTGAGGTGTTTAAGGGGTTTCTTTCCGGTAAACTTAAAAGCTCAAGTCCTGACGCTTTGGCCATTTCAATATAAGCGACACCTTCTCCTTTTAAGTAGTAGGATTCGATTGGCCGGAGCAATGGGTCTTTGACGAATAGGAACTGCCTTTCCAGGCTCATATGTGTTTCGAGAAGCTCGAGCGTACCCTCACCTCCATCGGCCAGCGGGCATCGTATGATTTCAATGCTTGAATCAAATTGGTGAATACCTAAAGCCATGGCATCACACACTTTCTGAGCGGAAAGTGATCCTTTGAATTTATCCGGGGCGAGAAGGATTTTCAATTATCGAGTAAGTCGAACTTCATGAAAGTTACAACTTCTCCATTAATCTGAACCTCCACCTTATGTTGTCCAGGATAATATTTGCGGGTATTGATGATTTTGAACGAATGTGATTTCCTCAGTGTAATACGCTCCTTGGCAGCTAAAGCAAAGCTCTTCCACTTAAATACCTTCTTCCCTGTCTTTCCTTTATCACGCATGAAATGAACCGCGTAATCCAGCATGATATTGACTTTAGGACCAATATTCTCTAGTGTCAGTTCCATCTCCAATTCTCCACCCATTTTGACCTTATGCTCCTTCAGACTAAAGCGGTCAACTTTTACTTTTGGTTTTTCAAAACCCAGCAATTTTAAGGCTCTCGGATCTCCGGCTTTAATCAAGCTTCTTAACCCATGCTTGATAATCCAATCAGTGTGTTGATGCTTTCCATAACCCCACCGCTCCACCAAATCCAAGGCCACTTCAGGATTGTCTTTAGTAATGTCATTGATATTGTTCGCCACACTTTTTCTTACATACAATGACTCATCTTCCTTAAGTTTATTCAAAATAGGCAGAATTGGTTCCGGGTCTTTCTTTAAGTCGGTCAACGCCATAGCCCAGGGAAGACGTGGGCGACAGCCTTCACTAGACAAACGTCTGACATGTTCGTCCCTATCATCGGCCCATTGTAACATTTTCGAGAGTACATATTTCTTATCTTCAACAATAAAGGGTCTTATCGCAAACTCGGAACTAGAATATCGGGTCAACTTTTTCAGCGCTTCGACCGATTCTCTCAGATTTTCAATGCCGAATAATTCGACCCATGCAGGTAGGAACATACCTTCCAGACTGCCAAATTCAGGTCCAAGCACTGTCACTACGGAAATCTGATGTTTAAAGCCTTCAGGAAGAAATTGGTGCATCAATCGGGCCGATTCATACATCTTGGTTTTCAAGTCCTGTGTGACAATATCTCGATTCCGGACTTCAGCAAGGAAGTCCTTTTCGTCAAAGTCAGGTAGATGGCTTTTTAGAACTCCCCCTAACTTTTCATAGAAGGACCATAGGTAATATTGGTCTTTTAAGAGTTCCGCCATCTACTTTTTTATTAAATAGGTTAAACGTACAACACCAGAAATATAGGTCTCAGAATCCACAAGAGTTAATTGATCTTGTTTGGGAATTGCCTCGAATAAACCGATCCCCTCACCTAACACAATAGGCATCACAAAGATTAATAGTTCATCGATCAGCCCTTCATTCCAAAGCAGTGTATTGAGTTGGCCACCCCCAATCAACCAAATGTCTTTTCCCGGTTCGTTTTTCAATTTTCGAACCAAGGTCACCGGATCATTGGTGAAGCTTACTTGTTCATTGTCCTTCCCGCTCTTCCGACTTGCCACATAATTCTTTGTGGTGGGGTATGGGAAAGGCCCTTTGAAATTCTTGATTAGTGCATAGGTGGAATTCCCCATGATCGTTGTGTCTACACTTTGATAAAACTGACTATAGCCATAGTCAGTTTTACCCGGGTTGGGTATTTCATCTAACCAACTTACGTCACCATCAGGACCGGCAATCTTTCCATCCAACGACATTGCGATATAGAGTTTCAGCTTTCTCATTTTACCGGGTAACGCAATATAGTCTTCAACTTCTCAACCGGTGTCTTTGTGGGATCAGAAATGTAAATTTCATGATGGTACCCATTGACCTGTAACTCGTTTTCCTCTATGTAAGCAAGAATTTTATCAATATTCTCTTTTTCGTTGTCGTAAGAACCTAAATGAAGAATTTGAACGGCTCGACCCTCATGAATTGATTCAAACTTCACCTCAATTCCCTCATTGATCTTCCCATTTTCTTTCGCAGAGGCCAATACTGACAGGAAATCATCTTCAGACACAAAATCAGGTTGGGGTATCATTAGTTTCCAATGCCATGCGGATCTTTCTTGTTCCTCAAAGGGCACTTCACCTTCGACCCACCATTGGCCTTCCATTTTTGGCACCACATAATCGTTGCCTTTTTCCTTATAGTAAAATTTTAGCGGATAGGCGATTCCATAGAGACTATTGATAGCATTATGGAAATGCGCATCTTCTGGCGCTCCCACTCCTTCCACGATGAGATAATTATATGGTCTCAACTCTACCTCGGTTGGCTTCGAGCCGGCCTTATAGTATTCCTTTTCTGTTTTTCTTAAGTCTAGCTTGCTCATGACAGTAAATTAAAATGTCCAGAAAACTCAATTTTTTCGAAAGCTGCTGTCATATTTGGCATCTCACCGGCCATCATTCGTGCTTCCATTAACTTGGCGGCTTTTTTAGCATTTTCGAGATTATCCCATTCCACCAGGTCGATAAATAGTTGAGGATCATCCGCTGATTGAAAGTTCTGGTACAAGCCAGATCCCTTGAAACCAGTTACACACTGGCGCATTTCCGGTAATCCGTTTTGTAGAAACTGTTCGACTTGATCGGACTTGATCCGATAAGCCACGACTTCTTTTATAGGTTTAGTTTTGCTCATTGTGATAAATTTTGAGCAAGTAAAACCCGATAGGTGACAGCCCTATGTCAGTAGAAAATCGGGATATTAAAAATTCTTATTTAGAATAGTGATCATTTAGTTCCTGAACATTCCTTCGCATGAGGTCATTAAGCGTTTCAGGGTAAATCACAGTTGCAGCATCACCAAGAGACATCAGCCACCTTGAAAAGTATTCGAGTGTCGGGGTCAAAAACTTCATTATTAGATACTCTCCTTCCTCGGTTTGACTGACAAAGCCTTGTTGGTATTTCATTTCACCTAACAGTCGGGCAATGTCTTTCCTGACCTTCAACCCAACTTCTTCCAATTCCGTCCCTCGCATAATGTCTAATATAAAATCCTGAAATGCTGGCCGAACGGAAGGATCAAACTTTTCTTCCAGCACTTCCAACTTCACCAATCTGTCAACCCGAAAATCCCGTGGAGCCTTTCGCATGCGGCAGTAAGCCAGTAAATGCCAATGGTTGCCGTAGAACACCAGTCCTATCGGTTCCACATCCCTGATATTAAAATCACCCGTGTAATTAGAGAAATACTTAAAGCGCAAAACGTTAGAAGAAACGAGTGCAGTTTGAATGTTGGCCAAAAAATTGTTCGGAAAATCATCACTCTCAGGGGTAGGGATACTTGTCACCTGAATTTGCGATTCCAACCTTTCCAATTCTTCTTTTTCCGTCACTTTTAAAACTGATTTAATCTTATACATGGCCTCCCCAAAATTCTTTTTCACTGATTCATCGGTTTGCCCTCCTATCAGTTTCGAACCAAGTACCAGGGCATTGGCCTCATCCTGGGTAAACATGACTGGTGGCAGGTGATACCCGTCTAATATAAAGTATCCCTTACCGGCTTCGGCTCCAATGGGAATTCCTGCTTCTTCCAATGCTCTGATATCCCTATAGACTGTCCTGAGGCTTATTTCGAATCGATCAGCCACTTCTTGGGCAGTCACCACCTTTTTGCTTTGGAGCTGCACAAGTATTGCCGTTAAACGATCGATTCGGTTCATTGGAGACGAAGCTATAAAAATATTCCTTATCATTGAGCATGCTGATGGATCACCTGATTTTCTTTGGGGCATGGATGTTGTTTTACGGACTCCATAGCCTTTTAGCTTCGACATATTTGAAGTCGAAGATAGGACTGAATCCAACGCTCTACCGCTTGATCTACAGCCTATTCTCAATGGTCAGCCTCGCTGTTGTTCTTGTTTTAGGGGCAGTAATCTATAGCCCATTAATAATTTACCCCAACCCGGTAACATTTGGGTTGGGATTACTCACCGCAGCTTATGGAATATTTATTATCAAAAGGGCTTTCAGGAACTATAGCTTTAGAGAATTCATGGGATTTAAAAGAGAGTCCAATTCAGCGCTTAAAACTAATGGAATTCAATCCAGGGTCAGACATCCCTTATACACTGGTACCCTACTTCTGGTACTTGGTTACGTGTTGTATAATCCTCTTCTCGTGAATTTCATCAGTCTGCTTTCTTTGTTGATATATCTGCCACTGGGAATAAAGTGGGAAGAAAAAAAACTTATCGGCATATTCGGGCAGGAATACCTGGATTATAAGAACGAGGTTCCGGCATTGTTTCCTAAAATAAGGACGAAGCGTTAAAACAAAATGACAAGAAAGGCCAAGGTTTATCGACTTATTGCAGTATCTGGTTTGGTATTGATCCTGATTGTGCTGCTTTCAAGGTACATTCCCCAACAACTGATCAGTAACGAAATTCGCTCTGTCATGCTTATTGCCGGACTGGCCATGATGATGCTGGGAACACTTTGGAGAGTGGTGACGGAAATGAATGATCAGGATGACTCTTCTTCCGAGTCATCATCTGACTGATCAGCTTTCAACTCATCGATATCTTCTCGATCTTTTAGTTTCTTATCCTCCACATTCTGATTCAGAAATTGGTTGATCTTATCAATGGGTAAAGTGCTTTGTATTTCGCCAAAAGAGTCGATATTAATATCGAATCCCTCCAGTTCCTTATTCACTTTAGGTTTGTCTTTCCCCTTTTCGTCTTTCTTTTTCGCCATGATCAATCTTTTACAAATTCGCTTAGAGCCGCAACCGCTCTTCTGATTCTGCCTGCACTTTCTTCCGGCCCTAGAATACTGATGATTTCCATTAAATCAGGTCCTCCACCTTGTCCAGTTAATGAAAGACGAATTGCTGGCATCACCCGGCCCATTGGCACTTCGTCTTTTTCCAAGATAGTGACTAAAAGAGATTTTGCCTCATCCCCATTAATCTCATTCATTTCTTCCAAAGCTGAAGCAAAGCTTTCGATGACTTGTACTCCTTGTGTTGTCCAACGCTTTCTAGCCGTTTTTTCATCATATTCTGAAGGAGCTTCAAAGAAGAAATTACCAGACTCCTTAATGTCTGAAACGAACGTAATTCGCTCCTTCATTGCTTGAACCACTCTTTCCATGTCAATCGAACGATCCGTAAGTTCTAGTTGCTCAGTCATCATAGCTACCAACACACTATTGGGCTTCTCCTTGATGTATTGTTGATTGAACCACTTTGCCTTTTCAATATCGAATTTAGCTCCACCCTTATTGATACGTTCAAGTGAAAATTTCTCGATCAGGTCGCTCATAGAAAAAAGCTCTTCTTCAGTGCCCGGATTCCAACCCAACAGCGCAAGGAAGTTGATCAGCGCTTCAGGTAGGTAACCCTTTTCTCTGAAACCTATTGACTCTTCTTGAGTTTGTGGATCAATCCAATTCAAGGGAAAAATTGGAAATCCCATCTTATCCGCAGCACGCTTACTCAGCTTCCCATTACCATCAGGTTTGAGCAGTAAGGGTAGATGTGCAAATTCAGGACGATCCCATCCAAAAAAGTCATACAGCAAAACGTGCAACGGAGCGGATGGAAGCCATTCTTCACCCCGAATTACATGACTAATTTGCATAAGATGGTCATCAACAATATTTGCCAGATGATAAGTAGGCATACCATCAGACTTCATCAGAATTTTGTCATCCAGCGTTATAGTGTTAACAACCACCCAATCCCTGACAATATCTCTAAATCGAACTTCCTCATTTCGAGGTAATTTTGCCCTGATCACGTAGGGTTCTCCAGAATCAATTCGTTGCTTTACTTCTTCCTCTGACAAGGTCAGAGAGTTTTTCATCTGCGTACGTGTTATGGAGTTATATTGAGGATTGGCAACTCTCGCTTCTTTTAGTCGCTCTCGCATTGCATCCAATTCCTCCGGTGTATCGAAAGCATAATACGCTTTACCTGCATCAACCAGCTTTTGAGCGTACTTATGATAGATTTCCTTTCTTTCAGATTGCCTGTACGGACCAAATTCTCCGCCCTGCTCCACACCTTCATCAGGTTCTACTCCACACCACTTCAAAGACTCTCGGATGTACTCCTCCGCTCCATCGACAAATCTATTTTGGTCAGTGTCTTCAATTCGAAGGATAAAAGAACCTCCGTTCTTTTTCGCATATAAATAATTGTATAAGGCAGTCCTGACTCCTCCTATATGTAGTGCACCAGTGGGACTAGGTGCAAATCGTACTCTCACGCTCATTTCAACTCAAATTCGTGCGCAAAATTAGAAAATATCCTTCGGTATTGTAATTATAAATCAACAGCAATACATGAAATCTCGACATTCACATCTTTCGGCAGACGAGCCACTTCAACAGTTTCCCTGGCAGGAGGGTTTTCTTTAAAATACAGGCCATAAGCTTCATTGATCGCTCCAAATTGATTCATGTCTTTGATAAATATTGAACACTTGACAACATTCTCAAAGGACATCCCAGCTGCTTTCAAAACCGCATCCAGGTTTTTCATTACTTGATGAGTTTCTTCTGTGATATTAGCGTTGATCATTTCACCCGAATGCGCATCAAGTGCAATCTGACCTGATGCGAATAGCGTATCGCCTGCTTTTACCGCCTGACTGTAAGGGCCTATTGGTGCAGGAGCATCTGAACTATTGATTATTGTCTTGGACATGGTGTGTTCTGATTATTTAGATATTTTTGGGCAAATTAATCATTTATGGAGATTCTGGTTATCGGATCGGAAGGGAACTTGGCTGAGTTTCAGGAAAAATTCAAAGCACAAAATGAGTATCATTTCCATCAAGACTACCCTACAGACCCGGGAATATTGGAAGAAATAGAGATAGTATTTGATTTTTATCTCGGTGACGATCCAACTCAGTTTGAATTCTATGATGATTACCAGGGAATACTATTTGTCAATAGCCCAAAAATAACATTAACAGAACTGGCCTATTATCAAGATTCAATTGCCTGTACACTTTTTGGATTTAATGGCCTGCCGACTTTTGTGAACAGGTCGTTACTGGAGGTTAGCACCATCTCGAATGAGAAACAATTGGATTCGATTTGTCAAGTGCTGGATACCGAATTTCAACTAGTAGAAGACCGTGTAGGAATGGTGACCCCAAGAGTAATTTGTATGATCATCAATGAAGCCTTCTTCACACTCCAAGAAGGAACCGCCTCGGTAGAAGATATCGACAATGCAATGAAATTGGGAACAAACTATCCTCATGGCCCTTTTGAGTGGAGTGAAAAGATTGGCATTGCGCATGTCTACGAATTGCTTGAAGCTATCTACGAAGACACTAAAGACGAACGATATAAGATCTGCCCCTTATTAAAGAAGAGTTATCTTCAACAGTGACCTATTCCACTGTTACTGACTTTGCCAGGTTTCTCGGTTGATCCACATTACAGCCTCTCATCACGGCAATGTGGTAGGAAAGAAGCTGAAGTGGAACTACGGAGATCAGCGGCATCAATGCCTCGTGGGCTTGTGGTACTTCAATGGTAAATTCTGCCATCTTTGCTACTTCCGTATCCCCCTCAGAAACTATTGCAATTACCCTGCCCTTCCTGGCCTTTACTTCCTGAATGTTCGAGACAATCTTCTCATAAGAACTGTCCCTGGTAGCAATAAAAACTACCGGCATGTTCTCATCAATAAGAGCAATAGGGCCATGTTTCATTTCGGCAGCCGGATATCCCTCCGCATGGATATAGGAGATTTCTTTCAGCTTTAAAGCCCCCTCTAGTGCAACTGGGAAATTATAACCTCTTCCTAAGTACAGGAAGTTGGAAGCATCTTTGAATAGCTCTGAAATGTATTCAATTTGAGGATTGAGATCCAATGCCTTGGCAACCTTCTGAGGTACCGCCTCCAATTCAACCAACAAATTTCTAAGTAGGCTTTCCGAAATGGTTCCTTTTCTTTCTGCAATCATGAGAGCCATCATTGTCAGGACTGAAATTTGGGCCGTAAATGCCTTCGTACTGGCTACACCAATTTCCGGACCGGCATGTGTATAAGACCCTGCATGTGTCATGCGTGGAATTGAAGAACCAACCACGTTACAGACACCTAAAATAGTAGCGCCCTTTGATTTAGCCAGGTCAATGGCCGCTAAAGTATCCGCGGTTTCTCCTGATTGAGAAATGGCAATCAATACGTCCTTTTCGCCCACGACTGGATTTCTGTATCGGAATTCAGAAGCGTATTCTACTTCAACAGGAATTCGACAGAATTCTTCGAATATATATTCTGCGACCAACCCTGCATGCCATGATGTGCCACAGGCAACAATTAGAATTCGATCGGCATTCATGATCTTGTTGACATAGTCATGAATACCTCCCAGGACCAATTGGCCATCATTCGCCCTCAATCTTCCTCTTAAGCAATCGCCAATTGATTTGGGTTGCTCAAAAATTTCTTTTAGCATGAAATGTTCGTATCCCCCTTTTTCAATTGCTTCCAATTCCATATCTACGGTTTGGACGTACGGAGTAAGCTCAACATCTTCAATACTCTTAATAGTCAGGTTTCGATTTTTGATAATCGCAATTTCCTGATCTTCCAAATAAACAACCTCATTGGTATACTCAATAATTGGGGTGGCGTCCGAAGCAAGAAAGAACTCATCTTTACCCAGACCTACCACCAATGGGCTGCCCTTTCTTGCTGCTATTAACAGCTCAGGATCATCCTTTGATATGATGGCTATAGCGTAGGCACCGACTACTTTGTTCAAAGCGAGTCGTACGGCTTCAGACAATTCAACATCATTGTTCAGATAGATATCCTCAATGAAGTTTATGAATACTTCCGAATCTGTTTCACTGGTAAATGAATAGCCTTTTTTCAGTAAATCGGTCTTAATGGAATCATAGTTTTCAATGATCCCGTTGTGAATCATTGCTAGTTTACCAGATTGAGAAAGGTGGGGATGTGCGTTTATGTCATTCGGTTCACCATGAGTAGCCCATCTGGTGTGTCCTATTCCGATATTGCTGGTCAAAGAATCTTCGGCTAACGTCTCTCTTAGTTCCGAGACTTTCCCCTTTTTCTTATAAACACTTAACTCCCCGTTCAACAGAGCCACACCCGTACTATCATAACCTCTGTATTCTAGTCGCTGTAGCCCTTTAATAATTATGGGATATGCCTCCCTCTTGCCCAGATAACCAACTATTCCGCACATCTGATTTAGTTTTTATTATAAGGTAAATATGAACAATCTTCTCGACTATTTGAGCTCGGAGAAGAAAATCTTGAGTTCAATATTGTTGGGGTCTAATACCATCCCATTTAGGGAAGTATTCATATTACCTGTAAACAATACCCATTCATCTCGTTGAAAAATCTCTGCATGATATGACTGCACGAATGAACTCACCGATCCTGAGTAACTATTAGTTTCAGCATCATAATCCAAGGTTATAGTTGCTGAGCTTGCGATTTGATTACCTCCATCGCGCTGAATACCCCTGAAAGCATTTCCATCCGGAATCAACGTATTTCTATCATCAGTTAAGTACAAAATCAACTCCTGTGGTGGCTCTCCGTTGATAGTTGGTCTTGACTCCAGTGGTCCAATTGTCAATTGTGCGAAGTTAACTACCACATCAGGTCTGGCTTCCGTAAAATCCCGTAATCCAGAAACATCGATCTTCGTTACTATACCATTGCCCTCTTGAATATATCTCATGTCGGTAGCCGGCTCATACGCTGTTCCGAAATCCTGCACTATTTCAGTATCAGAACCAGTTCTGTCCGTTTCAAGAGTAAAGAAGTGCTTAGCATCATTGAATGTCATGATTAAGGTGAAATTGATATCACCGGTGCCGTTTGGAGCAGTTTGATGAAAATAAAGAACAATATTGGAAGCTACCGAAGTTTCACCATCACCCCCCACCACGGTTTCAATACCAAATGCTCCAGTGGTAAAAGGTCCTCCAATAAAAGCTATTCCAGGTAAGAACTGTTCTCGAAAACTCTCCTGATCCGCAACTCTTGGATCATTATCACGAAGTAAATTAAACAGTTCAAGCGCCCAAACTGGATCCATATCTATAATGTAGGTAGAATCCAGGTTTTCCACTTCGATAATTTGTTCGGCAATAACTATTGGTTCACCAGTTAGAATGTTAGTCACAACTCGTGGTGATTCGCTCTTAGTGAAATAAGATAATGAATCAAAAATAGAGCCTTGCGTAAGTTCACCTATCTGAAGGTCAAGCACAGTCTTTTCGGTGTTGTGGATATAGTTGAACTTAAGGTTCATTTTGGCCGAATCAAGAACCGCATCTGGTAACAGATCAACCAGCGTTTCCTTATTCAAATTTACGACACTGAATGACCTGGCAACCGATGTTCCAAAATCGGAATTGTTGACGCTTCCCACCAATAGTGTTTCTCCATCATCGGATGGAATGGAGTCAATCAGAAGTACCTGACTAGTAATAGGGATATTCTCTGAAAAGAAATCGACTGGGCTTACGTCATCGTCACCTAATCCAAAATTGCCAGCCTCTTCACAAGAACTAAAAAGAATCAGGGCCATTAGCACGGCCCCGAGACCTAGTTTCTTATCCAACAAGTTCATTATATAAGTTATAGTAGGAGTCTAAGAAATTATCATCTTTTTCTATAGTATCTACTTTCTTATCTTTTTCGATTTCGGTGAATAGACCATTAAGGCTCTCACTCACCTCCTCTTCAGCTCTGATTACCGCATCGGCATACTCAGCTCCAGTTTTAATAAAGCCGGCAAAATCTGCGGTTTTCAAATTGTCCAGCATACTATCCTCAATGTCCATCATTTTTACCTTGTCCAACAAGTCTTCATCAAACTGATGAGAAAAGACATTGTTGTAGATAGTGAAGATAGACTTCGTATTCTGGAAAATAGGATCGTTTTTATAAGTAGTTTTTAGATACATAGGGATCAAACTCGTCACCCAATCATTGCAATGAACAATGTCTGGAGCCCACCCTAATTTCTTGACAGTTTCGAGCACTCCTTTACAGAAGAAAATAGCTCTTTCGTCATTATCAGAGTAGAAGTTGTCCTCTTTGTCAAAGAAAACGGACTTCCTATGGAAATAGTCTTCGTTGTCAATAAAATATACCTGAAGTTTCGCATTCGGAATGGAAGCTACCTTGATTACCAAGGGCTTTTCCTCCTCACCCACTGCTATGTTGATACCTGACAGACGTACAACCTCATGCAGTCTGTTTTTTCGTTCATTGATCAGACCGAATCTTGGCACCAAAATTCTGATTTCCATTCCGCGCTCCTGCATTGCTTGGGGAAGCTTTCTCACAAAATCAGCAACAGCTGATGTTTGAAGGAATGGATTAATCTCACTCGCTACATAAAGAATTCGAAATTTTGACATATTTGAAAGGAAATTTAATGAAACCTTCTTTTGGAAAATGAGCACAAAGTTACCGTTTTTTTATCAAAAAACCTGAAATACTCTAAAAAAGCTTGTTTCCAACTACCTTCAGTTTAATCGCCTGCAATGAAGTTATTTTCAACCATTGAATCAGTCAGAGAGCAGTTAAATCTTGTTAAAACCGAGGGGAATACCATTGGCCTTGTCCCAACAATGGGGGCTCTTCATGATGGACACCTGGAGTTAGTCAGACAGTCAAACCAACTTTGTGACGTCACGATTGCCTCAGTCTTTGTCAATCCTACCCAATTCAACAATCCGGCTGATCTTCAAAAATACCCACGGAAGCTTGACCATGACATTCAACTCCTCGAATCGGAGAATTGCGACTTTGTATTCAGCCCATCAAAGGCTGAAATGTACTCTGAAGCCCCAGATATTACCTTAAGCTTTGGCGAAATTGAGAACAACTTGGAAGGTGAATTTCGTCCGGGCCACTTTAACGGAGTAGGTCTGATAGTGTCCAAACTCTTCAACATCATTGAACCCTCACATGCTTTTTTTGGTCAAAAAGATCTTCAACAGTTCTTTGTAATTCAGAAACTAATTTCTCAACTCAACTACCCAATTAAGCTGATCCGAGTCCCAATTGTCCGAGAAGAATCCGGTTTAGCCATGTCATCGCGTAATGAGCGTCTGAAAACTGAAGACCGCCAAATGGCCGGTTTGATTTATGAAACTTTGAAGAAAGGCAAGTCAATGATGAAAAGCGGAGCTACTGTCGGTGAAACAAAAGCCTTTGTAGGTGAAACCTTCGATCAGAATGAACGAATGAACTTAGAGTATTTTGAGATTGTTGAAACAAGGCGGTTCTCGAAAGTTTCTGAGATTAATCAGGAGGAAGTTGCTTTATGTATTGCTGTCAATATTGATGATGTCAGATTAATCGACAACCTGTTATTATTTTCTTAGTTTTGCGGTCGTTTTTTGGAGAAGGGTATGCAGATAGAAGTATTCAAGTCAAAAATTCACAGGGTCAAGGTCACTCAGGCTGAATTGCATTATGTGGGTAGCATCACGTTGGATGAAACACTGATGGAAGCAGCAAATATTATTGAAAATGAAAAAGTACAGATCGTGAACGTAAATAATGGAGAGCGATTTGAAACTTACGTAATTAAGGGAGAAAAGAATACTGGTACGGTTTGCTTAAATGGGCCAGCAGCTAGAAAAGTTCAGGTAGGAGATATCATTATTATAGTCTCCTATGGCATTATGGATTTTGAAGAAGCAAAATCTCATCAGCCAAAAATCATTTTCCCTGATAATAACAACAGACTCACTTAATTCTACCCATTGAGAATTACACTCAAAGACATTATAAAATTAGCAGTGACCCTGGCTTTAACAGGCTTTGTTGTTTATAAAACCTCGAATAATGTTGATTGGGGTAAAGCCAAAGATGGAATTCTGAAATTCAACTATGGTTGGATATTTTTGAGTGTTCTGCTTTCCTTGATCAGTCACTATTTGCGGGCTTACAGATGGCAGTTGTTGCTAAAAACAAAAAATTATAATCCCGGTGCTACTACCACCTTTCTGGCTGTTATGGTATGCTACCTTGGAAACATGGCACTGCCGCGTCTCGGAGAATTTATGCGCGGCTCTATCCTAAAGGAACATAAGAATATCCCACTCTCCTTTTCGTTGGGGACGGTCATTACGGATAGATTGCTGGATTTAATGGTTTTGATTTTCCTGGCTCTTTTTCTGTTTGTTAAGGAGTTCCAGCGACTTAAATCATTTTTGTTTGATTTTATTGACACCAAGGTACCCATCCTGCAAACCCTTTGGCCCTATCTTCTTGGTGCCGGAGTTTTATTTTTTATCATACTAGGGTTAGTTATTCGGAGGTCCAAAGCTTCAGGTAGCGACAATTCCATCTCCCGAAAAATCGTGCATTTCATCAGGGATATGATGGAAGGCCTTAAAGCTATCCGGCTTGTCCGGAATCAAATGGCATTGTGGTTATCTACTCTCGGTATTTGGATATTGTATTTTCTGATGCTCTATGTGATTTCCTTTGGATATGATCCGACTGACGATTTGTCATTAATGGCAGGAGTTGCTGTCTTAGTAATGGGCAGTTTAGGCATGGCAGCACCTGTAAACAGTGGTATTGGCACATATCAAGCCTTTGTTGCGAGCATTCTTGTCGCTTTTGGCATAGTCTACGAGGATGGTTACATTTTTGCTGTAATTTCACACGGATCTCAGGTAGTGGCCGTTTTGATCATTGGGTTCTTAAGCCTGTTAATCCTTAACTTCAGGAAAAAGCAGACGAGTGAAACCAACAGCAAATAAAATTGCCAGCCAGGAAAAACTAAAAGCTAGTGTGATTTCATGGCAATCCGCAGGTGAGAAAGTGGTTTTCACCAACGGCTGTTTTGATATCCTTCACTTGGGCCATATCGATTACCTGGAAAAAGCTAAATCGCTGGGTGACCGATTAGTTATAGGACTGAACTCTGATGACTCGGTTAGAATTTTGAAAGGCATTGATCGACCTGTAAACAATGCAGAGGCCCGCTCAAGGTTGTTGGCTGCACTAGCTTTTGTGGATGGCGTTACAATTTTTAAAGAAGATACTCCTGAGAAGTTGATTAATTTCCTCTTGCCAGATATTTTGGTTAAAGGAAAAGATTACTCTGTCGAAAATATTGTAGGGGCAAAGGCCGTAATTGAAAACGGAGGCGCTGTAAAAACCATTGATTTGGTTGATGGTTATTCTACAACAGGAATAATTGAAAGGTTAAAAAAATAAAATTTAAGATATGTTATACTTGGTTTTAATCGGAGTTATAGCACTACTGAGTTTCAGTGTGCAACAAAACCTGAAACGAAAGTTTAAGAAGTACTCTCAAGTTGGTCTAAGCATGGGCCTTAATGGACGAGAAGTTGCCGAATTAATGTTGAGAGATAATGGAATTGACGATGTAAAAGTTGTATCGGTTCAGGGCCGACTGACAGATCATTACAATCCACTGGACAAAACGGTCAACCTTAGTCCTGAAGTATATGAAGGCCGTTCTGTAATGGCGACTGCTGTTGCTGCTCATGAATGCGGGCATGCGGTACAACATGCGAGGGCCTATGCACCGCTTAAAATGAGATCAGCATTGGTCCCTATTCAAAATGCAAGTGGTCGAATAATGAACTTCATTTTCATGGCAATGTTAATCGGATCTCTATTCCTTGGAATGTTCACTATTGAGTTTGCCATTCCAATCATTGTAGCATGTTATTTTGTATTCACTGTTTTTGCTTTTATCACCTTACCGGTTGAATACGATGCAACAAAACGAGCACTTGCCTGGATTGATGAGAGGAGCATTGTTACCGGTCAGGAACATGACATGGCCAAAGATGCCTTGAATGCTGCTGCACGTACTTATTTGGTAGCTGCGATTGGTTCTTTGATTATGTTACTTTATTGGCTACTTCAGATGTTGGCTGATAGGTAATTTTAAACCAAAATTCTTACTTTTGCCTAACAAACGTTCGTAAAGGTATTTAACATGAATTTTGAGTTAACTGAGGAGCATTTAGCCGTTCAACAGGCAGCGAGAGAGTTCGCACAAACCGAACTTCTTCCGGGAGTAATAGAAAGGGATGAACATCAAAAGTTCCCTGCTGAGCAAATACGCAAGATGGGTGAGCTTGGCTTTATGGGGATGATGGTTGACCCCCAATACAACGGGGGTGGAATGGATACCATTTCGTATGTTTTGGCTATGGAAGAGATCTCCAAGGTAGATGCTTCAGCATCCGTCTGCATGTCTGTCAACAATAGTTTGGTATGCTGGGGTATTGAAAAATTTGGCACGGAAGAACAAAAGGAAAAATATCTTAAACCACTTGCCTCTGGTGAGAAGATCGGTGCTTTTTGCCTTTCGGAACCGGAAGCAGGTTCAGATGCTACATCTCAAAAGACAACAGCAGAAGACAAAGGTGATCATTATCTATTAAATGGCACTAAAAATTGGATCACCAATGGTAACAGTGCTTCCATCTATTTAGTGATAGCTCAGACTGATAGGGAAAAAGGCCATAGAGGAATCAACTGTCTTATTGTAGAGAAGGGGATGGATGGTTTTGTGGTTGGAAAGAAAGAAGATAAACTTGGTATTAGAGGTTCTGATACGCACTCTTTAATGTTCACCGATGTAAAGGTTCCAAAAGAGAATAGAATTGGTGAGAATGGTTTTGGATTTAAGTTCGCCATGTCGACATTAAACGGAGGTCGTATCGGAATTGCATCTCAGGCGCTCGGCATTGCTTCAGGAGCTTATGAATTGGCTCTGGCATATAGCAAGGAAAGGAAAGCATTTGGAAAACCGATTTCTCAGCATCAAGCGATTCAGTTTAAGCTTGCTGACATGGCGACTGAAATCGATGCTGCCAGACTGCTTTGTCTTCAAGCCGCCTCTTTGAAAGATCAGAAGAAAGACTTTGGCAAGGCGAGCGCAATGGCGAAACTATTTGCATCAAGAGTGGCAATGGAAGTAACGGTTGAGGCTGTTCAGGTCCATGGTGGTTATGGTTATGTCAAGGAGTATCATGTAGAACGTCTAATGAGAGATGCCAAGATCACGCAAATCTATGAAGGTACCAGTGAGATTCAGAAAATAGTAATCTCAAGAGAACTCCTCAAATAAGTAGAATATTCACATCAAAATGGCCTTTGGCATATTGAATATTGCCATTGGCCATTTTTTTTTGAAAAGGTATAACAGAATATTACTTTTGTACAGTATGTGTGTTGTACTTTTTAAATATTTAAGTTAGATGGAGGACTACAATAAAATCATTGAGTCATTAGGTGTTCGGTATATAAAGAGCCGAAACATGAAGGTTGCCAAGCCTATCACAATTGAAAACTATTACGATGTTGAAAATACAATCATCATCGTGAATAATGGCGATATATATTTCGGAGAAGACCAGGAAAAGGTGTCGGAAGGCGATATGCTTTTCATACCGGGAGGCAAGTCCGTAAAAATTGCTTATGGTTCCATTACTGCTCCGGTGGTGAGTAATGATGAGTTTCTTTCCAACAAGAAAAAATACCTTCAAAACGCCAGTGATGCTGAAATTAACGATTATGATGTCGATGGATTCAGCCAGGTGATGTTTGAAGCCAAGGTGTTTGATTCAGTTAATTTCTTCTCATCCTTGAATATCACGCCATTCGCTATAAGGAATTATCCCATTTTAGATACTTTAATTCGAACAATCATAAATGAGACCAATTCGACCAGACCTGGGAAAAACAGGGTCATCAAAGTCAATACCGAATATCTGGTTGTTGAAGTAATTCGGTACATATTGGACAACCGACTTTTCGTTGAACAGTTGGTGACCAACAGTACTTATTTTAAAGACCCTAGACTCATAGATATTTTCACCTATATCAAAAAGAACCTAGGAGGAGACCTGTCGAACAAGGTCCTTGCCGGGGTTGCTAATGTGTCTGAAGATTATGTTGGTCAGTATTTCAAAATGCTCACCGGCATTAACCCTCAGGATTACATTGAGTATCAAAGAATGGAAGCTGCAGTGGATTTGCTAAGAACCACGAAAAAAAGCATCCGGGATATTGGCCGTGAAGTGGGTTACAAAGACACCGCCTATTTCTGTAGAAGGTTTAAAATGATGTTCGGAATTCCAGCCGGAAAAATGAGAAGACGTGAAAGCTTAATTAACGTTTAACTCGGCATTGAAAAGATGAATTGTGTCAGAAACCTCGGTTAATAGACTGAGGTTTTTTTGTGCACCATTACCAATAACCACTATGTCTGCACCCGCCAGAATGGCTTCTTTGACATGTCTCCCATTTCTCAAACCTCCACCAACAATCAAGGGAAGATCGATGTTAGACCTCACCTGCTTAATCATCTTCCCACTTATCGGTTTTTCCGCACCACTGCCGGCATCCATATAGATCACTTGCATACCTAACATTTCTCCGGCCATGGCTGTGCTCACAGCAAGAGTTGACTTATCGCTAGGAATTGGTTGGGTATTACTCATGTAAGTAACACTTGTTGGCCTGCCCGAATGAATGAGCATATACCCGGTAGGAATTACTTCGAGCTGACTTCGTTTCAAAATTGGAGCCGAGACTACATGTTGCCCAATTAACAAATCGGGATTTCGACCGGAAATAAGTGATAAAAACAGGATAGCATCAGCTTCAGTATGGATTTGTATGGCGTTACCAGGAAACAATACCACAGGAATTTCACAATATGACTTGATGAAATCCACCACTTTTCCTACCTCACCTGTGGCTACCAAGCTACCGCCAACAAAAAAGTAGTCGGCTTTAGTCTCTATTGCGGCATTAACAAGATTCACGAGCCCAGATTCCTCTACATCATCCGGATCAATCAAAACGGCAAAAGCTTTTTTCCCGAACCTTGACTTTTCAAAAAAACTATTCAGAATCTTGCTCATCTTCCGTTTCAAGTTCAGACAAAAATTTCGTCAATCTTTCGGTTGCTATTCCAAGCAAGAAAATAATCAACTGCTCTTTTACCGTGCTACTGAGTAATCCCTCTGTTTTCTCAGGTTTCTCTCTTGGGTTCTCTACCGTAGGCTCCACCTCTACTGGTTGGATGGTTATCTTTTTTGCCTTCTTTTTCTTTTTGCTTCTAGTGAGCAACTTAGTGAGGGCGTAGGCAGTAATCAGGCCTCCTCCTATCCAGAGGGCGTTTTTCCCTGCATCACCAAAATTCTCTTTCAAATCAGAGATTTGGTCCTCGAGTGATTGCTTCAAGGCTTTGCTGGAATTCTTTAGCGCTTCTTTCTTACTACTCATCTTTAACTTCGTCTAGTTCTGCCTGCTTACTTATGTGTTTAAGAATCTTCTCCAATATTCTTTCCTTCTTGCTGAAGAGAAAAATAGAAATTATAGTAATCAGGGCAAAGAGAATAACAAAACCCATATAATTGGTCTTCGTCAAGTCATTCAGGACTATCGCCAATGCCACCAAACCCATAAGAAGTGAAATTGCTGAAAGAAGAAGGATCACAAAGTAAATAATCGCCTTTGCAATCAACCTGGTTACCTCCTCTTTTACTTCAATCTTGAATAGCTCGAGCTTTGTCTCCAAATAACCTGTGAGGGTATCAAGCAGCTTATCAAAATCAAATATTTTCAATGGACAGCAATTATTGAAGGAACAAATATACTTGAAAGGAAACTATTCCTGGGATTTTAGCCTTTCCGATTTTATCAGACTATCATCTCCTCTAAAATATTCTGCTTTTACGAATAGCCTTTGAACCGGATCAACTAGCACAATCATCTTACTTACTTCGCTGGAAGATGCAATATAGTTCCGCTCCAATGCTATCAATCCACTCAACGTATTGTTTTCAAAGGTATATTGGGATGTGTCTCCAAGAATGTGTTGAGTAAATGCCCCGAAGCTATCTTTGCCTGATGATTCTTCCATACTCGTCAATTGTCGTAACATGGCAAATCGTTCGTCTGAACCCTGAAGTTGGAAGGTAGTATCCGGAATTGTGAAGATCTTCTGTCCGCTAGCTTGTTCACCATGGTACACCAAAAACTGATCAATGTCCTTCACCTTATCAGAATTAATAACAATAGACTCATTGGTCACGTGGTCCCCTTCAGTGATCTCATAGACGTATCGCTGGCTCTCTACAGAATCCTTGCTAAAATAGATTAAGGTGAATGGTAAAAGAAAGAAAGTGAATACTATATAAGAGAATCCAATAATCCTTGAATCCAATGTCCATGCCCCAAACCTATAAGCAATTTTGACCGGAATGTTCCTAAGGAACGGGAATGGCAAAAACACCAAAACCCCTATGAGGTTGAACAGGAGATGAGCCATCGCAATACTCATCGCAGCATCCGACTTGTTGAAAGCAGCCAGCAAAGCTGTAATGGTAGTACCTATATTGGCTCCCATAATAAATGGAAACGAATTATTGACCGAAACACGGCCGGAAGCAGCCAAGGGAACCATAATTGAAGTAGTAATCGAGCTCGATTGAACCCCTGCCGTAATCAATGTGCCCCAACCAAAAGATTTGAACGGGTTATCGAACACGAATTTTCTCAGTCGATCTTTAGATGCTCCGATAAGCTGTGTATAAATAATTCTGGAGATTAATTTGATAGACAAAAAGAGAATTACAAGTGCGAAAACAATGGTCAAAAAGTTGTTTGGAAGAAGTTCCAAAAGTCCATCGCTTAGTCGCGACATTGACCAACCTGCAAACTCGAAATCACGCTCCCCGGTTAGTTTAATGGAACTCAGAGATACCGAGAGTTTTTGTGAAAGCTCTGAAAGGAACCCATAATAGTATTCCAACGGGAAAAGTAAGATGACCACGCTGATGTTGAAAAAGTCATGTACTGTTCCTGTCGAAATTGCTTTCCTAAACTCGTTTTTCTTCGTTATAAAGCCCAAAGAGACCAAGGTGCTGGTAAGAGTGGTACCCACATTTGCACCCATTATTATAGGTATAGCGTTGGCAAGGTTTAGATAACCGGATGCTACAACAGCCACTGTCATGGCAGTAACGGTGGAGCTACTTTGGATCAAGGCGGTTATAAGCAGTCCAATGAACAGTCCGATGAATGGATTTGAAGTAGCAAGAAGTATCGATTGAGCAGTTTCCTGACCTAACCTGGTCAATGAACCTCCGACTAAATCGATTGAAAAAAGGAAAAATAAGATTGCCAGAAATAGCAATAAGACAGACCAATACCAACTAGGTGTTTTGGCTATTTTTCTATTGCTACTCAAGTTCATCATTGGTTGGGTCCAGTAAACCTCAAATTAATTGCGCAAAATTAGTAGAATAACCCCCACACACTTCAGAGAACATGTAAAGCAATTGTTAACAATTTTGAGAAAAACAATATTTTGGTAAAATTTCATATTGTTGATTTTCAGCTTTCTAGCGAATATTATTGTCTAGCCCGCTTTACAATGGATTTGGAGATGAAAAACCAGCTCTATGTATTTCCAAAAAGAATCATACTTTTGTAATGCTTCAATATTTTTAATATCGACAAGTCAGTAATCCAGACCTTCCAACAGCGATAAGACGGCCCAAAATCACATGGATACAGTTCTGCAAATCATAAATATTCTAGGAGCACTCGGACTCTTCATTTTTGGAATGAAGGTAATGAGTGATGGTATTCAAAAGGTGGCTGGTAACAAGCTCAGGAGTGGCTTAGCGAGCATGACAAACACCAGACTAGGGGGTGTTCTAACCGGTTTTGGTACTACGGCAATCATTCAGAGTTCGTCCGCCACAACGGTAATGATTGTCAGTTTTGTAAACGCAGGACTTCTTAGTTTGAAACAAGCGATAGGCGTGATTATGGGAGCTAATATAGGCACCACGATTACTGCATTGATCATTGTCATCTTTGGTTTCAAATTCAAAATCACAGCTTTTGCCTTGCCGATATTGGCAGTGGCTGTTCCCATGATACTCGCTAAAAAGGATCGAATTAAATATTTGGGTGAGTTTCTAATCGGTTTCTCTGTATTGTTCATAGGGCTTGGAGAACTCAAAGATCTTGTACCTAACGAATTGGATTCAGGGACTCAACAGTTCATTTCTGATTTGGGTCAATATGGTTTTTTCTCAACGGTACTAATGGTCATTGTGGGTACCCTGTTAACCATTTTAGTACAATCATCCAGCGCAGCAATAGCAATCACATTGACACTTTGTGCCAAAGGGTTAATCCCGTTTGAAATGGCCGCAGCAATTGTTCTCGGGGAGAATATTGGCACCACAATTACTGCTAATATTGCGGCTGTAGTAGGAAACACAGCAGCTAAACGAGCCGCACGAGCCCACTTAATCTTCAACATTATGGGGGTGATTTGGATGTTGATATTATTCAATCCTTTCCTCCGATTAATTGACTTTATAGTTGTCGAATTAGGTCTTGGATCGCCTTTTCAAGAAGTTGATTCAATCAAAGATGGTCTTACGGCATTCCACATGTCTTTCAACATCCTGAATACGCTTGCCTTAGTCTGGTTCGTAGGCTTCATCGCCAAAATTGTAACTCGCATGGTTCCCGAAACAGGAACTGACCAGACTTTTAGACTTCAATACATTTCAAATGCTGTGATCAATACTCCAACGGCAGCCATTGAGGCGGCCAAACTGGAAATGGAGTTGTTTGCCAAAAATGTGGTTCAAATGAGCTCAAAGGTAAAAGAAATTCTCATTGGCTATTCTGGCAAAACAAAGAATGAAATTGAGCAATTGGAAGAAAACTCTGATCAGTATCATGAAGAAATTTCGAATTACATTGTTCAGGTAGCCGCCTCTGATTTGGATACCGAGTCTTCGGACCAAATCAGGAAAGTGATTGATATTAATGGATCACTTGAAAGAATTGCCGATGGATATATTCAAATGTCAAGGCTTGCTGAAAAGGCCTATTCGGCCGGTTCCAAGGTGGCTCAAGAACAAGGCAT
This sequence comes from Cyclobacteriaceae bacterium, assembly GCA_028281285.1. Classification (GTDB taxonomy): domain Bacteria; phylum Bacteroidota; class Bacteroidia; order Cytophagales; family Cyclobacteriaceae; genus Roseivirga. The sequence goes on from JANQKF010000040.1 coordinate 100,982, forward strand.
TCGTTTGCAGGAGTTGACTGACCTCGTGGCTAAAGCCCTTGAGGTCGCCAGCAATAATTTGAAAGGTCCTTATGAGTCGGTAAGTACTTTTGAAGCCAAGGAAATTGAATCGAGAATTAACGATATGGTACTCAATCTAAGAGCTGAAAATACAGCCGCTCTTCAGAATCAGCAATACGATATTAAAACCGGATTTCTATATCGTGATATGATCAATACACTGGAAACGATTGGTGATTTGTTATTGGAAATCACAGAGGATATTACTGGCAAATACCAGGAAGAGGATTTAGTTTGATAGCTGGTTAATGGTAGTCCAAGCCATTAGCCCCATTCCAATCTCCAGCGCATCTTCATCAATATCAAAATTTGGAGTGTGCACTCCATTGGTCGTTCCCTTTTCCGTATTTCCGGTACCAAGCCGATAAAAACATGCAGGTATCTGATGGCTATAATACGCAAAGTCTTCAGCTCCCATCCAAAGTTCTAAATCCACTACATTTTCAACACCAAGATATTCCTCAGCAAATCGCCTGGATTTAGCAGTAAGCCCTGGATTATTCACCAAAAAAGGATATCCTTTGGAGATTTCTACTTCACATACACCTCCCATTCCTTCGGCAAGTGATTGGGCAAGCTTAGCTATCCTTTCGTGTGCTTCGGCTCTCCATTCCTCGTTGAGAGCCCTGAAAGTACCTGAAATCCTCACTTCATCAGGAATGATATTAGTAGCTCCATTGGCCTCAATCTTCCCAAAAGACAAAACTGTAGGAAGTTTTGGATCTGCATTTCTGCTAACAAGTTGTTGTAGTGCTACTATAATATGGGACGCGATCAACACTGGGTCTATCACCTTTTCCGGAAGGGCTGCATGTCCCCCTTTGCCTTTAACAGTTAAGTAAACCTCATCTGCACTGGCCATGTACATTCCCTCTCGGAAGCCTACCTTTCCCGTAGGAATAAATGGCATTACATGCTGTCCGGTGATGCAACTTGGGGTGGGATTCTCAAGCACCCCGGCTTTAATCATCAAGGACGCTCCACCCGGGTTCTTTTCCTCTCCGGGTTGGAAAATCAGCTTGATTGTCCCCTCAAATTCATGCTTCAACTCGTTCAGTATTCGTGCTGTACCAAGGAGAGATGCAGTATGCACATCATGACCACAAGCGTGCATGACACCGTCATTTTGTGATTTGTACTCTACTTCGTTGGCTTCTTGAATAGGCAGGGCATCCATATCGGCCCGTAAGGCTATTATTTTGCTCTCAGGATTCATTCCATGAATCAAGGCTACAACTCCAGTCTCAGCTACCCCTTCAGTAGGACTCAATCCTATTTTCCTCAATTCGTCAGCCACAAATTTAGAGGTTTCAAACTCCTGGTAGGAAAGCTCGGGGTGCGTATGTATATGTCTTCGGATTTGAACTATACTGGGAGCATATTTATGGGCCAAATCCTTAATCTTGGACTTTAGGCTCATTTTCTTAGTGGAAATTTTTGAGGTACAATTGTCGAGGTTGGATAATACTCAATGATCTTTAGATAGAGGGCCTGCGCTTCTATTTGTTCATAAAATTGACCTACCCTGACGAACCAATTAGGTAAATCATAATCCAAACGTTGGATATCATCAGGGTCAACGATATCGAATAATCGATTTCTGGTTCTATCGGCCGTTGTTCGTGAAGAGCCGGAGTATACCAGTATGGAATAACCCTGAACAAATCCCAAAGAGTCATTCCTGGCTGCCACTGTATCCAATGCCACATTAAGTTTTTCTGATAGATCAGATGTCACTTCCAACGCCCTATTTTGCTCAATTTGGTTAGATCCGTCTGAAACCGTGTTCTGGGGTGCCTCATACCTCGGTCTGTACTTCGATAGGTCGTCTGACAAGTCAATAGTCGATGTATCACTCTTGATGGGAACGGAACCTTTATTACAACCCGCTGCCCCCAGGATAAACACCAGGCCTATTAACATTATGGATTGAACTACTCTAGTCATTAATTACGACACACTTATTGCTTGAAATATCATCCTCGACTTGCTTAAACTTAACGTCTTTTTTAATAGTTCCGTCTGTATACTGTACTGAAACCCTATCATTCCTACCATACACCTTATCCGATTTGATTGGGGCTGTTTTTTCCACTGGAGGCCTATTACGTGTGTCTTGCCTTCCCGCCAAAGCCGAGCGAGACTCTTCTTTACTTTCGCTATATTTTTCAGTTCTACGTTGACGCGCTTCCTGAACGTTGTTAGGGTCTTCCGCAGGAATATCGGCCTTCACCAAAAAGGACACCGTTTCCTCATTCACTTTTGAGAGAAACTGCTTGAACAATTCAAAAGCCTCGAACTTATAGATCAACAATGGGTCCTTCTGCTCATAAACAGCATTTTGAACGGATTGCTTCAAGTCATCCATGTCCCTTAGATGTTCCTTCCAGGATAGGTCGATAATGCCCAGTGTAATTCCTTTTTCCATCGACTTTATCAATTCTGCATTATCTGAGTCGATCGACTTTTGCAAATGGGCTGCAACACCAATTTGCTTTTTCCCATCACTGAACGGAACCACAACATTTTCAATTGTTGCTCCTCTTTCCCGATGAACATGCTTCATCAATGGAAGCGTACGTTCGGCAATTAAATTGTTCTTATTCTGGTAGTTGTCATAAGCTTCCTGATAGAGCCGATCTACCAATACTGGTATATCATCCTTAAGGAAATCGTCTGAACCAATTTTGGTATCAATGCCCAAAATGCTAATACAACTCAGTTTAAATCCATCGTAGTCTTCCCCTTCTTTGGTAGAATTGATAATGTCTTCACAGGTATCATAAGTCATATTCATGATATCCAACTGAAGTCGTTCTCCTTTAAGGGCATTCTTTCTTCTTTCGTAGATGACTTCACGTTGTGAATTCATCACGTCATCGTATTCCAGAAGTCGTTTTCTAATTCCAAAGTTGTTTTCCTCTACTTTCTTTTGCGCTCGTTCGATAGATTTAGTGATCATGGAATGTTGGATCATTTCTCCCTCTTTCAATCCCATTCTGTCCATAAGCTTGGCGACTCGATCGGATCCGAACAGGCGCATCAAGTTATCTTCCAGTGAAACAAAGAATTGAGAAGAACCTGCATCTCCCTGCCTACCCGCTCTACCACGAAGCTGTCGATCTACCCTACGTGATTCATGCCTTTCTGTGCCTATAATGGCAAGGCCACCGGCAGCCTTGGATTCAGGAGCAAGTTTGATATCAGTACCCCGCCCTGCCATGTTAGTGGCGATTGTAACCGTACCTGGTTTGCCCGCTTCGGCCACAACATCTGCCTCTCTGGCATGCTGCTTAGCATTCAATACCTGATGTTGAATTTTCTTCAGGTTAAGCATTCTACTCAGCACTTCTGAAATCTCAACCGAAGTGGTACCCACCAGAACTGGTCGACCCTCATTTGTCAATTCAACAATTTCATCGACCACCGCATTGAACTTCTCTCTGACTGTCTTATAAACTTTATCTTGACGATCATCTCTTACAATTGGTCGATTGGTCGGAATAACGACAGTGTCCAACTTATAGATTTCCCAGAATTCACCTGCCTCGGTTTCGGCTGTACCCGTCATACCAGCAAGTTTATGGTACATCCGGAAATAATTCTGAAGAGTAATAGTCGCATAGGTTTGAGTGGCATCTTCCACTTTCACATTTTCCTTGGCCTCAATTGCCTGATGAAGTCCGTCAGAGTACCTCCTTCCATCCATGACACGACCAGTCTGCTCATCGACTATTTTCACCTTGCCTTCATCAAGGATATATTCGGTATCCTTCTCGAACATTGTGTAGGCCTTCAATAATTGATTGACAGTATGAATTCTTTTTCCCTTGATGCTATAATCCTTAATAGCCTCATCTTTCTTTTTGAGCTTCTCTTCTTCAGACAAGTCCTCATCTTTTTCAAGGTTGGCTACGACTTCACCGATATCGGTAAGAATAAAGAAGTTTGGGTCTTCACCTTCACCAGTAATTAGATCGGTTCCATTCTCGGTAAGGTTTACCCCGTTGGTTTTTTCCTCAATCGTAAAGAATAGTGGCTCGTCAGCCTGAGGCATCGCCTTCGCGTTGTCCTGGAGATAGAAATTCTCGGTTTTTTGAAGAACCTGCTTGATTCCTGTTTCAGACAAGTACTTAATCAATGGTTTGTACTTCGGAAGCCCTCTGAAAGCTCTGAATAATGCTAATCCACCATCCTTCTCATTACCTTCGGCAATGAGTTTCTTGGCATCATTGAGGTACTGGGAACAAAGTCTCTTTTGCGCATCGACCAGCTTAGCGATCCGAGGTTTCAACTCATGGAATTCGTGTTCATCACCACGGGGAATTGGGCCCGAAATGATGAGCGGTGTTCTGGCTTCATCAATTAAGACAGAATCAACCTCATCAACCATTGCAAAATGATGTTTGCCTTGAACGAGCTCACGCTCTTCACGAGCCATGTTGTCTCTCAGATAATCAAAGCCGAACTCATTGTTAGTACCATAAATGATATCACATCTGTAGGCCTCTCTCCTTTCCTCAGAATTTGGTTGGTATTTATCAATACAATCAATTGTCAAGCCATGAAACTGAAATAACGGGGCCATCCATTCAGAGTCACGTTTGGCCAGGTAGTCGTTCACAGTTACCACATGAACTCCCCTGCCTGCGAGTGCATTTAGATATGCGGGAAGTGTAGCAACCAATGTCTTACCTTCCCCAGTCGCCATCTCTGCGATTTTACCCTGGTGGAGTACGATGCCACCGATAAGCTGCACATCATAATGGAGCATCTCCCAGGTAATTTCATTCCCGGCAGCAATCCATTTATTGTGCCAGGTAGCACGATCGCCATTAATTTCAACATGTTCACCACGCGCAGCAATCTGCTTGTCCATCATAGTGGCGGTGACCGTCAGACTTTGATTTTCCTTGAACCTTCTTGCAGTTTCCTTTACTACAGCAAAGGCATCGGGGAGCACATTCATCAATACCTTCTCAAGCTCCTCATCTCTCTCTTCTTCAAGTTTATCAATCTGGTCAAAAATGGCCTCCTTTTGATGGATGTCTTGATTTGGATTGTCTTCAATTTCTTTGTGAAGTGCTGCAAGTTGATCATCAATCGACTTCAAATCGGCCGAAATAATATCTTTTATTTCCTGCGTTTTCCCGCGTAGCTCGTCATCGCTCAAGCCGGAAAGGCCGGTATATCTTTCATTGATCTGATTGACATAAGGAGCTACTTCCTTAATATCCCTGTCAGACTTAGTTCCAAATAATTTCGCTACTCCTTTTAGTATCGACATGTCTTTTATTAAAATTCTTTAAAGTTAGTGGCTTGAAGGCTTTTAACGAAAGCAATCAAGCATATTCTTAAATCTCGATTTTCCCGCTATAAACTTCCTTTGCCGGCCCAATTAGGTAGATATTATTGTATCCAGTTTCGGATTTCTGAAATGCTACCTGAAGAGTGCCACCGCGGGCTTCTAACGTCACAGGGCTGGATTCACCCAATTCACTCGATGCAAGGGCCACTGCTGTACAACCCGTTCCACATGAATAAGTCTCATCTTCCACCCCTCTTTCGTAGGTTCTGATCGAGATTGATTTTTGATTCTTTTCGATAAAATTGATATTGACACCATCTTCTTTATAAGGCTCCGAATACCGAATTTTTGCACCTTCTTTTTTGACATCAAGAGCACCAATCTCTTTTACCTGCCTTATCAAATGTGGAGAACCGGTATCAACAAAAAAGCCATTATCGTCCCTTTCTATTTGAGTGACATCATGCATATGTAAATGCACTAAGGCATTCTTGATATAGGCGTGGTGCAACCCGTCAAACGCAACAAAATCGGTCTTTTGATCAATAATTCCGAGTGCATTGGCAAACATCACTGCACAGCGGCTGCCATTGCCGCATAAACTCTGCGAACCATCAGGGTTATAATAGATCATCCGGAAATCCGAAGTATCGTGATCTTCAATGAGAATCACCCCATCTGCTCCTATTCCAAACCTGCGATGGCATAACTGACCAATCAAGTCGGTATTTCCCTTTGGAAAAACACCTCCCCTGTTATCGATTATTACAAAATCGTTACCTGTTCCGTGGTATTTATGAAATTTGATATTCGCCATTTTGCAACAGACCCAACAAATGCAATAAACGCGCCTGAACACAGAATGTGACAGAATGACCTATTGGGTTGCGCAAAGGTGTAAATAAATGAGTCAGAATTCAATTTTTCTGACAAGAAGGCCCTATTTAAGGGTATCTGCTACTTTGATTTCTTCCTCAGAAAATATCGAAAGCCAAATGATCCTCTTAGAACCTCTCCGAAGTCGCCAACTATAAGGGCACCCTCTGCGTGAAGGGCAAAATTGGGTTTTGATTCAATGGGTTTAAATGTGAATCCAATAGCTGGAAGTACGATACCTTCAAGCACTTGAAGCCTACCTCCTACTCCTAAGAACATTTTGAAATCATCCCTCTTAATAACATTAGTAAAGCCAACAATTTCAGGTGAAAAGTCTGCAGCATTAATGTCCATACCCATTCTGAGCTCGCCCCAAATGTTTTTGTCAGGGTTGGTACTTATTCCTACAGCACTGATTACATCAGAGTGCAAATAGGAGAAGCCGACTTGGGCTTTGAGGTTGAAAGAGATGAGTATTAGAATCGAGGTAATTAAGATCTTCTTCATAATGTGTTTGAGTTATAAAAGATTTGACACAATGTTCTTGCCAAGAGTTGTTTGTACATAAAAAAAGCCACAATAACTGTGGCTTTCGATATACTTTTAACAAACTATTTTTAGTTTCTGATCTTCTCTTTGATCCTTGCGGCCTTACCCTGTCTTCCTCTGAGATAGAATAGTCGTGCTCTTCTTACTTTTCCTCTTCTCAACACTTCGATCTTGTCAAGGTTCGGTGACAACAATGGGAAAATACGCTCTACACCAATACCTCCTGAAATCTTCCGTACCGTAAATGTTTCACCATTGGTTCCAGAATTCTTTCTTTGAATCACCGTTCCCTGGAACTGCTGGATTCTTTCCTTATTACCTTCTTTGATCTTAACGTGAACATTAACAGTATCACCAGCTCCAAATTCAGGCATTGAGGCCCTTCTTTCGTTATTTTCCTCCTCGATAAATTTGATAAGATCGCTCATAATCTTAATGTGTTATTCCGCTCTTCCAAAATTGGACTGCAAATATAGAGATATTCTTTTTATAAAGCAGATGTCCTTTCAAATATTTTTATTCATCCAACATGCCGGGTCTCCTCTGCTTAGTACGTTCCAAAGATCGTTCATATCTCCAGTCATTAATTTTCTTCTCATGACCTGAGAGTAGGACATCTGGCACTTTCAACCCTTTGTATTCGGCAGGCCGGGTATAAACGGGAGGAGCAACGAGATTATCTTGAAAGGTATCAGTTAATGCAGATGTCTCATCAGATAAAACACCGGGGATCAATCGGATTATTGAATCAGCCAAAACGGCCGCCCCTAACTCACCACCGGATAGGACATAATCGCCAATGCTAATCTCCTTGGTTATGAAGTGCTCTCGAACCCGTTCGTCCACTCCTTTATAGTGCCCACATAATAGTATAAGATTTCCTCCAATTGAAAGTTGATTGGCCAAACCTTGATCCAGAAGTTCACCATCCGGGCTCATGTAAATGACTTCATCATAATCTCTTTCAGCCTTCAGTTTTGAAATGCACAGATCAATCGGTTCGATCATAAGCACCATACCAGCACCTCCTCCAAAGGCATAGTCATCAACCGCCTTGTGTTTGTTGGTGGAAAAATCACGTAAATCATGTACCACAACTTCCACAAGCCCCTTGTCCTGTGCCCTTTTTAATATGGAATGAGAAAATGGACTGTCCAACAAGCGCGGTAAACAAGTGATGATATCAATTCTCATGATTCATTCAGGTAAAGCCCCAGTAATCCTTCGGGCAAGTTCATCAAAACTGACTTAGTCGATTTATCAAAATTAACAACCAATTGATCATTAAAAGGAATCAGCACTTCTTTTCCTGATTCATGTAATAACGACAGCAAGCGTTGCCCTCCAGCATCAATCACACCCACCACCCGACCGATATGACCCTCGGTTTGATCGTTGATTTCAAAACCTTCAAGTTCATGAAGATATATTTCTTGCTCGTCCAGTTCAGGCAAAGTATCAAGAGGCATGTATAGTTCCAATCCCTTTAATTCCTGAGCGGCCTCGATATCATCTACCTCTTCAAACTTGACAATGGCCTTATTGGAATTAACGGAAATTGACTCCAAAAAAAAAGGAACCAGATTTTGCCCTTCAAGAACAAAAACTGATTCCAATCCTTGGTATTGTCGAGGATCGTCCACATCTAAAAGGATCTGAACTTCCCCTTTTAATCCATGCGGCTTAACGATGTAACCAAGCTGGTAACAATCTTCGACCGTCATAGGAATTGATTACTCTTCTTCCTTCTTATCGTCAGCTTCTTCTGCAGACTCTTCAGCGGAAGTTGCATCCTCTTCGTCAGCAACCTCTTCGGCCACTTCAGCTACAGGTTCCTCGACCACTTCCTCGGCAGCTGGCTCTTCAGCCGTTTCAGCCACTTGCTCTTCAACTGCTTCTTCAGTTGCAGGTGCTTCAGCAACTTCCTCAGCTACTGGTTCTTCAGTAGCTTCAGCCGCAGGTTCTTCTGCCACTTCTTCAGCAACAGGCTCCTCAGCAACTTCTGCTGCCGGCTCTTCTACCACCTCTTCAGCTGCAGGTGCTTCTGCTGTCTCTTCTGCAACGACTTCATCAGCAACTGCTTCAGTAGCTTCCACCTCTTCGGTAGCTTCTTCGGCTACTTCTGGTGCTGCTTTTGCTGCAATCGCTTCAGCTCTTGTTTCCTTCACTTTTGCTTCTGCCTCAAGTTTTGCCTTCTTAGCATCCGCTTTCGCTTTCGCCAATGACTCCACCTTACCTTCGATCTTCGCCTCTTTCGCAGCTACCCATTCAGCAAGCTTTGCGTCCGCCTGCTCCTGAGTCAATGCTCCTTTAATTACTCCGATCTGCAAGTGCTTTCTCAACATCACTCCTCTGTACGAAAGCATTGCTTTTACAGTGTCAGTCGGTTGAGCGCCTTTCATTACCCAGTCAAACGCCTTGTCATTATCGATATTAATCGTAGCTGGGTCCGTGTTTGGATTATAAGTTCCAATCTTCTCAATAAAGCGACCATCACGTGGTGCTCTTGCATCGGCAATGACTACATCGTACATCGCCATTTTCTTGCGCCCTCTGCGGGCTAATCTAATTTTTACTGCCATTTAGCTTTTTAGTTTTGCGGGGATCACGTCCCCTCTCTTCAGAGATCACGTCTCCAAAAAGGACTGCAAAGATAATTGAAATCTATAAAACAGCATACCCTCTTCTGAAAATTTTGGAAATGAAGCAATTAGCCTAAAGTCAAAGGTTTTTAATTATTAAAATTGCTTAAACGGTTTTACGATTTTACTAATCGAAACAATTCCGATACCTTTGTTGTTCTCATCACATTATCCGTTGTAAATGAGTGACTATACCTACATCAGTAATGCTGATCCCAGTGCCCTGGAAGCGATTTTGGAGCAATATCAGCAAAATCCGGAGTCAGTAGACATTGGATGGAAAAAGTTTTTCGAAGGATTCGAATTTGCACAAGAGAAGTTTCCGATGCTTCCCGATGGCGCTACTTCGCCCAGTGGGGCGTCTTCCGGAGGACTTTCTCAAAAAGAAATTTCGGTAAGAAATCTTATCTATGCCTATAGATCAAGAGGCCATTTAAGATCAACAACCAACCCCGTTCGCCAAAGAAAGGATCGAAAACCCATACTTGACCTCCACTTCTTTGGATTATCAGATGCTGACCTTGACACACAATTTGAAGCTGGTCATGAAATTGGAATAGGTAAGGCATCGTTAAAGAAAATCATTGAATCCCTTCAATACATCTATGAAGGTACGGTGGGCTTTGAATACATGTATATCAGAGACCCGGAAAAGCTTAAATGGCTGAGGGATAAAATTGAAAAGGAGGCCTTGGCTTTCGATCCCACTGAAAAACAAAAAGGCAGGATCTTAGCAAAACTGAATGAAGCAGTTGTCTTCGAAAACTTTCTTCATACCAAATACCTTGGACAAAAACGATTTTCACTTGAAGGTGGTGAAACAACAATACCTGCTTTAGATGCAATAATCAACAAAGGGGCCGACCTTGGTGCCGAAGAAGTGATGATTGGAATGGCTCATAGAGGTCGTTTAAACGTACTGGCCAACATAATGGGTAAAACCTATGAGCAAATTTTCAACGAATTTGAGGGAGGTGCCAAACCTGATTTGACCATGGGTGATGGTGATGTGAAGTACCATCTGGGTTACTCCAGTGAGATTGTTGCCGAAAATGGTAAGACGGTCAATCTCAAGTTAGCCCCAAACCCATCACATCTGGAAGCTGTAAACCCAGTGGTTGAAGGGTTTGTAAGATCAAAATTAGACAGCGAATACAATAGCGAACAAAACAAGATCATCCCTATTCTGATTCATGGCGATGCAGCGGTTGCCGCTCAGGGAATTGTATACGAGGTAACTCAAATGAGTAAACTCGAGGGTTACAATACCGGAGGTACCATCCATTTCGTAATCAACAATCAGGTTGGTTTCACGACTGACTTTGACGATGCCCGATCAAGTATTTATTGTACAGACGTAGCCAAAATGGTCGATGCACCAGTGCTTCATGTTAATGGTGATGATCCTGAGGCGGTTGTATTCTGTGTTCAGTTCGCAACGGAATACCGCCAGAAATTTCACAGGGATATTTTTGTGGATATGGTATGTTATCGTAGACATGGCCATAATGAAAGCGATGAGCCAAAATTCACACAACCATCACTTTATAATATTATAAGTAAGCATCCTAACCCAAGAGAGGTATACAATAAGATGTTGATTGAAAGAGGAGAAGTGGATGCGGCTCTCGCCAAAAACATGGACAAGGAATTCAGAAGTCTTTTGCAGGATCGTCTCAACATGGTGAAACAAAAGCCGTTGCCTTATACTTACCAACCACTTGAAGAGGAATGGAGAAACCTAAGGAGGTCAACCCCTAAAGATTTTGACAAATCTCCCATAACAGCCATTTCTGAGGAGAATTTCAATATCGTGGCCAAAGCATTGACTACAATTCCTGCCGAATTCAAGCCCATCAAGCAAATTGAAAAGCAGTTAAAACAACGTCAGGATATGTTTTTCAATTCTGGCGAACTTAACTGGGCAGGTGGTGAATTAATGGCTTATGGTTCACTTCTTGTAGATGGCAAAAAAGTACGTTTAACTGGACAGGATGTGCAACGAGGCACATTTTCACATAGACACGCAGTGCTTCATGATGCCACTACCAACGAGGCCTACAATTCGCTAAACCATTTGGAGGGAGCTAAAGAGAAATTTGAAATCTATAATTCCCTTCTCTCGGAATTTGGTGTCATGGGATTTGAGTTTGGCTATGCAATGGCCAACCCGAATGCACTTACCATTTGGGAAGCTCAGTTCGGTGATTTCGCCAATGGTGCCCAAGTGATGGTTGACCAGTTCTTGTCTTGTTCTGAAACCAAATGGCAACGAATGAACGGGTTAGTGCTCCTCCTTCCACATGGCTATGAAGGTCAGGGCCCGGAGCATTCAAACGCAAGACCTGAGAGATACCTTCAACTTTCCGCTGAATACAACATGGCCGTGACAAATATCACAACCCCGGCCAATTTCTTCCATGCGTTAAGAAGGCAACTAACATGGGAATTCAGGAAACCCCTTGTAGTGATGTCTCCAAAATCATTGCTGAGACATCCGAAAGTAGTATCTAAGAAAGAAGAGTTTTTGAAAGGGGGCTTCCAGGAAGTCATTGGTGATCATTATGCTACCACACGAAGCGTCAAGAAAGTGATCCTTTGTACTGGTAAAGTCTATTATGACCTTCAGGAAAAACAAGAGAAAGATAAGCGCAAGGATGTAGCATTGATCAGAGTGGAGCAGTTACATCCATTCCCTGAAAAGCAAATTGAAGCCATACTCAGTAAATACAAGAATGCCGACTTCTATTGGCTTCAGGAAGAACCTGAGAACATGGGTTATTGGACCTATATTCTCAGAGTATTCAAAAACAGAGAATTGAAATTAATATCCAGAAAGGCTAGTGCTTCACCGGCAACGGGTTACGCAAAAGTACATGCCGAAGAACAAAAGAAATTGATCGAATTAGCATTTGCTTAAATCCAGAAACATGAGTCTTGAAATAAAAGTACCTACCGTTGGAGAATCTATCACTGAGGTGACCGTTGCGCAATGGTTTAAAAAGGAAGGTGATCAAGTAGAGTTAGACGAGGTAATTTGCGAATTAGAGTCTGACAAAGCCACTTTTGAACTGCCTGCTGAAGCAGCCGGTATTCTCCATATCAATGCCCAAGAAGGTGATACCCTGGAAATCGGAGCAGTGATTTGCACAATTGATACTGAGGGTAGCGAACAATCTGAGGCAGCTGCACCTTCTCAGGAAGCTCAGAGTGTTGAAGCTCCTAAATCAACCGGGGAAATCAAGGAAATGATTGTCCCAACCGTAGGAGAATCAATTACTGAAGTTACTATCTCGTCCTGGGTGAAAAGTGATGGAGATTTTGTGGAGCTAGACGAAGTAATTGCCGAAGTAGATTCTGACAAAGCCACCTTTGAACTGCCTGCTGAAGCAAATGGCATCTTGAGAATTGTAGCTCAGGAGGGGGATACCATTGAAATAGGCGCGTTGATTTGCAAAATTGAAGTTATGGATGGTGCACCTACCTCTGCGGTTGAAATACCAAGCCAGTCGACACCAGCTATTCAGGCACCTGCAAATCAAGGAGATTCCTATGCCAAAGGCCATGCTTCGCCTGCGGCAGCCAAAATTCTGGATGAAAAAGGAATTGCTTCGAACGAAGTACAAGGTACTGGTGTCGGTGGAAGAATTACTAAAGAAGATGCATTGGCCGCTAAAAAGGCTACGCCTCAACCTGCAATCGAAGAAGATGGTGCCCCGATAGTACCGGGCAGTAGAAATGAACGAAGGCAGAAAATGAGTTCTCTTCGCAAAACCGTGGCCAGAAGATTAGTTTCCGTAAAAAATGAAACGGCCATGCTAACCACCTTCAACGAGGTGAACATGAAGCCAATCATGGACTTAAGGAAAAAATATAAAGAGAAGTTCAAGGAGAAATATGAAGTCGGTTTAGGGTTCATGTCGTTCTTCACCAAAGCGGTTTCGATGGCAGCACAAGAATGGCCGGCAGTCAATGCAAGAATTGAAGATGGAGAAATTGTCTATAGCGATTTCTGTGATGTAAGTATTGCGGTTTCTGCTCCAAAAGGGCTTGTAGTTCCTGTAATTCGAAATGCCGAATCCATGTCGTTTGATCAAATCGAGAAGGAAGTGGTTCGTCTTGCGACAAAGGCAAGAGACAATAAGCTCACAATCGAAGAGATGACTGGAGGAACATTTACCATTACCAATGGAGGAATTTTTGGATCGATGCTGTCGACTCCAATAATCAACGCACCTCAATCTGCAATTCTAGGAATGCACAATATTGTTGAGCGCCCGATGGCGGTGAATGGAGAAGTGAGAATTCTTCCGATTATGTATGTAGCCTTATCCTACGATCACCGAATTGTCGATGGTCGGGAATCTGTAAGTTTCCTGGTAAGAGTAAAGGAATTGCTCGAAGATCCAACGCGATTATTATTAGGTATTTAACCCACTAATTCAAAAAAATGAAATACGATGTTACTGTAATTGGATCTGGCCCCGGTGGATATGTAGCGGCCATCCGTTGTGCACAATTAGGGTTGAAAACAGCCATTGTTGAAAAGTATGATACTCTGGGTGGAACATGCCTGAATGTAGGGTGTATTCCATCAAAAGCATTGCTCGACTCTAGTGAGCACTACCATAATGCAGAACATACATTTGCCACGCACGGGATTGAGCTTGACAATCTTCAGGTCAATCTAAAGCAGATGATCGATCGTAAGGCCGGTGTCGTAACAGACAATGTAAATGGGATTGCCTTTCTGATGAAGAAAAACAATATCGAAGTTCACCATGGTCTGGGGTCGTTCATTGATAAGAATACCATCAAGGTGACAGCCACAGATGGCACTGAATCTCAATTAACAACGGATAAAGTCATCATTGCAACTGGTTCGAAACCTGCTTCACTCCCATTCATCAAAATCGACAAGAAAAGAGTTATTACTTCAACCGAAGCTTTGGAGCTGAAGGAGGTACCTAAGCATATGATCGTTATTGGAGGTGGAGTAATCGGAATGGAACTTGGTTCAGTTTATGCACGATTGGGTGCCGAAGTTTCTGTAGTTGAATTCATGGATGAGATTATCCCAACTATGGATCGAACCATGGGCAAGGAGTTAAGAAGATCATTGAAAAAACTCGGCTTTAACTTCTACTTAGGTCACAAAGTAACCGAAGTGACCAGCAAGGGCAAAACCGTGACTATCAAAGCTGAAAATAAGAAAGGTGAATTAGTTGATATCAAAGGTGATTACTGTTTAGTATCAATTGGCAGAAGACCATACACCGATGGTTTGGGTCTAGAAAATGTCGGCCTTAAAACTGATGATAGAGGACGGGTGGAAGTGAATGATAGACTGGAAACCTCAGTGCCCGGAATTTATGCTATTGGTGACGTGATCAAAGGAGCCATGTTAGCCCATAAAGCCGAAGAAGAAGGAGCTTTTGTGGCGGAATCGATCGTGGGTCAGAAACCTCACATTAACTATTTATTAATCCCCGGAGTGGTATACACCTGGCCGGAAGTTGCAGTTGTAGGATACACCGAGGAGCAACTAAAAGAACAAGGACGAGCTTATAAAAAAGGATCCTTCCCGTTCAGGGCATCTGGTAGGGCAAGAGCCTCAATGGATACAGATGGCCAGGTAAAAGTATTGGCAGATCAGCAAACCGATGAAATCCTCGGTGTTCATATGATCGGACCGAGAACTGCAGACATGATCGCTGAAGCGGTTGTGGCGATGGAATATAGAGCATCAGCTGAAGATATCAGCAGGATGTCTCACGCCCATCCAACTTATACTGAAGCATTCAAAGAAGCTTGCTTGGCGGCAACAGACAACCGAGCTATACATATTTAAATAGTCGTCAAGGTAGTTTTCGGTCGTTGGGTTGTTGTTTCCAAAATGGAGGAAAGAGTAAACTCCTGGAAGTCAGAAGAATTCTGACCTGATATGCGTATATTCAGACGGGCTCACTGTTTAGAAAAAAATGTACAGGTTGAATTTAGCCAGTCGATCATTTCTGGTATTGCTACTATTAATTTCAAGTTGCTCCTCTAATGAGCCAACTGATACCCAACCGTCATTTCCGATTGATCCCTCAACGGAGCAACTGCAAATAGAAAGAATTGAGTCCATTGACGAGCTTATGATTGCGTTCATGGAAGACTTTAATGTTCCCGGAGCATCATTGGCCATAGCAAAAGACGGGCAACTTGCTTACGCTAAAGGTTACGGTTATGCGAGTGTCGAATCCAAGGATACTGTAAATACAAGCCACAAATTCAGGGTGGCTAGTTTATCAAAACCCATTACTGCCTTTGCCACTTTTCAATTGATAGAGGAAGATTTGATTGAGCTTGATCAAAGAGTCTTTGGTGAAGAGAGTATTCTAGGCACCGACTACGGTACTTCACCTTACAAACCGGGCATTGAGGAAATCACTGTTAGACACCTGTTGCAACACACTGCAGGAGGCTGGACCAATAATGCACAGGACCCAATGTTTCAGCATACTCACCTTAACCATCAACAGTTGATCTCTAAAACCATAGCGGAAGTACCACTTAACTCTTCTCCCGGAGCGACTTATCAATATTCAAACTTTGGGTATTGCATACTTGGGCGGATCATCGAAAAAGTATCCGGTATGACTTACTACGATTATGTAAAAGAAAATATTCTAATTCCTTCCAATGCAATCATGGACATTGCCAGACCCGGTGTCGCCAGAAATAGTAATGAGGTGACCTATTATTCACAAGGAGGTGATCCCTATACTATAAATGTCAAGAGAATGGACTCTCACGGTGGTTGGGTTTCTAGTGCGCTTGATTTTCTTAAAATGACTGTAAGAATGGATGGTTTCACTTCCGTCCCTGATCTAATCACAATCAACAGTGTGAATTCCATGTTGCAACCTTCATCGGTAAACCAGAACTACGCTTCAGGTTGGGCTGTAAATCAACACAATAATAAATGGCATACCGGGGGACTACCCGGAACTTCAGCAATAGTCGTAAGAACCTCGCGAGATTTAAGTTGGGTGATACTCCTTAATTCCACGCAATTCGGAACTGATTACTATACGAAACTAGATCAATTGGGCTGGCAAATCGTCAATAGTGTAACCTTCACCAAACTATATGATCTTCTCAAGTAACAAGATGATCGAACCGACATGTCCAAAAAAAAGGCTCCGATTGGAGCCTTGTAGCAATCTTGTACTTTCTTTATCAGCCTCCTTTGCTTGTTCGAGTCGCCTCAAGAGGTAAAACTTGATCACCCAATACAACAGCTCCGGAGAATTCATCTCCATCAAAGTCACCTTCTATTTCAGCTGAATTACCAGCGACCTCAATTGAACCTGACATTGAAGTACCCACTATTTCCAAATCCGAAATTTCAAGTGTTCCGAATTGATCAGTTTCCAGGCTCGCCTCATAAGAACCAGGCTCTCCTGTAATTCTCAGTACGCCTGAACTTCCACCATCAGGAGTATCCACAGTGTATTCCCAAACACCTACTGGTGAGTAAGCTTCCTTCTTTTCAGTTGGTTTGTCAGGAAGTTCTGCAGCTGCCACTGGTTCGTTCCCTGTCGAAGGTGAGTTGGTTGTCGGCACTTTTGGTGCACAGCCATAGATAAATAGTATAGTCAATATGACCAATCCCGAATTTCTTATGCTTTTCATAGTTATAGAATTTCTATCCGTTTTAGTTAAAGAGTTGAAGTGAAGTTAAAAATTTTTTTGCTTAGAATCTTCACTTCAAAACTTCTGAAACAGAATTCGGTTATAAGGTTGCATGATACCCGAAACTGAATTTTGATTCTAACCATTTCGGTATAACTTTGTGCCAATTTATACCTAAGTAAAAACACCCTTTTTTCCCCATGCCGAAAGATCAAAGTATCAAGTCCATCCTCATCATCGGGAGTGGACCTATTATTATTGGACAAGCCTGTGAATTTGACTATTCCGGATCTCAAGCCTCACGTTCTTTACGAGAGGAAGGAATTGAAGTCACACTTATCAATTCTAACCCCGCCACTATCATGACCGACCCGGTGATGGCAGATAATATCTATCTCAAGCCACTGACCAAAAAGTCGATCATTGAAATCCTTAAAAAGCATGACAATATCGATGCGGTATTACCAACCATGGGAGGTCAGACTGCCCTGAATCTTGCCATCGATTGTGATAAGGCCGGAATTTGGGAAAAGTTCAATGTCAGAATTATTGGTGTTGATATTAATGCCATTGAAACTACCGAAGACCGTGAGAAATTCAGACAGAAGATGATCGAGATAGGCGTCAATGTCTGTAAGGGCGAAACGGCCACCTCCTTCTTGAAAGGAAAAGAAATAGCTCAGGAAATTGGCTTCCCACTGGTGATTAGACCTTCATTTACTCTTGGAGGTTACGGAGGCGGTTTTTGTAACTCTCAGGAAGATTTTGATGTGGCATTGGAACGGGGACTTCAAGCTTCACCAATTCACGAGGTTTTAGTAGAGCAAAGTATCCTTGGCTGGAAAGAATATGAAGTAGAGCTTATCAGAGATAACATTGGTAATGTTATCATCATCTGCTCGATTGAAAACTTCGATCCAATGGGAGTACATACGGGTGATTCCATTACAGTAGCGCCTGCGATGACATTACCAGACACCGTGTATCAGGAAATGAGAGACCTCTCTATCAGAATGATTAATGGTATTGGTCAGTTCGCAGGAGGGTGTAATGTACAGTTCGCTGTCAATCCTGAAAATGATGAGATCATCGGTATTGAAATCAACCCAAGGGTTTCAAGATCTTCAGCACTGGCCTCAAAGGCGACCGGATATCCAATTGCCAAGATCGCTGCTAAACTTGCGATAGGCTACAATCTGGATGAATTAAGTAACCAGATCACCGGTAATACCTCTGCCTTCTTTGAGCCGGCACTGGATTATGTTATCGTAAAAATACCACGTTGGAACTTTGATAAGTTCAAAGGTTCGGACAGGAAACTCGGGCTTCAAATGAAGTCAGTTGGTGAAGCCATGGGCATTGGAAGAAACTTCCAGGAAGCGCTTCAAAAAGCATGTCAATCACTTGAGATTAAGAGAAACGGCCTCGGAGCTGATGGCAGAGAACTAACCGATCAGGCCCAACTTCTAAACAGCCTTGAAAACCCAAGCTGGAATCGACTGTTCCATATTTACGATGCTTTCAAACTTGGAATTCCGTTCAAGACGATTCAGAATAAAACTAAGATTGATAAGTGGTTCTTACAGCAGATTGAGGAGCTGATACATCTCGAAAAGGAAATTCAAAAGTACAATCTGGACACTATTCCGGAAAGTCTTTTAAGGGTAGCGAAAGAGAAGGGTTATGCTGATAGACAAATTGCACACCTGCTCGACTGTCTTGAAAGTAAGGTATTTAATAAGAGACACGAGCTTGGCATCAAAAGAGTCTACAAACTTGTAGATACCTGTGCTGCGGAATTTGAGGCGCAGACTCCATATTATTACTCCAGTTTCGATCAGGAAAATGAGTCGATCAGTTCAGACAATAAGAAAATCATTGTTCTCGGGTCTGGACCAAACCGAGTTGGACAGGGTATCGAATTTGACTATTGCTGTGTTCATGGACTATATGCTGCTAAAGAATGTGGTTATGAAACCATCATGATCAATTGCAATCCTGAAACTGTTTCCACTGATTTTGATACTGCAGACAAACTCTACTTTGAGCCGGTATTCTGGGAGCATATATACGATATCATTCTGCATGAGAAGCCTGAGGGTGTAATCGTTCAGCTTGGAGGACAGACTGCTCTGAAATTGGCCGAAAAACTGGATAGATACGGTATTAATATTATCGGTACGAGTTACGAAGCACTCGATCTTGCTGAGGACAGAGGACGCTTCTCTACCTTGTTGGCAGAAAATGACATTCCATACCCAAAATTTGGAGTCATCGAAGATGCCGATGAGGCCTTAGAGCTTTGCAAGGAACTTGGCTTCCCGTTATTGGTAAGGCCTTCTTATGTTTTGGGAGGACAGAGCATGAAGATTGTAATCAATGAGCAGGAGTTAGAAGAGCATGTGGTGAATATTCTTAGAGATATCCCAGGAAATAGAGTTCTTTTGGATCACTTTCTTGAAGGAGCTATCGAGGCAGAGGCCGATGCAATTTGTGATGGCGAGGAAGTTTACATCATCGGAATCATGGAGCACATTGAACCGGCTGGTATTCATTCCGGAGATTCTTATGCAGTTCTTCCACCCTACAGCCTTGGAGACTTCGTAATTCAACAAATTGAAGCTTATACCAAGAAGATTGCGCTGGCATTGAAGACAGTTGGGCTAATTAATATCCAATTTGCAATCAAAGACAACCAAGTTTATATCATTGAGGCCAACCCTAGAGCCTCGAGAACCGTTCCATTTATAGGTAAAGCCTACCAGGAACCTTATGTGAATTATGCCACCAAGGTAATGCTTGGGGAAAAGAAGCTTAAGGACTTCGATTTCAAACCGGTCAAAAATGGCTATGCCATCAAAGAGCCGGTATTCTCTTTCCACAAATTTCCAAATGTGAATAAGGAGTTGGGGCCTGAGATGAAGTCAACAGGTGAGGCGATTTACTTTATAGATGATCTAATGGATGATTATTTCCTTGATATCTATTCCAAACGTAACTTATATTTGAGCAGGTAATTATGGGCTGGCTGTTAAAACTGATTCTTTTCTTCCTTGTGTTCTCCTTCATCTTCAGGACGATCACCAGATTTCTCTTTGGGGGCATGATAAGACAGGCGCAGCAACAACAGCAACAGCGTCAATCCCATCATTACCAACGCACAAGACCTTCCGATGGAAATGTGAATGTAGATTACGCGCCAAAAAAAGAATCAAGGAAGAAAAAATCTTCGGATAGCTACAAAGGCGGTGATTATATCGACTTTGAAGAAGTGGATTAATTCCTTTTCGGAGGCCCTTGCCATATAACCTCCTCAATCATCCATTTCCCGTGCTCTTTGGACAGTAGAAGGTAGTCGAATCCCCACCAGGCTGAGACTTTGGCCGAGGCGATGTGATCGGAAACTTCGAAGATGGTAACTTCCTTAGGTGCATTTGCAGGAGCATATTGCTCTTTTGCTTTTACGTCCAGGGCATATGCGATGGCATCATCAAACGTCATCTGGTTGGAGAACGAGTGTTTGTCTTTTCCTTTGCTTTTCCAATAACCGATTTTATACAGTTTTGGGACGATAGCTTGTTTCAATTTTGCCGTATCCCCTTCATAAAACCCTTCCAAATAATTCATGCAAGCTTTGCGAACAGCATCTTCATCAGATTGAGCGTGAACCAGTTGAGCCGTACAGATTAACAATATGATAGTGATGAGCTTTTTCATAATGACCTTATTTAATAAATATTTGTATAACAAATAAGTAAAAAATAACCCGAAGGGGCAAGATCGGGTTATTAAAAATTTGCTTAAGGCATTTGGTAAACCATCGCATTGATGTGCATACCCGCACCTACAGAAGCAAACATTATATTATCTCCGCTATGCAGTTCATGATCTTCCAATTCTCCCTTTAGAATCAGGTCAAGCATCGTGGGTATTGTAGCCACTGAGCTATTCCCTAATTTTTGGATAGTCATGGGCATCAATTCACTTGAATTTCCCATATCTCCATAAAGCTTGAATAGTTTATGGAGAATTGCTTCATCCATTTTCTCATTCGCCTGATGAATCAGAATTTTCTTCAAATCCTTTAACTCAAGTCCTGCACGTTCAATGGCACATTTCATGGCATCAGCCACATTGGTGAGTGCATATTCATAGATCTTTCTTCCCTTCATTTTGATATAGCTTCCGCCATGATCTTCCAGGGCAGGATTGTTGGAAGGACCCATGTTTAGGTAACAAAGCTCCTGATCAGCATCCGTTCTTGAACATTGTGCCTTATAGCCACCGCTCGGATTGTCTGTAATTGAGAAAATTGTGGCTCCAGCTCCATCGGCAAAAATCATAGAATCTCTATCATGGGGGTCCACAGTTTGACTCAGGGTTTCTCCACCAATGACCATCACGTGTCTCGCATCTCCACAGCGTATCATTTGGGTTGCCTGAATCGCTCCTTGAACCCACCCCGGGCATCCAAAACTAATGTCATAGCACGAAGTCGCAGGATTGGTGATTTTCAATTGATTCTTCACGCGAGCGGCCAGGCTAGGCATCATATCAATGCGATTAGTTGACTTCTGCATATCCCCGAAATTGTGGGCAAAAATGATATAGTCAAGATCTTCAGCATCTATGGTGCTCTCCTTAAGGGCATTCCGAGCGGCAATTGCGCCTAAATCGGAAGCCTTCTGTCCCGGTTTGGCATACCTGCGTTCCTTAATACCGGTGATCTTCTCGAATTTCCTAATGATCACATGGTTCTCATCTGGAAATGGTGTACCGTCTTCCTGATAAAATTCTGAATCCAGAAAATGGGAGTTTGGAATGACTTGCTCGGGAATATAGCTCCCGACTCCATTAATAATTACATTGGTCATAGACTAGCTAGCTTCTGTATAGCGAACAGCATCCCAACAAGCTTCTGCAGCCTGTTCTATCCTGTCCTCGGTTAATGTTTGATTATGGTCAATATGTTGTTTGAGCAGCGACACAATCGGGCCGTAGAGCAAAGCAATTATGGTGTACAAAGGAAGATCCTTCATGGCTCTGGCTCGCTTCGACTCAATGAAGAACATCATGATTGGGGATAAAATCATAAATGATTCCTCTCGTGTCAGATTGCTCATATAAGGTGCATACCTATGCTGTTCAATGAATTGAAACTCTTTCGGGTGATCCATAAAAAAATAGATCATGTTCTTCCACAAATGTTTGAAACGTTCTTTGTAGGTTCCCTCTTCCCGATAATTGGTCAACATCGCTTTGATCACATCCCTCTTTATTTCTTTGAAGAGCTCGTTAATTAACTCTTCCTTATTGGCGAAATATCTGTAGATAGTTCCGGCACCAACACCCGCATGTTGGGCAATAAGAGATATGGGAGTCCCATGAAAACCATGCTCAGACAATAGTTCGAGTGTGGTATTCATGATAGATGTCCGCTTATCGAGTTTGTTTTCAATCATTTTATAGCGGAATGAACGTTCATTCCGGGCACTAAGGAAGAGAGTTTCATAATGAAAAACAAGCCCTGGTTGAATAATTTTCATGCTTATTGCAGGCTTAGAAATTCTGTTTTGGTTCGAAACAGTTTTGATCTATTTTTGCCAATTATTTGATCGTCACAGATCAAAAGCCGTAATTAGAATTTATGTCTTGGTTTAAAAGAACTAGCAAGGGCATTACCACCCCAACCGAACAAAAGAAAGATGCTCCTGACGGATTGTGGTATAAGACACCCGGAGGGAAGATTGTTCATACCCGAGAATTAAAGAACAACGCCTATGTGAGCCCTGAAGATGGGTATCATGTGCGCATTGGTAGTAGAGAATACTTTGAGATCTTATTTGACGACAACCAATTTGATGAGTTGGACGAGAATATGAGCTCAGGCGATCCGCTCACTTTTGTTGATAGCAAGCCTTACCCGAAACGAATTATTGCTACCCAGGAAAAATCCGGTCTGAAAGACGCTGTTCGTTCAGCGTATGGAAAAATGAATGGCCAAGGCCTGGTTGTCTCTTGTATGGATTTCTCTTTTGTCGGTGGTTCAATGGGTTCCGTGGTTGGTGAAAAGATCGGTCGTGCAATCGATCATGCACTCAAAACCAACACTCCCTTTCTCATGATTTCTAAATCGGGCGGAGCAAGAATGCAGGAAGCCGGGTATTCATTAATGCAAATGGCTAAAACCTCGGCAAAACTCGCAAGGCTTAGTGAGGCAAAAATCCCTTACATCTCACTATTGACTGACCCAACCACAGGTGGTGTTACTGCCTCTTATGCTATGCTAGGAGATTTCAATATTGCTGAACCCGGAGCACTTATTGGCTTCGCTGGTCCGCGGGTAATTCGTGATACTGTAGGCAAAGATCTTCCAAAAGGATTCCAAAGTGCTGAATTTGTTCTTGATCATGGGTTCTTAGACTTTATTGTTGACCGCAGAGACCTCAAGAAGCAATTGACGACATTGCTCAAGATGATTGTAAAGTAGCTTCCTATTCAAAACAATTTTATCAATCAAATAGTATGCCTTCTAAGGCTCTGGAATTGGTTTTACTCACCTGAAATTTTAACGGAGACCTTACTGATTTAATTGATTAGTCAATATATTTGTAGCCCTTAGGGATTAGGTCCTTGACCACCCTATAAAATGTTGATTTAAAAGATATTATTTAATGTCATCTGTAATAATCACTTCCATCGTTGCTTTCTCAGTAGTGATTCTCCTATTGGTTTTAATACTCCTTTATGCTCAATCAAAATTAGTGCAGTCAGGAGATGTTAAAATCATTGTGAACGGAGATGAAGCAAATCCTATTGTAACCTCTGCCGGAAGCACATTGTTGAATACCCTCTCAAGTGAAAAAGTATTCTTGCCATCAGCATGTGGTGGTGGAGGTACTTGCGCCATGTGTAAATGTACCGTGAATGAAGGAGGAGGCGATGTTCTTCCAACAGAAGTTGGACACCTGAGTAGAGCCGAGCAAAAGGAGGGCGTGCGTCTTTCTTGCCAGGTAAAGGTGAAAAACGACATGCGAATTGAGATCCCTGAAGAAATTTTCGGGATTAAGAAATGGGAATGCGAAGTGGTTTCCAACTATAATGTAGCCTCTTTCATCAAAGAGTTTGTGGTAAAACTTCCTGAAGGCGAAACGCTTGACTTTGAGGCAGGAGGTTATATCCAGGTCGATGTTCCTCCTGTAGTTTGTGACTTCAAGGATATGAACATTGAGCCTCATCCGGATGATCCTGCAGGACCAGACAAGTTCAAAGAGGATTGGGATAAATTCGGTCTGTGGGATTTGACCATGAAGAATGATGAAGAAATCTTCAGAGCCTATTCAATGGCCAATCACCCTGCGGAAGGCAACATAATCATGTTGAATATCCGTATTGCTACTCCACCTTGGGATAGAGCTAATAATCGTTGGATGGATGTAAATCCGGGTATTTGTTCTTCTTACGTCTTTACAAGAAAACCTGGTGATAAGGTGACTATTTCAGGCCCTTATGGTGAATTCTTCATTAAGCCTACGGATGCTGAAATGCTTTATATCGGTGGTGGTGCAGGAATGGCTCCAATGAGATCACACTTGTTTCACCTGTTCCATACACTTAAAACAGGAAGAAAGGTTTCTTACTGGTACGGAGGACGATCAAGAAGGGAGCTTTTCTATCTTGATCACTTTCAAAAAATCGAAGAAGAATTTCCAAACTTCAAATTCTATCTCGTGCTATCAGAGCCAGTTCCTGAAGACAATTGGGTGGAGAAGAAAAGTGTAGATGATCCTGAAGGTGATGGTTTCCTTGGTTTTGTCCATCAAGCGGTAATTGATCAATACCTCAGCAAACACGAGGCTCCTGAGGACATAGAATTCTACTTCTGCGGACCTCCAATGATGAATGCGGCAGTACTCAAAATGTGTGACGATTGGGGCGTACCTGACGAAAACGTCTCCTTCGATGACTTCGGAGGATAAGAAATTAAAAGCCCTGACCGATTCAGGGCTTTTTTGTTAGCCCATTCAAAAACTTCTATCTTTATTAGAACAGAATCTTCTATGCTTCTAAACCTTTTCTTCACCCCTCCCGAATTAGAATTTGATCATCCTGAAAATGCCATTGGCAATAGCTTTATCCAGCTTGATTCACCAGAATTCAACATCGATAATATGGACATCGCCTTGGTCGGAATCAACAACCGGGGTGAAGCAGATTTATTACGGGCAAAGTTGTTCGCTCTTAAGAAAAGCACTCCGACTTATAAGATGGCCGACTTGGGAAACCTTCAGACAGGCAGCGAACCAGAGGAAATGCAGGGCAAGCTTCGGGAGGTCTGTAGTTTTCTTTTAGAGCGTGGTGTCGTGCCAGTAATATTCGGTGGAAATCAGGATTTGGCCATTGGTCAATACCAGGCCTATGAGGACATGGAGAAATTGGTATCGGTGCTCAATGTAGATGCCTTTCTGGATATGGACAGTGAAGGAGAAAGTTCCTCACAATTCCTGAACGCCATATTAACCCATCAACCCAATTATCTTTTTAGCTATAATCATCTAGCGCACCAGACCTACCTTATCGATCAGAAGGCGCTATCTACACTCGACAAGCTATACTTTGAATCTTTACGATTGGGAGCCTTACGGTATGACATAAAAGAAGCCGAACCGATGATCCGATTGGCCGATATGGTGACCTTTGACATCTCAGCGATTCGTTCTTCCGATGCTCCGGGCTGTCCTAAGGCACAACCTTTTGGTCTTACTGGGGAAGAAGCATGCCAATTGAGTTGGTACGCAGGGATCAATGAAAAACTTACCTCCATTGGCTTTCACGAGTATTATCCGTCCATGGACGATGATGCTCTCAAAACAGCATCAGTCGTGGCTACCATGATTTGGTACTTTATTGACGGTTTCTATAACCGCAAGGACAACGGCAAATTTGAGAGTAGTAACTACACGAAGTATACAGTTTCAATGGAAGGCCAGGAAGATAATCTCACATTTTTCAAGAGCAATCTTTCCGAGAAGTGGTGGATGGAAGTGACGTATGGAAGAAAGCACAAGTACAAGGCCTTCATTCCATGCAGCTACACTGATTATCAAAAAGCCACCAAGGGTGATTTTCCTGAACGTTGGATTTATGCTCAAGGAAAGTTAGTATAAAAAAACCCCTCCACCATCCATGAAGGGGCCAAGTCGAAGACCTGGTGGCCTCCGGTACCTCAACTTAAGTTTCAATGTTGATCAAAAAAGTTCTTCACATAGTCCTTCGCTGACTCAGTGACCATGTATCCACCTGCCGCTGAAATCCCCTTCGGTGGAACTGGAGCTGACTCTAGTTTATTGAATGCAGCTTCATACATACCCTTCTCAAATTCCAGCATCTTCCCGTCTTGCACGTACCATTCGAATACACTCACTTCGCTGGCTACCCATGGGATGTTTCCACTGTTCTGTAATATTTTGGTGTAATGAATAAGTTGTTCATCCATGTAAGCATTTGTTCCTTCCACATCAAACGGAGGAAAAAACGCAAAGTGAATTTCATCAAAACCCGTGTAGTCCATTCGATCCCAAAAATGTGCTTCAGGCCTCAGGTGATAATTGTTGTACAAGTGGGCGACAACCCTGCCATGATAATGAGTTTTCACAAGACTGAGAATTCTATCCTTGATGCTGGTTGCAAACTCTAACCACTCTTCTTCACTGGCTCCATCCAGAAAACCTCCGTTGTCTTCTCCCCCCCAATCCCTGGTCAAGACTTCAAGCTCTAAAGGCCACGGCATGAACTTTTCTGCCTTCATGATCTCGGCAGCTCGCGCTTCTGCCTCTTTTTCAGGCAAGAACACATTCTCAAACCAAGTCTCAAACTCCTGCCTGGTTTCGAACAACTCAGATTCTTCATGAGGTGGATAAAACTGCACAAAAGTCACCGGGCGTCCCAAAGACTTTTCATAAAGGAAAAGTGCAGTAGCACCTCTCAATTTTATATCCAAAATTTCCGGAGGCATCGGAAATGGAATTTCACTTCCATCATCCAGGATGTGTGGCGGTAATGGCGACATTATGGAACTTGACATATTGGCTCCAAAATCATCTATCAGACTTTGATCGTAAGCCATCACTTGAGGCATCCAAGGTTGCATTGGGTCGAACTTGATATCACCAGGGTCAACGCCATACCAACCCAAAGCTCTTTTTTCATAGGCTGGAATGGAAAGTCTAACGGCATCATTGGTGAACCTTTCCAATTCTTCCCAGGTGGGAATATAATTGTCAAGATTAATAACCACCTCTTCCAGAGTGGCGGTATCCATAAAGGTCAATTCCGGCTCTTCTGGCTCCATAGGATTCATGGGCTCTTCGTCCGGATCATTGTTGCATGCAACAAATGCCGACATAAGTGCCAGCATAAGGTAAAAGTTATATCTCTTTTTCATGTTTGGATGGTTTAATTTGGCTCCAAACTGAAAAATGAAATAAGACCTGACTTGGGTTTGTCAGGCAACGTCAGGATTTTGTCAGCGAATGTTGAATTTTAGTAAGCGAATCTCAGAGCTTTTTGAAAGTTTCATACAAAGCGTCCTTGTATGATCTCCCAATCGGAAGTTCATTTTCAGCGATAATCACCACTTGTTCTTTTTCGTGAATGCTTTCAATCTTGTGTTTATTGACTACATAAGCACGATGAGTCTGAATAAATTGATCCGAATTCAATTCCCTGATCATTGCTTTGATTGTATGTCGGGAAACAAGTTGATGATCGGCTGTAACCACCTTGCAATAATTGTCTCCGGCTGCCTCAATCCAGAGAATATCGGAGATAAAAACCTTTTGAAGTTTGTTGCCGCTTTTTATAAAAATCGATTCTTCCTTCGTTTCGGGTTTTGAGGTTTTAATCTCATATTTCGAAAGCGCAAGGGTGACTGCAGCCTTCAGATTTTCAGTGGAGATGGGTTTGACCAAATACGAAGAGGGAGACGTTTCTGCGGCCTCCTTGATCGTTTCCGAATCACTAAATGAGGTGGCGAATATCACCGGTGGACCATTCCGCTCCTTGAGTTTTGTCGCCAACGTGATTCCATTATTCTTCCCGGGCAGTGAAATATCCATTAGTACAATATCAGGATTGGCTTCATTGATGGCTTCCAAAGCTTTATCCGCCTGATCAATTTCACCACAAAACTCAAACCCTGCCTCCTCAATACTAATCTTGGCATTTTCAGCATGGATCAATTCGTCCTCAACCAGAAAAACACGGACCTTAGACATAATTCAAATGAATTAAGAAGGTCGACCCCACTCCCACTTCGCTCTCTACATCTAAATAACCTCCCGTTACTCTGGTGAATTCATAAGCCAGATTCAATCCAAGACCTGTTCCTTTTTCCTTATCTGTTCCAGGTCGTATCTTTTCCTCATTAATCTCAAAGAGATCGGCTCTCATTTCTTCCGGAATTCCAACTCCCGTATCTTTTACCCCAATAATCAATTCTCCATTCTCTTTTTTTGAAAATATGCTCACTTCACCCTCATGGGTAAATTTCAGACCATTGCTTATAAGGTTCCTCAAGGTAACAGCCAACGCTCCTCTATCTGCCATAACAGTATCATCTTCTTTCAGATCATTCATTACCTGAACTCCCTTTTCCTCTGCCTTTGACTTGAATATTTTAATCACTTCATCGCAAAGTGCCTTCAGATTAATGCTCTCCATTTTCGGCTCATAGCCCTTGAGTTGACCCACCGACCATTGTAAGAGGTTATCGAGCAACTGACTCAAGTTATCGGCATTTTTATCTAATTCTCGAGTAACCGCCACCAGCTTGTCCTCATCTTTCTTTTTTACGAGATGATTCATCAAGCGCCCCGAACCCTGGAATGAAGCAATATGACTTCTAAGGTCATGCGAGATAATGGAGAAAAATCGATCCTTTGTACTGTTGAGTCGTTCTAGTTCAGAATTAGCCAGACTCAACTCCTTTCTATTTTCAACCAGCCTTTTATAGAAATAGATAAAACTGCCAATAATGGCCACTGCACTGATTAAAAGTGTTATGAGCAAATTTCGTTGTCCAGCAGCCTTGTCTAATTGCAGAGACTGTACCTGCGTTTCTTTGCTGAGGTTATCAATTTCCATTTGGCGCTTATCAGCCTCATACCTCGCAGTGAGTTCTTCAATCTGTTCGTTCCTGTTAAGATCATAGAGTTGCTGATCGATTTCCTGAAATTGTAATAGGTATTGGTAAGCCCGGGCATGATTACCCAGACCACTATGTGCTTCATGCAGGTTCTTCAAGGCACTTTGTTGTATGTCGAGTGATTCCAACTCTTCTCCAATTCGTTTTGCAACATTTGATACTGTTATTGCTTTCCGGAATTGATTCTGTTTAATATACCCTAGTCCTAAATACATATTCCCCAACCCTTCAGATCTACGGTTTCCGATTTGTTGACTGGTATTAATCGCTTTCTGAGCATATGAAATCACCTGAGTCGCGTTGTCAAGCTCTCCGTAAGCCCGAGCCATATTGTTGTATGTCTTGCTCAGCGCAAAAACATCATTAGCTTCTTCAAAAACGCTCTCAGTTTGTCTGAAATAAAGTAGTGCTTGTTCATATCGTTTTTGACTGGAAAGAATACTTCCATAACTCGATCTGGCTCTTGCTGCCACCAAAGGTGCCTGGGCTTCATCGCCAGCATCAATCGCCCTCAAATAATAGGTCTTAGCCTGGGCTGTATCCGATTGACTTTCGTAGGCAATCCCAATATTGAGTAGTGTTGAGGCCAAATCAACTTCGGCAGGCGTAGTACCCGATGAGACAAGTGCCTCTTTTAATTTCATTGATTCAATCAACGATTCTGCAGCCTTGAGATAGTCCCCTGCATAGAGATAATTTGTACCAAGATTATTAAAGGAAAACGCAATATTCAAGGAGTCATTTTGAGATTGGTAAAAGTCAAGCACAGTCTGCATGTAGCCAGATGCCGTTTCGAAATCTCCTTTTATTGAATAAGCAATTCCGAGATACTTGTTGCCGAGGACTTCATTTTCCTGCCATCCGATTTCCTTACTTAGCGACACCACTTTCTCCGCATAGTAGACAGCTGAATCGGATTGTGAGTAGACATACGCTCCAAAGAGTTGCTTTGCTGTATTTATCTTTACAGTATCATTTTGAGTGTTTTCAAATCGGTCCCTGAGTTCTTGATTTTGAGCATTTAGGCAGGTGAGACCCACTAACGATAACAGTATGAGAAAAACTGCCCATTTCATTCCATACAAATTACCCATTTCAAGATTCTTTAAGAATATATCGCCTTAAAAATGTGAAAGCCCTTCCACCGTCTGTGAAAGGACCTTCCTCTGGGTCATTAAAATAAATTTTGTTCTAATCGAGTTTGTTCACTCGTCCTACTTGTATCTGATACTCTCTCCTGAATAATAACCCTACTTTATCCCAAAATTTTTTTGGAACTTTCATTGGCTCCTTATCAAACTCTCCAATGTCAACCAAGCATCATATCCTTCTGATCACTTTACTTGTTTTATCCATGTTTGGCTGCTCGCCTAATGAAAAATCGGTTTGGTATAAAGGAAACCTACATACGCATACCTATTGGAGTGATGGTGATGCTTTCCCTGAAATGGTATTGGACTGGTATAAATCGAATGGCTATGAATTTATCAGCCTGACTGACCACAATATTCTGCAGCAGGGAGAAAAATGGAAGAAGATCCCAAAGAGTAATATTTACCAAACTGCCTTTCAAGAGTACCTGGAAAAATACGGAGAGGAATGGGTGGAATATCGAGAGGATTCCAGTGGGACGCATGTCAAATTAAAGACCGAAGAAGAGTACCTACCGCTTTTTGCAGATGAGCACTTTATGATTATGCGAGGTGAAGAAATCACGGATGGGTTTGAAGGCAAGCCCCTTCATATGAACGCCACAAATGTTCAAGAGCTGATCGAACCAAGACATGGAGAAAGCGTAGCGGAGACACTCCAAAATAATATCGATGCTGTGCTTGAACAAAGGCAGGTTACCGGCCAACCTGTAATGCCCCATATCAATCATCCCAATTTTGGCTGGGGAATCTCTGTTGATGACATGAAGGCTCTTCGGGGTGAACGATTCTTTGAAGTCTTCAATGGACATCCTTTTGTAAGAAATTATGGAGATTCAGTCCATCTGAGTACCGAAGAGATGTGGGATCAAATCAACGTTGCCTATTTCAAACGTGGTCAGCCTCTGATGTATGGAATCGCAACCGATGACAGTCATCACTACCATCAATTCGGCCCTCTATTCAGCAATAGTGGTAGAGGATGGGTGATGGTAAAAGCCGAAAAATTAGAACCCAATACAATAGTTGAGGCTATGGAGGCTGGGCAGTTTTATGCTTCCACAGGAGTCGTTCTGAATGAACTATATCAAAGTGATGGTCGCATTAAATTCGAAATCGATAATGAAGAAGGCATTGAATACACTACAGAAATTATAGGTATTAAAAAAGGTGATTCCAGAGCCGAAATCATCATGGTCTTGACAGGCACTCAGATCTCATTCGATTTAGGTGAAGAATTCCTGTTTGCAAGGGCCAGAATTACTTCGTCAAAACTAAAGGATAACCCGTTTAAAAAAGGAGACTATGAGATGGCCTGGACCCAGCCAATCACCCATTGAAGGGATTTGCTATTTAATCCCACTGGTTCCTCCTTCTAAGGCTTTCACTAAATCCGACTTGTAAGTTTTACTGAGTGGGACAATATGTTTTCCCAAATGAACTTCGTGGTGAGTCACTTTAGATATATGCTCAAGGTTGACAATAAAACCTCGATGCGTTCGGCAGAACTTCAGTCCGGCAAGCTTAGTCATGACCTCATTCATCGTCATCAAACTCATGATTGAGTTCTTCTTGGTTAAGGTCAACTGTATATAATTCCCCTTACTCTCCAGGTAGGTCAATTCTTCGGGATTTACTCTATGAAGATCATTTCCACTCTTAAATACCAAATAATCGGGTTTGGTATTGACAACTTCTACCGATGGATTGCCATACTTCAGCCGAAATAGCTCATATGCTTTGTTGGCTGCACCCAGGAATTTCTCAAAGGAAATGGGCTTT
Organism: Cyclobacteriaceae bacterium; assembly: GCA_028281285.1. Classification (GTDB taxonomy): domain Bacteria; phylum Bacteroidota; class Bacteroidia; order Cytophagales; family Cyclobacteriaceae; genus Roseivirga. Next base: position 133,238 of record JANQKF010000040.1, read on the forward strand.
AGCAGGTAGTCCACAGCATTTACCTCAAAGCCTTCGATCGCATAATTCGGATAAGCCGTTGTGAAAACAATTAATGGTTTGCTTTTCAAAGTACGCACAAATTGCAGACCTGAGATTTCAGGCATTTCGATATCGATGAAAACCAAATCAATATTTTCTGAACTGAGTACCTTCAAGGCGGCTGGTGCGGATTGAAAAGTCTCTATGAGCTCGAGAAAGGGAGTATTGTCGATATGAATTTTAATCAACTCGAGCGCATTTGCAGAATCATCAATGGCAATACACTTCATCATGCTAGTTCAATTTCCAGTTTCACTTTAAAGTAATCATTCTCCTCCTGGATGGTGAGTTCATGTCGACTAGGGTATAGTAATGAGAGTTGTTTTTTCACGTTCTTCAGGCCAATTCCCCCAGAATCTCCCTGCCTGTCCTCGTGGGCTTTGAAGACCTTATTTTTTACCTCAAATATGAGCCGTGTTGATTGGACATCGGCCATAATCTGAATATCGACTACTCCATTGCCCATACCGTACTTAAAGGCATTTTCCACAAAAGCCATTAGAATCATCGGAGGAATTAAGCATGGTCCCGTATCCCCGTTGATTTTATAGACCACCTGATCACGCATTTCCTTGCTCAGCATGAGCTTGTTGACTTCCACAAAATCACTGATGTGATCGAGTTCCTTCGCTAGTGAAATCTTTTCCGATTGACTTTCATAAAGTACATAACGAAGTAGGTCTGATAACTTCAATATACCTGTGGTAACCATCTTCTGATCCCCTTGAAGCCCAAGTGAATACAGGTTGTTCAAAGCGTTGAAGAGAAAGTGAGGACTCATCTGGGCTTTCATCAGGGCCAATTCCCTTTCCAGTTTCTCTTTCAACAGCCACTCCTTCTCCTTTTTATTTTTTCTATAAGCCCAATAAATCAGAGAACCGATTAGAAAAGCGGGCAGACTGTATACATTCTCAGCACCTAAGGAGGTAAAGGGAACGTCCTGTAGGTCCGGTAAAAACAAATCAATATAGAGCCATTCGGCTCCTGTTTTCAGAAGTAGAAATGCTAATGAGAATACTATCAGGGCAATGGAATATCGAAGCCATTTATTCTGATGATAGTACTTTGGGGTTAGCCAGAAGGCATTCCCATAAAAGTACATGACATTGAATGCCGTGCTAATGATCAAAGGAAACAGGATGTTGTGTCTGACTTGAGTGAAATATCCAAATCCGTTTGAATCACCTGCATTCATGATGATAATCCATGCCAGCCAAAAGGGAGCATGTAATACCACATCGTTGCCCAGTATTTGATTCATCCGACTTTTCACGGATCACAATCTACCAGTTTTCAGAGCTGTCCAACAATGGAATGGATAAAACCATGGGCATCATTTACGAAACTACTCTGATGGTTTATAAGATCATTTAAACGTCAAAAAAGCAATTCGTCAATTCTTCCCGGCCGTCTTTCCTTCACCCTTTTAAATACCACGTTCGGGTGAATAATTGTCCTAAAATCAACAGTTATGAAGAGATCATTTCTAATTATCACGTTCATCCTGGTCGGGTACATCACCGGATGTGCCCAAGGAACGGATACAAAAACAGACAGTTACACGATTACGATAAATCCGGATAATCTGCGGCTAATTTCAGTCAGTGCAGAAATACATGTGGAAGACCAGCAAATTAGCATGAACTGGCCATCTGGGAACTCAGTTGAAAAAGGTTGGTCACATTTTGTGGAAGGTTTGGAGGTCTTTGATAGTCGTAATAAACCCATTCAATATGAATATGTGGATACCGCCAGATGGAAGCTCAAGTCTCGGAAAAAGAAAGTAAAAATAAACTATAATGTGAGGTTAGATCATGACAAAGTAGCGTGGAATGAAGGTGGTCATTCGGCAGCAAGCTACGTTTTGGAAGACGTCTTTTTTTCCATTGGTGCTGCCCTATTCATATCTACTGATAGCGATTTACTGGCAGATCGAAAACCCAGACCTACAACCATTACATTTAATTTGCCGGATCGCTTTGACGTTGCCATACCTTGGAAGCAATCAAGTATGGAAAACAATCTATTCGAAGTTGCCACAACCTATGAGTTGGTTCGTACTGGAATGATGATTGGTAAATTTCCTAAACAAGTGAAAACGGTCTCGAATGTCGAAATCGAAATTGCCACAGCCAGCGACTTTCAACAGGTAGTGCCGATGTTCGGGGCAATTTATGAAGGGTTGATCCCTGCTGCGCTTGAGTATTTCGATGATACAAATGCCGGGAAATACGTTGTTATTGCAAATCAGGCACCCAGAACAGAAGAATTCGGGCCTTATTTCTCGGGCGAAGCACTTGAAAAATCGATGAGTCTCATTTCTCCAATTGTTCCAACTCCCGACTTCCTACCCATGTTTTGGTACATACTGACCCATGAATATTTGCACCTCTGGATTGGACATAACATTCAAACGAAAGATTACAAAAGAGGGAGTTGGATGATGGAAGGTTTTACCGACTATGTCAGCTTAAAGCTTCTCCACAATATGGGAGTCCTTCCAAGTGAATACCTCATTAATGGTATTGAAATGGCCGGTAATTCAACCGGCTGGGGAGAGAATATCAAAAAGTATTTGGCCGTGGCCGGAAGCATTAGCATGCATGATGCAGGAAATCAGAAAGAAGAGAATTATGATATGGTTTACAGCGGGGGTTCCGCCTTCGCCTTAATGTTAGACATTGAAATGAATGCCGTTACAAGCGGCAAAATAGGCATGGATCATTTGATGCGGACGTTGAACAAAAAGTTTGGTCTTCGAACCGGTGGTAGGCAAATAGTCATGGACGATGTCCAGAAGGCAATCAATGACCTATGTGGAACCAATTTGGATCATCTTTTTGATGATTATGTCTTCGGCACAAAGGTGATTCCGATTTCAGAATACTTGAATAAAGCCGGATTGACCATTGAAAAGGCAGGTGAATCTGATCAGAAAATCTCCATGTCTCCAAATGCAACGGAAGAGCAAAAGGCTATTCTAAAAGCAATATCCGGAATTGGTCAGTGAGGCTCTGAGGAGCCTTATTGAAAGGGATACTTTCTAAAGCTCACTAATCCCGAGGCATTCTTCTCATATAACCCCAGACAATTGGGGTTATATATTGGGTTGAAATGAGGTGAATTCCCTTCGGCACTTACAGGGTAAGGCTTGCTTCCTGAAAAGAAAAAGACCTTTGTATTTCCCATTTTAGCATGAAGCTGGAGGTCTCCATATTCCCGCATTTCACTCCAAAGAGTATCACTGACGGTAACAAGATAGACTCTCCTGACAGGCCCGGTATTATTCTCATTCATATGAAAGGCAACTTCCACGAATTCAGTCGAAAACTGGTCCAATGGATTTTTCGAGAGTGTTGTCCAGATAATCAGTCCAACGACAAGTACTGCGACTACCAGGATTTTACGGTTAAGACTCATCAGATCAATCCTCTTGACTTTAATTCCAAGTACTTGTTAATGGTATTGACACTTAACTCCTTGGGTGGAGTAAGTATTGTATGAATACCGTGTGATTGCAGCTCTTTGACAATCAACTTCTTCTCATAGGCCAATTGTTCGGCTATTCCCTTTACATATACCCCCTCCACATCCGAAGCTGGCTTGGATAGCAAATCGCTTACTTCTGTATTTTCAAAGAAGATGCACACCAATAAGTGTTGCTGCCTAATTTTTCGGAGGTACTGCAATTGGCGCTGTAAAGAGGAAAGTGATTCAAAATTGGTGTAAAGAAGAATGAGACTTCGATGAGTCACCTTTCGTTTTAGTGTGATGTAAAGTTTTGAAAAATCCGATTCTTTGTAAGCTGTTTTAATTTTATACAGATGTTCAAGGATCAGGTTCAATTGCATCGTTCTTGATGATGCCGGCAGGATGGATTGCACTTTATGCTGAAAGGTCACAAGTCCGGCCTTGTCTCCTTTTTTGAGCGCAATATTTGAGATGACCAGGCTGGCGTTAATAGCGTAATCCAATAGACTCATTCCTTCGAAAGGCATTTGCATGAGTCTCCCTTTGTCAATCACTGAATAGACTTGTTGTGATTTCTCATCCTGGTATTGGTTGACCATCAGACCACCTCTCCTGGCGGTTGCCTTCCAATTGATTTTTCGATAGTCATCCCCGGAAACATAGTTTTTGATTTGCTCAAATTCCATGTTGTTTCCGATTCTCCTGATCTTTTTAATTCCGTATTCCGTGAGCTGGTTGGAAATGGCCAAAAGCTCATATTTCCTCATCTGGATATAAGAGGGATATACTGCTACCTCTTTTGGACTTCCCAGTTTAAAACGTCTTGAGACTAAATTCAAAAAGGTACTGGCAAATGCATTGACAAAGCCAAACTCGTATTGACCTCGTTTGACTGGCCTCAGATTATATCGAATGGTTTTGACCTCTCCCGGGTTCAGATCTAAATCAAATTGAAGCTCTCGCTCCTGAAATTGGACAGGCAACTCATCGAAAACACGAAGTCTGATGTTTTGAGGAAACACGTGTTCAATGATTATCCTGACCTCATTATCATCACCATTCGAAAACTTTTCAGAGCATGTTCGCTCTATGACCAGAGGCCTTTTGAAGCGAAACAGCATAAGGAAATCAACCAGAAAGAAGGCGAGGAAAACGAAGAATCCAACCCTTGCCATATTAAAGAAGAACGGCACAAAAAACCCTAAAACAAAGAAAAACACCAGAGCCCCGATGACCTGGTATGTTCGATTCTTGATGTATAGGGCCTGGATGAGATTCATTAGCGAGGCACCTCAATTTTGCTCACCAACTGATTCACCACGTCATCGGCAGTGATGCCTTCCATCTCCTTTTCAGGTGTCAGAATTATCCGATGCTTCAAAACAGAAGGTGCCAAAAACTTGATATCATCAGGAGTTACAAAGTCCCTCCCATTGATTGCTGCATAAGCACGAGACCCCGCTAACAATGCCAATGACGCCCTAGGTGACGCCCCCAGATAAATTGAGGCATCATGTCGTGTTTGATTTACGATTTCAGCTATGTATTTGAGCAATTTCTCATCTACCAAAATCTCAGTCAGGAGATCTCTATAGGCTTTTATGTTTGTATCTGAGATCACACTAGCGACTTCCAGTACAGCATCTGTCTTTCTGGATGCCTGACGTGCCAGAATTTGGGTTTCCTGCTCGACTGTGGGGTAACCAATCTCAATCTTGAATAGGAAACGATCCAACTGGGCTTCTGGTAGGCGATAAGTCCCCTCCTGCTCAATGGGGTTCTGAGTAGCCAAAACTATATAGGGTGAATTCATCTTGTAAGTCTCTCCATCCACCGAAACCTGACGTTCTTCCATCACCTCAAACAGGGCCGCCTGAGTTTTGGCAGGCGCTCTATTAATCTCATCAATCAAGACGATATTGGAGAAAATCGGACCTTGCTTAAACTCGAAATCAGATTTTTTCATGTTGAACACAGAGGTACCAATCACATCTGAAGGCATTAGGTCGGGTGTGAACTGGACCCTGGAAAAATCAACAGAGATCGTCTTGGCAACCAGTTTGGCCGTGAGAGTTTTGGCCACACCCGGAACGCCTTCAAGGAGTATATGCCCGTCTGCAAGGATTGCAGTTAATATGAGGTCAATCATCTTCTCCTGGCCAACGATCACCTTACCAATTTCAGCTCGGATGTTGGCCACACCTTCTTTCAAAGGTCCGAGGTCAATTCGACTTTCAAATGATTCCTGATTTTCCATTTCGCTATTATCCATGTTTTAATTTTTTGGAGTTCCCATGAGGTATAAGATTACCCCAGGTCCGGATTTAACTTTGTCAATTTCCCAATCAAACCTTTCCTTTCCGTCCAGTGTTTGTACAAGTTGGTTCATCTCATTTACCGAATAGGTTCTAAGCGCTGAAACTACGCCATCCCAGAGCACAAATAAGGGAACGATTGGAATTGGGTAAGTGAAAATGAGTCTTCCGATTTTGAAAGGTTTTATAAACGGAGTAGTGAACAACACTGTCAATGGAGAAAAGAACATTCCTATTAGGCTAGGAATGCTTCGTTCTTGTCCTTCAACAATCGCAATTGGGCTATTGGAGTCCACTGCATTCTGTAGAATAGATGTAGCATCTTCCCGGTTAAAGTGATGAAACGAGAGAAACTGAGTTCTGAACCCTTTTAGTGTTGCTGGAACATTTCTGGCATCCACAGGTTCCGAAGTATACTCTATATTCTCCGCCTGGCATTTGGTATACTCAAAGGCCGAAATATTGGGAAAATAATCGGTCAACTGTATTCTGAGCTCGGGTACTTCTTTTTGTAACTCCGAGTTAAGCCAAAGCAATCCACCGCCTCCCCCTGAACCTAAATCGAGAATTTTGTTAAAACCTGTGTTCTTCAATGCATTGGAAAGTATCGGAACCACAGGCTTATACATTTTAGTCTTGTTCGCCAGAAATTGAAGAAAGTCGGTTCCATAGTTCCTCAAAAAGGAGGGGAACCATTTTTGATCTTCAAATTCAAACAAGTGTATTCTACCCATGTTCTTTACTTTCTAGGCCATAGAACTTATTTAATAACTTCTCAAAAGCCATTAATTCTGATTCCTGCAGCTTTCCGTCTTCCTGCACCTTAGAAGCTGTTTTACTTAATAGTTCGAGCCATCGCCTGTCCTTTCCACTCTTTTTTGACAATTCATTAACAAATTCATCATCGAGTGTTCTTGTGGAAATATTATAGTGACTTCTTACAAACTCAAGCCAGTACTGCACTCTTTTCTTAGCCAAATTGGTATGGTTCAATTGTCGGTAATGTAGCCTACCCAGTGTACTTACAAACTCTAGCGTTGTATTCTTTAAGGGAGTCATAATTGGTATTGGACGCTGCCTTCTTTTAACCTCAAATAAAACGAAGAAAATGATAGAAACTAAAGTGGTAAAATAAGCCCACCTGAGCGCCTCATGTCGTAGCAGAAACCTAAAGATCGAACTTGATTCCATTCGCCCCATTTGGTAGTACTCATTATGGGTCAAAGATTCACCTTCAGGGAATAAGCTGAGTAGAGACTCGGCAAAAGAAGCAGTTTCCTCGCTCAGAACAAAGTAGTTGGTTAATGCAAGAGGAATGGTGGTCAGGAACAAAGCACCATCATCAATGGCCCTGTATCTAATCAAGACCGGCTGATCCTCTTCGTTCACTGCCAACGTTTCGAATGAAGAGTCCGCAATATCTATGAAGAAAGTTGAGACAGCCACCGAAGGGAACGAATAGGTCTCATTTGGAAATGTGGAATTCACAAAATTCACATCCATTATCGACTCCCCAGCCAAGGCTTCCTGCATGTCTGATACATTAGAGCTCAATATTTGCTCATCGAAGGCCATTCCAAATCCAAGCGTATCGGCCAAGGCACCACGAAAATTCTCAGCTCCGATTAAAACGGTATGCCCCTTAGCACTATGCTCCAACAGTGCCTCCACATCCAATTTTGAAGTAGTCGAAACGCTTGAGAGCATCAGAATATTGTCATCATTAGCCTCGGTGGTTATTAACTCATATGGAGTCCTAAATGTGTGAGTCGCTTCACCTCCTGTGATGTCTTGAAGTAAATCGTGAGTAACCTGAGTGCCGAATGGGATTTTGTCTCTAAAATGGTAGGTTTCCGACCAGTCCAATTCTGCAGGCTTGGTAAGCTCAAAATAGGTATACAATGCCACCACAGTGATTAAAAAATAGAGATATCTTTTCTTCACCTTCATGCCGCTCGCTCTTGTTTTTGGATTGACATTAGGTTTGACTCTGCTCTTTTTACCAGCTCCTCATTGCCCTCAAAATGGCCATACCAAGTATAGTCAAAAATGAAGCAGAGCGATGAAAAATCCTCTTTCCATTCCTTATCTTCTAGTTCATAGAGATATTCGTGATTGGTCTTGCCCTTTTTGATAAAAATCATTTGGCGATCCGCGAGTGTCTTCAATGAATAGAGGTAAATCAGTCGTATCGCTATCCTCCATTGCTTCTCGGACTTAGCTTTGGCAATTTCCTCCTCGAAATTGATCTGATCCAGAGATTCCTCGCTGATCTCAAAGTCTTGATCTCCAGTCCGGGCCTTTCTGAAAAAGGCCGTGGCCTCCATCCCAGTCAATTTGACTATCAAGAACACCAAAACACCAAAAGCAATCACATAGAGGGCAATTTCCATGATCCTACCTGTAGGACCTGATGAAAACAATTCCCTAAACCAACGCCAGACTCGATTAAGAAATCGCTGGAATGCCCCCTCTTGTACATCTCTGTAGGCATCATAATTATAATCATCATCTGAGTGATAATCCGCAAGTTTGTTACCATCAAATTGTCTCAACTCCAGCTTAGTGATTTCCCTTTGTGGAATTGTATCATTTTGACTCAATGCCACATTGAGTGAAGTCAATAGGAGTGTTATGGTGAGAAAGGTTTTAATAGGTTTCGTCCTCTTCTTCTGTACTTTCGTGTGTTTCCAGCGCTTCTATCTGGGCCATCAGTCCTTTCGAATCCTGTCGCTCCACCAGGTTAAAGAACTGGAAGCTTAGCCCAAGGTAGATTACCGAATAGGAGATCAACGTTCCGAAAGTTGAAATCACCGCAAACAGCATGTCCAATACCTGCATATAGAATGGCATGTCAGAACTTGCGAATGTTCCTGTACTCACGTCCAGAGAGTTCATCATCCAAATTCCATACATGATGGAACGGGGCATACCAAACACCATATTCACCACCATAGCTATTATGAAGGTGATGACAATAATTCCTAACGTGCTGAACCATTTTCCTTGGATAAGCTTAATGGATCGTCCCATGGCTGAGATTGGATCTCTATCCTCAAAAGCAATCACAGGCAATCCCAATGAGAAGGTATTCGCGACCGTGAGCATCGCTGCGAACGCGATGAAAACTCCAAAAAAGGCACCTATCGCACCTAGTACTGAAAACATCATGATGACAATGACGCCAGAAACTGTGGTCACGATCACTAGAATAATGATATATCCAAGGATTGAAGGAAATTTCCGGATTGCCTTTTGCCATACCTGATTAAGCTGGATTTCGCCTAACGGAACAGCTTCGTATGTTCTCATGTATGCGAACGTGACCGCAGGCAACAGGGCCGCGCTAATAAATGAAATCAAGAGTGCAATTCCATAGTTGTCCAGCATATCGGTTAGCAGCTGATCAGGATCTTGCATCGCCTCAAAGTTGAATATCTCCTGTGCCGATTGAACGACAAGGATATTCACCAACAAAAGAACCGGACCGGTAATAAGGAGCTGAGCTTTGATATATGACCACCCTCCTTGCCTCATGAAGGATATTACCGCATTTAGTTTATCGCTAAATGGTCTTCTTTCGTAGAACTCAATTTTTTGAAATCTCTTCATTCCCGTATAGTCGGTGTGGATAAATAATAACGTAATAGACCATAAAGATCAGCGAAGCCAGAATAATAAGTCCTTTTAAGATCAGTGGCATGTCATATAGCCGTGTCACAAATGATTCCAGAAATCCAGCAAGAATAAACATGGGCATCAATCCCATCACTACCTTCATTCCTTTGACCGCACCAATTCTTACTGACTCACTTCGAGTGTAAGTACCGGGAAAAAGGATTGAATTGCCAAGAATCAACCCTGCCCCACCGGCTAATACAATCGAAGCAATCTCAATAGTTCCATGAATCCATATAGTCAACGCGGATTGAAGAAGCAGGCCTTTGGTAAAAAAGAAATACTGGAATGATCCCAGCATTACACCGTTGTTGAACAAAACATAACCCGTGCCAACAGACAACAAAATACCCATTGCAAAAGCCATGAATGAAACTCGAATATTGTTCCAGGTAATGGCAAAGAACATGTCCACCCTGGCCATACTTCCATAGACTCCCATCGGCTCATTATTAGCAATGTTCTGTTCGGTCATATTTACATAGCCATCCCCGAGAATCAACCTTACAAATGTGTCGTCATAAGCAGCCGAAAATGCACCTATAACCACAGCAACACTAAAAATTATTGTGGCATATAGAAACTCTTTCCGGTGTTCAAAAAAGATTTTGGGCAACTCGTATTTCCAAAAAGTAGCAAATCGATTTCGACCTTCCCTTTTATTCCTATAAATCGACTGATGTACCTTAGTAGCAAGATTATTCAGATAAATGGTAATATCACTTTGAGGATAGTTGGTTTTGGCGTATGAGAGATCATCTGTAAGTTGGATGAACAGCTCTCCGAGTTGATCAGGGTCCTTCTTTTTACTTGAGGAGATTAAGCTTTCGAACTTTTCCCATTTACTTATATTTGCCTTCACGAAAGCCGATTCCCGCATCAGATTGTTGTATTAAAGAGGAAAATTATTCAATATAAGTTGTTATGCAAGCGGTAAGTGTTCAAACCACCCAAAACATCCAGTTGGACTATCCGCTGGCAAGTTTAGGTGATAGAATACTGGGCTATCTCATCGACCTTGCCATCATGCTTTCCTACGGATTTCTGATGTTTATGATATTGAGCTCTGTTGGCTTGATTTCCACCGCATCGTTCATAGCCTTTAGTGTTATCCCGGGAATGACTTACAGAATGTTTGCTGAGATTTTGTTTAATGGGCAGAGCGTAGGGAAAAAAGCATTGAATATTAAGGTAATCAAGCTCGATGGTAGCACCCCATCGATTGGATCATATATTCTCCGCTGGCTACTAGAACCCATCGAGATTTTGGCCTTTGTCGGGCTCTCTGTTCTGGTGATCATTCTTAATCCAAATGGTCAGAGACTGGGAGATATTCTTGCGGGTACCACTGTTGTGAAAATCAAGCATATCACTACCACCAACGTTCGAAACAAGATCATTATGAAGGAGGTCGATGAAAATTATGTCGCCACCTATCCGGAAGCCGAATATCTCACCGACAAGGAAATCAAGTTGATAAAATCAGTTCTGGCTGCCTTTAGAGAGGATACCAACAGTGAGCCTTTGAACCTCATTGTCGAAAAACTAAAAAACAAATATCATATCCAAACTGAGGAGGCTCCCGTAAAATTCCTATATACCTTATTGCGAGATCACACTTACTACGTGTCCCAGTGAAATCCAAAAGCCAAAAAACAGTCGTGTTTGTAATGAGATGGACATTCATCCTTTTCTTAATATTCACACAATTTGTTTCACTGGACCCAGCCTATTCTCAATCTCCGACCGATTTTCCAAAATATTATGACGAGGCTACCTGGGCCCCAAAACTCGATTCATTAAGAGAAGCTGTTGGTCAGAATGTGACTTACAAAAACAAAAAAGGGATTGAATTAGCCACCTTAATAGCCTTATCACATTACCCATTGCTACAACAAAGGAAAATTCAGATTATCATTAAAGATCAAAGAGGAGCTCCGGTCGAAGCCAGTTTTTCAGTGTGGAATTTTATCAAATCAAGGAAAGGGAAGATCTATAAAATTATCATTCAAGAGGGCTCGTTTATGGAGCGTCTCTCTTTAAATCGACAAGTATCTGCATTGGGTCATGAAATGGCACATTTCATTCAATATGACCATAAAGGCTACGTAGGTACCCTTACAACCCTACTCGGTTGGGTGATTTCCAAAAAAGCACGGTCCAAATTTGAAAAAGGTGCGGATAAAATCGCTATCGATCATGATCTCGGTAACCAATTGCTCGACTTTGCATTTTATACAAGTGACGATGAAATAAAGGCTTACATGAATAAGAAGCGCAGTGGAAATTGAACAGTACACATATTCCCAGTTGTCGTTAAGGAATGGCCAGGATAAACCTGAAGTTTGGGTGGCCTATCAAGGCAAAATTTATGATGTAACCGAATCACGGCTTTGGAAAACCGGCAAACACTATCAACATTGGGCAGGTCAGGACTTAACTCATGAATTGCCCAATGCTCCACACACGGAAGAAGTTTTTAAGAAGTTCAAACAAATTGGGGTGTTGACCTGATCATTTCCATTCAATCGGGCTAGTACTTTCAGCACACCCGTTATCCGGATTTTTCGAAGGATCATCCAAGAAAGCCTTTACCATCCCGAAATAACAGTCACTATAAGTGGAATGCCCGTCATTTGGGAATTCCACGTAAAAGGAATTCGGTAAATGTTCTACTGCTTTTTCCGCATAGGATGGCGGAGTTACCGGATCATAAAAGCCATTGGCAACAAAAGACGGAATATTGGATTTCACCGGTTCATTTTCGATGGCGGCTGCACGAAAGGAATGCCATCGTTCAAGTATGTGATTGTCGGATTGGAAAAAGGCCATACCAAAATTATAGTCCGGGTAGTTCGCCACATCTGCAACAAAGTCTTCTGGCCCTGCAAAAGGTAATTCTTCATAGGCCTGCACCATCCAATTCATAGCCATGTTAATGAATTGCGCTCGAGCCGCCATTAGATTGACGGCATTAATCAACGCTTCCTCGTTTCTGGATTTAATTGCCATTACATAAGCGGGAACTAATGCTATCGACTCCTTCTCATAAAGCATTTGATGAGTTAACAATAGCATATCCTGCACATTCAATGTAAACGACTTACCCTGATATTTAAAAGAAAATGGAGAATCCACTAATGAATTTAAAAGATTAAAGTACTCGTTTCGCAAATCAGGATAGCTCTGATTGCAATCCTCGTCATTCGCACAAGCTACAAACACATGCTCCAAAGACCTCACGAAATTTGATATGAATTTTGAATACATATTTACATGGGGCGGGAACATGCCTAGCATCACAGAACTTCTAACATAATCCGGAAAATCGCGCATATAGGTCAACGCCAAGCGAGAGCCATAAGACCCACCAAACAAATTCCATTGTTCATAGCCAAGTTCCTTTCTCAAATCGTCAAAATCAGCAGCATTCTCACGGCTGTTATATCCGGCCATGTCCACTCCTTTTACGGCCATTTCTTTCTTGCAATCGCTAACATCCCCCCACAAAACATTAAACTCCTCCTCGGGCTTGAGGTCTTTGGCAATCAATTCTATTATTTTCTGACTTAGATCGGTACAAGAAGCTTCGGAAAAACCAGTTCCACGTTGGTCCATGAATACGAAATCCCGGTCATAGCTCATCGGATGGTTATCAAAATATTCAACCATGGGCAGTGTTGCTCCTCCCGGTCCACCTTGGAGATACACAATAGGGTCTGCCTTTGGATTTCCATTTCTGGCTTTGACCACCACATAGGCAAGCTTCAAGGTCCTGCTATCAGGGTCATTCCGATTTTCAGGAACTTCCAGGTAGCCACAATCAAATTTTTCCTTGGTCAATCCTCCAACAGCACATCCTTCAATAAAATTTTGGTTGGTCTGATCGCATGAAAATATCACGAACATCAGGAGTAATATCGATGCCATTTTCATGTATGGGCGCGTTTTGATTGCTGGAGGCAGGTTTTGCATCATAGTCAGCAATAAAAGGCTAGCTATTGGCAGCTACTTGTTCTACCGCTCTCCATACTCTGAAGATATTCTTGTAGCAGATATTCTCAATATCTTCTTCAGAATAGCCTCTTTTGAGCAATTCATAGATGAGATTGGGAAACTGAGAAACGTCTTTCAATCCAGTTGGTAGTGAGTCTCCCACACCGTCAAAGTCTGATCCTATACCTACATGATTCATGCTGCCGGTAAGCTCCACCACATGATCGATGTGGTCGGCTACTTTTTCTACGTTGGACCATGGGTCATTGGTCTTGGTATAGTTGTCAATGTATTCCTTTGCCTTAGGGTCACTCCTATCTAGTTCATTATCCGCGAGCCAGTTAATGACATGTTCATCATACGCTGCACGTCTCGACCGGTATTCACCGTCAAGAAAACTACTTCCAAAATTGATCATGATCACCCCATCATTTTCAGCCAATCTCTTGATCATATCATCGTTCATATTTCTTTCGAAACCGGGGGTGAAGTATCGAGCAGACGAATGAGACGCGATTGCAGGAGCCTTGGTCAGGTCCATTACCTGCCAGAACGTAGTATCCGAGACATGAGAGATATCAACCATTATCCCAACCCTGTTCATCTCCGAGACCACCTGTCTGCCATATTCACTCAAGCCACGATGAGTAGCTGTAGTATCGTAGGAAGAATCACAAATCTTGTTGTCTCTTCCGTGGGTGAGTGTGATATAGCGAATCCCTTGTTTTTGATAGTATTCTACCAATGATATGTCATCCTCTACCGGTGATCCATTCTCCATCCCCATAGGTAAGGATATCTTGCCAGCACTGAAATTGGCTTCGACATCATTCGGAGTATAGGCCATAGCAAAGTGATCAGGATAGGTGGCAGCCAGTTGTTTGGTCATATTGATTAAAGAATCCGCAAATTTCTTCGAATACCCTTCAATTTCTTGATACTGAGAGGGAATATAGATGGACATGAACGGTGCGTCCAAACCCCCTTCTTTCGCCCTTGGGAAATCAAAATTGCCATCCGAAGCCTCGACTGAGACGTTCAATACCTTTTGACGAAGCATAAACCCTCCTTGCTCCATTCTATAGGGCAAATCCACGTGCCCATCCACAATAATGAACCTTTGGGCAAGTTCCTTGGCTTTCGCTCTTAGTTCATCCTCTGACAGCTCCTTGTTTCCGGGATTGCAGGAAATACCAATAAACAATAGGAGAACTAGGGATAATCGGAGATTCCTTTTCATAGCACAATGTTATGTCAGGAATATACGGAGCAGGAAGCTAATTCGGAAGGCCAATTATTTGACCTTCCTTAGGCTCATCTCCAAAGTAGGATAACGATTCCCTGCTGGGTCTATATAATAACCTTTCTCTACCCATGTGTTTTTGGTGAGGGTAATAGCATACTCTATTCTCCCTCCTTGCACATCAAATCCCCAGACAAAATCTCCATTGTCTTCAATCCTTCCCTGAGCAAGGGTGACCATCCCCCGGTCTATTAAAGACTTCATCTCATAGGTATTTTTCTCCTGGTTGAAATAGAGCATTGCCAGCGCTACATGAGAAGATTGGCCCGTAGTCTTTGTCTTCCCATTTCCTTCGATCAAAAAAGCCTTTCCACCGAGTTTTGATTGAATACTCTCCTTAATGGTAAATTCCTCACGTTGACGGCTTTCATTCATCGACCAGCCTTCGCCTTCCCATTCACCTACCCAATGGGAAAGTTTGTCCATTTCGATCTTGGTGATAGTCGCACTCTGGGCATTCAAGAAATTGTGGATCACCATTCCGAAAAGAACGGCAATGATCACAAAGATCACGTTGAACAGGCTTAGTCGCCCGGTTGTTTCGCATTCATTATTGACATTTTTCATGATTTGTGTTGGTTTGTTAAAAATTAAGGACTCCCCCGAAGAAGAAAGTTCGTTGGGAGAAGAGTTCATCAAAAGGCTGTGAATAGTCCATATTGTAGTTGATCCCACGAATGTTTTTGCGATCCAGAAGATTATTGATCCCTACAAATGTCACCAGCCCCATAGTATCGTTAATGGTCCATATCCGGCTCATATTCAGATCCACCAAAAGATAATCCGGGAGCCTTTTCATCTGATTCTTAGATAAGAAAGTAGGCTCATAAAGCCCCAGTTCCGGGTTGAAGGAAGCCATATTCAGCGGCTGAAAGTGCGTCCCCTGCCGATAAATAAATGTGGAATTGAACATTAGGTCACCAGGCATTTCAAACTCGATATTTCCTCTAATGAAATATGCCAGGTCAAAGGGTGAAGGGTAACGCGACTCGTCCTCTTCGACTTCTCCATTCAGCAAGGTATATGACAATTGACTTTTCAGTTTATTATTCCATTTGATAGCGGTGAAAATTTCAATGCCGTTTGTTCTTATCAACGAGTTCCCTCTAAAGGTCCTTTTCCCAAATACTGATGTGTTGAATTCGATACGGGAATTCTTAAAACCATAGTCCAACGAAACTTGGTCGGACTCAAAAAAGGTGCCTTCCATCTCATCTCCCTGTGGTAAAATATGCCGATGATACTTGCCGATAGATAAGTTGAATCCGTTTTTACTGTCAGGAGCGAAACGCAAGTTTCCCTGTGCACTGAGGTAATTGGTCTGTCCATCTTCAGGAAGATTCTTTCTTACACCTCCACCTAGTATGAATTGGTCATTGAGCTCATACTTTAAGTAACCGAATGCTTCGACCACATTGAGGGTCACTTTTGATTTAAATTCCTCAGTATCGTCTGAGGGCCGTATGGCATAGAAGATTGTAGGAAATACACCAGAAAAATCAAGCCGCCTTTGATCGAGACTTACACCTGATTTTACACTCAGTTTTTCTCCCGAGAAATGGTAGTTAGCGGCAAAATAAATATCCTGATTGTCGATACTCGCATTGATATTTCCGTAGTTGAATCGGGTATCACTTATGCTAAAACCAGAATTAATACTAATGGCAGAACGTTCGAACGTCTTTCTAAGATTTGATACCGTGAAGTTCCGTGTTTTGGACTGATTGAAGATTCCATGATATGCCGGGTCACGTTGGAAAAAGTCATAGCCCTCATCATTGAAGTAATTGAAAATCTTCCATTCAATACCTCCTTTAAATTGTTGGACAAAATGGACACCAGCATCCACAGTATGAAATTTTCTCAAATTTTCCAGGGCACTCTTATTCAGAAATCTGAGGGCATCACCTGACTGCAAATTGGAAAATAGTTTTAGTCCACTGCGTTCACTTAATCTCTGCGAGGTCATAAAACCAACATTGACAAGATTTATGGACAAGCTGTTTGAATTTGATTCCGGAATTCTATCATCAGAAGCTATAGATATCAGACCTGAAGTTGTATTGCCGTATTCCAGTGGTGGGTTACCGGGGTAGACGTTCAATCCCTTGATAATAGCCGTGTTGAAAATGCTAAACGTACCTATACCATTCAATTGAGAAAATCTGATGGCATCATATATTGGAACATCATCAAAGAATATACCCGTCTCGGCCGGGCCGCTACCTCGCAAACTCACATTGGCCGATTCATCGGTAGTAGTAGAGAATGGCATTGAATTTACTGCCAATAACGCATCCGCCTTCGCATTTGGGTTGACGTAAATATCCAATTGATTGATCTCCTTGATGGTAAATTCTTCGGCTATCAACCTGCGACCTTCAACTATCAGTTCCTCCATTAAAATAGTTAGGGGTTGAAGCTTAACAGTTAAGACAGTGTCTTGATTTAAAATAATCGGAGCTTTAAACTCAGAGAAACTCACGAATGAAAACACCAAGGTATCAGTACTGTGATCTTTAGGTAAATCAAGTACGAATCTCCCATCTGCGACTGATACCGTTCCTTTGGACCAATCCGACAGTAGAAAGATATTCGCACCCGGTATTGGTGTCAGATCATCTCCGCTCAATATGGTTCCTTCGACCCGAATGTTGGTCTGTGCGAGTGACCAACTCGCACCGATAACCAACAACAGCACTGATACAATTGACCTTTTCATTTCGGATTACTATAACTTGGCCTTCGCCTCCGGCAATAGCACATATTTGATCCAGCCAAAATCAGGCTCTTGGTCGAGGGCTTCATTATAGACATTGACCGCCTCTTGATATTTGTCATTTTTAACATAGGCCTGACCCAACCATGCGCATGCCTCTAAGTATTCCGGATTAGATTTGACTCCGCCTCGCGCCTCCTTGAAGAGCTCGATCGCTTTACTGTAGGCCTGAATGGCTTCTTCAATATCTCCTCCGAACATGGCAGGAGTAAAGAACTTAGACCCTCCTTCCACCATCCAGGCTTCCGGGTTTTCGGGGCCATGCTTCAAAGCATTCTCAATCGCCTTGTCACTCTTTGGTCCAAGGAACATGCTACGCATTGGGTGGAACGCCATTTTCGCGGAGTACATTCGACTTCTCAGAACGTATGCATCTGACCAGGCCACATCGGATTCAATCAGACGCTTGGTGTTATCATCAATATCTTTGATGTACTTTTTATATGTCGGCTTATCACGGTCCGCCATGCTTGCATTCACAATACCGATTTGTGCTTTGGTGAGCAGGTAGAGTAACTGCATATCATTTTGAGCAGCGTCATACTGACTCCGCAACTCATCAATCAACAAAGTCCACATGGTCTTGCTGTTTTGCACATAGGCCCGATAGAATTTCTCTTGTAGTACATCATCCTGGGCCTTTATGGTATCGAATGAAATCATCAAAATGACAAGGGTCATTATCGCCCATTTCAAAGTTGTTTTTATCTTGTTCATGACTTTATTATAAACTGGTTTATATTATAAACTATAGATTCAAAAAAATTTATGGTTTTAGATACTGCTGCAGATTTTTGACATAGCTCTCGAATGCCCCAACACCTTTGTTGGTGATTTTGCAGGTTGTCTTCGGTTTTTTGCCGACAAAGGTCTTTTCTACTGAAATGTAACCTGCAGTTGACAATTTCTCGATTTGCACACTTAGATTACCGGCTGTCGATCCTGTCTGTTCTCTGATATATACAAAGTCAGCGCTCTCCATTGAGATGAGTAGAGACATCACCGCCAATCTCAGTTGTGAATGCAAAAGTGGATCAAGCGCTTTGTACTGCATGCTCTTTTGCCTTTGTTTTCATCATATAACCCGGAATCAAATATCCAATCAATACTGCAACTGCCATTAACAACATCTGTGTACTTTCATCCAACTGGAATGATACGATCCCTAAAATAAGAAAACAAGCGCCCCCTATTTGAAGTGGCCTGAATTTCATCATTGCTCCTGAAACCACGGTACCAACAGCCGCCATCAACATTGTTAAGGGAACAATCTGCCAATTAAGGTTCTCCCCGTAAAACACCATTGTAAACATGACTACTCCCAACATCACCCAAAGCCATCCATACACTCTATCTGTATATAGCCTTGTGGTTTGCTGCCTCCCCTTGCGCGCCCCGTAGACCATAGAGAAAATGAAAGCCGGAACTGTAAGAACCCATCCAATGTATGGCATTTCATAATCGGTGAAATTCCCCAGGAAATAATGAGTCAGTGATCCGAGCATCACCACCCAACCCCATAATAAAAAGAAAATGCTATTGTCTGTAAAGCGTCTTCTAGCCCTACCGATCATGTCTTGAATCAAATCAAGACTCTCTTCAGGTGATAATTCTTTTTCCTCCATAATCGTTAATTTATTTCAAATGTAAACTAGTTTATTTTATAAACCAAATACGAAATTCAATTATCGAAGGTTTCATCTCAGTAGTCGAAAGTGCTCTAAGGTTCTCTATCACCAACCCATCTTAGCATCGTGTAAATCGAACAATGTGTGTGATGAAAGGATTGAAAAGTGTAATTATTGCGAGCCTGGCCCTAATTCTACCTATGTCCTGTGCTGTGAATAACCTGCCCGACTCGCAGCCTGAATTATTCTCACTTTCCGGCCAATGGGTCGTTGTGAATGATTCTAAATTGATGGATGAGGTGATGTTTGACTTTCGAAAGAAAGGAGGAGAACGCTTCAATTTGAAAGTATGGGGAGAAAATGCACAACTTAAATCGGTCACTGAACAGAACGACCAGATCATCTTTGTCTATGAAACTGAAAAGAAACAAGAGTTCAGCGTCCTGGCCCAGGTCCTGGATTACGATCGAATCAAATTGTCAACAGTAGAAGATAGGCTTTCCGAATTCCAACCTGTTGGCAAGCTGGGTGAAAGGGTATTTCATCTCCAAAAAAGAACCCAAGGTGACCTGAAGTTGATCACCAAGATGCTCAAGAAGAAATAGTTGATTAGTGAAATGCTCCAATCGCGATATCCATGAAGTAGTGCAGGATACCCAGCCAGATGATATCTCTGGATTTGGCCGTAGTTGAAAACACAACTACCGTTACTAAGGCCGTAAGTACAGAATCCATGAGAATCAGTTCGATGGTCGATTCCCCAGCGACTGCTCTAGGAATATGAGCTAGGGCAAAAAGTGTAGCAGGAATTCCTAGTGCCCATTTCAGACCTACCACCCATTTCAAGCGAACAAATAAGAAAGCTAATGCGACACCTTCGAGAAATACCGGCAGGAAATTTCTGATATTCTCGAGTTGGAATCCAACCGCAAGTATTTCTGACACGTGACCTCCATTGAACAGCATATACAGTTCGACTCCTACCAGAGTCATCAACGCGCCAAATCCAAGTTTAACCCAAAATCCCTGTCTATTTAGGAAGACCGTGTTCAACGATTGTTTTCTGAAATAGAGCAACAAAAATATTGGTGCATAGATTAAAAGATTATTCGTCCACCAAATGGTCATCTGTACTAGACCATTCTGCGCATTATCGGGAATCAGAAGATTTGCCCTCCAAAGCTGACCAACCAACATTATACCTACGGCAGCCAGCAAGCCCAGAACAAGTTCGAATTTGGGTTTCTCGGGTTTAACAATATTGGATGTCGGCCAGAAGTGCGGTTTTGACCGATAAACCAGATACCAAATAAGACATGGCACACCATATCCGAATAGGATGGGAAAGAAGTAAGTTATTAAACGTTCCATCATTGAGTTTTTCTCTTCAAATGACCCGAATCCTGGTTTCTAATTCCCTTTTGTTGTTCGAAACACCCTGATCCCTGCCTGAAATCCGGAATTTCTAAAACCTCGCCTTGTCCGAAATACATATATTCGAGGTTGAAACCCGGATGAATCAGCCGGCAAAAGTGCATGTATTTGTCGATCCATTATACTATCCTTAAAAGGCCCAAATGGTGGTTAATGATCACCGCGGTTGTGGTGTTGACTTCCAATCTGATCATCTATTTTCATCCTGCCAACCAGGGCTGGATAGGCAGTGATGCCTTCTCCTGGGGAAACTTGCTACAGTTTGTCTTAATCGATCAATTTTTGATCGAGCTCATTACTACAGCCATCATTTTTGGCTTGATTTGGTTTTACGCTCATTGGCTAAAGCTCTACGAAATTGAACTGACCCCTGCGGCCATTTCCATCTACCTTCTAAAATTTTTACCCGTTTTGGCCATTGCCTTTTTCTTTTTCAACCCATTCACTCAGTCGGTACGCTTTTTATGGGTAGAAGGAACTCAGGAAAGTAGTTCGGTGTACTGGAATGACTATGTGGTCAACTTCAGCCTTTACCCAGCCTATTTGATTCCAACCCTCTTGACGGGATATGGAATTCTTATCACCAACCTCATCATTCTATATAATCATCAACTTAAATCGACAACCGAAGATCTTGAAAAAATCGTGGAGGAGCCAGAATATACCACCACTCTGATTGCAATTGACGATTGGGGTGAGGTTCCGTTACAGGTATCTAGTGTTATCTGGTTCGAAAAAGCCGACAGAAAATATTTCGCCAATACCTTAAAAGGACGACTAAGAACTCGTGAAACCATATCGGAATTGGAAAGCTCGCTCGACCCGTCTAAATTCGTGCGCATCAATCGATCGGTAATTGTAAACGTGAACTACATTCTCAACTATTCTTTTTGGGAAAACGAGAAATACGTCTTGCGATTGAGAGATAAAGATCAAACTGAATTTACCATGTCAAGGGAACGACTGAATAAGGTCAAGGCCCAGCTTAAATTGACTGAATGAAAAAACTGATTGCAGATAGTGGAGCCACGAAAACCGATTGGAGAATACTTCACGAGGACGGTTCAATAGGTCAGGCCAAAACCATCGGATATAATCCCTTTTATAGTGAGGTCAATTATTTCCAACACGATATTGAAACTCAGCTTTATTCGATTATTGATAAATACGAAGTCTCCGATGTTTACTACTATGGAGCCGGATGCTCCAATGAGAAGAACATCAAGATTGTCTCGGACATGCTCAAAGAGACATTTCCAAAGACGGATACCCACGTTACACATGATCTACTTGCTGCCGCCAGATCACTTTGCGGACATGAGGCGGGTATAGCATGCATCCTGGGCACTGGCTCCAATTCCTGTCTTTATGATGGCTCGTCAATTGTACGGAACATTCCATCACTTGCCTATGTATTAGGCGATTTCGGTTCAGGATCTACGATGGGAAAAGAGTTATTAAGCAGTTATTTCCACAAACAGCTTCCTTCCGAACTGAGAACCAAATTCGATAATCGCTTTCATCTGGATCGGGAAGAGATGCTTCAACGTATTTACAAAAAGCCTATGGCAGCTACTTATTTAGCATCGTTTTCCAAGTTCCTCTACGATAATCGCGATCACTCATTCATACACAACTTGATTGCCAGTCAATTCAAAAAATTCCTAAGTCATTATGTGGTACCGTACAAAGGATCTGATAGTCTTAAAATAAACTTTACAGGGGCTGTTGCGTTCCACTACAATGCCATTCTCAGGGAAGTCGTGGATGAGTTGGCTTTGACTGTGGGGATAATCTCGGAAACCCCAATTGCCGGACTTACGCTTTACCATCAGAGAGCTTAATCAACGGATCAATCAATCCAAGGTCGTTTTTGTGATGGATAAGGTTTATGTTTGATAGTCTTTAAAACTCAACTATGAATATCACCGAATCGGAATCAAACTACGATGGTCTTCACCAAATGGATATTGAAGAGCTATTGCGCAATATTAACCGTGAAGATCAGACGGTTGCACTTGCGGTCGAGAAGGTAATCCCTCAAATCAATGCGCTGGTTCAGGAGATAATACCTCGAATGAAAAAGGGAGGACGACTCTTTTATATTGGTGCAGGAACCAGTGGAAGACTAGGCATTGTTGATGCATCCGAATGTCCTCCTACTTATGGTGTTCCTCATGGCATGGTGGTAGGCATTATCTCGGGTGGCGATTCTGCAATTCGCAAGGCAGTTGAATTTGCTGAGGACAACCCGGAACAGGCATGGAAAGATTTACAGGAATACATGATCAACCACAAAGATACAGTGATTGGAATTGCCGCTTCCGGACGTACGCCCTATGTAATCGGGGGCGTGAAGCAGGCTAAAGAAAATGGGATTCTTACCGGTTGTATCACTTGTAATCCAGATAGTGAATTAGCCTGGGAGGCAGAATTTCCTATTGAGCCAATCGTAGGTCCGGAATTTGTCACCGGAAGCACTCGAATGAAAGCTGGGACTGCACAAAAACTAGTTTTGAATATGATATCCACTTCAGTGATGATCCAACTCGGTCGAGTGGAAGGCAATCGCATGGTAGATATGCAGTTATCAAACAACAAATTGGTGGATCGAGGGACTCGAATGGTAATGGAAATGCTTCAGGTAGAAAAGGAAGAGGCAGAGAGACTCTTAAATGAACATGGTTCAGTAAGAAAAGTGATTGAGTTCGTCAAAAACCAGTAGTCAGCAATGCACGACATTGAACCTTACTACAACTGGCTCAAATATTACAATGTAGCAGAAGACCCCAACTCACCTTATGAGGGCAAGCAATACAATTTTGATGTTTATTCAGAAAATATTTACGGGTACTATATCGATCCACATTGGGACTTTATGGGTTCTGAGACCCTATACATAAAGATCCTCTTTACCAACTATGAACAAGGCTACACCATTATCGAATTTATAGGTGAGTGGAATGATGCAATTAACAATGACATCATGCATTTCAAACGAAATATTGTCGACTACTTCAATGCTTTTGACATTCGGAAATATCTGCTTATCGGAGAGAACATTCTTAATTTTCACGGTTCTGATGATAGCTATTACGAAGAGTGGTTCGAGGACGTGGAAGATGGTTGGATTACAGGCATTGGCTTTAGAGACTTCGTTCAAGATGAGATGAAAAACTTCAATATTGATAGCTACATAAACTTTGGAGGTGAATTGGATCTATTTAACTGGAGAACCCTCAAACCACAGGTCCTTTTTCAACGAATAGATCACATTATTGGGAAACGAATTGGTCTTGTTTAATCTACCAATTTCACCTCGGCAAGTTCAGGAATCAAATACCGCTTGCCGTTCCCTAAATCCTGACAAACTGATCTGGTTCTCTTTTTCTCAAGTTTTTGAAATCTTCTGTTTCTAAAATTGAATTCACCCTTTAGTGGTACTTCTGAAAGGGTAAATGCACCATTGGACTCATCATATTTTGCGAATGCCCGGGCGAGCTGTGGGTCGGCAGCCACACTTGCCTTCGGATTCTTCATATGCTTTGCGAGAACGGAAAGCAAATCGGACGGAAATACCTCTGGCCTGAGCAACGGAAGCATCAACGCTTTGAACTTCGTTTTCCATTCTACGCCATGAGGCTTTTGTCCACTTTTCGACCGATGAACCACTCTATGTGCTACCTCATGAACATAGGTCATGAGGAACTGATATCGGTTAAGGTCCTGATTTATGGTTACCGTGTGCGTCTTAGTCCGAGGATCAAAGCGATAATCACCGAGCTTGGATAGTCGTTTTCTGCGAAGTTTGAATGAGAAGGGGTACTCACTCCAAAGCAAAACACAGTATTCCAAAGCTGG
The DNA here is from genome assembly GCA_028281285.1 of Cyclobacteriaceae bacterium. Classification (GTDB taxonomy): domain Bacteria; phylum Bacteroidota; class Bacteroidia; order Cytophagales; family Cyclobacteriaceae; genus Roseivirga. The sequence continues at coordinate 157,763 of JANQKF010000040.1, forward strand.
AAATGGCACTTTTTTTGATAAAGAGTTGGCAAAAGCGACTTCAATCATGTCTCGTTCCTTCTTAATCATACTGGTTTTTTCGTTCAGCTTGCAATCTTGTCTGTATTTGTATCATGAACCTAAAATTACGGTATCCTTAGACGCGTACGTCATCGATGACATAGAGAATTTTAATTCAAAAAGCATATTCGTAGACCCTGGGCCTAGCTATGAAGACTTATCTCTTTTGCCATTCAAGCATAAATTGGAAAAGGCCTTATTGAGGCAGGGCTTCATATTAGCAGAAGAAAGAGACAAAGCTCGTTTTGTGATGGAGTTTGATGTGTTCGTTGGAGATACTAAATCCCATAGTCAACGAGGAATACGCTCTGCTCCAGCCGGATATGAAAACCAGGCCGTGATCAATGAAGATGGAGATGTGGAAACAGTGAGGGTATGGCAGGGCAACCGGCCAGAATCATATACCTACGAGTCTTTCACTTATGAAAAGACTCTCGCCTTGAAAGTAAGAGATCAAGAAAGCAAAAAAGCCATTTGGCAAACATTAGCCAGCATCGACAATGAACAGAAGACCTATGCCCCGTTCGCAGATATCCTGGTCTATGCAGCCATGTCACACTTTATGAGAGAAAGCCCCAACCACCCAACTAAAACAGATTACAATAAAAGTGACCAAGACATGATCAAGGCTTCTTTACGCTAAAGATACAGGCCCGTCACTTCTTCCTGAACACCAGCTTCACAGGCACACCATCAAACTCAAAATGCCCTCTGAGTTTGTTTTCCAGATAACGTTCGTAAGGAGCCTTGATGTACTGAGGCAGATTACAGAAAAAGGCAAAAGTCGGAGCCTTGGTAGGTAATTGAGTGATATACTTGATCTTGATATATTTCCCTTTAGTCGCTGGAGGAGGATACCTTTCGATTTCCGCCAACATCGCATCATTCAGCTTCGATGTTGAAATTTTTCGATTCTTATTTTCATATACCTGAACTGCAAGTTCTATGGCTTGAAAAATTCGCTGCTTTTCAGTGACCGAAGTAAATATTTTCGGAATCCAAGTCATCATACCTAACTTCTCGTCCAATTCAGTCTTGAACTTGTTCATCGTCTTAGAATCCTTTTCGATCAGATCCCATTTATTGATCATAAGCATGATCCCCTTCTTGTACTTATGAGCAAGACCAATGATGTTGAGATCCTGGGCCTCAAGCCCTCTTGTGGCATCCACCATCACTATACAGACATCTGAATCCTGAAGGGCTTGGATTGCCCGCATTACCGAATAAAATTCTATGTCCTCATTCACCTTAGATTTCCTGCGTAACCCTGCAGTGTCTGTCAAAATAAAGTCCTTGCCAAATAGCGTGTAATGGGTATTAATCGAATCTCGTGTAGTCCCGGCTATATCGGTCACAATCGTCCGCTCCTTTCCGAGCAGTGCATTGATGAATGAAGACTTTCCCGCATTTGGTCGTCCTAACACCGCAATTCTCGGAATTCCCTCTTCCGGAGACTCATCTCCATCATCTTCAAAATGCTTAACGACCTGATCGAGTAACTCCCCGGTCCCTCCACCATTTGCAGCGCTGATCGGATATACATCGCCCAGTCCCAATTCATAAAATTCGTTCGCCTGATACATCCGTTCATTATTGTCGGCTTTGTTTACCACAACCATCACCGGTTTTTTCAATCCTCTGACTATACGAGCAAAATCTTTGTCTAATCCGATAAGTCCATCTCCGCAATCCACCATGAAAAGTATCACCGAGGCTTCTTCCATCGCCTCCTCAACCTGTTCACGGATGGCCCCTTCAAATACATCGTCAGAGCCGGTTACATATCCTCCGGTATCAATCACTGTGAAATGCTTGCCTACCCATTCTCCGTATCCATAGTGTCGATCACGAGTGACCCCGCTTTCATTATCCATGATCGCCTGCCTTCTTTCCACCAATCGGTTGAAAAAAGTTGACTTCCCTACATTCGGTCGCCCTACTATCGCAACAATATTTGCCATTCTATTGAATTAATAATTCAAAATTACGAGCCTTCACTGTTTTTTGAATTGACCCGAGTATTCTCAAAAGCTCTTCGCAATCTTCTAACAACTCCTCCGCTTCTGCTTCCTGGATATAGGAGGTCTCATCCAAAAATCTTAACCAATATTTAGTTTCACGCGCCTCTTTGTAAGATATGCTGATTTTGTGCAAAAAATCTTTGTCAGATTGGGCTCCTATTGCTTCTTCAATATTTGCACCTATTGAAATCGCACTTCTTATCAACTGATTGGCCAAAACGTACTCCTTGCTTTCGACTTGAATTCTCTTGATCAATCTTATCACTTTCACCGAAAAAGAGAATGACTTGTCCTGTATGATGTTATTGGATTTCACTTTTAATTCGTAATTGCAAATTCCTAATTGGAATAACCAAAACGTTTCAATTTGGTCTCTTTCTTTCTCCAGTCCTGTTCAACTTTCACAAAGGTCTCCAAAAAGATCTGTTTGCCGAAAAAAGTCTCTAGATCCTTTCTAGCCTCGATCCCCACTTTCTTTATCGCTTCACCCTTATGCCCTATGATAATGCCTTTCTGACTCTTTCGTTCCACATAAATATCTGCAGATATTCTTATGATCTTATCATCTTCCTTGAATGAAGTGGTGACCACTTCGCAGCTATAAGGCACCTCCTTTTTGTAATTGGTGAAAATTTTCTCCCGAATCACTTCATCCACAAAAAATCGTTCTGGTTTGTCTGTCAAGGTATCTTTTGGGAAATATTCAGGATGCTCAGGTAATAGGTTAATGATCTTTTCGAATAGCCCGTCAATGTTATTCTTTTGTAGTGCTGAAACCAAGATCACATCGTCAAATTCAATAATTTCCTTCCAGTATTCAACCTTATCTTCAGCTTGAGACCCCTTCGCTAAATCAATCTTGTTCATCACCAAAATCACAGGTACGTCAACTGACTTCAAAAAGTCGATCTGTTTTTCAGAATCATACTTCTCATAAAGGTCTGTAACGAACAAGATCACATCAGCATCTTCAAACGATCCACTCACAAAACTCATCATTGAATTATGTAGCTCGTATTCTGGTTTGATGATCCCAGGAGTGTCTGAATAAACGATTTGAAAATCCTCACCACTGAGCACACCCATGATTCTGTGCCGTGTAGTTTGAGCCTTGGACGTGATTATGGAAAGGCGCTCACCTACCATAGCATTCATCAAAGTAGACTTCCCCACATTGGGTTTACCGATGATACTAACAAATCCAGCCTTATGTGCCTTTTTCTCCATCTTACTAAGATGCGCAAAGGTACTGGTTTACATTGGATTTAACATCTCAATATTTCCCGACATAATGGTCAGGGTTTCGCTGTTCATACTGATACATCTCAGCCAATTTCCTGATTTGTATCAGTTCTTTTTGACTTTGCCTGTACTAGTTTCGATCATTAATCAAAAGCAGAAGTCATGAAAAAGATTATTGTGCCCATCGATTTTTCCGATTGTTCCAAAAATGCGTTAAGGAACGCTATCCCTTTGGCAGAAAGGCTACATATGGAACTGGTTGTCTACCACTCCTTGGTGATTCCGGTTGGTTTTTCGGAAGGAGTAGTTTCTGCGATTGAAGTTAGCCTAGAATCAATGGAAAATACTGCCAGAGAAGACATCGAAAAGCTGATGGCTGAATTTCCGGAGATGGATAAAGTCAACCATAACTATGAAGTGCAGTACGGCTCACTTCATGATAATCTGTCTAAAATGACAGAAGAAATGGATGTGGCTTTTGTAGTTATGGGCTCACATGGTGCATCCGGATTAAAAAAGGTATTCCTTGGAAGCAATGCATACAACGTCATGAAAGACCTCAACTGCCCGGTCATTACAATTCCAGAAGACCAGGATTTATCCAAGATGAAACATATCGCATTTGCTATGGATTGTCATGACATTCCAAATCATGATATTTTGGTAACTGTAGTTGACTTGGCAAGGGCTTTCTTTGCAGAGTTACATTTAGTGCACATCGATAACAATCAGGTTGAGCAAAAGCGTCAAATGGAAGTGGCCAGATCATTGGACAAGTATCTCAAGTCCATCAGTCATAAATTTCACTTCATCCATAACGAAGAAGTGGAAAAAGGGCTTGAGAAATTCAGCAATACTCACAGAATTGATCTCCTGATGCTTGTAGCTAAGCACCATGGATTTATTGACAGACTTCGACATGGAAGTCATACAAGGCGTTTGATGTTGGATATGCCAATGCCTCTAATGGTATTTCATGAATAAAATTCTTGTGAATTGAGCTTGCGTAGAATCAATTTTTGACGCACCTTTGTAACCCTTTCCAAGGAATGTTTGGAATTGATACATCGCGGGGTGGAGCAGTTGGTAGCTCGTCGGGCTCATAACCCGAAGGTCGCAGGTTCGAGTCCTGCTCCCGCTACACTGAAAATCAAGGAGTTAGAGAAATCTGACTCCTTTTTTTATGTCCAAGGGTAAACAATGGGTAAACATTAATGTGCCTGATAATTAACAAGTTAAGATCACTCCAATTACAATAGAGCTATCCGTCAATACAATAATTAAAACTGTTATTAGTAAATAACCCCATATAACTTGCTAGCTTGCAAGATGGCGAAGATTTTGAGAAGTTGGAGAGAGCAAAAAATATTACTCAAACGCTGGTTCCCCATTCTTTCTGATCAGGATTTTGTCAATGCTTCACTAGACAAAGAAGGTATGATGGAAAGCCTGGCTCTAAAGCTCAAAAAGACTAGAGTAGAACTTGATCAAATCTTTGAAGAGCTACAGCGCCATTAATCGACCCGTTGGCCATGGTCATTCTATTGAAGCTTAATTAGAATAAGCAGTATTTTTTCTACCGAGTTGATAAAGCATTTTCATGTGGCCTATCAAGGCCATGGCAAATGTTTTCTTTGACAAATAAGGAATACCAAACTCATTTGCTGTTCTTTTTACAATCGGTGCCAATTTCCTATAATGTACATGGCAGACATTGGGCATTAGATGATGTTCTACCTGATAATTCAGCCCCCCAATCAACCAAGAAAAAAGTCGGCCCTTTGGGGCGAAATTGGTTGTTGTGCTCAGTTGGTGAGTGCTCCAGTCACTTGAGATCACCCCTTGCTCGTCCGTCTGCTTGAAATCAGTATCGGGCATAACGTGAGCGGTTTGAAAAATGATACTTATACTCAGGCCCGTAACAAAATGCATTGCCAGAAACGCTGACACAACTACCTGTGGAGCTAAGGGAACCATGGCCATTGGCAAAATCAAGGCGAAGGAATAATAAACCGCTTTCCATATGATGAGCTTCAATAATTCAGTACGGAATTCATTTTTTTTCTTAAAGAATCCCATTTTCCGGTAACGATAAATGCTCATAAAATCTTTGGTAGTTATCCAGGATATTGTCGATAGCCCATAAAAAAACCAAACATAGAGAAACTGAAACTTATGAACCCAATACCATTTCGCGTGGGGGGAAAACCTAAGGAAAAACGGAGTATTCAGATCATCATCTGCCTTGTCAATATTCGTGTATGTGTGGTGTAGCACGTTGTGTTGTACTTTCCAAACAGTGGCATTGGCTCCAATCAGGTTCATGGTATAACTCATATACTTGTTGAGCGTCCTGTTATTTGAATAAGATCCGTGAATGGCGTCATGCATTACTCCCATGCCAATTCCTGCCATGCCCAGCCCACTGACAATGTATGAAGCAAAAAGTAGTATGGGCTTCGTCACAATACCGGTGTTGATGATGACTAAAGGAAGTATGAACAATGTCAGCATAACAACAGACTTTATGACCATACTACGATTGCCATATTTGCTGAGATTATTTTTCGCGAAATAGTCGTTGACCCTCTTTTTCAGAACTACTGAAAATTCTGAATCGGATATTCCGGAGAATTTGACATCAATCATGCTTATCTGTTTTTAATCGTTCAAGTCTTTTCTTATGGTGTGTTGAGGTTCTTTCAGAACACTCCACAATTCTTAGAGTAAAGTGTAGAAAGTCATTCTCCGTTATCTGAAAGAGTCATAAGGGATATGGAAGAGAATAGTTAAATAACCTTTACTTCAATGGCATTGAAACCTTTAGGGCCTTTCTCTACTTGAAAGCTCACCTTATCACCTTCCTGAATAGGCTCGGTTGTACCATTGATGTGTACGAAAAACCGTTCCTGAGTACCATCCTGGTTGATAAACCCATAACCTTTGGACTCATTGAAAAATGATACTCTCCCTCTCCTTTCTAGGGTCAAGTCCTCTTTCTCTTTCTTTGGCACACCTATTTCAATGCTGCTCGCTTTCACCTCTTTTTTCTTTTGATCAGGGTCAGGCGGTGTATCGGAAATGTTTCCGTCTTCATCCACATAGGCCATCATATCTTTGAGTTCGCCACTGGTCGTATTCGCCTTGCGCTCTTTCATCTTCTCCTGTTTCTCCTTCCTTTTCTGAAGTCTTTTTTTCTCTTTCTCTCGCTTATTGAATGTGTTCTGTGATCTTGCCATTGGTGCTTTTGTAAATGAAAAAGCCATCCGGTTTTGGATGGCTGTATTATGATAGGAGAATTGCCTAGTTTACGACTTTGACGTTTACTGCATTGATTCCCTTTTTACCACGTTCTGTTTCAAACTCCACAACGTCATTCTCGCGAATTTCATTGACCAAGCCACTCTCGTGAACGAAAACATCATCTCCTCCATTTTCCGGCTTTATGAAACCGAATCCTTTAGAGAAATTGAAAAACTTTACTGTACCTTTTTGCATTGTATTATTATTAGTTGTTATAATTTTCTTTGATTAATCGACAAAGGTGAATGCTTTACCTGTCTTTCCGGCCCTTCCCGTCCGTCCTATTCTATGAATGTAACTATCCAGACTCATTGGAAGCTGATAGTTGATGACGTGTGTAATGCCAGTCACATCAATACCTCTGGCTGCTACATCGGTAGCTACTAAAACCTGAACACTTCCCTTTTTGAATTTTGCGAGAGCATTGTTTCGGTAATTCTGAGACTTATTGCCGTGAATTTGATCTGCGGTAATTCCAGCTTGATTCAGCTTCTTAGTGACTCGATCTACCCATCTTTTGGTCTCGGCAAAAACCAATACCTTATCAAATCCAGCTCCTGAAATCAGGTCTGTCATCATTTTGAATTTGTTAGCACCAGTCGGAACCTTGATAATGTCTTGGTCTACTTTATCACTTGATGAAGTACCAGAATTTACCTTGATCTCAACCGGATTTTTCACAAGGGTCTTGATTAAATCCTTTTGTGATTTGTCTATTGTCGCAGAAAATAGCATGGTCTGCCTCCGTGAGGTCATTCCTTCGACTATGCGCTTGATGTCTCTTACAAAACCCATGTCGAGCATCCTATCAAACTCATCCAAAACGAGAATGGGTGTCCTATTCAGACGAAGCGCTTTTTGGTTGATCAAGTCTATCAACCTGCCAGGAGTACCGATAATCACATGGCTCTTTCTTTTGAGCTTTCCGATATCTTTGTTTACACTGGTTCCACCAATATAGCTCGAAGCGTAAAGTCCCAATCCTGTGGTAAGGCTAATGAACTCCTTTTCTACCTGAAGTGCCAGTTCACGAGTAGGCACAACGACCAATGCGGTTTGTTGCTCTCGCTGCCTTAGCAATCGCTCAATAATTGGGATCAAAAATGCGGCAGTTTTGCCTGTACCCGTATTGGCAATACCGATAAAGTTACGACCTGATTTGAGCAGGTCAAGCGACTCGTCTTGTATTTGACTGGGTTTGACAAAGCCTTTTTTTGCCAGGTTTCTTTTCAACCTGCTGTCTATTGGCATATCATCAAATGAGCGATGAGCTTCATAGATAACTTCTTCCTTATTGGTTGCCCTCTTAATCAATAGATCGGAGTCAACAATGGAAGATTGCCGTTTCGGTCGTCTTGATTGTCCACCGTTTTTAGGTTTCAGTCGGGTGTGAGCCCTATTTTTATTTCTTTTAGATTTTATTGCATTCATAAATTTCATGTTTAGTCGGCTTAAAACGGCCGGTCTGGGAACAAAAAGTCATCAGGTGCGAGCCATGGATGCTCGACCCGTTAAACTGACGGTTCCCTTAATACTCATAGATCGAAGGGCATTCACGTTTTGGCAAATGCACTTGTAACATCGAGTACGGTTGATCGCAGTTTGCCGATTAACTTTAGTTTGGAGTGCCACGGCTTGAAAACTGCGAAATATTGAATCAAGCCTTTGATCCTATATTCGTAGAAGGATCAAAAAGTCACTAACCTGCATTTGCAGGGGATTTCTGTTGACTAGAAATAAGGGGCAAAGATTATTATTGAATCAGGTAGGATCTAATAAGAAAAGCTACTCCTGCTACTTCTTGATGCGAAGGTGAGGTTAATAATTGGTTAATCCTAATTATGCACAATTTACTTTGAAATGGGCTTTTTATATGGGCTCCTATCAGTTCTCTAACACCACCTTGATATTTTACCTTTACGACCACATAAAGCGAAAGGAAGGTGATTCCATTCAAACAATCTCACGTCCGACATTTAAAGCAGCAGAAGCCATAACAACATTCCTCCTTTCTTAGATCTATCCTTAACTGCAAGTGTATGTGTGCTCATCACCCAAAGGTTGCAGCTTGCCTGCCGTCAAAGGCAGGATTTGAGCCCTGTTTTCTGGAGGGTGGTATGTTATCAAACCTGAGGATTCCCAAAAAAGCTGGATAATTCAGGCGATTTCGTTTATTAAATCATAATTTAGGAATTTGCCGTGACCATTACACGCTTATCACGTGCATTCTCCTTGAAATGATAAATAACTATTAAAAATGGCTTACAGAGCGTATGGTCTTCATGATTTTAGACGAATCCCGCAAATGGGATTGCTGACTGATGAAGAGAAATTTGTGATTGAAGTTGTTGGGAACGTACTACCATTTAAAGTCAATAATTACGTGCTGGACGAACTGGTCGACTGGAACAATTTTGAAGATGATCCGATGTACCGACTGACCTTTCCTCAAAAGGGCATGTTGAGCCAAGAGCACTTCAGTCAGATTGCCAGTCTCATCAAGCAGGGGAAGACCAAGCGTGAAATGAAACCACTTATCGATCAAATTCGGTTGGACCTTAATCCACATCCGGCTGGTCAAAAGGAGCAAAATGTCCCGGAAATAAATGGAATAGAGCTACCAGGAGTGCAACACAAGTACAACGAAACCATGCTCTTCTTCCCTCGGAAGGGACAAACTTGCCACGCCTATTGTACTTTTTGTTTTAGATGGCCACAGTTTGTCGGTATGGACGATTTGAAATTCGCCATGAATGAAACCCACTTGGTGATTGAATATATTAAGGCACATCCTGAATTGACCGATTTGATTTTCACTGGAGGTGATCCGATGATCATGTCCACCGAAGTGTTTGCCAGCTATTTGAATGAATTGTTAGAGGCCGATATACCCCATCTTCAGAATATTAGGATAGGTTCAAAATCACTTACCTTCTGGCCTTATAAGTACACCACTGATCCAGGCGCTAAGGAATTACTCGGGCTATTTGAGAAAGTAAATAAATCTGGAAAGCATCTGTCGTTTATGGCCCACTTTAACCATCCTGTAGAATTGTCTACGCCTGTGGTGCAAGAAGCGATTAACAATATACGTGCCACAGGAACCCAAATCAGAACACAGGCTCCGGTGATGAAAGGGATCAATGACGATGGAGACTTATGGGCCGAAATGTGGAAGAAACAGGTACAGCTAGGATGTATCCCTTATTACATGTTTATCGCCCGTGATACCGGTGCAAGAGACTATTTTGCCGTACCACTAGCAGAATGCTATGAGATTTTCAGAGCAGCTTATAATCAGGTATCGGGTATTGCCAGAACTGTTAGAGGACCTAGTATGTCAGCAGCACCTGGGAAAGTCCAGGTATTGGGAACACAGGAGATGTTTGGAGAAAAAGTGTTTGTGCTCAACTTCCTGCAGGGCAGAAATCCTGATTGGGTAAACAGACCTTTTTTCGCCAAATATGATGCTGACGCCCTTTGGTTAGATGAGCTGAAACCAGCATTTGACCAAGAAGAATTCTTTTTTGAAGAACCGACCCTAAAAGGAGCCACCAGTTCAACATCAATACATCATCACCTCAACTGATTTTAAGACTCCCTCCCTATTCTCATAACCCGAAGGTCGCAGGTTCGAGTCCTGCTCCCGCTACAGGAAAACCCTCTGAAAATCAGAGGGTTTTGTCATTTTAGAACTTGATGTTTTTACATTCTTTGACTCTTGTAAAAACACTCAAGTCAGGTTTAATCTTCCAAGTTGACCCATAAAGTCCTTTCCAAACCACATCAAGGCTCAGTAATTTGCGGTCAAATCAAGTGAAAATTGTTCAGGATTTTCTAAGCGATAATCCCAACGACAATGCACAAATGAAAATCCTCCAGGCTGCCGATATGATGTTCAGGGCCGAGCGTTATCTGAACCCTGAGATTAAACTTCAATGATTTAGGCACATTTGACTCGCTTAAATTCCTAATGAACCAGCACTTTCATGAAGGCAGATTGATTGTTAACACCTGATCTCAATTGAAGGATGTAGATCCCCGCTCGTTGGAATTCGAAATCAACAATCCGGGTCTGATATTTACCAGGCGATTTGATCAACCTCCCACTCAAGTCTCTAATGCTTACTTCAATTTCTGTATAATTGGATCCCAAATCCAGATTTAATCTTCCACCACTAGGGTTAGGGTAAATACTAAATTGCTTTTTGAATTCATCGACCGAAAGGGAGGTGACTACGATGCTTTGGCAGTCGGACATTTGTACACAGCCATTCTTTGTGACAATGACTGCATAGTTACCACTTTCAGTTGCTCGGAAAGATTGATTCGTCTCACCAGGTATTGGATTGTTGTTGTCATCACAGTTCACCCATTGGTATGAAGCTCCGGTCTCCACTACAGTGAGTTGATTGCCATCGATATGGACAGAGGTCTCAATTTCTTCAATATTGATTTGAATATCACTGGATGAAGGACAGTTACCAACGGTTGTATAGGTGATGGTATGATTACCTTCCGTGGAACCTACAAGATCAATCTCACCCGTAACGGGGTCGATGATGAGACCACTGCTTGTAGAGCTGAATGTGCCTCCGGGATCACCAGTGATTGTTGGTACGGGGTTGGTGTCACCAAAGCAAAACTCTGAGGAAGTATAACTGAAGGATGCATCGTCCATTGCCAAAATCGAAATGTCCGCTGTACTGATGGATGGGCAATCACCAAAAGTCGTATAGGTGATTGTATAGTCTCCTGCTGTTGAGGAAGCCAGGTCGATTTCTCCAGTATCATCATTGATTGTCAAGCCCTGAGTCGAGCTAAAGGTTCCTCCTGTAGTGCCCTCTATTGTAGGTAATGGATTGGCATCTTCTTGGCAAAATTCAGCTGCTGAATAACTGATTGTGGCGTCATCGGCCACGTGTATTGAGATGTCAACGCTGCTCACTGAAGGACAGCTGCCTGAGGTAGTATATGAGATGGTATAATTGCCTGTTGTGGAAGTGTTTAGGTCTATCTCGCCAGTGCTTGAATTTATAGACAGGCCTGAGGAAGAGCTGAATGTGCCTCCGGAAACACCTGTTATTGTCGGTGTAGGGTTACCATCTTCCTGGCAGAATTCTGAAGAGGAGTAATTAAATGAAGCATTGTCAATGGCCAAAACGGAGAGGTCAAAAACACTTTCAGATGGACAGTTACCGGTGGTAGTGTAGGTAATGGTATAATTGCCAGGTGTCGAGGAAGTAAGATCAATCTGCCCTGTTGCATTATTGATAGTGAGCCCTTCTGTGGAACTGAATGTGCCACCTAAAACACCGGCAATTTCAGGAATGATATCGGCTGCTAAATTGATGCACACCTCGCTGAGCTCATAACTAATGCTTGTAGGAGTGCAGCTAAACAATGAACCCTGAATAACATATTGACTAGAAGTGGCAGTTACATCCTTATAATACCCTGCCAGATAATCAAAGTTATTACTGTGTTCCCCGGAGTTCAGTTGTGACAATAAAGCATCCAGCAGATCATCCGGGTCACCGGAGCCGAAAGCTCCGGAGAGACTAAATCGAGCGATTGAACTGGTCGCTACTTGATCAATGGTCACATCTGAATTTCCTGTGATTGACTCAAACTCATTCTTAACCTGGTCAATCGAAGTGAGACTAAGTTGGCTCGCATCTTCCCACAATGTGATAGGCTCCCACCAAATCTCAGAATCTGTGAAGACATCGTCCAGGTAATTGGTGTAGTTGGTCTGTAAGTTATTATCGCTCTGCAACTGTTCAATCAGCGCTAAATACCCTGAAATATCATCTTGTCGAATCAGATCAATGATTTGCCTCATGGTTGACATGTCGTTTTCATACCAGTATGAAAAAAGAGCATTACCATAGCGGTAAAACTTAAATCCATCATTATAGCTGGCGCTGAAAATGTCATTGATCGATAGCCTATCACTACCATCGCTTGAAACACCGTTTCCTTGAGATTGACGTATACGGACCCCATCAGAATCAGTACTTCCCGCTAAAAACTCAGCCAGTCCCTCATCAAACCATGTCACCTCTTCGTTTTCAAAAAAGTGAGTCTCACCCCAGAAACCATGAAGTAAATATCGCCCCGATAAGTAATGCACATATTCATGACGAAATAATTCTTCCAAAGTGAAAATACTTTCTTGAGGAGTCCTTTGATAGGTGAAAAATGTGGCCCACCTTTCTATATAGATACCACCATTATTGGTCCCTAAATTGTACAGATAAGTTTGAAAGTCCTCGTAGGCCGATCTTGATCCATAAACGATCATGGTCAAGGTTTCATTGGGGTCCTCTTGGACCGGGCTGTCATCTCCTAATAATCGAAAAAATTGTGACCTTACCTGTTTGGATGCATAGTAAAGCTCTTGAGCCTCACTAAAAGACAAGGGTGTTCTCATCACCAACTTTCCATCATCAAAACTCCAGGTATTAGGAAAAAGAAGAAGTTCAATTTCGTTACGCAGTTCATCCACATCTTCACAGAGCCCGTAAGCAGCACAATTCCCTTGCTCGCTAAGTGCTGTGATCAACCTCAACCAATTTGCACTTAATCGGGGAAAGTGACCAATGAGCTCTACTATGTAAGATTCTGAGTCATAAGAAGCATTGATGCTGGTATAAATGCGAAGTGCCTCGTTAACAGCATTACCGATCATAAAATCCATAGAGGAGTTGGCAATATCCACGTCTTGAGCAATAAATGTTAAGAGTTGGATGAATTCCTCATCTTCTTCCAGGATACTGATCAGTTCCTCATCATTATTGACCATTCCACGGAAAAGGTAGAAGAATACTGCATTGTGGGCTACGGAATAGCGATACAGTAACAATTGATCAGATACTATTGGTAACCAGTTCTTTTCGACCACGAGATTTCTCAAAACTGTTTTCATACTGGAGACTGAGCTGCTCAGGTGTCTTAATCCGGGGAAATCAAGGATGATCAAGTATTCAGACAGGATTTGCAGGGCCTCTGAAGTAACATTCCAGATATTGGAGTTCTCGGCAAAGGCATTCATGGCCAAGACCATGGCTTGTAGTGTGTTCTCATTTATAGTCACCTCTGCCTCGAAAAACTCATGAAAAATGGCGGTATGCAGGTATAGCATCAAACCAAATACCCCTGATTCGAAAGTGCCGTCATAATTAGGTGAGAGATTCTCTATTTCCTGAGCAACCAGCACCATATTATCATTGGAGTATAATGTTGGGCTGACTTGTGAATCATAACTGAATAGTGGTCTTAAGCATTCGTAGTCTCTGATTAATTTCAGTTGTTCAACCAAGGCAGACCCGTTAAAATCAACCCAATAATCGAGAGTTTCGGGGCAAACGGTTTCATGACTATCATTTATCCCTTGGATATCTTGTTGTTCATTTGGAATTCCTGTTGTGGGGAGATAGGGAAGTTGGGGTGTGGGCGTTTTATGAGTGAGGTTTATGGGCGAGACGTGGCAAAATTCCGTGCTGCTTTGAGAGCTTCTGAAATCTCCCAAAGGGGTAACCTATGCTTTCTGCGCTTGAGCGGAAAGACAAATAAGAAAGGATAACAATGCAATTAACCTTTTTACACCAATCATCTCATCTAAAGTTCAATGGTCAGGATTCGATAAAAGATTACTTAGGAATGGTGTAGGCTATGTAATTAAATTTAGGGGTTTTTAAGACTAGAACCAAAAGACTCCTATTTTACTAAGTCACTTCAACCAGTGCTCCGATTCATATATTTCCAGGTCTCCACTAGTAGGTCTCATAGTGATTGTCCTTCTCTGGAATTCCATAGGCCATCTCCTTGAGAATGAACTCATGAAGCTCGTTTCTGCTTATCGCCAGTTTTATATTGTCCGCTACAATACGACCCAAAAATATACCGGCATCATTGTAGGTTTGGATTTCCGATGAAGTGATTCGAATTGTACTCTCTTCAAGGCTGGGCCGATATTCATTTCCATTCATAGATGCATTGAAGGACTTGTTAAAGCCATTTATAAGCGCGGAAGTACTATTAGTATCTTTGAAAGTCATAAGCTATAAAATCTGCATTTGTCCGATTGTAGGATATTAACAACCTCTGACCCAAGTAGTCGCAGGACCAAAGGCCCTGCAACCTTGGGACCTCGACCCGTTAACTCCAAATAGGAGCCAATGGAATCGAATACAGTTGCAGGGCCTTATGCCCCATAACTATTGCCTAAACACTGTATGATTCGAATGAAAGCTGATAACGAATAGATTATAACTCATATTGGCTATGCTGAAAATGTCCTCTCTATAAGCTTTGTCATTTTGTGTGCTGATTTTATCCTTACAGCGGTTCATTCTCATTCAAAACAACCTAGATTTTCTGATCTAAAACCGACATAAACCCGTTAGACAGCGACATTCCATCAGCAATCGCCTCTGTAATTGGTAAATCATGGGACGTGGGAGCCTCTTATTAAAGTTTTCAACCTAGCCTAACGCTCAGGCTCAAAAGACAACTGACCAAATTTGGCCTGGTATTGATTCTTAAACTCAGTGCCGTTAAGCATACCTATAGAACGGGCGCCCTCTGTAGCATTCTTGACCCGCCCCTTCTTGATCAGCTCATGAATATAATTCAGCCTGATATCCTTGATGTAGGCCTTCGGGGTCTGTTGCGTGATCTTTTTGACCAGGTTCTGGGTCTTTCTTCTGCTCGCACTGATCTCGTTGGCAATATCCTCTACCGTAAGATTCGGATCATCAATCCTGTCGATGACTAACTGGTTTATCTTCTTCAGAATTGATTGCTCAACATTACTGGTCAGATCCTTGTCGTTGGCTATGATCTGCCAGGCATTCGACCGAATGCTTTCCGTATCGTTTATCCGATTGCTGACTCTCTTCCGTAGATCGTCTGCCTCAAAAGGTTTTGTGATAAAGTCGTTGACACCCGCTTTTAATACCTTTTGCTTATCGATTTCTGTGGTTCGTGCTGATACGACAACAACAGGAATGTTTTGAAACTGCTCATTTTTAGTAAGCTGCTCTATAAGTTCAAATCCATCCAACCAAGGCATCATCAGGTCTGTGATTATCAAATCTACTTTATGCATTGATAGTACTTCCAACGCCTGCTTACCGTGACTTGCGAAAGCCAGATTGTAGTCCTCATTTAAAATGCTACCGATATAAGACCGTATTTCTTCATGATCATCTACAATCAATACTGTTTTTTCCTTCTGACCCGGTAGATAAGCGCTTAAGGATTCTTCAGTGGAGCCTGTTAGTTCAGCAAGGAATTGCTCCTCCTCTGCATTATCGGCTTCGTCTGTAATGACCTTGTCCTTATTATATGGTAAGCTTAATTCAAAAGTGGTGCCTTCTCCTTTTTTGCTCTCAACGGTGATTTGACCACCATGGAGTGTAACTAACTCTTTGACAAGAGATAACCCTATTCCAAAACCTTCCTGATTTGTGTAGGGTTGGCCGGGTGCTTGGTAAAAACGATCGAAAATATGGGGTAAATGGGTGGCATCAATGCCTTCCCCGGTATCGGATACTTGAAGAAAAACCTGATCCTCCTGGACGGAACAAGAAACGGTAATCGTATCTCCCTTACCCGTGTGTTTGATGGCATTGGAGATTAGATTGAACATTATCTTTTTGAAGTAAAGCTTGTCTGCATGAAAGACCAGGTCATCGTTGATTTGATAATCTAATTGTAGTTCTTTGTCCTGCTGAACCATCTTGGAGTCAAACATATTCACGATCAGCCTGAGCATGGGTAATAGATGGATCTCACTCCAGGCGAGTTCTAACTTTCCTTCTTCCAACAACAGCATATTTTGAATTTCCCCTGTCATTTGAGTGAGTAGCGAGGCGTTCTTTTGAAGTTTTTTTAAGTCACCTTCTGAAACCTGGGTAAGGTAGTTGTCCTCGTTTTTTACGATCTGATCCGTATATCCCTTGATCAAGGTAAGCGGAGTTCGGAAGTCGTGATTGATATTGGCAAATAGCCTGGTCCGATAATCGTTTAGCGTCTGAAGTTTTTCGTTGGACTCATTCAACTGATCGTTTAACTCTGATAGATGAGCACTCATTCTCCTTCTTTGAACCAAGCCCCTGTACACTACAAAGATGAAAATCGTCAAGAACAAAATGACAAGGACAGTACCAAGGATCAGGTTGTTTTGCCTTTTAATAGTGGCTTCATCCAATTCCTGGTTCAAGCGTAAAACTTCATTTTCAGATTCCTGTTCCTTCAAGTCATGAACTGATGTCAGGTTGGCAATCTCTGTGCTTGTTTCCACATTGTTGAGACTGTCATTCAAAACCATATAATCACTTAGATACTTGTATGCCTCTTTGTAATTCCCTAGCCCCTCATGAACCATAAAAGCGGTCTCGTTCAAGGATAATTTCGAGTGAAGTCTACTATCGGACGCAAGTAGTGAAAACGCTTTATTGACATATAAAATGGCTTGGTCATAAGTCTTCATTAGAACAAGAACATCGGCAACCCTGATTAGCGCACCTACAACTTCACTACGGTTATCTAATGTCTCATGCACCTCTAAAGCCCTTCTAGCATAATTCAATGCCAGTTCATACTGCTCCAATTGATCATAACACGAAGAAATATATTGTAATATTACTGCCATATCAGCCTCAAAGTTGAATGCTTCAGCAGTCTGAAGTGCCTCTTTATAATAAACAAGCGCCTGTTCATAATCATCTTCTATAAAAAAGGTATATGCCAGTGTGGACAAGGATTTAGTAACCATGACTTTGTTATCTATCGCTTTGAACATTAATAGTGCTCGGTTTAAATGTTCCCGAGCCAAATCAATGTCATCGTATTGCATTCGGATATATCCTACAAAAGTTAATGCCCCCGCCATATATAGGGTATCTCTTGCGCTTTCAAAGATGCTCAGGGCCTTGTATGCATAGTCAAGCGCATCGTCATCTCTACCTTCTCCTTGGAAAACAGCAGCAATATTTAGCATAGTCTTTGCAATTGCGAGTGAATCCTTGAGCTGCTCTCTTAACTCCAATGCCTGTTCGTAGTAATCCATGGCACTGTTCATTTGGCCAAGTTCACTTGCCAGCGTCCCTAGCTTGTCCAGATTGTCACTCAGGTTTGCCAAATTGTTTGTTGCTTCGTTTATTTCCCTGGCTTTTTGTATATGTGCCATTGCCTCGTCATATTCCCCCCTATTCCTATACAATCTGGATATATTGGAATAGCAGTAAGCCAATTCTTCATTCATTTGCAATTCCTTTAACAAAGGGGAGGCCTTCTGATAATGGTTTAAAGCCAACTGATATTCAGCGGAGTAGTCATAACCAAAAGCAACATAATAGTGAGCCAGTGCGTGCTGTTTTTCCTGCCCCAATTGCTCTGAAAGTAAAATGGCCTGTATACCAAACTTTAGTCCATTGCCAGAACCCATTTCCACATAGTACTTAGACAGATCAACCAGCAAGTTCAGTTTCACCGTATCCTCTTGCTGATGATTTTCTAATAAGTTGGTGAGGCTATCAATTTCATTGGTGTCTTGCCCTTGAGAGGCTGAGTAGAAGAGCATTAAAAACAACACGGGAAAGAAAGCATGCAGCTTTATCCCCTGCCTGATTGATTTCAGCCATTGGTTGCTTATTTTACTCATTAATTCTGCGGTCGGTAATCTAAGTTAACGAATAAGTAAAAGAAGTGCTGATGTAATAAATAAAGGAATTCAATGCTCTATTAACAATTTACTGATATTCAGTAAACTAATATTTGAAAAAAATGAAACGCCATATCGATGGAGGTGCTATTGGTTTACCCCTTCTTGCGTTTTAACCCAGATACTGCCAAAAACCTAATTCTATAGCCTTATCAAGCCAGTAGGGCCATATGAACCAGTACCAGTGACACTAAACTTACCGGTTTTCTAATAAAATGTGCCGGAATTCTATACCGACCTCAAGCAATTTTGATCACATAATTGTTTAATCAAACCTCAACGAAATTATGTTTTCATTTGAATTGCTTCAACTCATAATGCTGTTTGTTACTTGTATTCTGCTAGCATACACTATATATAAGATGAACCATATCAAAGCCAGACTGGTCCAGCACATTGATCAGGTTGGAAATAACACTGGCAACAACAACCCTCATAAGGAGGAGCCATTTGAATCAGATGACATAACTATGCAGGTATTGCCAGATAAAGCAAAGACCAAAAGAAAGTCCATTATGCGGATAAAGGATGTAAGGTGGTTGGAAACCCTGGATGAACTGTTGACCAACGAACTGTCGAGTGAATTCCTAAAACCAATAGATCTCGCTGAAGGTATGGGTATCTGCGAAAGGCAACTTCAAAGAAAGCTAAAGGAACTTACCGGAACCTCACCCGCTGAATATATCAAACGAACCAGACTGGAGGCCGCATATCAACATTTACTCTTTGGCGACTTTCAAACAATATCTGAAGTGGCCTATAAGGTGGGCTACAAAGGTCCTGACTACTTTTCACGATGCTTTATAAAGCATTTTGGAATAAGGCCTAATGATGTGCTGAATAGCACGGTAAATCTGGCTACGGCCTGAGCCCAAACAAAAATTCTGATAGTAAGTGGCAACAGCACCTGTTTAGAGCCGGAAAATACTGCCCTCCTTTCCCCATCCTTCCCATTTTCAATCTTCCGAATGGTGTAATCTTGACCAAAGACCACCGGTCTCTGTCAACTGTATCAATCCGAAAAATGACCGGTGAGTTATCCATCAAAAACCCACAGGTTAATCAAGCTCTTAGAGGCCTCAAAGGCGTCCAAAGCATGCTACAGTTGGTAAGGTTAGGCCACACAGGCACCATGTGCAACACTATAGAACCAGGTCCCGTTTTCGAAGCAGATTTAGAGCAAGTCGCTCTAAGATTACCTTCATATTTTTCCAATGGGTTCATTAAAACTCCTTTAAGGTCAAATCTGTACTTGTACTATTTATTATCTGTCCGTTTAAATTTTACAAATATTTGATAGAATTTTAGATTCTATTTTTAGTGTCTGGTCACTTAAATATGGCCTAAAAGTCAGGTCGCATTTCCGTTCACTCTTGGATTCTCTTCCCAATGTCGCTGTCCTAAGACTAGATGTCGCTTTTGTCGGGTAAAATGTCCGGTACAGCGCTCAAAACGCCTACAATTTAACCTATGATTTGGGATGGTGAAGGCTTAATGCATCGCATCAAGTCGATACTAAACCAACAAATATCCGGTGTTGCTCAACACCCATTATGGTGTCTAAGAGGCCAAGCCTTGATTGCCATCACAATGGTCCTGGGGAGTAGTTCCACCGCTCACCAAATCGTAGTACAATGGGACCTAATAATTTACACACTAAAGTGTGCACGGCCTTGCTTTGCATACTCATGCTTACGCCTCTGGAAATCTTCGGAGGTGAAGCCAATGAGCCTGGGGATTCGCTGGCGATAAAAGGACTCCGTTCATTAATCAACGGAGGTTCACTGCCTAAGGAAGGAGTTTGGAAAAACGGCAACCTATATACACTACAGCCCTTGACCTTGCCGGTCTCCGGAAGTTCTTGCGGGCCTGGAGGTGTTACGACCGATCTATACGTATGGCTCAGGGCCGACAAGGAAGCCTTTAATACAGGTACTACCGATGCTACTGATGGCCAAACCGTAGCCACCTGGAACGACCAGTCTACCACAGACACTGATGCTACCTCAGACGGCAATGCTCCAACATTTAAAAACAATAGCACCGACAACATCAACTTCAACCCTGTCCTTGACTTTGACGGTGTCAATGATCGAATGACCTTTGGTAACCTGGCTAACATCAAGTCAGGAGCTACCAATGGAGGAGATTATACTTTCGTGGCTGTGGGCATACGTCAAAGTGGCCTAGGCTATCTCATTGGCTCACCGGGAGGGGCGAATGACCAGGATCTGCATTTTGGCTACCGAAGCTCAACCGTATTAACCTTGGATCATTTCGGAAATGGATTCAATTCAATAATAAGTGCATATGATGATCCCGCACAGACACCCTTCCTGATTCTTGGTGATTATGATGGAACAAATCGCTCTCTAGAAGAGATTCGTGATGGGACATTAAGTAGTACAACCAATAGCAACACTACTGACCTTTCCGGATCAAGGCCTAGCTACCTAGGTCAAGAGTCCGGGGCCGAATACAACGGGCTGATCGCTGAGGTCATCATCTATGACAATAATATCAGTGCTACGGACAAAAATAAAATCTACAGCTACCTGGCCATTAAATATGGTATTGAGCTGGATGATACCGGTGGCGGTACCAATGGAGATTATATGAGTGCGGCTGGAACCACGCTCTGGGATGCTTCTGCCAATAGCACCTATCACCATGACATAGCAGGTATCGGTAGAGATGATGATTCTGAGCTTAACCAAAAGCAATCTAAAAGTGCTAATACAGATGCTATTGTAAGTATGGGCCTGGGGAGCATAGCCACTACCAATTCAGCAAACAGCAACAGCTTCTCCGCTGACAATAGTTTTATGCTCTGGGGCAACGACAATGCCGCCACAACCCAGGCCAGTGCCAATACTTCTGATCTGCCTGCTGGTGGTATCACAGAACGCATGAGCCGGGTTTGGAAAGTGGCTGAAACGGGCACCGTGGGCAATGTAGAAATACAGTTTGACCTAACCGGGCTGGGCTATGGAACCTCCCTGAATGATTTCAAGCTTATTGTATCCAATTCGGCTACCATGGCGTCCGGTACGCTTACCGATGCCTCCTCCATCAATGGAGATGTGGTCACATTTTCAAGTGTGGACCTCTCTGACGGACAGTTCTTCTCTCTGGCCACAAAAAAGGGGGCCCCTGGTGGTGTCAACACCGATCTGTATGTATGGCTAAAGGCGAGCGAGGAAGCCTATAATACAGGCACCACACCTGCAACCGATGGACAAACCGTAGCCACCTGGAACGACCAGTCCTCCACTGATACAGATGCTACCTCAGACGGCAACCCTCCCCTATTCAAAAACAACAGCGCAGACAATATCAATTTCAACCCCACCCTTGATTTCGATGGCACCAATGATCGATTGACCTTTGGTAACCTGGCCAATATCAAATCAGGAGCTACCAATGGAGGAGATTATACTTTGGTGGCTGTCGGTATACGTCAAAGTGGCGCAGGCTATCTCATGGGCTCACCAGGAGGTACGAATGATCAGGACCTGCATTTCGGATATCGAAGCTCTGGTGTACTAACGCTTGACCATTTTGGAAATGGTTTCAATTTATTTGTAAATAATTATGATAACCCAGACGAAACACCCTTTGTGATTCTCGGAGAATACGATGGAACGACTCGCTTCCTCGAGGAGGTCCGAGATGGAGCATTGACAAGCATCACTAATAGCAACAGCACCGACCTCTCAGGCTCCAGAACCAACTACATTGGTCTTTTCGGTTCATATTACAACGGGTTAATCTCCGAAATCATCATTTATGATAACGACATCTCCGATACCAACAAGGACAAGATCTACAGCTACCTCGCTATTAAGTATGGCATAGAGCTGGACAATGCAGGAGGTGGTACAGCCGGAGACTATACCAATGCTGCAGGCACCACGCTCTGGGATGCTTCTGCCAATAGCACCTATCACAATGACATAGCCGGTATTGGTAGAGATGATGACTCTGAGCTTGATCAAAGGCAATCGAAAAGTGCCAATACGGATGCCATTGTAAGTATGGGCCTGGGGAGTATTGCTACTACCAATTCGGCAAACAGCAACAGCTTCTCTGCCGATAACAGCTTTATGCTCTGGGGCAATGATAATGCCGCCACCGCACAGGCCAGTGCTAATACTTCAGACCTGCCCTCCACCATTCTGGAACGAATGAGCCGGGTATGGAAAGTGGCCGAAACAGGTACTGTAGGTAATGTAGAAATACAGTTCGACCTCACCGGCCTTGGTTATGGCACCACGCTGGATGACTTTCACCTCATCGTATCGAGTTCAGCGACCATGGCATCAGGTACACTTACCGCAGCCTCTTCCATCAACAGCAATGTAGTCTCCTTTACAGGAGTAGACCTATCTGACGGACAGTTCTTTTCTCTGGCCACCAAAATGGAAGCCCCGGGAGCGGTAAGCCAGGATCTATCCCTTTGGCTAAAAGCGGATGTAGGAACCAATACCACTACTGGAGGAGCAGGAGTCACCAGTTGGAATGACCAGGGAGGAGAGGCCCAAAATGCCTCCGGGACTGGCGATGCCAAATACAAAGTGAACTGGAGCAATGATAACCCCGCTGTGTCATTCACCAATGACCTGGAGGCGATGACCGGCACGATCAACCGAAGCAATGGTGGTGGATCTTCTCTTTTTATGGTGGGAGATTTCTCCTCCTCCACCTCCATGCCCTTAATGAGTTTCTTCTTCAACAGTACGGTTAACCACAACCTTTGGAACAATAACTATTCTACCAATCCACCTGGAGCTATTAATTTTTCCTTTCAAAGCGGACAGCCAGGGCTTTGGGGGGCCATTGACCCCGGAAATGCCAACGATGCCTTCGTCTATGAAAATGGAGGTGACAAGGCCACCATGACCAACAATTTGTTTACACAATGGACCAATGCCACCTATAGATTAGGTCAACAAGGAACCCTTGCGCTCAACACCGGTCATATCGCTGAAGTCATCTTTTATGACAAACAGCTTTCGGCTACCGAACGCCAAAAAGTAGAAAGTTACCTCGCTATTAAGTATGGCATTGAGCTGGACAATACTGGTGGTGGAACGGCCGGAGACTATACCAATGCTGCAGGTACCACACTCTGGGATGCTTCTGCCAACAGCTCTTACCATAATGACATAGCAGGGATAGGTAGAGATGATGATTCAGCCCTTAACCAAAAGCAGTCCAAAAGTGCCAATAGCGATGCAATCGTACATATTGGTCTGGGGAGCATTGCCGCTACTAATGCTGCTAACAGCAACAGCTTTTCCGCTGACAATAGCTTTATGCTCTGGGGTAATGACAATGCCGCTACCACACAGGCTAGTGCTAATACTTCAGACCTGCCCTCCACCATTCTGGAACGAATGAGCCGGGTATGGAAAGTGGTTGAAACCGGTACCGTGGGCAATGTAGAAATACAGTTCGATCTGACCGGACTCGGCTATGGCACCACGCTGGATGATTTTCACCTGATCGTATCCAGTTCAGCGACCATGGCCTCAGGCACCCTTACCGCTGCCTCATCCATCAATAGCAATGTGGTCTCCTTTACAGAAGTAGACCTATCTGACGGACAGTTCTTTTCTCTGGCTACCAAAATGGAAGCCCCGGGAGCGGTAAGCCAGGACCTCTCTCTTTGGCTGAAAGCCAATACAGGAACCAATACCATCACGCAAGGAGCAGGAATTACCAGTTGGAATGATTTGGGCGGTGAAGCCCATAATGCTACCGGTACCGGTGATGCCAAATACAATACCAACTGGAGCAACGGGAATCCTGCCGTGGAATTTACTAATGATGTGGATGCTATCACCGGGACTATCAACCGCGGCAATGGTGGTGGATCTTCTCTTTTTGTGGTGGGAGAATTCTCCTCCTCCACTTCTATGCCCTTAATGAGTTTTACGTTCAGTGGTTTGACTAACCACAGCCTTTGGAACAAAAATTATTCTACCAACCCGGTCGGTCAGGTCAATTTTACTTTTCAGAGTGGGCAGCCCGGGCTTTGGGGGGCCATTGACCCCGGAAATGCCAATGATGCCTTTGTCTATGAAAATGGAGCTGACAAGGCCACCATGACCAATAACTTATTTACACAATGGACAACTGCCACCTATAGATTAGCCCAGCATTCGACTTTTCCGCTCGATAACGGCCAAATCGCTGAAGTCATCTTTTATGACAAACAGCTTTCGGCTACCGAACGCCAAAAAGTAGAAAGTTACCTGGCATTGAAATATGGGATTGAGCTGGACAATACGGCCGGTGGTACGGCCGGAGACTATATCAATGCTGCGAGTACTACACTTTGGGACGCTTCTGCTAACAGCGCTTATCATAATGATGTGGTAGGCATAGGCAGAGATGACGATTCGGCCCTTAACCAAAAACAATCTAAAAGTGCCAATAACGATGCAATCGTAAGTATGGGGCTGGGGGGCATTGCTGCCACCAATTCGGCTAACAGCAATAGCTTCTCTGCCGATAACAGCTTTATGCTCTGGGGTAATGACAATGCCGCTACTGCCCAGGCCAGTGCCAATACTGCTGATCTGCCCTCCACCGTGCTGGAACGAATGAGCAGGGTTTGGAAGGTGGTTGAAACCGGTACCGTGGGTAATGTAGAAATCCAGTTTGATCTGACCGGCCTTGGTTACAGCACCACACTGGATGATTTTAACCTGATCGTTTCCAGTTCTGCCACCATGGCTTCAGGCACCCTCACTGCAGCTTCATCTATCAATAGCAATGTGGTCTCATTTACAGGAGTAGACCTGACCAACGGGCAGTTCTTCTCACTGGCCACCAAAATGGAAGCCCCGGGAGCCGTAAGCCAGGACCTCTCTCTTTGGTTAAAAGCAGATGCAGGAACCAACACCACTATGCAAGGGGCAGGAGTGACAAGCTGGAATGATCTGGGCGGTGAAGCCCAGAATGCTACCGGTACAGGGGATGCGGTATACAACACCAACTGGACCAATTTCAATCCGGCCATAAACTTTACTGATGATGATGACCCGATCACTGGAAGCATAAACAGAACTAATGGGACAGCAAGTACGCTGTTTGTCGTGGGAGACTTTACCACCACTACAGGAAATGCCTTCTTCACCATACAAACCGAGTTTTCGCTCTGGCAAAGAAGATATGCCAATAATGCAAATAACTATCTTTTAGGAATAGACCAACCATTGATTGTTACAGCCTCAGACGTAGGGGGCACAGCTAACGCCATTATTCACAAGGATGGTGATGAATTTTACACCTATAGTTCCAAGTTTGAAAACACCGATTGGACCTCAGAAACCTATATCCTGGGAGATTTAGGTAATGCAAATGATGGGTTCAGGCTTGAAGGTCATATCGCTGAAGTGGTCTATTACGATCGTCAGATTTCGATTACAGATCAACAAAAGGTGGAAGGATATTTGGCCATTAAGTATGGCATTACCCTGGGTACAGACAATGATGGGGATGGCACTCCCCTGGAGAGCGGCACGATTGAAGAAGGTGATTATGTAAACAGCCAGGGGACTGCGATTTGGGATGCCTCTGCCAACAGCACCTATCACTATGATGTGGCAGGTGTAGGCAGGGATGATGATTCGGCTCTTAACCAGAAACAGTCAAAAAGTGCCAATACCGATGCCATTGTAAGCATAGGGTTGGGGAGTGTAGCTGCCACCAATGCTGCCAATAGCAATAGCTTCTCTGCTGATAATAGCTTTATGCTCTGGGGCAATGACAATGCCGCTACAGATCAGGCCAACGCCAATACCAGTGATCTGCCTTCCACTATCCTTGAACGGATGAGCCGGGTATGGAAAGTGCAGGAAACCGGTACGGTAGGCAATGTAGAGATCCAGTTTGACCTTACCGGACTGGGCTATGGCACTACCTTGGATAATTTTCAGCTGATCATTTCCAATACCTCTACCATGGCCTCAGGCACCCTTACCGCTGCCTCATCCATCAACAGCAATGTCGTCTCCTTTACAGGGATAGATCTATCTAACGGGCAGTTCTTCTCACTGGCCACCAAAATGGAAGCTCCGGGTGGGGTTAATACCGATCTGTATGTCTGGTTAAAAGCTGATGCCGGTACTTCAACAACTACAGACAACACAACCCTATCTACATGGTCTGATCAGTCTAGTACAGCTACCGATGCCACATCAGACGGCAATCCACCACTGTATAAAAACAACAGCACCGATAACATCAACTTTAACCCCACCATTGATTTTGATGGTACCGATGACCGTTTGTCGCTCGGTAACCTGGCCAATATCAAATCAGGAGCTGCTAACGGAGGAGATTACACCCTTCTGGCGATAGGCATACGCCAGGATGGTTCTCATAACTATGTCATTGGTACACAAGGAGGTACACCCGATGAGGACCTGCAATTCGGATATCGCATCTCTGATACCCAACTGGGGTTGGCTCATTGGTCAAATGATCTCAATTTATCGGTTAACGCTTATAACAACCCGGCTGAGACCCCTTTTCTTATTCTGGGAGAATATGACGGAACAAATCGCTTCCTGGAAGAGACCCGTGACGGGGCACTCAGCAACACAACCGCTGGCAATACCACAGATGTAGCAGGATCCCGAACCAATTATATCGGAGATGTTGCAAGCCTCGGAAACTATAATGGATTAATCTCAGAGGTGATTGTTTATGACAATGACATTACCGATACCGATAAAACCAAGCTCTACAGCTACCTGGCCCTTAAATATGGCATAGAGCTGGACAATACCGGAGGAGGCACTAACGGGGACTATATTAACGCTACCGGCACCACCCTCTGGGATGCCTCGGCCAACAGCACCTACCACAACGATGTGGTAGGCATAGGAAGGGATGACGACTCAGCCCTTGATCAAAAACAATCGAAAAGTGCCAATACCGATGCCATTGTAAGCATAGGACTAGGCGGCCTTGCTGCTACCAATACGGCCAACGCCAACAATTTTTCTGCCGACAACAGCTTTATGATCTGGGGTAATGACAATGCCGCCACGGCCCAGGCCAGTGCCAATACAGCTGACCTGCCCGTCACCGCGCTGGAACGAGTGAGCAGGGTATGGAAGGTGGCCGAAACAGGCACTGTGGGTAATGTAGAAATTCAGTTTGACCTGACCGGACTCGGTTATGGTACCACGCTGGATGATTTTCACCTGATCGTTTCCAGTTCAGCCACCATGGCCTCTGGTACACTTACCGCTGCCGCTTCTATCAATAGCAATGTCGTATCCTTTACAGGAGTAGACCTATCTGATGGGCAGTTCTTCTCCCTGGCCACCAAAATGGAAGCTCCGGGTGGGGTGACCACCGATCTGTATGTCTGGCTAAAAGCTGATGCCGGTACTTCAACCACTACAGACAACACAACCTTAACTACATGGTCTGATCAGTCTAGCACAGCTACCGATGCTATATCTGACGGCAATCCACCACTGTATAAAAACAACAGTATAGACAATATCAACTTCAACCCCACCATCGACTTTGATGGTATCGATGACCGTTTGTCTCTGGGTAACCTGGCCAATATCAAATCAGGAGCTACCAATGGAGGAGATTACACTTTAGTGGCCGTAGGGGTGCGCCAAAGTGCTATAGGCTATCTTATTGGTTCGCCCGGAGGAGTCGACCACCAGGACCTCCATTTCGGATACCGAAGCACTAGTGTGCTAACCCTTGACCATTGGGCAAATGTTATCAATTTATCAGTAAATGCTTATGATAACCCGGCCGAAACACCCTATGTGATTCTTGGAGAATACGATGGAACGACCCGCTTCCTTGAGGAGGTCCGCAATGGCACATTGACAAGTGCCACTCAAAACAATAGCACCGACCTCTCAGGCTCCAGAACCAACTACGTTGGCTTTCAGAGCGGATTTTCCAACGGATTAATCTCCGAAGTCATCATTTATGACAAC
>JANQKF010000016.1 GCA_028281285.1 Cyclobacteriaceae bacterium
CAAGACATTGACCATCGTCACGCTAACAGAGAATATTTTCAATTTCACCTTCACCTTTGCAGGTACCGGTGGAATAGCAAATGGAATAGCAGGCAATTATGAAATAACGGTAGTAAAATAATGTGGTTGAGGGACCACTGGCTGTTTGATCACTAGGTCAAATGGTGAGTTTGAATCGGAAGCCCGGGCGCTATGCTCCGGGTTTTCTATTTAATGAGCCTTAAAATGGATTCCTTGTAGGATCGGCTTGATTTTAATTTGGTTTTGTCTTTGAGATGCATAAAATACTCACCGTTAAAATAGGGTTCAATTTCATGGATTTCTTCAATATTCACAATCGTAGATCGGTGTATCCTCATAAATGACTTCGGGTCAAGTTTCTTTGCGATTTGATTCATACTATCATTGATCAAATATTTTTCACCTTCAGTGTGAATGCAGATGTAATCACCGGACGCCTCAATCCAATCTATCTGTTCCACTTTAATAAGTCTGATTTTGTTTTTATGTCGAACAGTTATCTTGTCAAGGTAGTGCTGGTCGCTAGCAGGGCTGAAGCCTTCAAAGTCCTTTAGGAACGCACCGATTTTAGTGGATAGTGATGAACTTTCTAATAGTTCGAACCGATGAACAGCTTTTTCAAAACTATTCATAAACCTCTCCTTGTCAAAGGGTTTTAGTAGATAATCTAGAGCGTTTGCTTCAAAGGCCTTTATGGCATATTGATCAAAAGCCGTGGTAAAAATGACCAATGGTATTTCAGCCGGATTGAGAGCTTTCAAAACCTCGAAACCATTCATATCTGGCATTTCAATGTCAAGGAAGACTAAGTCCGGTTTGTACTCCATAATGGCCTCAAGAGCGTCTTTGCCATTGGTGGATTCTGAGACCACTTTGACATAATCCAATTCACTCAATAATTTCCGAATGATATCACGAGCGATTGGTTCGTCATCAATAATTAAAACTCTAACCGTCTGATGTTTAGTCATTTGATCTTGGGAAGGATAGTTCAATTGCAAATCCATTAGGTTTGGTATTAAAGGTTTCTAGGGTAAATCGTTCACCATAAAGGTGTCTCAGTCGGTTTTGGGTAGTCATAAGTCCAATTCCCGTTTTGATACTTCCATTGACTCCCGGCCCGTCATCCTGGATTCGGACATGGATATTTTCATTGCCCGTCACGCTGATAAATAGGCTTCCCGCTGTGGAAGATTTGGATATGCCATGTTTTAAGGCGTTTTCTACCAGCGGCTGAAGTAACATAGAAGGGATCAAGCATTCCATCAGCTCTTCATCTATTTCTTTTTTAACGGTAAGTCGGTCGCTAAAGCGGACCTCGTGGATGTCAAGAAAAAGATCCATGATTGCAAGTTCCTCCTTTAATGGAATAAACTGTTGATCACCCAGTTCAAGTGTCCTCCTAAGTAAATCACTCAACCGTGTGAGCATTTTTATCGCCTCTTCGCTCTTTTCATTCATCATAAGACCAATGATGCTGTGATGTGTATTGAACAGAAAATGGGGTTGGATCTGGTTCTTGACTGACATCAACTTGGCTTCAGCCAGTAACCCTTCCAATCTCGACTTTTCAAGTTCTAGCCGCTTTGACCTTTTCAGGTAGTCTACTGTATAGGAAGCGCCTGCAACAAATAGAAATATGAAGAGGTTAACGTGGTATTTGTAATAAAAGGACCCAAAGAACCCTGAAATGTGTTTAGGCCCAACAATGAAATTCCACAGACCATATTGGAGCGTTATGTCCAGCGCACAATGGATCAAAGCAAATCCGAGAGCAATGAGAATGTTTCTTTTAAGAAAAGGCCAGTTAATTTGACTTTGAACGGGATGCCGTTTGGTCAGGTAAAAGATCAGGGGTGTATAGCCAATCCAAAGCAGCCAACCCGAGGCATAAACGAGTTGTTCGGCCCAAATAAAATCCCAGCCCCTGGCATAACTTGATAAGAAAGTCTGACTTAGGTTGAGAACAGCAATTAAAAGCCAAAAAATAACAATACCCGGAAAAAGAAGCTTTCTTTTACTCAGATCCATTTTATCTTAGAGTTCTGAATTTAGTCAATCCAGTTTTGAGTGCGACCTAATCTTGCAAACTAACGTGAAACTGTCCGTTTTGTGTTTCTGGTTCGTTGAGTTGAATAGAATAACCGCCCAGCAGTTAGTTTTCAAAGTCATTTAGTTATGTACGCGATTGTCGATATAGAAACCACAGGTTCCTCTGCAGCTTATCATAAGATCACAGAAGTAGCGATCTTGATTCATGATGGCGAACGTATAGTGGATGAGTTTCAGTCGCTTATTAACCCTGAAAAAGGAATACCTATAGGGATCACGTCTTTAACCGGCATTTCGAACGAAATGGTAGAGCACGCTCCTAAATTCTACGAGATAGCGAAAGAGGTGTATGAATTATTAGAAGGAAACATCTTCGTGGCGCACAATGTAAACTTCGACTATTCATTTTTGAAAAAGGAGTTCCAGGACCTCGGAGGAAATCTCAACCTAAATAAACTCTGTACGGTTAGACTCTCAAGAAAAATAATTCCCGGCCATCGGTCTTATAGTCTGGGGCGATTGTGTGAGGCGCTAGGAATCGAAAATCAGGCACGACACAGGGCGATGGGAGATGCACGGGCTACCGCGGAGCTCATGACCCTCTTGATTCAAAATGATACAGAAGGTCATATTGAAAAATCACTCAAAAGAAACTCAAAGGAGGCAGACTTACCTCCTTATTTGCCGAAGAAGACCTTTGAGGAACTGCCAGAGTCGACTGGTGTATACTATTTTCACGATGAACATGGTAAGGTCATTTATGTAGGTAAAGCCAACAATATCAAGAAGCGAATAAGAGGGCATTTCGCATCTACCGATGTTGTCTATAAACAAGGGCTCAAAGACAAGCTCTACGATATTACTTATGAGGTTTGCGGGGATGAGCTGATTGCGTTTTTATTGGAATCCTATGAGATTAAGCGCTTATTTCCGATGTTCAACAAGGCTCAGAAGTTTCCTACAAGTCGTTATGGGCTTTATCACTATGAGGATGGAAGGGGGGCTCAGCGACTTTCTATTGGGAAAGTAGCAAAGGGGCATTTGCCTTTAATTAGTTTTACTTCGTTTGATCGAGCGAGGAGCTACCTAATACAGATTGTCAAAGAGTTCGAATTAAACCCGGAGTTGTGTAGCCTACCCGCAGGTGTTATGAAGTACTTTGGTTACTCTTTTAAGACACCAACCAAAGAGAAATTTGAAGAAGAAAACCAAAAATTACTGAACGCTATTCAGACGATTAAAGATGATTCTCAAACTTTTTGCCTGATGGGCAACGGGCGAACGTTTGACGAGAAGTCCGTGGTTTTAGTTGAGGAAGGAGCCTACCAGGGCTTTGGATATTACGAACAAGATCGATCGTTCGATACGATTGAAAGTGTCAAAGAAGTGATTACTTCTTATCCTGACAATCCTGATGTCCAGCGGATCATCAACCAGTTCTTCGACAAAAGAAAGAGTATTGTATTCAATTAAAAAAGGCCGGATTTCCCGGCCTTTTTCGTTATTCGCTTCGTAGTGCCTTTACAGGATTGGCTACTGCAGCTCTAATGGATTGATAACTTACTGTAAGCCACGCAATGACCAAGGCAAGCAAACCTCCAATTACAAAATTCTCCCAGCGGATCGCTTGATGATAGGCAAAACCATCAAGCCATGGACGCATGATGAGAACTGTCACAGGAAGAGCGATGACTATAGCAATAATTACCAGTTTGTTGAAATCTTTTAACAAGAGAAATACCACCCCAGCGGAAGAGGCTCCTAATACCTTTCTGATTCCAATCTCTTTCACTCTGTTGCCAACTATATAGGCTGCCAGTCCGAATAAACCAACACAGGCAATGGCGATGGCAATTGCGGTGAATACAAGAAATAGGTATCCGGACCTTTGTTCCGCATTATACAGCTGTGCTAAATTCTGATCCAGGAAATTATAAGTAAAAGGAACATTAGGAGCCATTTCTGACCAGACCGATTCAATATCAGCTAATGTCTTTTGGAGGTTGGTCGATTGAATCTTAACAGGCATGAATCCAGCGAAGGCATTGGCACTTTCCATACTGAAGACAGCCATTGGGGTGATTTCAGTATGCAAAGATTTGTAATTATAGTCTCTGACGATCCCAATGATCCGATAGTTTCGTTCGACATTACCGTTGTTGGCTCCTGCAGTATTTATTATTGTCTGTCCAATGGGGTCACCATCAATATTAAAGGCTTCAAGTGCCGCTTCGTTTAGAATTAGGGATAGGGTATCGTTGAAGTCCTTTGAAAATCCGCGGCCTTGAACAATTTCCATTCCCATGGTTTCGATATAAAAATCGTCAAATACACCACAGTTTAAAGCAATGACATCGGGATTTGATGGTTTTCTGAAAGACATCCCAAAGTATATCCCATCACCAGGCATGGCACTACTTGACCCAATCTGCTGCACTCCTGAGATCGCTCTAACACGTTCCTGGAAAGTTGGTATGTTCTGTACACTTCCAGCTTGTTCAATTACCAAAGTATTTTCCCGATCAAAACCCAATTCCTTGTTTTGAAGGTACTGCATTTGATCATTGACGATCAATGTACAGCAGATCAAGGTGATCGAAATTCCAAACTGAAATACCACCAAACCATTTCGAATCCAGGCACCACGTTGACCGCTGATTACTTTCCCCTTGAGTACAATTGCCGGACTAAACGTGGAAAGTACAAACGCAGGGTAGATTCCGGCTACAGCACCAATGAACAGGGCAAAACCAACAAAAGCAGGAATTATCAGAGGACTGCTCAAGAGGTCAAAGACCATTTGTTTCTGAGCCAATGTATTGAAATAAGGCAGTGCAAGGTAGACAAGGCAGATTCCAATGATAGTACCCAGAATTGAGATAATGATTGATTCAACCAGGAATTGCTGGATCAACTGCTTTTTGAATGAACCCAAAACTTTTCTGATGCCAACTTCTCGGGCTCTTTCAGTAGATCTGGCTGTTGCCAAATTAATGAAGTTGACTGCGGCCAAGGCCAGAACAAATATCGAAATGGAAATAAATATGTAGATGTAGGTAATGTTTCCGTTTGCTTCAGCTTCAGCTTCAAGATGCGATTTTAAGTGAATGTCCTGAACGGGCTGCAGATAGTATTTGTACCCATTACCTGCTGCCTTATAATCAGCAAAGCTAATGCCCTGAGCACGCTCTATTTGACCGGCAGCATATGTCTCTACGATTCTATCCATGACGCCCTTAAAATTTTCAGGGTCGTATCCATCTTGCAGAACCACATAGTTGTATACAGAGAAATTTACGTAGTTGGGTTGCTGTAGGAATTGGAGCAAAGCAATGTTGGCAAGGAAATCATATTTAAAATGAGTGTTTTCAGGTACGTCCTCGCTTACACCTGAAACAATGAGATTACCAAAACCACCAATTAGTGCCTTTCCAATGGGATCCTCATTTCCGAAATACTTGATAGCTGTGCTCTCAGTGATCACAACGGCATTAGGAACATCAAATACTTTGTCTGGATCTCCTTTTAATAATTCAATTCCGAAAACCTTAAAGAAGTTGCTGTCTGCGGCCATAAACCTCGGTTCCAAATAGGACTGATCTTCGTATTGAACATTGACCGCATTGAATGCTTTGAATGTTCTCACAAAACTCGTTACCTCCGGGTAGTCGGCATAAGCCTGTTGAGCCATGGCCCCCGGTGTATAAGCATAGTGCGAAACATGATCAGGGTAAATTCTTTCAAGTGCCAGGCGGTAGAGGTTCTCTTTATTCGGGTGATAATCATCGTATGAAACTTCCGATTGAACATAGAGGAGAATCAAGGTGCAAACGGCTATACTTATTGCAAGGCCTCCCACGTTGATGAAAGTATAAATCTTATTTTTGGTAAGATTTCTAATGGCGATTTTTACGAAGTTTTTTAGCATGGTTTCGGTTTGAGTTGGTTAATATGAGTTTTCTAATCCTTTAAACTTATATTTCATACGCAGACTAATGGTTAACCGTTCGTATAATTGTTATGAATGGGTGATGATTGATGAAACAATTTCAACTAAACTTCGATTAATAAAGAAACTAACTATCGCAACATAGATTAAGATGAAAAGAACAAGAGAAATAGGAGGGAAGATTTTGAAGTACGCAGAGGAGCGTTTGCAAGACAGCAACTTCAGTACTGAAAAAATCAGAAAGAACACTGAGAAGATTCGTAAGTATGCAAGAAATATCAGTGACGTGAGCAAAGAATTGATGCAGTCAAGTGTGTTAATGGCCGGTCATAAGAAAATCTTTGTAGACCCTTCTCCGGACGCCTAAACTCACACGCTGGAATATTTCGAATCGTCACATACGGTTGTATGTAGGTCGCTTTAATGCGGTAATGTAAAAATTCTTATATTTGTAATGATTCTCGATTTGGGAATCATTTTTTTGTGCTTATTCACCTAAACGACTGTAAATCAGGCCTCTCGAAAAAAGGTAGGGTATTTGTCATGTTGTGGGTACTATAAGCAACAATGATAAATATGAGTTTGAAAGCTGAAAATATTGAACCCTCTTTGGTATGTCCTTTCACTGGAAAGGGCCTAATTGAGCTTTCGAAAGCCGAACTCCTGCAGGTAAATAGACAGATTTCAGATGGTATATTGTTCTTCCACCATGGAGCTCCTGTTAATGTCAAGCTGAAAAAGGCTTTTACCACTTCCAGTAGAACTTATATTTTTCCAGTCTTCGAAGAAATTCTCTTCCTTAAGAAGGTAACTGCGATCGTTCCAAAGAATAGGACTAAGGAGCCTAACAAAAGAACATCTCAGGATTCCATTAATGAATTCTATAAAGAGTATGGTCTTGGAAGGAAATTTAAAAAAGACCCTGCTGATGAATTGAATATTCAAAGCAATCCGATTTCTTTAGAACAGCTCAAGGACCTTTCTAAATTACTCCCAAAATCAGGCAAGAGTTTCGTGAGTGTTGTGACTCACGATATTGATTCAATTCACAATCTTGTCTTCGGTAGAAACTTTGATCAGTACATTCATATGGATTTTTCCTTCGATCGTCTTAGAAGCGTGGTGGGGAAACTTAAGAAGGATACAATTTATGTGCTGGGAGATATCTGCGATCTTCCCTTGAAGTCTGATTCCGTTGATGCCATGTTTTCTTTCGACTACATCAACAAATATGAGAAAGAGGAGCAGAAAGAAACTTATGAAGAATTGAAGCGTAGCATGCTGGCTGATGGAGTATCGGTTTTGATGTATGACAAAAATCTTCCGCTTCATGCCAAAAGCCGATACGTTTCGGATCAGCGGGCACATAAGGCCATGAAGGTTGTCACCCCTTGGAAAAAAACTAAGTCGTCAAATTTCTATTTCTACCCGGTCGGTCAGGATAACAACCAAGAGCACCTGAATTTTGTAATGAAGACGTCACTGAGAAGTCAATTCTCCTGATTTCGGTAATCGTTTTTAACAATTTCCCGTTCTTTAGGTTAGCAAACAAAACGCTTCTATGAAAACTAGAGTTATAATGCTTGGTGCTGCGCTGATTTTAGGTGCAACTAGTTTGGTGGCCTTGAAAAAGTCAGAGGATGATCCAATTCAGGACGAAAAGAAAACCGAGAAGTACGAAATTAATCTCTCCGAAGAGGAATGGAAAAAGAGATTGACCCCGGAGCAATATTACATACTCCGTGAGCAGGGTACCGAAAGGGCCTTTACCGGAAAGTATGACAAGTTCTACAAGAAGGGCACTTATTATTCAGCAGCTTCGTTGCAGCCTGTATTTAGTTCAGAAACTAAATACAATTCGGGTAGTGGTTGGCCCAGTTTCTATGCACCTATTGACAAGGATGCCATAAAGTTGGTCCTGGACACAAGTTTTGGTTGGAGAAGATGGGAGGTGGTCGATAGTAAAAGCGGCTCTCACCTAGGTCATGTTTTTGACGATGGGCCGGCACCAACCGGAAAGAGG
The DNA here is from genome assembly GCA_028281285.1 of Cyclobacteriaceae bacterium. Lineage (GTDB taxonomy): Bacteria > Bacteroidota > Bacteroidia > Cytophagales > Cyclobacteriaceae > Roseivirga. Next base: position 8,046 of record JANQKF010000016.1, read on the forward strand.
TATTGCCTGAATTCTGCGGCCTTGATTTTTGTTCCCGAAGGGGAAAAGCCACCAGTATTTAAAAAAGACAATCAGTAGTTCTGACGCTTAAAAATATTTAATTAACATTGGTCTGATTTTTCAGACCTTTTTTATTTATCCATGGAAGAACCTAAACCACTTAACAGCGTAGCAGAATTTCACAGAACCTTCAAGCATCCAATTTTAGATAGCCCTCAGATACCTTCAGAAGACCGTTGCAAACTCAGAGTTTCTTTGATTGCAGAAGAACTTAAAGAGTTGGAGGAGGCGATTCAGTCGAATGATTTGGTGGAAGTGGCTGATGCCCTTTGTGATATCCAATACGTATTGTCAGGAGCAATCCTCGAATTCGGGATGGGAGATAAATTCAAGGCCCTTTTTGATGAAGTACAGCGTTCCAATATGAGTAAAACTTGCAAGACCAGGGAAGAAGCCGAGGCAACTCAACAACATTATTTGAATCGAGATGGAACGGAAAGTTACATACAAGAGTCTGATGGTCATTACTTAGTCTACCGGAAGACAGATAACAAGACTTTAAAATCGATAAACTATTCGCCAGCTGACCTTAAGCAGTTTCTTTAAGAACTTCTTCAAAACCAAACGGCACCCCAAGCCGTTGGGTGAATAGAACACAAAACTTGAGAAGATGTCAAATCTGTATTTAGTCTTTACTTCATTATTACTGAATTTATCGGTCGGTTCTTGTGATCGCGAAGCACAAGTTGCGCTGGTTGATCTGTCAACACTTCAGGAAGGTACAGCCGTAGCCACTTTTGGTGGAGGTTGCTTTTGGTGTACAGAGGCTGTGTTCGAAAGAATGATAGGGGTTAAGGACGTGGTTTCAGGATATACTGGTGGAAAGAAAGAGAATCCGACTTACCGACAGGTGAGTTATGGAGAAACTGAACATGCTGAAGCGGTACAAATCTATTATGATCCGGAGGTAGTGTCTTATGAAGAGTTATTGGAAGTATTCTTTGCTACGCACTATCCTACCCAAAAGAATGGTCAGGGCCCCGATATTGGCTATCAATACAGGAGCGCGGTATTCTATCATGATGATCAGCAGAAAGAGTTGGCAGCTGCTTATATGAAAAAGATAGCACCCAATTATAAGAAGCCAATAGTGACCGAACTGAATCCGTTTACCAAGTTCTATCTAGCCGAGAGCTATCACCAGAATTATTATGAATTGAATCCGGGAAATCCATATATCATATCGGTGGCCAAGCCTAAGGTGAAGAAGTTCAAAAAGCTCTTTCCGGACAAAGTGAAGGCCAAATACAATTAGATACTGAGTTTCTTTAAAGACTTTAACAGTTTTCGCCCTCTCGACTTAAATCCAGCCGTGCTGTATGGCATTTGATCTTCAATAATGAAAATTAACTCTTGGGCAAGCTCTGGTACATTGAGCGCAATGTCATGAATTACTTGCATGGCAAACACTTTGACAGCGACCGGCTCATCATTGGATGTAAGAAAATCGAAAGCAATGTCGGCAGCTTCTCCCCATAGTGATTCAGGAATTTGAATCTCTTGAAGAATTCTAAGTGTATTTCGCTTTACTGCAACATGAAGGTCAGGTTTTCTCAGGTTTAATACGATTGTCTCCAGATGTTCATCGACAAGTTCAGGTCGGTTTCTGGCTGCATCACCGACCACCCAGGCAGCTCGTTGAGTTACCCTGTAGTTATCGGACAAAAACAACTCAATCAACTCTTGAAATCGTGTTCTATCATCACCGATATAATCAACAATCAGGTTTGTGTTTTCTTTGGAATGGCGGACTAAAAGTTGTTTTCTAATATCCATTAGACGGAAATATCAGAAATTTAGACATCTTTATTCATTGATTAGAAGGTTTAACTATGGATATTTTTTGGGTCATTCTTGGAGGAATTTTAATGGTTGTTGGAATAGCGGGTTGTATTGTCCCTATTATACCCGGACCTCCGATTAGTTTTGTGGCATTGCTTCTACTTCAGCTTACCGAGAAAGCACCATTTACCGAAAAATTTCTCTGGACATGGGGACTGATCACAGTTGCTGTAACTGTGCTTGACTATGTTATACCCATTTATGGAACCAAGAAATTTGGAGGGACTAAACGGGGAGTTTGGGGGAGTACGATTGGATTGTTTATCGGATTATTTTTATTCCCACCATTTGGAATAATTATCGGGCCATTTGTTGGGGCATTTCTTGGTGAAATGAGCACTGGAACCGCAACAAACAGGAAGGCTCTGAAAGCTGCATTTGGCTCTTTTATCGGATTTGTTGCAGGTACACTGGTAAAATTTATTGCCTGTTTTGTCATGGCCTATTACTTCTTTACCAATATTTTTTGATCAGTTTGAGGCGTCTGATCCTGATCATAACACTCATATCTACGCCACTTCTAACGAAGGCTCAGCTGGATATAGACAGTTTGAAGTATATTCTTGACAACTACAACTCTGTTGATACGATAAGGGTAGATCTCCTGAACCAAATAGGGTTTGAGTATTGGATTGTTGACCCTGTTCAATCTGATGATTATGGTGAGAAAGCAGTAGCGCTGGCGACAGAATTGAACTATAAAACAGGTGAGGCCTTTGGTCACCGAGTGATAGGGGTTGGGAACTGGGCTAGAGGTAATTATGAACTCGGGCTAATTGAGCTACTAAAATCGCTTGCGCTTTACAAAGAATTGGATGATCAGTTGGGCATTGCCAATTGCAATTTGAATATAGGACTGATCTATGCTGCTCAACAAAACTTTTCGAGAGCATTAGCTTATTATTTTGAGGCTGTCTCAGATTTTGAATTTCTATCCAGGGATGATCGGTTAGCTACTACATACAATAAGATTGGTGAAGTTTATACTGCTCAAGATAAATATTCACAGGCTTATGACTATTTGATAAAGGCACTTACCATTCATCAATCGAACAACTATAAATACGGAATTAGTGAGTCGAATAATCGCCTGGGGCAACTTTTTGTAAGACAACAAGAATACAATAGGGGCCTGGATTATCTATTCAAATCACTTGGTATCAGTGAAGAGATAAATGACAAGGAGGGTTCGGCCAGGAATTATGAAAACATTGGAAATGCCTTTTTAAAAAGTGGAAATCTGGCCAATGCCAGGATATTTTTGATCCGAGGTGAAGAAGCATCCAAAGAAGTCAGGTCAAAGCGTTGGTTGAGAGATATTTATTTTGGACTGAAGGAATTGTCGTTGTTGAAGAAAGACTATGCTGAAGTCATTCGATTTAATGATCTCTACATGGCCATGAAAGACAGCCTTTTCAATGAACAATTGGCAAATAGGATTGCCGAGTTAGAAAAGAAAAATGAAATTGAAGCGAAGGAACGAGAGCTTGAAGCCATTAGACTGGAGAGAACACTTCTGGAAGAAAAAGATCGTCTTAATAGTACACTGAATATACTATTAGGTGTATTGGTGGTACTCTTGTTGGTTTCGGGATATCTCATCATCAGCCGACAACGCCTTAAGAACATTCGCGACAAAACCTTTCATGAAGCACGGCAAAAACTGACAGAAGCAGAATTGCAGAATGTACAATTGAGAGAATCTGAATTACAGCAGGAATTGGAATTCAAAAACAAGGAGCTCACCTCATACACGATAAATTTCATACGTAAGAATGAAGTCATGGAAGAGATGAAGGCGGCAGTGCTTGAGACAAAGAAGATTGCTAGCCCCGAAGTTTCATCAAAGCTCACAAAATTGAATCGGATTATCGACAACACTCTGGATGTAGATAAAGATTGGGAGGATTTTCGACTGTATTTTGAAAACGTACACAAAGATTTCTTTAAGAATCTTAAAGAGAGATTTCCAGAACTTGGAAACAGCGAGCTTAAGTTGTGCGCATTGGTGAAATTGAACCTGAACATGAAGGAAACTGCTGCAATAATGGGCATATCAGCAGAAAGTGTAAAAACCGCACGCTATAGATTAAGAAAAAAGCTGAATCTCTCGAAAGATCAAACACTCACTGACTTTATTATGACTCTCGGCTGACACCGAAATGCGTTTTACAGTCGTTTGTGCAGGATAATGTCCAAAATTGTTCACCATTTGTTCACTGAATTACAGTTTAAGGTACTCCTTCTGTATACCTTATTAATTGGTATGCCAGGCTTTAGTCGATTTACATTTGAATCATAGTTGGAGCCGACATTCCTAATCGATGACGTATGATAAGATTGAAGACGAATTCGGCACTGGTAATGATTGTTTTGATCACTATGACCCATGTAAGCTGCATTTCTGAGAAGGAACCTATTCCGGAAGATTGTAATAATCCACCTGGAATTGAGTTGGTTAGCGTTTCTGAGGCTGATTGCAATCAGCCAAACGGACGGATAACCGTTATGGGTTTTGGTGGTGAAGGAGCTTTGCATTTCAGATTGGGAGATTCACAAACACAGGTCAGCACTACGTTTGAAGGCCTTATGGCAGGATTGTACACTGCTATTGTTGAAGACGAGCTTGGTTGTATTTCCACTCTTGAGGTCGAAGTTCTGAACAGAAATGGCTTAAATATTGAAGTGACAAGTACAGCAACTATATGTGGTGAAAATCAAGGTGAAATTGTAGTTATACCTCTAAACCCAAATGGAAGGGTTGAATACAAATTGAATGACGGTCAGTTTCAGGATTCAAATTCTTTCAATAATCTTGATCAGGGAGAATACATGGTTACAGCACGAGACGAGAGTGGATGTCAGGTGTCTTATGAAGTTCAAGTCGAGTCGGATATTACGTTTAATGAAGTGAATTTGATAATTCAATCAGACTGCGCTATTCCAAACTGTCATGATGGGGGAGCACTTCCTGATTATCGAGGAGAATCAAATATTATTGGAAATGCAGCTCTGATCAAACAAAGGACACAGGATAGAACTATGCCTCCGGATGGAAGAATGATTAGCCAGGAACAAATTGGCGCAATAGCTTGCTGGGTGGAAGATGGGGCTAAAGGAAATTAGAATTGGGAGAATTTTGAACGACAAGCAGCCAAAGAAGTAAACCTATCGTATGGTGGACAAAGAATTTAAAACAATGGATAAACGACTACTCTTACTCTTACTCACTTTTGTGCTCGTGATCTTGGTGAATTGCACCTCGGAACAAGAGCCAGTACCTGACGATTGCACCGACCCACCAAGCCTGAATTTGGTCGGGACCACAGATGCCGGTTGTAATCTATCCAACGGCTCTATCACAGTGGCCGGATCAGGCGGATCAGGTGACCTGATTTACTCCATTAACGGAGGATCTTTTCAGAATAATGGAACCTTCACGGACTTGGCCGCTGGAACATATACAATCACTGTCACTGACGAAAATAATTGTGATACCGACCTGCAAGTTGATGTTTCCAATGCCGATGGATTAAATGTAGCCATTGCTACAGTAGGTACGGAATGTGGTGAAAATCAAGGTTCGATTACGATTACACCTTCCAATGCACAGGGAGCGGTTGAGTACAGCCTTAATGGTGGTGCGTTTCAGGCAAACAATCAATTCAGTGGGCTAGCCCAGGGTGGATATACGATCACGGCTAGAGATGAAAGTGGTTGTGAAGTGGAGCAAGAAGCAGATATTGAATCTGATGTTACTTTCGGAGAAATCCAATTGATCATGCAGGGTAACTGTGCCGTCAGCGGCTGTCATGATGGTTCTCAGTCGCCTGATCTTAGGACGTCCGGTGGTATCACAGGAAGCGCGAGCAGAATAATGGCCAGAACAACTGCCCGTACGATGCCTCCCGGAGGAAGGGTCATAACTGACGAGCAGATTGCGGCCATTGCATGTTGGGTAGAGGATGGTGCGTCTGGAAATTAATACGCTAATTTTTTAATCATGAAAAAAGTCATTCGAATCGGTGCTGTAATAGTTGCTCTAGTTGTTGGCATCTATGTATGGCAGAATTTTTTAAAGACCGCCCCGTCCATGAAGAGACTGGACGCTGAGTATCAGGTTACGGCAATCGAACTATCTGCCGAGTATGAGGAGAGTGAGGATACCGCTGATGCAAAGTACCGTAACAAAATTATTGAGCTGACCGGTGAATTGGAAAGTATTGAAACCCCGGAAGGAAGTTTGCCCGTCCTGAATTTAAAAACTGAAGGATTCGGGATGGTGAAATGTACAATGGAATCTGACTTGTCGAGCACTGAAATCGACCAGTTGGAGATCAATAGTACGGTGAGTATCCGTGGAGAATGCTATGGTCTAAACCTATTTGATATTCAAGTAGGAAGATCAATAATAATAAATAACTGATTTACAGAAAATTACATATAAAAACCTAATTATGAAATTGAAAATATTTTTTACCCTGTTGAGCTTGGTATTTTTGGCTCAATTAGGTTATAGCCAGGATAGATTTGTGACCAGGTCTGGCCATGTGAAATTCTTCTCCTCAGCGCCTCTTGAGGATATAGAAGCTCATAGTAACAAAGTGTCAAGCATACTTGATCTCAAGAAAAATGAGGTGGTCGTTTCTATGCTTATCAAAACCTTTGAGTTTGAGAAAAAGCTTATGCAGGAACACTTCAATGAGAACTATATGGAATCAGATAAGTACCCTAAATCTACCTTCAGTGGCTCATTTGAAGGTAATTCTGATTTGTCTGCCCTGAAAGATGGTACCTACACCGTGAATGCCAGTGGTGAGATTTCAATTCATGGAGTTAGCAAGCAAATTGAGACACCAGTGACACTAACTGTAAGCAACGGAAAAGTAAAGGCTGATTTTGTCTTCATGGCCAAAGTCAAGGAGTTTGGTATTAAAATCCCAAAAGTGGTGGTACGGAATATAGCCGAAGAAGTGGAAGTCACAGCCGCATTCGAATATGAACCATATAAATAAGAATAGATGAAAAGATTCACCTACATAGTAGCCGTGTTGGCCTTGACCTTTAATTTGAGCGCTCAAGACGACCTAATGGATATTCTCAATGAAGGCTCGGAAGAAACGATTTATGCAGAAGCCACTTTTAAGGGAGCTCGACTAATCAATGGGCATACCTCTAAATTGAGAAAAGCGAAGGAACTGGAGTTTGTCATTTCCCACCGATTTGGTCGTATTAACTCGGGAATCGATGATTTTTTTGGTCTTGATGTGGCCAACATCCGGTTTTCGTTAGAGTATGGTATTTCAGATAAGCTTACCGCAGGGATCGGTCGAAACTCCTTTGAAAAGGTCTACGATGGATTTCTTAAATATCAAATATTCAGACAATCAGAGGGAGTCAAGAATATGCCTTTCACGGTAACCGGGTTCTCCAGCATGGCAATCAGAACACTGGATAATGCGAATTTCACCGAAGATGATTTTTCATCTAAAGTTTCTTATACACATCAATTATTAATTGCCCGAAAAATGAGTCCAACAGTCTCCTTACTACTTTCACCTACCTACGTCCATAGAAATAAAGTGATTGCTGACCAGGAGAATGACATTTTTGCTCTAGGATTTGGAGGGCGTGTTAAATTGAATAATCGGATTTCATTGAATGCTGAATACTATTATCGGCTGACCAGTGAATTGACGGATCAATTTAAGGACGCTATAGGAATCGGGGTAGAAATTGAAACCGGAGGTCATGTCTTTCATCTGAACTTTACCAATGCCCGTTCCATGGTAGAGAGAGGGTTTATTACCGAGACCAATGGCGACTTTTTCAATGGCGATTTACATTTCGGATTTAATATTTCAAGGGTGTTTTAAGCCCATTTTTTAACAAAAACTCAACCGTAAAATGAAAAGATTCAGTAATGCACCAATTGGTGCACTAGTACTCCTTTTGTGTCTTTTTTCTTGTGCACAGCAGGACCGAAAAAGCTTTCAAGCTCCTGTTTTTGAAGGACTTGGTAATCACTCTCTTAAGGTGACAACGATATCAGATGATGCCCAGATGTTCTTTGATCAGGGCCTTACACTGTCCTATGGATTTAATCATCTGGAGGCGGCTAGATCGTTTCGAGAGGCGATTCGACTTGACAGCACTTTTGCTATGGCCTACTGGGGCCTGGCCTATGTTTTGGGCCCCAACATTAATGAAGGGATGAATCCTGACCATCTTCAGGAAGCCTATGAGGCATCTGGAAAAGCGATGCAATACTCATCGAATTTACCTGAATGGGAGCAATTAATGATTCAAGCAATTAACGCCAGGTATGATGAGCCAGATAAGGGACGTGATGGTTTGGATCAGGCTTATGCCGATGCGATGAGAAAAGCGTATGCCCGGTTTCCTAATATGGATGATGTGGCTTTTATAACTGCTGAATCCCTGATGGATCTTCACCCATGGGACTACTGGGAAAAAGACGGTGCTATGAAGCCATGGACCCCGGAGTTCCTTGAGATGATCGAAAAGGGACTAGAAACGAATCCTTACCATCCTTTAGGCAATCACCTTAATATCCATGCCACAGAAGCTTCTCTTTCTCCTCAGGACGGATTGGAGAGCGCCAGGATTTTGGAAACCCTTACGCCAAATGCGGGTCATCTGGTACATATGCCGTCACATACTTACATCCGCACAGGAGATTACCATTTAGGCACTTTAGCCAATGAGAGAGCAGTAATAGTGGATAGTATTTACGTTGCAACTTGTGTGACAAGTGGAACATACCCTTTAGCACTTTACCCACACAATTATCATTTTCTCACAGCAACAGCCGCATTAGAAGGTGCTGGTGCCAAAGCTATACAGGCAGCTTTTAAACTTGCCGAGATAACCGATAAGCAAGCCATGCGTCAGGATGGTTGGGGTACACTTCAGCACTTTACTACCATTCCTTATAACCTCCTTGTGAAATTCGCTCAATGGGAAAAAATACTCGCTTTGCCCGCACCGGATGCTGATTTACTCTATCCCATGGCAGTGTGGCAATATGCCCAGGGTATGGCTCGTGCCAATATGGGAGATATTGAGGCGGCTATGAAAGCGCTAGGCAGTATTAAAGATGCAATTGGTAGACAGGAATTGATAGACTTGACTATTTGGGATATCAATACTGTCAATGATTTGGTTGAAATCTCCTATTACACGCTCGCGGGGGAGATTGCCATGCGGAATGGAGAGAATGCTAAGGCAGAGAAACTCTTATTGGAAGCGATTGAGCTTGAAGACCAATTGTCCTATAATGAACCACCCGATTGGTTCTTTTCAATCAGACATTCGCTCGGTGACCTTTACATCCGAATGAGCGAATATCGAAAGGCCGAAAAAGTATATCGTGAAGATCTCGCAACCTTCCCCAGAAATGGCTTTGCACTCAAAGGGTTGCATGCAGCACTTTTGGGTCAGCAAAAAGATGAGGAAGCGATTATGGTCATGAAACAGTTTAATGAGGCTTGGAAGTATGCTGATGTAGTGTTGGAATACTCCAGAATAGATACAAAGTCGAGGGAAGATCTCAAGATTGTCATTGACGATAAAATTCCATCAGACCTTATGGCAATCGCACTACAGTATTGTGGCATTGATCGATTAAGAAATTAGTTTGGTTTTCTATAGTTCGTAGTCTATTTAAGAGTCGGGTTGGTTACCTGACTCTTTTTTGTTTGTGTAAAAGCTGGGTTAATCTTCACCACACTTTTCTATATTGAAAAGCTAATCGAAAAACCTCTATGGAATCATCAAAGGAACATGGCATAGAAGCAGTCAACCAAGAGTTCAGCCGATATGAACAGGTAGAGAAGGACCAGACCTATAATCTTGCTGAAAAGGAAGAACTGGATCAATTTGATACCGAGTATGAAATCAAGACCTGTGATATGAATTTGTTCTTCAATGGTGGCGAGGAGGGGAAACGACAATTCGCAAAGGACCTGGGGGAAGCTCTTGAAGGAATTGGTTTTGCTGTACTCACAGGTCATGGGGTGGATACCAGACTTTATGATGAAGCCGAGAAAAAAGTAACCCAAATATTCGAAGACATTCCTCGGGAAGATCGAATGAAATTTGAAGCGCAACGATTTGGCTCTGTGAATCAAGGTTATTTCCCAATCAAGGAAACCACGATAATTCATCCGGATTTAGTCGAGGGATGGGTTTTTTGCAGAAGAGCCTTTGACTTGCCGGGTAATAGGAATGCGTCTTTTAAAGAGAGCGATTTTTGGCCTGGACCCGGATATGAGGCATTTTTCAGACAAATCGTTGAAGCCCATGAAGGGCTTATTCTACCTATAATGCAGAGTATTCTCTCACATTTGGGTTGCGACCCACATGCGTACGATCAGAAACTCACTAAAACGAACTTTGGCTTTAGGTTGAATTATTACCCCCCTGTCTCAAAGCAGGATGATGAATCCGGGGCTGGAAGAATGCTGGGACATGAGGATGTTGATTTGTTCACTATTCTGCCTTCATCGGCAGTTGAGGGCTTGCAGGTACTAAACCGTAAGAATATGAAATGGATTCGGCTGAATCCTCCAAAGGGAAGTATCATCTTAAATACCGGTGATTACATGCAACGGATTACCAATAATCGACTTCCTTCTACAACGCACCGTGTGAGTAAGCCTCGAAAACCGCTTTATGGAAAACCCAGGATTAGTATTCCGATGGCCGTCTATGTTTGGGAAGAGGAGATATTGGAAGTTTTGCCCTGTTGTGGGGAACCACAGTATGACCCCATAAAGGCGGAGACGTTTCATACCAGAATCACCAGCAAATATTACGGTGACGACTACACAGATGAATAGGATTTCATAGCCTGCTCTTTCACCTTTTATATCGCAACCGTTTGCACTCCTGATGGTCGGTAAATCGACCTTGAATTTCAATATCTCAGACTTACGCTTTTGGCCATTAGTGGCTATTTTTGTTATTGATTTTCAGCGTGATGACTGGCTTTCAATCTGCTTTCAAATGGTTTTCCGGAACAATCGCAATTAGCGCTTGCTTGCTCGTTATGACCGGGGTTCAATCTCATGGACAAGGGCCAATATTCAGAGAGCTAGGTGAAATGACAGGACTGAAGGTGAGAAAGTCAATGAGTGTGTCTGTGGTTGATTTCAACAACGATGGTGCAGATGATGTCATGATCACGAGGGCTGGCTTGAATAACTTACTTTTTCGTAACAATCAGGATGGATCATTCACGGACGTGAGCCTGGACGCAGGGTTATGGTATTTCGGCCGCTCTTTGCAGACGGTCTGGGCAGACATCAATTCAGATGGTTATCAGGACCTGTTTCTAGCGACTAGTGCAGGTGAAGAGAATAAGCTATTCCTCAACAACGGAGATGAAACCTTCACGGACATTTCAGAATCAGCCGGTATCAACACTACTGGTGTTGCCATTTCTGTGCATTGGGCAGATATCAATGGTGATTCGATGCTGGATTTATTCGTATTCAATCTGAATGAGGGTAATCACTATTTCATAAACAATGGAGACAATAGGTTTACAGACTATTCAGAAGAGAGTGGTATTGTCAATCGTATTTTGAATATGGGGAGCGTCTTTTTAGACTTTGATAAGGATGGTGACATGGATGTTTTCACCAGCCACGACTCTGATGTAGGCAATTTTATGTACGAGAATGACGGACAGGGAAATTTCACGGATGTTACTGAAGAGTTAGGCATGTATACTGCCAGTAATGCGATGGCTGCGAGTGTGGGTGATTTTAATAATGATGGATGGCCCGATATTTACCTGACTAATCTTCGAGAAAACTATCTTTTCAAAAACAACCAAGGAGAATCATTCACAGAAGTTGCAGGAACAGCAGGTGTAGATGATCCCGGAATGGGCTGGGGGGTGAGCTGGCTCGACTATGACAATGATGGGTTTCTCGACATCTATGTGGCCAATGATACACACTATTCACCTTATTCTAATGTCCTCTATCGTAATAATGGGGATGAGACTTTTACCCAGGTAGATTCCGGGTTACCGGTTTCCAGTGAGTTAGGATCGTACAGCTCTTCAATAAGTGACCTGGATCGTGATGGTGATTTGGACATACTCGTATCGAATCGTGGACCAAAGGATCATTCCGAGTTCTTTTTGAATGAGATTGAAAATGATAACAAATGGCTCATTTTGAAACTTGAAGGAACTGATTTCTCAAGTACTGTGGGAGCCGAAGTCCAGGTTACTACAGATCAGGGGAGTTATTATCGTTATGTTCATGCCGGGACAGGATGGCAGAGTGATGATTCCGAAAATATTCATTTCGGACTTGGTAAAAGCACTTCTGTTCAGGAGGTAAAAGTCACCTGGCCCGATCGGTCCACAACGATCTATACCGGAATAAACTTGGACGAAGCCGTTCTCTTAAAACAGGATGGTTCAAAGAACACCCTGGTTTATGATTTGATTCCCTTGGATGGCAACATTGTCACCAGTTTGGATGATGAACTCGCTGAAGAAATTCGGTTGTGGCCTAATCCTGCACAGGGTTTTATTCGAGTCGATTTAAGCAACCGACAATTCACAAAGCTTAGCTTTGAATTAGTCGATTTGAAAGGGGTAATTGTTCAAAAAGCCTTCCCGGATAAGAATCACAGTGGCATTTATGAAATATCTAATGGAAATCTGGAAGACGGTCTCTACCTTCTTTGGATCAAGATGGACGAAAAGTTCGTTGTCAAAAAGGTTTTAGTGAGGAACTAAACGTCTCTTGTTAAGAGATTAGCCTCATTTATACACAAGGATGAAAGTGGTTCATTCATCTCCAAATAAGGTCAATCATCGAAGCTGACAAGTCAATTATCGAAGATTTCCCGACTGATTAGACAATTAAGGTAATTTGTTCTTAAAGCGAATAACGTTTGAGCGAGTTACCTTCATTTGATCTCGACAGTTCTTTCAAGACTGTTTCAACTTCACTTTTGCCTACCCGGTTCAAAGAGGATTTTGGCATTATAGTAGACAAAGTCCCAAATCAGGCATTGATAAAAGAAATCAATAAAAGCCACAGAGAAACCCACTTCACTTCGTTAAAGGACTGGGATTTTGCACTTGTTACAAAAAGGCAGAATGGATATCTTCGAGTTGAAGTCGACTTGTCAAAAAACGCCAAAAATAACAACCCCATAAATCGATATCAGCTTCTTGTTGAAGCTGCCAATGATATCATATTTGAGATAGATACCAAGGGTATCTTTTCCTATATGAACCCTACAGCACTAAGGCTGTCCGGGTATCCGGAAGAGGAAATTGTTGGGCACCATTTCACCAAGCTGATCAGAGATGATTGGAAAGAGAGATCCGTCAAATTCTACAGAGACCAAGTAGTCAATTCCATTAAGTCTACCTACTTTGAGTTCCCCGTATATAATGCCAATCAAGAAGAAATCTGGATCGGACAGAAGGTACAGTTGCTTGAAAATGAATCGGGAATTGAGGGGCTAATGGCGGTGGGTCGGGACATTACCGATAAAAAGGAAACTGAAGATGCGCTTAAGCAAAGTGAAGAGAAGTATAGAGGGATAATCCAAAATCTGAATGTCGGTCTGTTAGAAGTTGGGCTTGATGAGACAATTCACTATGCCAACTCGGTTATGACCGATATCATGGGGTATACGAACGAGGAATTGCTCTCGATGAAAGCGATCAGTCTAATTACGGATAAAGATTCATTAGACACGCTGGATGCCGAACATGAAAAAAGAAAGGACGGACAAGGCAGCGTTTATGAGGTACAATTGACTCACAAGGATGGACATCCCTTATGGGCGTTGATTAGTGGCGCTCCAATATTTGATCAAGATGGAAAGCGTGTCGGCTCGATTGGGATGCACCTGGATATTACTGACCAGAAAAACGCTCAGAAAGAACTCGAATTCACGCAAAATAGATTAAACAAATACAAGCAAGGACTTGAGTTGATCAATGAAATTACCTCGAATACAACACTTTCAATTCGTGAGCAGTTAAGCGAAGGATTAGCCACTGCAGCAGCTTATCTCGAATTGCCCATTGGAATCATAAGTTCAATAAAGGGAGATGAATATACGGTGGAAGAGTTCTTCATGAAGGAGGACACTGGGGTTCTTCAAAGAGGATTGACCTTCGACTTTAAAAAGACCTATTGCGAAATAGTATTTGATCAAGAGACCTATGTAGCCATTAATCATTTCAGTGAATCAGAATATTTAGGTCATCCGTGCTACGAGATGTTTCGATTGGAGACTTATATAGGAGCTCCCTACTATGTAAACGGTCAGAAGCGGGGGACGGTAAATTTTTATGATGCCGATCCTAGAAACCCACATTTTGATAGCTACGATACTGAGTTTATTAGTTTACTGGCAAGATGGATTGGCTCTTTGATCACCCAGATTGAGACTGAGAATGCCCTTCAGGCAGAGCAAATTGCCCTGAAAGAGAGGAATGAGGAGCTATTTAAACAACGAAACTTCCTAAGAGCTGTTAATGACTTTGTGTCCAAGCTTCTGGACAAAGAAGATTTGGAAGAATTGGCCTGGGAAATTGCTGAGAATGTAATTCATACTTTTGGCTATGAGGATTGTGTGGTTTACCTATTGGACCCCGATGGGAAATACATGGATCAGGTGGCGGCTTATGGTCCTAAGATGGGCGGTCACCGACAAATTATTAACCCGATTCAAATACAAGTTGGAGAAGGGATAGTAGGGGCTGTTGCTAAAACAGGACTTCCTGAGTTGGTTGCCGACACTTCAAAAGATGAAAGGTATATTGTAGATGCACACCCTGGCCTGTCAGAACTTTCCGTTCCAATTATCGCGGATGGAGAGGTAATTGGGGTTATAGACTCTGAACATACTGAAGCCGATTTCTATAAGCAAGAGGATCTCGATACACTTTTGACTGTGGCCAATATTGCAGCAAACAGACTGAAAATTGCCAGGGCGAAACACTTGCAGCGACAAGCTGAGGAAAAGTTGTTTGACAGTGAAAGGAAATTGAGGACGGTTATTGAGTCGGCTATTGATGGTGTGATTACGATTGATTCGAAGGGTATTGTGACGGAGTGGAATCGACAATGCGAAGTTATGTTCGGTTTCAGCAAGGAAGAAGCCATTGGCAAGCCTCTTACCGAGACGATTATTCCTAAAGTCCATCGTAAGGCGCACGAACGTGGAATGAAGCATTATCTAAAAACAGGTGAGGGACCAGTCCTAGGCCAGAAAATTGAGATCAACGCGGTTCGTAAGGATGGATCCGAATTTCCAGTAGAATTGGCAATCGTACCTGTGATAATGAAAGGAGAGCATTCCTTTACCGCATTTATAAGTGACATTACAATTCAGAAAGCGGTTCAGGCTGAAACCGAGAAAGCACTATTAAAAGAAAGAGAGTTGAATGAACTGAAGTCTCGATTTGTGGCTATGACGTCACACGAATTCCGGACTCCACTGACGACTATCAAACAAAATATTGATTTGGTGTCTTTTAAATTAGAAAATGACAACTCTCAAAATATTGGAGACTATTCTAAACATATTAACAGGATTGAATCGGAGATCAACCGAGTAACGGCCTTAATGAATGATATACTAACGCTAGGTCGAATTGAATCTGGCAAAATTGAAATAGACAAACAAACCATCGATTTCCATGCCTATTGTGAAAGAATTGTTGAGCGAAATGGCAAGGATCGACCTGATGAAAGGTCTCTTGAATTCAAAGTCACTGGAGTGCCACGAGGAGTTCAGATTGATGAGCAGTTATTCGATCATATTTTGACGAACCTGATTTCGAATGCTTTTAAGTATTCAGAAGGTAAAGCCAACCCACAGTTCACTTTAGATTATAGTCAGCTTGAAAGGGTAAAGTTAGTGGTCAGGGATTTTGGAATCGGGATTCCGGAGACTGATCAAAAAGGACTTTTTCAATCATTTTATCGGGCGACTAATGTTAAGAACATCCAGGGCTCAGGGTTGGGGCTATCAATTGTAAAGGAATTTGTTGAAATGCATGGAGGTGTTATTTCTGTAGATAGCAAAAAAGATAAGGGAAGCACCTTCACCATAGAAATACCATATAACTAGAGATATGAGCGCATTAAAAGTATTAATTGTAGAGGATGATCCATTAATTGCTGACAGCCTCAAAGATATTCTTACGGTTTTGGGTCATGATACAATTGGCATTGCACCTGACTCCATCACCGCATTGGAACTGTGTAAGGAAAAGAGTCCGGAATTAGCTCTCCTGGATATTCAAATAGGAGGAGATATGGACGGTGTTGATCTTGCCGAAGTAATCAATGATGATTATGATATTCCTTTCATCTTTACTACTGCATTTGCAGACAATATCACAGTTAAGAGAGCCAAGGAGAGAGGTCCCTTCGGTTATGTGGTTAAACCTTATGGCACCAAAGATATCAATGCAGCCATTGAGGTTGCCAGAAAAGCTTACAAGCGACTGAAGGAGGCTGAAGAAAAGGTAGAACCTCCTAAGATTGTTGATTACGCCATCTTTCTTAAAGTCGATTCAAAGTTGATAAGAGTACCATTTAATGAGCTGCTATATATTGAAGCCAAAGGAGATTATGCTTTGTTCAAGACGGAGAAAAAAGGGTATATAGTTCATGGGACAATGAAGAAAGTGCATGAGCGACTGAAAGAGTTCAACTTCCAAAAAGTCCATCGTTCATTCGTAGTTAACCTGGCCAAAATCGTGGATATCGAAGAATCTAATATGCTTATTGCCGATAAGGTTATTCCTATTTCCAGAGCAAACAAGGAGGCGCTAATGAAGCGACTCAACTTGTTTTAGAGAAAAACATTCAAAGATGGTTTTCAGGAGAGGACTGCTCTTTTGGCTTTATCCCACGTTACCCTTTGATTTCCGGAGAGGTATTTGATCCAACCCTTCATTACACAAACATGCATAAAGGTGAAATAGAATGGGGTTTGCAATAATTTTGATTTTAGTTTCTGGTTTCGAAGGAGATACCCGATAAACGCCAAAATGTAAAAGCCTAGCTGTATTTTGAAAATCAAGTCGTAGTACCAGAAATCTGGACACAGCAAAAACGACAAGACCAGACTTGAGATTAAAGCAAGAGGCATCAATGTCCATCGCAGTGCCCGATGTGAAACCAATTGGAAACTTAATTTCCAATCATTGAATGGATTAAACAACGACTTTAATTGCCATAATGATTGAACTCCTCCGGCTGCAATTCTAACCTTTCGCTTAGCTTCTTCCTGAGTATTCGCTGAGGCAGTTTCTATGGCCAAAGCGTTGGGTTCGTACGCCACCTTATAACCATCCTCCGCCAATTTCATAGTGAGTATAAAATCCTCGATGATTGTGCCTTGATCTATTGGTCTGAATAAATGGGTACGAATTGCGAATAATTCTCCTGCTGAACCTACAAGGGTGTTCCAGGTAGCATCTTTGCGTTTTAAAAAAGACTCGTATTTCCAATAAACTCCTTCATTCGAGGCTGCATTTGACTTTTGATCAGACACGACTCTCTTTTCCCCTGAGACAGCTCCAATCAAATTATTCTGGAAGTGTAGTACGAGCTCTTTAATACCCTCTTGGTTAATCATCACGTTTGCATCTGAGAAAACCGTGATAGGGGTGGTAATTAAAGGCATTACACGATTAATCGCTGATATCTTTCCCTTGCGCTCCTTTTGAGTATAGAGCTTGACCTCCGGGTATTGTTTAATTATTTGATTTGTAAGATCATCAGAGCCATCTGTGACAAATGAGATGGTGAGCTTGTCTTTTGGATAATCCAAGTCTAGACAGTTGTCAATTTTGCTCTTGATTATATCTTCCTCATTGTAAGCCGCAATTAAAATGGTCACATTCGGGAGGTCTTCATTCGAAAGCTTATCAGGTCTTAACTT
Source organism: Cyclobacteriaceae bacterium (assembly GCA_028281285.1). Lineage (GTDB taxonomy): Bacteria > Bacteroidota > Bacteroidia > Cytophagales > Cyclobacteriaceae > Roseivirga. The sequence goes on from JANQKF010000016.1 coordinate 25,923, forward strand.
CTTCCTGAAACTGGCGAGTAATGAGATAAGGATTCCATAACCTATGAAGGTGTAGAATACTATACCGATTGATATCCATAACGCTATTTCCATGTGTGCGATTTTACGAACAATTTACATTCTCCATGAATAAATGGACATGAACTTCGTTCGTTGAACTGTATCTAATGGCGAACGACTCAATTGAGTAGATGATCAGTAAGTCATCCCAAGCTTGGGTCTGACAAACGCATCTTTATAGGCTCGCTGAAAAGCCTTGAAATGAGCGAATTGACGCCTCAGAGCAAACTTCGTTAAATTGATGGGAAGGGCGGCAAGAATGAAAAAGGATTTGAATAATATGCCCTCGAGGAAATTTGTGTTTCGATTCATGAATACCAATCGATTCCTCGTCTGATAATAGGTCTTAAGAGGGCTATTCTTACCGGTGGTTACGGATTCTTTGTGCAGAACATGCACTTCATTACACACCTTTAATTGGTATCCAGCCTTACGAATTTTCCTTGACCAACAAAGTTCCTCGTAATAAAGAAAATAGTCTTCGGGCATCAGACCGCATTTATCTATTACTGTTTTTGGAATCATGACCGCTGCTCCATGGATATAAGGTGTATCCGAAAGTAGGGTAGGCGCAATCTGGTTGATCATTCTATTCCTGCCAGTGATTGGGTTGATTTCAGTGAACCCAGCGTATTGTACCTGCTTTGGGGCATCAAAGTATCGCAGAATTGGACTTACCGCACCGACATTTTCGTCAACCAACACGCTTACTAGCTTTTCAATTGTTCCGTCAATAATCTCCGTATCATTATTGACTAGGAATAGGTAATCTCCTTTTGCTGCTTTGATGCCTACGTTATTGCCACCCGCAAAACCCAGGTTCTCATCACAATTAATGACCTTGACTTCCGGGTAATGTATTCGGTATAAAGGAGAATCATCGTATTGTTGGTCATTGTCGACTACAATTACTTCGAGGTTCGAATAGCTGAGTTTTCTTAATGAATCCAATAACTCAGAGGTGACTTGAGGTTGTTTGTAGTTTACCGTTATGATGCTTACTGAAGGTTGATACATGTTGCGATTAGTTAATGAAATGTGTTTATATTTTTTGTCCAATTACCTGAATGGCATTGCCCCAATTCCCCTGGTGAATTAGCCTATCCATTTGAATTAAGCCCTTGGAAATGGGTAGAGTCAATAGTTGAGTAATTACACCCATTCTTTTACCCAAATAGGCCAATTCCCAACCAAGTCTTGAAAACCACCCATCTGAATAGGCAGCATGAACTAATCTAAAACCCTCTTCAATAAATCGCTGTTTCAGACTTTCTAAATCATAGATTTGACCAATGTGCTCATCCTTCAACCATTCATGGTGCTTTTCGAACCAACGCTCCGGCAATATGGTGCGCTGAGTTCTATTGGGAATTTTTACCAGTAGGTAACCGTTGGTTTTGAGCCTTTCATAAGAGGCCCGGAAAGGCATTTCCTCAGACGAAATGTGCTCAAACACATCAACAGAAAAAATGAAATTGAAATCCGATTCATTTAGATTTTCAGTCTGAACGCAGTGTGTATGTACATTGTCAATCCCAGATTTATGAAGAGCTTCTTCAATGGATCTTATGCGAGATTCGTCAATATCAAGTGCATGAATATCAGCTTTTGGAAGTGCAGTCGCCAAGCTAATGCTATACTCTCCATATCCCGCTCCTAAGTCTAAAACCTTAGGTTTTGTGCCTATCGGGATGTTTTTCATAAGTTCTCTAAATATTGTGAAGCGTGCGTAGTTGCCCACATTAGTATATCCGAAAATGGCCGAGAACACTATACTCATAAACGGGTGGGACCTCATCTTTTTGCTGGTGTGCTTTTGTGCACTTCCGAATGTTAGTTCCATGTATACAGATGTTTAAATGATTTGATTTTTTTATTCAGTAGAACCCATTGTTCTCTTAAGATGGCTTTGTGTCGGATATTCAGAATGTCGGCAATTCTTAATTGACCAATAACTACAGTCAAAATGGTGCTCATGGAGGTTGCCCATGCGGCTCCTTCCAGTCCAAATTGGGGGATAAGAATCAAGTTCATAATGACATTGAACAGCACACTTAGTGTGAGCATCTGAAAATTGACTTCCGGCATACCAATGGCATCAAGGGTCAAGCCGAATACTCGCCCCCAGGGCTTTATTAAACTGGGAAGAAGAAGTATACCGACAATCATTATTGATTCATTATAAGTAACTGATGATAAGTTATTTATTATTATCTCTTTAAATAGAAATATGAATAAGGCAGTTGGCATCATCACAAGTGACAATGTCAAAATATGTTTTCCATATTCTCGGCTCACCTTGTAGTATCCGTGCTGATGGAAGGCTTTGGCGATTCTTGGATAAATGACCTGTGAGAACGCGTTTAGCGGCAGGTCGGTATAGTTAATGATTTTTGTTGCAAGATGATAAACAGCAACTGAGTTTGGGTTGAGAAAAAATCCGATCAGGAAAATGTCAGACTTGGCGAATGCAAGCGACATTAGGTTGGTGCCGGCATTATATCGCCCGAATTGGAATAGTCTTTTCATGAACATCCAACTCGGCACCCCCAGTGAAAGTACTTTTGCAATTAATGAGAAAATGAGCACAGGAATACATGCAAGAAGTTGAAGACGAATGATTTGATCCAGGTTCAGATGACTCAATTGTTTAGCTAAAAGGACTCCTGATGTGAAGGTCAATGCATAGAGGATGTTGGAAAGCAAGTATCCCTTATAGTCTTCTTTAGCTACTAAAAGTGAATTGATAAACTGAAAAATGCCAAGGCCCAATAATGAAAACACTGCCTGACTCAATAATTCGGGGAGGTCTTTTGAGTGCCAGAGGTTACCCAAAACTGGTCCTATGAAGTACAGTATCGATGCAACGGATCCAATCGTGATTAGATTTAAGAATAGTCCAGAGCCGATCCATTTCCTTGTATGATTGGGGTTTTCGATAATGAACTTAACGAGCCCGTTTTGTATTAGCCCCTGGCGAATACTATCCGCAATTGAGATTAGGGTGATGTACAAGGCCCAAACTCCAAATTCTTCTTTACTAAAGTTGTTGATGAGTATTATCATCAATAGGAAGTTGGCCATTAGAAAACACCCTTGGCCGCCTAGAGAGAAAAGACTATTCTGAACGATTACTTGACCTTTCTTCATCAGGAGGCAATTTTTTGGTAAGTGCTCAATGTTTGCTGGGCGATTTTGTCCCAACTAAAATGTCGTTGAACGTGGTGGAAGCCATTGGCACCTAGTTTTGAGGCAAATCCATGGTCCATGGCCAGGTAATTCATCGTATAAATAAACTCTTTACCATCCTGAGGATTACATAACAAACCATTATAGCCATGTACCACAGACTCGCGTATTGCAGGTAGATCTGAGGCAATAACCGGTACAGATTGAGCATTGGCTTCGAGCAATACGATACCCTGTGTCTCGTAGTCTGATGGGAGAAGTAGCGCTTGGTATGATGGGAGTATTTTCATGATATTATCATTGTCCATAGCCCCCCAAAAATTGATTCGGTCTTGGAAACCCAGCATTTTGACACGTTCAAACCATGTTTGCATCATTGGTCCATCACCAATAATGTCCAAGTGCACATAGGGTTTTGAATGCCGAAAATTCTCAATGATCTTATCTAAGCCCTTTACTTGGTGAAGTCTTCCGACAAATAAGAATCGGACGATGTCCCTCGACTTGTCAATTTCCACTTTTGGCTGACTTTTTACACCGTTTGGAATTAATAGAATATTCTTTGAGTGTGGACTTTGTTCTTGAATATCAGAGATGAGGCTTTCGCTGACAGCGATTGATTGTTTGCTGTGAGCCACTAGTTTTTGTTCAAATTTTTGGGTTAACCATCTGTGCATTCGTCCATTGATATCAAACGGATTCCGATTGCTATATTCTTTGGTAATCAAACCATGAAACGTGGTGATTAGCTTGCTCCTAAGAGCTTGATCTGTGATCAGTAATTGACCGCTTCGTCCCTGAATATGAATGATGTCAAACTGATCATGATTTCGTTTGACCCATTGTTTGGCTTGCCAGTTAAAGCAAAATTCTTCTGCAACGAATGCAATTGGTTTTATATAACGGCCGGGGAAGAACGGAATTTCGATAAAATCAACTCCTGATTTTTGATAGCGATGAATTGGGTTTCTGAACCTTCCACCGGTTAAGACGCTTACTTTTTGTCCCTGTTTGACCAGGGCTTGCGCCAACTCCCAGGTATGCGTTTGAATTCCACCTTTGAAACGCCAGGGCATGGATTTGCAGATGAGCAGTATATGTTTAGCCTTTTCCATGTTTCTTATGCTTTTTTCTTTTGACTCTTTTTTCGGCTTCGGCTTTAGACACCATAATTCCCCAGATCATGGCAAAAGCGGCTAATGGTAATACTGCGGGCCAGGGGACTCCTGAGAAAATCATGATTGAGCCAATTGTTGATGAGGGGTATGCAGAAATTCCATGCGCGACCGTTTCATTAACCTCAACGCTTTGATGGTAGAGCTGAATAATTTTGGCATTACGCTTATTATCTGCTTAAAATTCTGGCTTATCAGCTCAAGAGGTAACACTAGTAGATAGCTTGCGAGATTGGATACCAATCCTAAAACGGCTGGTGCCCAAATCCATGAGATTTGAAACAATACTCCAACAATCAACAGCATAAACAAGGCAAATGGAACCAAAAACCGAGGTGGCATTGCGAGCTGGTAGGTTTTGTGGAAATAATCAAAATTCCCCAGGGAAAGCCCCTTTAAACCCTTTAACCAATGTTTACCGAAAAAGGAATATTGTGCTTCCAGCCATCGGCCTCGTTGAAGTTCGTAGGCTGAAGTATTACTGACTTTTTGATCATAAACAATCGCTTCCTCAACGTAGGCGATGTGCTGTCTGCGTTTGGTGAAAAGGAGTTCTAATTCTTTATCAAATCCACCTACTGCCTTCAGTTTATGGATTACTTTTTTGAAGAGTTGAAAATCAAAAACCATCCCGGATCCAGATAACTTACTGGAAAGCCCCATTCTATTGGCTCCTTTACAGAATATCTTGTGATTGGCGATTTCGGCCATTCCATCAAGAGTTGCTATTGCATTTTCCTTGTTAAATGGAGCACGTTGCGCCTGGATGACCTTGTAGCCATTATGGAGATAGATATTCATCCTATGTAGGAAGTCCCAGTTCATCAAATTGTCAGAATCAAGCACTACTACTCCATCATAGCCATGGTCATAGTTGTTCATGGCAGCCTGCAAGGCTTTCACCTTTGTGCTTTGGTCAAAGTCCACCTTGACTACTTGAGCACCCATTTTACGAAGCTCGTAAATGGTGTTTCTTTGTAGCCCATCGGCAATCACCACCAAATCGAATTTGGTACGTGGATATTGAAAGGAGAGTGCTTTGTTCTTTTTGACTGAATTCAGAATGACTTCATCCTCTTGATAAGCCGGGATGAGCACTAAAAATTTCTTGAAAGTCCGATAGGTGTCAAGAGATCGCTTGGTTTTGAATTGAGCTGCAATAGACAGTGTCAATTGATACAAGGAACTCAGTGTTAGATAAGCTACGACTAGGAGAAGGGGAGTCGTAAATAGTATGTTCATGACTTCTTTGTTTTGTTGGTTTAAAGGTATCCCCTAGGGAGATTCAGCGACTTTGAAAGCGATGACTGTCGGACTGTCTGGGATGATTGGGGCGCTGGCTTCGATAAGCTATTTGGCACGTCATTCTGAGCGAAATGAAATGAAGCGAAGAATCTGCTCACGGCTATATGGAGATTACTTCGTACCTCGTAATGACTTATACATGACGATCTCGGATAAGGAACAAAAACCCAATCATCATGGGCATGATAATACCGGTTGGCATCTGACCAAAGACCTGATTTCCGTAGCTGGCCAAAAGAACACCTGCAAAGCAAGCATATAATGCGCAGGCATACACTTTTTGCCTCGGATCATGCATTGTCATGATTCGGTGGCCGCCCTTGCCCAGGATAAATCCCAGGAAAATTAAGTGTAGTGCCAGGCCAACCACACCAGTTTCTGCCCAGATTTTGACGTACCAGCTGTCTGTGGCTGTGTTGGCCATCAGGGAGTCAGGGTTAAATCGGGCTCCCCAGAACCCCGCAGTACCAATGCCACCACCAAAAGGTTTATCGGCCAGATAATGACCAAAGATCTTTTGGTTTTCCAACCGCACAGAAAGGGATTTATTCTCAGGGTCAAGGGCGGTCCGCATTCTGCGGACTTGCTCAACGCCTTGAAAAAGGAAGGTGTATTTCAGAATACAGAATACGATAAGCATGCCACCGAATCCTGCGATCAGCAATTTGAAATTCTTAACTACAACCAAGTAGGCAATACCACCGGCTAGAGGCACAGCCAATGCGCCTCGTGTTCCTGAGATGGCAAATCCAACTAGGAAAACTAGGGCACAGAAAAGATAGATACCTTTTCGCTTTACTGAAAACGGTCCGGTAACCAGAATGGCGCAGAGCATTGACATCATGGCCTGAGATGCACCAAAGGCTCCGGCATCACTGTAGAAGGAAAAGACCCGGAGCACACCATGTAATACGTGCTCCTCATGATGATTTTCATTATAAAGCCAGTTGTATTCAGCAAAGTCAACTCCGAGTAGCTGTTGCTTAAGTCCCCAGGCTGTGCCAAAAAGAGACAAGATGATCAGCCCATGAAAGAACCGTACCAGGTCCTTTTCTTCTCTAAAAAGGAGAAATATGATGGGAATGATGAGTAGTTGATAGAAGCCGATGCCACGCATTGCGTAAAACCAGGCTACTAAGCCATTACCATTCGGGTTGGCAATTTCGAATACCAGGTAGCCAAACCAAATAAGGCTCAACCAGACCACATCCTTTCGAGCATGCTTCCATTTGACTTTGACATTGCTATTGAGAAGGATGGAAATCCATGATAAGGTAAGTAGAATGTCAATAGACAGTCCCCAGGGTGCTTCCAAATAACGCGTCAATCCAGAGGCAAGGAAACTCATCACTAAGGCAATCCAGACTCCAGCTTTGGGCTTACGCCACAAATAGGAGAGGATCACGATCACAACCGGAAGAGTTGCCAAAAGTCCGGCACCCGTTAGACCCATGGTCTTTATCAATAGGAAGCTTAGCACTAACAAACTGACCAGTGCTATCCATCCAAATCCCGATAGGATTTGCTCTGCACCTTTGAGTCTTGTAGTATAAGAAGTCATTTCAGCTAAGTTCTTTCGAAAAGTTCTTTTGACGTTCCTCCCACGAATTCCCACTTGCAAAATCAATCCGTTTTTGAATGCGAAAACGTGAATTGGTTTTCAATTCTCTGTTTAGACAATACAGAAACTCTTCCTGATTTTCGGCAATTGAGATCAGGTTGGAAAAGTCAGATAAGTCCCCAAAATGGGTACTCACCACAGGTTTACCCATAGCCAGGTATTCATTGATCTTTAGTGGATAGATTCCTGCCGTTAACTCATTTCTCACAAAGGGAATGATACAAGCATCTACCTGACGGAGCAGTTCAGCCAGCTTCTCCTGGGGTTGCGGACCGTTAAAGACAACATTCACAGGCAATCCTTTTAGGGACAAAGATTTGATAGGTCCGAAAAACTGAAACTGATATTCCGGAAGCTCTTTCGCCAGGTAATGAATCAACTTAAAATCAATGCGATCATCAATAGCCCCGATATAGCCGATTCTGCGGAAATTGGTTTTGTCCTTCGATGGTCTTTGAAAGAGAGACAAGTTCACCCCATTCTTCACTATGGAAACATTAGGGTTGGTTGTCTTTTTGGATTCGGCAAGGGGTTTTGAACTGCAAATCACCTGGTCCACTTTCTTTAGATAATCTGATTCAAAAGAAGGTCCGTACTTATTCGACCATGAGGTTCCCTTCAGTTCATCGTAGCAGTAATAGACTTTCTTCTTCACCTTCCAGGCTTTGTGAGTAAGGCAACCGAATACCGGATTTAAGGTATTCACCAAGGTGGTTTCTTCCATATTGATCTTTTTCAACACTTTCCTTACATGTCTTCTGATCCACCATCCGTTGAGCTGACTTAGAAGCTTAAACAAGTGCTGATTATTAACCCAGTTCATAGGTAGGATGGGGGGAGTGTTATACACCTCGATCATTCCATGATCGGTTTTGATCTTTCTCCAGCGTGATTTTAGCCCTAATACATGTTCTTTTGGGCAGTACTCGGTTTTGAATACATCTTTCCAGGTGTAATGATAGTCGAGGTAGATTACGCGATGATCTTTGGTAAGCCTTGTCATTAGTTCTACGGTCGACTTGACGTAGGGGGCGTCCCAGGCAGGAAAGGCGTGGCAGATGATGGCTTTCATAGTGGTCTTGTCATTGCGAGGACGTAGGACGAAGCAATCTCCCAATTGCGATGAAGGGATTGCTTCGCAAGTCTTCGTTTTACTTCGACTGACTCGCAATGACAGTGCTGATTCAAGACCATACCTCCTTTTTAATTCCTTGAAACAAAAAGCCCTTGATCGTTCTTCTGACCCAACTGCGCTTTCTGGGTATTTCTCCAATTACATCTTCGATCACATAAGTGCTGACACCATTAAGGAAGAGAAGAGGTTTAGTCCCGGCAAGTTTTCGATATACCTTTAAAGCGTGCCTATCTGAAGTGGTCCATTGTCGTCTGGAACTTGCTACCAACACATGAATGTCACCTGCTTTAATTTGTTCTTCGGTATAGCCTGTGTGTAGTATAGCAGGGAGTTCATTGAACTGAAATTCTCCTTCGGTCAATTCTTCCAACCCTTTAAGCAGGTAAGATTTACCTTCACCGGGGTGCATGCTAAAGAGAATTACTTCTTTTGGCTGTTTTCCACCTATAGATGCTGCTCGAAGTTGTTGCAGGAATAAGTTTAGGGCCTGTCTGTTAAGTGACTTAAAATCAATGGATTGATTTTCAATATTCTTCGGTGTTTTTGGTAAGAGACCTACAAATGGAAGCCTGGTCTGTAAGCTCGCATTTTCAGGGTTCTTCATCGTGCTGTCCATAAGCTCTAAGGCAATGATCAACCCAATAGGCAAAACCAGTCCTACAATAAATGCCAGGATCACCAATAACATTCGCTTTGATTTCTCGGGTTGTGCCGGATAGTAGGGAGCATCGATGACCTTCAGATTGCTTGACATTAGCATATTGTACTTATGAAGCCTCGCTTGGTTATAACTATGGAGGTTTTCCAAATACTCTCTTTCCGCAACATCAATTTCCCTTTCCAGTCTTTTCAAGGTGGATCCTAAAGGAGCAAATCGGTCATAAACAGTCCCAAACTGGGCCAACTGATCTTCCATCACCTCGATCTTCGCAGAGGCATCTTCTTTGGCAATGGTATTCACCAACCATTGATTTAACAATTCCTTGGTAGCGATTCCATCCGGAGTCTGGCTTACTTCAATAATCCGCTCCGTAACTTTTGACATCTCATTCTTTAATGAATCGATGCGATTGGATAGGTTGGCTTTGGTATAGCCCAACTCACCGGCCATCTCGGTGCGGAGCATCAAGTCATATGAAGAGAGTTCATTTCGATTTTCAGATAGGTGATATCGTTGATTGGCGAGTTCTTCCTGGAGCAAGGGTAATACATCCTTTTCCCCAATTTCCATTTCGACCCGATTCAATGCCGAAGTTGCTCCAGCCAACTGTTGTTTTTCGCGCTGGTATTGTTTGTCCAATTCTTCTTTGTTGCCTGCAATAAATCGTGTTTGCTCGTAGTAATTGATGATTTTATTATCTACACTGAAATTGAGCAACTCGTCTTCAGCTTGTTTGAGACGAGCAGAAGTTTTTCTGGTGGCTTCTTCGAAGAACTCGATTACATTATCGGTTTGCCCTTCTTTTATCCGCTTTTGTTTTTTAATGAAAATGTCAATTAGTAACTCAAGGGTTAATTGACTCATAAAAGGATCCACCCCTGTATATTCCATTCGGATCATATCACTCTTTCCCTCTCTTCTTACCATGATCTGTTCGAGTTGGTCCAGTCCGAAAAAGACATCTTTCGAATTGATTAATTGATAGACAGGATTGTTCATGTCCTGGTCCCTCAGACCAACAATTTGCTGATACAGCGAGTCCTCGGAAATGCGATTTGAAAAACGGGGAAGTTGTTCAATACACTTTTCGAAGTCCTCCTGGTTTTCCTTGTGCAATGACAAACGATCGTCTCGAAATAACACAAGTGTTCTTGCCAACAATCGGGCTGAAAGCTCTTTTTGTGTTTCAAATGAAGAGGCGAGATTGATCAGGTTTTCCATTTCGTTGTTAGTGAAAGCATAATCAATCCTGTTTGACTTGTTGCTTTCGATATTATAACCTGAGATCAACCCGGTATTGAGCAGGGCATGGGTGCTGTACTTTTTCTTGTCGTTTTTTGTGGAGAAAAAGACAAGGGTAGCCAAAATCAATGCGGTTCCCAGGATTTGACCGGAATACCGCATCAGTAATCTGATGATTTCGAGAAAGGTCATGTTTATTGCTTAAAGATGGATTGTCCAACAATTTCACTGAGGCTCTTGATACAGTACCAAGCCTCGTTTTTAGCCTTTTCATATTCCAGCTTTGCCGTGAAGTTTTCGTCAACAGCAAGTCTGTACTCCTTCACTTCGAGTTTTCCATTCTTGAAGTAGTTCTCTGCTACCTTGAGAGCGATCTCATTCGCTTCCACCACTTCGGCTTGCAATTCCATGGAGATGAAATAGCGCTTGAGTTCCTTATATCTTCTGATCACTTCCTCCCGAATGAGTTTCGCTTGATCCATTCTTAAGTGTTCTAATCGCTCAATTTCCAGTTTCTGAATTTTGATTTCATGCTTGCGCGAAGAGATCTCGGTGAAGGGGAGTCGAAGGTTTAAGCCCAGGTTGTAGGTGATATTCTGACGCGTGAGATAGGTAACACGGTTATCGGTGCCAACACCATTTGTCAATTGATCAGAAACGATGCCGTTGCCATAGTTCACACCTGCCGTGAGTGCCAGATGACGCAGCCATTTTTTCTTGTTGATTCTTATTTCCTCTTTTGTTTGCGCCTGACTCACCAGTAACGCCTCCATTCCCGGAGCGTTGTCAACAGCGAGGAATATGAGTTCATCGAGAGGCCTGATATTATCAAAATCAAGTTCTCCTTTGTCATTGATTTGTCCTGCCAATGTAGTGGCAAAAATTAGATTGAAGAGCAGGGTTAGTTTTTTCATGATCCTTAGTTTATAGCCTTAGCCTCATTTTTATAGATCCATCTTCTTTTTAGTTTTAGCCAAATCTCTTTGCTCATAAAGGGCTGTTCAATGGCTTTAAAAAAGATTATGCTGCTAAGTAAGATTGAAGGAATCGCAATGATCAAAAACTTCGATAACCGTTCCAGGTAAGTCGATGATTGCCAGAATTCTGCGGTAAGTGATCCCAGCAGTTCGAGCAGTGGGAGGTGAGTCAGGTAGATGGTATAGCACATGCCTCCGACTATGCTGATAAAAGGAAGGGATAAAAATTTAGGAAATACCCTGCCCTTAAATGCACATATAAATAAGAGTGCCAAACCCGATGCAAATACCAGGGATTTCCCAAACTCTTCGGTCCATGTGAATGCCAAAATGACGATTGCAAACGGAGCTAAAAGGTCCCACCACAAACTCTTCCTGCTGCGCCAATCTGGGGCATTGACATAAAGATCAGCCATAAGCAAACCCACTAAAAAATGTTGCATTTGACCAAGCAGTGAGGCTCTGATAGGCAAGTATTGCCAACCCATTTTATGCTGGTAGGCGATGAAAAAGATGGTTGAAACTATGAGCGCAATTCGTCTGTGTTTTATATCTCTATTTCTGAAGTAAAGTATGGCGAGAAAGGGAGCTATTAAATAGTATTGAATTTCGACTTCCAGTGACCAGGCTACTGGATTAATAATTGAAAAATCCTGGTAGATGATGTTGTGAGTATAAGTGAGACTGGCTAAATAGTGACCAAACAGGTCTTGTGTTGGTCCGTTTTGAATGAGGTACACCAATCCGAAACAGGTCATCCAAAATATATAGGGAGGTTCCAGCCTGGTTAGTCTCCTTCCTAAATAGGTCTTGTAGTTAAATGGCCTTTGTTTAGCAAAAGGTAAGCTTAGAATGAAACCACTAATGGCAAAGAAGATCATAACCCCAATCGCACCTCTGGAGATTAAATATGAGACTTCACCTTCCCAGTGGTTCAACATCGACTCGGGCAAGTTATATTTCAACAATCGCTCATTGGCGTGTAATAAAACCACCGGCATAATGGCGAGAAATCGCAGGCCATCGATGAAGGGGATATACTTGCCTCCTGAGGTTGTTCTCTGAAGACTTTGAAAGAACCTATTTAGTGCCTTCATTACTAGACATTTTCGTGTTGAAAGGCGGCAAGTGGTGTTTTGAAGAGAATCTTCAGGTCCAACCAAAAATTGTGAGTCTTGGCATATTGGATGTCCAGTTTGCACCTGCTTTCAGGCGTCATATTGTCTTTTCCACGTTCTGTCACCTGCCATAATCCGGTAAGTCCGGCTGGGGCTAAAAAGCGACCCACTGTAGCATCAGTGGTCAGTTTTTCAGCCTCATATAATGGGAGCGGACGATTCCCTACCAGACTCATGTCTCCTTTAAGGATATTGATCAATTGAGGTAACTCATCAATGCTGGTATTTCGAATGAATTTTCCGACTTTGGTAATGCGTGGATCGTTCTTGAATTTGACAAAAGAGTTGGCTTTTTGACTTTTCTTGTGTCGCTCATACTCATCTTCACTAAAGAACTTGTCATCGGTTACCATAATTTCCTTACTTCGATAATGGGCTATACTCGATCTGGATAAGGGCTTCTCGTCAAGTGCTTCGAATTCTTTTTTGTACTGGTTGAGGTGCTGGAGTTTTTCAACCATTTGATCGGCATCTACACGCATGGATCGGAACTTGTAAAACTTAAAAATCTTATAGCCCATACCGACTCGATGAGAGTAGTAGAAAACAGGTCCTTTGGACTCTAACCGAATCAAAATGGCTGTAAGCAAAAAGAGTGGACTCAGGCCAATTAATAGCATTGATGTGATCATGATATCAAATACTCTTTTTGAGGTCGGGGTTTTAAGTTTCGTTTTCATAAATCCTCATTTAACTTATTTCAAAGCTACTTTTGAAGCTCCTTTTTGACGGATTTATTAGATTATTGATAGGGAATTAAGGGTAGAGGTTCAGATATCTACGATAATCCATTTTTAGCATAGCAACGAGTCAAATCATTTTGCCGACAGGTGGTTAAAGTAGAAAGGCCCACCATTTCGGTGGGCCCTCCATACACACAACTAGACTTCAACCAATCAACTCATTTCTTGTAGAGATGTGATGTGCTTCTGTAGCCGTTAACATCTCGGTACCAATCCATATAACTGTATCCAAAACTTCTGGCCCAATCCGTAAAGCGGACATGGCCCTGACGGATGTCTGCCTTCTCTTTCGGGTAGTCGAAACTTTCAGGAAGGTGTATTCCCCAAGGCAGGTCAGTCTTGGATCGATAATAAATTCCTTCGGAAAGATCTGTATCATCGTCAAGGCTTTTAAAATAGCCTTGATCCACCAAGTCTGTGGGTGCATAACCAGGGAGGTGCACTTCCCGACCGCGGTTTTGAGAAATAATCACAAATGGATTATAGGGTACCGCACCAATCTCGGCATATGTCTTTGGAGAAGATAAGTTTATCCTCAATTCGAGGATCTGAGGTTCGAAGTATGTGGCGTCTTTTTCCGTGTTTACAAACCCACCAGTATCAAAATGATCATGCACATTGTCGCTCACAATAAATACTGCATTAGACTGGCTAGCTTCGGTTCCGTTTCCATTCATAACGGTATAGCCAGCATTCAAAGAATGACCGTCTACACTTGCAATGTCGCTAGGAGCAAGTTCTGTCGCAAAACCAAAACCATTCCGATAACCTGCGCCAATAGCCCTGATCTTGAATTTCGGAACTATTTGAACAACCTTGTTTTCTGCGTTCAAACAATGCCTGAATTGATAATCAATCACTAAGTCATTGAAGTCATAGTCTCCGTAATCAGGCCAGTTGTCTTCGAAAGCAAATGTCCCATAGGTTGTTGCAGACGGGTAGAAACTATCATAAGCCCGTGTAGCATCTTCAGGATATTCGTCCAATATGTCGTTGACTCCATCACCATCACTGTCTAGTGTGCCGGGTTTGTCTATTGGGCTAACATTGACAGTGCTTATGGCTTCAACCGGGTTTGAGGTCACAAATAGTATCGCATCGTTGAAATCATTGTCACAAGTAAAGGGCCTGTTGTCTCTCAATATATCTTCAAAACCGATCAGGAAGAGCTCGTTTTCCTCATCCCAAAGCAGAACATTATGTTGTCTTAAAGACTCATTCGGTTCAGGATTCAATGATTTGTCGCCAAAAACGATATGATAATAATCTTCTGAGTTAGAGCCATCCCATCCGTCAGCCATCAATACCAGCCCAATGCTTGTTCCAGCCTCATAACGGCCGATATTAACCTTGTCACCAGTTCTTAGGCCACCACCAGATCCGGCATAGGATAGGTTCGGAAAGATGACATTCACCTCGTTTATATCATCCAAAGATTGTGGAGGAGTATCACTTTCATACGTGTAGAATCCAATCGCATTTCGGAATCCTGCTCCTTCATGGACGAAAGTCACCCATACATCACAGGTTTCAGTAATGTCAAGAGTAGTGTTTTTTCCTTCTGCCAGAAAGGAAGGATGATATTGTGGAACAGGCTGCTTTTCAGGTAGAGAAGCATTAATGTATTCCAACAACTTGGCGGAGATGGCATCACGCTCTGGTTCAAGATAATGCGGAACTCCAAATCGGTTATAACCCCCTAAATAATTGAATGTGATACCCTCATTGTTAATGTTTCCTAAGGGAACGTCATAAGTAATGTTTGCTGTGCTTGGTGAACTACTCGGAGCCTCGGTAAGTTGATCAGGGTTTACTTCCCCCAGATACTCCAATTCAATTTTTCCATTTAAAACAGGCAACCAAATCGTGTTGGGGACTCCGATATAATTGGCCTCGATTCTTACTTTGGTGACAAATCCGGGTAGGTAGAGGGCTTCATCAATCTCTCCATTTATATCTGTCAATGATTTGAAAATCATTTTTCCGTTGCCCTCTATGCCATCCCAGATTTCAACCAAAACCCCACTTAATGGATTATCGTCAGAATCTTTAAATAATAAATTGATATTTATATCTATAACTGACTTAAAATCAAAATTCTGTTTTAGAATATTATTTGCTGTAATATCTATTTCCGGTTCTCTGATACACGAAGTGAGTGCAACAAGGATCAATGGTAATAATGCTATTTTTTTCATAATGTTTAGGCTACTGGTCTATAAACTGCAGGGTTAATGGTGTGCAAGATTCCATTCACACGCCTGGAAAGTTCGATAGGGTTAAATGGTTTGCTTAGACAATCATTTGCACCTATTTCTAAAGCGTCTATTCGCTCCTGACTTTTGTCCTGATCGGTCAGTACAATCATTGGAATACCGATCCATTGTGCCCTTCGCTGCAGGTCTATGAAGGAAGCTCTGCCTGAAGTATTCTTTGGATGATAATCGGTAATGATTAAACTGAAATGATCCAAAGAATCTGGAAATGATGTGGCCGATTCGGTCGTTACTACCTCGTGTGTGCTTGAGAAATAATTGGCCAGGAAAAGCCGCATCATCTCATTGTCTTCTATTATCAAAATCTTTTCCATAACTCACTTTTTTTGTTGGTTCGAAATTATTGGAGGAGTATCGATTTGAATTTTGGAATTAGATGAAGTGCCAGGTTTGGAAGTTTTTGGAATAGATTTTTTCGATAAATAGATTCTCATTTTACAGCACGCAAATAATGATTGGCTGCTAATGACTTTAGTTGTGACTCTATTTCACTAGCTTAGATTGCATGAGATGCTCCAATCTTATTATTTGGTTAATTTTCTTAATGAATTCAGCACAAGCGCAATTTGAAGGTTATGAGGACCATTATGTCCAAAATGGGGATGTCAAACTACACTATGTTTCAAAGGGCCAAGGTGACGTGATGATTTTCCTGCATGGCTTTCCTGACTTCTGGTTTACCTGGAAGCATCAGATGGATGCACTTTCAAATGACTACCAAGTGATAGGTCCGGATTTAAGAGCCTATAACTACAGTGAGGGACCAGACGGGGTGAACAATTACCAGATGACAACGCTTATGTCAGATTTAGTGGCCATCATAGATAACGTGTCGGATGGTCCTGTAACATTAGTAGCGAATGATTGGGGAGGAGCAATTGCCTGGTTGGTAGCGACTTATTATCCTGGCAAAGTAAAACAGCTTATTGCCTGTAACATTCCAAATCCTGCGGTGTTGACTAAGCATTTGAGCGAAAACCCCGAAACTGGAGGTTACACCAAATCCTTTACCGCTGATAAAGCTGTAGATCGATGGACTCCGGAAGAGCTGACTAAAATGGCCCAGGCCCAGGGGACAGATCTGGAAAAGCACTACCTGGAGGCATTCAGACGATCCAACATCAAAGGCATGCTCGATTATTATAAGGCCAGCTATCCTCAACAAGGATCTGGAGGTGGTGGACAAACCTTAGGGCAGACACCAACTCAAACTGTCCAATGTCCCGTATTGATGATTCATGGACTTAAGGATCAGGCATTTCCGCCACCGGTGCTTAACGACCATTGGGAACTTGTTCCGGAAGGCTTGACCATACACACTATTCCAACTGCAGGCCATTTTGTACAACGCGATGCTCCTTCACTTGTACTCAAATACATTCAGTCCTGGTTGAAGCTTCAGGCGAACAGGTAGCCTCTTTAGGAGGAATTTAGAAGAGGATTGCTGAACTTAATATGGTCTAGCACTTCTCACAATGAAAGACTCAATCAATATCATCTCCTACGAAAGCTTAGCGATAGCCTTTATTCCGGTTTTACTAGTTATCATAATTATGTGGCGCTGGAAACTTAACTATAAGAAGTCTGTTTATGCGGTTTTTAGGATGTTGGTGCAACTCTTGTTGATCGGCTTCTTCCTGGCTTACATTTTCGAGGCAGTAAGCTTCTGGCCAGTGATCTTAGTCCTGGCGGTGATGCTGTTTTCATCCAGTTGGATCGCATTGAGAACCATGAAAATTCCTAGAAGGCAGCTGCTGATGAAGTCATTTCTGGCGATTTCAATTGGTGGAGTGTCGGTGCTTCTTTTGATTACACAAGGTGTACTGAACCTTCAACCGTGGTACCTGCCTAGCTATATGATTCCTTTAGCCGGAATGATTTTCGCCAATGCCATGAACAGTATAAGCCTGGCGGGCGAAAGATTGGAATCTGAAGTGGGGAGAGGAGTGAACTATCAAAAAGCCAGAGTAATCGCACTCAATGCCGCTCTTATCCCTATAACGAACTCATTGTTGGCTGTCGGGTTGGTATCCATCCCCGGAATGATGACAGGCCAGATTCTGTCTGGTGTAGAGCCCTTTATAGCTGCTCGATATCAGATTATGGTGATGTGTATGATCTTTGGGTCGACAGGTATTTCGGTCACTGTTTTTCTGACGTTGCTGAGGAAAGATTTTCAGACAGTTTCAACCAGTCAGGTTTGACATTGCTGATAAAAATTTCATCTTGCGTGAACAAGGTATACTACCTCATTGTTAAGAACTGAAACACTAGAACTATGGCCATTTTAGCAGACGGAGGAAAACAAGAATTAACCTCAGGAAACTTCCCAAAAGTTGGAGATACACTTGGAAACTACCAATTCGTAAAAACGGATCTTTCAGAAACAGATTTGAACGCTTACAGCGGCAAAAAAAGGATCTTGAATATCTTCCCGAGTATCGATACCGGGACTTGTGCCACTTCTGTCAGGACGTTTAACCAGCGAGCTGCCGGCCTTGATAATACTGTAGTGCTCTGTATTTCCGCAGACCTGCCCATGGCCCAAAAACGATTCTGTGGAGCTGAGGGTATTGAAGGAGTCGAGATGCTTTCTCACTTCAGACACTCTGAACTTGCCGATGACTTGGGGATAAAATTTGAGAATGGTCCGTTGAAAGGGTTGGATGCAAGAACTATCATAGTCCTTGATGAGGAAGGTAAGGTGACTCATACCGAATTGGTAGGTATTGTAGGGCATGAGCCTGATTATGATGCTGCCCTTGCGGCACTGTTGTGAGGACTATTAAATTTCATTACATTGGGTTATTAATTCAATGAATAGTCCAACAAAGTTAGTTAGATTAAAAACCACCAGACTTGTAGTATTGTTTGTAGGGCTCGCCTATGGGAATTTCCTCCTTGCGCAAAAGGATCAAGGCTTTGGATCTGCCAAATCTCTTATGGAAGTCCACGTTGGAACTTTTGGAGCTTGGATTCAACATGAGACAAAGTTAGAGCAGGGGTTTGTCCTTAGAACAGAAGTCGGACTGAGAAATCCCCACGTACTAGGCAATACATTACTCGCCTTTACCTTCATCGATCAATTCTTGGAGTCCCTAGATAGATTCGTTCCTGAAATCAATATTGAACCGCGGTTGTATTTTATTGAAAAGAGAAAATCCAAGGAGAACAGGTTTGGTAAGGGAAGATACGGACATTTTTTCTCTCTAAGGTTCGTGTCAAGACCCGACTGGTTCAGTATTGGAGAACCCACCAGGAATCATCCTTATAAAGAGACTTTGGTTATTCCGAGCTATGGTGTAAAGCGCATGCTGGTAAGGAAACTTTCCGTAGAAGGTAGTTTAGGATTGGCTTTCCGAAGGCACATTCATCATCAAAACACTACCAGAGAAGAAATATTTAATAGTACCGCCTTTCAATTTGATATCCGCCTGGGGTATCGATTGTTCTAGTATTAATCAATAGAATCCTCTTCGGGTCCCGGCTCATTTTCAGTAAATTCCTTAAACATCAACATGTATTTATAGCTCTGCTTTTTGAATGAGCCTGGTATCAGAGTGGCCATGATTTTCTTGAATCCACTACACTTGAATTCGTTCTTCATTGTCTATTTGGTGGTGTTTTCATCCACTTCTTCGAACGTATTAAAGATCCATTCTTCACATTATCGGCTTGGTATAGTCCATCAAACTGTTCCGGTAGATTCCGTTTGGTAACCGTCTCCGTCATTTTGATTTCGCGCTTGCTCATTTTGAATTCCATATTAGAAATCGCGCCTTCTTCACTAGGGGTTCCTTCTGCATGTTCAAAGCTTACCAGGCCCTCTTGCTATTTAACGAGGTTGTCTCGATTGTCGAAGAGTTCAATAACCATAGCTTGGGGAAGGTTCAGAATAAGTTCACGGCTGTACTCCATAAGAGTTAAGGTTGATAAGACAAATTGAGTTAAGATTTTCAGAGGCCCTATAACAAAAAATAACCCTTTTATCCGTCTGATAAAAGGGCTGAAAAATTATACCTCAACGTACAGAATTAATTTTCAATTTTTTCTAAACACTTATTCGACTTGTTTCCTCAAAGATATCCCTGATACTATTAATCCAGCCCGGATTTAGATGGATGAACATGATCCTTCGATAATTGGAAGGAATCTTTCGATAACGAAACGCGGTGTCTGGCCGCAGACTAGAAAAGGCTTAACTGAGACTTCGGACCAGGTTTCTTTGACGCCCCGAATACAGTCATTCCCCCATATTTATATGAGTCTTGTCGTTCTTTCTGAATAACCGCCTTGAAGTTGGCGTTAGGTTGGAATGATTTTTCGAGCTTTTGGGCCACATTGGTAAGGCTCTTGACGGCCTTGATTTTGTCTGAGTGACCTATTTTGGCACGATCTACTGCGGCACGCAACAGAGATAAGGTCTCATCATAGGTCTTCAAGGGGACAGGGAAGGGGTGACCATCCTTGCCTCCATGAGCAAAGGAGAAACGAGCGGGATCACTGAAGCGAGATCGAGTTCCATAGATTACCTCACTTACTAAGGTCAGCGATTGAAGCGTTCTGGGTCCGACCCCTTTAAGTAAGAGTAACTCCTCGAAATCATTGAGATCGGTATCATGGGCTAAAGCTAAAATACTTCCAAGTCTCTTAAGGTCCACATCTTCAGCGCGAACATCATGATGTGCAGGCAACAGGACGAATCGCTGAGCTTCCCTCATGATCTTTGAGGGTTGCTCATCGGCCATTGCTAATATTGACTCTTTAGTGTTTCTGGCTTCGTTATGGGTAAGGTTAAGAATTAACCCCTGATTGTCACCAAGAACAGAGGTATGAGGGTCTTCGAGAAATTGCTTGAATGCTCTAGAATACCAGTGATATCTACGGGCGTAACCAGTAGCATCGTTCATTCCTTGTTGCACCACCGACCATTCACCTTCATCAGTGAGAAAAAAGGAGTGAAGATAGATGGAGAAACCATCTTGAACGGCCGTATTGTCCACTTTAGCACTTAACTTGCTTGACCTGACCAAGTCATCGCCATCTAATCCTGTTTTTTCTGCGATGGCCATCAGTTCAGATGGCGTTTGACGTGAGTATTTTCCTCGACCACCACAAACATAAATCCCAAGTTCTTTGGAGATAGGATTAATGGCTTTTTTTAATGCACCCACAACGGAGGTGGTGATACCCGATGAGTGCCAATCCATTCCCATTACCGCGCCCAAAGATTGAAACCATAGGGGGTCGCTTAGTCGCTGTATCATTGCTGACTTTCCGTACTCTACCAAAATGGCTTCGGTGATTGCACGTCCAAGTGTGGCCATTCGATTGGCCAACCAGGGAGGGACAGTGCCATAATGAAGTGGGAGATCAGCGTGACCAGATTGTCGCATCATTCAAATTAACTAAAATTAATAGTTAACTAAAATATTTAGTTAATAATTGTTAAGTGCTTAACATTATCCGGATAGAAGCCGTATTTTGAAGATATGATATTGTCTAAAACTATTCCTCGACTAAAAAGATTTGCCAAAGGTTCTGGCTGTAATTTCAGAATATTGATGCTGATTGTGTTGGTTTGGGGTGTTTATGAGCTGATTGTCCTTTTTTGATGGCTTAAGCGTCTAATGATTAGAACATCATCATAATTCCATGATGAATAGACTAACTTTAGATTATGAGTGAAAAGCTTCGGCTCAAATTAGCCAGACTACGAACTATTGCGGTAGTCTGGTTTTCGGTTGCCATTGTCTTTGCCTTGGTTGATCACTTCATAGTGAATTCAACTTCGTATTCGACAGGGGCATCCGATCTCTATTCGTTTGAGACCAATCTATTCTTCCACATAGCGTCTACATTCATAGCTGTAGTGCTTGGCGCTACATTTTTAGTATTTTACATGCATGAAAGGTTTAACGAAAGGCCTTACTATCAAGGGGTGGCAACCATAATCGGGGTCTATATCACCATTGTGACTATCATTACCTTTCTCCTTGGATTAGTCCTGGTTCCTCAAAATACCGGAATATCTTTTGGTTCTCCTGAGTTTGGGGAAGCATACAGGGCCTATCTTCTTGATACCATTCATCTTAAGAATATTATGCTTTGGTCAATTGTGGTGGGTTTTACCCAGTTTCTGATGCAGATCAACGACAAGTTTGGTCATGGAGTACTATGGGATTTGATCAAAGGTAAGTACCACAAAGCCAGGGAAGAGGAACGGATATTTATGTTCTTAGACCTCAAATCATCTACCGCTACTGCAGAGAAGCTTGGTAATAGACTCTATCATTCATTTTTGAGAGATTACTTCTCCGACATCACTAATGCGATCATTTTCAATAAGGGACAGGTGTATCAATATGTAGGTGATGAGGTGGTGATTACCTGGAAATTGCAGGAGGGAATCGATGACCAACACTGTTTGAAATGCTACTTCGATATCAAATGGTCCATTGAGCGGAAAAGAGAGAAGTATGAGGAGAAGTATGGCATGATCCCGGAGTTTAAGGCCGGAATCCACACTGGCAAGGTAATAGCCGGGGAGATCGGAATAATTAAGAGAGATATAACTTATTCCGGAGATGTGCTAAATACAGCGGCTCGTATCCAATCAAAGTGCAACGAATTTGATGTTCCGATTTTAGTTTCACAAGATGTGCTCAATCTTTTTCAAAAGAATATCCCCTATTCCGCAAAAGAAATAGGGGATATAGAGCTTCGTGGAAAGTCGGCAACAGTGGCCTTAAGCACTGTTACCTCCAACTTTTAATTTTTCAATTCCAGAATAGTGGTTGTTTTACCTGGAACCTTAAAGTCTTCCGAAAGATCATGGGTTTGATCAGTAACCACATTAAAACCTTTCGAATAACCTCTTAGCATCTCGATATGACGACTTCTTGAGATAGTGGCCTCTTCCTCATTCATATTCATCACTACCATAACACGACCTTCGTCAGTATACCGGAAGTACACATAAACGTTATTCTGAGGTATGAAATGCACTAGTTTCCCGCTGTGAATCACATCACTGCCTTTTCTCCAATTCGTGACTTTCGAAACATAATCGAATGCCTCATTTTCATCTGCTGTTCTTCCGGACCTAATGAAAACACTTCTTGCATCACCTTCCCAGCCGCCTGGCATATCCACACGTTTGTCTCCGTCACCGCCCTTTGTACCTTGTTTCATAGCCAATTCAGTACCATAATAAACCTGGGGAATTCCTCGAGTTGTCATCAAATAACCGTATGCCATTTTGAAGTGATCCATATTCTCCCCGAGCGTTGAATAGAACCTGTGAATATCATGATTGTCGAGGAAGATTACATTGTACATCGGGTCGGAGTAGGACCGATCCATGGACAGCACATAGTAGAGGTTCATAATTCCTGTATTCCAACTGAAATCTTGTTTGAATGCATCTCTAAGCGCGAAATGGATCTGAAAATCAGTCACACTTTTTAGATGAGAGTTATATCCGTCATCCATCCCTGGTAGATCCTTTTGCCAATACGCTTCATGTGAAGGACCTTCCACCCAGGATTCGCCTACAATGTTAAAAGTAGGGTAGGCTTCCAGAATTTCCTTGGCCCATCGCGCCATATAATCCTTGTAAGGGTATACGTAGGTATCCATTCTGACTCCATCAACCCCGGATTCTTCGATCCACCACATGGTGTTTTGTATAAGGTAATCCGCCACCAAAGGATTTCTTTGATTTAA
The DNA here is from genome assembly GCA_028281285.1 of Cyclobacteriaceae bacterium. Taxonomy (GTDB): domain Bacteria; phylum Bacteroidota; class Bacteroidia; order Cytophagales; family Cyclobacteriaceae; genus Roseivirga. The sequence goes on from JANQKF010000016.1 coordinate 49,213, forward strand.
ATCGGGCATTTCCGGAACAAACCATCCGCGCTCTAGTTGATTCAGGTCAAACTCTGATGCATAAGGATCGGATTGAACTTCACCCCTGAAGTTGGTCTGGCCTCTTAACTCGAAGTTGTGCACCCAATCTTTTGTGGGTAAGTCCTTCATCCACCAATGCTGATCTCCGATATGATTGTGAATCATATCCATAATGACTTTCAGTCCTTTATCATGACATGATTTAACAAAAGCATTGAATTCATCATTGGATCCGAAACGCCTGTCAATCTTATACATATCGGTGGCAGCATAACCATGATAGGCTTTGTATTGGGGAGTCATATCATTTTCGAATACCGGGGTGAGCCATACGGCTGTCATACCAAGGCTTTTGATATAATCGAGATGGTTTTGAACACCTTCTATGTCTCCTCCATGGCGACCGCTGGGGTCTTCACGGTTAGCTGGCTCAAGCATTCCTTCCACGGTATCATTGTCAGGATTAGCATTGGCAAATCGATCGGGCATCAGAAGATAAATGACATCGCGGCTATCGAACCCGAGATTCCTATTGGTGTCGGTGGTTCGCTCTTTAAGCGTGTATTCAAATGTTTTTTGTCTTCGGGCACTGGTCAAAGTCACTTTGAAGTTTCCTGCCTTGACGTCTGGAGAGATATCCAGGTAGATGAACAAATAATTGGGAGAGTCACCAGTCTGTTGTCGGATTAAGCGAATGCCCTCCGTGTCAATGGATGCCTTATATTGCCCAATGTCTTCACCATGAACCATTAGTTGGAGAGATGTGGTTGGCATACTTGACCACCAAAATGGGGGTTCAACTTTAATGTCCTGAGCGTTCATGCCAAGGACCAAAACCATAAGAAATAATGGAATAATAAACCTGCTGAATTTCATAAGTTATACTTTGATCAGTTTAGGAAACTAGGAAAATCAGGGCAAGGGTGAAAATGAAATTCGGAAGGATTGCATTACATTTTTATGGCAAACGATTGCAATTAATGTCAGCGGAAACAATTGTGGAAATAGGCAGAATGAAGCTTAAAAAACACGAAGCAATATCTTCAATTAGCCAATAATAAAACTGATGGTTTTATCCACAATTGAGGAGGCTATCCAAGTCAGGATTGGGATGATCAAATAAAAGATGAACCGTGAGGCTGTAGGTAAGTTAATAGGGATTTCTAACGTGTTTTGGACCATCTTCTTATAGTTAATAAGATCGATAACGTTAATGTTCTCAAGGTTTTTGCCAATACGTGATTCTTCCAGCGCCTTGCGGTCACCTTCAATAGCCTTATCAATTAGCTTGATTTCTCTTTCTTTGGCATCACTTACACGTTTACGAATACCCTTTAAAGGAGTGATTAACATCCATAGAATGGATGGTACCAAAGGAATAATAGCAGGGTTAGTCAATAAGGGCATAATTGAAATCCCACTTAAGTCCAACGTGCTTACATCTTGAATAAGTAGCAAAGAATAGGCGCCAATGAAACCAAGGATGCTGATGATCCCTGATTTAGTAAGGGGCATGAATTTTTCCATGTCCAAAATATCGATTTCAATTTCACGGGACAGCTTATTCATCAGTCGCAGATTTCTAACTGAGAGCGCTGTCGAATGGGTAATTACAAGCCACAAAAGCATTGTATCTGTTGCAATCCAAATACTATACATTATATAATCTGACGACCCGTTAAATACTCTGTTAAGTGAAACCAGGTAGGCGTGAAAAAAACCTACTGCTACAGCTACCAAAGTTTCGACAACCATTGGCCGAAAATTGACAATCTGTTGCTTGTACGATAATTTTGCTTCTTCATCCAAGTCGCTTGCTGCTAAAAGGCGATTAAAGCTTTTGACGTGACTGTTGTAAATGATTCGCGTAATGAAAATCACATAACCAATCGTCAGAATCATATAGGCCGAAGAGGCATAATTCGATGGAATCAGTAGGAGACCTTCAAGTAAAAACACTCCCGTCAATACTAAAAAGAGGAATAAGCAGGTTAGGAGTCCTATTACCAGTGGGTGAATTCTACCTGATGTGAGTCCGAGAATAAATGGAAGGCGATTCTTTTTCATCGACCTCAAATTAATCAAATCATGAAAACGAACGGTCAAAATTCTTTTTGGTCAGATGATAAAACTGCATAGATTTAGACAAACCTTAAACCATGAAGAAGTTCTTAGTCACCTCCATTTTCTTATTTACTACAGTTTGCCTTTTGGCACAGACTGAGTACCCAAAGATTCTTTCAATGAAGGATAGAGCCGAAACAATCAATCGACTTTTGGAAGATAAAATCCAGAATTATTTACCCGACATTATGCGTAGAGAGGGAGTTGACATGTGGGTGGTGATATCGAGAGAATACAATGAGGATCCCGTGATTAAGACATTACTGCCGGCCACCTGGCTGGCAGCAAGAAGACGGACTGTCCTTATCATGTACGATCAAGGTGAGGAAAAAGGAATCGAATCGATAGCCGTGGCTCGCTATAATGTGGGTTCAAGCTTTCAAAGCGCATGGGATAAGGAAAAGCAGCCGAACCAATGGGCTAGAGTAGCAGAGATCATAAGGGAAAGAGATCCAAGGAAAATTGGAATCAATAAATCGGAACATTTTGGGCTTGCAGACGGAATTGTGGCTACTGATTTACAGGAATTTACAGCAGCGCTCGATAAGAAATACCGCGAACGAATTACCTCTGCTGAGAAAGTGGCGATTGGTTGGCTCGAAACTAGAACTGAGGCCGAAATGGCCATTTATCCTCAAATATGTAGAATTGGGCATACAATTATCGAGGAGGCTTTTTCTGACAGAGTAATTCAACCTGGAGTTACCACCACTGATGATGTGGTTTGGTGGATGAGAGGAAAAATAAGAGAGCTTGGATTGACGGCCTGGTTTCACCCAACAGTAGATATTCAGAGAGCTGATCCAGAGAATGTCGAAAGTCAGAGATCGTTTTCCCAACGTCCGGAACCCGGTGTAATTATGCCAGGAGACTTGCTACATTGCGACATTGGCATTACTTATTTGCGATTGAATACCGACCAGCAACAACATGCTTATGTACTCAGGCCTGGAGAAACTGATATTCCCGAATACTTAAAAACGGCTTTCAAAAACGGCAATAGGCTTCAGGATATCTTTACTGGGAACTTCAAAGAAGGCAGAACCGGAAATGAGGTACTACGTATGTCGAGAGAACAAGCAATTGCCGAAGGGATAAAGCCGTCAATCTATACACATCCCATTGGTTATCACGGGCATGGATCAGGCACGACTTTAGGCATGTGGGACTCGCAAGGTGGTGTTCCGGTCAGGGGTGATTACCCTCTGCATCTGAATACTGCTTACTCAATAGAGCTGAATGCGGCTACTTATATCAAAGAATGGGATAAGGAGGTTCGTATCATGTTGGAAGAAGAAGCCCTTTTTGACAAATCGGGCGTATGGTATCTCGATGGACGGCAGAAAGAGATGTATATGATTCCGCGGAAACCCTCCTGGAAATAGGCTAAGTTCTACCCACAGCGGGAATTTCAATTTATCAACAGTTGCCTGGCTGACGCTAGGGTATTTTCAATTTGGTGCGTTATATAATCAGAGCAATAATTAAAGCATTGCACTGTTCTATAATCAGGGTCATGGAATAAGGCTTTTACAGTATCCATGTTTACCTAAAAATGATAATTATGTGGTGGAAGAACGAAAAAAGAGCATACGGCTCTGTTGTGTTGATGTTGATATTATCCATAACGCTTGGCAGTTGCCGAGCGAATGATGATGAACAACCGGTGGAAATCCGAGAATTTCCAGGTGTTCAGGAAGAGTTATGGCCTTACTTTATACGCTTTGAGGATGAAGGCAGGGCTAGAGGTGTTACCATTGATCTGGCGACTACGGGAATAACAGCGATTATTGAACAAATACAAGAAGATAATGTGGCCGGAGTGTGTCATTTTAATCCACGAACCCCGAATGACTTAGTGATTGACGAAGCATTTTGGGTACGTGCATCTGATCTATTCAAAGAGTTTGTAGTCTTTCATGAGCTAGGTCATTGTTTCTTGTTTAGAGACCATAAGGAGGACCAGTTTACTAACGGGACATGTGTCAGTCTTATGCGCAGTGGTAATGGCGATTGTCGAGACAATTACAATACTGCGAGCCGCTTTGGCTATCTGGATGAACTATTTGATCCTGAATTTCGCAATGACATCTTTGGAAATTAGCCATTGCCCAACCTCTGCTTTCAAATTCCTGCAATGAAGACTATATTGTAATCAGCTGATTTCAGTCACAGATGTCTTCACATGAATTTTTTGAAAAAAGCAGTCCTTTTAATTCTATTATTCCAGTTGGTACAAAGTTCGGGAATATCCGAATTTGATGAGTACATTGAAAAAATTGCAGGAACTGACCATTTCATAAAGATGATGCCTGTAAAAGGAGGGGAATTTGTTCAAGGAGGAACTGCAAAAGAGGGAAGCAGAGAAGATGAGTTTCCTGCCAGAACTGTGGAGGTTGGTGATTTTTGGATGAGTAGTCTTGAAATTACCTGGGATCAGTTCGAGGTTTTTCTATACAGAGAGACTGATACTGAAATCCTCACTGATGAAAGACAGTTGGAGTTGGATATAGATGGAATATCAGGAGCGACAATGCCTTATGTCAACTTTAACAAGCCGGGACTTCCAGTGATTAACATCACCCACTATGCGGCTTCAACTTTCTGCAAATGGCTTTCTGCAAAAACGGGACATTTTTATCGATTACCTACGGAGGCCGAGTGGGAATATGCTGCAAGAGCGGGGACGGCCACTCCTTATTTTTTTGGTGGCCCTGAAAACCTGGATGAATTTGCTTGGTACGGAGATAATAGTGACGCCAAACTACATAAGGGAGGTCAAAAAACAGCTAATCCCTTTGGGTTATACGATGTATATGGAAATGCCGCTGAATGGGTGATCGATGCGTACGACCCAGAATTTTACACACAGGGAGAGAAGTCTCGTAACCCTGTCAATTTTCCAAAAAAACTTTATCCAAGGGTAGTTCGGGGAGGCTCGTTTAAAGACACCCCTGAAGACCTTCGTTCGGCTTCAAGGCAATACTCAGTGAAAAAATGGAAAAGGAGAGACCCCCAAATTCCCAAGAGCTTATGGTGGTTTACTGATGCCACCCACGTAGGCTTCAGGATCGTACGACCTAAGGATATTCCTCCCAGGTCAGAGTGGGATAAGTACTGGGGTAAACCCATTAAAGAATATTAAAACAATAGACATGAAAAAATCAACCAAAACCAATTCAACCACAAGAAGAGAATTTCTCGAAACCTCAGTCAAAGTAGCAGGAACAGCTGCAATTCTGGGTTCACTACCGGTCTCGTTAAGTGCATTTCCCGGAGCTGCGGGGGAAATCAAAGTGGCCTTAGTAGGATGTGGAGGTCGAGGAACAGGAGCTGCAATTCAAGCTATTCAGGCTGATCCTGATGTGCGTTTGGTGGCCATGGCTGATGTGTTTGGCGATAGACTGGAAGAATGCTATAAGAATGTCTCCGAGCGATTTGATGGTCAGGACAAAGTACGAGTTTCGGAAGAGTCCAAGTTCACTAGCTTTGATGGTTATAAAAAGGCCATCGACATGGCAGATGTGGTAATCCTAACCACTCCTCCTGGCTTCAGGCCACAACATTTTGAATATGCCGTAGATCAAGGCAAACATGTATTTATGGAAAAACCAGTAGCCACTGATGTGGTTGGGGTAAAGCGTGTACTAGAAGCTGGTAAGAAGGCAAGGGCCAGGAAGTTAAACGTAGTGGTCGGCTTGCAGCGTCATTACCAAAAGAATTATCGAGAGGTCGAAAAGTTGATTCAGAAGGGAGATATCGGAGATATTGTTTCAGGTCAGGTGTATTGGAACAGCGGAGGCGTTTGGACCAGGCCTCGTAAACCAGGACAAACAGAGCTTGAATACCAAATGCTGAATTGGTATTACTTTACCTGGATATGTGGTGATCATATACTTGAACAGCATATTCACAACATTGATGTAGCGAATTGGTACATAGGAGCGGCTCCTGTATCTGCACAGGGTATGGGTGGGCGCGAGACCAGAAAGGGGAAAGATCATGGCCATATCTTTGACCACCACTTTGTTGAGTTTGTTTATCCTGACGGACAGGTGATATCCAGTCAGTGCCGACATCAAAGAGGGTGTATGAACAGGGTCGAAGAAGTGTTTCAGGGCACCAAAGGTCATATCCGCGTGAATAGTGGAAATGTCGGTGTCGTTAAGTCTTATTCAGGGAGTTCAATTCTCGATTACAATGGTGAGAACGATGTCAATCCTTATCAGCAAGAGCATAACGAACTATTTGCTGCCATAAAAGCGGGAGAACATAGATTGGATAATACAGATTATGGAGCGGAAAGCACCATGACCGCCATTCTCGGAAGAATGGCCACTTACTCCGGTCAAAAAATCACCTGGGATGAAGCGATGGCGAGTAATCTTAAACTGGTGCCGGAGCTCAATTCCTTTAATGATACGGCTCCTATTTTACCAAACAGCGATGGTATCTATCCGGTCGCCATTCCCGGGAAAACTAAATTCTTCTAGATGATGAAACGAAGAAATTTCATTCGAAATACCTCTCTCGCGGCAACAGCTTCTGTGCTGGGAGGTAAATCTATGCTGGCTAGTGATGCCATATATGAGCAGAAGCATGAGTTTAAACTCAACTATGCACCTCATTTTGGTATGTTCAGAAACTCAGCTCCCGGAGGTATTCTCAATGAGCTAGACTTTATGGCTGAACGTGGATTCCGATCGATGGAAGACAATGGCATGAAGGGAAGAGAGTTGAGCATGCAGAAGCAAATTGCCGACAAGATGGAAAAATTCGGTATGACCATGGGTGTATTCGTTGCTCACACCATTTTTTGGAAGGAGCCTAACCTGGCGAGCGGGAAAGCAGATTGGAGGGCACAATTCTTAAAGGAGATCCAGGAATCAGTTGAGGTAGCCAAACGGGTTAATGCAAAATGGATGACGGTGGTGCCCGGTCATGTCGACTTAAGGAAAGATATGGGCTACCAAACGGCCAACGTTATCGAGAGCTTGAGACGAGCTTGTGATATTTTGGAGCCTCACGGATTGACCATGGTCTTGGAACCATTGAATTTTCGCGATCATCCGGGGCTGTTCTTAACGAAGGCCGCTCAGGCATTCGAGATTTGTAGATCGGTGGATAGCCCGTCCTGCAAGATCCTTTTCGACATCTACCATCAACAGATTCATGAAGGAAATCTTATTCCAAATATCGATTTATGCTGGGATGAGATTGCCTACTTCCAAATAGGAGACAATCCCGGTAGAAAGGAACCAACAACTGGAGAGATTAACTATAAGAATGTCTTTGGGCATATTTATAAAAAGGGATATAGAGATGTGATGGGGATGGAACATGGGAATTCTCGAAAAGGAAAGGAAGGAGAAGAGGCAGTCATAAAGGCGTATATTGAGTCTGACTCTTTCTAGCCATTTGAAAGGTTTGGTTAGAAAATGAGATTCGATATCCATTCGCATATCTGAATAGACCTGTTTATCAAAAAAATCAGCAAATTCACAGCATTCGGAAAACAGATCGTATGCATATGTCGTTGAAATGGAATAAATTCACTTTCTGTGAAGTTTGTTCTGGCCATAGCGTTGATGATTTCCAGTCTATCTGTAAGTGCGCAGCAGCAGGGTGAGCCTTCATTTATCAAGAGCATTTTCTTTGGAGGCGGTAGTGCCTATGTGAGCTTCAAACAATCCAGGGAGCTTCAGGATTTTCTTGATTCCATTCCGAACCTGCAGGATTACATTATCACTGTACATAGTCACACCGATAATATTGGAGGTGCCGAATACAACCAAATGTTATCCAACATGAGAAGTGAATCAGTAATTGAGGAACTGGTTTTGCATGAAAAAATCATTGAAGAAATTATTGAGATCAAGGATTTTGGACTTTTCAATCCTGTCTATGATAATTCGACATGGTATGGTCGGAGGATGAATAGACGAGTGGACATTATACTCTGGCTGGCCATCTGACCATATCGCCATGAAAAAGGCTCCTAGGAGCCTGACCATCCTTTACTCACTTCTTAAAATCCTGGCTGGCTGTTGATTCATAACCTTTCTGACCTGAATACTCAAGGTGATCACTGTCACGGCAGTTACGATGAAAATTCCGATCAAAAAGAATCCAAAGGAAATGTCGATCCTGTAAGCAAACCCAGAAAGCCAGTCGTTCATAATGTAATAGACTATCGGTGATGCGATAACCGCGGAGATCAGGCTGATCAACAGAAAATCTCGCCCAACAAGCTTCGAGATTTGTGCAAGCTCGGCTCCCAAGACACGTCTGATACAAATCTGTTTGATTCGAAGATGAGCATTAACCGATGAAAAGCCATAAATCCCAAGAATAGCTACGAAGATCGCCAGTGCAGTAAAGATCTTAAGAAGCAATGCAAAATCAGCCTCCTTAGAATAGAGGTCATCCAATTGCCCTTCAAGCATTTGATACCTGAAAGGGAAGTTCCCTTCAGGAAATGCAGCTTCCCAATTGGTGGCTATTGATCTGATGGCCTCATTTTCATTTTCAGTAGAATTGAATTTAAACAACACACTTCTTGGTGGGCCTAACCACATTTGTAAAGCCATTGGGCCTGTCTCATGATGGAGAGATTCATAATTGAAATCCTTAAAAACACCAATGATCTTGTATTCTTCTCCTCCAGCAAAAATCACCCTCTGGTTTAATGGGTCAGCACAACCAAGGTTTTCTGCGAGGGTTTCGTTGATAAGCAAAGCATTGACGGAATCGGAGGCAACTCCCTTATCAAAGAAGCGCCCTTGGAGCATCTCGAGATTAATAACTTCAGCAAAATTATAATCAACTCCGAAGTAGTCTGTTTGAATTGACTCTGCCTCGGAAGCCTCAACCGGTCGCAAAGGGCTGCCACTTGAGCTTCCGTCAAAAGACGGACCAAAGCTTATTGTTTTAACATTTGGGTTTGAGGCAATTTCATTGGTCAAGCGCTCTCTTCTTTCTATCGCATCAGAATCGTCACCACGGAAACCGGCTACCAGAATCCCCTCTTTGTCATATCCCAAATCCTTTTGGCTAAAGAATTGAAGCTGGTTCACTACAATTAAACTTACCATCACCAGTCCGGCAGAAATTCCATATTGAAATGAGAGAATGAGTTTCTTAAAAGAGAACTTACTAGTGTTTCCCGCTAGCTTATTCTGAAGAAGTGACAAAATACCATGAGATGCCAACCTGCTGCCCAGGTACAAACCGTTAATAAGCCCAAAGGAAGTACATAGTGCTAACATCAAGATAAATACCCAGGTTACTGCCGAGATGGTCAGGCTCGGTAGGTAATTGGCACCGGAAAAAATCCATATTGTTAACAGACTCAATAGACTGGAAAGTATGACCACGATACAGGTTTCCACCAACATTTGCTTTACAATTCTCATTTTCGAAGAGCCTAAAATCTTCCGGACACCAAATTCCTTCGTTCTGGTAAACATCAGTGCGGTCAGAATATTGAAATAATTGAAGAAGGCGATCACAATAATGAGCCCCGCAATAATGGCAAGGCTCTTGAGATTATCAGGATCGTTGGTTCGAAACAAACCACCTTGAGGGTTTGAAATGTCACCGGAGCCTAGGTAAATATCATACAAAGGTTGAAACTCCACATTCAAGGTTCGGTTGACCCGGGAAGGACTATTGGCCAAATACAGTTCCGTGGCTTTTTGGGTTAAGTCATTCAGGTCGGTTTCTGGGTTCAGATGTACATAAGTAAGAAATCCTAACCATCTCCAACTGGTCATTGTAGCGAGACTACCTACACCGGGTTGATAGGTTTCAAATGAAATAAGGAAATCAAATTCAAGGTGAGTGTTATTGGGAATGTTCTTAAGCACTCCGGTGACTTCGAGATCGATTTCATTGTTGTAGTTGATAATCTTACCTAAGGGTGATTCCGTACCAAAATACTTTTCAGCAATTCTTTCTGTAACTACTACGGTATTGGGTCTAGTCAACGCTAATTCAGGATTGCCAAGAACCAACGGAAAGGAAAACATCTCCAAAAATGGCTGTTCAGCGAAGAAGACGCGATCTTCGAAGAATGAATTTTGGTCGCTTTGCATTATGGTCGAATAGGCATAGCGTAATCTCGCTACAGCTTTAATCTCTGGAAAATTCGCTTTCATTTCGGGCCCGAAAGCAGGGGGGATGATAGGGTAGTGAATGTCTCCTGAAGCCCTGGTCATGTCCAGATTGGTTCTGTAGATATTGGCCCCATTTTTGTTGAATTTATCAAAGGAGAGCTCCTGATTTAGATAGATAACTATTCCAAAGACACAAGCAAACCCCACAGCAAGGCCGAATATATTGATCAGTGAATATTGGCTATGCTTATGGATTGACCTGAAACCAACTTTGACAAAATTGGAGAGAAGTGTGAAGTAGTTTTGATTCATCTTTCTTTCTTCAAGGTAAATGTGGTTGATATTGGCGATGTCAGCGTAGTCGCTTTTGATTGTTTGCCGAAATGCTTCTTCCGGGGTCAAACCTGAACTGACAAGGTCTTCTATTTTGCTTCTTAGGTGATCTTCAAGTTCTTCAATATCTCCATCCTCGAATCCGTCCTGTCCTCTGAGCTTATTTTTCCAACCCGATATAGCAATGTCAAGGTCAAACATCATGAATCACTGAGTTTGAGATTCCAAAGCTGGCCCATATAAGTAATCAAGTCAATCCATTCTTCCTTTTTGCCGTGCAAGGCTTTTCTACCTGATTCTGTAATGGCATAGTACTTTCGTTTTCTCCCATTCTCAATAATCTTCCATGACGATCCGATCAATCCCTGTTTGTCCAGGCGGTGCAATACCGGATAAAGCATAGGCTCACTCCAGTCTATTTTACCCCCTGAAGCTTCTTTCACCTCTTTAATAATGGCATATCCGTAGTTTTCCCCGCGGGAGAGAATGGATAGGATAATAGGTACCGTTGATGCGCCAACGATTTCTTTCGACAACATACCTAATAGTGTTAAGTAAATATACCTAATACGGTTAAGTATGAAAAAAGGTTTGATGTGATCAGAAAAAATAGACTTAAGTAGTATTAAATCTGATCATATACTTCAATTGTCTCATTTAATTAGACTCCAATATCTGTATTGCCCATATCTGAAAATAGCCTTTGAAATGGCCAAAAGAAACGGACTAGATAACCTTCTTTCCACTCATCGAAATTCGAACATTATTCTTGATCTAAGTTTGTTATCTTCCAACTCAATCTATTGCGACTATGCTAAAACTAAAATCAGCTATTCTATCTGTCGCTTGTCTGTTTATCGTTCAGCAAGCAGAGGCACAGGTGTACAAAAAGGTATCCAATCCCAAGTTTGATGCTTATAAGTACCGAAATGTAGGACCTTTCAGAGGAGGACGTGTTACCGCTATTGAAGGTGTTCCCTCTCAACCAAATGTGTTCTATATGGGAGCTACCGGAGGTGGTGTCTGGAAAACCGAAGACTATGGTACTTCCTGGAATAACATCTCAGACGGTTACTTTCCAACCCCGTCAATCGGTGCAATTTCCGTAAGCTTGACAGACCCGAACATAATTTATGTAGGAACAGGTTCAGATGGGTTAAGGTCTAATGTGATCACAGGCAAAGGAATGTTCAAATCTACCAATGCCGGAAAAAAGTGGGAGTTTATAGGTCTCCCGGAATCCGGACACATAGGTGCTGTTGAAGTACATCCGAGTAACCCTGATATAGTTTTTGTTGCAGCTATTGGTCAAGCATTTGGCACCAATGAAGAACGGGGCATATTCAGAACGAAAGATGGAGGTAAGAATTGGGAGAAAGTATTATACCATTCTGATTCAATAGGATTCTCCGATTTGGAATTCGCTCCTGATGATCCGAATACGATTTATGCAGGTTCGTGGAGAGGTGAGCGCAAACCCTGGACCATAATAAGCGGCTCAAAAGAGGGTGGAATTTATAAGTCAGTCGATGGTGGAGACACCTGGAAGAAGCTGACGAATGGTCTTCCAAACAATTATATAGGTAAGACTGATTTTGCGGTTTCAGCTGCTGATCCCGACAGAGTTTATCTGAATGTTGAAGCTTCAGATGACCAAGGTGGACTATATAGATCAAACGATCGTGGTGAAACCTGGGAGTTTGTCAGTGACAACCCTAATTTGACCAATCGCCCTTTTTATTACACAAATATTGACGCCAATCCGCAGAATGCAGATGTATTGTTCAACAGTGCGCTTAGGTTTTTGCGTTCGGATGACGGAGGTAAGAAGTGGACTAGCATGAGGGTTCCGCATGGTGATAACCATGGTGTTTGGATTAACCCTAACGATACATCCATTTGGATTCAAGCCAATGATGGAGGTGCTAATGTAACCTTGAATTATGGCAAGTCATGGTCGACTCAATCGAATCAACCAACTTCAGAATTGTATCAGGTAGAAGTCGATGATCAACAACCTTATTGGTTGTATGCCGGGCAGCAGGATAACAGTACGGTTGCCGTGCCAAGTTTGCCTACAGGGGCGGCCAGATCGCCATTGTTCGGTGTAGGCGGTTGTGAGACTGGACCGGCAGTGCCGAAGCCAGGAGATCATAATGTTGTTTATTCCAATTGTAAGGGACGCTTTGGCACTTTTGATAAACGAACCGGTCAGGAACAGCAATACTATGTTGGCGCTACAAATATCTATGGACACAATCCTAAAAACCTCAAATTCAGGTTCCAGAGAGTTGCACCAATTCATGTATCTCCGCATAATCCTGATGTGGTTTATCATACCTCACAATACGTGCACAAAACCACGGATAATGGAGCTACCTGGGAAATCATTTCTCCTGACTTAACTGCTTTTGAATCTACTAAGCAGGTAACATCTGGTGCACCAATTACACGAGATGTAACCGGTGAAGAATATTATAGCACCATCTATGCCATTCAGGAATCAAAGATTACCTCAGGACTCATTTGGGTAGGAGCTAATGATGGTCCTGTCCATGTAACACGAAACGGGGGTGAGTCCTGGGATAACGTTACTCCAGACATGCCTAAGGGAGGCAGAGTGGATGGAGTTGAGCCTTCCGTTCATAATGAAGCTAAGGCTTATGTTGCCGTATTGAGGTATCAAATCGGTGATTTTAAGCCATACATCTACAAGACAACGGACTATGGCAAGTCATGGACATTGCTTACTGACGGAGCGAATGGAATTCCTGCAGATCATCCCACAAGGGTGATCAGAGAAGATCCCAACAAGGAAGGTGTTCTGTATGCAGGTACCGAGTTTGGAATGTTCATCTCATTGAATGATGGACAATCATGGGAGCCTTTCCAGCAAAATCTTCCGGTAACTCCAATTACAGACATTAAGATCCATCAAAACGATCTAGTGTTATCTACCATGGGTAGAGGCTTCTGGATTATGGATAATGTTACCTCTCTTCATAACATGGAGGCGGCTAGCAACTCTGATCTTTATCTATTCAAGCCTAAGGATGTTGATCGTTTTCGTTTCTTCTCTTTTGGGGGTGGAAATGCTTCAGGTCCTCAGTTTCCTAACCCGGCAGTAACCATCGATTACTACATGGGTGACGTAAGCGGTGATTTGCAGCTTGACATACTGAATAGCGAAGGACTTGTAGTGAAGTCATTCAAGACAGGAAAAGTAGAACCATTTGATGCCGCTAAAGTAGATATGTCTACCGGCTTTATTTCGTCCCCTCCGCCATCTTCCGGGTTAAGAAAGAAAAAGGGCTTGAATAGATTCTCCTGGAATATGAGACATTATGGTGGTTGGAATAAAGATCCAAAAAGAGCATATCGAGGCAATGGTCCAATGGTGGCACCCGGAGATTTCACGGTGCGGTTATCTGCAGGGGATCAAGTGTTGACAGAGAACTTTACGATTAGCCCTGATCCGCGAAATGTTCTGGCTTCGGAAGAGGATATGAAGGAGCAAGAGGAATTCCTTCTCGAGATGCGCTCATTTACTGATCAGGTGGAACAGTTGATTAATACAGTTGCTAAAGAGCGTGATGCATTGAAAAATGACTTGAATCAAGAACGTGTAAGTCGTAGGGTTCAACGCAAAAAAGAGGCCCTGGATAAAGTATACTATCAATTGGTAACACCACCAGGAACGTATATGAAGCCAATGCTTCAGGCTCAAACTCGTTACTTGAATTCAATGCTACAAAGAGCTGATCAAAAGCCAGGCAAAGATGCTTATGATCGTCTTGAAGAGCTTAAAGCAACATTGGAAAGCATTAAATCCGAATTTGCGGAGTTGAACTAAGTCTGATTTGACTTCATTTCCAAAAGCTAGGAAGAAGTGGTATGAGTACATACCACATCCGGTGGTAATGCTATTTGCAATAATAGTATTTACCGCTATTCTTAGTCATATACTACCCGCTGGTTCCTATGAAAGGGAGCTTGTCGATGGGAGGCAACGTGTCATCCCCGGTACCTACCATATCATTGAGTCAACCCCTTTGACTTTCCTGGATACATTTCGAGCAATCCCAGGAGGGTTTAAATCGGCCATATCAATCATATTCGTGGTTTTAGCCAGCGGTATTATGTTCGGTATTCTTGAGAAGTCGGGAATGATCGAAAATGCTGTGGGTACTTTCGTAAAGCGTCTTGGCTACCAAAGAAGAATTATGATCGTGGTGGTTATGACATTCCTGTTTGGTTTCCTTGGAGTTTTTGTAGGCTATGAAAACAACATTGCTATGGTGCCCATAGCCGCAATTACGAGCCTGGCACTGGGAGGAGATTTGATGCTGGCCGCTGCAATTGCCGTGGGGGGAATTACTGTAGGGTTTGGTTTATCGCCCGTTAACCCATACACGGTGGGCACAGGACATACCATCGCGGAGATGCCCATGTTCTCAGGTTGGGAGCTGCGAACATTACTTTGTGCATCAGCTTTGACCGTGCTTTCCGTCTTTAACGTCCGCTATTTCAAACGAATTATTAAAGACCCAAGTCGAAGCCTATCGATTGGAATTGACACCAAAGGATTCAAGCTTTCCAAGGAATTGAATCAGTATTCGATGACCGGAAATAATTATTTAATCCTGGCAGTTTTTGTGTTAGGGATTGTAGTGATGTTATATGGTGTATTTACCTATCATTGGTTCATTGATGAAATCTCCTCTATATTCTTAATGATTTCTATTGCCGCAGGTTTAGCGGCAAGAATGAGTGGGAGAGAAATGGCTGAAACTGCCCTTAAGTCCGTGGCCGTGGTTGCTCCGGGAGCCTTCATGGTAGGCTTTGCAACCTCTATCAAAGTGGCCATGGAAATGGGTAACATCTCCGATACAATAGCTTACCAGTTATCAGAGGCCTTATCAGGCATGCCGACTTATGCCTCTGCAGTATCCATGTCCGTAGCCCAGTGCGGAATCAATCTAATGATCCCATCAGGGAGTGGGCAGGCACTAGCCACTTTACCTGTGATGATTCCATTGGGAGAACTTCTTGGCTTGACACGGCAGAGTACAATACTCGCCTATCAAATAGGAGATGGGGTTACTAATCTTTTTAACCCTACGCTTGGTGGACTCATAGCGATGTTGGCCATGTGTAGAATTCCATTTGATCGCTGGTTACGATTTATATTTCCACTGGTCGGTGTACTTTTGATCATATCTTGGATAGTTTTATTGTTTAGTGTTTCCATAGACTGGGGACCAGCATAATTCACAAAATATTGCTTAGTAATGCATAGCACAGCAGTTGAAGATGTTTTAGGAAAGCTCGTTTCATTTCCTGTATTGGGAGGTGAAAGTAACTTGTCATTAATAGAGTTCGTCAAATCATTCCTTGATGAATATGATGTGAAATATCATTTGGTGCCTAATGAAGAAGGTACTAAGACATCACTTCATTGCCGAATAGGACCGGCTGTCGATGGTGGAGTAATTCTCTCAGGACATACCGATGTAGTACCTGTGAAAGGTCAGCCGTGGAGTACTGATCCGTTTGAGCTTACTGATATCGGAGATGATAAACTCTATGCTCGTGGTTCATGCGATATGAAAGGATTTGTTGCATGTTGCTTAGCTGCAGTACCAAAAATGGTGAAAGCTGACCTGAAAAAACCAATCTACTTTGCCTTTTCATACGATGAAGAAATTGGATGTCTGGCAGCTCCTGAATTAGCTGCAGCCATCAATACTCATTATTCAGAAACACCACAATACGCGATTATTGGTGAGCCGACAATGATGCAACCGGTAGTAGGACAAAAAGGAATTTGCATTTTCAATACTACCGTATCCGGTTCTGAAGGCCATAGTAGCCGTATAAAGCAGGAAGTGAGTGCCATTCACGAAAGTATGCGACTTATCCTCTGGCTTGAAAGCAAGATGAATTCATTGATCGCGGAAGGCAAGATTGATGATCGATTCACACCAAACCATACATCTATTCATATTGGAAAGGTAACAGGTGGGATTGCCCCTAATGTGATTGCACAAGAGTGTACCTTCTGCTGGGACGTACGAACAATTCCATCAGATACACCTGAAGGGATATTTAAAGAGTTTGATGCTTATTGTAAGAAGCGCGAAGAGGAACTAAGAAAAGTATTTCCTGACTTCAAAATTACCACCGAGGTGGATCATCCTGCAGTTCCTGGCTTGGACACCTCAGAAGATCAGTCTATCGTAGCTTTCATAAAAGAACTTTCTCAGCGAGAAGATCTTGGTGCGGTTTCCTATGCCGCAGAAGCCGGGCAGTTCGCCAATGAAGGCTTTGAAGCTGTAATCTGCGGACCTGGGGACATTGCGCAGGCCCACAGGGCAGATGAATTCATTCACAAGGAACAATTGAAGTTAGGGGTGGATTTCATGTACCGATTGATAGACAAACTTTCGAATTAAGTGTCTGACTTCACCGAAAAGCTTCTTTCTTACAATCCTGATATCAGACCTGTGATTAACTATGATTGGTCGAGTCAACCCCATGTAGAAATGAACTTGGGACCTGTTAACTCTATGTTGGATGATGTGGATTTTAATGATGAAGATTCATTTACTGATTTCATTTTTAATCAACTCAAGTTAGCAGATGTACCATTCGGTATTGGTGGGTATGCAGAAAAACGCATGATCTATTCCCGAAACGGTGACCTGTTTGATTACAATGAAGAGCCTAGAACGATCCACCTGGGTATAGATATCTGGGGGAAGGCGGGTACTCCGGTTCATACACCTTTAGATGCCGAGGTTCATAGCTTTGATAACATTGAAGTCCATGGGGATTATGGCCCTGTTATCATTCTAAAGCATCAAGTCGGAGACCTATTATTTCATACACTTTATGGGCACATGAGCAGAGCCTCATTAGAGGGCCTGAAGGTTGGAAAGGAAATTAAGGCCGGTGAACAAATTGGCAGCTTTGGGGAATATCACGAAAACTATCACTGGCCTCCTCATTTACATTTTCAAGTAGTCATTGATATGGCTGATAATATAGGAGACTACCCGGGAGTTTGTAAGGAGTCTGAAATGAGTTCATACCTAGCCAATTGTCCTGACCCTGCTGTACTGCTTAGCTTGTCTTAAGGCTTCTAATCATTATTATTTAATTAGATAGTAGAATATTGCTATCTTAGGTATACTTCAACCTTCCGACTGAGAATATGTTCGACTTACCCGTTCTGGATTTTACCATATCCATAGTATTTGTTTTTTTTCTATTCAGCCTTTTTGCCGCAGCCCTTTTAGAGTTGGTGAACACGGTGAGAAAGAGGAGAGCCAGAATTCTGAGGGATGCTCTGGACAAGGTGATGAATGATCCTCAAAACCTTAATTATGCAGAGTTACTCTATAATCATCCCATCATAGAAGCGAGTAGAAAGAATCCCGAGAGTTTGCCATCTTACATTGCTGCCGAGAATTTTGCTACCGCTCTGATCGCAGTGATTACTGATCAGGGAAGAAAGGTCAAAATAACGATGAATGCGGATAATTCAGCTCAGGAGGTAGAGAGGAATATCATTTCTTCAGGAACTCCCATAGCCCAATTCAGGAACGGTCTGGACACATTAGAACCCAGTAACTTTCAACAACTTCTGGTTTCCCTGAGCCAGTTTGTCAACAATACGGATCAACTTGAGAAAAAACTAATAACCTGGTACAACGGATATATGGATAGAGTATCGGGTTGGTTCAAAGTTCAGTCCCAAAAGATTTTAATGGTACTATCAGCCATTGTAGTACTGATATTTTATGTTGACTTTTTTCATTTGGCGAGAGAATTTTGGGATAACGATAAGTTGAGGAATGAAATGGTTCGATCAGCTGTGGAAACGGTTGAAAAGGCTAATCGACCCCAAGACCCTACCGAGTGGAAGAATTTACGAGGAAACGAGGTTACTTCTTTGGATTCCCTCAAGAGAGATATAAATGACAGATATGCCTTGGTGGACAGTCTTTACGATAATATTGTAGATAGGAGTCTTCCCGTAGGTTGGCACGTGACCAAAGAAAAGTGGAAGTGGAAAGGCGCCAAACTCTGGAGTTGGGGCAAAGGAAGCTTTTTACATGAACTTGGGATAAAAATAAAGGTCCTTGGTATTAATCTTTGGGGGGTGATATTGAATTTAGCAGGGCTGTTGATTTCTGTTCTCGCAATTTCCAGAGGTGCTCCGTTTTGGTTTGACACACTCAATAAACTTGTGAACCTCAGAAATAGTGGAAAGAAACCTAAAACAGCTGCTCCGGAACCAGCTAATCAATTACCTCAAAACTAAGCGCTATGTATTTATACAATGCTCACACTCATATTTTTACCACGAAATGTATCCCCGAGAACTTTCTTGGGAAGGGGCTTATCCGAATCATATCGATCCCTCTGATCAATAAATTGATGCTGAAGCTGCTTAGGCAAATACTTCCGGGGCAGAGTGATTTTCTTTCCAAATATGCCAATTTCCTTGCCATTGGTAGCAATAAGAATCAAGAAGCAGTGTTCCGCGATTTAGTTGATAGTTATGATGATACTTGTCGTTTTGTGGTTCTTACATTAGATATGGACCATATGGGTGCAGGGAGAGCCGAAGTGAATTACAATACTCAGCTTTATGAAGTGCTTCAATTGAAACTCAAGTATATGCAGAGCCTGCTGCCCTTTGTGAGTGTTGACCCAAGAAGGGGCACAGCCCAAGAATTACTCGCTTTGGTCAAAAAATACGTAGAGGAGTACGGTTTTGTTGGAATCAAGCTTTATCCTGCACTGGGTTTTTATCCTTTCGACCCCAATCTGGATTTGGTTTACCAATATGCAGAAGCCAACGAAATTCCATTAATGACACATTGCACCAAAGCAGGTGTATACTATAAAGGCAAAACCTTTAGTGAGCAGCAGATTTGGCCTAAAGATCTGGATGGTAAACAACTTCCACAAAATGATCATCGCAAGTCGTCCCATTTAAAGAACAGGCATTTCAAGAATTTTTTTACCGATCCCGATAACTATCGACAGGTACTTTCAAAGTATCCGAAACTTAAGATTTGTATCGCACACTATGGAGGTAGTACTGAAATAGAACGGTTTTATGGTAAACGTAAGAAAAAAGATGAGGTGAACGGATTGGGTAATTTCTACGAAAAAACGCGGAAATTGCTGGAGGATAAGAAATTTCCCAATGTGCGAACGGATATTTCGTACACACTTGCTGCAAACAAAATATTTCCAGAATTGATCGCGGATATCAAAAATTCTGACCTCAGGGATAATATTCTTTTCGGTACGGATTATTTCATGACCATCATCGAAAAGAATGAACGCAAACTAGTCTCGGAATTCAGGCAGGCAATTGATGCAAAAGACTTTTCTCAAATTGCCAATGCCAATGTGAAGAGCTACTTGAATTCATCATTTTTCACCGCCTAAAATAATCATACGATTTTAGTACCTTCATTCTCCAAGAATGACCCAACCAAGAATTAGTGCTATCCTGCTGGCCGCTGGATTGTCCTCACGCATGGGTGGCCGCAACAAAATGCTTCTTCCTTTTCAGGAGAACATTGTTATCCAACACTCCTATAATCAGTTGCTCAATAGCCAAATCGAAGAAATAGTAGTTGTTGGTGGGATGGGATTTGAAGATTTGGTGGCTTCACTTCAGTTTAGGGATTCAGATCATCTTGTACTTAATACCAATTTTGAGAAAGGGATGACTTCCTCCATTCAAACAGGTCTGAAATATTTAAATGGAGAGGCGTTTATGGTGTGCCTTGGGGATATGCCATTGCTTAAGAATCATCATTACAATCGGTTGATCAATCACTTTCGTCAGTCGTATGTTAATGATAAATCCACTATAGTATTGCCGGAAGTGAACGGGCAGCGTGGCAACCCTGTTATATTTTCTAATCACTATCGCGAAGAAGTTCTTGCACATGAAGAACCAAATGGTTGTAAATCCGTGATTGAGAATAACATTAATCACTTGGTGAAATTAATTAGTACTGAGTCAGAGTATTTGATCGATATTGATACTCCAGAAGACTACCAGAGATTACTACATGGAACTGACTAGAGAAGAGTTAATTCGGTATAACAGACAAATCATACTTCCAAACTTTGGGGTTGATGGACAAAAGAAGCTCAAAACCTCCAAAGTGTTGGTGATCGGTGCCGGAGGGTTAGGTGCCCCGAACCTCCAATACCTCAGTGGAGCCGGTATTGGCACCATCGGAATTGTCGATTTCGATGTGGTAAGCCTCACCAACCTCCAACGGCAGGTCCTTTTTGACACCAGCCAAATTAATGAAAACAAGGCCGAAATGGCCATAAGCAGGCTGAAGAAGTTGAATCCAGAAGTCACTTTTAACCTTTACAAAGAACAAATCACCTCGGAAAACGCAATGGCCATTATTGAACCATATGATCTTGTTATAGATGGGAGCGACAACTTGCCTACACGTTATTTGGTAAATGATGCCTGTGTCTTGTTAGGTAAAACATTGCTTTATGGTGCAATTTTCAGATATGAGGGTCAGGTAAGCGTATTCAACCATGAACGAGAAGATGGTACTCGAGGACCAAATTATCGTGACATTTTTCCCGATCCACCTCCACCGGAAATGGTGCCTAGTTGCAGCGAAGGAGGGGTTTTTGGAGCACTTGCAGGGATTGTTGGTGCTATGCAGGCCAATGAAGCAATTAAGATATTAGCTGGACTTGGCTCAACACTTTCCGGTAGGTTATTACTCTATGATAGCCTGGATTTTACAACACGTTATTTAAATATTAGGCCAAGCCCTAGTAATCCGGTTTCCGGGGATAATCCAACGATTACAGAACTGATAGATTATGAGGCGTTTTGTGCTGGGCCAACCATTGATCGTCAGGAAGACTTAGTAGACTCAATATCAGTAAAAAAATTAGAGGAGCAGATGAAGACAGGTTCGGTGTTTATCCTGGATGTTAGAGAGTCGTATGAGTATGAGATCTCCAATATCAATGGTATTAATATTCCTCTGGGGGAGTTGGAATCTCGATTAGACGAAATACCAAAAGAAAAAGAAGTTATCGTGCATTGTAAAAGTGGGGTCAGGAGCAGAAAGGCCATTGAAGTCTTAAAGAAGAATGATTATACGCAACTATTAAACCTGGAAGGCGGTATATTGGCGTGGCAGGAAGAAATTGATTCGGCAATTCAAGTGTATTAAGGAATGAAGGTTGAAGTTATTGCGTTCGGTATTGCGAAGGACATTATTAATGCCAAATCGGTGAATTTGGAGGTGTCAGAAGGAGTCACAGTGGGCAATATCAAAGAAAAATTAGTCAATGATTACCCCGCCTTTAATGCGCTCGTCTCCTTGAAACTTGCTGTTAATGCAGAGTATGTGGAGGATCATCATATTCTTAACGAAAACGATGAGGTGGTATTAATACCACCGGTAAGTGGTGGATGAAAGAGATATTTATTACATCGGACAAACTCAGTGCACAGGCTTGCACAGACGTGGTTAGTTTTTCAGGAGCT
Source organism: Cyclobacteriaceae bacterium (assembly GCA_028281285.1). Classification (GTDB taxonomy): domain Bacteria; phylum Bacteroidota; class Bacteroidia; order Cytophagales; family Cyclobacteriaceae; genus Roseivirga. Next base: position 71,380 of record JANQKF010000016.1, read on the forward strand.
GGCGGCATTGTGACGTTTGTGGGAACAGTCAGAGATAGCACAAAAGGGAAGTCGGTTAAACACCTTGAGTTTGAAACCTATGAGAAGATGGCTCTAAAAGAAATGCAAAAAATAGCCGATGATGCGAAGCAAAAATGGGTGCTTTTTAAGATGGTAATCCATCACAGAACTGGACTAGTCCCAATTGGTGAAGAAGCTGTTGTTATTGCTTGTTCTTCCGCTCACCGAAAAGCAGCCTTTGAAGCTTGCGAATACGCAATTAATACCTTGAAGGAAACAGTTCCCATTTGGAAGAAAGAAGTATTTGAGGACGGTGAAGTATGGGTGTCGGCCCACCCTTGATATGTTGGATGTGAAGAAGATCAAATCACAGTTCCCAATTTTCAGTCAGAAACCTGAAAAAGGCGCGGAGTTGGTTTATCTGGACAATGCCGCTACTACTCAAAAACCACAGGTGGTAATTGATGCTATCACCAATTATTATTCAGGTTATAATTCCAATGTTGGGCGAGGAACCTACTGGCCTGCAACACAAGCCACACAAGCCTTTGAAACTACCAGGAATAAGGTTCAGCACTTCATCAATGCAAAATCCAGGAAGGAAATCATATTTACTTCAGGTACCACAGACGCCATCAATAAGGTGGTTAGTGCCTTTCTGATACCTGACCTACAAGTGGGTGATGAAGTCATTGTTACAGAAATGGAACATCATGGCAATTTTATCCCTTGGCAACAGGCTTGTCTCCGGAAAGGTGCTACGCTTAAAATGATTCCGCTCCGGGAAAGTGGTGATCTCGATCACGATGTCTTTGAGGACTTGCTGACATCAAAAACCAAATTGTTAGCGATTACCGCAGTTTCCAATGCCTTGGGAGTGGTGAATGACCTACATCGTTTAACATCAAAGGCACATGAGGTAGGTGGAAAAGTATTAATCGATGCCGCTCAGTTAGTGACTCATGAGAAAATCGATGTTCAAGCGATTGACTGTGATTTCCTCACTTTTTCAGGTCATAAGCTATTTGGTCCTACTGGAATTGGTGTGCTCTACGGAAAAGAAGAACTGCTTGAAGCAATGCCTCCTTTAAGCTTTGGTGGAGGAATGGTAAAAAAAGTAACTCTTGATGAAACTACATTTGCAGACTTACCCAATAAGCATGAAGCAGGAACTTCCAATATTTCCGGAGTCATTGGTCTTGGGGCGGCCATCGACTTTGTGAACGGTCTGGGAGTGGAGAATATTCATGCACATACTCGTGAATTGACTGAATACGCCCTTGAGAGACTAAGGGAAATGGATGGGGTTACCGTTTTTGGAAATCCGAAAGAACGTGCTTCATTGATTTCTCTGGCGGTTAGAAATGTGCACCCACATGATGTGTCGTCATTTTTAGGGGAAAGAGGAATAGCCATCCGTGCTGGTCATCATTGCACCCAACCCTTGATGGACTTCCTTAAGGTTTCTGGGACTTGTCGTATTTCATTTGGTATCTACAACACTAAGCAAGATGTAGATCGCGTAATAGAAGGGTTGGTTGAGGTCAGAGATTTCTTCGCATGAACGGTCGCATCAAAGAACTCTATAAAACCCAGATCCTTACTAATGCGAAGGACGAAACCTACTTTGCAGAATTACCTTCTGCTACACATGTATTGGAGGCCTATAACCCTATGTGTGGGGATAAGTACACGCTATATCTGGAAATAGAAGGAGAGGAGATCAGGAATGCTTCCTTCCAAGGGTATGGTTGTGCGATTTCCCGAGCATCCACTTCCATTCTTATCAAGAACATTTTGGGCAAAACCCTGACTGAATTACCACCCTTAATTGATCAGTTTATGGAGATTGTTAATGAAAATTCTGATCAGTCACCAGAGTCCATTTCTGATGATAAAGAGCTTCTTGCTTTTGCTGGCACCCGAGAATACCCAGAGCGCAAGAAGTGCGCGAGTTTGAGTTGGGATGAAATCACAACTATTCTATAAGAAAAACGTTTAACTAAATATTTTAGAATACTAAATAAATTAGTATTATTGTATTCCAATCTAAACACAATCGACATGAAGAACGGAATACAAGAAAACTTATGTGATTATTTCGTGTTGATCAATCCTCCCAACTGGATCAATTGGGAGGTGGAAGACATGAAATATGAATTTGCTACTCATTATGGTAATTACCCTAGCTTTAATTCGAAACCTCACATTTCTTTAATGCACTTCACTGAACATGAAAGTGCGGAAGAAAAAGTACTTAATTCACTTTCTGAGCGAGTTTCGAATATGAATTCTTTCGATATTTCTCTCTGTGGATTCGACTTCTTTTACGCCAACAACACCTTTTATATCAACGTGGAAAGCAAGGGTCCTGTAAAAAGTTTGCATGACTCTTTACTTATGGAAATGGATCTCAACAAGGTGTATTTCCAACGCATTGATGACTATACTCCTCATATCACTATTGGTAGAAAATTGACAGACAGTCAGTTTAGAAATGCCTTTCATGAATTCAATGACCGCTCCTATACTAATTATTTTAGAGTTGAATATTTGACCATACTAAAAAGAAAGATGGGTGAAACTTCCTGGCAGGAATTCAAAGAGATTCCACTGAAGGTAGCCTGATCATTTCATTGGTTAACGTTTTATTTTAACTCGAGCTTTTGGGTGGAAAGCAGGATCATGCATATGGATCTCGATACATTTTTTGTGTCGGTAGAGCGATTGTTAGACAGTCGCCTGAAAGGAAAACCAATCTTAATTGGTGGAGTGACCGACCGGGGAGTGGTGGCTTCTTGTAGCTACGAGGCTAGAACCTACGGAGTACACTCGGCCATGCCAATGAAGAGGGCAAAAGAACTTTGTCCTGATGCTATTCAGATCAGAGGTAATTCAGGGACTTATACGAAGTACTCTGAGGATGTCACTGAGATCATCAAGGAGACGGTACCTCTCTACGAGAAGACTTCCATTGATGAATTCTATGCAGACCTAACTGGCCTTGATAAGTTTTTCAGTAGTTATCAGATGGCTACGGAGCTAAGAAAGCGAATTATTAAGGAAACTGGACTTCCCATTTCCTTTGGGATGTCAAAGAATAAAACAGTTTCTAAAATGGCTACCGGTGAAGCTAAACCGAATAACCAGATGCGGATTGATTATGGAAGGGAGAAGCATTTTTTAGCACCACTTTCAGTAAGCAAGATTCCAATGGTGGGGGAAAAGACACAACAGACGCTTTATAGCCTGGGAGTTAAAAAAATCAAGACTATTCAGGAAATGCCGGTAGAGTTGATGGAGAAGGTTTTAGGGCTTAATGGCGTTAGTATCTGGAAGAAGGCGAATGGTATTGATAATTCCAGAGTCATTCCTTATCACGAGCGTAAGTCGATTTCCACGGAACGCACCTTTGATCGGGATACCATTGATGTGATCAAGCTAAAAGGAATACTTCTGGCCATGGCAGAGAATCTGGCTTTTCAACTAAGGAGGGGAGAGAAACTTACTTCCTGCATTACTGTCAAGGTTCGTTACTCTGATTTCAATACCTACACCCTTCAATCCCGGATTCCTTATACTTCAACAGATCACACACTCATAACTAAAGCGATGGAGCTTTTTGATAAGCTTTATAACAAGCGGCTATTGGTACGATTGATAGGGGTTCGTTTTAGCCATCTCGTAGAGGGAGGGTATCAGATCAACCTCTTTGAAGATGCTGAAGAAGTGATCAATCTCTATCATGCGATGGATAAGATTCGGGATAAGCATGGAGATAGGAAGGTGATGCGTGCCTATGGTATGGAGGCTAAGTCCATCAGCCGGTTTAATCCATTTAAAGGTGAGCCACCACCGTTGTTGGCGAATAGACGCCAGTAAGCTGCAAGTCTCAAGAAACTAAAAAACTATAGATATGAGAGATTTTAAAAAATTGAAAGTATGGAATTCAGGCATAGAAGTTACAAAGGAAGTTTATTCTATAGTAAAACAAATGCCTGAAGATGAACGATTTGGAATAATAAGTCAAATGACTAGAGCAGCCGTCTCAATTCCTTCAAATATCGCAGAAGGAGGATCCAGAAATAGTCAAAAAGAGTATAGACGCTTTTTAGAAATTGCTTTAGGCAGTGCATTTGAATTGGAAACTCAACTCATCATATGTGAAAAACTGAACTGGATTGATAAGGATGCCTTTCAACAAATCAGCGATTTGATAATAGAAGAGCAAAAGATGCTTTCGGGGCTCATCAAACATTTAAAAGATTAGGCTTGAAACCTTGAATCTTATGGCTTGAGCCTTGCAGCTTATATGTATCTCAACAGCCACACCTATTACAGCTTTAAATACGGTACGATGGATACCAAAGAGCTGCTTGCACAAATGCAACAAGCAGGGGTGGACACCTTTGTGTTGACTGATATTAATAGCACAGCGGCTTGCCTCAACTTTGTAAGAATAGCTCATAAATTCAATATAAAACCTGTTCTGGGGATTGATTTTAGGAATGGCGCTGACCAACTCTTTATAGCGATAGCCAGGAATAATAAAGGGTTTGAAGAACTAAATAAATACCTGTCACAGTATCTGCATTCCGGAGAAGAAATTCCATCCAGGGCACCTCGATTTAAGTATGCTTATGTAGTCTACCCTTTCCAGAAGTACACCGGATTTAAATTAAAAAAATTAGAATTTATAGGGGTTAAACCTTCCGATTTACCTCGATTGATTTATCCACCTCACCAAATGGATAAAGAGAAGTTGGTGGTTTTGCAGACTGTCACCTTCCTGAGTAAAATAGATAAGGATACAGGTAAGCGGGTAGTCAGAAAGAGAGATTTCAATGCGCACCGCTTACTTAGAGCAATCGATAATAACACACTGCTGAGTATGCTTCAAAAGTCAGAAGAGGGCAGCTCTGATGACTTTCTCTATCCTCTCAAAGAATTAAAGCAATTGTATAGAGACTATCCTTATATGTTGACGAATACGGAGAAGCTGATATCAGATTGCTCAATACATTTTGACTTTGAAGGGGAGAAGCTCAATAAGAATCTTAAGTTTTTTTATGAAACTCAGGAAAAGGATTATGAGGTATTGGAAAGGCTTTGCAAGGAAGGCTTGCCATATCGATATAAGAATCCAGCTCCGGAAATAGAAAAGCGTATCAAAACAGAACTGGATGTGATCAAGCAACAGGGCTTTATGTCCTACTTTTTGATCAACTGGAGGCTTTGTCAATATGCGAGAGAGAAAGGCTATTTCTATGTGGGTAGGGGAAGTGGAGCAAATTCGGTAGTAGCCTATTTACTTCGGATAACCGATGTGGATCCCATTGAACTGGATCTATATTTTGAGCGGTTCATCAACCTTTACCGGCAGAACCCACCGGACTTTGATGTTGATTTCTCATGGAAGGATAGAGAAGACATCACCGAATTTATATTTGAGGAATTCCAGCGTAACAAGGGAGGAAATGTAGCATTGCTTGCCACATACAGTACTTTCCAATTTAGAGCTGTTGTGAGAGAAATAGGGAAGGTGTTAGGGCTTCCGCCTCATGAAATTGATCATATCCAATCAGCGAATAGAAGTGAGTTGGATGATATTCATAAACTCGTACTGAGGTATGGGCAGTATATCCAGGGCTTTCCGAGTCACTTGAGCATTCATGCCGGTGGTATTCTGATTTCTGAAAAACCGCTCCATTATTATACAGCTACAGACATGCCTCCCAAAGGCTTCCCTACCACGCATTTTGATATGATTATCGCTGAAGATATTGGGTTGTACAAGTTTGATATTCTCAGTCAACGGGGGTTAGGAAAGATCAAAGATAGTCTCGAAGTGATTGAGCGAAATCACCCTAAGGATGAAAAGATCGATATCCATGATATTTCCCGGTTTAAAGAAGATGAGAAGGTAAAGGATATGCTTCGTGAAGGAAAGGCGATAGGTTGCTTTTATGTAGAATCTCCAGCGATGCGGATGCTATTAAAGAAGCTGAGGGTGGATGAGTACTTAGGGTTAGTAGCTGCTAGCTCGGTAATCCGACCGGGAGTAGCCAAGTCGGGAATGATGCGCCAATGTATCCTCAGGTTTCGTGAACCTTACCGAAGAAAAGAGGCACATCCGATCCTCCGGGAAATTATGCCCGAAACCTATGGAGTAATGGTGTACCAGGAGGATGTCATCAAAGTAGCACACTACTTTGCTGACCTCACCTTGGGTGAGGCGGATGTGCTAAGGAGAGGGATGTCGGGAAAATACCGTTCCCGAGAAGAGTTTCAGAAAGTACGTGACAAGTATTTTAAGAATTGTGCCAAAAAAGGACACGATTACACACTGGCTGCGGATGTCTGGAGGCAAATAGAAAGCTTTGCAGGCTATGCATTTGCCAAAGGCCACTCTGCTTCGTACGCAGTGGAAAGCTATCAGAGCCTTTTTTTAAAAGCATATTACCCTTTGGAATATATGGTTGCTACAATGAATAACGGTGGTGGCTTTTATCGGGTAGAGCTTTATGCGCACGAAGCCTATATGCATGGAGGCGATATTCAACCTCCATGCGTGAATCAGAGCGAATACCTATGTACTATTTATGGGAAGACCATTTACATGGGCTTGGCCTTTATCAGTGAATTAGAAAAAATTACTGCTGAAGAGATACTTGTAGAACGTATTGAAAATGGGGCCTTTATGAGTTTTGATAATTTTTTAAAGAGAGTGAATATTTCTTTAGAGCAATTGAGCTTACTTATTCGTATAGGGGCATTCCGTTTCACAGGTCAAACGAAAAAGGAGCTATTGTGGGAAGCACATTTTCAATTGGGCAATCATAAAAAGACCAATCCGGTAAAATTGCTTTTTGATCCGGAAGTGAAACGCTTTGCATTACCTCCTCTAAGTTATGATCCGCTGGAAGATGCTTTTGATCAGATTGACTTGTTAGGTTTCCCTCTGCAAAACCCTTTTGATTTACTGAAAGAACCCTTTATTGAAGGAGAGATATTGGTTAGAGATATGAACATGTACCAGAATAAAACGGTAAAAATGGTAGGCTACCTGGTTCATATTAAGAATACGAATACTTCAGGGGGGAAGAAAATGCAATTCGGAACCTGGTTAGATCGAGAAGGCTATTTTATAGATAGCACGCATTTTCCCCCTGTCGCTGCTAAATATCCTTTCAGGGGGAAAGGAATTTATGAGCTTACCGGAAAAATTGTAGAAGAGTTTGACTTCCTTAGCCTGGAACTTATCTCTATGCGCAAACTCCAATATGTGCACGATCCTCGCTATGCCGAGGAACCACGACATGCTACAATGGGATTAGAGTCAGCCTGAGAAATTAAATTGCTGGTAAAACCGCTTTTTTGACTACCGAAACCACGGTATCAAGAATTCCTTGCCTCAAATTATCAACAGCAACCAAAGTAAGTCCTGCTTGAGTAAGTGCTGTCATTTTTAGCAAGTCGGCTCGTGCTGTCAGTAGAAGCTTAAATTCGCCTGCAGTTATTTCTCCTTTGGCCAAGTTAACGGCCCATTCTTTCAACTTCTCTTCAGACTCTTTCACAAAGTCTTCAGTATCCTTGATTATCTCTTCTTTTCTATCCTTAAATGCTCCAACCGCTAAACTGGATACTTGGGAAATTATGTCATTTTTTATTCCATTAAAATCAATATCAGCCATGTCAATGAGGTTTATAGGTCACTTAATTATTTGATTGTTTGTCATCAGGAGAGGCCGATTTGAGCTTGATGCCTTCTCTTCGTTTACCGTTTTCCAATTTGAGTATCTGATCAAAAATCGCACTGGCCTGTTCTTCGAAGGCCTGAGAAGCAATGGCGGAAATCGTACCCTGTTCTTTCCAAAGTTTGAAAAACTGCTTGATTGACCCTTCATCACTATCCAGAATTTTATACTGAGCGATTGAAATATCATTTTTAAAACGCCCTTTTTCATACTCATAAGCCTTGGCCAGCTTTTTCTCGAACGACTCTATGTTCCCTTCCTCAGCAGAGTATTGAGTGGTTGCTGATTTCTTCACCAAAAACACAAAATCCACCTTTAAATCAATGGTGTTCTTGTAAGATGTAGAATCAAATAACGAAATGAGAGGTGTACAAGAATAAATAAATAACGCTACCAGAAAAGTGGCTAGAAGTTGGGGTTTGGGCTTATTCATAGGTCGAATTGGTTGATTTATCAAACTAGTAAATTTATCTGAAAAAATATAACTATTTTTTTATTAAAAAGTTGACCAGGCTATAATGAGCCTGTGATCTGGGTGAAAGTGCTCCGAAGAGAATTAATAAAATTTTCCACCTACATAATTCTTCGTTCTCTCTTCTCAGAAAACCCATAGATTCAGACCATAATAAACCCAAACGATGAAACGAATTACTCACTTTTTAGCGGCAGTACTCTTTGTATTTACCGCTTGCGAACAAAACAAGTCGGTCGAAGATATGACCGAAGAAGAACTTATTGAATACGCAAAAGGCATTCATGAACGAGTTATTACCTTGGATACTCATGATGATATAAGAACTTCCAACTTTACCCAAGAGCGCAATTATACGCAACGACTATCAACACAGGTAAACCTTCCAAAAATGGAAGAAGGAGGACTTGATGTGGCATGGTTCATTGTATATACCGGTCAGGGTGAGCTGTCAGAAGAAGGGTATGCCAGAGCTTATGAAAATGCGGATGACAAGTTCAAAGCTATCCATAGGCTTTGTGAAGAAATAGCTCCTGATCGAATTGAGCTTGCCCTTACTTCAGATGACGTAAGGCGCATAGACGCGGCTGGGAAAAAAGTAGCCATGATTGGGATTGAAAATGGATATCCTGTAGGCACGGATGTGTCCAGAGTCAAAGAGTTCCACGACCGTGGAGCGAGATACATGTCATTGGCACATAATGGACACAGCCAACTAAGCGATTCCAATACTGGGGAACGCGATAGTGTATGGTTGCACAATGGTCTCAGCGACCTAGGCAAAGAAGTTATTGCGGAAATGAACAAATGGGGAATTATGGTTGATTTGTCGCACCCCTCTAAAAAGGCCAACATGGAGATGATGCGCCTGACTAAGGCCCCAGTCATAGCTTCACATTCCGCTGCGCGAGCCATGAATGATCACAGCAGAAACCTGGATGATGAACAGCTTATGATGCTAAAGGAAAATGGTGGGGTAGTGCAAACCGTGGCATTTAGAAGCTACGTAGACGGTGAGAAAAATAGTGCTTATCGCACCAAATTTAATGAGGTGCTGGCACAAATTGCTGAGGAAGAGGGTTTCGAAATAAAGCCGGGCAGTCTATTCAGGGCAATGACAGGAGATGAGCGATCTGCCTATTTCGCAGCATACAGAGAATTTCAGGAAACGCACAAAGATCGAATTGCAGAAGCAGTTCATAGTGAAACTCCTCCGGTAGACGTGGCTGATTTTGTAGACCATATTGACTACCTGGTTGAGAAAATCGGTTTGGAACACGTAGGAATCAGTTCTGATTTTGATGGAGGAGGAGGTGTACATGGTTGGGACGATGCCTCTGAGACTTTCAACGTTACACTAGAACTTGTTAGGAGAGGGTATTCTGAGGAAGAAATTGGTATGATATGGAGTGGAAACCTGTTGAGGGTCTTGGATGAAGTTCAGGAAGTCGCTCGAAAAATTCAGGCAGGCGAACTATAAGAAGTCTGACTACAAAAACGATCTTATAAAATGGCACTTTGGTGCCATTTTTTGTATAGATAAACCTGAAATTCGCGCTGTTCAAAACATTCTGTTGAACACCGTTTAATGTTTCTTTAACTTGATATTCATGAAAAGACTACTAATATCCCTTCTACTTCTTTTTGCTCAGCCATGTTTCTCACAGTCTGACCTCATCACCGATATACTTTCCACATGGGACAAACATGTTGAAATGAGTCATAAACTATTAAAGGCAGTTGAAGCTCGTTATCTGATCGATAAATCAAGCTCGGGAGGACGAAATGTCGCTGACCAGTTCGCACATATCCATAATGTAAGGATGTTGTGGATGAGCCAAATCAATCAAGAGGAATTCAAAAAATTGGATGATGTGGTTGATGAAAAGGAAAGTTTGGATAAAACTTATCTTACTGGTACTCTGGAAGCTTCTGACAAACTAATACGTCAGACCCTTGAACAGGGGCTTAGAAATCAGACCAAATTTGTGGGGATGAGTGCAGTGCGATTTATGGGTTACCTCATTGCTCATGAAGCGCATACGAGAGGACAAATTATGTTGGCCTTAAAGCAATCCGGTCATGAAATGCCATCGCAAATAGCCTTTGGTATTTGGGAATGGTAGTTACTGGTACTGGTTGAGTATACTACCCAGTTTCTCTTTGTAACTGCGACTTAGTTTTAGCGTGACTCCATTATTTAAATTGACCATATACTCGCCATGGAAATAGGGTTCAATACTCTCGATTTTGTCGACATTCACCATATGAGATCTATGTATGCGCAGATGACTCTTGGGATCGATCAGTTCTTCCAATTTTTTGATAGAGAGGTTGCTAATGACGAACGATGCTTCAAGATGCAATTTGCAGAATGAACCTTCACTTTCGATCCAAAAAATTTGGTCCGTGGGAATCAACTTGATTATGCCCTTCTGTTTACAGGCAATTTTTTTCAAATACTGATTGTCACCGGTAGTGTTTACTAATCCCCTGAGTGTCTCTTGCAGAAGATCTAATGAAGGAGGGGTTGGAGTGTTGGTCATACTTTCTCTTATCCTATTGAGTGTTTTTTGAAATCTCGATTCATCAAACGGTTTCAGAATGTAATCCAGGGCATTTTCTTCAAAGGCTTTTATGGCGTGCTCGTTATAAGCCGTGATGAATACTATCAAGGGTAAGGGAGGTTCAAGTTGACCTACCAACTCAATGCCCGATATTTCAGGCATTTCAATATCCAGAAAAACTAAATCGGGTTTTATGGATTCAATGGAGGTCAGGGTTTCCAAGCCATCCTTGCTTTCAGCGACAACTTCAAAATCATCTTCCTCTTTTAGGTAGTGGATGATGAGCTTTCTGGCAGCGAGTTCATCATCGGCAACGAGTACAGTGTAATTATGCGTGGTTTGCGGCATGAGTTGGCTTTTCAACGAGTGGTAAAAGCAGGAGAGAATTTACTCCTTTTTGGGATTTATCATTTTCTATCTGAAATGTAAAATTTTCCGGGTACAGCTTTTCTAATCGTTTTCTCACATTCTTAAGGCCAATTCCAGTTCCACTTGCCTCGGATAGCAAAGGACCGTCATTATAGAGTAATATCTTCAGATGGTCGTCTTTCTTACTGATCTTCAGGTTGATCAATCTTGCTTGGCGGCTCTTCGCAATCCCGTGCTTGACGGCATTTTCAACCAGGGGTTGAAGTATTAGGTTAGGCACTTTAAAAGTAAGGCATTCCTCATCAACATCCCTGAAAACTTCTAAGCGGTCTCCAAACCTAACAGATTCGATTTCCAGGTATAAATTGAAGAACTCAAGTTCTCTACTCAAACTAACCAGCTGATGTTCTTCGTAGTCAAGTGTTCTGCGCAGAAAATCTCCAAGCCTTGTGGCCACATTGGCTGAGGTTTTATGATCTCCAATTAAGGTTAATGATGAGATTGTATGGAGGGTGTTAAAAAGGAAATGAGGATTGAGTTGGAGTTTTAAAGCTTGTAATTGTGCTTGAGTGAGCTGATTTTGTAATTGGTCATTCTTTATCTGGAGGAGAGCCAAATCCAGCTCATTTTTCTTTCTCAAACCATAGGTTCGTGAACCTACAATTAGGGTGAGCACGAAGACATAGATCAATGCATCGTTGGCAATTCGTGAATAGAAATAGGGACTGTATTCAGAGTAGTTCGTGTTTGTCAGGTCAATATAGCCGTGAGTAAGGAACATATAGATCAAACTGACATTGGTGATAACAAACAAAATACCCATCGCTGAGACAATATTTATGAGTAACCATTTCCAGACTGGCCGCTTTTCCAATGGAAATCTATTTACCAAATAGAGCAATAGAGGGGTTAACAATCCCCAGAAATACCAAATCGGAAGCTGGTCTCTGAATATGATTATCCAATCGGGATGGCCTCCATTTTTGATGGTATTGAAATAGAGCTGGGTACTTATGAACAAGGCCACAAACGTCCAGAACCCCAATATTATCAACCACTGTCTGGTAGTAATTTTCTTGTATGTTGCTCTAATCGTCATTTAGTGATACCTCAAACTAACAATTCTAACGGAAATCACTCATTACTATGAGAAAGTTCAATCAATTCGCTCCTCTTTGAATATGAAGAGGCCCAAAATGCCTTTGAAGCGGATTCACGCCATTAAACTTCTATTCTCCATGCACTTTGATCATTCATTGCGTTGATCTGTCATGTGAATTCATTTGAGGCCACTCTGTTGACTTTCGATAACTAATCTCATCCGCTACTCGCTATTTCCTGAAACAACAAACGAGTTATGAAAACAATGAAAAATGTGAAACGGTTGGGTGCACTACTGGTGATGTTGCTAGTTGCAAATGGATCAATGGGGCAGGCTATAACCATTGAAGACGTTATTGTTTCATGGGATAAGATGACCAACATGGTGGTAGAATTGGCCAAATTAATGCCCTCTGAACATTATGATTTTAGTCCGGGGGAACCACTAAGAAATTTTGCTGCTCAAATAAACCATACCTCCGGATCCACAATTAGCTTTTCTTACGCAGTGAATGCCGGAAAGCCCTCTTTTCCCTTACCCGATAGAAATAACCCTCCTTTGAATAAAAAAGATGTGGTCGATTTGCTTGAAAAGTCATTCAGACATTTTAGAAAAGGGCTGGAGTCTTTGTCTACAGAAAACCTTAGTGAAGAGGTGGGCTGGGGGCCTATGTCAAGGCGAAAACAAATCACAAGACTAAAGGCCATACTTATCGTGGCAAGTCATATGCAACGCGAACATGGCAAGACGATGATGTACCTCCGTGCAAAAGGAATTAAGCCTGCTCCTGCAGGTAGTTGGTAATCAATAAAACTGAATAATATGAAAAACAGACTAAATCGAGTGTTGACCTTAACACTCCTCATTATAACGGCCGCATGTTCTCAGGCCCAGGAAAAAAAAGGAGCCATATATCAGAAGGTGATTCCTGGTGATGCCAGTATGAATGTATCCAAAATCACCCCACATAAGGTACAATACAAGAAAGGCAAAAAGGCATCAATGATCTATAATATGTACAAAACCCAAAAATGGGGTAAAGATTTGATTGAACTCAATGTTTATTTTGGTGAGAGTATGGATGTGGTTCCGGATAGAATGTACTTCGAGCCAAAAACCTTGGGATTTGCCGGAAGAAGACTACAGATGGATCGAGCAGGGTATACAATTGATTTGAAATTCGAGAATAACAGAATGACAGGTGCTTTGGAACCCCATGAAGGCTCTAAGTATACCCACAGAGAATATGATAAGGTTCATCCGCATGCAGCATTTGAACCGGCCGTAATCAACTATGCCATTGCTGCTCTTCCCTTGAAGGAAGGGTATACCGCTTCAATTCCTACCATGGATTTGAATGATGGTTCTCAAATCATATGGGCTAATGTGAAGGTGGAAAAAAGAGAGACGATTGAAGTCGGTGGAAAATCTTTCGATACCTGGAAGGTGAATTCAAAAGGAGTAAGGGATAAAACCCTGTGGATCTCAGCGGATGTTCCATATGTGATAAGAATGACGACTAAAGGAAATCCCGGAGCCTGGGAAGTAGTAGTCAAATGATTTTAACAATACTCAGTTTTTCATGGTTGTGAATCTGAGTCAATCGATATGTATTTGTTGGTCTCGTATCGATAAAAAAAGGGAGCAATTGCTCCCTTTTGATGATTTGATGCTTTTCTTACTTAAGGCTTGCAATTAGCTTTTCATTGAGTCTGACATAATCAGGATTACCACCTGCTTTTGCTAGTTCCATTGATTCCTTAGCAACCGTCTTCGCATCTTTGTTGTACCCGAGACGTGCAAGAAGCTTTGCTTTCAGGTGATATTCCCAGTATTTCTTTTGATCACCGCTTCCTTCAATTGCTTGGTTCGCCCATTCCAGAGCCTGTTTTGCATCCTTGTTGTTATCATAATAATAACCTGCGGCCTGGAAGTAAACGCCTGGATTGGATGGTGTGGCATCAATAACCTGAGCCTTAATGTCAGCCATTACAAACTTGTCGACCTCATTTTCGATTTTGAACATCGCTTTGGTATGTTCCCACTTCATATTCAGATTTGCAGAATTCAAAGTGAAATCACTGAAACTGATCGTGAAGGTCTCATAATGACTACTTGGATGCTTTACAGGTACTTCAAATCTGACCAGGTCATCTTTCGCCTCATAGCCCAAAGATCCCCACCAGGTTAGATTCTTACTGATAATGATCGTAGCAGTCTCTTCAGTGAATTGAGTATACAGTGCGTATTCTCCGGCAGGAACCGGGTTGCCATTCAACTTCACGTCCTGGCTGAAAGAGATTTTGGTGGAGGCGTTGGCTCCTGTTCTCCATACCTCATTGTAAGGGATCAGGTTTCCCGCAACTTCTCGACCTTTTGCGCTAGGACGTGAGTAAACTACCTTAACTTCTGCTAACCCTACTGTTCCTTTCAATTCAAAAGTAGGACTTGCTGCTGGCATTTTTATCTGTGCATTGACCATAACGGTCAATGTTAGAGCCATAAGTGTGTATAATAAATTCCTTTTGTTCATGGTGTTTTAGTTTTATGTCCTGCAAATTAAAAAAGCACTTGCAGAATTACCACAAGTGCTTTCAACCGAATTCAGATTAGTTTATTTCTTAACCTGAGGCGGGAAATTAATAGAAATATTTACTCCTCCCAATTATTCAAGAACAATTATCATCTTAAATCCTATAGACGGTAAATGGGAACAAGCCCCTAAAATCTATAGAGCACCCACGTCTATTGAGTGTTTTTTGGACCAAGTTAATTTGATATTAATTGGTCACCTTGATTGGAATCTTAACGGATAAATTACCCCATGCCAATTCCAAGTTGGCGTTATCCTTCTTTTTGTTATCAAAGTCAGTCATGTTGATTGTAAATGTTTCGACTGACGCGCTGGTTTTCGTTACTGGTACCTTCGCTCTGAAAACATCTGAATCCTTAGGGACTTTCTTACCATATTCTGTTCCCCAGGTACCTGTTACTGTGTTGACCACAATTGTCCATTCAGTGTCCCCGGGAATTGTCCAAAGTGAATAACTTCCTGCCTTTAATGACTGTCCGGCAAAAGTGACGTCTTTGTCGAAAGTGATTGAGGTGCTGGTATTGGCCCCAGTTCTCCAGACTTCCGAGCCTCTATTGTCTCTGATTAATTTGTTCACATCACGTCCGGCAAGACTTGGCCGACCATAATCGATTTCCATTGTAGTATTGCCAATCATTTGTTTGACTGTAGCTCTGGGACTTCCAGGTACCCGCTGAGCAAAAGTCGATTCTGTGATCAGGAAAAATGCCAGACTCGCTAGTAGAAGGATTGATTTTTTCATGGTTTAATAGTTGGTTTAGTGTCTATCTATACTGACTTATGAAATATAAAGTTCTATGTTTTTTGTAAATGAATGATATTGAACCAATCTGTAATTAAATCCAAATGTCAGGACTAAAACTAAATAGGGAGTTCTATAGTCGTCAAGATGTCGTAAAAGTGGCTAAGGACCTTCTGGGAAAGAAACTTTGTTCGGCTGTTGATGGAAAATTGACCTCAGGATTGATCACCGAGGTTGAAGCCTACTCAGGAAGAAATGATAAAGCATGTCATGCAAACAATGGTAAGAGAACCAATAGAACAGAGGTCATGTATAATCAAGGTGGTACTGCTTATGTCTATTTAATTTATGGAATATATCATCTCTTTAATGTAGTAACCAATAGGAGCGATTTGGCTGATGCAGTTTTGATCAGGGCAATAGAGCCTATAAATGGGGTTCCCGTGATGGTTGCAAGAAGGAAAATGAAAGAAGTTGACAAAAGATTGACTTCAGGTCCAGGGGTATTGGGCCAGGCATTAGGGTTTGATGCCAGGGTTCACTCAGGTATTGACTTGCTTGGAGATCTCATCTGGTTGGAAGATATCGGATCGAGAATAGGTGAAAGCCAAATTGTCGAAACAACCAGAATCGGAGTAGAATATGCCGAAGAAGATGCCTTAAAACCCTGGAGGTTCTATCTGAAAGATTCCAATTGGGTAAGTAAGTACTAAATTGACTTCGAGTGGTTCCCATTATTGACCTTACCTTGAAGTGCCTCTCTTATATCATTAAGCGAAAGCTTTTCAAGAACTTATCAATGTCTTGTTTTGACACAAACATATGACAGGAAATCCTCAGGTCATTTCCTCCCGGTAGAAGTTTAATGATGATATCTTGTTTTCTTAAGTCGTTAAAGACCTCTTTGTTAATGGCTTTCTTCAAGGTAAAGCTCACGATCCCTGAAGAAAGAGCATCTGCTTTAGGGCTGGTGATTTGTAGGCCATCCAATTTCTCAAGTTCAGACAGGCAGTAATTCCTGATTTCTTTACACCGACCTTCTATCCGTTTCGTTCCGATCTGTTGATGAAAATCGATAGCAGCACCCAAGCCAATAATAGTGGCCACATTCCTGGTCCCCGATGCCGCAGAATAGGCGGCAAATCCCGAATGAGTAAAGACGTTCGTTATCTGATTTGAAAATTCTTCACCGAGATAGAGAAAGCCGGTCTCTTTGGGCCCCATAATCCATTTGTGTCCACTGGAGGCATAGGCATCAACACCTAAAGCCTTCACATCGACTTTAATCATTCCCGGGGCCTGGGCACCGTCAGCCACCAATACAATTCCCTTGGGTTTAGTAACCTTTGCTATCTCAGCAAACGGCATCACTAATCCGGTAGCTGTATTCACATGACTTAGAATTACCAATTTAGTGCGGTCAGTAATGCCATTCGAAACAGCACTCACTATTTCCTCAACACTTTGAGCAGGAGCGGGGATTTCTACCTTTTTCAACGCAACTCCTTTGGTCTTTTCTGCAAATTGCATTCCAGTGAGTGCGCCACCGTGTTCTTTGGTCGTTGTCAGAATTTCGTCCCCAGTGTTCAATTGCAACGATGAACTGATAAGACTCAGCCCTTCGGTGGTATTGCGGGTGAGTAGTATTTCTTCCTTTGAAGCGTTGATAAAATCTGCTACCTTTTCCCGAACCCCTTCCATGGCTTTTCCCAGCTCGCCCCAGTTCTGCCCTACAGGGTTAGCCTCTAACTGACGCATGGCATTGTTAACAGCATCCAAAACAGAAATTGGGCTTGGTCCAAGGCTCCCGGTATTCAGATAAATTCGTTCTATTGGGATTAATAATTGTCTTCGAACCAAAGCAAATAGCTCGTCATCAGTTTTTGCTTTTGTCAGATCAACGGGAATTGTACCATTATGAGGCATAGAATAAAGACCGCCAAGCGCTGTTGTACCGGCCAAAGCTGCAGTTCCCTTCAGAAAGTTTCGTCTTGAACGCATAGATGCAGTTTATGGAAGGTAGAGACTTTGAAACTCTTTATCAACCCGAGAATCACAACCGGTATTCATTTAGAGGGCTAAGCATGCTTGCAATCGTAATTTCATGATATGAATCAGCGATATTTTCGTTTATTGCGACCAAATAATTGACCTTGGAAATTCTCTTATCAACAGGAAACTGGCCGCCCAAAGCTTGGGTTGAAGGGTTGTCAAAAAGCAACTTGGTTTCAGCAGTACATGTATGGCCCACAGAATCAGACTTGTCAAATGTCGAGGTGTTGTTGGTGTGGAAACCATTGCCAGCCGGAATAATTGAATTATTGCCAAATCTGAAGTTCATTAGTTCAATAGGAGCTGGTGTTGATCATCTTTTAGGAGATTCGCAAATACCTCTGGACCTTCCGGTGGCTCGCATTGTAGATGAAAGATTAACGGGGGATATGACGAATTATGTCATGATGGCCGTAGTGATGCATCAAAGGAATCTGTTGCATGTTCTTGAGAATCAAAAACAAGCCAAATGGGAACGTCATCATTATCCAAATCTAAGGGTAGGGGTGATGGGACTAGGGGAACTGGGTGGACATTTGGCGAGAACTCTTTCAGGTGCAGGTTTCGAGGTGTCTGGTTATAGTCGGAGTTCCAAACAAATTGATAGAGTAGCTACCTTTAACGGAGCCGATAGATCGGAATTCTTAAAAGATCTTGATGTACTGGTTAATTTGCTTCCAGTAACTTCAGAGACTGAAAACATACTTAACAAGGACTTGTTTGGTCAGATTAAACCTGGTGCATTTCTGATTAATGTAGCGCGTGGAGCTCATTTAGACGAGATGGATTTGCTTGATGCTCTTGAGAAAGGAATTATTTCCCGTGCTATGCTCGATGTGTTTAAAGAAGAGCCATTACCCAGCGACCATCCATTTTGGGGTCATCCTAAGATTACCATTACACCTCATATCGCTAGTGTGACCACCCCGGCTTCAGCCATGAAGTTAGTACTGGAAAACTGCAGGAGGTTGAGAGACGGGGAGAAGTTCTTGCACCTAGTCGATCTTCAACGAGGTTATTAGCAGAGAATACCAATTCAAGTCTTAAATATCCCAGTTCAGTACATATGTGATGTATTTCATTTGCAATAGTGAAAGATATCTATTTGATTTACTATTGTGAAATAAATAAAAGTGTTGGAAATGCACAGTCGGAATTACTCGGTATTAATCATTTTGTTGAGTCTGCTGATTTGTCAGATTCACTATACAAATGGACAATCTGAACTCACTGTAAGTCATATAGCTGAAAATACCCTGTACTTTGATCTTGATTCCGAACTGAAAGGTGAGGGTGCCGAATTTTTAAAAAAAGAATTGGAAGGTGCTCATTACATAGCTTATGGTGAGCTTCACAACTCCAGACAGTCCGCCATCATTTTTAAACAGATATTGAAAAAAGCTTCCAGATTTGGTTTTGACAAGTTAGCAGTAGAAGTGGGGCCTGAGTCCGCCAAAATCTTAAAAAGAAACTCAGCCCAACCTGAGCAGGCGGTTAGCAATTTGAGTGATTTGTACAAAAAGTATAATAGTAGAAATTATAAGTACCCGATACCTTTTTTTAAAGGCGTAGAGGATGCCGAGTTTTTAGCAACTGCAAGAAGATTGGGTTTTGACCTTTGGGGGCTTGATCAAGAGTTTGCTTATGCACCACCTATGCTCTTCGATGAACTTTTGGAAACCCTGAATGAACCCGATGAAGTGACGGAAGAAATTGCAGGAAGGGCAAAAAAAGCCTGGTCAAAACTGAAATCAAGTAGAAGTTGCCAGTCATTGGAATCCGATGAAATCAGCTCATACTTTGGCAGTTTCAGCGCAGAAAATGAAGCTGCTCAAGCGATCATAAACGCGTTAAAAATCTCATGGGAAATTTACTGTGCGTATGAGAAAAAAGACTACAAAGCGAACAATACAAAGCGGATCAATTATATGAGAGGCAATTTAAAGCAGAACATTGATGACGCTATTTCAAAAGGTGAATCCCCTAAGGTGATAGTTAAAATGGGTAGCTACCATACTTCCAAAGTAACTAGTCCATTAGGATATCAGGATGTGGGACATCTGGTTGATGAACTGGCCAATGAGATGAATCAGAAGGCCATCTATATACGGTATATGAGACGATATTGGCTGGGTAAAGATAAAATAGATTCAAAGGACTATGAGAGTTCCAGAACCTTTATGACGGTAGGGAAAAGAGAGAAGTGGGCAGTTATTGATATGAGACCTCTCAGGAAGTTAATCGAAGGTGGACAGCTAAAAGTATCAGAATACGAAAAGAGAGAAATTATGAATCACGACTTGATGCTTATGGCTCCTGAAGATAAATGGGTAAAGAATAATTATTGAGTCTAGTCATGCTTGTAGTAATAAGAAACGAAAAGATTTTTTAAAGAAAATAGTAATCGGTCATGCATAGAGTAAACCTTGGTGAGTTTGAAGAACTGGTGCTACTGGTGGTAGCCATTCTTCACGATAATGCCTACGGGATTAGTGTGATGGAAGAAATCGAATCTCAGACGGGTCGGAAAATTAACATTAGTGCGGTGCATTCCGCGTTGGACCGTTTGGAAACCAAAGGATTTCTGAAGTCTCATATCGGTGGTGCTACAAAAGAAAGAGGAGGTAGGAGAAAACGTTTTTTTAACATCACCATGGCAGGCAAGGGAGCTCTGGATTTTATTCATTCACAGCGCAACAATTTGTACAACCAGATTGGGCCTATTGATTTTGGAGTAAACTATGGACCGACAGGATATTCAACCGCCTAAATGGGCATTGAGGTTACTCCGTTGGTATTGCAAGCCAAGGGCCCTCGAAATCATTGAAGGGGATATTTTCGAACTCTTCGAAAAGCGAATTGCCCAGGGAGAAGCCAAAATGGCCAGAAGGAAATTCGGCTGGGACGTGCTTCGGTTCTTTCGACTTCGATACATCAAAGGAATTAATGACATCAACTCACTTAACAACATCGCCATGTTCAAAAACTACTTTAAAATATCATTGAGAAGCCTCTATAGGCATAAATTCTACAGTTTCATCAATATAGCCGGTCTGTCACTGGGGCTTGCTGCCTGCCTTCTCATTGTACTCTACATCTCAAATGAATTGAGTTATGACAAGTTCCATAACGATTCAGATAGGATCTATCGGTTCGCCAATGGCCAAAGTGGAAATTGGACACCGGCCAGACTGGGCATTCAAGCGAAAATGGACTTTCCGGAAATCGAAGAGATCGTTCGTTTGTCTGGCCCATCGAGTAGCACTTTTAAAGTAGGGGATATGGTGTTCAGAGAACCCAATGGGTTTGCGGCAGATTCCACTTTCCACAAGGTATTCACTATTGATTTCATTGAAGGAAATCCTGATGACGCCCTCACCGAACCCAATTCGATAGTACTCACTAAATCATTAGCCGAAAAATATTTTGGAGGAAGTTCGGCCTTCGGTGAGTTCATCCAATTCAATGGTAGAACAACAAAGGTCACAGGAGTAATCGCTGACCCACCCAAAAATACGCACTTCTATTATAAATACATCAATGCTTATCCGCATGACACTTGGGTAACAATTGGAAATTGGACGGCAAACAACTTCTGGACTTATGCAAAATTGGTTTCCGGTGCTTCAAGGGAGGCTTTGGAAGAAAAGTTTCCTGAGTTCAAAAGAAAGTATGCAGGAGATGAGATGTTAAAGTACAGTGATTATGACAATTACGATGAAATGCTGGCTAATATGTCTTATGTGCCCACATTTTCACTGAAAAAGATGACTGACCTGCATCTCTATTATCCAAGTTTTGCACTTGGGTCGAATGGTGACATTAATAACATCTATATTTTCTCGGGCGTAGGTGTTTTTATACTACTCATAGCCTGTATCAATTTTATGAATTTGAGCACGGCCCGGTCTGCCGCACGCTCTAAGGAGGTAGGCATGCGCAAGGTTCTTGGCTCCTTAAGAAAACAACTCATCAGTCAATTCCTGGTTGAGTCTACGATTATCAGCGTGTTTGCAATGATTTTGTCATTAGGAATCGCTGCGCTGGCCCTTGATGGATTCAATGGATTAGCCAATAGAGATTTTATTCTCAATGACCTTTTAGCGCCTGGAACACTATTGAATCTTCTTGTTCTGGTCTTGATTGTGGGATTCTTGGCAGGTAGTTATCCAGCTTTTTATCTGTCTGCATTCAAGCCAATTAAGGCGCTAAAGGGAGAAATCAAAGCTGGAGCTGGAAATGCTTTTTTGCGTAAGGGATTGGTCGCTTTTCAATTTGCCATCTCAATTTTCCTAATCATTAGCACTACTGTGGTTTTCACCCAATTACGCTTTATGAGTTCACAGAAGCTCGGATTAAACGCAGAGCAGGTACTTTCGATCAGCAACAGTGGAGCACTAGAAGGTAAATTGACTGCCTTTAAAAATACAATTGCCCGAAATCCGAATGTGGTCAGTATTAGTCACTCTGACCGTTACCTATCAGGCAGAATGAACACATGGGGCTATCAAACTCTGGAAGAGAACTCCAAAAATCTAAGCTTTGTACACCTCATAGCTTCCAGCGACTTTTTTAATACTATGGATATAGATTTGGTTGATGGACGCTATTTCAATGATGAATTCGCAACGGATTCTGCGGCAATTATCATCAATGAAAAAGCTGCTGAATGGCTAGGAGGAAATCCACTCGGACGGCTATTCACTCGAGGAGATGGAGAAAGGTTGCCGGTGGTCGGTGTGGTCAAAGACTTTCATTATTCATCGCTGAAATCAGATATAAGACCTATGATTATCCGCTATCAAAATAAGGAGGGTTATGTTCCGCAATATGAAGAAGATTGGTTTGCAGCGGGTTTTGTTTCCATTAAGGTGAATGGGAACTATCAAGAGGTGGTAGCAGCAGTTGAGAGCGCCTGGAATCAATTTGCACCTGACGAGCCGTTTAATTATTTCTTTTTGGATGATTCTTTTGATCGCTTGTATGATGACGAAAGAAGGTTTGGGAGAATGTTCACTGTTTCATCGGGTCTTGCAATTGCAATCGCCTGTCTTGGTTTGTTTGCTTTGGCTGCCTTTACACTGGAACGAAGATTCAAGGAAATTGCCGTACGCAAAGTGCTGGGTGCTTCAGTCAGAAATCTTACCATGCTTATTATAGGTGACTTCACTAAGCTCGTATTGATTGGTTCGATTGTCGCAATTCCAGCGGGTTATTTTGTGATGAAAGAATGGCTCAACGAATTTGCCTATCAAATTAATGTTGGAGTATTTGTATTGGTTGTTCCGGCAATCTTAGTAGCCATCATCGCATGGATTACTGTAGGCTATCAATCGGCTAAAACGGCCTTAGGGAATCCAGTGAATGCGTTGAGGAGTGAGTGATATCTTTGATGAGCAAATACTTCCTAGATCACATTATTCAATACTTATTTCATAGATAGTCTTCCAGTTTTTACCTGTGATAAGAAATGTGTTCGTGTCTTCTTTATATGCAACTCCATTCAGTTTTCCCGGAAAGCCCTCTCTTTCTAGCAGGTCCTCTAGATCAAGAATTGAAATGATTTGGCCATTGGACGCATTTATTTTTAAAAGGCTGTTTTGGTGCCTGCCGGTAAACACATTTGCGTAAATGACGTTGTGTGATTCAACAAACTCAATCTCATTCAAGCTATTCACTGGCCGTGTAACATCATTCACCACTTCGAGGTGATTTGACCACGCGTTCATTGTTTCTACATTCACACAATCTATTAGATTTGATCCATTAGTTTTATAGAGAACATCACCAGAGTGAGTCAATCCCCACCCTTGTCCGTCATATGAAAATTCTCCAAAATACTCCAAACTGGCTCTATCAAGAATAAAACCCTTTTGTGATCTCCAGGTCAATAAGTAAAGTTTGTTTTGAACAACAGTAAGTCCCTCAGCATAATAGAAATCAGGTAATTTGATCTCTCTTTCTATTTCATTGTTTTCAAGTATAATTTTTCTCACGAGGGATTTGCCGATACCACCTGAGCTTTCATAGAGATAAGGAGCTTGATAGTACAAACCTTGTGTTGAAATTTGGTCTATGTGGGGATAGGTTTGGACTATTTTATATGTGATTTTTTTCATGAAAAAAATAATTATGCTTGATTTATATATTAATAGAGTTATTTATCAAAGGTAACCTAATGAAATTCAGGTTTGTTTTTTACTTCTTACTTATCTTCCTGTTTGTTCGGTTAATTCCATTAAATGCCCAAATTGAATCGCAAAAGTTATATACCGAAAGGTCAAATTTCTCTACAATTGACTCTCTGATTAGGCATGGCGATTATGAGACTGCTAAAGGCTTATTGAGATCACACAAATTTTCCGACCACCAAAAAGCAAAAAAACTTGAAAGTATTTTTCTCCATTGTCAATTAGCTAGGATTAATCGCAGGTTATCGAAATTGTCATTGACAAAAATGCATTTGGATTCTGCCAAGGTGATGATAGATGAATTGGGCCTCACGGATGACTTGGTTTTAGGTGACTACCATTTTGTTTTGGGTGAATTACTTGATAGAAATGGAAATGCTCAAGAAAGCTTAAAAAGCCACCAGTTTGCACTGAAAATAAGAGAATCAGTTCTAGGGCCGGATCATGTGTTAGTAGGAGAGTCTCTACAGGGAATTGGTGACGTATACCATTGGCTGTTGTCAGATTACCTGAGAGCGGAGGCTTATCACCGAAAAGCACTCCGAGTTTTCCTGTTGAATCATGGTGAGGTATCTTCTTTCGTTGCTAGATCATATTACAACCTGGCAATTGCATATAGACAACAAACCGATTACGAAAATGCTGAACTATATGCGCTTAAATCAATTGAAGTATATGATAAACTTCCTGACACTTCTGAGCGGCAAATTGCGAATTCTAATAATGTTCTGGCTAATATTTATTTTAATCGATTCGACTATCACCGTGCTAGAGTACACATTAAAAAGACAATTGATATTCTTAGCAAAAACCCGAGTAACTCTCAAAGAATGATTATTCCTTTAGGGACGTTAGGTTCCATTTATTTCGGTGAGGGGAGTTTGCTGAAAGCTGAGGAGGTCTATAAAGAAACTGTGAGGTTAAGCAGGTTGCATTTTGGAGATTCATCAATCTCTCTTTCAAATAGCCTGTTGAACTTAGGACTTCTCGAGAGTAGAAAAGGTAATTTCGACAAGGCCAAGCAGTACCTAAATCAATGTTTGTCAATCAGGCGTTTAAAGAATAATTATGGAGAAAAACACTTTGTAGTAGGAGAGACCTTTAGGTTTTTGGGAGAATTGCATGAAAAATTTGGCTATCCCTTAGAAGCTTTAAACTACTTCCATTTGGCCGTTATAGCGCAGGTCAAGGACTTCAATTCGCAGAACCCTTTGTCGACTCCTGAAATTGAAAACGTGCCTGTTAGTTATTCTGTATTAAGAACTTTTAGGGCCAAGGCAAAATTAATAAAGTCAATTGCTATCTCCCGTGATTCATTAAAGGAAGAGTTTCAAAGCAGTGCCATGCGGCATTTTGACTTGTCTACAGAATTGATAAGGATGAATAGACTTGCTTTTGAGCAGGAAGAGTCAAAACTCTTTTTGTCCAAACACAATAGAGAGGTTTTTGATCATGCAATTGAGTCCTATTTGATTGGTTACAAACAATCCAATGCCCCTTACTTAAAAGAACGAATATGGTCGTTGATGAGTGATGGCAAATCACAGATGTTAGTCGAATACTTGCAGCGTGATCTAAATGAAAATAACTCTTCAAGGATGAATGACATCAGACGAGAGGAGGTTGAAATAAATATGAACTTTGAATCCATCAGACTGGCATTAGAAAATAAAACCCTTGAAAGTCATTCCGATTCAACACAGGTAGCTGAACTAAAGGCTGAAATGACCCGGCTTTTGGCTCAGAAAGATTCGCTGAAGCAAGAACTCGAAAAGTCGATACCCGTTAAATCAAAGTTCGAATCAGCAGATTTGAGTGCATTGCTGGAATTTTCTGACAATTCTGACAGAGCTTTCTTGCAATACTTTGAAGGGGATAGTACGGGTAATGTATACATAATGGTGGTATATAATGGCCAATCTCAAATCTGCTATCAAAGATTGGAAGAACTAGATACAACGCTCAAGAAATTTTGGCTTCAATTGGAATCACCCAGTTTGAAGCTTCAAGACTATATTAACTATTCTACGCTGGCCTATGAACTCTATGATAAATTGATTCCAAGTCTGATTAAAGACAACTTAGATCGTATCCGGGAAATCTCCATTGTGGCTGATGGAAAACTGGAAAGAGTCCCTTTTGCAGCCTTGTTGGTTTCGGAAAATTCTTCCAAAATGTTGGATTATAGCCGCCTTGACTATCTATTAAGTCATTGCGCTATTAATTATTCAAAATCATTCACATTGAATAATCTGAAGAACACCGAAATGACCCGACCCACAGTCCTGGCATTCAGTTTCACGGACAACCAGACAACCAGTATTGCAGCTACAAGACAATCAGGTCTTATTCCAGGAGCGGCCAAAGAAATCAATGGTATAAAAGAACACTTTGACGGGGAGTTTTATTTTGGCACTGGTTCGAACTTGACCGTATTTGACCAAAAGTTCTCGAATCATCAAATTTTGCATTTTGCTGCCCATGGCATTAATGATAAAGACCCGGCTAAATCATATTTGCTACTTCAGAATGATAGTATAAAGAAGGGTACGGAAAGTAGACTTTATGCATATCAAATTCCTCAATACGTGCTGGATGACAGGCTTGTGGTGTTAAGTGCATGTGCCACTAGTATAGGAACGGAAAAAAGAGGTGAGGGCACTTATTCTCTTACAAGAAACTTTTTCATGGCTGGAGCTGCAAGTGTAATAAGTACACTATGGGAAGTGGACGACCAGAGCAGTGCTAATTTAATGATGAAATTCTATGATAATTTTTCTCAAGGCCAGGATGTGTCAATGTCATTGAACAACGCCAAGAGATCAGGTATATCTGAGGCTGGTCCATATTTGAGTCACCCATTTTATTGGGCTGGTTATACGGTCACTCAACACGAAAGTGCCAAGATCCAGAAGCCAAATCATCAAATTCTGATTGGTGCTGGGATTTTAATAATGGTACTCTTCGTGTTGAATTACCGTAAATTGTCTACTGAAACCAATAAAGATTAACAATCAGAATATCGTTCAAAGGCATAAACAACAAATCGTCTATCACCGGTTGCTTTAAACCAAACTTTTTGTCCGTTCTTAAAAAGACCATGGTAAATCATCCTTTCTTGTGTTTCACAGTGATCTACAAATTTGGTCATGGATAATTCCTCTTCAGGATTGAGACTAAGTTGTCCTTCTCTTGGATCGACCACTTGTCCAGGTTCCAATTGATTGATATGTGCCTCTTGATCCTTTAAAATTCGTTCGATGTATTTGTTTTGTTGTTCCATGTTATAATTTGATTGATATATACTTTTCAGTGTTAACTTGGCCGAACGTTGAGAGCATCATACCCAAATGAGTCAAACGTTACATCAGTGCCGTCAGGAAGACCACCATTATAATTGTATTCCTGGCCGTTGTCTCCTAGAATTGACTTGGTTGTTGAAATGTAACCCGGAGCTGAACTGGTCCTTGGATCTTGCACCTGACCATTTTCATCTTGTTTGATAATTACCGGTTGTACTGAATAATCACTTGATTGAATCATAATTTTGATGTTTTGTTTCCTATTAATGGCTCTCCACTAAAAGGTAACCGGCTCAATTCAATTCCTCCATTAGTCCGTCTGCAGATCGCTTATAAAAATGGCCTTCTTTGATTTGGTTTAAATAGGCTATCACTTGTTCTTGTTTATTTGCCTTAAGGTATGCCAGTGCAATAAACCACATGGCTTCATTTCTTAACTCACTTGCTGTATTAAGATATTGTTCCAACTGCAAAATTGATTTTTCCTGATCGCCTAATGCTAGATTGGCTGTTGCTAGATACAGCATCAAGGGGTCGCTAGGCGCTTGAATAATTTCTTCCAGGATCTCTATAGACTCATCATAGTTCCCCTCCAGATAGAATTCTATAGCCTTATCGGACTGATCAGCTTTGTCAAGGCCTCTTCCGGAAGAAGGTAAAATTCGTTCCATGGGACTAAAATACTCCGCGAACAACTTGTCGCTAGACGCATTGCTTCTAGAGCTCAAGAGGACTATAGCTGAGACTGCAAGCAAAAGAGTAACCGCAGCTACAAGTCTTATGACAATCTGCCTGTTCGGAAATAATCGAGTTGACTCATCATCAATTGGAGCCATTTTTTCGTCTGCAAGCTTCAGTCTCTGGATTAACTCATTTCTGCCAGCTCGTTTGATACTTTCATAAATTTCATGATTTGATTCTACCAGAGTTTTCAAATCTGAATCTGATTCCATCATTTTCGAAAAATCCTTCGCTTCTTCATTCGTCATCTCATTGTTCAGAAAGCGAAAGATTTTTTCGTCAATATTTGAGGATTCGTCACTTTTCACGCCACATGTTGTAATTGATTAAAAACCAGAACTTTGAGCTTCTTAATACATTTGGCTTTTTGGTTTTTCGCTGAATCCGGATTCTTATAACCGAATCGTTGGGCAATATCCTTCATATTGAATTTGAAGTAATAGAAGTCTATCAAAATTTCCTTACACGGCCGTCCTAGTTGTTCCAAACATTTTTCAATGACCTGAAACTTTCCTTCTAGTTCTTCCTGGGACACATCTTCGGTAAATAATTGGAGATTCAATGGGTCCAGATTAGCATTATATTTTTCACGACTTTTTTTAAAATCACGTGCCTTATTTAGCCCAATGGAGAACAGATAGGTTTTCAACGTACTAGTAAGATTTGTGAGCTTACCGTCTCTGATATTTTCATAGAGGATCACCATGCTTAACTGATAAATCTCTTTGGATTCTTCCAAAGTCAATGCTGTTCTTTTTCTCAACCATAGGCAGAACTCATCCCGATAAAGAATGTATATCCGCTCGAAGGCCTCTGATTCGTTTTTTCTGATCTGTGAAATTGTTAACAGATCGTTCATTTATTTATTGATTGGTTAATATCTAATTGGTAACCTCTTATTAATATTCTAATTAATAAAAACTTATAAGCCTAATCAATAAAAAAAAATTAGATAGAGGTTACCTTTTTCTATTTGAGCCATAAATGAAAAAAATCATGAAACAGATAGCATTGGCTCGAATAGGCACCCACGTGGTAAACAAAGAGTGTACAGGTGACGAACTTAAAGAAGTAAAAAAATCTGGCGAGACCATTAATTGGGCTGAAGATTTATTAGGAATTCCTGAGATCTGGAAAAATACTCAAGGTGAAGGGATTAAAGTTGCAGTTCTTGATACCGGAATTGATGAGGATCATGTTGATCTCAGAGATGCCATAGTCAGTAGCAAGGACTTCACCCGTCAAGGTATCTTGGACCTCAATGGTCATGGTACACATTGTGCTGGCATTGTCGGAGCCAGAAGAAATGGTGAGGGGTTTATTGGTTTGGCTCCGAAATGTGAATTGATAATTGGAAAAGTTCTGGGTAATGATGGGTTAGGAACTCTTCGCCAGGTTGCAGATGGTATCGACTGGGCGGTAAGCAAAGGGGCCGATATAATCTCTATGTCCTTAGGCTCTTCGGCTTCTAGCTTAGATTTATATGAAAGTGTTCATCGAGCATTGGCGGCAGGTGTAAGTGTAATTTGTGCAGTTGGGAACAGCGGTTCACGGTTACCCAACAATATAGATGCCCCAGCAATTTACGGAAGTGTCATCTCTGTTGGAGCTCATGATGCCAATGGTAACCCTGCAGGTTTTTCTTCACGAGGAGGAGAGATCGATGTTATGGCTCCGGGAGTGAAGATATGGTCTACGTATAAAAACGGGGGATATGCATTACTTGATGGAACCTCTATGGCCACGCCAATAGTAGCTGGAATTGCTGCTTTGATTTTGGCCAAGCACAAAGCAAACCCCACAAACCACACACCAATCAATCATTGTGAAGACATGAGGCAGCATATTCTGCGAATGGCCTCCCAAAACGGTTATCATGAAAATGACAGAGGATATGGCGTCCTAATGCCAACGAGATATTTTTTCAACTAAATGATAAATCAATAGCAAAGCGTAACCGATGACGACTGATACTAAATCAAATTTCACTGTTGAAGAGTTAAACTGGGCGGGAGATTTATTTGACCCTCAATTAGTGGATTATATTGTTCGTAGGTCAGCCGGGATTAATCCTAGATTGGAATCTATTGCCAATCCAAGTGTTGAAAGCAATCAAAACGAATTAAGAGTGATGTTCAAACTGGAAAGAGATAACCAGCCATTGCATCAAAATCTTAAGCTAGTAAATCGAGTAAATGGAATTTGCACTGGTTTAGTTGATATCGGTGGGTTGAGTGATCCAAAAGTGCTTATAAAGCTTTTATCGAGCATCAGAAAGACTGTTGGTAGCCTTAAATTATCGACTAGGATCAGGCAAGATTTGGAGTTCTCTATTAAAGAAATGGAGGCAACTCAGTCTAGGCTAGGCAGTTTGATAAAGTCAGATTTTGCACCTACAGATGGACGGAATGTGATTATTGGGATAATTGATTTTGGGTGCGATTTTAGACATCATAATTTCAGAAGCAATGATGGGAGCACTAGAATTTTGTACTTATGGGATCAAAGTGCAGGTGGCAGTTCAAAAGATATAAGAAGCCCGAAGCCTTATAACTATGGTAGGGAAATTGACAAGTCAGAATTGGACATAGCTCTTCGGTCATCAGACCCTTACCAAAAATTGCTCTATTCTCCTACTAGAGGGGCTCACGGAACTCATGTCATGGATATTGCGGCTGGAAATGGTCGTGCTACTGGTGTTCAGGGTCTAGCACCGCAATCAGATATTGTCTTTGTGCATCTAAATGCGAACAATCAAAATGAAGTATCATCTTTCGCCAACTCCGCTAATGTACTGGATGCTGCCTCTTACATTTTTGCAAAAGCTGATAGAATGGGGCTGCCATGTGTGATTAATATAAGCTTGGGAACATGGGGAGGGCCTAAAGACGGTTCTACCTTGGTTGAACAAGGCCTGGATGCACTCTTGGAAGACAGAAATGACAGAAGCATAGTTGTTTCGGCTGGTAACTATAAAGATAAAAGAGCCCATACTCATGGTAGGTTAAAAGATGGTAAAGCCTCATTTACTTGGGAAATTAAGCACTCTGACCTCACGGATAATGAGTTGCAGATATGGTATAAGGATAGTACAGGTAGCTTGACCGTGTCACTTAGCCTGCCAAATCAACAGCAATTGCCCTCGGTTGGTACAAATAAGGTAGTAATACTAAAGCATGATGGTCAAGTTCTTGGACGGATGATTCATAGATCTCATGACCCCAATAATGGCAAAAATGAAATCAACATACTTTTCTACAACAGCGATCCTGGAGTAAGAGAATTGATTAACCGAAATTGGACTGTCGTCTTATCAGGCTCAGACGGAATAGAATATGATGCATGGATTGAGAGAGACATTGAATCGCATAGATCGACAATCAGTGAGACAGATGCGACCGAAGAATGTACCCTCAATTCAATTAGCACAGGTGAAAGAACAATAAGTGTAGGTGCTTATAATATTGGTACTCCAGAAAAGCCAGCAACTGATTACAGCGGAAGGGGACCTTCAAGAAATTCAAACAAAATCCATCAGCCAGATCTGATTGCTCCAGGTCAAAGGCTAATATCTCAAGGGATTTCTGCTGCATCGGCAAGGTCTCAGGGCACCATGGAAATGCTTGGCACAAGCATGGCTGCTCCGCATATAACTGGGTTGATTGCACTTCAAATGCAAAAATCACCCAAAAATTCATTTGACAGACAGTTGTTACTGGATTTTACAGATTTGAAACAATGGCAACCGCATAATGGCTATGGTAAAGTCAAGGCTGATGAATTGATCAGAGAACTTATACCGAAAAGTGAAAGAGCACCTAAAAAAAGGAAATCAAAATTTGTCGCAGAAATTGAGCGCGTCCCTGATCAATCTGTCCCAAGTGATTCAAACTCTGACATTTTTGTCAATAAGATCACCGGCTCGGGAGTTCCTGATTGGGTTGCAATAGATAAAACCCATGAATTTCCATGGTCTTGTATTTGCCAGCTAAGAATGAGATGGTCTAATGGAGCTTCTGGTATTGGTACCGGAACGCTTATTGGCAAAGATGTTGTCCTGACCGCGGCTCATAATCTTTATCACAAACAATATGGTCGAGTTGAGACTATTGATGTGATCCCTGGTTACAGTTCAGGAGGAGGACCCTTTGGAACAAAGCAGACTTCAGCTTTCAACTATAACGATGACTTTGAAAATGATCAATCGCTTAAGAATGACTATGGTATAATTCGTTTAGGTAGCTCTTTTGCAGGCACAGGTTTTTTAGGAATGGGCAACCTATCAAATTCAGATTTGTCCAATGCTCTTCTAAACATTGCCGGATATTCGGAATACGGCAGTTATGGTGATCGCCTCTACTTCCACAGTGGAGGTACCACTAGTTATGACCAGGATTCAATTCAATATAACCTAGACACTGAAGAGGGTGCAAGTGGTGCACCCATTTTCATAAGAATCAATTCACAAATATATGTCATCGGCATTCATGCCGAAGGCTACTATTCTGGAAACAAAGCAGTAAGGCTAAATCAGAGAGTTTATGCTGATTTGACCCGATGGATTTAAACATTACAAACATGAAAAAATTATTTATATCAATCATCGCATTAAGCAATATCGTGAGCGGCATCACAGCCCAAGACTTCCCAAACTACAAGCGAAATCAACAGATTTCAACTCAGATTAAGATTAGCGATTTCTATAGTATTACGGATGTCGAGAATAACATTAAAAAAGGTGTACAACCCATTTATGACAAGGTTAGCTTAGGCCACCTACTTTCTAAATTACAAGAGATTCTGCCTAATAATGATCAGTCTGGGTTGGGTGATGTAAAAAAATGGATTAACAAGTATATCGATTTAAGTAGTGGAGGAGCAACAATAAAGAAAAAAGAACAGGCGGGTATAATTTTCCTGGCCAATCCTTTGGATTTACAAAAACTCAATCCAAGTAATAGTTCAAAAATCAAGGGATTACAAGACAAAGAAAAAGTCTTAGATCAAAAGTTGAACTTCTATAATGCTGCTGTTGCTGCCTTGGAGTTGGCCAATCTAACAGCAATCAATCAGAATACGGCATCTTTAGGTGCACTTAAAAGCCAGATTGAAAATATAGACAAAACAACACAAAAGCTCTCCTTTTCAATCCAGAATACCAATGCATCCGGCTTCTCAGCATTTACACAATCAAGCCAAAGTATCGTGGGTTTGAGTGCTAATGCTTCAGAATTAGAAGACAAAACAAAGGACGAAACAGACAAAAAAGAAAAATTAGATAAGGAATTGGTAAAGATTAAAAACGATCTCAAAAAACCTGGGCTAACTGCTGCACAAAAAAAGGATTTGAACAAGAGAAAGTCAGATACAGAAAAACAAATTGAAGATTCCAAAAAGACAATTGAAAAACTTAGTCAGGTTTTTAATCAAAACTATCAAGAACTCATTGGGCAACTGAAAAGCTTCTACGAAAATAAAATTGAGTTTCTGAGAATTCTCAAGGAAAGAAGATCAGAAATAGCCTTAGAATTGTCTTCGATCAAATCGAAAATTGCTTCTCAAAATCTTGAATTTAGTGAGCTGGGATCGGTCTTTTCCATTCTAATCGGTAACAGAGGGAGAAACCCTGAAAGAAAAAATTATCAACAATATTTTTACAACACGAAAGAAATTTTGGTCATTTCTTTAGGCTCCAAAGCCGGACTTAATAACTCGAAAGTCTCGATAGAAAATACCACTGGAGCTTTTGAGTCCAGTTTCAATGAACTTAAAGAACTATCAAAGGACTTTTTTATTGAAGAAGATAGTAAAGAAGCGGCAATAAAAGTGTCAGGTGAAGAAAGTAAGATTCAGATTAGTTTCATGCTTTTAGATCCTTATAAGATTAAACCACCAACAACAATTAAAATCTCAAATCTGACTTCAGGGGACCTTGAGTTTTCTATTCACCAAAAAGTAATGCTTCAAGCCAGAGTTGGATTTTCAATAAACGAAATTGATCGTCAAGACGTGAGTATTTCTGGTGACGATAACGACACCTTCAAAATTGAAGTCGATTCAACTCAAAGAGTCGAACTAAAGGCAAAGTCGTTCGCCATGATAGAATTTTACCCATTTGGCAGAGACAACTATTCCTTTCAATCCATTTTCAACAGGAACAACGGTGTGCCATTGGAAGAAAGATTTGGTTTGGTTGGAGGACTAAGGCTATCTCAGGATCCACTTGAAGGAATCTTCGGTGGTATTTCATTTGCACTAACAAGGGGTTTTACTTTGAATGCTGGTTTTGTGATGCAGCGTAGACTTGAGGAGGTTACTAGTTCAATCGATCCCATAAATAGTGCAGACTTGACAAAGACAATTGAATATTTGAAGGAAAATGCTGATAAGGAGTATGTTCCAAAATTCTTCATTGGTATTTCGTTGTCTCCAAAATCCTTTGGAAACCTAATTGGGTTTTGAGCTTTTGTGATGAAGATTAAACTGATTCTTTTTTCATTGATCTTTATCCTCGGATTTAGCTCATGTAGACACAAGTCAAGTTCTTTCTTGATCAAGCAAGACGCTTGGGTTGCATTTGAGAAGGTTGAAGGGCTGACCCCTGGAGAAAGCAAATTCTCAGATGCAAAAGAGACTGTAGATGGTGACTGGGCAAGTCAAAACGTACCGATCAAATTGGGTGGAAAAGTTTATGAAGAGGTACATTATACCCATGCATCGGGGATTACTTTGGTGGCGGATAAATCACCTTTTGATGGAAATCCCACTATTCAAAAAATCATTTTAGAATGTCCTTATGACGGAATATCGGAATCTGGTTTAAAACTTGGATCAAAGCAGGAATTGGTGCTTCAAAGAATATCGAATTTCAATGTCAACCTTAAAACTGATCATTTACTGGAAGTCAGTGATAAGAAATCTTTATATGGAATGATTTTTCATTCAAAAGATGGGAGAATCGACAAAATAGAATTCTTTAAAAGATGAAAATTATGGCAAACAATAAAGTTTCAAATTTTTTGATGGTTTCACTTTGGATGCTGTTCTTAGCATTGCTATTGATAATTGGTCTAATTTTCGCACGACATGGTGAATATGATTCCAACTTGCTACTTGGATGGCTGTGCACAGCAGCTTTGATTTCTTTATTCTTATTCTTGCTCGGGCAATTTACAAAACATGGCGCTCGCACATTTTTTATTGATGGCAATCGAAATAAGTACAGTCTATCAAGAATTCAAATGGTGTGTTGGACAGTAATTATACTCAGTGCTCACTTGACCCTTACCTTGACCCGTATCGTGCACTCAAATGACAAAGAAGGACATACCCTATATGCCAGTGGATTGCCATCTGATAAGTCTGAAAATTATGCTAGTGCGGTTGGGATCCCCAAAGAGGTACTTGCTTTATTGGGTATTAGTATAGGCGCAGCGTTAATAACTCCCGTGATTAATAATACCAAAGGAAGAAAAACAAATCGAAAGGATGACACGGTGAAAAAGTCTAAAAAACTTGATAATTCATCAGTCGTGCCTCTTTATGAGAACGTACTTAAAATGAATGTTGGGAGTAATAGAAACGTAAGTAACATTGGCGCAATTCAGATAAATAAAAAGATAGAGAATGCGAAGCTAATAGACATCTTCATGGGAGAGGAAGTCAAAAATTATAAGCTTTTAGACATTTCGAAAATCCAGCAATTCGTAATTACGTTGGCCGTGATGGTGTCCTACATGTATATAGTTTTCAGGTCATTCAGCCGGGTTGAACTTCCGATTCACGAGATGAACATATTACCGAATATTCCTAAAGATTTGTTGTATTTGGTCATTGCAAGTCATACTTATTATATAGGCAATAAAGTAATCACACAATCAACTCCAGCTAGCGGTGAAAACCTTCAATCTTCACAATTCACAGATGGTCAAATTGCGTAACTGATCAAGGTACTTGATCCCACATGAGTTTTAAAACTATAGGGTCAATTCTCCTTCACCGGAGTAATCATAATATGCGCCCTATACTTCCCTGGGAACATCACCCAGGGATGGCCTTGCGCATTTGGTTTTTCAGGAAGCCCTGTTGTAGCTGATGTGGCTAGAGG
The DNA here is from genome assembly GCA_028281285.1 of Cyclobacteriaceae bacterium. Lineage (GTDB taxonomy): Bacteria > Bacteroidota > Bacteroidia > Cytophagales > Cyclobacteriaceae > Roseivirga. Next base: position 107,375 of record JANQKF010000016.1, read on the forward strand.
TGTATAAACAACATACCGCCAAGTGCCACCTTCCAAAGCTCCTGTCTCAGGGTTGTATTTAGCATCCTTTCCGTAATACACCTGCAAAGTAGAGCCATATTTAGGAGGAGTAAGTTTGCCTGATTCCATTTCCTCTTCACGGATTTGATGGCGTTCACCAAAATTTTTACCCTCCTTGGTTAACTCTCTTCCCCTGGCGAAATAGGGCTCTACGTCCTTGGGATAGCAAACCACCTCGAAACCGGCTCGATTCGGATCATCAGCCCTGACAATGAAATTATTAGTGCCCTCTCTGAGTGTCACTAATTCTCCTGCATCATTAAAGCCATATACCGTTGCTCCATCACGAGCTCCTTCAGGAGCGGCCAGAAGCGCCATTTTAATTTGATTTTCCTTGTCATCCTGGGCAAAAGACAAAGAGCAAACAAGAAGTAATCCTAGAATTGAGTTAATGACTTTCATGACAATAAGTAGTTACGGGTATAAAAGTTAATAATTGTATTCGATACTAGGAACTAAATTCTATGGACTGCTGCAAAAACTCGCCAGTCCGCAAATTAGGCTAGGCCCTCCTGGAGGAACAGATTATTCACCACAGGCGGTATTAATAAAAAGAAGAGCAGGAAGATTGTGCCAATCAAGAAACCAAAAAATCTTCTGGGACCGGTTACTTGATAGTACCTCATTAGCTTAAACAAAAAGTAGATGGATTGAAGTAAGGGAATGGCATAAATAGCGAAGAATAAACTTCCGTCAGCCTCTTCGCTCAGTACATCTATTCCCAATGGACCCGCCACAATAAAAGAGATGATATAAATCGAGGCATATTGGTAAATAATCATTCCTATGAAGGACCTGGCATCGGTCAACTTGATTTTTAGAACCATTTTCCAGATCCACATGGCACCGATAAAAATGAATAGGAGTACTACAAAGAAAAGTAGAAATACGCCCTGTTGAATCCATTGTTCCTGGGATGCGTCAATGGCCGCCTCTTCAATTACCAAAAAGGTCAGAGAAAGCATAAACAGGCTTTTCATCAAAGCAAAATCCATGAAGTATAGAGGTTTTAGCCCTTTGGATGCTCTAAGGGCATTTTCTTTTTCCACTTCCCGAATATTGAAAGAGAGCGGATTGAAAAACCACTTTATAATAGTCTTAAAAACCGACCAAAACAGTTTAAAATCTCCAAAGATGGAATTCAGAAGACCCCATCCGGTTTCTTTGATTTGTTCAACAAAACTTTCCTTGGCTTCAATAATCTCCTCTTTTACATCATCAATTATACCATCTACCTCCTCCTTGACGACTTCCTTGATGTTTTCTGGTTTCAGGTCTTTCTTGAGGCTCGATAGTTGATCACCTAAATCAGTCATTGTAGAAATGGATATTTAATGAAATATAGCCATTTCATCTAAGATTTATTATAAATATTTATTTCCAACCCTTGAATGGGCTTGCCAGGAAGACCATGAAGTCCTTAAACCCTTCTTTAGTAAAGACCGACTTGATAATTTCGATTCTGGCCTTGGGTTGCGATTCCTTAGAATCCTCGTTTGAAGCTGAAATATAGGGTTTTTCAACATTTTTGGGCTCATAGCCCACCAACTCATTAGACTGGTCGAAACTCTGCTTCGCTTTGTCTTTATACCCGAGTTTTTCTTCCACCAAACCCTTGTTATTATAGGCAATCGCATCTTCAGGGTCCAATTCGATTGCTTTATCATAATCTTCAATTGCCAATTCCAGCTCACCTATTCGATCTCTGAAAAAGGCGCGACTCGAGTAGGAATAAGGATTGTCTGGAGCTAGTTCGATAGCCTTGTCAAATTGAATTGCTGCCGCTTTGTTTTTATTGACGATATGAAGAGCTACTGCATAATCTCCTACGAAGGTGGGGTTATCTGGTTGAACCTGAATCAAGCGTTCAAAATCTGATAATGCCTGATCGACTTTCTGAAGTTTAACATAAGCCTTTGCACGATTATAGAGAGCATCTTCGTTTTCAGACTTTTCAAGAATCGCATCAAACAGAGAGATTGCTTTCTCGAATTCCTTATTTCTACAAGCCTCGATTCCTTGAGATAACAAATCCATCTTTTCAAATTTTGGCAAATATACTATGCAATTTGAATTGAATGTTTGCGAGTTAAGAGTAGGCTGTTAAGTTTGTAAAATCAAGGTATCCTTGATTGCAAAATCAATTGTGACAGCCCTTTGAATGAGTGCTAAGCCTGAACAAGTTCTTACAGATTTAAGGTCGGGAAAATACGAACCAGTCTATTTTCTACAGGGAGATGAACCCTATTTCATTGATCAAATAAGTAATTTTATTGAGGAGAATGTGTTGAGTGAGTCCGAACGTGGCTTCAATCAGACAATATTATATGGCAAAGACGTGAGTATGGCCGATGTACTTACCAATGCCAGAAGATTTCCAATGATGGCCGAAAGACAGGTTGTGATTGTAAAAGAAGCAAAGGACATTCAAGACATTAATCGCGAAGAAGGACAAAAGCTGTTAATCAGTTATTTGGACGCTCCTGTTCCTTCCACCGTTCTTGTTTTTGCCCATAAGCATAAGAATCTGGATGGACGCAGGCCGTTGGCCAAAGCTGCTAAAAGCAAATCGGTGTTCGTAGATTCCAAGAAACTCAGGGACTACGAGGTGCCCAATTGGATATCAAATTATGTTAGAGGCCTGGGGTATTCAATTGATGATCGAACCTCGTATATGCTTGCAGAATACATAGGGAATAACCTGGAGCGTCTAAGTAATGAAATTGGTAAGGTAGTCATAAACCTGTCGGATGGAGCACCCATTACCCAGGAGCTTGTTCATAAGAATATCGGCATCAGCAAGGATTATAATGTCTTTGAATTTCAAAAGGCAATAGCCGTCAGAGATATTCTAAAGGCCAATCGGATCGTGAATTATTATACTGCCAATCCTAAAGCTAATCCGATCATACCCACCATCGGTTTTTTGTTTTCTTATTTCAGCAAGCTTCTTCTTCTTCATGGGACAAAAGACAAGTCTGATTCAGGGTTAGCATCAACTATGGGGGTGCCTCCATTTGCTCTAAAGGATTATAAAGTAGCCGCTAATCATTATTCGGTGGGTAAGGTGATCGACAATATTGGACACTTAAAAAAAGCGGATCTTAGGTCTAAAGGGGTTGAATCAGGAGCAATGCCTGATGGGGATATTTTGAAAGAACTAGTGTTTAATCTTATGCATTAAAGCTGGAGAGATTAGGCGAAATAGCAATTTGGTTTTAACTTATTGATATTGACAATATTGATCATAAAATACAGTTATTTAGAAGAAGTGAACGAACAACATTGATGTACTGGAAACGATTTTTTCTCGCCTTACTGTTTGTTTCATTCGGGTCATTAAAAGCTCAAAATACACTCTACCAGGATTCCGAGAACCGTCATTTCCGGGCGGGCATGGAATTGATTGAAAAGGAGAAATTTAGTGCTGCCCGAGAACAGTTTGAGCTCTTTCTAAGTAATTCTAACGATCGGCTAAAAAGAGGAGACGCGGAGTATTATGTAGCCTTTTGTGCGCTCAACCTGGATAATACTGATGGCGCTCAACTGATATCCGATTTCGTCAAAGCACGACCCAACCACCCCAAAGCCGCTAAGGCTTACTACAATCTAGGAGTAGTAAATTTCAAAAACAGAGATTACGCTAATGCTTCGAAATATCTGAAACTCGTTGATGCTAACATTTTAAGCTCAGCCGAGAAGATTGAAACAAACTTCAAAATTGGCTATTCAGAATATGCCAGAAAAAGGAATAAGGAAGCAGCTAAGTATTTCGACTTATCGAAAAGGGAGGAAAGTCCGTATTACGCAGATGCCAATTATTATTCCGGATACATAGCTTACAATAACGAAGACTATGACAAAGCACTTATAGACCTGAAACGTGCGGAAGAAACGGCAAAATACAAGGACAGGGTTCCTGTGATGATCGCAAGTGCTTATTATAAGCAGGAGAGATTTGACGAGCTTTTCAATTATGCTGAAGGCTTGAAAGGGGCAGAGAAAACCAAGCGAAGAATCACCAATTTTGATCAGGTATATCTACTTACTGCCGAGGCATTATATAGTGAAGAAAGATGGAAAGAGGCAACAGAATATTTCGGGTATTATACGAAAATGGCGAGCAGGAATCTCTCGTCAGAGGTGTTATACCGTTTGGGGTATGCACAATACAAAGATGGTCAGGTACAGAACGCGATCAATACATTTAAGCGGGTCGCACTCAGCCGTGGAGCAATTGGACAACATGCATCATATTACTTGGGACAGCTATATGTAGAACAAGAAAATTACTTGTTTGCTTCTTCAGCCTTTAAGAAAGCAAGCGACTTGGAGTTCAACAAAGAAATTCAAGAAGAGTCAGCCTTCAATTTTGCCAAGGTGAATTTCCAGGCAGGAAAGTATTCTCTTGTTATTCAGGCGCTTGATAGATTTATGAAAAAGCATCCGGCCAGTGATTATATCCCAGAGGCGAACAACTTGTTGAGTGAAGCTTTCCTTAACACGAATGATTATTCAAGAGCAATTACGTTCATCGAAAGAATTGAGGATAAAAGCCCAAGGGTAGAAGAAGCCTATCAAAAAGTGACTTTTTATAAAGGCACAGAATTCTACAATGCGGCCAGATACAATAATGCGGTTCAGATGTTTAACAAGTCTATTCAGTATCCGATAGACAAAGACCTGGCTACCTCCGCCAATTTTTGGAAAGCTGAAGCCTTTGCAACTGCAAAAGCTTATAAGAGGGCAATTCAAGCTTACCAGGATGTATTTGCCACTCGCAACACGAATTCACCCTACTATCTCAAGGCAAACTATGGAGTAGCCTATTCTTATTACAATAGTAAGGATTACAAAAACGCCAGAGTCTATTTCAAGCGATATACAGATGCCCTTGAGAATCAGGAAGACAAGCAGAACTATTATGATGCTTTAATCCGATTGGCAGATTGCTATTATGTTGACAAGGCTTACCCAGCCGCTATAAATGCTTATCAAGTAGCGATTGATAAGAATGTACCTGATGCTGACTATGCCTATTTTCAAAAGGGTGTGGTTAGAGATTTTCAGGATAGAAACGAATTGGCGATTCAGAGCCTGGATGTTGTAATCAACCAATATCGTGAATCGAGATACTATGATGATGCGGTGTACAAAAAAGCCCAGATTCAGCTGGAAAGTGGCGATTACCAAAGTTCGGTCAGAGGGTTTACAGGTTTGATCGATCGTTTGCCTCAGAGCCCTTTTATTCCTTATGCTTATGAAAGTAGAGCGTTGGCGTATTTTAATATGAAAGACTACGACAATGCTGAATCGGACTACAAAACCATACTGGACAATTACATTACGAGTAGGGTAGCCAATAGTGCATTACTCGGGTTACAAAACACATTGACCATCCAGGATAAAACCCTGGAATTTGATCAGTATTTGACCAAATACAGATCAGCAAACCCTGATAATGAGGCTCTAGAAAGCATTGAATTTGAATCTGCTAAAAACCTGTATTTCAGTCAACAATACAATACGGCTATTGGAGCATTCGAGGATTATATTAAGACCTACTCAGAAAGTGGTCTAATCTACGAATCCAAATTCTATATGGCCGAGTGTTACTTCCGCCTTGACGATGTGGATAAGGCATTGGAGACCTACTATGATGTCTATCGGGACAGTAAGATTCAGGGCATGGATAGAATCTTTGAGCGTATTGGGGAGCTACAACTTAGGAAGGGAGATTTTCAAGAAGCAGCAGCATTTTATTCAAAACTTGAAAGTGTAGCACAAAATAAACGGCAACAAAGTGATGCTTGGTCGGGGTTGTTGGAATCATATTTCAAAATGAGCAAGTACGATTCGATGAGAGTTTACGCTAACACCATTATTCAAAGAGGTAGTGTGTCACAGGACGCTGCTAATAAAGCCCGGCTTTACTTAGGTAAGGCGGCATATGCTGAAGGTGATTTTGATAATGCCATAGATGAATTTCTGACCACGTTAAATACCTCTAAGGACAGGTATGGAGCTGAAGCTCAGTTTATGATCGGTCAGATTTTCTATCAACAAAAACAGTATAGACAGTCGCTAAACACCCTTTTTGAGATCAACGAGAATTTTTCCGCATATGATGACTGGCTTGGAAGAGCCTTCCTGCTGATTGCGGATAATTATATAGCCTTAGAAGAGTTGTTTCAGGCCAAAGCCACGTTGAATTCAGTCATTGAATACTCCACCGTGAAGGAAATTGTAGAAGAAGCAAAGGTAAAACTCGCTGCGGTGAACAAGCTGGAGGGAACACTCGAACAGGTTGAAGAGCCTCAGGACACTACAAGAAATAATGAGAGAGGAGGGAACGAATGAAAAGGCTTAAGAACTTATTTCTTATAGGAATATTCTTGTTTATGCCCATGCTGACGGTTGCCCAGGAGGGTAATGAAACAGGTGAGATTGAAGAAGCAGAAATTGTAATTCGAAAAGACCGAAAGATTACGCTTCCGCCTGCGACACGGAATTTTGAAAAAATACCCCAATTACCACTTAGCAAGGCACCTTCGCAACAAAATTATCAGTTCAAAACCTATACCTTCAGTCTAAAAGCACTATCACCCTCCTTTAAGCCAGTTGGGTTGAGAGTAAATGAAACACAAAAGGAAGTTACGGGTAACTACATAAAAGCCGGTTATGGCAATTATTCCACGCCATACTTAGAAGCGTACTTAGGATCCTTGCGAAACAGAGATTATGTCTTTAATACCTATGTGAGACATCTCTCGTCCAGAAACGGTCCTGTATTTGATGAAAACTCAGGCAATAGTGATACTGAAGTTTCATTGGGAGGGAAGTATTTCAATGATATCAACACTATATCGGGTTCCTTGAACTATATAGGCAGTAAGGTTCACTTTTATGGCTATAATCCGGCCTTGGATTTGTCTTCCGATGCGATAGAGCAAAAATTTACAGGTTTTTCGGCTAAGCTAGGCGTAGAAAAAACCAACAAGGATGAATTAGGGTCTTACCACTTCAAAACGGATTGGAGTTTCTTCAAAGATGCACTTACCGCCAAGGAGAACAAATTTGTGTTCGACCTGGGATTAGGATATAAACCCAATGATCAATTGAAACTGAGCATTCAAGGAATCGCGATCTTCTCCAAAAGGGAAGATGCGGTGGCCACGAACAGAAATTACTTCAATCTGCGACCTCGGATTACGTTTACCGGAGATATTTTTACGTTAACTGCAGGAGCAAATGTTGCCGATGACAATGACGACTTGCCCGTGGCAATGGATGGTGATGAAGATTTAGCCATTTATCCATATGCAAGGATTGATGTAAGCCCAAGTAAGAATATCAGTTTTTATGCCGGCTATAAAGGAGATTTGGAAATGAATACTTTCCAGTCTTTTGCCCAGGAAATGCCCTTTTTGCAGCCAAATTTCATTCTTTACAATACTGAAACGTCAAGTGATATTTTCGGAGGGGTAGAAGCTGAATTGACTAAAGGGGTAAGGCTCAATGCCGGGGTTTCGATCGCTTCCTTAAAAAGACTTCCATTTTTTACAAATGCAATTACTGACTCAACGCGTTTCGAGGTACTGTATGATACTGATGAGGTAGACCGTGTGAATATGTACAGTGAATTAGTCTATGAGAAGCCTAATCAGTTAAGAAGCTCACTTCGATTTGACTATTTCGACTATAAACTCACTTCACTTGCGAACCCTTATCACCGACCCAACTTCAAGGCAACAGCAAATGCCACTGCTTTTCCAATTGATAAATTAAGGGTATCGGCCGATCTGTTCTATCTGGGAGGTTTATATGGTTTAAATCGCGAAACGAATGTCGAAGTTGACCTGGATGATGTGATTGATATGAACCTTCACGGCACTTACGACTTATCGCCACAATTCGCGGTCTTTTTGCAGATTAATAATGTCTTCGGTAAGGAATATCAGAGATTTCTCAACTATCCAACCAGGGGGATTCAATTCTTGGGGGGTGTTTCGATCTCATTCTAATTGCGGTAGGCCGTAAGATTAGTTTTAATAAAGTTTGAAGATTTCGTTAATTTGAAAAAAATCAACCAACCCATTACCTTTTATGGCTGCAAAACAGAAGAGCGATTCTTCAGAGGATGATAAAAAGAAAAAGGCTTCACCTAAATCAAGCCCCAAAAAAACTACTACTCGAAAGAAGACAACTGCTACAAAAAAGACGACCACGGCTAAAACAACAGCCGCCAAGAAAACTACTACTACAAGGAAAAAGGCAACCCCTAAGAAGACTCCTCCCAAAGAGGAGTCAAAAGCTCCAACTCCAGTGGTCATTCCTGATGATGACTTTGGCCTGGAAGATGTAGACCTTCAGCCAATCGAAGAGCCAACTCCGGAGCCTAAAGTGGAGGAAACTCCTGTAATTGAGGACGTTCCCGCTCCAGAGCCTGAGCCAGAAGCAGAAACCGTAATGGCTGCTAACCCTAAGAGGGATGAAATTGACAGTGAAAGAAAGAAGAAAGGAGGAATGGTTTGGCTTATCGTTCTTCTGTTCATCGTTATTGCGGCAGCGATTTATTGGTTTGTAATCCGACCTGGATCAACTGAGGAGCCGGAACCAGAACCAGTGGAAATCCCGCAAAACACCCCTGAGCCTGAGCCAGAACCAGAACCTGTTGAGCCAGAACCGGAACCAGAACCGGAGCCTTTGGCAATCATAACAATTTCTCAGCCAGACGGACGTTTTTATGTCGTGGTAGGAAGTTTTATTGATGAGGATCTTGCTGAGGATAAGGCAAATGAAATTATCAAATCAGGTCAACAGGCCTACATACTCCAACCACAGGGAGAACAAATTTATTACAGAGTTGGAATTAAACAGTCGGCAGACTATTCGACAGCCAATTCAGGAATTGACGAACTTAAACAAACATTCGGAGACGAAATCTGGGTATTGAAATTTTAGTATGGTATTTATGCAAGACGTGACTTCGCTGGATTCAACAAGTGTATCTGGTGGAGATGGAGGGGCGTTATTCTTTATTGATCTACTTCTTAAAGGTGGATTCTGGCTTATCCCCATAGCCGTATTATCAGTGATCGCCATTTATATATTCGTTGAGCGATATAGGACAATCAAACGAGCATCTAATCACCCCTTGGAATTCATGGACAAGATCAAGAATCTTGTTCTTGAGGGAGATATCAATGGAGCAAAGCTAATTTGCTCGCAAACCGAATCTCCCATAGCCAAGATGATTGAAAAGGGTATTCATAGGATTGGAAGTCCATTAAAGAATATTGAGGCTTCCATCGAGAATGTCGGGAAGATTGAGATCTACAAATTGGAGAAGAATTTGTCCTTTTTGGCAACTATAGCAGGAGCTGCACCAATGATTGGCTTCCTGGGGACGGTTACCGGGATGATTCAGGCATTTATAGCAATTGCCCAGGAAGAAGGATCGGTAAGCCCCAAATTGCTCTCAACAGGGATTTATGAAGCAATGATCACCACTGCATCAGGTTTGGTGGTAGGCATTATAGCTTATCTCGGATATAATTTTCTGGTGGCGAGAGTTCAGAAAGTGATTCATAATATGGAATACACTTCGATTGATTTTATTGACTTACTTCAAGAGCCGAGCTAATGGACCTCAAGTCAAAACATAAAGTGGATAGTGCATTTAGTATGTCATCAATGACTGACATCGTCTTTCTGCTTTTGATCTTCTTTATGCTGACTGCATCATTCATTACCCCGTCAGGACTGCCAGTGAACCTGCCGTCAGCTGCAGGATCTAGCATTGTGATGCAGAAAAACACCATAACAATCACCGATGATATGAGGTATTACCTGAACGACAGGGAAGTATCATTAAACACTTTGGAACGCGAATTGAGAGCATTGGTTGGTGATGAAGAAGGTTCTGTATCACTGCATGTAGACGCATCGGTGGCCACAGAATACTCTATTCGTGTAGCTGGAATTGCGGCTAAACTTAAACAGAAGACGACATTTGTCGTTAAACCTAACTAAATGAGCGAACAAGAGAAAAAGGATAAGAAGGTTGGTGCGATCGTTTCAGGAACGATCCATGCGCTTATTCTTGCCCTTTTCATTATTCTTGTTGCATGGCGAGAGCCAAACCCTCCATTACCGGAATACGGTATTGAATTGAACCTGGGGTTTGATGATGCCGGTTCAGGAGATACGCGCAGTGAAGAACAGCCCACCACAGAAAGTACAGAAGATGAACCTCCAAGTGCTGAGGAAGAAGCTCAGGAAGTAGAGCAGGAGGTAGTAGAGGAAGAGCCGCCAGTAGAAACCACTGAAACTGAAACCGAGACGAAGGCTGAGGAAGTGGTTGAAACTCAGGTTGAGAAAAACGAAGTCACTACGGAGGAGAAGAAAACCGAGGAGAAAGAAGAAGTGATCGAGGAAGACCCTCCAAAGGAAGAAAAGAAAGAAGACCCCAAGCCAAAACCTAAGCCTAAAGTTGATTCAAGGGCATTAATGGGAGGGAAGAAAACTGATAATAAAACCAATGACTCTTCCAAGAGCGAAGGAACAGATCCTAAGAAAACAGGAAATGAAGGAGACCCGGATGGTGATGTAGATCAACGTGGTTTAATGAAAGGTGGTGGTGATGGAGGACCAGTATTGGAACTCACGGGTTGGACATGGAGGACCAGACCAAATCCAAATGATGAGTCTCAGGAAACCGGAAAAATCGTCTTCCGAATCAGAATTGACGACAGAGGCCAAGTATTGAGAGTGATTCTGGAAGAATCCACTGTAAGTGCTGCATTGGTCAGGGTTTATCAAAAGGAGGTTGAAAAAGTATCATTCAAACCACTCGGGTCAAACTCACGGCCGGCCCCTTTTTCAGAAGGTAAAATAACGTTCGTTATTAAGACTAATTAAGGAGCTTTTAAGAGTTCACTTTTTTACATTCAAACTTTTTTCAAGACCGCTTCATCCTATCAGTATTCAAAAACAACCTGCCGCAACTTGGCAGTCTTAAACTTAAAATACTGATGAACAACATTCAAAAACTCGCGTTTACGGTCATTACCGCATTTTGCTTTGCCTCATGTGCCCAAAACTCCAAAGGGGTTATTATAAGTGGCACAATCAAAAACAACAGCGAGCCCCAGGCTTATCTCATGAATAATGGAGATACCTTAACGTCAATTGTAGTTGATGAAAATGGAAATTTTCAAAAGGAATTCGAATCAATCACGGACGGCACGTACTTTTTGAAATTCGGAAATACGACCACCGAGATTTACTTGATGCAAGGTGACAGACTGAACATTCAAGTCGATCTAAATAGTCCGGAAAAATCACTGCTTTTCGAGGGGTTAGGTGCAGGAAGAAATAACTATTTGGCTGAAAAAACTAGAATGGGTGAAGTCGGATTGCTCCAATATGAGTCTGCAGAATTCTTAAACAAATATCGGGAGAGAACGGATGCATTTAAAGATGAATTGCGAAAACATAATATTGAAAGACAGTTTGTTATAAATGAGGAATTGAATCTTGACTTAAAGTATTATTACTACCTCTTTCGATTGAACAGTTATGTAGTTGAAGCAAACGCCAGTGTACAGAAAGACTTCGATAATTTAAAGTTGACAGAATTCGACAATCCTGAGTTTTTTCATCTTAAGGATTATGTGAAAGTTTTGGCTGCAAGCTTATTGCAAAAGCAAAACTTGAGCAGATCGGTTTTGGATGAGGCTCTTAACCTTATGAGCAATGATGAAATGAAAGGTGAATTTGTTAACTCGTTGGGATGGGCATGGTGGAATAATGCGCTTTTAGGCGGGATAGATAGTCAATCGGAAGCCAGTAAGGCTGTAGAAGGGTTTATTGTTGATAATGGTAAGTTGGCAAGCTATAACCCTGAACCGATGGTCACCGGCACCTTAAAAACCTTAAGGGAAATGGAAAAGTCTCATAACACCAAAGTTCAGTTTAGCTATCAGAATATAAAAGGACAATATGTGTCGTTAAGCGATTTTAAGGGCAAATATGTATACATAGACTTTTGGGCCACATGGTGCGGACCATGCTTAAAGGAAATGCCAGGATTTGACAGACTCATGGAAAAATACCACAATAAGAACATCGAATTCATTGGTCTTTCGATAGATAAAGCGAATAAGAAAGATAAGTGGATCGAGACCGTTAAAACGAAGGATATTAAAGGAATTCAGTTAAATGTAGATGAGGATACTAAAGAAAATGATCCGTTTTTGTCGGCACTTAATGTGAATTCTTATTGGCTCGGAATTCCTCAGTATGCTTTAATTGATCCGGATGGTAGAGTCATAAGCGCAATGGTACCAAGACCAACAGACCCAAGGCTTGATGAATTACTCAGTTCCTTATTAGACTAGAGATAACATGATTGTGAAGATAGGCTGACCGTCCGAATCTAAAGTTACCGACAGAACTTCGGAGAGACTTCCTATCTTCGCGACATGAATTACCAGGAGACGCTAGACTATCTCTATAGTGCTTTGCCAATGTATCAACGCGTAGGGCCTCAAGCGTTCAAGAAGGACCTAGCCAATACATTGGCACTTTGCAAAGCACTGGGTAATCCACAGCATAAGTTCAAGTCGGTTCATGTGGCAGGGACTAATGGAAAAGGCAGTTCTAGCCACTCTATAGCAGCAGTGCTACAAATGGCAGGATATAAAGTTGGCTTGTATACTTCTCCTCATCTAAAATCATTTACCGAACGAATAAGGCTCAACGGGCAAGAAATTCCTGAAGCTAATGTGGTTTCATTTGTTGCTGACAACAAGGCCGAAATCGAGCGTATACAACCTTCATTTTTTGAGATGACCGTGGTAATGGCATTCGACTACTTTGCAAAGGCAAATGTAGATATTGCTGTGATCGAAGTAGGACTGGGTGGTAGGCTTGACTCTACTAACGTGATTACTCCTGAAGTGTCTTTGATCACCAATATTGGTTATGATCATATGGACATGTTGGGTGACACGTTGGAAAAAATTGCGTTTGAAAAGGCGGGGATAATAAAGGAAGATGTGCCTGTAGTGATCGGTACGACTCAAGATGAGACAACACCTGTCTTTGAAACCAAGGCGAAGTCGGTTGGTACTCCATTAATTTACGCAGATCAGGATGACGATCTGGAGTTTTTTAAAACAGATCTGATGGGTCCTTACCATCAAAATAATCTACCTGGCATTCTAAAAACGATCGAGGTATTAACTCACAAAGGGTTCTATATTACTAAGGAGGCAGCTATTGAAGGCCTTGGAAATGTGGCTTTTTTGACGGGCATTAAGGGAAGGTGGCAAGTGCTTTCAGATTCACCCCTGATTATTGCAGACACGGGACATAACAAGGAGGCTTTTCAGTTTATCGTTGATGAGATACGATCGAGAAAATGGGAGACCCTTTATATGGTTCTGGGCTTTGTGGAAGACAAGAATGTGCTCTCATTACTCGAGATGATACCTACCGAGGCAGAAATTGTGTTTTGTGAGGCCAATGTGCCAAGGGCTATGAAACTGGAAAAGCTCAAGAGTCTGGCGAGTCACCTTTTTCCAAATGCACACTATGTGAAAGATGTGAATAAGGCTGTTGAAACGGTCAGTGAAAGGGCATCCAAGGCGGATATGATATTCATCGGAGGTAGTACCTTTGTGGTGGCAGAATTAAACGATTTGTAGTGGCCAGACAAAAACTTAAGCGATTTCAGGAGAATCTAGGCCGACCGAATATTTTTGAGTCCAACAAGGGTATATACACCAAGTTGAAAGGCAATTGGAGTTCTAAAGTATTTAAAAACGAATATCCCATTGTAGCAGAATTTGGATGTGGAAGAGGAGAATATAGTGTTGGGTTAGCCAGGATTAATACAGATCAAAACTTTGTTGGGATAGATGTCAAGGGAGATCGACTTTGGGTGGGTAGTACGGAGGCCATTGAAGAAGGGCTAACAAATGTTGCTTTCTTAAGAGCTCAAATTGAGAATATAGAGGAATTCTTTGATGATGATGAATTAAATGCGATTTGGATTACTTTTCCTGACCCACGGCCTAAGGATCGTGATATAAAGAGAAGGTTAACTTCACCACGTTTTTTGGAATACTATAAAAATCTCCTCCAACCAGGGGGGACTGTCTACTTCAAGACTGACAATACCGCCCTTTTTCAATATACTTTGGAGGTGCTTTCTGAGAGAAAGGACATTACAAAGCTTGAGTATACATTCGACCTTTATCACTCAGAATACATGGATGAACATCATGGTATTAAAACGAAATTTGAGAAGAAATTTCACGATCTTGGTGAGGACATAAAATATATGAAGTTTCAGTTTATAAAATGAAATATAAGTCGTTTATAGGAAGAGGGTTACAAATACAAATTGCCGCCTACTTTTTGTTGGTTGGAGTACTTCTGATGTTGACGAATCATGGAGATGTGGTGTTATGGCTCAACGAACGACATTCATCGGTTGGAGATTTCTTTTTTAAGTATTGGACCTACCTGGGTGATGGGGTGCTTCTAGGCCTTGTGGCTCTTATTTATTTGCTTAGAAATTATTATGCCTTTTTCACGATGTTGGTGGCCATTGCTATCCAGACCGTATTGGTACATATCTTCAAACAATGGCTTTATGCCGGTGAACCGAGACCTAAAACCTATTTCGCGGATCAATTGTCTGAACTTAATTTTGTGGAAGGCGTGCGTGTAAATGCCTTTGATAGTTTCCCTTCTGGTCATACGGCAGCAGCCTTTACTTTAGCTTTGATTCTGATTTGGAGAAGCTCTTCTAAGGCAATGCAATCTGCTTTGTTTATTGCTGCGGTACTTGTCGGCATTTCGAGAGTCTACCTCTTGCAGCATTTCCTGGTAGACATTTATATAGGATCTGCTTTTGGAATATTATCAGTGCTCATAGCCTGGTTTATAATGAGGAAATACGAGGGGAGAGAGAACTTGCAACGAGGATTGTTGCCTGCAAGAGCTTAGTTACCCCAAGTCATGATCAGCGTTTTTGGGTTTTCAAAGGTGTCCCTCTCTTCAGTCAAATAGTTCAACCCTTCAATGGTCTCTAGTTCTTCTCTATATTCTGTTCTGGAAATCACATAACCGCTTGGATTTTGTCGCATGGCCGTCCGAATCATTTCCAGGTTATCGTATCGAGATATTTGTCTTTGAAGTTTGAAAACATAAGCAGCATTCAGACGTTTGTAGGCAATGATCTTTTGATCTGTATTCATCACAGGAAGTGTTTTTCTGACCGGATTTTCGGCATCCACCTGAGGATAGGCTAAGAAAAAGAAGAGAATGATGGTGATAATCCAACCGCCTACATTAACAAAAATCAGCCTGTTCATGTCCCTCGCTTTCAATAACTGATAGACAAGGTAGACGCCTACCAGAGATAGAGGAATGAAGTACAACGCTAAATGTGTCAAATGACTTAATGATCTGTCTCCACTAATACCAAAATAGATTCCAATTGGAAATACAATCAACAGTACGCTATAGGCCCACATCCCAATTCGATTCCATTTATTATGGAACCAACTGTCATCAATTTTTGCCAGATAATAACCAAGGATCAATGCCAGTAGAGGGTAGGCAGGAGTAGTGTAATTGGGTAATTTCGTGCTGCTTATTGCGAAAAAACCTACTATAATGATAACTCCGGAAATCAAATAATTGAGATTTGCATTCTCACGTCTTTCTACCCAGGCGCTTTTAATGGATTGAATAATAAATGGAGTGAAAGCCAACATTCCCAGTAAAAACACATAGGCGAAAGTCCTTAAGAAAATGGCATTATGACCTTCCATGGCCTCAGAAAAGCGATTGAAATTGTGCTTAAAGAAAAAGGCATCCGTCCAGACACCACCTGTCTTTACATGAACAATATAGTACCAAGGAAATGCTACACCCAGAGAAAGGATCACACCGGAAATCGGTTGAAGTCTGAGGATCGTCTTGAGATTGAAATCCTTTTGAAGCAATAAAAACAGCACTACTGTCAGTCCGGCAAGTCCTAATGCAATGGGGCCTTTGACCAATATTCCACAACCAATAGCGAAGTAAAAGGCTAAGAGTTGCCATTTATTATTCGATAAATAGGCGTTATAAAAAGAGAAAAATGCCCAGGTCAGAAAAAAGATCAGGTAGGGATCAGGCACCGACATATGAAACTGCAAGGCGGTATGAATCGAAGAAATTAATACCAATGAAGAGAAAAGCGCGGAGCGCTGTCCGAAGTGCTTAAGTGAAAACAGATAGACCAAAACTACCGTCAATACACCAAAAATTGAGGAAAAGAATCGAGCTCCAAATGCGTTGGTGCCAAACAACTCGTACCCGATGATCATAAAATAATAATGCAGGGGTGGCTTATCGGTCCGTAACTCGTAGTTGAAATAGGGCACTACCAATTCACCGCTTTCCATCATTTCTCTGGCCGCTTCCGCATTTTTTGCCTCGTCAAGGGCATAAATATCCAGTCCACCGATGTTGGCGAACATTGTAGCCGTTGCAAGCGCGATGATGAATATAAGATACTTGTTTTTGTTCATTCCCGGCTGCAAAACTAAGGTTTTATTCGGTGTTAGGTAATTCATTTGAAACTGGCTTACTTTGCATTTTTAAATTTCTGCAATGAAGTTATCTGTTGTTGTAACGGTTTATAATGAAGAAGATAATGTGATTCCTTTATGTGAGAAGGAATACGAGGCATTGGAAGGTATTGACTATGAATTGATCTTGGTAGATGATGGTTCCACGGACGCCACGGTTGAAAACATTAGAAAAGTAGCCAATAGCCGGACGAAACTTTTGATCTTCAATAAAAACTATGGACAAAGTACTGCCATGTCTGCAGGTATAGATGAGGCAAAAGGAGAATTCATAGTTACTATGGATGGTGATTTGCAAAATGACCCAGCAGATATTCCAAAAATGATGGCCAAACTGGAAGAGTCAGGAATGGATGTGGTAGCCGGAGTAAGAGCGAATCGTAAAGATGGATTCGTTCTAAGGAAATTCCCGAGCAAAATTGCTAACTGGATCATCCGTAGAACGACAGGAGTACGGTTGAGCGATTATGGTTGTTCATTGAGAATTTATCGAAGTGATATTGCCAAGAACCTTGGACTGTACGGAGAGCTTCATCGATTTATTCCTGTTTTAGCCAAACTTCAAGGCGCCCAAATGACTGAAGTGGATGTTAATCATCATGCGCGAATACATGGAGAATCGAAATATGGAATCAATAGGACTTTCAGAGTGATGGCGGATTTGATTCTGATGATCTTTTTTCAGAAGTATTCCAGAAGGCCAATGCATCTGTTTGGAGGTTGGGGCATCTTCATCTTCGCGATTGGCTTCTTGATTGATCTCTATCTGGTCATCTTCAAATTTGTCACCGGTGAGGATATTTGGGGCAGACCTTTGCTTTTACTGGGTTCGATACTGATTCTGGCCGGTATTCAGTTTATCACTGTGGGGATCATTGCTGAATTAATGATGCGAACCTATTTCGAATCGCAGAACAAAAAGACTTATAGACTCAAAGAAATCTTCGTTGGAAAAGACTAAGCTTAAAAAACGGCTTTTTCTTGCTTTCAAGATCGCATTGGCTGCTTTTGCGATCTATTTTGTAGTCAATAGTATCGATCTTGAGAAAACAAAAGAACTGATAGTTAATGCCAATTTCGGTTGGTTGTTCATAGCACTGATCGTTTTTAACCTCTCAAAAATACTTGGTGCATTCCGACTCAATTACTTTTTTAAATCGCTAGGACTCGATTTGGATAGTTTGTATAACCTGAAACTCTACTATGTAGGGATGTTGTACAATCAATTTCTACCAGGTGGTATCGGGGGAGATGGATATAAAGTTTACCTCTTAAATAAACAGTTCAAAACCCCGGTTAAAGGCTTGGTGACGGCAACGCTTTTAGATCGAGGGAGTGGTGGAATTGCCTTAGGATTTTTGATGTTAATCTTTGCTGGAATCGGCACAGGTTATGATGTTATTGGTAATTTTAAATATCTGATTTGGCCTGGGGCTGTTCTGGCTTTTCCTGCCTACTATGCCCTAGTGCATTTTGTGTTCCCGACTTACAAAGACTATAGGGCTATTACCAGCATCCAAGCTATAGGCGTTCAAGCCTTGCAGGTAGTTGCTTCCTATTTTATCCTTTTGGCATTGGGAGTTGATGCTGGATTCGTGGACTATTTCACACTTTTCCTCCTTAGTTCCATTGCTGCCTTACTCCCGATTTCAATGCCGGGAGGTATAGGAATGAGAGAATACGTTATGTTAATGGGAGCACCGGTACTATTTCTGGATCAAAACACAGCCGTAGCCCTAACGGGATTATTTTACTTGATTAGCCTGTTCAGTGCGGCTTTTGGAATTGCATTTAATGCGAAGTTCAAACCGGTTGAAAATTAGTAAGACATCACGGTGACAGTACCCTTGCCGATTTCTGAGATCGTTACCACGAAAATTTTATCGTATTCATCTTCACTGAGCATCTCATACTTCTTCGACCCAATTAATAGATTGACTACAAAAGGAGTGGTATTGGAATGACCCGAGACTACCACGGTTTTTCCTTTATTGTTGTTATACATTTCGCTGATAAAATCTTGCCCTCGTGGATTGTACTCGATAATGTCAAGCCCTTTTTCCAAAGACAATGGTTCCACCGTCTTCATGGTTCGTTTGAACGGAGTGGAGTAAATAGCTGCGATTTCGGCTGCTTTCAATAGCTCATTCAGTCGGTTTGCTCTTTCCTGTCCTTCTGCTGTCAACCCTGGATTATTCGTCCCATCATTTGCCTTTTCAGCATGGCGTACCAAGATGAAAGTGGTCAACGTATCCTGACCATAGGAAATGGTCGACAATGAGATTAGAACGAGCAGAATTAATATCTTTTTCATAGAGCAAATGGGCTTTTACAATCCTAAGAACGGCTAAACTACGGTTTATTATTCATCAACCTTGTCTCATATTGACAAAAGGTAGTGATTAAAGTGTATCGTCAATTTCGATTGCTTCCAGGATATCAGCCATTTCATCAAAATCCTTTAACCCTGGTCTGATTTCGGTTCCGCCCTGTAGCGCAATACCTTTCAAATTCGAGTTGTCAATATGATAATTGATGGTCTCAGCGGAAACTCCAAATGCCGTAACAATGGGGTAATTCGTTGTCATAGCAAGAAATTCCGGGCTTAATTCTCCTTGATGAAAAGACTCTACTAAGAAATAACTCACTTGATCTTTCAAGCTGCTTAAGAGCTCTTCGGTAAGCATGGCAATATCAATCTTAAGGATTACGGGCAATCCACTTTTGGCAGCGTCTGAAACCAGTTTTGGAGAGCTAACCTGAATAGCATCCAACCGATAATTTGATAGGATGGATTGGTCAACTTCCTGTTTGTTCTCGATTTCGCCCACATATTCCACCCCAGATAACCATTCCGATATTTCAGCGAATTTTTCGCTGTCAGTATAGTTTGAGTTTCCTTCCTCGATATTGAACCCAAGTTGATTTACCTCCATGCCTGCACAATAGCGTGCGTCACTTAGATTATTGATTCCCGAAACTTTTACAAACGTTTTTAGCGCCATAATTCTTGATCTCTGTAGAATGTGAGGCAAAAGTAAATGAAATTGAATGGAAAGGGTGCAGTACCGAATGAGAAATTTTCAGATCTACTTAAGGTCGGGAATATTGCCATCGAGGTGTATAATTATCAAATAATAGGTCGTTAATTTTTTAGATTTTATCTTTACACTATGTCGAAGAAGGTTTTCCTTTCACTGATCCTCATCTTCATCGCTATTCTGGCCTGCAATATTGACCAGACACCCCATACTCCTGCCTTGGATCCCGATACCGGCAAATCATACTTTTTTCTCGAAGAGGGCAAATGGAGAGAATATGAAGTCTTTGAGATCAGATATTTTGGAATAGACATAAGCGATACATTCAGATATGAAATTCGGGAGGAAATTAAGGAGGCTTTTATTAATGGGGTTGGTGACACATCCCATTTAGTACACAGGTTTAGAAGGGATGAAGAATCTCAACCATGGGAACTGGATTCGGTTTGGTCGGCACGCGTAGAATTGGATCGTGCTGTGTCCGTGGAAAACAACAGACCCATTATAAAAATGACATTTCCTGTGGTGGTTGGTAATACTTGGGATGGTAACCTGTTTAACAGTTCTGCGCTTGATACTTTCGAAATCAGGACATTCAACCAGTTCTTTCAGGTGCCTGGTCGGCTTTTTTCTTTTCAGGAAGCGATGATTGTTCAGCTCAATCAGGAAGAAGACCCAATCACCGACAAAGATTTCAGACGTGAAGTATATGTCGATTCCATCGGATTGGTTTTTAAAGAATACGAAGTTGTTGAATACTGCAGTGACGCGGATATATGCACAATTGGAGACCAAACGATAATCTCCGGGCGTCTTTATAGAGAGATATTAACTGCTCATGGCTTTGCTGAAGAAGGCGGTTAATATACTCGTGCTTTTTTTGATTACTGAAGCCGCCTCGGCTCAGGTAAATAGGTATATGGTCTTTTTTACCGATAAGGCCAATTCCGAATATTCAGTTTCCAGACCTTCTGAATTCCTGGCAACCAGATCACGTACAAGAAGGCAAATATTCGGGATCGATGTTACCGAAAGTGACCTGCCTGTCAATTCATCTTATGTAAATGAGGTGAAGGCACTTGGTGCCGAAACCTTTTTCAGAACCAAATGGCTCAATGGTGTATTGGTCGAGATGGATGAATCATTAATAGCACCTGTTGAATCATTGACTTTTGTCGATCGGGTAGAAGAAGTGGCCCCTGGAGCTCAACTTCTTGATGAAGAATTACCCCCAAATCAAGGAGGTCTAATTCAGACCACCAACCCTAATGACTTCTCCTTTGAGTTTCAAAATGAATTAGTCGGAATCCCATATATGCATGACAATAACACAAAAGGCAATGGTGTAATGGTAGGAGTATTGGATAACGGTTTTCCCAATCTAGAGCGTATTGATGCTTTTGCTCACCTAATTACCAATGATCGGATTGTAATGACCAAGGATTTTGCCAATAATCAGATAAGCGTGGATAGAGGAGAAGGCCATGGTCTTCGAATACTGTCTATAATGGCGGCAGAACATGAACTATTCCAGGGCGGAATTCCGGAGGCCGATTATGCACTATTTATAACCGAAGATCCTATTGGTGAAGTAGAGTATCGAATTGAGGAGTATAACTGGTTGTTTGCTGCAGAAGCAGCAGATAGTGCCGGGGTCGATATCATCACGAGTTCAGTTGGTTACAGCGTATTTTCAGATCCTGCACAGAGCTATGATTATGAAGATATGGACGGAAACACTGCCATTATTAGCATCGCTGCAGGATTAGCGGAATCTAAGGGGATTACTGTAATCACCAGCGCAGGTAACGAAGGGAATAGGGCCTGGCAATTCATTACTGCCCCTGCGGACCATCCTGCCGTGATAGCCGTGGGCGCAGTCAATGTAGCCAGAAGGAGAAGTTCTATCAGCTCGATAGGACCCAACAGTGTAGGTAATACAAAACCCGATGTGGCAGCCTTTGGAAATGGTGTCACCGCTATCGATAAAAATGGGGAATTAGTGCTGAAATCAGGTACATCACTGTCGGCTCCATTTATAGCAGCTTTGGCAGCAGGGCTACTAGAGGCTCGGGTGGAGACCAATCCGGAAGAAATGAGAAAAGTAATCAAGGCTGCCGGACATCTTGCGAATCAGCCCAACAATGAACTAGGCTATGGTATTCCAACTTTTGAAGCTGCGGTCGATGCTCTTCGAACTCTCATTGCAGGCAACCAAATGGATGTTCAGGTTTTTCCAAATCCTTCAACCACAGACTATACCTTTGTGAAGTTTCCGGAAGAATTGTTGAATCAGGAATATGAGTTCAAGGTGGTTTCCACCAATGGACATGTGGCGATTCAAGGTAATATAACTCCCAATGAAATCAGGGATTTTCTGGAAATCCGATGGGGAGGTTCTGCTCCCGGAATTTACCTTTTGACACTTATTGGTGGTAGCCGAAAAATAACCCAAAAGCTGATCAAATATTAACTTATATTTGCGGCATGAACACTCCTCTGATTGCTCCCTCTGTTTTAGCCGCTGATTTTGCCAATATTCGAAGAGATGTGGAAATGTTAAATGAAAGTCAAGCTGACTGGATTCACATCGACATCATGGATGGCATGTTTGTTCCCAATATCTCATTTGGCCTTCCTGTTTGTGAAGCCATCAAGAGACATGCCAAAAAGCCGATGGATGTTCATTTGATGATTGAACAACCCGATCGCTACCTGGAGGCTTTCCGTGATGCCGGTGCCGAAGTATTATCGGTTCACTATGAGGCGTGTACTCATCTGCATCGTTCCCTCCAATACATTAAATCATTGGGTTGTAAAGCGGGAGTTGCTGTCAATCCGCACACCAATGTTCAGCTATTGGAAGACACCATAGGGGATATCGACCTGGTTTGTCTTATGTCAGTGAACCCGGGCTTTGGAGGACAGAAATTTATAGAGAACACCTACAAAAAAGTGCGTCAATTAAAGCAATTGATTGTCGACAATGGGGCTTCCACCTTGATAGAGATTGATGGGGGAGTAAACAGCACAAATGCACCTTTGTTAATGGAGGCTGGTGCAGATGTATTAGTGGCAGGAAGCTTCGTTTTCAAATCAGAAGATCCCAAGTCCACAATTGCCGATTTAAAGTCCCTTCAGCCAGTCTAAGTCTAATCATTCCGTCATTTCGAAGGAATGGTGTGACTGAGAAATCTCCTTATTACCTACTAGGAGACTTCTCACCCGAGAATTCGGATTCGAAGTGACGTTTAGCCAAGTGCAGCTTTCACTGCCTCAACATTCTTTTTGCTATTGCCAATAAAAATTTGGTCGTCAATAATGAAGACAGGTCGCTTGAGGAAGGTGTATTCCTGAAGGATGTACTTTCTGTAATCGGTTTCGTTGAGCTCCATTTCATTTAGCCCCATTGCTCGGTACTTCATTGCCACGCGACTGAACAGAGCCTCGTACGAACCTGCCATGGATTTCATCTGATCGATCTGATCAGGAGTGATAGATTCAGACTTAATATCTTGTTTTTCAAAACCATCCATAGGTAGTTCAGACATAATTCGCTTGCATGTTGAGCAGGTAGACAGGTAGTAGACTTTCTTCATTTTAGTAGATTATTCTAGGCTTTTAGTCGAAAACAGTTCCGAATATCTTTTGTTCGACAAGTTTGAAAAATTATCACTTGTATATTCGGAAGTAATCCTATTATTTGTAACCTCAATTTTAAACCCTAAACTACCCTAGAGGAAATAAAAGATGAAAAGACTCTCACAAATTGTTCTAGCAACGTTGATGCTAGCATTAGTGGCAGCTAATGTAAAAGCGCAAGATGATATTACAGATCAGGATATGAAGGACTATGCGATCATTCTTATGGCGCAAAAGTCTATCACTGATAAAATAAGCCCATATGTGAATGGTCTTATTGAAAAGCAAGATGGAATTGATGGTAATCGATATGCAGCTTTGGACGCAGCTGCCAAAGGTGATGTGGCTAAATTGCCTGCAGACGCCACTGATTTCGAAAAACAATTCTATCAAACCATTCAAACTCAAGTTGACAAGAGGAAGAAAGCGGCAAGTGCTGTTGTGAGCAACCTTGCTCGATATAGCTTGGGAGGGAAAAAATACAATGCCATGAAAAAAGCGTATAAATCTGATGCCGATGTAAAGGCAAAAGTTGATGGATTTATGGCTGGATTGGCTATGTAAACAGAACCTTAATCAACCTTAACATACTAATGACAGAAGAGTCCTGACAATAACGTCAGGACTTTTTATTTTGAACGATAATAATAAAGGCCGTAGTTTGCCATTATATAGATAAACCCCGGAATTGAAGCGATTACCAATCTTTGCTGTATTGCTTGTCTTTTGCCTGCTGACATCACCTTTGGAGGCACAGAATAAAAAACTCCGAAAAGCTGCAAAGGATGCTGGGAAAGAACTTTATACACCCTCATCTGGCAAACAGAAACGTCAGGGCCCACAGGTAAGTCCTATTAGGAAAGTACTGAACATGTTCAATTTTCATGTTGAACTGGCTCCGTCTTCTTTCACACATAGCAATACATTCAATGATCTCATTCTGGTTCGAACCGATAATCCTGAATCATGGATCTATGCTGCCCGATCCGCTGAGGCAGGATCCGGAGCACCATTTACTGCTTTGACAAATTGGTTCAACACCAATCGCCCTGTTGTATTCGATCAAATCTATGATGAGGACTTAGCCATAAGTACTGACACGTTGAGTCTTAAGTGGACAAATCAAGGCGCTACAACACCTGTCAACCTGAGGGTATCCTTTTCGATCAAAAAGCTGGATAAACTGCACTATAAAACTACCGGTGAAAGGAGAACGCTGGATCAGGATTTTATCAGAATAGGTGGTGGAATTTCAATGTCGAAGGTCAAATACAAGAACAACTTCTTTACCACTGAGGATGAACCCAATTATGGGAACCTGTTAATTCCGGTTACAGAAACCCGAATGAAGCGCGTCTTTGGAACTGTGGATGTCAATGTGTGGAATTATGTGGACTATACATTGTTCGTCAGTGTGATGGCCGGCACGTGGGAATATAAGGTTGAAGACTTCAATTCAGACTATGTCACATACGATCCTTTTTACAGTATTGGTGTGACTTTAGAAAAGCAGTTCTCGAAGTATTTCAAGGTGTATTTGAGGCCTTCCGTAGAGTTCCGAAACTACAACTTCATGGCAGAAGAAATCATGGTACCAAACAAGATCACTTCGTTCAACCTGAACCTTGGATTTATAATAAAATACCCGACTTATCCGAGAAACAGGTTCAAGCCTCATCAAGTACAAATGGAGCACGTTTTTAATGGAAAATTGTATCGAGGAAGGTCGATTTTTCGTAGACAAAATCCCCGAATCGGACAAAATTTTAGACAACGTAAAAAACACTGAAAAAAGACCGTTTTTTTGCGACAATCTTATTGCCTTTCTTAAGCTATTAGTTGAGGAATTTGGCTATCTTGCAACCTTGTAAAAAAAGTTGATTTTTTAGCGATTTTATGGCCGAAGGAGACAAGGAAACTATCATCCCGATCAACATAGAAGATGAGATGCGGGGTGCCTACATCGACTACTCAATGTCGGTGATCATTTCAAGAGCACTTCCTGATGTAAGAGACGGTTTGAAGCCCGTTCACAGGCGCGTCCTGTATGGAATGCTTGATCTTGGAGTAAACTACAATAAACCTTATAAAAAGTCCGCGAGGATCGTGGGAGAGGTGCTTGGTAAGTATCACCCCCACGGTGACTCATCTGTTTATGATACCATGGTGCGAATGGCCCAGGATTGGTCATTGCGATATCCTCTAGTTGATGGACAAGGGAACTTTGGTTCCATTGACGGTGATTCACCTGCCGCAATGCGATATACCGAGGCAAGACTTAAGCGAATAGCCGATGAAATGCTTGGTGACATCAACAAGGACACGGTTGATTTTCAGCTGAACTTTGATGACTCGCTAAAAGAGCCCACCGTGCTTCCGGGGAAGATTCCGAATCTTTTGTTGAATGGAAGTTCAGGAATTGCTGTGGGTATGGCCACGAATATGGCGCCACATAACCTCAATGAGGTAGTTGGTGGTACTTGTGCCTATATCGATAATAATGACGTTACAGTCGAAGAATTGATGCAGCATATTACCGCACCGGATTTTCCTACAGGTGGAACTATCTATGGCTACCAAGGCGTGAAATCTGCCTTTGAAACGGGTAGGGGGCGTGTGGTTCTTCGAGCCAAGGCTGAAATCGAAGAAACTAAATCGGGACGTGAGCAAATTATCGTCACCGAAATCCCATATATGGTGAATAAAGCCAGCATGATCGAGAAAACGGCTGGCTTGGTCAATGAAAAGAAAATTGAAGGCATTTCTGATATCCGTGATGAATCGGATAGGAGTGGAATGCGTATCGTTTATGAACTGAAAAGGGATGCCATCTCTAATGTGGTTCTGAACAACCTATTCAAGTACACCCAGCTTCAGTCTTCTTTCAGTGTTAATAATGTGGCTTTGGTGAAAGGTCGACCTTATACCTTGAACCTGAAGGACCTGATCAAGCACTTTGTTGACCACCGCCATGAAGTAGTGACTCGCAGAACTCAATATGAACTCAATGAGGCCGAAAAGCGTGCTCACATTCTTGAGGGCTATTTGATCGCGCTGGATAATCTGGACGAAGTAATTAATCTGATCAGAAGCTCCAGAGACCCGGAGATTGCCAAAGAAGGTCTGATGAAGAATTTCAAGTTGAGTGAAATTCAAGCGAAGGCCATTCTGGAAATGCGACTTCAACGTTTGACAGGTCTTGAAAGAGAGAAGATCCAGAAGGAGTACGAAGAGATCATGGAGTTGATCACCAGGTTGAAAGAAATCCTTGATAAAGAGGAGCTTAGAATGAAAATCATCAAGGATGAGTTGATAGAGGTAAGAGACCGATATGGTGATGAACGAAGGACCGATATCATCCATTCAGCCGAGGACTTCAGGACTGAAGATATGATCCCGAATGAAGAGATGTTGATAACCATCTCTCATGCAGGATATGTGAAAAGAACTACGCTTGCAGAGTACAGGACTCAAGGTAGAGGAGGGGTTGGATCGAAAGGGGCAGCTACGAAAGACGATGACTTTACCGAACATCTTTTTGTAGGAATGACTCATGACTACCTATTGATTTTTACTGAGTTTGGTAAGGTATTCTGGAAAAAAGTCTGGGAATTGCCTGAAGGTGGTAAGACTTCAAAGGGTAGACCAATCCAGAACCTAATAAATATTGAGCCTGGCGATAAGGTGAGAGCTGTTATTGATGTCCATGATCTGGGTGATGAGGATTACATTAATAATAACTTCCTGATAATGTGTACCGAGAAAGGTACCATTAAAAAGACATCTCTGGAGGCATATAGTCGCCCGCGTCAGAATGGAATCAATGCCATCACGATCAACGAAGGTGATAGGTTATTGGAAATTAAACTGACCAATGGTGACAATCACATTATCATCGGAAAACGCTCAGGAAGGGCAATTCGCTTCCATGAAAGTGATGTTAGACCAATGGGAAGAACTGCAGCCGGAGTACGTGGTGTAGCGTTGGAAGGGGAGGACGATCGCGTAGTTGGCATGGTATGTGTTTCAAGAGAAGACGCCAACCTGTTAGTCGTATCTGAAAACGGATACGGAAAACGCTCCGCCATCGATGATTACCGAATCACTAAACGAGGAGGTAAGGGAGTGAAGACCATTAACATTACTGAAAAAACCGGTAATTTAGTTGCCCTGAAAGAGGTAATTGATACTGATGATTTGATGATTATCAACAAATCAGGAATTACTATCCGCATGGCAGTTGAAGGATTACGGGTCATGGGCAGAGCCACACAAGGCGTTAAATTAATACGCCTGAATGACGATGATCAAATTTCTTCGGTAGAGAAAATTGAACAGATCGAAGGAGAGGAATCGGAAGAGGCTGTACCCGAGAATGCAGAAGGGACTGAAGGTCAGGAAAACACTGAAAATCAGGAGAATACGGAAGAAAATTAGGATAAACCAGAATATAACTTAGACGATTAATACGATGAAAAAGCTATTTTTTACGGCTGCACTTTCATTGCTTGTTTTGGGCGTATCAGCTCAGAAGAAGACCATGAAAAGTGCTCAGAAAGCGCTTAACAAGAAAGAATATGACAATGCCATAGAATTGGCAACTGCAGCAGCAGGAAATCCGGAAACGACTGATAATTCAGACGTTTACACAATTCTTGGAAAAGCGTACATGTACAAGTACAATGCTACTAATAACACGGATTTGGCAATGGCCCAAACTTCTTATGACAACTTCAAATTGGCAATAGAGAAGGGTGATGCTAAGACTAAGGAAAAGATTATGGAAGATGTGGTCTTGAACCCGGCTACCGGCCTTCGATTAGGTGGTGGTGAGGCCATGAAATATTTAGAGGTCTTTGTTGTATCTCAAGCCAATGTTCATTTCCAGGAATCACAATATGGTCAGGCGTATGGATTTTTCGCTTTAGCCTCCAAAATTGATGAGAGTGCAGCTTACGAGTTTTATGCAGGATATAGTGCTCAGAATGGCGATTTAAAGGAAGAGGCTAAAATGCACTATGAGCGTGTATTGGAGATTGATGGCGACTATGAGAATGCAAAC
Source organism: Cyclobacteriaceae bacterium (assembly GCA_028281285.1). GTDB lineage: Bacteria > Bacteroidota > Bacteroidia > Cytophagales > Cyclobacteriaceae > Roseivirga. Next base: position 135,838 of record JANQKF010000016.1, read on the forward strand.
TTTGCCTATAATGGCCTTATCGATCATTACAATACATTGGAGGATTGGGATAACGCTCTTAAGTACATCGCAGAAGCCAAGGACAAGTTTCCTGAAGAAAAGCTATATGGTGAGTACGAAATTGACGTATTGATCAAAGCAAAACGCATGGATCAGGCGATTGAGCAGTTGAAGTCTGAAATAGCAGGAGGGAACGCAAAAGAAGGACTACACTATACCTTGGCTTACTTACAATGGAATAATGGGGATTTTGAGGAAGCATTGAAATCTGCTGATGCAGCCCTAGCCATCAAACCTGATTATTATGATGCATTGTATGTGGCTGGGAGTGTACACTTTAATAAGGCCGCTGAATTGTTGAAAGAAGCCAATAATGAGTCGGATATGGCCAAGTTTGACGAAAAGAAGAACCAGGCGATTGAGTTATTCAAAAGTGCAAGACCATATTTCGAAAAAGCAGTAGAAGTAAGGAATGATGATCCGTATACACTCAATCCATTGAGTACCATTTATGATCAAATGGGGATGGATGCGGAACGAGATAAAATACTGAAACGACTCGAAGAACTCGAAGGAAATTAGACAGAAACTAAGGGAAGTCGGATTAACTTCCCTTTTTTATTGCTCGGATTTCCATTTCAACTGTGTAAATTGTGTCCCGAATAAACGGAATACCGTTTAGATTACCAGATTGACTAGAATAACCTTGATAATTTAGATCATGAAAAAGCTACTATTTACGGCATTCTTATCCCTATTAGTGTTAGGTGTAAGTGCCCAAAAGAAGACACTAAAAAGTGCTCAGAAATCGCTTAATAAGAAGGAGTACGATATGGCCATTCAGCTGGCCACAGAGGCGAGTAATAATCCGGAAACCCAGGACAACCCGGATGTTTACATGATTTTGGGTCAGGCCACTATGTATAACTTCAATGCCGGTGGTAACACAGATTTAGCCATGGCACAACAATCCTATGACTACTTTATGAAGGCAGTGGAGAAAGGGACTGCAAAGACTAAAGAGAAGGTATTTGAGGATGTGGTGCTTAATCCGGCCACTGGTCTTCGATTAGGAGGGGGAGAAGGCGCTCGATATTTGGAGATTTTTGTTGTTTCTCAAGCAGGTAAACACTTTGAAGCCGGGGAGTATGGCGATTCCTATGGGTTTTATGAATTGGCCTCGAAGATTGTAGATGATGTCATTTACGATTTCTATGCTGGGTTTTGTGCATACAGCTCTGATCGTACGGAAGAAGCAGAGAAATATTATACGACTGTACTTGAGAAAGATCCGGAATTTGAGAATGCCAACTTTGTCTACAACGGATTGATTGACATCTACAATCAGAGAGAAGATTGGGATAACGCTTTGAAATATATCGCTCAGGCAAAAGAAAAGTATCCGGAGGAAAGAGTTTATTCTGAATATGAGACAGAAGTATTGATGCGTGCTGACCGCCTTGATGAGGCGATTGACCAGCTAAATAAGGTTGTGTCACAAGCTGGCGCAACTGAAAGAGATTGGTTTAATCTAGCATATCTTCAATTCAATAATGGAGCCATGGAAGAGGCTAAGGCAGCTGCTGAAGGAGCCTTGAAGATAAAACCGGACTATGTGGATGCACTTTATATCGCGGGCAGTGTTCCATTCAACAAGGCGGTTGAGCTTGGCAAGCAGGCAAATAATGAAACGGACAATGACAAATATGATAAGCTTCACAAAGAGTCATTGGAGTTTTATAAAAAGGCGCAACCTTATTTTGAGAAAGCTGTTGAGCTTAAGGAAGAGGAATATGTACTGACTCCGCTGAGTGCAATCTACGATCAGTTGGGTATGGCTGATAAGCGTGATGCCATCCTTAAAAGGATCGAAGCACTAGAAGGAAATTAAGAATAGGTAAGGGAGATAAAATTGATCTCCCTTATTTGTTGGATACTCTATTTAACATAATATAAATTATATAACAAAACTCCATAGCCTGCGGCTACGGCTGTTATATAATGATATTATGTAAACCAGCAAAGCTGGTGGCATTTCGGTCAACGAGTATGTTCTGTCGTTCTTCCGTTTTGTTTATATAATTAGTCGTTATGTTAAATTGCCCGTGCGGCCATTGCCCTGCGCGGCAAAACAACCTTTTCTGTATGCTACGCATCCAAGATGGTTTTGCCAGCCCTGCCCGCGGCTTCCCTAGGCCAACACTCAAAGGCCCTTTTCTTTTTTTGCCCACGCGCGAGAGAAAAATTTATTCCACTACATTTTCATGTACACTACTGAGTACAGAGTTGCTACTGAATACAGCGTTTAGATTGTGTTTAAAATTCAGAGCTTGTACGGTCCATTATACAGGCTGAGAAATTCTACGCGATTGTCAGCGGTTTAGAATTTTCAAATGCGGCTGACGAAGCCTATTAGTTATTCCTTTATTAAACGAATGTAACCCAAGAGGTACTCCGTATCAGTACCATTTATTCTAACAACACTTCTTCCATCAGGGTAAGTACCGAATATGACAAATACTCCGTAGTCAGACTGGGTTGATCCCCTTGCTGTAGATGTCCAAAAAGCAACAGATTCATTGACTCCATCAAAGCTTACATCATAATATCTCGCAAAACCACCTAACTTGGCCTTGAACGGACCATTGACTAACTGATTATGTACTTGGGATTCTCCATAATAGTTCATGAGCTTCTTCCAATCGTCTACAGTTGGTAATCTCCAACCCGGAAATTTCTTAGACACTTCTAATGCTGATTTCCAACGATAGATTCTTCCGAATTGTGAACAGTTAAATTCAGCGTTTTCGTAACACCAACTACCTGATTGATGAAGGTTAAGGTTTTCTGCAGACCAGATTTGATCAGCTATCATCACCGTCTTAAAAGGTGCAACTGGCTCTGGTTCTTCTCTATCTGTATCTTTTTCCTTTTCCGCTGAAGATTTTTCTGGACTCTGAATATCCTTTTTGCTGCTCGTACCATTTTGACAGCTACAAGTCAAAAAAAAGAGAGCAATAAAGAAGGCTATATATTTATACATAGTAATGGATTTATAATAATATATAAATTATTCATCAAATTGAATAATTCAGGCCCCATTGACATTTAAAGTATATATCGCTCGAGCCGCACGCTGTCGCTGAAGCTTTAGCGTAAGCGTCTGGGCTTTTACTTTCTGTCTTGAAACAGAAAGTAAACAAAGAGTTCAAGAAGGAATAATCGGCCAGCCGCACTGGCTGGCGCGTCCCTGCGATTCCTTCACCAGCCCGCCTTCAAAAACCAAACCTCCCTTCTACCTAAAAAATTAGTTATACCCTTGTTCCACTCCCAGATCACAGCCAATTTCCGGCTACCCTTCGGGAAAATCAAGGATAAATAAATTCAGGCCGAATAGCCATTAATATGCCTAAAATGTACTCTTAATGGCCTGAACCCTTGATTTTACCTCATTCCAGCCGACTGCGCTGGCATGCCCCGGTGTGGTTGCTAGGGCTTTATTTTAATTCTATTCTTATGAGCAATCGTCTCTTATTTCAAAAGCGCATCCAAAATCCCTTTATCAATTGCTGGTTCTGGGTGGTCAGGCATTATCGTTATTCACTGGGCGTGAATTATTCCCGCTATCAGGGTACTTATGATTTCAGTATCTATTTCTGCAGGTATGAAATTGGTATTTCAAAGCTCCCTTATTTATGCATAGGGGCTTTTTTTGGTCGGACTCCCCTACTGCAACGTATTGGAGTTTAGAATTATGTTGTGTATGACGTGAAAGAACAGTTTAGTCCTTTGAGTAAATTCTCATTCAATCCTCTCATAAGGATATACATTCTTGAAATTGCGGTTGATGTAGGAGCCAATAGAAGTTGAGTATAAAAGATTTTCATATTCTGGCTTAGAAACTCCTTTGTAGATATAGAGACTTCCGTCCTTTAAGAATCTCACATAGACGATTTCATTTTCTTCGTCATAACCAATACTCTCGACATTTGATGAATGTACTGGATTCATTTCTGGCATACTCATAATTCACTTTTTTTATATGTTTTGTTTCTCCATGAACGAAGTAGAGTCGCATATTCCTCTTGCGGGTTTTCAATCTCCATTCCCCATTGTTTAGACGCTTTAGGGTTTGAGCCTCTAGGAGCGTTTGAGATTTTAAAAAATTTAACTCTTGATGGGATTTTGACTGATTCACCAGAGATCAACCCCTCTCCTGTTCTCAAACTTGGTAACAAGTCTACCATTGATTGCAATTCGTCCTGAATGGCAGATTTTATATGTCCTCTGTCCTTTGAGTTGTTCATTCTTAAAGCAATCATGGTCCCGCATTGACTTAAGACCGTTTCGTCCAGCTCTGATGGTCTTTGCGTAACTAGAAGCAGTCCAACACCATACTTTCTCCCTTCTTTGGCTATCGTCTGAACTGATCGTGACGAGATCGAATTTTCGCCTGATCGCAAATAATTATGTGCTTCCTCAAGAACAATTAATAGAGGCTGGTTTTTCCCTCCAACTTTGGTTTCTAGACCCCAAAAGAGTGCTTCATAAACTATCTTCAAAAGAGTGCCAGAAATACTGGTCATTACTTCACTTGGTATTCCCGAAAGATCAAGGATTGTAATAGGGTTTTCTTCTCCAAGCCATGATAACAACATCTTGTCCAAATCACCTTCAACAAGACCGTCACTATTGGGCGACATGTCCCCTGGTTGAAAAAGAAACTTATACCGTGCATCCTTAAGTTTGTTTCTTACACTATCTAAAAAAGTCAATAAGCCTTTTGCCTGATTGTTTAAAAACGGAGCACCACCTCCTGCGCTTGCAGGCTGATATTCGTTCGATATCAAATTTTCAGGATTTCCATTGACGAGTTTTTCCGTTAAAGAGTCGGGGTTGCCTCTCTCACTAAAAGTTTGTCTTTCGAAATCATCGAGGTCGAACCAAAGTTGTTTTAAAGAGAATGGAATTGGACTATCCGCTGATATCGAAGCACGATCAACCTCCAGTTCGTTGGCATCAGCGCTCTTTATTTTCGCCTCTGTTACCTTCTGCCTTATATATTCACGATTAGAATCAGTCAGGTTACCACTAAATATATTCAATAGCTCATTGAATGGAAGCGCCCAATAAGGAACATATAGACTTGTAGCAACTTCAGCATCATCAACCTTGAACACTTTCGAGAATTTGGACAGAGATTCGTTATATTCTCCATGCGGATCTATAACCAGAATTCGACAACTCTTAAACTGTTTATTTGCAATTGCCTCGAGAAGTATTGCAACAGAATTGGACTTGCCACTGCCTGTGGAGCCCACAATGGCACAATGCCGAGAGATAAGTTTGTCAATATCGACTCTTGCTTCAAGGCTTTCAGAAACACTTATGTTTCCGACATTAATCGAACTATCCTTATCAAATCCTCCATAAATAATATCTAAGTCTCTAATTGTTACTAAGTGGACTTTGTCACCAGTTGTAGGGTACTGTGTAACTCCGCGTTCAAACTTTTTTCCAACCTGTTCACCTACTAAAGTAATGTTGATCCAACGAGCGTTTTTCAGGCTATCATAATCCTTTTCTACTAATTCTTTTAAGTTTTCTGGAATTGCTGCCGAACCTATTTGAGTAACAATTCCATATAGATTTGCATACCCCAAAGGTATCTTAATGAAGGACCCAATTTGACCAACACGATAGACTACACCATCGATTATAGGCATATTTGACCTAATATTGTCTAGAAGTCTGACTGCGATCGTGTTGCCAGTTATACTATCAACTTCGCCAATCTCGGTTTGCCTATTTTGAAGCATTTTTGCCTAGTGATTGAATTTCAGTTTCGTTGATCATAGAGTTTAGAAAGTGCACTAGATTTGAAAAATTTGGCAGAATAAACTCACCATTACCAGTCCAATGCTCGTCTCCAATTTTCTCCACGTTCAAATCCCCTGAAGAGCTCATGGCGGCATCCTCATCGAAGTATAGATTTACGTTAATAGTGTCTTCTTTCTCCGGTTCACTTTTGAGTCTCCAATCACCATATTTACACCCAATTACAGCACTTCTATATCCATAGAAGGAGATTTTCGGGTTGTTTCTTCCTAGATCAGCAATAACACTGTTTTGAGTTAAGTCATAGTTGAAGGCTTTCAGCTCTTCACTCCAGTGCTTATCATATATCAATGCAATTATATGTGAGGTAGTCCCTGTTTTGAGTGCCGAAATCATCCTTGAATTGATATGTTCATCTCCCCAAGAATATCCGCATGTTATAAGGATGGAATCATCCTGCCTTAAGAAGTGACTTAGTCTATCCATGAGACTTTCATAAGGTTGCTTTTTGGAGTCTTTATACTTAAGGTTTGAAGGATAAATAAGTATGTCTCCCTGGTCTGGTTGAACCCTTAAAATCTTTTCCGTTTCGATATCGTAGTGCCATCCTAAAGATCCATGAAGTTTCCATACTTTGGTTTGACTCGATAAAAATGACAGATCTTCTATCGATTCGGGATTAAAAAAAGGTCTAAAACTGCCACAGAAACCATCATAGTATGGAATCTCTTTTAATTCCAGACCGAGTTCAAAAAGAAAGTCATAATTAGTAGTGAAAATTTCAATTGGGTATTTTCGCTCCGCTTGACCAATCCATTCGGCAAAATCTGATTGTACCAAAGATTTGACTACTTCTCGAGAAACGACATTCTTGTCCTCATCCAAGTGAACACTGACTTTATCACGGACTTTACTTTTTATTATCTCAATCAACTCCATAAATGAGTCTTTATTGAGATTATTTAGCGTTCCATTGCCTATTAACTTACTCTTCTGTTCTAAGTTTGAAAGGATAGTTTCAATATTGAAGTTCTCTCCCAACTCAGCTCTAATTTCGTCTAGAGGGCCCACGAACTTCTCTCCTTCTAACGCTATCTCACCAATAATTTCACTGGTCATCTTTCCAATACCAGGTACAGTCAATGACTGCTCATTCTTTCGTACAAGAGATGTTCCTGCCCCAAAGAGGAATCCAATCTTCTTCTTATCCGAGATAAGTAATTGCTGTATTCCTCGAATAAATTCAGATGGGTCGTGTGTGAGCATTAGAAAAAGTAATTATTCAACTACAAATTAGGGATAAATCAACAATATCCTACTTTTATGATCTCGAGTCTTTAGAATCATTGACCATCTGAATTAATCACTTAGGGTTTTCTTTTCTTTGGTCTCGTACCATTTCTGCCAGGTCATTTGATTCTTCTTCAACCCATAAATCATATTCAATTAGGTAACCAATTAATTGAGCTTCTTTATTACTAAAGTTGATTGGGTTGAGTCCTGAGAGTTGCTTATGATGTAACCATCTACTTCGATGCAGGTAGGAATCTGTTGGCATTGCCTTGTCTATAGCATTCGGAAACAAAATCGAAAATTTGGCACCTTTCCTTTCCAAAATGGCTTTAATTCTGGAGTAGATTTGAAGTCCGGCTAAGTCCCAATCGCACGAATAATAAATAGGTCTGGTTAATTCTGCACTATCAATATCATTGATAATTGATGTGTTATTTCCTCCCACATACCATAGTTTTACTTGTAGCTCTTTTGCAATCCATGGTTGTTTAAGAAATGATTTATTTTCACATAGGACGATACCTTGGGGATCCTTATGATCTATGACCAATCGCCATTGATGGTCCTTCTTTTCACTAGGAAATTGCTGAATATCTAGAATTCGATACAAAGCATCTTTCAGGCTTTTACGATTTTTTAAATATTTTGCTCCACCCGCATAAGTAAAGAACTTAGCCGAAAAGTCTTCCAGGTTGGTAAGTTTTTGACTCAATTCGACCCTGTTTTCCCCGATTAACATTAGAGTTCTTAGGTCTTCCTCATTAAAGTTTTTTCTGGCATCAGCTTCAATTCCATAGGTTGAGAGGAATTCGCGGTAATAAGAGTATCGACCTCTAAGCTTGTCTTCATAAAATTGATTGAAACCGATAGAGGGTACGAGCACATTTCTATTACCAACTTTATGGTCTAATAGGCCTTTATCATGGAGCAAATGAGAGATAAATGGATGCTGTTGTATTTTGGCAGAAGTCTTTTGAAGCTCATACAAATCATTTAGAGCCTTAAGTTCCTTCCATGATAGGTTATCGACCATTTAACTGTTTTCAAAAGTGTGTTTTCCGAGATCAACCTGTATTTCTCCTTCAGAGAAGATTCCAAGTGGCGGTACATAGCTGTCCTCGTCTGCCAAGTCGTTCTCATTCATTATATAGATATACTGGTCACCTACTTCAATATCACCTGCTGTCTCAATTGACATTGATAGTATTTGAAAATTTTCATCGCGTGCAAGTTTATTCAACATATTATAGTTTCCTCCTAGCCCTTCAGCTTCATCTATTGGCATAATTTTGATACCGCGTCTGTCTTGGTTTTTGATTAGCGATAATCGTGCTAAACCAAGAAGGGCGTTTCCCGTGTATGTTTGTCCTTGACTACCAGCATTAGCTAGACCGCTTTGTAACTTTAGCTCAAAATCAAGATCGAAATATGATTTTGGGTCTAAAAGCTCCTCCGGTGTCGCCTTGTGACTTCCACGTTCAGCCTTGAACGCCTTGAGCATCATGTCATGAATGTCAATTTCATTTTTTAGACTTTCGAATATCCCAAAGTTGTTAAGTTCTTCTGTAAGTTGTTTTCTAAAAGGAGCCATCCACTTTATTGGAAAGTCTGTTGAAGACTTATACTTTAAGGACGCTCGGTTACCCCCTGTAATTGTACGATTCTCATTTCTCAAATAATGATCAATCTTTAAGGTGATTTCCAAGTATTCGTTGTACTTGTTATACACTTCGGTTAAAACTCTTTTAAGAATTTCTACTTTTCTCGAACCGATTTCTTGAACATCGCGAGTGAGTTTCTCCAATCTATGTGCAATTCTTTCCGGAATTTTATCTTCATCAATTTTAGAGGAGAAAAAAACTGTAGGAAGTAATTTATGAGCAAGGGCTCCCACATTGTACTCTAAAGAATCAGTCCCTTCATGGGTATTCTCAACTGCCAGATCAAATGTCTGTTTGAATGCTTCTTCTGAACGTATATATTCTTCTGACAGGGAATTATCCGGATTCTCAATGCTGTGGTTCTTGCCAAATTGGCTCTCATCCAAAGGTTCTCCAAACCCTAAAAAGTATTTATCCCTCGCTTCTTGTACTTTATCAATGACAGTTTTAAGCTTTTGGTCTGCTGATTCTAAATCTTGATTGAATGAAGTGTGTTGAAGTTGAATCTCAGATTTTAACCTAGATAATTCAAGCAAAGTGAACGAGACTAAGCCTAACTTATCCTTTATCTGTTGAACGTTAAGAGGCTTTAAACGAGAGGCAAGTTCTGTTTCCTCTAGCTCAATTGATTTCGATTGAATGATAGCCCTTTTTTGAAGTGCGAATTGGTCAAAATCTTCACCATCCAAGAGATTCGATAACTCTTTGGACGTATTTTTTATTGATGAAGAGAGTCTGCCAATTTCACTTTCATAGTTCGATTGACTACCTAAGACTTGTTTGAATCTTTTATCCAAACTCTTAAAAGTCTCTTCTATTTCACTTCGGTTTTGATAGTATTTTATAGCCCTTTCAACCTCATCTTTAGATAAATACGCGATGTCAGAGGGTTGATATGCTAGCACCTCATCTCTGTTCTTGAAAAGCCTAATGGCAAACGGTAAACTCTGAAACTCATTCAGTTTTTCAAGTATAAAACTCAATTGATCTAGTTCATTAGTCTTAGAGTTTAGTTCACTCTCAACCCCACCTTTAAAGGCTGCCAATAAAGACATCACTTCACTTGGCGTACTCTTGTCCAAGATTCTTTCCTTGACGTATGTAACACGCTCTAAAACACCTTCTAGATTCACCCAGAAATCGGAATCAGATGTATCCTCGAATATGGGTTCATTAAATAGCAAATCGGGGCTTTTCAAAAACCGTTGGACGTCCTTTGACTCAGAATCTCTAGGGAACTGTTGAAAATAGATTAAGAGGCTTTCAACTTCTTTACTGAGTGGAAACTGAAGGTTGTCAATAGCCCATTTTCCCAAGGATAAAGGGTTATCAAAGTCAGAATATTTTTGTAAAGCTTCTAACCTTCGAACCTCGATTTGCAAATCTCTAATCTTAGTTTCCAGTTTTTCTAAAGGCCTATCACTTTCTAGTAACCATTGAAGACTTTCCGTTGATTGTCGGATTTTGTTTTTCTCTAGATGACTTGTAAACTGATTAAGCAACTCAGCTTTGTGGAGTTTACCTTTTTCAATATTGTACCAGGAAACAAGCTCATTGACGTCACCATTAGATTTTTTGAGCCAATCTTTAACGTTTGTTATAGTCCTCATTTGACTCTTTGATAAATCATGTTTTGGTTCTATCTCCTTGATTAGTTGACTTTGACTTACATCTTCACTTTTTAAAACTTCCAGCTTTGCACGGTCTGAATCGAGTCGCTTTTTTATCTCTAACGCACTTTTAATTTCGACCTCGCACTCTTGAATTTCGACAGAAAGAAGCTTGATTTTCTGTTCTGAATATTGATCATGTAAATGTTCACACTCCGAACGACATAACGATTCCTGCCGACTCCAGAAAATAACGTTATTGGTCAAATACTCCGATTTTAGCTTAGTATACTGCTTATTGAGTTCTAGTACCTTATCGATTGATTTTTGTTTGCTATTTATTAATTCAATCTCTTTTTGGTAACGGTTGTGCTCAAAGAAGTCATTATTTATGGCTTGAATTTCCTCCTCGAACTTTGACTGCAACCTCAAATGATCATCGTTCCCAAAAAGAAACTTCTTCAATGATTCGGAATCTGTTTTAAATCCTTTCCCTCTCGAAAATGACCTAAGGATACTTGCATAGTTTTCAAGTGTTTTACCCTTATTCAAGTCAAGAGATAGAATTTCATTTCGATACAGAATTCTGTGAAAATCTTTCCTATTAAAGGTTTTCATGTTAAACGAATCCAAACTCTTGATAAGGGTATCAATTGGTAGTAAGCGGTCATTAACGAGAAGCTCCTTGAAGAATATTGGCTTGTTCAGATATGTCAAGTTTTCTTCCCAGTCGTAGCCATTCTGTATAATAAATGGTAGGACTTTATTATGAGAACTTTCAATGTAGGAGCCTATAACAATGTATTTATTTGGGGCTATTTCGACATTTAAGAAAATGTATCCTACGCTGTATTTCTTCTTTGTCTGTAGGACCATCCCTTTAGGGTCTCTAGCTTTATTGCTCTCAGTAGATGACTTGTAAACTGACGAACCTACTAAAATCAATTGAATCATATCTGCGACCATACTTTTTCCACTCCCACTTTCGCCACTAAAGTCTGTCCTTAGGGGATGAAATCGATAATCACAATTAAAATGCTGTTTGATTCCAATTGTAGAAAGGCTATAAATTCGTGGGTATTTATCACTCATCGTTTGCCTTTTTTATGATTGTCTCAATCTCTATGATCTGTGCCTCATACAAAGAACGTAGCCGCTCAAAGGATGGCATGTAAGTGAATCTGTCCTTGAGTTTGTCAGAATCCCATTTGATCCATCCAAGGTCATTAAATTTTACGAACGCCTTCCTTATCACTTCTTCTACTTTAGAGTCGGAAAAATCCGAGCTCTTATCTCCTACAGCATCCGCAATTAGTTTTCTCAATGCTTCCTTTTCCTCTTCATATTCATTGAAGAGTAGTGCTGTGAAGCTTGAGACTCTTTCCAAGTCAATGTTACCATCGAACTTGTACATTTTTAAAAACAACATACCTATTATGACATGCTCAGTTTTTAGATACTCCCTATTGTCAGTTGGAATTCTTCCACGATTGCCTTCTTCAAAATCTATGAAGTAAAACGTTTCGAATTCATTCCCTCCTTTAATCAATATGATTCCGAAAAAGTCGTAGTAGTATGCCTCCAGGCTTTCAAAATACTTGTCAATAAACCTAAAGAGTTCGCCAGGTAAAGGGTAGTCTCTTTGAATATGTACTCCATTCCGTAAATGATAATCTAACCCAGCAAAGATTTTATGGGCCTTGTTATCAGCAAGAAATAAGTATCGGTTCAAACTTTCTTTATTGACATCTTCCATATAGCTACATTGTTAACCATTTCATCATTTTGTCTTGTCTGAATCACTTGAACCCTCAATTGCTCACTTTTCACATACATTCTGACCAATCTATGTGCTGTTTTTACAGCAATGGACAAATTGTCTTTTGGTGATCTAAGAACTTTGAAGAACAAATCTGTGAATTCCAGAGAGCCATGAATTTGAATGATGTTTTGAGCCTCTTTTGTCCAGAAAGAGACTCGCTGTTTTTCATACTTCCAAGCCTCCGTTTTATCTAGGAGCTTTTGCCGCTTGGAGAAATCGATCTTTCTCTTTTTCGGAGTTGTAATTCTTTTTGGGCCTATCTCCTTAATAGGTACAATAGTAAATCGAGGTGATAAAAAGGAATTAGAAATGCGCTTGTCTGGAATTTGATCTGGCAATCTCACACCTCTCTTCCCTTGACTGTCTTTTACGATTTTACTATTGTTTAGGAGGTGATAAAGAAACTTCTCCGATTTTCGATCATAATCACGCTGATTAAAATCATAGATGAATTCACGGATGCGCGGTTTTATTTTCTCAATCCTATTACTTATTTGTTCAAGTTGGAAGCGGACATTCTGATTGAATTCTCGAACTCTTTTTATATTAATGAGATTTGAATGGGCATTGCCTAATTCTAACATTTCGGTCAAGATATCATCAATCTCGTATGTTGATTGGAATGCCTTAGTAAGCTCAATAGCCTGATCCTTGATTATCTCAAGTTTGACTTCAATGGAAGTCAATACTTCCATTATCCTTTGGTTCTGATCCTTATTGCGAATTCCTGCTTTAAATTCCCTTACAGATTCAATAACCTGTCCGTCCAACACTTCGATTTGTTCTGCTAAGGTATTATGTCGCCATTCCCACTCATCTTCTATCCAATGTTCAAAACCATTCTCCAGTTTATACTTTTCCTGAAGTCTGTTTAAAAGCTCGTCAAACCAGCGTTTAATTTTCGCAGGACTATATGCTTCTACAAGTTTCTTTTTAATCCTAGTACAGAATTCCAAGGCATACTTTTTCAGCCTGTAAACTCTATTCACTTCATCTCTCCACAAAAAATACTCTTGTAGTCGAATGATTAGTTTATTATTTCGTTCGTATTCAGTTCGATTAGAAGGGTTTCCTAAGTCATTGTAGGTTAATCTTATTGTGTCAATTATTTGGTCTTCAGTGAAAGTGTTTTCTCCAAACTTATCGTACAATGAAATGAGAATTAACCCCTCGGTCTTTTCAGGAACAAGACTGTCATAATAGCCCTTTGCTTCTCTATAGAGATTAAAACCATCCATTAAATAAATAATATAAGATTTTAGTCTTATTATTCTATTGCAGAAGTGATAATCGGAAGATATTTGAAAATAAGAGAAACGTTTGGCCTTCTTAAATTCCACACACATGCGCCAGCAGAGCCATGCCTACATTTTATTTCGGCAGACAGGCGTGTCACATAAGCTTGTTATTGCCTCCAATGTTTTTGAAGGGTTTTAAATCTATATATGGCCAATGTCCGTATAGAAATATAAGATGGAAATTCTTGAGAGATTCAAAACTGGCAATAAAACTTCAATCAAAGGTAAAATTCAAAAGAGCATTGTTTGGCACTGTGAGCACTATGATGTCAAGGTTGGAATAACTTCTAATCCTCGCGCCAGGGCTTCAAGTTATCGCTCGTCAGGTTCATATGACAAGATGGTTATTCTTTATGAAACCACTTCTGAAAAAGAAATTCGGGAGTTGGAGAAATACCTCGTTGAAAAGAATTGGGAAATTGTGAATAATGAAATTGGTGGCGGAGGCGGCCCGTTAGGTAAAGCTCCCCATTTCCTATACATTATATGCAAGGAACGAACTAGTTGGACTGGGCAGCTTGTTCAAGCTGCCATGATTTTTGGCGGTGTCTTTTTGGGAATTAAGCTACTTACAGGTATAAACAAAAGCAACTAATTACAATATCCCCAGTTATTCCACTCTAAATATCCGCACCGCTTTTAGTTTCAATCCTCCATCCACCTTTTTTTAAATATTTTTAGATGATCGATTAATGGCTTCTTTGCCATTATACACCAATCGGGTTGACCAGGGGATTGGATTTCTTAGAGCGAAATGAGCCATACAGCCATTTTCTGCTTCGTTGAGCAAGTCCTTGATATTTTCCTCCGGCTCCGGACTTTCAATAATTACATGCGTTTCCACCATATCACATCGTCCGTTGGTCATATAACCGTGCTCACGCATATGTCCGAGATTCGTGGCGAAGACGATACGCTGTTCCAGCTTCAGGCTATCCACTTGAATCTTTCTTGCAGTAAGAATATCAGTGAGGTGAGTCATCAGACAAAACCCAATTCCTGCTGAAAAGAATGCTAACGGTGGCGGTGCGGTGTCCTCTCCCACTGGTGGCTGTTCATCGCAATAAAGCTTTACCGGACTAAATCCCGGAATGTTCACGGAAACCACACCGGTTTTGCTTTGCATATGACCGGCTTCAGCGCTCAGATTCACCTCAAAGCGATACGGTTCGGGATGACGTGCCTTTTTGAATTTGGTGGATTCGTATTGAGTCTTGGTGGGTTGTTCTGAACTAAGTTCACCGACATGATAAAATTTCTTTTCTGACATATGCTGTTCTGATTTATGCTAACAAATATGAACGCTCAATTCGTCTAATCCAAAATGAAAATGTCGGGCCTCTTACGCAACCATATACCCATCACTTAATTCCAGTACACGATCACTTTTAGCCGCAAAATCATCATCATGCGTTACGGCAATAATGGTCTGACCTCGGTACTTGGCCAATTGCCTGAATATATCGAAGACGATATCCGTGTTTTTGGAATCAAGGTTACCGGTAGGTTCATCGCCCATTATAATGGCCGGATCATTGATCAATGCCCTGGCGATGGCTACGCGCTGTTGCTGCCCTCCTGATAGCTTATTGGCCGATTTGTGAGCCTGATCTTTGATTTCCAACAACTCCAGTTTGTCCAATGCGCTTTGTCGAATTTCTTCTTTCGATTTCCTTCCCAACTTCAAGGCAGGCAGCATTACATTGTCTAAAGTGGTGAACTCAGGCAATAAATAATGAAACTGGAAAACGAAACCGATATTGGCATTTCGGAAAGCCGCCAATTCGTTTTGCCCCTTACCTGTAAGTGATTCATCATTGATGGAAAGAGTCCCTTCATAATCAGTGTCCATTGTGGAAAGCACATAAAGTAAGGTCGACTTTCCGGAACCCGACTTACCTACCAATGACAAAAACTCGCCTTTTTTGGCTTCGAATGAAATGTCTTTTAACACCTGAAATTCAGTGGGTTGATGAAAGAATTTATTTATGCCTGTGGCTTTTAATGCGTATGTATTTTCCATGATTATCCTCTTATGATTTCTACAGGGTCTATTAAAGAAGCCTTTCTGGCCGGCAAGTAGCCTGCGATAAATGTGGTCAGCAGTCCAAAAACAAAGGCCGATAAGTAATCAGACTTTCTAAAGGCCATGGGCAGGGTTTCTAAACTGGCTATGTTAAATGGAACATTATTGACAATGGTAGATACACCACCTCCAATAAGAATACCAATCAATCCGCCCATCAGGCCAATAATCAAGGATTGGGTTAAGAAAATTTCCACGATATCCCAGCCCTCAAATCCCATGGCTTTGAGAATGGCTATTTCACGGATCTTCTCATTAACAGTCATATTCATGATGTTGTAAATGCCAAAGCCTGCTACTAACAAAATGGTGAGAGAAACGGCAAGGGCCAGGTAATTTCTGAGCTCGTTTCCTGCTTCCAACTGCCCATTTGCCTCATTCCATGATTCTACTTTAAAATCAGTATACTGTCGCATCTGTGCTGCCATGGCTTCTGCATTTTCGAAGTCGGTCAGGTTGATTTGAATGTCTGTGGCATAGCTTTGGTTTTCAGAAACCAGCTGTCTGGCGGAGTTGATGCGCACATAGGCTTTGCTATTATCGATGCTATTCAGGGAGGTTTCCAATAGCCCGATGATCTTGAAATTTCGGGTAATACCATCTCCTGTTTTTAAAAACACATTGTCGTCCATACCCAGACTCAACCTTTTGGCCAGCCCCACTCCCAGTATGATGCCATCGCTGCGATGGTCAAGGTCCAGCCAGTTGCCGCTTTTCATGGAAGCAGCCATTCCGAAAAGCCTGTCTTCTTTGGCTGCATTCACACCGTTAAGCACACCACTCACTCTGGTAGACCCATTCCGGAAAAACACATTCATATTGACCTGAGAGGTAATCTCAGTGATTCCATCAAACTGACCGAGAATACTTATTTCCCTATCTACATTGTTAATACCTTCACTGTATTGGATGACTTTTGGATGTCTCAAATTGACTAGTTGAGAGGGCATTTGGTCATCAGAAATCAAATCAGAACGGTCTTCGGGCAGATCATTGTAAACTCGGATATGAGCAAGACTACTGAAGGCTAAATCGGCTTGAATGTCGTTGACTCCTGTCATAAATCCATTCATGAATATGTACATGGAAATTCCAAAAGTCACACTGAGCACTGCGACTATTGATTGCTTGACTCTGGAAGTTAAGTGCGAAAAGGCGACTTTTGTATTGGTTGACCGGGTCATAGCTTCTCAGGTTTGACAAGTACTGATCGATCATCCAATCCTTCTAAAACCTCCACCCATTGTGTATTTCGAATACCGACTTTTATTGGTTGCAGCTCACCATTTTCCAGCCTTACTTGGTTGGTTTTCTGGTCCAGATATTCTTGTGGAATGACCAGCGCGTTCTCTTTTTCATCAATAATGATATTGGCCTGCAACTGTGTATTGTGATAAAGTGTTATAGGGAGTTCTTCGAATGAAGCTTCTACAATAAAGGACTGCTCCTTGGAATCAAAGGAGGGATAAATCCGTTGAATGCGACCAGTATAGGTTCTCTTCTTATCTGTATTTAGGTTGAGCACCGCTTTTTGATCGGTAGCGATTAAAGAGATGTCTTCCTCCGAGATAAAAAGCTTAGCTAGCTTTTTACCCCCACCAAATGTAGCCACTACCTCTCCTCTTTTAACCAATTCACCTGGTTCCTTGAACACGTTCAACACCTCTCCTCCGATTTTTGAAAAAAGGTAATAGTCGGCATTTGTTTCTTTCTGTATAACAACCTGACTTTGAGCATTTTTTGCGCTAATTTCCAAACTATTAATGAGGTCCTTTAGGATGGTTTCCTGTAATGCCAAGTTGCTTTTCGCATTCTCATATTGCAGCTTGACGCGTTCATAATCTGCTTTTGAGACCGCATTTGTAGCTCTCAGCTTTTCATACCGCTGAAAATTCTTGTACTCCAGGTTCACCTGTGCTTTCGCCTGCTCTATCTGAGTTTCCTGCTTTATCAGATCGGGAGATTGCTTGTCAAGGCGTTTGACCGCGTCCTGATAGTTCAGCTGTGCATTTGCCAATTGTTCACCTTGTACCTCATTAGATAATTGAAATAATGGCGTTTGTGCTTCTACCCGGTTCCCTTCCTCAACTGCACTGCTCACTAAGTATCCTTCGGCTTTGGCAGTGACCTGGTATTCAAATTCATAAATAACATATCCGCTGGCAAAAACAGCATCAACAATGTCTACCTTCTGTGGCTGTACGGTTTCTGTTTGTTTACATGAAGAAACCAACACGACCATCACGGCCGCGAGAAGTATGTATGTCTTTTTCATAATCTGTATTCTATTTGACTGTAGTAGGAATAAAGTGAAGAGAGACTGTTCAGATAAGCATTTTCAGCCTTGAGGTAGTCTTCGAACACTGCTAAATGAGCATCCAGGCTGATCAGTCCTTCTTCAAATCGTTGACTAGAGAGTTCAAGGTTCTTTTTATAGAGTTCATAAGTCTCTTTGCTTATACCGGCATCCCTCAGGCTAATGTTATAGTTCGATATGAGTAGCTCATCATTGAGCAAGCTCTCTTGTTTTTGTTGCTGCTGATCATTCAATGAAATCTCCCGACTGATCTTGCTTTGTTTTATCTTCTTTTTGTTCCTAAAGCCGGAAAAAATGGGTACGGTCAAATCGAGGGATATATAGCTGTAAGGACTCCAATCCTCAGATGAAAAACCCAAACCGAAATTATTGCGAAACTGCTGCTGACCATTGTAATTGTTTAAAGTGACAGTCGGATAGAGAGCTGCCTGACTCAGCTTCACTTGTAAATCAGCCTGATCCACTTCAAGCTTAGAGGCCGCCAGAGATTTATCAGGTTGCAGCGTATGATTCAGCATCGGCTCGGGCAACTCATAGTCGATCTTCTCCAGCAAAATCAAAGTTTGGGAAGGTTTGACTCCAAGAAGTTTTTTGAGCTCAATCATGCATTGCATCTGAAGTTGTTTATTTGAATTCAGCCCTTGCTCTATCTTATTTTTGTTGATAGTAGTGTTGATTTCTGCCGAGGCATCCAAAAGTCCTTCTTCAAACTTTTCCTGTGTCAACCGAATGATTTCGGAAGCAGTTTGCAAGTCTAATTCAGCCAGCTCTATTGCCTTTGAGGCAATAAGAGCTGTATAATAATAGAGGTAAACCTGTTCGAAAAGCACCTCTTCAAATAGCTCTTGTTCCAGTTTGGATTGATCCAAATTCAGCTCAGACATCTCGATATTCAGTTTTGCCTTTTTATCAAACACTTGCTTTGAGATGCTTATACCCGCATTGAATGTATACTCCTGACCAAACTGAGTAGGTATCGTTGTACCAGGTTCACCTCCAAAAATCTCTGCGGGAAGCAGTGTGGTAGCCAAATCCAGGTTTTTCTGACCTGTGAAAGTGCCATTAATAGTTGGGAGCCTATGATTCTTGCTTTTCTTGTACTCAAGCTCCGCGTGCTGCTCACTGAGTAATAGATTTTGCAGGTCAAGGTTCTGCTCCAGGGCTATGGCAAATGCTTCTTCATGACTGTTAATAATCACCTCTTGTGCCTGTAGACCAGTACCATTTGCTAAGACGATCAAAATCAAAAACCTTTGTAAATGGAATCGTAACATGGCTCGATGATTATTTGGGTAATTCAGTTCTGTGCCAAACTTGAGTTCGTTTCATTCCCTTAAAGCTGACCTCTACCTGGAGCTTATCGTGCCCGTCTTGGGTAAAGCTGACGTTCACTGTCCTTCCGTTCTTAGGCGCGTACATTTTCCCTGTCCAGGCACCATTCTTATAGTCAAGGCGCTCAACCATTGGAAGACCAAGGATATCGCGATTTCTCAATGATCTATCTGGGTTTTTCTTGTCTTTAAAAGGGTTACCTTTTTTGTCTGTCGCTTCTTCGAGCCAAGCTATTTTGCCTTGAAATACCGCTTCACCTGTTTCAGTAAATTCAACTATGGTTTTACCATCCCCGAGCTTCCAATAGCCACTTATTTCATTTTGGCCATAAGATGTATTTGCAATTCCTGCAATTAGAATGCTTATGAGTACTATCTGTTTCATCGTTTTTTCCTTAATGTTTATGTAAAGGAACGCTGATGAAAAGGCCTTTGGAATGAGAAACAAGCTGAAGCTGCCAAAAGAGCAACTGAAGAGGAATATCCGGAGTTAGGCTACTTTTTTTTGTCTTAGGATCTCCCTTAAACGTAAAAAACCGAGTTAATGAACTCGTTTTCAGGGATTAACGGGAGGTTAAATGAGTGCTATACTTAATAATCTGCCCACCCTTTAAACTCAGAGGCTTTGCTTTTACTAATGATAATTTGGGCTGTGCTTTCAGGTAACACGGTCAAAATGAGTCTGCCATTAAAGTAGGACTCGATTTCCTTGATCGCAGATCTTGCCACAAGAAATTGCCTGTTGGCCCTGTAGAATCTCGAAGGATCTAGTTGCTTTTCCAGATCGTCCAGATAAAAATCCACCATGTATTCTTGTCCGTCTTTTTTCTTCATAAAGACACCTCTCTCCTTTACATACAGGTAGGCCACCTCATTCACATCTACCATGACCATCTTATGCTTATATGAGACAAGAAAGCTTGAGCGATACGTTGAGGGTTTATAGGATTCGACCAAATTGGAAAGCTGCCGTAAGTAGCTGTCGGTGGAGCCTTGTCGTAGCTCTAAATAGCGTGAAATTGCGGCCTTCAATTCAATGGTATTGATAGGCTTCAAGAGGTAGTCGATGCTATTAAATTTGAAGGCCTGAAGTGCATATTCGTCATAAGCGGTCGTAAAAATCACAGGAGATTCAACCGTCACTTGCTTGAAGATTTCAAGACTGAGGCCATCCTTGATTTGAATGTCCATAAAGATCAATTCTACCTCATGATTCTCTTGAATCCAGGTGGAGCTATCTCTGACACTGTCGAGGACTGCTAAAATTTCAAAATCCATTCCCTCCAGTTGGTTCAGTTCTTTTTTGAGGCGATTGACAGCAGCCGGTTCGTCCTCAATGATCAGGGTTTTGATTTTACTGAGCATCATCCGTAGATTTTAGTGGAAGTTGAACTTTAAAATGACCGTTTTCATTACTCCAGTTAATGGGTTGATGAAGAATCGAAAACCGCTTCTGTAGGTTTAAAAGTCCTACTTTTTCACTTGGAGGAGAAAATTCCATCGGTTTTATCTTGTTGGAAATTATAAGCTGACCTTCAGAAGCTTTGATCGAAATCTTAAGAGGGTCTTCGGTAGAAAGCTGATTATGCTTCACTGCGTTTTCAATGAGAAACTGGAGACTCAATGGTAGAATCAAAAGATCATTATGTACGGAATCTACGTCAATTTCGAGGTCAATTGCCTCTTTGAAACGCACTCTGAGCAGGTTGCAATAGGCGTCTAAGAATTCCAGTTCCTGACCCACACTAATAAAATCGTATTGAGCACTTTGAAGTACGTTCCTGTAGAGCCCCGAGAAGTTCTGAATGTAGGCAATTGCATCTTCACTCCCGTTTTCAACGAGATCGAGTAGAGTATTTAGACTGTTAAAAAGAAAATGAGGATTAATTTGCTGTTTAAGCATGTCCACCTGGAATTTCAGGTTTTCGGTCTTCAGAGAGAGGTTTTGCACTTTGAGATCGGCATTTTTCTTCTGTTCGTTAAATACTCTCAGTACAATATTGAAAATTAATACGATCAACGACAATCGAATAAATAGAAATAATGGACTGAACTCTCCACCAAATTTTTCTGAAATACCAGAGGAATCCAGGGCTGTCACCAAGACAAGAAAGGCAGCATTGACGGCCAGAATTATACCGTACTTATTTTTAGCATTACGTTTTTCAGTTTTAAGCCACAGCCACCGATTCAAATACCATAGAATCATAAGCACTGATGCTCCCTGGATGTACTGGAGTATTAACGTTGTATAATCAACCTCTTCGGCATTTAATGAATTGTTCAAAAGGCCAATTGCAGGTGCAAATAACGCAATAGCTATAGGTAAGAGCCGCTCTGATCTGGACATGCATGCAAACTGAGAATAATTATCAGGAGTTAAAAGAAATACGAAGCTGGAGCTGAAAAATCGAATCCTGAAACGTCCGGAATCATGTTCGGAATGTCAGCAGCGATCATAGCTCCATCGATTGCCAAGACATCGAGGTAATGAATCAACCCAATAAAATCCGGAGCTATTTGTCTAATAGCTGTACTAACCAAGTCACTGCTTTTACACTGGTCAATGGAAAGGCGGTCTGATGATTGCCTTCAATCACTTTGTGCGTTAAAGACAAACTCTTATCGTTTCTGGCATTCAACAAGTTGATCAATTGATCCACATAACCGCCTAATTCTTCCTCTAAAGAACCATACGAAATAAATATGCTAGCATTGAGGGCCTCTTCAGATTTAAGACCGGAAAGAAAAGGAATATCACCTTTTAGTGCTGGGCTGCCCAAGATGTAGTTCTTGAATGTATCAGGTTGAGACAGCAGCACGTATGCCCCAAACACCCCTCCTGCTGAATAACCAAAATAAGAGCGTTGATCCGGATCGGTGCGGTAATGGCCTTCGACATAAGGAATGACATCATTTCGAATAAAATCCAGGTGATTGGCTGCCTGCCCAAATTCATACTTGGCCTGGAGCTCAGGACTGCTGGATGGAATCAGGCTATAATCCCGATATCGGCTGACATGAGCTCCATGTTCTTTAAGCAGGTCCTTATCGATATCCTTTTGCCAGGAAATCCCCACCAAAATAGCCTCAGTAAGTATGTATTCCGCACCGGCCGATAGTATATCGATATGCCATAAGGCATCGGTATAGTAGAGCACCGGATATCTCTTTTCCAGATGCTCTGAATAGCCTTCTGGTAATTCAATATAGAGCTCATATTGCCTTCTCATGCCAGTATCCTCAATTGGTATGACCTGAACCCCTGAATGTTCTAAGGAACCCCCTTTTTTCCTATCTACTTGCCCAACTAGCACACCTGTAGAAAGAATGCCCATTATGATCAAAGAAATAGTTGCTCTCATACTGTATCTACCCATTTACTTCTCAACCTACTTACCTTTTCATCTCTTTACTGACGAACCATGCTGGCTGCCAACCGTTCGAGATAACTTTTCTTATCGAGGAACCATCTTTATTCATGATGTATAAGTTAGTCGGATCTTCCTCGGACACTCCACCTCCTTTCGATTGAAAAAGGATTTGGGAACCATCGGGAGACCAGGTCGGGCCGTAATCGTCCACGTCATTGTTTGTAAGTCGTTTTTGGTCCGAGCCATCGATATTCATTATATAGATCTCGTGGTTTCCATCCCTATTAGAAGAGAAAACAATATGTTTCCCATCGGGTGAGAGTTTAGGATCCCACTCTTCTGCTTCGTTGTCGGTTAAATGGATCACATTCTTTCCTTCAATATCAGCAATGGTAATCTCGCTCTCTTTGTCTTTGTATTCTGAGTGAAAGAGGAGTCTGCCATCCGGTAAAAAACGTGGACCTCCACCACTGAGCGCCTTAAGTTGTCTCTCTTCGCTACCATCTGCATTCATGATCCAGAGTTCATACTGACGCACATCAGTCGAATCCCAATACTCCCTGGCAAAAACAATTTTGGTGCCATCAGGTGACCATACCGGCATATTATCCAATTTGTATTTGGCATGAGTTAATCGCTTTTTATTGGTTCCATCGCTATTTACGGTATGAATTGACCAGGTTCTCTTTTCATCATGATAGCCGTAAAAAGCAAGGCGTTTTCCATCAGGTGACCAGGCTGGGTAGCCATGATTGCCATTGGTAAGTCTTTTCATAGATGTGCCTTCAGTGTTGGTTAGGCAAATTCCATTTGACCCGTATGCAATGGTATAGAGTGAAGGTGTATCATTTTGAGAGATGTGATTAGGCCTGAGATTCTCAATGATTTTAGTATCTACCCAATAGATGTCTGTATTGTCATTATCAGGATCTACTCCCCGATTGAACAGCATATACTTGCCATCTGAAGTGACACTCGCGTAGGCTTCCCATTTATCGGTATTGACCGCTTCCCCCATATTAATAGCGGGTCCCCAGGAACCATCTTGTTGTCTGAAACTGATATAAAGGTCAGAGTCACCGAACCCTTCTTCACGTTCACCATCCCATATGAGGTAGGACTCATCTGGTGCAATAAATGGGTGAGCATTCATTCGCCCTGTGTTTATCTCCTTGCCAAAGGCTCTTGGTACCTCCCGTTGGCCGTTTACTAATCTGGAATAGCGGATAATACCATCTCCGTTTGGCATGCCAACTTCATCCAATACATAAGTTCCCTTAAACGATGCCGTGAGGCGCATGATTTGTATTTCCTGGAAGGACGAGTCAAGGCTTTTGCGTTCGGACCAACCTTCTCCTTTACGATCTTTATAGCCCTTGGCCATAAGCATGCGTGAGCCATCAGGCGAGAAGGCAGTTTCTCCCCTTCGCCTGAACTCTGTATATTTTCTCCAGATGTTATTCTCTTTCCGGAAACCGATAATGGTTGCTTGAAAGTGTTCCTTTGGAGAAGTGGTGAAGTAAAACTCATTCATGCCAGGAGCAAACACACCTTCGACTTCCCAGCCTTTAGTAGAAATGATTCCCGGAGCGAATGGTTCTGCTACCATTCCCGGGGGTGTCTGGCCCATGTATGGACCTTCAAGAGGTGGAAAGTTGAATTGAGAATGAGAGGTTTTTAACCAGGCCGCTTGAGATCCCCCTGAAATAATGGGTTGAATGGAAGAACCATCACTGTTCATTTTACAGATCTGCCCTTCTTCATCGGTATTCGATTTGAAAATAAGCTGAGTACCATCAGGCGACCAGGATGGATACCAGTCGTCAACCTCATTAAAGGTTAATCGCTTTTCATCGGAGCCGTCCGCATTCATCACATAGATTTCATGGTTTCCATCCCTATTCGACATAAATGCAATACGTTTTCCATCGGATGAAATTTCGGGATGCCAGTCTTCTGTGTCGTTTTGAGTCAGTTGAGTAAGGCTGCTACCATCACTATTGGCTATATATATGTCACTTGGACCTGGTTGTGAGTGAAAGACAATTTTACCATTAGGAGTGAAATAAGGGCCACCACCGGATAATCCGTTGATTTTTCGTTGATCTGTACCGTCTGCATTCATGATCCAGATTTCGAATTGTCGAACATCTTCGGAATCTTTGTAGGCTCTTGCAAAGGCGATCCTGGTTCCGTCAGGTGACCATGTAGGAGAATTGTCCCATGCATACTGAAGGTCGGTCAAACGTTTGCGGTTAGTGCCGTCCGCATTCATGGTATGAATCGACCACGTTTTTCTATCGTCATACTTGGAATAGAAGGCTATACGTTTCCCATCTGGCGACCAGGCCGAGTAGCCATTGCCTCCGTCATAGTTGGTGATCTTGATTTTTGAATTACCGTCTGCATCGCTAAGATGAATATCACTGTTAAATGAATAAGCAATGGCATAATTAGATGGCGAAGTGTTGCTGTCTTGACCAACCGCATTCTGGCCTAAAAACAAGGTCAGAATACACGAGATTTTTAAGAGTTTCAATTGAATGTTGTTGTGTGTTACTAATACTTACAGGCTCATTTACCTCAAAACTCTTAAGTGAGTTGTTGATTTGAGTCGTTTAACTTGTCAACTGCTCTATGTTTGAATGAACTGCTCCAACCGATACTCAAAAGCCATTTTTTAGTACTTACTTTGCATCGGTAAATCGGACTGAATGAACTCGAAACTCCCGTCTTGTCTTCTCCTAACCTTTATTCTGGTTCTGACAACTTCTTGTTCTTCTGACAACGCTGTTTTCGAGCGACATGCTTCAATATATCGTGTGGGAGATCAATTGGAATGGGCGGCCAAAGAGTTAAATGAGGAACAATGGCACAGAAGGCCGAAGTTGGTACCTGATGGCAAGGTGTTCTGGTCCAGAACCAAAATCGATATTCTAAAAGCACCAGAGCCCCTCCATCCCTATGGTATTCATTTGCATGTGTATGGGGAGTATGAGGTGTTTTGGGATGGGGTGTTGATCGGAAAAAACGGGAACCCGGGTCGAGAAGAAGAGCTAGGTCCCGCGGGGAAGATGTGGACTACGCATAGCATTCCGGAACATCTGACAGAAGAAGGGACGCATGTATTGGCCATACGAACCAGCCTTTATTATTTCTCCAATCATTTAGGAATTGCTGAACTGGACATAAACTACTATGATGATCTGTTAACTGATCGACTGGTTTCTACATCTTTTATGCACATTCTGGCCGGTGCTTTCCTAATTGTCTCATTCTATTATTTTTTCCTGTTTTTGGGTGACAAAAAAGAGTATCGAACGCTGATTTTTAGTATCAGTTGCTTTCTCTTTTTTATCCTGATCATGACTGAGTTCATTAAGACCTATGTGCCAATACACTACGCTTTGCATCGTGACCGGTTGGAAATCATTGGCATCCTGATGTTTGGGATTTCTTACCTTATCCCGCTCTACCTCTCCCTGGAATTTCCTTACCCTCGAAAGAAGCTTCTTCTGATCATTTATGCTGTTGTACTCTTGTTTATTTATCTTTTTCAGTATGACTACTTTGTCTTTACAGCACGTAAAATGGCACTTACCATGTGGATCTTTTCGCTGGGTATTATTGTCTTCGGGGTTTATAAAAAAATGCGAGGAGCACTTCTGGTATTGATGACCCTATTGCTTTGTGTCTTGATCTATTTCTTCACCTCTTATGAAGTAAGCCTTTTTGCAGGGTTTGGTCTGATCCTGTTGAGCATATTGTATTTGCTTTCACTCAGAATCAAATCACAGCGGCTGGCTTATGAAACTTCGCTGGTTCAATCCACACGTCTGAAGCTGGAGTTAGTCAAGAAGAATATTCAGCCACATTTCTTAATGAACACGCTAACTTCTTTGATCGATTGGGTGGAAGAAGCGCCAAGGAAAGGTGCTCTGTTTATAGAAGCCCTGGCAAAAGAATTTGACTTGATCAATCAGATGGAAGATCAAACCCTCATCCCTATAGCTCAGGAAATTGCACTTTGTCGTACTCACCTTGAAATCATGAAGTATCGCAAGGAAATAGACTATATATGGGAAGACGAAGGAATCGATCCCGAGCAAAAGATTCCCCCAGCCATTCTTCACACCTTATTGGAAAACGGAATCACTCATAGTTTACCGCTAAAAGGCAATCGGATTCGGTTTAAGTTGATCTATGAGTCGAATGAGGACTTTAGAAGTTATACCTTTCTGACATTTGCTAAGATTGTGAAGCGATCATCAAATAAAGAAGAAGGTACCGGTTTGAAATACATCAAAGCGCGATTGGAAGAGAGCTATAAGTCCAATTGGGAGTTGAGTTCTGCACCGACCGATCAGGGCTGGAAAAGTGTTGTCAAAATAAATCAGAAGGCCATATGAGGATTTTGATTGTTGAAGACGAAGCGAGAGTTGCCAAGCGGGTTGAAAGGTTGACGCGTGAAATTGTAGGTAATGATCTTAAATCACTGACCCATATCAATACACTTCAAGAGGCATTAACTTTTATTGAAGGTAATGAATTGGACCTCGTACTTCTGGATCTGAATTTGAATGGAGAAAATGGCTTTGACCTTTTGAAAACAGTCGTTTCTGAGTCTTTTCATACGATTGTGATTTCTGCCTATAAAGACCAGGCGATTACTGCTTTTGAATACGGAGTACTTGACTTTGTGCCAAAGCCATTTAACAGAGATCGACTGGAAAGAGCCTTCAATCGCAGCAAAACCAAAGAAGAACCGAATGCTCAGACCAAGTATTTGGCTATTAAGAAAAGGCAACGAATCAAGCTTGTTCCAGTTGAAGAAGTGAATTACATCAAAGGCGCTGGCGCCTATTCTGAACTCTTCCTTATGGATGGAGCGAAAGAACTACACGATAAATCCCTGGAAAAACTAGAGCAGTTGCTCTCTCCTTCCTTTGAGCGAATCCACAAGTCCTATTTAGTGAAGATGTCGGAGGTCAGGGAAATCAGTGTACAATCAGGTAGCAAGTATATGGCGGAGCTTCAAAATGGAATAATGATCCCCATCGGCCGCACTAAATACAAAGACATTAGAGCGAAGTGGTTTTAGTATGTACTTAACTTTTATTTAGGGAAGGATCGTATTAATTTAAGTTGTCTAATTGCCCGATATGCGAACCCTAACCAGAAAAGCTTTCTTGGAGCGTACAGGAAATGCCGGCCTTGCTGCATTGATTCTTAAAGGTTCCTCGATCTTCTCCTTGCATGATCACGATACAGAATCGTTGAGAATTGACGGTATTCAGGATTCGGAGGATGTTTTTGGGTTTATTCAAAGGCAAAAAGGACAATGGGATTTGACACTTTATCGTCAGATCATTGGTTCGGCCAATCCCTATAAGGAAGGAGATGCCACCCTCGGTATCGCTGCGGCAGATGAAGACTCGAGAAATAAGGCAAGACGTTTATTAGCAGAAACAAAACTTGCTGACCTGCAGGAGCATTCTTTGTATACAGATGATTTAAAGACGCTGATTGATGAAAACATGGATCGGTCTGTCTTCGACTCAATAAAGCGTTGGAAAATGAAGGAATTGAAGTCCTTCATGCTTGCTTCTTCTGAGACTGAAATCAAGACCATCATACCCGGATTGCCGAGTGATATTATTGCCTGCCTCGCGAAGCTGATGACGAATGACGAGCTCATTCAAGTCGGGCAGAAAGTCTTCAATCCCTTGCCTGGTAGTAAAATTGGAAGTAAAGGCTATTTAAGTGCTAGAATTCAGCCCAATTCCCCTACCGACAATATCGATGATATCGTGTGGCAAGTGTTCTGTGCTTGGTCCTATGCGGTGGGCGACTTGGTCTTAGGCACCAATCCGGTATCCAGTGAACCGGAGTCTGTCGCAGCCATTGAAGCAGCATTAAATGATATTCTGGTCACTTTTGGGTTGACGGAGGTGATGCCCAATTGCGTCTTGTCACACATTGATATTCAGGCCAAAGTTGAAGAAATGCAGCCTGGTACTACGGGTATTTGGTTTCAAAGCCTGGCAGGAACGGTCGGTGCTAATCAGACTTTCGATGTGACCATCGAAAAAATGTTCAGGCACGCCAGAGCCAGGCAGGGAAAATATGGATTGTATGCTGAAACAGGCCAGGGAGCCGACTTTACCAATGGACATGGTGAAGGTTTTGATATGGTGGTGCACGAGTCTAGAAAATATGGCTTTCTACGAGCGCTCAAAATTGAATTGGCCAAAGGGAAAGCACCGAATGATATTCCTTGGGTGCATGTCAATGATGTCGCGGGCTTTATAGGGCCGGAAGTGTTTAAGACGAAAGAACAACTGGTCAGAACTTGTCTTGAGGACACGGTGATGGGAAAACTCCATGGTCTGACCATCGGACTGGATATCTGTTCAACACTGCATATGGATGTCACCCTAGACGATCTTGATTGGTGTATTGATCAGGTAATGCCGGCCAATCCCGCTTATTTAATGGCCTTGCCCACGAAAAACGATCCAATGCTCAGTTACTTGACTACCGCCTTCAACAATCATGTGAAGGTGCGCGAAAAGTTCGGGTATAAGGTGAATGATGCTATGTGGGCATTTTTTCAAAAAATGCAGATCATCGATGCATCAGGTAAACCGACTGAACATTTTGGAGACCCAAAGTGGATGTACTACCAGTATAGAAAGGCAAAAAATGATCCTCGCACTCAGGCCGAAATTTACAAAGAGGGACAACAGAAATTGGAGGAGATAGAGCAACGTGGAGTGCCTATTGCTCAAGGGTATGGTGAACAGATTTGGGACTTGCCTGAACCTCTGGAAAAGAAAGTTAAGAGACTTTATGAGGACGCTAAGGTGAGTCTGTGGTCAGAATTAACCCCTGCCTTTGTAGCAAGCTTGGACCCTACCATCAAACTGAACTCCACATCGACAGATCGAATTGATTATGTATATCATCCGGCATCAGGAGAATCCTTGAGTAGCTTGTCAAAAATAAACCTGCAACGGATTAAGGCTGGCTGGACCAAAGAAAAGCCAGATGTGCAAATTGTGATTTCTGATGGATTGAATGCCAGGGCCCTTATGGATTCTGGTCACCTCTCTCCTTTCCTGGTGACACTTAAAATGGAACTAGAAAAGTTAAGATTTAGACTATCTGAAAATCAGCTACTTATCAAAAACGGTCGTGTAAGGGCCGGGTACCAATGTGGGGAATTACTCTTTGGTAATACGACTCAAACCAACAAGGTGCATGGGATCATCCATATTATCGGTGAGCGCCCAGGGTCTGGTCACCATAACTTCTCAGCGTATCTCACGGCCGCGAACGCCAAACTCTGGTCACAAAGAGGAAAGGTAGACCACGATATCTCCAGAGTGGTCTCGGGGATCTCGGATACAGCTCTCAAGCCAGAATTGGCGGCCAAAGAAACGGCCAATATCTTTGATTCTTTGTTTAAGGAGCAGGTCTAATATTGGATTGAAAGTTCTGAAACCTGTTTTTGAAAAACATAGTCACTGATCCGAGTACGGAACAGCAAACTCATTCTTCCGATATATTAGTATAGTGTCCTTAATTCTTCTCCGTCATTTCAGGCTGTGTGCGCTTTTTGTTCAATTGCTTTACTCCCTCAGTCATCCATAAAGGTGCGGACTCTCCCTTAAGGTGATGATCAAAGTACTGCTTCATTCTGATTTGGAAATCCTTTTGATTCTCTTCTTTAGCCAAGTGATGTGGCTCTCCGGGATAGGACAAAAGGATCACTTCTTTACCTAATCTTCGAGCAGTCTGATAATATTCCAGGCCTTGATTCCAGTCGACAGCACCATCGGCAGTTCCATGAAGGATTAGAAACGGTGTGTTAATATTTTTAGCATGATGAATTGGTGACTGGCTTCTGTACAGCTCCATATCATCCCATGGAGGCACTCCCATTCTGCCTTGAGACCACTCTAAAATAGGCCCGTTGAAATTGCCAGTTCTCTTATAGATCACATTGTACATACTGATCAGGTTGGTGAGTGGCGCCCCTGTGACCACGCAGGCAAACATATCGGTTTGTGTCAGTATAAATGAAGACTGATAGCCACCCCAGCTATGCCCTTGTAAACCAATGCGTTCAGGATCAGCATACCCTTGGTCTATTGTGGCTTGAACCGCACTTGTAATATCGTCTAGAGCGGATGATCCGGGCTTGCCATCGTCATAGATGATGTCGGGCATAAGCACCAAATATCCATTACTGGCATAAGTAGACATATGGGGGCGATCGTCATAGGTAGGCATAGAGTACTGGTGATGACGTTGAGACATCTTCTCGTAGAAATACACGATCATGGGATATTTCTTACCCTCTTCATAGTCGGCAGGGAGCGCAAGGGTTGCCTGTAGTTTGTTTCCTCGCCTGTCTGTATAGTCAACCAACACTCTTCTTCCCCATTTGTAGTTGGCTTGTTGGGGGTTGGCGCTGGTAACCTTTTTTGGTCTCTTGAAGGCTAAATCAGAGGTCCAGTAATCAGGGAAATCAACAAATGTCTGCTCGGTGTAAATGATTTTGTCGGAATCTTTTGCTTTAACAATGCCACCGACCATTTTGTCCTCAAAACGTAATGCTTTCGGTTTCTTTCCCATCTTGACTTCATAATAACCGGACTTCTTGGTCCATTCTCCATAAGCAGAAAGAATCATGGGTTGTTCCGTGTCAATGGCCGGTTCCTCTCGATCCAATCGTACCATTCTGAATCTAATATTTTCTTCACTGCCAATTCCTTGAGTCAGGTTCTTGACTTCATCACTGTTTAAGGCTATTGCCCAGATATCGTGCTTATGGTTGAGCATCACCCAATTCCCATCCTTGGACCAGCCTGCCACACCGTAACTCGGTTTTTCTGCCACAAGATCAAACTCTTCGTTTCTGAAGCTGATACCAGCCTTTGCTGATAAATCAACTGTGTTGTTTTGTGAGAAGTTGTAGCCCATCACTGTACCATCTTTACTATAAAGTGCCCATTCACCGTTTGGGGATAAGCCCATTGTATAGCGTACTTTCTCAGCAATCTTCTGCTTCTGTCCGTTTGTGGCATTGATGCTGTAGAGATCAGCATAGTTACCGGGGATGGTCACATCTTTGCGATACTCAGAATTCATACGACCAAGTGCCCATGATCCTTTGATACTAAATGATACATTGGGCATATCATCAGTTGCCAGTTGATAGAACTCCATTGGATCAAGGTTTAATACAAAGAGCTTTGTAGCTCTCCGATCTCTGTTTGCGGTTATCATTTGACGTGATTGAACCTGTTCGTCCTTCCAATGCCAGACGTCTACATTGGCTTTTAACTCATCTTCTTTCTTTAATTCGTCCTGTTGATTTCTTGTTCCAAAGAATATCTGATCCCCATTTTCGTGCCATGTAAGTCTGGTATGTTCGCTGATGACTACTTTCTCAGGGAAACTGGCAACATTCTTTGGTGAATAAATGACTTGATTAAATCCATCTTCTTCTCCTGACAACCCGGAAGTCCATACCAGGCTATTGTCTCTTTCAATTTTTCCATCCTCTGTATTTCCAAATAAGTATGCTAACTCACTACCTTCTTTATCCCAGACCATTTGACTATATGTATAGGCACCGGTGTGCAATGGGCGAGAACGCAGGTCTTCAAGTTGGATTACATAAACTCCATTTCCATTATCTCCATCCGCATCAACCGTATAAGCCAACATCGTCCCTGGTTTGTTGAAGGCATAACTGACAACATTTCCAATATTCATTGTTTTATAGCCTGAAAGTTCTTTCAGAATAAGGTCACTCCCTTGGTGTTCGGCTTTAGAGTCATTCCGGGACTTATGTATGGCCAGGTAATTGGATGCTTTTGAAAAGCTAAAAGAAGCAACTTCCTTGATTTCTTCTATCCGATTATACCTCAGCTCTAGTAGCTGAAGGTCGCTCAATACCCTCTTTTTCTGCTTTCTGATCTTGTCAGCTTCTTTTTTTGTTGGATCGGTGAGATAAGCCACCCATTTGTTGTCACTCGAAAAAGCGATTTGCTTACCGTTTATTACAGTTCGCAAAGTGTCACCGTCAATCTTGCGTACGTGCAGCGTAGCATCTCCTTCATTGGGCGAATAGGAATAAGTCATCCATTCACCATTTGATGATAGCACAACATTTCTTATTCTGTTCCATTGCTTGTAGTCGTCAAGGGTTAATGGTTTCTTTTCCTGACCAACAAGTTGGTTTACTACAAAAAGGCCTAAAACAAGGGTGAATATTCGATAGAGTTTAGTCTTGGACATCACATGCATGATTGGTTGATTTTATTTTTTCTTTGTGACTGAATGCTGTAAAAACAAAAGGTCAGTATCCAGCAGCCTGACCGTCTTTTCTCGATTCAGAAGCCCCGGCATAGATTCGATTCTTTAAATCGATTCCAATGGCCTGGTAACCACCGTAAATACCTACTGCAATTGAAACGTTGTGGCCCATTTTCCTGAGCTCTCGAAGCGTTTTGTAGTCAATTCCGCTTTCTAAATTGAGTGTGCCACCATTTCTCATCACAGATCCAGTCGGCTGAGAACTTCCTCTATGACGCATTCTAGGTGCATCTCCGGCTTCCTGAAGGTTCATGCCGAAGTCGATCAGGTTGACAACAATTTGGGCATGACCCTGTGGTTGTACTGCTCCTCCCATAAGGCCAAAGCTGACCCAAGGCTTTCCGTCTTTGGTAATAAAAGCTGGTATAATGGTATGAAAAGGTCGTTTTCCAGGCTCAAGGGCATTGGCGTGATTCTTATCCTGTACATTGAACATCTGTCCTCGATTTTGGAGTACAAAGCCGAGACCGTCTGGCACCATACCAGATGCAAATTCGCTATAGATTGACTGAATGAGCGAAACCATATTACCCTCTTTATCGGCTACGGTTAGATATGTGGTGTTTCCAGTTTCTATTTCAAAATCCCCGGCAGGATAAGTGTCAGCAGCTTCATCTGGTTTGATAAGTGCTCTTCGTTGTCTTGCGTACTCTTTTGATAGTAATTTATCCAAGGGTATTTTGTTGAACTCAGGATCAGCATAAAACTTGGCTCTGTCTTCGTAAGCCAGCTTCTTGGCTTCGGTGAGCATATGAAGATATTCCGGACTGCCAAAGCCCATAGAAGCAATGTCATAGCCTTCCAGGATGTTTAACATTTGTAGAGCGGCTGTTCCCTGTCCGTTTGGAGGTAACTCCCAAACATCGTAGCCGCGGTAATTGGTAGAAACCGGTTCTACCCAATTGGATGTATGATTAGCGAGATCCTCATAAGAAAGAAAACCTCCATGTTTCTTCATAAAGTCAGAAATCGTTCGGGCAATATCTCCTTTATAAAAAGCATCCCGGCCTTCATTGGCAATCTTTTCATAAGTATTGGATAAGTCAGCATTCTTAAATATCTCCCCTTTTTTGGGTGGTCTGCCGTTAGGCATATAGGTTTCTGCAAACCCAGGTACATCCACCTTGGATTTGTAATTGCTTGCCATTTCATAGGCAATCACCTCTGATACAGCAAATCCTTCCCTTCCATAGTCAATCGCTGGTTTCAGAATGTCGGTCATTGGAAGTTTGCCAAACTTGCTATGCAGCGCAAACCAGCCATCGACACAGCCAGGTACGCTAACAGGTAGAGGACCGTTGAATGGCACATACCTCATTCTCTTATCTGTGAAGTAGTCAATAGACAGAGATTTTGGTGCTCTCCCACTACCGTTAAAACCGTACAGCTTCTCCTCCTTGGCGTCCCAAACAATGGCGAATATATCACCTCCTATACCGCAACTTGCAGGCTCCACCAGTCCTAATACTGCATTTGCGGCTATTGCCGCATCCATGGCACTCCCTCCTTTCTTGAGAATATCCAGGGCGACCTGGGTAGCTAAAGGTTGACTTGTAGCCGCCATACCATTACGGGCTAGTATTTCAGAACGTGTTGTGAATGATTCACCTGTCAATCGGTCCTGAGCTTGCACATTAATTGCAAAAGCGGTAATCAGAAAACATAATGCAATGCGTTTCATTTCGGCTAAGTTTAAGTCGATGTAAAATACGACAAAACGTTCTTACTCTGATAGTAAGCTTTTTTGAATGGAATGAAAACGTAATAGTCGGTTTGCCGGATTTACCTAATCGTCAAATCTTTAGGTTTTACTCACTTTTTGTGGAAGGAGAAAGTCGAGGTTGAAGGCAAGAATCACCCACCGTCCTAAATGTCAAAGCATTGGTTTAATCACCAAAGCGAGATTATTCACCTCATTTCGTTGAGGCCTGAGCCTCTTTCTATTGGATCGTTTTTTGGTAATAAGGTACAGTAGAGTGCTCAGCAGTCCCAAACCTAAGAACCACCACTTCCATTGCTCGATAAGCCCTTGTTTCTGTCCGCTATAATCATCGAATTGGAGTTTTATCTGCCCATTTTCGTCCTCAGAAAAGGTTAACCTTGACCAATAATGGCGGTGTATAAAAGCGGTGATTTTGCCATCTTCACCCAAAACAGGGATCAACGGGTAGCTCCCGGAGTACATTTTTCCATTTCTGTATTTGATAGTGACCACCCCATTCGGACGATAAAAATCGGACCCCATTTTGTAACGGCCGGTAATTCTATTGGCCAATTTAGGATCAACATCCTGAATACTCAGTTTAAGAACTTCATAAGCATCTCCCAAGGCTGCGGATGCTAATTCAGGTCCCACGAAGAATGGTAAGGACACATAACGATTGGACAGCATAATCACTACGAGATTTTCGTCAGGATAAATCCCGAAGTAGGTTGAAAAGCCCGGAGACCTTCCGTTCATCTGATAGCGCTTATGATCGCCTTGTGGATTGAGAAACCATCCATAACCTACGCTACTTCCGTAGTCAGTGAGAATAGCTTCCCACGAGCTTTCTGAGAGGAGCTTATTTTCTAGCACAGCTTCGGCAAATTTCTTCAAATCTCCTACTGTTGAATATACGGATGCGTGTCCTGTTTTCACCGACCAATGGATACCAGGTGCTACTGTGACATCTGTAAATCCCTTCTCTGTGTACCCCTTGGCCAAACCAGGAATGTCCTCATCTGTCATGGTATGCGCATAATGTCCTGAGTTATTCATTCCAAGTGGCTTGAAGATTGATTGAGCCAGGTAGGCTTCGAATGTTTGGTCGGTTACTTTTTCAACGATGGCTGCAAGGACAATGTATTCTGACCGGCCATGTGCGTATTTACTACCTGGTTCGAAAATAAGGTCATCATTGTCAAAATAGCTCATTAATCGCTCGGTTGTATGAGGCTGTTTTCGGTTGAAGTTGGCCAAGCGTATGCCTGAATCCCAGGCGGGAATTCCCGAACGCTGTGCTAACATATGATGAATCGTTATTTGATCACCATTTCGAAACTCCGGGAAAAAATCACTGATTTTGTCCGATAGACTAAGTTTTCCATCATCGACCAACTTCATTATGGCCGCAGAGGTAAATATCATGGATGCCGAAGCCAACATATATTTGGTCTCTTCAGAATTGGCAATATTGTTCTCCTCGTCTTGATTACCATAGGACTTGGAGAACCACTCTTTACCATCTTTAACTATGAGAACACTGCCGCCATAGTTATTGGAATTGGCCAATGGTTCCATAATGCTGTTAACCTTATCGGTCAGAGAGTTTTGCATATCATCCTGACCAAATGTTCTGAAACAGGCCAAAACCATTATCAAGACATACCCGTATTTCATTTTCATCACACTGTTGTTTGAGATCAACCTATAATTTCGATTTAGGACTTCTCTAATCCTGACTCTAATCAATAGAATGTTTGTAAATTATACAGGTGAAAAAAATCCTTTATAAATCCTTTTTGACTAGTTAGCATGAAGACAACACATATTGAAATTGGAGATAATGTGGCACTGGATACGTTTTCCAGCGAGTTGATCATCAACAATGAAGAAGGTTCGAAACGAGTTCGGATCGAGCCAATAATGGCTCAGCTGATTGCGATTATGGTAGTCAATGCTGGTGCATTGGTAACCAGACAGGAGCTTATCAAGGAGGTCTGGAATGGTAATGAGGGCGTTGGAAGCAAAGCCCTAACCAAGAATATCTATAAGATCCGGAAGGTGTTTGAAGCACATGGACTGGACAATCCAATCGAAACATTACCGAAAAAAGGGTACCGATTTAATCTTTTGAAGAAGCGCTTCATAGCAAATCGACCAAAAAAACATTGGTTAATTGCTGCAGCTGTCATTGGCGCACTCCTGATATTAAATATGGCCGTTCCCGGATTAATCCACGAGATGGCTCAACGTCTCGGGCATTGATCCTAGTGCCATTTAAGAATCACATTAGCCGCTTCGTTTAAGTCTTGTCCAAATGAAATCACGCCATCCTGGTGTCCTCCCATAACCATAATTTTCTCCCGGGAGATAGGCGTTTCTTTAAAAAGTCGTTTGATTTCGTTTGCCATTTCGGGTGTCCCATAAGGGACATCAGGTTTGGAGGTGGGGACTTTATCTAACAATCTATTCCACATTTCAGTATTATGAACGTGGATCACTGCCCCAATTTCTAAGCTTGATTCATAAAATGACAGGTGAGTTATGCTCTCTGCAGAAGCTTTGACCTGACCTATACAACTTAAGTGATTCTGTTCTAAGTCATGGTTGGATACTAATGAATAACCGGCAGGTAAAAGGTTCGTCAAATTGCCAGTTTGAGTCCCGGAGATGAGCATACCTTCCTTAAGTCGAATGCTGATGTTACCGTACCCGATATTGTTCTCTTCGTAGACGCCAATCAGGCCCAATTGATGCATTTTGTCTCTCCAAAACATTAGCGCATCGGGAACATCTACCGGGAGTGGCGAGTTGATCCAGTTGCATTGAAACTTTATGACACCCTCATCCATCATCTCAATCAAATTTTTCAGGAAACAATATCTTAATGCCTTCTTCCGAGGCTTCACATATTCCCCGTTCGGTGATTAACCCTGTGACATATTTAGCTGGAGTCACATCAAAACCGTAGTTCAATGCTTGAGTCTCTTTTGGTGAAATCAGGACAGATTTTGATTCAGCTCCATCAAGGCCCCTAACGTATTTGACTTCATCAGCATCTCTTTCCTCAATAGGGATGTCTTGGACGCCATTTTTAATAGAAACATCTAGTGAGGACGAAGGCAAGGCTACATAAAAGGGAACATTGTTATCGTGTGCGGCAAGCGCCTTGAGATAAGTGCCGATTTTATTGGCTACATCCCCATTTCTTGCGGTTCTGTCCGTTCCAACAATCACAATGTCGACCATTCCTTGTTGCATTAAATGCCCCCCTGTATTGTCCGTTATGAGTGTATGTGGAATTCCTTGTTCAACGAGCTCAAAGGTGGTGAGACTGGCTCCCTGATTTCGTGGTCGGGTTTCATCCACCCATACATGTATTTCTATACCTTCTTTCTGTGCATGATATACGGGCGATAAAGCAGTTCCCCAATCGACTGTAGCCAGCCATCCGGCATTACAATGAGTCAAAATATTAACTGCACCTTCCTTTCTACTTGTTATTTGCTTAATGAGTTCAACACCATAGAGCCCTATTCGCTGACAGGTTGAAATATCCTCCTCTTTGATCTCATGTGCTCTTTTGAGTGCGAGACTTATCTTTTCGGACCAGGCTTCAGCGATGGCAATGGCGTCCATTACTTCATTTATTGCCCAGACAAGATTGACAGCTGTCGGGCGAGTCCCTTTAAGCTTCTCACCTACCATTGCCAGATATTCAGTTGGGTCGTGACGATCCAACGCTTCCCTGCATCCCAGGTACATGCCGTAAGCTGCTGTGACACCAATTAGAGGTGCTCCCCGAACAACCATTTCCCTGATGGCATAAACGGCATCATCTGTGGTAGATATATTGAAAATCCGAATGGAGTGTGGAAGGTAACGCTGGTCGAAGACATGTATTAATCCTGGATTTTCGGTGTCCAACCAAATTGTATGTTCGTGCTTTCCATTGATTTTCATTTTTAATGGATCTGGATCAAGTGACTATTAATGGCAGAAGGCTCTCAGCAGTTCCGATTGCGACACTCCCCAACAAGGCTAATTTGGAAATCGGTTTGGTCTGGAATGCATTGGAGTGAGCAATCCATAACGCGGGTATTGCAAATACCAAAAGCACAATTGAGGTAAGCAATGAACTATAAGAGACAGTAACACCTATTATATCAAAAAAGACCTCCTCAATTATCATATAACCGAATACGG
The DNA here is from genome assembly GCA_028281285.1 of Cyclobacteriaceae bacterium. GTDB lineage: Bacteria > Bacteroidota > Bacteroidia > Cytophagales > Cyclobacteriaceae > Roseivirga. Next base: position 174,771 of record JANQKF010000016.1, read on the forward strand.
CAAGCACAAAATTTGTCCGATCATGGCCTTTATAAAGCAACACGGCACCGTTAATCAAAACCACACTGATAACAACATTCGCAAACTTTAGATAATACTCTGGTTTGAAATAAGTTTCAAAAGACACACTGATTTGATTATTCAGGAGAAAATAACAGATCACAAACAGGCCAGCGCTTGCAAATGAAAACGCAATCAATTTTCTCCATTTCCTGGAAGTACTATCGGACATCTTGAGTCGCTCTATTTCTTACTAAAATTCTCTGTAGGGTGCGTCAAGAAACTTATTGGCCTCGTTTTCCTTAAATCGTGCGGTATCAGCATCCCAATGAAGGGTTTTGCCTGGGAATCGTCCTGCGATTACACCAAGAAGAATGGTCTCGGTAAGTCGAGCTGCATATGAAAATGGAGCGCTACATTCATCCTTGCCCAGACATGCATCAACAAACTGGTGATAATGCTTATTACTTTCCGACCCATAATCAGTGGTGGGGCTTCCAACATAGTCAAACTTGTCCAACTCAAGATCAACATATTTCCCTTTCACTATATGCCTGGGTAATTGCATGAAGTGCGGCAATAGAAGTTTGCCTTTCTCACCGATAAACATGGCTCCCTGATCTGGTAACTCATCACCATTAGGCAATTCGAAATCTTTATGTTTATTCGGAGCACCAGGACCATCATACCAAACCCATTTAAATTTCTTCGTTGTGTATTCGGTACCCGGAAATTCGTAAGTCACTATGTTGTGTTCGGGGAATCCATACCCTGTGGGCTTTCTACATTCATTTTTGATGGTTTTTGGGATATCGAGTGCAAGTGCATTGTAGGGAGTATCAAAAATATGGACACCCATGTCACCTAAGGTGCCACAACCATAGTCCATAATCTTCCTCCAATTTCCTGGGTGGTATTGACCTTCTTTGTAAGGTCGATCGGGTGAGGTGCCCAGCCAGAGGTTCCAGTCCAGTTTCGAGGGGACCGGGTCACTACCTGAAGGCGCTGGTCCGTCATAGCCCCAATTTTTTGGTGACCACGCACGAACGCGCTTCACCTTCCCTATTATTCCGGAACGAATTAATTCAGTGCCCAGCTTATAATCATAAAACGAGTGCACTTGAATACCCATTTGTGTAGTAAGGTTCTTTTCTTTCGCCAGTTTGTTCATTGCCCTGGCCTCGGTGACGTGATGGGTTAATGGCTTTTGACAATACACGGACTTACCCATTTCCATTGCCATCATTGAAGCCGGGGCATGAGTGTGGTCCGGGGTAGACACGACCACAGCATCGATTTGACCACCTATCTCTCTTAAAAGGGCTCGATAATCAGAATAGGTCTTGGCATTTGGGTGGAGTTTAGCCGCTGTCTGTAATCGTTCCGAATCTACATCACATAGTGCGACTACTTCAACAGCCGAGTGGGAAGCAATTGCTTTTAGATCTTCCATACCCATTCCGCCTACGCCTATATGAGCGGTCCGAAGTTTGTCGGACTGACCTAATTTCCACATTGGTGATGGAATTACGGCTGCAGATGTCAGTAATGCGGCACTTTTTAAAAATTCTCTCTTGTTCATGTTTATTTGCTTGTACGAACACTATCTTTTGGGACTGGGATTGAGTCGCAAGTCCTGAAACAACCAATATAATCTATTTTGAACAAGCGTCATTCAATAAAATGTCTTTATGGTTGATTAGCGGGTGTCTTGAAATTTTCCTCAAAATTTGTTATTTCTAATACTGGGAAAATGTGCCTGATCAAATTATCGGTTAAAAGGTTCGTTTTTCTTCTAAAGAAGTACACTGACAGATATGAATTATATGCCCGCTACTGGCCTGAAGGGGCTTCGAGAAAACTGGCGTAATGACCTTATCGCTTCGATAAGCGTTGCCTTGGTGGCGCTTCCACTTGCATTGGGCATTGCAATAGCCTCAGGGGTTGAGCCAATGGCTGGTATACTCTCCTGTATCATTGGAGGTGTTGTTACTACTTTCTTTCGAGGTTCTCATATGGCGATCAATGGCCCCGCTGCCGGACTGATTGCGGTTGTTTTAGGTGGTCTTGGTGCCTTGGATGGGAATATTAACTATGTTTTAGCTGCCATTGTAGTTTCGGGCGGATTACAGGTACTTCAGGGGATTTTAAAGTTAGGTCGCTATGGCAGAATGCTCCCATCTTCTGTACTACAGGGTATTATGGCGGCTATTGGTTTAATCATTTTCACTAAACAGATTCACTTTGCTTTAGGCACAGAATCAAGTTCTGATGCCATCATAGCTACCCTAAAGGAGGCTGTATTGAAGTTACCTGAAGCCAATCCATTCATTGTGGCTATTTCGCTTTCAGGAATATTGCTGCTGGTTTTTTACAAGAAGATTAACATACGATTCTTTCATTTGATACCTGCCCCTATGTGGGTATTGATCATTTCCCTTCCGTTCGTTTTCGGTTTTGACTTCTTCACCGAACAGGTTCGGGTGCTGTTTGGTAGAGAATATAATTTGGGTCCCGAATTTCTGATCAAGATCCCGGACAACCCGATTGACGCTCTGCTCTTTCCCGACTTCAGTAGAATCAATACTGTACCATTTTGGACTACAGTAATCTCAATTAACCTGATCGCTTCGATTCAGACTCTTGCAATGGCCCGAGCGGTTGATAAATTGGATCCTTATAAGCGAGTGACCAACCTTGATAAAGATCTCATCGGAATGGGGCTGAGTTCAATGGCTGCCGGGGCAATAGGAGGCCTTCCGATTATCACAGTGATTGTGAGAAGCACCGTGAATATTCAGAGCAATGCAAAGACGAAATGGTCGAACATGTACCACGGACTGTTTCTATTAGTCTTTGTTTTGATCCTGGCCCCTGTTCTTCAGAGTATCCCACTGGCAGCACTCGCGGCTATTCTAGTCTTCACTGGCTTTAAACTGGCTTCCCCAAAGATGTTTAGATTAGCCTATGATCAAGGTGTGGAGCAACTCCTGTTTATGATCTCTACTCTTTTTATTACCCTTTTTACAGATTTACTCACGGGAATATTTGGAGGAATACTCGTGACGCTCATTCTCCATATGCTTTTGGCTAAAGTGGGTTTTGGTCAGTTTTTCAAAATGATCTTTCGTTCAGGATCTAGGGTCTACAAACGAGAAGACGGGTCTTATGACATAAAATTAAAGGGGGTTGCCAATTTCCTCGCTGTTTTGGAAATCAACAGGCTTCTGGAAGAAGTTCCCGAAGCATCTACCATGAGGATAGATTTATCTAAAACACGTTTGGTGGATCTATCAATGATGGAAAATATCATTGAATTTAAGCGTGTTCGGGATAACATGGGAGGCAATGTGACCATTACTGGCTTAAACAAGCATGTCTCTAGTAGTAGTCATAATCGAGCGCTAAAATTGGTGGTTGATCCTTTTAGAAAGCGAGTTACCCAGCGTCAAATTCAACTCCAGAAATTGGCTATTCAAAACAAGTGGTCATTTGAGCGTGAAGTCGATTGGAACACCTCTTATCTGAGAAATTTTCGATTCTTCGAATCGAGACCTATCGAAAGAAAAAAGAATTCTTTGCGCGGCAAGGATTTAACACATAATGTAGAATGGGAAGTTGCTGACATTGTTTTTGATGAAGGTGCCATGCTATCGTTGGAGATTTTTCACACTACAGTGCAGATTATAAGACTAAATCAAAAAATCCCGATGTTCAGTATAGAAAAAGAAGGATTGTTTGACAAGATTTTCGATCGTGTGAAGGCATTATCCGGATTCACCGAGCACGGACTCCAATTCTATCCCAAGATTTCAAGAAAGTTTATTCTGATGGGTGAAGGAGATGAAACGATTATACCCTTCTTTAATCAAGACCTCATCGACTTTCTTGATGAGCATGAGATTCATCATATTGAAAGTAATGGAGAGGCTCTGATGATATTCAAGTATCTGCATATAGCACCAGCTGATGAGGTAAAAAACCTGTTGGAGTACTCTTCCGAATTATTGAGTCACATGAATCTCAAAGAAGGTCAAGAATGATTCTTTAATTTCCTGGATTCACTGATCTCTCCCTCTATATTATAATAAGCAATGATCTCGGAGATTTGCCCATCCTTTATATATAGCCATTCACTAACCTCCATTGTAAATGCAGGATTGGTTATAGTGTAGCGAACACAGCCCCGGTTTCCTTCATAAAGCTCATCATGCAATCTAATTTCATTACCAAGGAACTTGTCTTTGTTAGGAATGACCAAATCGAAGTAGTTCCGTTTACCTTCTATCGTTCCATAAGGGCTTGTATGTCTGAAATCATCGGTAAGAGGAAGGTTGAGAAAATCGCCTTCGTCCCATTTTTCAAACCATTCGTGGACTAATTCATAAGTGCTTTTCATATGCTCTAATTTAAGGTTCAAGATTAGTGGATCCTAAGTCGGTACGCATCCGCCAAAAGGATGAATTCTGAAATATTAATTGTCATCATGGAACCTTGATGGCTTAACCGAGAGGGTATTTCATGACAGGTACTGCCATTTGAATAATTTTCATCTGCCTCTCATTAGTATTTTGGTATTTTTCATTTCAACCTTTATTGAAACCATGAAAATCAATCGATCAATCCTAACTCTGACCTTAATCTTGGCGGGTTTTATTTCTCAAGATTTTAGCGCATTCGCTCAATCATCGAGGGTAGACCCACCTGTTGACCCTTCATTTTACAGAAACTATAAATGGAGAAATATTGGCCCGAATCGTGGAGGTCGATCTCTGGGTAGTTCGGGCAGTCCCGGTCGACCCAATGAGTACTATTTTGGTGCAACGGGCGGAGGGCTCTGGAAAACAGTTGATGGCGGAAATAATTGGTTCCCGGTCACTGATGGGCAAATAACATCTTCAAGTATTGGTGCGGTTGCAGTAGCTGAAACCAACCCTGATATTGTTTATATCGGAGGAGGAGAAACTCAGTTGAGAGGTAGTATTACACAAGGAGATGGTGTCTATAAGACCACCGATGGAGGCAAAACATGGAGACATTTGGGACTAAAGGAAACTCAGGCGATTTCCAGGATCAGGGTCCATCCTACTAATCCGAACCTGGTCTATGTTGCCGCTCTTGGACATGTATATGGTGATAACGAGGAACGAGGTGTCTTTCGCTCGAAGGATGGCGGTAATACATGGGAAAAAGTACTCTATATCAGTGACAAGGCAGGTGCTGCCGATCTGATCATTGATCGAACTAATCCGGATATTATATATGCCTCGACATGGCAAGTATATCGAAAAGCCTGGAAAATGTGGGGAGGAGGTCCTGACTGTAAGCTTTGGAAGTCGATGGACGGTGGTGATACGTGGATTGATCTCACCAAAAATCCGGGAATGCCAGAAGGCCCGATCGGTAAAATTGGCATTACTGTATCGCCTGTTGATAATAACAGACTATGGGCAATTGTAGAAGCAAATGAAGGTGGTGTGTTCCGGTCGGACGATGGGGGCTGGACCTGGGAAAGAGTCAATGACGAAAGAAAACTGCGTCAGCGGGCGTTTTACTATTCTCGCATCTATGCCGATCCTCAAGATAAAGAAACCGTTTATTGCCTGAATGTAAGGTTCTGGAAGTCAACCGATGGTGGTAAGACCTTTGATGTCCAGATCAGACCACCGCATGGTGACAATCATGATTTGTGGATTGACCCCAATGATCCGATGCGAATGGTCAGCTCCAACGATGGAGGTGGTACAGTGAGCATTAATGGTGGTCAGACATGGACAGATCAAAATTATACAACAACACAATTCTATCATGTGATGACTACCAGTGATGTCCCCTATCATGTAGCTGGTGCCCAACAAGATAATAGTACTCTGGCCATGCCGAGCGAAGGGTGGAATCATATGATGGCTCGTGGAATGGGAGCCCGCTGGGCCTACCCTGTTGGAGGGGGTGAAAGTGGTTGGATAACTCAAAGCCCTACCGATCCCGATGTATTTTATGCCGGTAGTCAGGGAGCGTTATTGACTAGGTATAACAGAAAAACAGGGCAAATACGAGATATTCAGGTCTACCCGAGGTTCTTTTCGGGTGAACCATCAAGCGCACTTCCTGAACGTTGGCAATGGACTTTCCCTATAATGTTCTCCCCTGTCGACCCTTCGGTGATGTACACTACTTCTCAGCATGTTTGGAAGACTACAAATGACGGACAGACTTGGGAAAAGATCAGTCCTGATTTGACTTACGCTGACCCTGAAACCCTCGGCCCCACAGGTGGTATTATCACCAAAGACATGAATGGTCCGGAAATTTATGCTACCGTCTTTGCATTAGCACCTTCTAATTATGATGTGAATACTATCTGGGCAGGCTCCGATGATGGTAAAATCCATATCACAAGAAATGGAGGAAAGCGATGGACCGATATCACACCGAAGGACCTTCCCAAATTTTCAAGGGTGAGTATTATCGAGGAAAGCAAATTCAATCCAGGTACACTTTATGTGGCGGCTAATCGATATCAGGTAGACGATAGAGAACCTTATGTATTCAAGACTACGGATTATGGCAAGACCTGGACTAAGATTACCAACGGAATTCAATCGGGACATTTTGCGAGAGCCATCAGAGAAGACCTTCAGAAGCCGGGATTATTGTATCTGGCTACGGAACATGGAGTATACATATCATTCAATGATGGAGAAATGTGGCAATCGCTACAGCTAAACCTCCCTGACACTCCCATTCGGGATTTGGTCCTCAGAAATGACGATGTAGTATTGGGTTCTCATGGAAGAGGTTTTTGGATTCTTGATGATATCAGACCTTTCAGAGAGGCGGTCAATATTAAGTCGGACAACCGTGTGACTTTGATTGAACCAGCCAATCCGATTCGGGGTATCTACAACGCCTACATTCAGTATTACCTGCCAGAACAAAGTGATAGTGTAAAAATTGAGATCATGGATAGCCAAGGAAACCTTATTCAGTCTTATACCGGTAAATCTCCGGAATCAAGGGACGGGTCTCCAACCACCGCTAAAGGGCTGAATTCATTTACATGGAATCTCAGATACCTTGGAGCCACGGTATTTGATAGTATGATCATTTGGAGTGCAAGGCCACAAAGGGGCCCTTTAGCTCCTATCGGGGAATACCAGGCAAGATTGACTGTTGGAGACAATGTGCAGACTACCAAATTTTCGATTGAGATGAATCCCAATTATGAGGGAATCACTGCTGATGATTTGCAAAAGCAATTTGACCTTTCTATTCAAATTCGAGATAAGACTTCGGAGGCCAACGAAGCAGTCATCCAAATCAGAAAGATTCGGGCCCAGGCCAAGAAGTATTTAGAATCGGACGATACTAACCTGGCCAATGCTGTCAAAGCTATGCTGGACAAAATCACGGTCATCGAAGAGGATCTCTATCAGGTTCAGAATCAAAGCCCACAAGACCCTCTTAACTTCCCAATCAAGTTGAACAATAGATTGGCCTCATTAAGAAGAAGTGTTGAAAGCGGTCAGGCGCGGCCAACCGATGCCGCTTATGTGGTATTTGATGAATTAAAATCAGAATTGAAAGGACATCTGGATAAACTCTCTCAAGTGTTGAATTCGGATCTAAGCAATGTGAATGGTATGCTGTCAAGTAAGAACCTCAAGACTATTGACGATTGAAAATGAAGAGCCCCTCAAATGAGGGACTCTTCGATCAACTACCATAACATAAATCTTAATAATTCTTTGAGGTAAGATCGAGATTATTGACTGCATCGGATATTTCATATCCCAAACGGAGACCTTCGGCACAATCCATACTCATATGAACTCCGAGAGGTACTCTTGAAAAGGCATTCTCTTCAGCCATTTCTGAAAATGTGCTGAATGTTCTGGGTTCGCCACGGAATTCCGTTCTACCCTCGTGAGTGTGGTCGGTGAAGCTAGTGACGTCTCCGAACGCATCGATAAATAGACCTGCTGCTGCAGACGCAAACGTGGAATGTCCTGAAGGGTAACCGGGAAAGCTTGGGTTGGGCCAGAATACTAACCTGAAAAGATTGGTTTGATATTCAGGGTCTATGAATTCATGGATATAAACATTAGGTCGCATCACCATGTATTCGTATTTATATTTCCATGCGGAGACTGCCGCATCATTGAGTGCGAATCCCAACTTCAGGAATAAGGCTAAACTTTCCTCTAGTCCCAGATCGTACTGTTCGATAAGTTGATTCGCAATAGAAACCTGCCGTGCCGGAGGGCTGATCATCAGGCCTTCAACATCGTCACTCCAGAATTCTGCGATCCATAGCTGTTCACCATCTTCATCTCGTGCAGAATTATTTGCATTGTACACTTCCATCATCTGTGCGAAATACTCACTTTCAGGATCCTCGCTATAGGCAATCGGATCTACTGCAGTTGTTTTTTTAGGTGAAATCACAAATGTTCTTACTGATTCCCAATAAGGAAACAGTGCCCTTTCCGGGTCTGCTGAATAGGTCCAGAATCCCTCTCCTGCCGGTGGCTCGTACGACAATGGTTGGGGTTCCAAGATCTGGGTCTCCGCTTCGGTATCGGTTTGACTATAAGCAATTACCTGATCAGCGACATAATCGCCCCATGCCTGGGAGTCATCAATCACTTGTTGAGAAAGGTCTGCAGAGAGGTTATCAATTATCCCTGTTTTTAAAACGTTAATCGCACTGGTTAGATTCTCCGGAACATTAATAAGGAAATGATCAATCACTCTGGCGAAAGTTGTATTCAGAGCCAACTCCCAGTTGATCTCTTCCCTTATCTCATCATTATCTATGTGTAGTCCTCTGAGTTTTCCATCGATTGATCGATAGTTTTCCATACCCGGAACGGCAGTCTCGTAAGCCGCTAAATAAATATAGGCCAGCGCCCGTGCCATGGCATTCGGCCTCCCTTGTGAGTACCGCTCCAGTTGTAGCATCAATTCAGTCCACTCATGAACGATGTCGTTGCCTACGAGTGTGATATCCTGATTTAATTCTTCAACGTCTTGGCCAATGTCTATAATTGGGTCTTCCTGGTCGGTACAGGCCTGCAAAAATATAGCAAGGCCGATGAATAGGTAAATTAGCTTGATTGTTGTCTTCTTCATTTTATTGACTTTAGATTATTAGAATTATGGGTAGCGATAGTGACCAAAATTCTCCCCTCAGGGCCAATAAGGCTCCTATCTTTGGCTTCGGATCCTTTTTTGAACCGACAGCTATAATCTATTTCAATGATCCCCTTTTGAAATGAAGACGGTTATCCCTGGAGTTTACCCAACCCCATAAAAAAAGCCCGCATGTAGTGCGCGGGCTTGGATAGGAAACAATTGCTAACTTCTATTCGCTGCGAAGTCCTTGCGCAGGGTTATAAACAAAAACTCTTCTTACCTGGGTAGAAAACACGCCCAGCATGACTATGACTAGTATTACAAAAGCTATTCCGACTCCCCAATACCCGGCAGGCAACGGATATGCAAACATCATTTCAACCAGCCCTAAATTGAGCATATATGCCAGTGGAGCCCCGATTACAAAAGCCACAACTGTGAGCACAATGTATTGACGTGTAACACTTGAGGTAAGATTTTTAAGCCCCGCTCCTAACACTTTTCGAATGCTGAATTCTTTGATTCTTCCCGAGACATTCAAAGTAACCAAACCATACAGCCCCAGAGCCGCTAACAAAATGGCTACTGATGCGATGGTCCTTGTAAATCGTTTCATTTGCCCAAGATCCGCATAAAACTTGGCCCACAAATCAATTTGTTGTCCTCCCTGGAAAGGAGTTTCAGGATATAAATCGGCCCAGTATCCTTTTAGGTCCTCATAGACGTCCATTTCACTGCCTGCTCTAACCCTCATTGAAATGAACCGATAATCCTCTTTCTCCGAGACCAGAAAAACAATCGGATCAATTTTATTATAGAAATTGAAAGCATGAAAGTCGTTCACTACTCCAATGATCTGGTATTGGGTGCTATCCAATTTAAAGATTGCGCCTATCGGATCTTGAAGCTGGGTGTTCTTCAAAAATGTTTCATTCACAATGGCCGTTTTGTTATTAGTTGAGCGATCGGTGAAACTTGAGCCTTGGGAGAAATCAATTTCCAACGTGGTGAAATAGTTGGAAGCCACACTGAGTTGCTGAACAGTATATGCATTGTCATTGATATGCACCATAGTCTCGGATATCGTTTTACCCACATGATCTCTCGCTCCAGAAACAGATATTATATTCGGGTTCTGATCCATCAATCCTTTAAACTGATCGAAGGCAGCCTTCTCCGGCAATTCCAGATAAAGTGCACCATGTTGGTTGTATCCCCATTCCCGTTGAGCCTGGTAGTTGGAATTTTCGTTGAACATCACAGCCATAGTGATGAATACGAATGCCAGAATCATCTGCAAGCATAAGAATGCCTTCATAATAGGGTTTCGTTTACCAAATTTGACAGCACCCCGGAAAATGTGAACGACCCGAAATTTTGAGACATACAGCGCTGGATAAATACCAGAAACCACACCTGTGAAAATCAGGATCGTGATTAGATAGATCCACATATTGATGTTAATCAACGAAATTTCAAGAGGTGCATCAGCTATGCTCGTAAACCATGGTAAAAAGACCGTAATGGTTAAGAACAGCCCCATAAGTGTTGCGAAGAAAGTCATCAATAGATTCTCAGCCAGAAACTGAACAATGACTTTGGAACGATTTGCACCGATCACTTTTCTCACCCCAATTTCTTTCAACCTCTTGGTAGCCGAGCCAATGGCCATATTTATGTAATTGAAGCATGCCAGCGCCAACATAAAAGCGCCCATAACTGGCAGCCCTATAAACACCTCCTTCGCCTGATCTCTGGAGATGTCATTTACTATTTGCGAAGAATTTTCATGTAATGAATAGAGATCGTGAAAGTTGAATCCGATTATCTTCCAGTCATTCTCCATCTCATTTTGCAGTTTTTTATATTTGTTAGTTTGAGATTTAATTATCTCAATGTCAGATGGATTAGAAACTTGAATTAAAGTAGCGCTTATGAAATTATTCCAGTCTAAGGGATGGTAATCGGGTTGTACGAATTTGAGATTCTCAAAATTGATTAGAAAGTCAAAACTAATTGCATGGGTATTTGGAAATTCTTCTGCGACTCCGACCACCGAAAAGATTTTCTTCTTTTCATCACTGAATTTTACGAGTAACTCTTGTCCCACAGGATTATCGTAGCCAAAGTATTTAATGGCCATTTCACTGCTTAATACAATACTGTTAATGTCAGCCAGTGATGATGGTGTACCCCATTTCAATGGGAAAGTTAACATTTCAAGGAAAGTAGGGTCGATAGCCCGGACCCTTTCATGAAAAACATCGTCTTCCCTCTTTACGATCACACTGAAATCCTGGACTCTGGCCACTTTTTCAATTTGACTGAAATCATTTTTCAACATTTCCGCCATCGGCAATGGTGTAGTGCCGTACTGTGCTTCCTTGCCATCTCTGTCGGCATAAAAGGTGGTGAGGAATACCTCATGGGCATTTTCATGGTACTTGTCCAGACTGCTGGAAAATTCGATCATTGTATATACCACCAACGTCATTCCTATGGCAACAGAAAGTCCGAAGATGTTGATAAAAGAGCTCAGAGGATTTCTAATCATACTCCTGAGCGAAGTTTTGAAGTAGTTTTTAAACATGATAATTGTTGAGTTTGAGTAACCTTTTCGTTTCCAGGCATAAGGTTGGCAACATCGTATGACGTCCCTCACATAGAGTAATCGAGCTTTGACCGGGCTCATATGCTCCAGGCGATCGTAGAAGAATTCTTCAAGATCTCCACTGATTTCTTCATAGCGATTGCTTTTGCAATACCATTTGAAGAATGCATGTGGAATGCGTGGTATGGAATCCTTCTTTTTCAACCTTTTCCTTATTTCCAATTAAATGCGAGATCAGGGATTTGATTTCTGAGACTTGATCGTAAATCCATTGATTGATCCAATGCTTTTTTACCATACGGAGTGATATTAAACAGCCGCTTCCTCTTACCACCACGTTTGGACTCCGGATCACTTAATCGTGAACTAAGCATTCCTTTTTCTTCCAATCGATATAGGGATTTATGAACAGCACTCACAGCTACAGATCGTCCGGATTGTTTCCCAATCTCGTTGGTGATGGCCACCGCATAAGCATCATCAAACAATACTCCTACTGTGAGTAAAACGAGCTCCTCAAATTCTCCAAGATGGTTTCCTCGCATAATTATTAAATTCTATTTTGTCAGCAATATACGAGAAAGTTTTTATAAAGTTCTATTTTGTCTGTAAAATAAAATCGTTGATGATAGTGAATTGAATTGTTTTGAAGGTTTAGCCTTTGAAGCTTTCCAGGAAACTTGACCGGTAAACCCGGCCAATTGGCAGCACCCTATTTTCAATTTTGATCTGGTTCCCTGAAACTCGTTCAACATGCTCAATATTCACCAAATGGCTTTTGTGAACTCGGCTAAATCCTAAACCTGACAAACGCTCCTCCCAGCTCTTTAGACTACCCACCATAACATACTCTTTTTGGTCCGTTATGATTCTCACATAGTCCTTTTCTGAAGAAATCGAGTGAATACTTCCGATTCTCACCTTGTGAAAAGTCTTGTCAATATTCAAAATCAGGAAACCTGCCTCTTCCTCCGGCTGACCTGTGATTGTTTCATTCGAAGGGGCTGATTTCAACTTCAGAGCCTTGTTGGTGGCTTTAATGAAACGGGAAAAGGAAAATGGTTTAAGCAAATAATCAACAACATCCAGATTAAATCCCTCTATGGCATACTCTGGATAGGCTGTGGTAATTATGGTCAATGGCGGGTTGCTCAAACCCTTGAGCAGATCAATTCCTGAGATTAGAGGGAGATTGATGTCCAGAAAAATCAAATCCACGACTTCCCTGGTCAGAATGGTTTGAGCTTCAAGAGCCGTGCTATAAATTCCCTTCAGTCTAAGTGCTGGACTCTTAGAGATAAACTCTTCCAATAATAGCTGGGCAGGCTTTTCATCTTCGATTACTATACAATTCATAATCTTAAGCTAAGATTCACTTGATAGACATCGTTTTTTTCATCAATCCTGAGGCTATGGCTGTCTGGGTAGCTAACGTTGAGCAATTTCTTTGCATTGGCAAGCCCCAGACCTCCTTCTGCTTCTAAAGTATAGGATTTTTCATTTGGGCGCTCGAATTTATTTTCGCAAACAAATGAAAGCTCATCTTTGTCAACCGCAATTTTTATCTTGATTTCAGGTTGAGAAGGGCTCGCATACTTGAATGCATTTTCAATGAATGCAATAAAGATCATTGGCGCTACTTCATGCCTCTCATCCACTCCTGATACGTCTAGACTGACCTGAAAATCTGCTTGACGCATCCTTTGAAGTGCAATGTAGTCATTGAGGTAATCGATTTCCCGGTTGAGAGAAACCATTGGCTTATCACATTCATAGAGCATATATCGTAGAATATCTGAGAGCTTCAATACCATTTCAGGGGCTTGGTCTGAGTTTTTAATGGCATAGGCGTAAATGCTATTCAGGCTATTAAAAAGGAGGTGGGGATTTACCTGAGCCTTTAAAAACCTTAGCTCCGCCTCCAGCCTCTCATTTTGAGCATGTTCAAGTGCCTGGATTTTTGCATTATAATTTCGAAAGACAAGAACAGAACTGAACATCACCAATAAACTACCCAAATGGATAAAATTGTAGATGACATAGGTAGAATTGGGCCCCTCACATTCACACGTCTTCAATAGGGTCTTATTTACATAGCTTTCAAAAAAAGCTGCTGCAAGTACGACAGGTACTATTATCAAAAAATACTCCTTGAATCGCTTGTTGGACAAGAACTTTGGGAGGAGGTACAGATTATTGATGTACAAAATGCCACCATAGAAAGTCAGGTAAAACGCAATTTCCTCAACAGTGACAGTATGCTCTCCGGTATATCGAAACCTTAGGAAAGGGTATATAAAGTAAAAAACCCAAAAAATTAGATTGAGAAGGACGCGGTTTGACCGATTGTATGAAAACACTTCGAATGCCATCGCATGCACCAAGATAATACCCGATTAAACAATATCAATTTCTGCACGATCAACGACTATTTTCATTCTACCAACGACATTAATGTCTTACAATACGTTTTATCGGAGCTTCGTTTCCTTTGATGGAATTTTAGGGGTTGTAGACTGAAATTCTTCTTTTTTTGACCATCAGTATAGCTTTTTCATGGCAAAAAACATGAAAGTGCTACTCCCTTTATTCTTATCCATTTTTATCTCCACTTCACCTTCAAGTACTGATAAAATCAACAATGAAGTCACAGTCAACGGGCTTACGTATTTATATGGAGAAATCAATAGTGCGGGTTTGACTGCCGGGCAATACAAGAACTGGTTTAATTCAAATTATTCCCGTTACGTATTGAATGAAGACATTATGAAATCCATAACCAGGGACCAGTTAGAAGGGATCTCTATTAAGTTGCTGATGGGTACATGGTGTGGAGATAGCAAAAGGAATGTTCCGGTGTTCTATAAGTTTATTGACAAGTTGGGCATCACTGAGAATCAAGTACAAGCCTGGGGGCTCGACAGGCAAAAAAAAGGACCAGGTCAAGAAGAACAAACCTACAATGTGACCAGGGTGCCCACTATAATATTCTACAGAAACGGAAGGGAAATAGGTCGATTTGTAGAACGTCCTCAGCCAGGCCAAAAACTAGAAGCCATTTGGGCCTCTATTCTCAGGAACTGACAACTCAACGGTCATAAAGCTTGAGACAACCAGTGTCAAGTGGATCGTCAGGATTGCTCATGAAGGCATCCATGATGCTGCGTTTACAAGCCATGTTGCCACCTCCATGTCCTGCCTGATCCAATATGAAGGCGTGCGATTTAGTCATTTTCGACTGAAAAAAAGCGGCATTTTCGGGTGGTGTAACAGGGTCGTAATAATTGACGAAGATTAGAGAAGGAACTTCGGAAACCTTATACTCTTTCATTTCAGGAGGTGCTGTTGACTTAAGAAAGTCTTTGCTTTCCAAATAGAGTGAAGTAAAAATTGGTAGCTGATAGGGCATCAATTTTAATTGATTATACTTTCTATCAACCACGCTGGTCGTAACCTGATCATCATACTCATCGAAGTTTTCGCAAGCAAGAAACATGGCATAGTTAGAGCTGGACATCGCTCTGGCCGCTATCATATTGTTGAGAGTATCCATGTCTTTATCCAAGACGGCCTCTATAAATGCTGGAACTAAGCGAATGGCTGCATTGCTGTAAAGCTGATAGCGAATAAAAAATATCGCGTCTTGTGGATTGAGATAGAAAGGCTTGCCGTTATAAGATGCTTCTATTGGGTTTTCCGCTAATTCATTCAGCGTCTTAAAATAGTTTTTTTCAAGATCAGGATGACTACTTTTTAGCTGGGCTATTACCTTGGACAAAGCACTATTATAATCGTCCAATCTGGTGGTCAGGTAATTTTCACGATGTGGTGCAGGCGAGTCATAAATCGCTGCATTTATTTTCTCCGGGAAATAGTCTGCCACTACCCTGGCTATTCTGGTTCCATAAGACCCTCCCCTGAGATTATACTTTTCATAACCAAGATGATCCATAAGCATTCCTACATCTAAGGCATTCTGGAAGGTGTTATAAGTTTCAATTTCAATATTGTTCTCCTTTAAAGTTTTATTCAACTCATTAAGGAAACCTCTGACCGACTTTCTTTCCTGCTCGATGGTGATATCCAATGGTAACAATCCATATACCTTGCTAGTCAAATCGGGTAATGGACTGGAATAACCAATACCCCGTTGATCAAACCGGATAATATCTCTGGTTTTTAGAATTGGGTTTCTCAAAACCCCAGGAATATTTCGAAGTGATTGACCACCTGGCCCACCGGTAAAATGAATCATAGGATATTCCTTCGATTCAGCGTTTTCACTTTTGATAATCACATAAGCGATCTCAATTTTACGACCATTCGGCTTTTGATGGTTTTCAGGTACTTCCAGTTTGCCGCAAATGATTCGCGAATTCTCACTAACATTGGGCAAAAAACTGCAGTTAGAAATGAGCGATTTATTTTGAGCCTTACTATACGTAACACATATTATCCCAAGAATAAGCAAGGCAATTTTGAAGTCTAATTTCCTGACGATCATCCAGATAAAGATGATCAATTTTATTCGTTTCTTAAAAGGTCTGAGGGGTTTCTGATTGCTGCTTGACGAATTTGCCATGTCACGGTAAAGAAACCAATCAAAAGTACAATAAGGAATCCCGACAATAGATCCATCAGGTTCGTCTCAGGTCGGTAATTGAACTGCCCTAATATCTTGTCGTCCAAGATGTATTTGGTTATAGGGATTGCAATGAACGCTGCAATAATAATCATGAACGCGAATCCTCTTGATAACAGGGTCATCAAGTTCACAAAGCCCGCGCCAAGGACCTTTCGGATACTTATCTCCTTCATCTTGCTTTCAGTGATATAGACTGCCATCCCGAGCAATCCAAGCATAGAAATCGAGATCGCAAGGAATGCCAAAAACGAAATTAAGGTAACAGTGGTCTTCTGGGCTCTGTACGTTTCCGCTATCTGATCATTGTAGAATTCAGCTTCGAAAGGGTGTTTTTGATCAAATTCAAGGTAAGCCGTTTCCAGTTTTTGAACCAAATCAACCAAATTATCAGATCTGAACTTGACTCCAATTTGTCCGTTACTGAATCCAGGCATTCCTTGTATAAAACCGAAGTTTTTCTCCTTCATGATATCGCTATCATGTCCAGCATTAAGAGATGTGTTGACAAAATTCTCGACTACACCAATCACCTGATATTTACCGCGGGCGTACCCGTGAATCGTTATAAACTTCCCAATGGCTTCTTCAGGACTACCTAATTGCAAAGACTGAAGAATGTGTTCATTTAGAATGACTTGATTGCCCAGAGTTTGGCCTTGCAATGGGCTTTCAAAGCCTCTGCCTGCCACTAACTCGAAATTGTGCATCGACAGGTATTTCTCATCAATACTATTCCAGAATATTCTCCCCTTATGTTCTTTATCTTCGCTTTCTACTCTAGCCAGTTCTGCTTGACCAGTTGCCATAGTCATCAATGAAATTGATGTTTGTTCTACCTCTGGAATTCTTTGAAGAGTTGCCTCCAATTTGCTTGCATAATCACCCTTAACTTTGATATTGATGATTCTTTCAGTGTTAAAGCCCATATCGAAATTGACAGCAAATTGATATTGCTTGTTAACCATTACAGCACTCATGATCAACCCAATCGATAGCGCGAATTGCAATACTGTGAGAATTCTTCTAAGGCTGATACCGGCTAAAGGCTTGATCGTGCCAGCATCCTTTAAAACAATGGTCGTATTAAGTTTGGATAAAAAGACAGAGGGCAATATCCCGGCAATGACACCAAGAACAATGGCGAAAGTCACAAAATAAACTATCTGCAGGGCTCCAATATTTAGTAAAAACATGTCATGGCCGCTGGACGCTGGGTTGGGAAGGTTGATAAAAGCAGGTTTGATTAATAGAAACAGTCCAATAGCCAGAATCAGTGAGATTAGGGATAATAGTATAGACTCGACTATAAATTGTGTGAAAACCTGATGTCGTCTGGCCCCACTCACTTTTCGGATACCCACTTCTTTTGCCCTTCTTAAGGCTCTTGCAAGAGAAAGGTTTGTATAGTTGAAACATGCGGAAATAAGAACCACGATCGTCAAGCCAATCATTATCCCGAGTTGTTTTCTCGAAAATCTCGGACCAACACGATTTCCTAGCTTGTCGCTGGTAACAAAATCTTTCATTGACTGTAATGTGTAGGTCACAGGATGTTCTTGTTCAGCATTGTAGTCACGAAGAATTTCGGCCATACTATTTTCAATAGCTAGAGGTGTCGTCTCTTTATCCAATAGCACATAGACGTGTGTACTTTTCCAGAAATGAACAGATTTATAGCCTTTGTGCCAGCCTGTGCCTGAAATAGCCGGTTGATCATAAGTTTCCATTGAAACCAGGACCTCAAACTGGAGATGAGAATTCGAAGGGAGGTCAGCCATGACTCCGGTGACTATGCCAACGATATTCCTCACCTGCCATCCACCGGTACTCTCCATTTCGAGAGGTTCACCGAGTGGATCCTTGTCTCCAAATATTTTTCTCGCTGTACTTTGGGTTAAGACAACCCCATTTGGCTCCAATAATGCGGTTTCCGGATTGCCTTTTAATAGTTCGAAGGAGAATATATCGAAAAAGGATTCGGTAGTATAGAACCCCTTTATATTAATGGCACCGGCTTCAGTTCTTAAGTCCACATCCACCCCATCACGCATAATAAGCACCTCCTCTATCCCAGGGGTTTGGTGTTCCATCTCTAGCCCGATATAGTGGGAAGCCATAGGAATATCGATTTCCTGTCCATACATGAATTTATTTCCGGCTACCCTATATATTCGATCGGCTTTGGTATGCATGGAATCAAATGAATTCAACTCAGAGATAACAAGAATCATAAGTATTCCTATGGACATGCTGATCGCTAGTCCGACCACATTGATAAATGAAAACAGCGCATTCTTTCGCAGGCTTCGGTACGAGGTTTTGAAATAGTTCTTAAACATTCCGTAGTGATTTAAATTTTGAGTCCCTTCAAAAGATTTTATTGACCAGGGTTTGATAAAGTTGAACACATGAAACCAGAAGTAGACACCTCTTTTCCATCTCGGTTTACCCGTTATTTCATCATGATATTCATAGAGATCACCGATGATCTCCTCAGTGTAATCAGATTTACAAATAGAACGAATCAGCCGCTCAGCAGCCCTGGGAATATGATACCGTCTTTTCATTTAAGGGCTAGTTCAGGGATCTGCATCCAAAGATTGACTTTGACATCACGACTTTTCTGGAGTGCTTTTCTACCCGATACGGTGATCGTAAAAATTCGTTTGCTTCTGCCTCCCCTAACCTCAGTAGCTTGGCTATAACTTGATCCGGCAAACCCTTTTTTCTCTAAACGATTTAGTGTGCCGTGAATGGCACCGATGGTTATCAAGCGACCGACTTGTTCTTTTAATGTCCTTCTAATTGCGAGTCCATACGCATCTTCTTTAAGCATTACAATCAGAAGAAGCACAAGCTCCTCGAGTTCTCCAATATGATCTTTTCCCATGGATATGTTCTATTTAATAGAACTAATATACGGAGAGAATTTTAATTTGTTCTTTTTAATAGAAGAAATCTATTTCAAGCTTGGGGCTTAGATTATGAATAGAGATCCCCGTTAAGATATCTCAGGCCAGAATCTATGATTACAGTAACGATAGTCTTTCCTGGTCCTAATTCCTTGGCCCTCTTGAGTGCTGCCCACACATTTGCTCCGGAAGTGATTCCGCCAAATACGCCTTCGGTTTTAGCTAATAAGTTAGCTGTTTCATATGCCTCTTGATCGGTGACAGAGATCACATCATCAACAAGGTCTTTTCTAAAAATCGAGGGTACAAATGACAGGCCAATACCTTCCAATCTGTGTTTTCCCGATGTATCTCCCCCGGAAATATTTCGAACCTGATCTGGTTCGACTGCAATGCATCGAATGTCAGGAATGTGTGCTTTCAACACTTCGGCATTACCCGAAAAACAGCCTCCACCTCCTACCCCTGTTACAAACTCATCGATATCTGTCCCCTGCTCTTTCATAATCTCCTGAGCCATTTGATGATAGGCATTCCGGTTGTCCACATTGTTAACTTGATCGGTCCAGAAGGTATTTGGTTCAAGACTTAATTCTTTGGCTCTTGCAATCATATCATCAATAAGTTGAGCCGTAAGCTTTCCATTGTCACTTGGTATAAGTTCAAGATCAGCACCGAAGGCTCTCATTGTCCTTAGCTTTTCTTCAGCAAAAGCGTCTGAAGAAACAAAATGAGCCTTGTAGCCTTTTGTAGCACAGACCATTGCCAACGAGCTACCAGTGCTACCACCGGTATATTCCACCACCCTTCCACCTGGCATGAGCTCTCCTCGTTCTTCCGCACCCTCTATCATGGATAAAGCCATACGATCTTTCATGCTCCCTGTAGGGTTTGCTCCTTCCCATTTAACATAAATGTCTGCGGAGCCCGCAGGTACGATTCGCTTAAGTTTGATCAGTGGTGTATTTCCTATCATGGTTAATAGCTATTAGAGCGGATTCTTTCGGCAAATGACTTTTCAGCTAACTGGGTTTCAAATGATTCCAAGCATGTCATCAAGGAATCAGAAGGTCCAAGTAGTTCCTCAATAGATTGGCTGCCTGCCAACCATGTTTTTTCAAATTCCTCCAGGTCTTTGTATGCATTCTTGGAAAGTTTGAGGATCCTTCTTCGACCATCGGAATCATCTAAGGCGCTCACCAGATAGCCCCTGTCCTTCATTTTGTTGATTATTTTGACCAAAGCGGGCTGAGAAAGGCCGAAGGCTTTGGACATTTCGCTCAGTGTGGCGGATCCCTTTTGCTTAAGGTAAAGGAACACAAAGTGCCAATTGGGTTCAATTGAATACCCCTTAGATTGATATACTTCCCGAATGCCATAGAGCATAGAATCGCTCAAGCGCTTTAATCGGGCAATAAGCCCAAGTGGCCCCAGTTGTTTTAAGAAGTCTTGTTCTGACATATACTTAACTAGTTAAGCAAATATAATAACTTAACCAGTTAAGTATATCGTCCCGTGCTATTTATTCATGTCGAAGCGCCCGTACTGGGTTGCGTTGAGAAGCCCTAATTGACTGATAACTCACGGTGAGCAGCGTTATTGCGAAGCCTGCAAACCCGGTAAGCGCAAAAATCCACCAAGATAGATCAACTCTGTAGGCAAAGCCTTCAAGCCATTTATCCATCGTATACCATCCTAAGGGAATGGACAGAATCATGGCAATAAGAATCAGCTTGGCAAAATCCTTGGTTAACAATCCGAACAATGAGTTGATGGAAGCTCCCAGCGCCTTACGAATTCCAATCTCTTTCATTCGTTGCTCCATCGCATAAGAGACTAACCCAAATAGCCCGAGACAAGAGATAATTATGGCCAGAACAGCAAAATAAGTGGACAGCTTGCTGGTCCGTTCCTCTGCTGAATATAGATCATCAAAATCATTCTGGAGAAAAGTATAGCTGAAATCTCTGTCCGGGAATACTTTATTCCACGCATTTTCCATACTACTCACAATTTCTGCTTCTTGCCCGTCTTGATACTTGACATAGACCTGACTCATTTGATCCAGTTTGAAAATTATGATTGGCTCTATTGTAGTATGAATTGATTTAAAATTAAAGTCCTTAACCACTCCCACAATTCTTCTGTCTCCATAGGCGTCCATAGTCACACCTACCGGTTCGTCTAATCCCATTATTTCTTTTGCCTTTTCATTAATAATGACCACAGAGGTATCGCCAGCCAGGAATTCACGGCCATCAAGCATTTCCATTTCCATTGTGGCCATATAGTTTTCATCGATCCCCATAAAGTGGATAAGGATGGTCTCATCAGGGTTTTGACCAGGCCAGGCAAATCCGGAGCTACTACTCATAACGTAGGCAGGGTGTCGATTGGAAAGGCCAACATTGATCACATTGGCGTCATTTCGCAGTTCACTAGCCAGGACTTTTGATTGTGAACTTGGAGCTGATGTATATATTATGTTCTCCTTGTTATAACCCAGATCGGCACTCTGAATAAATTTCAGTTGCTGATAAATAGTAATAGTGCCAATAATCAAGACAAGGGAAATAATAAATTGAAAAACGACCAGCACCTTTCTTAAACCTGCACCTTGCTTTATAGAGATTGATTGTGTTTTGAGGGTAAGTACCGGTTTTATTGAACTCAAAAACAGTGCGGGATAACTGCCTGCAAATAAACCAGTGGCTAAGGCTACAACCAAGATTCCAATAGCTATACTTATAATTGAATCAGAATTAATTAGTTCCATAAAGTAAAACTCCTTATCAGTCAACTGGTTGAATGATGGTAGTAGAAGTGCTACCAAGCCAATGGACAACGTAATTGCCAACATTGACAAAAGGACCGATTCACTTAGAAATTGAAAAATAAGCTGACTCCTCTTTGCTCCGATCGTCTTTCTTAAGCCTACTTCCTTTGCACGTTTTGCCGACCTTGCAGTCGACAAATTCATGAAATTGATACATGAGATTATCAATATAAAAACGGCTACAATAGAAAAAACATTGACATACATCTGCTCCCCCTTTCTTGGCGCTTCTACGGTGAAATCTACCTCCCCAAGATAGATTTCAGGTAAGGGTTGGAGGTATAAATCAACAACAGAGCTTTCATTGTTTTTTTTGATCTGACCCTCAATTTTAGCATTGATAGCATCGAAATCTGCGGATTCTGCTAACTGAACATAGGTATATAGAGAATTACTTCCCCAACTAGTGGCCGCACGGGGGTTGTCTGATAAGAATTTTTCAAAATTGACCAGGTATTTGAAAGGTAAATGGGAATTTTTTGGGACATCTTCCATTACAGCAACTATATCAAATTCTTCGTCCTCCAATCGGATTGATTGACCAAGCGCATCTTTATTTGGGAAATACTTATCTGCCAGTTCTTTCGTCAATACCAAAGCGTTTAAGTTTTCTTTGAAATCTTCCGTAGTGCCGCTGATCAACGGGAAGGAAAACATATCGAAAAAGGCTTCATCCACCATTATACCACCTCTTTCAAAAATTGTCTGATCTCCATTTTTAAATCTATAGTTGTTATATGAGCCTCTTGTGGCATTCACTATTTCAGGATATTCCTCGACAAGTGATGGAGCGAGTGCTGTTGGAGTTACGGCTACAGGAAAAACGGGTTGACCGGCATAGTATTGATTTTCCACGACCCTATACAAATGATCCTTATTGACATGAAACTTGTCAAAACTGAGTTCGTCATTTACGAATAATCCAATAAGAAAAACTATGGCTAGCCCCATAGTCAAACCCATTACATTGACGAAGGTGTAAAACTTGTGTTTTGCAAAATTGCGAACGGCAATTTTAAAATAGTTCTTTAGCATGGTTGTGTTGATTATTGAGTTGTTCCTTGATTTCGGTCGTTGACTCCAATAAGCTTCTTTGGCCATTGGGGTTATACTACCAAATTCTGTGATTGCTTTTTCGAAGGCCTGCTGCTCGGAAAGTCCCTCGTTTATCAGATCATCAACATGATCTCTCAGGTGCAATTCCATTTCCCGGATTGCCCCGGTATTGAATGCACGGTGTTTTCGGAATTGTCTAATCCAGTCGTTAATGTTTTTCTCGAGATCAAACATCCTAGCGACTTGGTTTTATTCCCCAGACTTCGTTCAGAATTGAATTGACCTGACTCCATTGTTCATGTTCATAGTTCAACTCTCTTTTTCCTGCTTCGGTGATATGGTAATATTTCCGCGGCCTGGAATTTTCCGCCATTACCCACTCTGATCGAATGAGTTCTTCCTTTTCCAGCCGATGTAATACAGGGTACAACATCCCGTCTGACCATTCCATTTTTCCTCCGGAGAGTTCTTTGATCTTCTTTATGATCAGATAACCATAACTACTCCCCTGCCTGAGAATTCCGAGTATGATTGGTTTGGTGGATGCTGCGGTAAGATTTTTAGATATCATATAATGCTATATACTTTGGCTTTCTATGTATAGACGCGATTATAACCAGAGCGTTACACTTAATCCCGAAAATATTTGATCAATTGGATGTGGGGCATAAAAAAAGCCACTCTCATTTGAAAGTGGCTTCTATTTCTTAACGATTGGTTTCTAAATTCTTCTGACCTTGACGGCATTCATTCCTTTTGGTCCCTGTTCTAGTTCGAAAGCTACCTTGTCACCTTCTTGAATAGGTTCTGTGGTTCCGTGCACGTGAACGAAATAGCGATCTTGCGTACCGTCTTGATTGATGAAGCCGTATCCTTTTGATTCATTGAAGAAGGCTACTCTTCCCCTTCGCTCCCCTGTTTCCTCTTTCTCTTTTTTTGGAACTCCAATCTCAATACTGCTGGCTTTAATTTCCTTCTTTTTCTGGTCCGGATCTGGTGGGGTATCTGTGATATTACCGAATTCATCTACGTAGGCCATCATGTTTTCAAGACCGCCTCCGGCTGCATTGGCCTTTCGCTCTTCCTTTTTGAGTTGCTTTTGTTTTCGTTTTTCTAAACGTTTTTTCTCTTTTTCTTTTTTGTTAAATGTTTGTTGCGATTTACCCATTCAGTGGTTTCTAATTTTAAATGTTAATGATGTATCTGACTGAACAAAATACCATGTTCAATTGGCTAAGTAGAAATAAAGAGAGTACAAGGAAAGCTTCTTAGAACTAAGAGCGACTGCAGTCTAACTATTGCTGCTTATTATCCAAAGTTAACTAATCTAAGCAATTTTAAGCAGATTTGATGCTTGTTTGTTTTGTTAGTTATCACATCTATTCATGCCTCAATGCTTTTACTGGATTGGCCCTAGCTACTTTGAAAGACTGGGTGGACATGGTAAGAAAAGCTATAAGAAAAGCAAAAAATGCAGCTATAAAAAAAGCCTTTACATCAATGCTATCATGATAGTAAAAGCCTTCTAACCATTTATTCATAATTCCAAAAGAAAGCAATGAGGCTAAGATTGCGGCTATCCCGACAATCAAGAAGACACTCTTAAAAATAAGCGTGATGATTTGGGCAGATGTGGCCCCCAACGTCTTTCTCACCCCTATTTCCTTCGTCCGTTGCTCTATAATAAAGGCAGTCAGACCAAACAGACCTAAACAAGAGATGAAAATACACAAGCCTGCGAAGAGACCAATAAGTTTCATTTGTTTAATGTCAGCAGTGTACTGACTATTCAAAGAATCATCAAGGGATTGAAATTCAAAGGCGTGCTCCGAACCTAGTGCTTTCCATTTGTCTTCAATGAAGCGGATAGTCTCTGAAACGTTTTGCCCGGTAATATTCACCGTCAGCATTCTTGTCGTGAGTTTTCTTCGTCTTTCAGTCCAAAAACTGGCTGAGAAGTCATCTGGAGCAGGCAACCAGAAAATCATGGATTCTACCTCATGTTGGAGTCCCTGGAAATGAAAATCCTTCATCACTCCTACAACATAACTCGGCTCCTCACCCGCTTGGTAGCGTAATCTTTTACCCAAAGGTCTTTCCCAACCCATTTTTTTGACCAAAGTTTCGTTGACCAGAATGGCATGATTGGCATCTGTAGGAATTGTTGGGTCAAAGTTTCTACCCGCTATCAATTCCATACCCATGGTATTGATAAAGTTTTCATCGATATAAAACCAGTTGTAGGAATGAGAGACGAACTCACCATCATTGTTCTCCACTTCCGCCTGTTCGAAGGAAGTCGATCTGCCAAAATGATTTAAGCTTACCGTAGCATCAATCACATTACTATGGCTTTTTAATTCATTGACCAATACCGGTATTTTCTCAATATTAGATGCTCCCTGAACGGTGAGGACCAACTTGTTCTCTTTTTCAAAACCTAATGATTTCTCCTGCATAAACTTCATTTGATAATACATCAAGAGTGTACAGGAGATCACGCATATCGAAACCAGGAATTGAACGAAAACCAACCCTTGTCTTACACCTGAATTCTTTGATTTAATCTTTCTGACCAATGAGAACTTCGACATAGCCATAGCGGGATACAAGCCGGCAACAATACTCATTAATGGTACACCTACAAGCGCTATGGCTATTGCGGTAGGACTAAGTAGTAAGTCAAAAGGTAAAGACTTGTCGAACAAATAATCGAGTGACGTATAGTTTGTAACCAGAAAAGCGAGTCCCAAACCTAAGACCAGGGCAATGATGACGAACACAACGGATTCAGTCAAAAGTTGGAAGATCAATTGATGACGGTGAGCTCCCAGCACTTTTGGTATTGCAATGCTCTTAGTCCGTTTTGAAAACCGAGTGGTTGACAGATTCATGTAATTGATACAAGCGACTAATAGAACAAAAATTGCTATCCCTGTAAACCCGGCTACATAAAAGCGATTTCCATGAGGGCGGTCACGCTGTGCCCGTGATTTTAGGTGAATATCGCTCAAGGGCTCTAACATAAAATCAACAGTACTGTTGTATCGATCCGGATGATCAGCCATATAAGCTTCAAAAAAAGAATCGGAAATCGACTTAAAAGAGTCGATGTCATAATCCTTAGGCATCAATAGATAGGTGTAGTCCGACCGCGTATACCAGAGGCTAGATCTCAGGTCAGCGTTATTTGTGGGTGTATATCGTTCTGTTGGAAGTTCCTGATAGGTAATTAGTGCATCGTATTTCAAATGTGTATTGTCTGGCAGATCTGCAAATACCAGAGTTATCTTAAAGTCACTTAGCAACCCCTTAATGGTTTTGCCGACTGGATTTTCATTACCAAAATACGTTTTAGAAAAACGCTCACTTATAGCAATAGTCTTAGGTTCAGTCAATGCCGTCTTAGGGTCTCCGTAGATGATCTCGTGGCTGAAGACTTCAAAAACATTGGGATCTACCAAAGCAATATCATCCCAACGTTTAGATGTGCCATTATACTCAAAATCAGAATACCCTCGATTACTCATCAAAAACCTGACATACGCCTCGATTTGCCCAGATTCTTCTGCAATGAATTGGCCAACTCCGTAGGATGTTTGTGCAAATAAATTGATGTTCTCGCCCGAATTAAGTTGGCTGACTACCCGATAAATTCGGTCATGTTTATCAAAGTGTTGATCGTAGGTCAATTCACTTTTCAGGTATAATACAAGAATGATACAGCAAGCAATGCCAATGGCGAGTCCTGAAATATTAATAATACTGTAAGAAGCCTCTCTGAACAAGTTTCGGATAACGATTTTTAAGTTGTGTTTGAGCATACTTGTGTTGTTTTGAGTTTTGAAAATTTTAAATGAGCTAAAACCATAGAGTAAGTGAAAGGCATCAAACCAATACATGAATCGGGCGAAATGTTTCCCTTTGATTTCAATTCTTTCCTGGTAGATTTCTTCGAGATCACCCAATAATTCATCCCAATATTGATCTGGAATGAACCTAGTGACCAACCAGTTTACCAACCGAGGTGTGTTTGATGTCTCAGGCTTCATCAGATTCCCGTATTAAGCTGTGGCACGAGTTTCCACATCTTTTGACGGACGTCTTGGGCGGCCTTCAATTGCTTCAGTCCTGATGGCGTGATTTGGAATAATCGCTTCTTACGATCCCCTCTTTTGCTCGTATTGCCACCTAGTTCCGATTTAAGCAGCCCCTTGTCCTGAAGTCTATACAGTGTGATATGAACCGCACCGAGTAGAATGGATCGGCCGGAATGTTTTTCAACTTCCTTTTTGACGGAAACTCCATAGCCCTCTCCATCAAGAATGCAGACAGCTAAAAGCACTAGCTCTTCAAATTCCCCAAGTCCTTTTCCTTTCATTATTTATAATTTTGTATATATACAAAGTTATAAGTAATGAGTACGTCTCCAAAATTAAATTGTTCGATTAAAAAATTAATTGGGCATATTTAGAGTCCATGACTTCCTCTACACCAAGTCATTTAAAAAGAAACCTCGGACTTACGGGCCTTGTTGCCACTGGTATTTGTTCAATGATTGGGGCTTCTATCTATGTAGTGCCATTCATGATTCAAAGAAATGTTCCTGGCATAGGGCCGAACGTCATTCCTGCTTTTATTTTTGCTGCCATTCCTGCAATTTTTGCCGCTTTCTCCTATGCTATGCTTAGTTCAGCAATGCCGCGGGCCGGAGGAAGCTATATCTTTGCGAGCAGGGGTCTCCATCCCTATTTGGGCTTTGTAGCCAGTTTCTCCCAGTGGTTTGGGCTTTCAATAGTAATTGGAGTCATCGCCTATATTATTGTTCCTTTCCTAAGAGACATAGCATATGCCATTGATGTACAATCACTAGGTGATCTGTTGGATACAGGAGTCGTTCGTGTCTCCATCGCATTGTTACTCGTCTGGATATTTGTGTTGATTAATATCCTCGGACTCAAAACCTATGTCAAAGCACTGATTCCGTTAATGGTGCTTATGTTCGGGTTGGGGCTTGTGGTTATCATTACCGGATTTTATTTTGACCAAACTGACTTTGTTAATCAAACTGGATTTGTGCTTTCCAATACTGAATCGGATTCTTTTGATTGGAACACATTTCTGGCAGCGGCTGCCATACTGTTTTCCAGTTTTATTGGTTTTGATGCGATCGCTCAGGCCGGAGGCGAGGCGCGCAGTCCAAAAAAACTGTTACCGAAAGCCATAGGCATAGCCATTATTGGTGTTGGTCTCTACTACTTTTTATTTACCAAAGCTGTATATCATGCCGTTCCCTGGCAGTATGTCGCTGAACAAGCACTACAAAAAGACATCACCGCAACCGGGCTTTTGCAGCCCTTAATTCCATATGCATTGGGCGTCACAATCACAGCAGGAGCGGCAATTGCTTTGATCAATGACTTACCGGCAATGTTACTTTCGGTATCCAGGTTGGTTTTTGCCTGGGCGAAAGACGGAGTTTTTCCAAAAACACTAAGCGAAATTCATAACAGGTTTAATACCCCTCATCGTGCACTTATCTTAAGTGGAACATTTGCTAGCATTGGAATTCTGGGAAGTCATTTTGCGGGAGATTTTTTTATGGGAATTGACATAATGGTCTTATCTATGCTGGTCAACTTCTTGTTCATGTGTATCACCGTTTTGAGCATTAAAAAAAGAAACCCGGATTTGGCACTTCAAATCAAAGCAGTTTCAAAAAGAAGAATCCAGGTGTTAGTGGCTGCCGTTGGCACACTCTTTTTGACTGGCTTTTTAGTGGTTCACATTATGAAGGACCTTTCTTCTACCGTAGACCATTGGTATTTCAGATCGACTCCGGTCTGGCTCATAGTCATGATTCTGGGGTCATTTATTTTCTATGCCAGATATTCAGGACCTAAAAGAGCGGGTATTGATATGGCAGAACGATTTAAACACTTACCAGAAGAGTAATGACAATTCTCCCTGAAACCAACTTATCCGAAAACTTCAAGGTACCTAAAGTCATTACCGGACTTTGGCAAGTTGCAGATCTGGAAAGAGATGGCAATAGACTGGATCTTGCTCAAAAAGCGCTTGACCTCAAAAAATACGCAGAATCGGGATTTACCACATTTGATATGGCCGATCACTATGGCTCGGCTGAGGATATCACTGGTATTTACAAGAATAATTATTCTAAAGAGTTACCCATTCAAGCTATGACTAAATGGGTGCCAGAACCAGGGTTAATGACTCGCCAGAAGGTTAGAGAAGCTGTAAACACCTCCTTAAAAAGGCTCCAGAGCGAGCAAATTGATTTGCTTCAATTTCATGCATGGAATTATGCGGATCCGGCATGGCTGGATTCATTGTTTTTCCTTCAAGAATTGAAACAGGAGGGGCTAATTAAGCATCTCGGGCTCACTAATTTTGACACCGCGCACCTTCGAATTGTAGTGAAAAGTGGTATTGAGGTAATTTCAAATCAGATCTGTTTTTCGTTGTTAGACCGAAGAGCTGCACAAGGAATGACTTCATTTTGCACGGAATCGGGAATTAGATTATTTGCTTTTGGAACACTTGCTGGTGGGTTTCTTTCAGAAAAATGGCTAGGCAAGCCTGAACCTGAGTTGAATGAGTCAATGAATTGGTCGCAAATGAAGTACAAGCGTTTTATTGACCAGGCCGGTGGCTGGACAAAATTTCAAAGTTTACTTCAGACCTTGGATAATGTTGCCAAAAAGTACAATGCCTCAATTGCCAATATTGCCACTCGATTCATAATTGATGAAGATGCAGTGGCTGCAGTGATTATCGGTGCACGACTAGGTGAAAACAGCCATATTGAGAACAACTCCCGGCTATTCTCATTCAATCTCTCCAAGGAGGACAAAAGAATAATTCAACAGGTTGTAAGCGAACTTGATGATATTCCCGGAGATTGTGGGGATGAATATCGAAAGCCTCCATTTTTAACTGCATCAGGAGATTTGAGTCATCATTTAGACGATTTCACACCGCCCTATCCTACCAAGCAAGGGGGTGATGGTCGAACAAAAGCACTGAGCGGTACCGTGTGGGAGGATGTCGGTGGATTTAGCAGGGCAATCAGGAAAGGGAATGTGATAACGATCAGTGGTACCACAGCTACACATGGCAATTTGGCCCTTGGTGGCGATGATCCAATTGCTCAGACCCATGCGGTAATTGATAAAATAGAAGGTGCCTTGCAATCACTCGGTTCCAGTCTTCAGGACGTTATACGTACTCGTATATTTGTAAAAAATCTAGATGATTGGGAGCCGGTGGCACGGGCTCACGGAGAACGATTCAAGGACATCCAACCAGCCAACACCCTCGTTCAGGCCCTCCTGGTAGGTGACGAATACTTAGTTGAAATAGAGGCTGATGCCTTGATTGAGGAATAATTAATTCTTCTTTAGTGTGAAAATCTTAGGCCTATTCCTCCCCTGCATACTGGGCCAATAGACCATAAATCGCTGCTCAACTTTTGTCCGATTGTTATCAGGAACAGAGAGGCGATAAACTATCAGACCCGATAATGGAGGAACTCCGTTTGGATGTACTATTTCCAAGTCACCATTTGTTTTTCTAATTACTTTGATCAAGCCTTGAAATCGCCATTCACCATCAGGCATTCTTTGTCCAAGTCTACCTACCACTCTTCCTTTCTCTTCTTTCAACTCAATTTTGTATTCCTCATTCTCCCATATGCCGAAAAAATCGGAAGACTCTTTAACGTCCGCATCTTTCAAATCAAGGTACTCTGCTCTGGTAATTTCGGGAGGATTGGAGACTAGCTGATTCAACCATTGTTCAGTATCATCTCCCAGCATATCAGTAGTGCCGTAAAGGATTTTGAGTGCATTTATAAAAGGCCTTGCCATATCAGGATCTGCTGAAGTCAAATGTTCAATTGCTCCATACCGCAGTGCCCAAATTGGAATTGGGATGCTATAGCCATATTCTTCGTTTAGTCTTTGATACCTGTTTTTAAGCGCCTCGAAAGTCAGCACTTGATTGTGCTTATAATTGTGATCAGCAAATAACTGCTTCAACCCCTTGTATATGCCCATATGATACATTGAAGAATGCGTTTCTCCATCTAAATCGATTTCCCATGCCCTGAGCCCTGTGTCCGGCTTCCTCTGTATTTCTTTCCAATTTTCATCGCTCCAACTATATCTGTTCCACCCTATAACAAGTCGACTGGAAAATTGAGAGTTCTGAGTCAAGTGGTCATCTATTATTCGTTCCAAATAACTTTGGTTAAGATGCATTGGGGGGTCCAGTACAATGTGCCATCGGAAAGTTTCAGAGGCCTTAGTTAGTGCATAAAGCCCAAAAATTCCTCCGTGGGAATGTCCGATGAGAATCCTGAGAGGAAGTGTTCTGTAAGTTCTGTCTATTTTCGGAATGAGCTCTTTTGTGAGAAACTCTAAAAACCTATCGGCATTCTTGGCTTGTACCCCAGGAATGTCCATGTCCGGAGGTGTCATATCACTGGTTCTGTCGTGGTTAGAAATAGCGACCACTATTGCCTCTGGCA
This sequence comes from Cyclobacteriaceae bacterium, assembly GCA_028281285.1. Taxonomy (GTDB): domain Bacteria; phylum Bacteroidota; class Bacteroidia; order Cytophagales; family Cyclobacteriaceae; genus Roseivirga. Next base: position 206,523 of record JANQKF010000016.1, read on the forward strand.
TCGCATCCAAGCCGGACAGGGCAATTACTGAACTGTAGGCGGATAAAAAATAAGCCTGACCATCTAGGACATAGATAACAGGAAACGCCTTGTTCTTGGACTCGTATTCTTTGGGAAGAAGCACACGATATTCGCGTTTCTCGCCCATTTCTGCTGACTGAATTTCATAGGTTTGACCTATTACAATGTCCGAACTATTTTGAGCTATTGAGATCGAGCTACAAAGAATGAAAAAAAGCAGGGTAGTGATTTTTCGTCTGAACATCAGCGTTGAGTTTTCTCAAAGAAACTCTTATAAGCTGATCAGAGATGTCGGCTTTTGACGAGACGGACTAATCTTGGACAGGATGGACATTTCGTCCAGCGAATGCCAATCTGAATTCAGAGGCAAAGCTTCGCGAACACCTCAATCGTTGTCCTGATTTGAGCTGGATTTCTAAGTCTCCATGCCCTATTGATGAATAACTCATTGTGTTAGCAAGGTTGACAATATGAGATCGATGTATTCGAATGAATTTTGAGGGAATCGAATCAAGAAAAGAAGTCAGTGAGGAATGTTTAAGATAAAACCCATCATTGGTAAATATCCTGATGTAATTGCCTTCTGATTTGACCCATGTAATATCATCTACCTCTATGGAGTAAACTTTGTTTCCAATACTTGCTTCAATTCTATTTTCAAATGTACCGACTTGATTGGCTAGCTTATCCTTTTTCTCGAGCCTATCTCTTCTTACTCGCATCAAGGCAATCAAACCGGCAATTACCATCCAGAATGGCATACTGATGGTCAATAACTCTTGAGTAATGATTTTGTACAAGCCATTTGGCAAATGCGGAACGTTGATTGTCCAATTCAGGTACATCCAGCCTACGCCAAAACTCAATCCGAAGACTAATACAGCAATAATAAGTCGATTTAAATTGCCTCGTGGACCTTTAAAGCTTAGTTTTTGAAGTAACAGATAAAATAACGGAGTTAAGATACCAGCCCATAGAATCGCAAAGGGCATTAATTTCATCGCAAGCGTTTGTCTCACCCCGGGTTGGGTGTTAGCTATCCTATAACCATGGGAGATCAGGGCCAATAACAAAGTCATAAACAGAACGGACATAGGAACTGACCAATTCTTGTTCAGAAAATTAGATCGAATTCTAGAAGTGGACATAAGGAAGCTTAATGATCTAATTATAAGAATAAGTTTTCAATAAAATACACTCTCCAATGTTCATATGGTCACTCCGCTAACAACAGACAAGTCTCAAATTCATAGATTAATTATTATATTAAATATGATTTTATCAACTATTATTTATCATGTCGAGAGAAGATAATCACACCTTAGATGCAGTTTTTCTATTCGAGGGAACAATAATTATTGAAGAATTAGAATCCTATAAAAATGAATCAATTCCCAGAGTCGTTGAGCGATTAAATGATTCAGATGAACTAAAGACCAAGCTTACCGAAGACTTAAACCATGTTTTCTTCAATGGTGAGTACGGAGATCCAAAGTTGGTCGAGTTAACCTTCCAGGAGGGCAGCATCGATTTTCTTGGGAGTATCGAAGTCTGGGATTTGTTACAAGTGTTGGCCACAGCTGAAGGAGTAATAGCCCTCTCGAATCGAATAAGAAAAGTCGTAACTAGAACGATAAGAACTCACATCCAAAACTCTATAGGCTCAGGAAGACTCCATATAAAGTTAAGCGTCTCAGGGGTTCCGGTGACTCGGCAAGCAAAAGACAAAACGGAGAAAAGTCACTTAAGTAGAAGAGTTATACAGGAAGACTGTAATTGTGAAGACCGAGTTGAGCACAAGCGTATATGGTTGTCTTTTGCCAAGGTCATTCTCACTGTAATTCTACTACTTATCGGACTTGGTGTAATTATGGAAAGATATAACCAAAATGGTTTGGAATTAGCCAAGATGAATCTCGCTGATACCACCCAAATGGATTCCAAAGCGGGCCAACAAGCAGGCATAAATAACACTACACTGGAAAAGATCAATAATTCAATTGGCTTCCTTGATAAGACATTAAAGGACTTTGTCAAGAGTGGTACTGACATAGATATTACGATTAAGGAAAGTGACTACGGAGGACAGTCAGAGGGCAGTTTAGAAACCAACAGCGAAGAAAGAATTCTAAAGGAATTAGAAGATTTAGTTGAGAAAGGAAACTTAGCGATAGACAAACTCCAACAATTAGTAGATGCTTATTCTAAGGAAGAAAGTATCAGTTCGGTAGTTTCCAAACCTTTGGCCCCTCTGGATTCAGTTTCTATTGAAGCAAACAATGACTACCGCCTAAGGATTCAATTTGAAAATCCCAGCGACTCATTGATTCAGGTGAGAATCGTGCCAGAGAACAAGAAACTAAATATTTGGTCTGACAAGAATTATGGAAGGTCCAAAACAGATACTACATGGACACCCAAGAATGAAAAATTGAGTACTTACTGGATAAGATTTGCAGATCAAAATGATAGTTTAATCCAAGTCGCGAGTAAACTAACTAACTATAAGGTTGGAGTAAATGAGATTGAAATAATCGGTTTGTCGAAGGATTTAGGTCAAAAACTCAAGAGATTTCAATTCACTATAAGGTTTTTTAAGCGTAAAGATGCTGACGATGATTTGAGTAACTGAAGATCGTACCTTAACCCAACGACATTTCACATTAAAGGCATTCTCGAGCCTTCTGAGCAGATGGCCAAATGTAATGTTAAATTAATTATTCGCAACCAGCCACTGCCCGAGAATATCAAAATGATTAGTCGGTAACATTCCGGTATTCTGATCAATCAATTCATGATCCGCATTAGGATAAACCTGAACAGTGAAGTTCGGCTTGCTCAGATTGTTCAAGATATCGATGTCGTATCGAGCCGGATGGCTGCGATCCTGGTTCCCGTAAATCCAAAGCACAGGCAAAGTCATGGACTGTATGGTTGACAATGGATCATAGCCGGCAATGCCAGTATAATTAGCGAGTGCTGAAGTTGCTTCTTCAATTGTGACCGTAGGGTCATCAGTCAATGAGCAATAGAGGTTCTCCAAGCCTACTGAAGCCACACCTCCACTTGCCATAACAATATAAGACAGGTCATTGGTCCGGCTGAAAACAACCGTATTCACCCAAGCTCCTTGACTCGATCCGTAAATCCCTATTCTTGAATAATCAATACGAGTATGACTTGTTAAGAGCTCGATAATTCCCAACACATCATCAGCTCGAGCCTCAAGAAATTCTGTATAGTTTTCTAAGGATTCAACCGGATAGGACCCTGTTGACCCTCCTATTCCTCGTTTGTCATAGAGATAGGTAGCATATCCATTTTGCGTTAAGATCTGAGCGATCGGTTCTAATTCGTCTCTTGTTTCATTGCCAGAGCCTGGAATTATAATCATTGTTGGAAAAGGACCTTCTCCCTGTGGCAAGAAAAGCTCTCCTTCAATAGTTGCCGTCCCTGAGGTGGTCTCAAAAACGCCATCCCTTAAAATCGGATCCGGGAGATCATCATCGGAACATGAACTTAAGTTAACAGCTATAATAAGAAGGATTAAGCTAATAAGAGAATCGAGTTTGCTTTTCATTTTTTAACCTTTAGGACGACAACCTAAAAGTCAAATCAGAATTGGTCGACTCAATCGAAGGAATGAGTCTTATTTTTTAAGCTGATCGCAAAATTCTTTTGGAGAAGACCCGGTGATTTTTTTGAAAGCACGATTCAATGTGGCTTTGCTATTAAATCCTGACTCGAGTCCGATAGTTAGGATGTTCTCCGTTTTATGGTCTCCTCGTTTCAAGCGTTTGATCACTTGTTCTACCCGATAAGAATTGACGAAATCATAGAAACTCATTCCAACATGCTCATTTAGCAATTGGCTTATTTCGCGTTTATCAATATTGAGTTTTTCGCCAAGGTCTTCAAGTTTTAATTCCTGATCCAGGTAAATTTCGTGCACTTCCATTAGTTGGATCAATTGTTTAGTGTAGTCGACTTTGTCTGCTTCAGAAAGGGATGAAGTCTTGTACTTCTCACCAACAACTTTCTCATCAATTCTTGTGAATACGACAGGGTTTTTCAGGGCCATATAGCCTATGGTATAGATTGAGAGAATCATGATGACACTTGTGAGAAAATCTGAATCAAATGGAATTTTAGCTCCCGAGAGTGCCAGTAAAACAATCACGGGAATCAGGATGAGGACGGTGAGAAGAATATTTCTCATCCAAACGACCATTTGTCTACGGGGCGACTCCTTTCCGTTATTCTGCTTCAGATATGCGCTCAGCAAAATCACGGATGAAACCTGGTATACTAGTTGAAAAACTCCTTTGGCAGAAATACTGAGAATTTGTAATGAACTAAACTTATCACTCAACAAAAAATGGTTTCCTTCACCTGTAAATAAGTGATAAGGTAAATACGCTATATTTATAAGAATCGGAATTACAAGATGACATTTTGAAAGAGGCTGATTCTTCGAATTAGAAGTGAGCCTTTTAATGTAGATATAGGTCAAAGGTCCAAGAAACAGCTCTATGAAAAAACCGGACCCTGTGATTTTTGGAATCGCATCATGGTAATTGACGGCTTCCAATGCTTCTTCTACCAGCATGGCGGAAAAAAAGAAAACAAGCAACCCTATGAGGTGATTCGCTACCTTATCTCCCCTCTTATTGAAATAGAGCAGGCCTGAGAGCAGGAATCCTTGGATGGTTGTTATACTTAGTAACATTAATCAATTAACGGATGGCCGTTGCTAAAGCTACAACTAAAAATACATCAATGTTAAGCGAACTATAACTCCCTGCGCTTAATAATAACTAACCATGAGTCCACGTATCACTAATACAGCAATTGTTACTAGAATAACCACATAAGCTATTCTTTTGAAAGATCGAATTACTGAATTTCGTTTAGAATTAGTCTCCTTTTTCTTTTGCAGTCGATAACCCACCTTTCTGATTGTAGCAATCTCAGGAGCATTGAAGAAATTATCTTTAAGAAACTGTCTTAGATCAAAAACAGCTTTGGATAGCGACTCCTCTCCGACAAGGACATCGTTCCAAATTTGACTCACGAGTTCTTCGCGCGTAACGACTCTGTTTGTATTGTCTGTCAGAACCTTTAATAACTTGATTAATCGAGGCTGGACATATAACTCATTACCTTCTCCATCCTGGAAACAGTATAGCTCAAGGTTGATCTTCCAATTTGAATATTCAGTTCTTGCTTTCATCTTACTTCCTCAATTCAACTTAATTTAAGATAGATTTAATCAGAATTTCAAGTTCGTTGTAAGGTTTTAGAGGGACCTTTTGGCAAAAACATGAACCCAAAAGTCACAAACATCCTAAACTGGATCATAATTGTTCTGTTGAGTCTTCAATTCGTACTTGCTGCCCTTCCAAAGTTTACTGGTCAGTGGGAGGATTCGTTCAATGCGTATGGCTACCCCGTCTTTACTATGTATTTGGTAGGTGCATTGGAACTATTAGCGGTAATTGCTTTTTATTCACCGCGATTTAGAAAAGCAGGAGCATGGATTATAATTGCCCTTATGACCGGAGCTGCTGTTACCCACTTACTAAATGATGAAAACAACCGTATCCTTCAAAACCTTATCCTGGTAGGTCTGTCTGTCGGATTAATCTATATCCAGCGTTTCAGGCAACAAAGGGAAGTCAGTGATGAGTCTGTTTGATCTCAACATTCAGTTCATTAGCGAAGAATAGATATTTACTTCACAATGGCCTGTAGACCACCACGAGAAACCCTACCCTTGATATTCTAGATCCATTTCAACCTTTGGACTAAAACGACCTTTTTATTTCTAATCGTTAGACCTATTTTCATAGTCCTCAAACCGATTTGTCATGACGAGAAGAATTATACCATTATTGCTAATCATAGGGCTGTTCATTGTCGAACCTCTTGATGCGCAGCGAAGAAGGAAAAACACAGCTTCACCTGTCCAGGAGAACCCGATAAAATCAGACCTCTTTGCCGACTTTAAATTCCGGAATATAGGCCCCGGATTTATGTCAGGGCGTGTGGCCGACATAGCTATCCACCCCCAAAATGACAACATAAGATATGTTGCTATCGCCTCAGGAGGCGTGTGGAAAACGATGAATGCGGGAGTTACATGGGAGCCAATATTTGATAATGAAGGCTCCTACTCTACTGGAAGTCTTGCTATCGACCCAAACAACCCACATGTGGTATGGCTAGGGACCGGTGAAAATGATGGAGGGCGTCATATAGGTTTTGGAGACGGTATCTACAAGACCGAAGACGGAGGAAAGAGTTGGACAAATATGGGGTTGCAGGATTCTGAACATTTATCCACGATCATTGTGAATCCCGATGACTCAGACATTGTCTATGTGGCCTCTCAAGGGCCGCTATGGAGCAAAGGTGGAGAACGTGGGTTTTATAAAACCAAAGACGGTGGCAAGACATGGACCAGGACCCTTGGTGATGATGAATGGATGGGTGTCACTGACATTCTGATGGATCCAAGAAATCCCAATCGTTTGTATGCAGCTACTTGGGAAAGACATCGTACAGTCGCTGCTTATATGGGAGGTGGAAAGAATACAGCACTCTATCGAAGTGAAGATGGCGGTGACACCTGGACAAAACTAACATCCGGCCTTCCAACTGGTAAAATGGGAAAAATTGGATTGGCACTCTCCCACCAAAATCCTGATATTGTATATGCCGCAATCGAGTTAAACCGGAGAACTGGTGGACTATATAAGTCTCTTGATCGAGGAGCTACCTGGACCAAGCAATCTGATGCTGTTTCCGGAGCCACAGGACCACATTATTATCAGGAATTATATGCTTCTCCTCACCACTTTGACTGGTTGTACCTAATGGATACTGATGTTCAAGTTTCCAAGGATGGTGGGAAAACGTTCACCCGTCTCAACACTCAACACAAACATGTAGACAATCATGCCTTGGCTTTCAAAAAGGATGATCCCGACTACTTAATGATTGGAACAGATGGAGGCGTTTATGAAAGCTTTGACCTTGGTGACAATTGGAGATATTTCCCTAACATTCCTGTTACACAGTTCTATAAAGTGGCAGTTGATGACGCAGCTCCCTTCTATAATATCTATGGTGGTACGCAAGACAACAGCACGCAAGGAGGTCCATCCCGGACAGATAATCTTCATGGCATCCAAAATTCAGACTGGCGAGTCGTACTGAATTGGGACGGTCATCAACCGGCAACAGAGCCCGGCAACCCGGATATAATATATGCTGAACGTCAGCAAGGACAGATTTCAAGAATTGACATGACTACGGGTGAAGTAACCGATATTCAGCCACAGCCGGCTGCGGACGAAGATTATGAGCGTTTCAATTGGGACGCCCCTATTCTGGTTAGTCCACATAAACCTACACGATTGTACTTTGCTTCTCAACGGCTTTGGAAGTCTGAAGATCGCGGTGACAGTTGGACAGCGATTTCAGGAGATCTGACCAAAAATGAAGAACGATTAGAACTTCCAATAATGGGAGGTCAACAGAGCTGGGATTCTCCTTGGGACGTTCTGGCCATGTCGAATTACAACACCATTACATCTGTCGCAGAATCACCTGTTCAGGAAGGGTTGTTATACGTAGGCACCGATGACGGAAGAATTCAAGTCACTGAGGATGGCGGACAGAACTGGAGAATGATCCCCGTTTCCAACATGCCAGGAGTACCGGCAACAGCATTTGTTAATGATGTGAAAGCGGATCTCTATGATGCAAGTACGGTGTATGTAGTTCTTGACAACCACAAATATGGTGACTATGCTCCTTACCTGGCCGTAAGCAATGATAAGGGCACCACATGGAGGTCTATTAAAAGCAATTTGCCGGATAGAACCTTGCTTTGGAGAATTGTTCAGGATCACAAGAAAAAGGAACTGATGTTCCTTGCAACAGAATGGGGAATCTACTTCACAGTTGACTCCGGAGATCACTGGACTAAATTGAACGGTGGAATGCCAACGATCTCTTTCAGAGATCTTGCAATTCAGAAAAGGGAAGATGATTTAGTTGCAGCCTCTTTTGGACGTGGCTTTTATATTCTGGACGACTATTCAGCGCTTCGAGGTGTTTCTGCAGATCAGATTGCTCAGGAAGCTACCTTATTTAAACCAAGAAAGGCACTATGGTATATTCCTCGGTCCCATGTAGATTTCGATACTCAAAAAGGTTCAATTGGTGCCCAACATTATGTAGCCCCTAATCCTGAATTCGGAGCTACTTTTACCTATTACTTAAAGGAAAGCTTGCAATCGAGAAAAGAGCAACGACAGGCGTCAGAAAAAGGTAACGCCAATCCTCCATTTCCAGGTTGGGAAGCCGTAGAAGCGGAGTACAATGAACAAGCCCCAACCGTCTGGCTGACTATTTCCGGGTCTGATGGCAAGGCGATCAGAAGAGTACCTGCTAATTCGAAAAAGGGATTCCATCGGGTAACATGGGATCTGAAATATCCATCACCAGGAGCAATTGATTTGAATGGAAACAACACTGGATTTGGTGGTTTTATGGTGGCACCAGGCAGTTATTCTGCCACGCTTTATAAAAATGTAGACGGGCAGGTTTCGCAACTCGGAGAATCTGTGACTTTTGAAGTGGAGCAAATGCGTAAAGGGGTTTTGGACGGAGCCGATCCCGATGTGGTGGCCGCTTTCTGGAGAGAGTTTGAAGCAACTTCAAAGAATGCGGCACAGCTTAATTTGGAACTCGGAAATGCGCTACGCAAAGTGAACGCTATGCAAAAGGCATTGGAGCTTTCGGAATTGGCACCAGGAAACTTGGATCAGCAAATCAGTACGGTTCGAAAAGCTGTCTTGGATATCAACTCTCAACTGAATGGTAATCCTGCCAAAAATCAAATGGGAGCAAAAACAAGGACAACTATCGGCACACGGTTATTTACGGTTCAGCTCGGAATTGGCACTTCGACTTACGGCCCGACAATCACCAACAAACAGAGCTTAGAAATAATCAACAATGAAATAGCCGATCTATCTGATCGTTTGGAACAGCAACAGTCAAGAATCGATCGACTGATTCAAGCGCTTAAAGATGCTGGAGCTCCTTGGATAGAGCGTTAATTATTTAATGAAATTCAACACTGTGGACCATCGGTAGGTTACTGCTGATGGTCTCCCAGTTTTCTCCTTTATCATTGGATAAATAGAGATTACCGGTAGTTGTGCCAAAGGCAAGGGTATCTCCCGTTACATCCAGTGCATGTCGATAGGTTATGTCGAATGCTGAACCTTGGGGTAGCCCATTTCGGAATGCTTTCCAGGTTTTTCCTCCATCATCAGTTCTACAAACACAAAGCGACTGATCCACTGCTACCCGTGTTACATCACTAATACCAGGAACCACCCAGGCAACATCAGGATCGGTTTCACTGGCAGCTACAGCAAAGCCAAAGTTGGCAGGGCCGTTTTCTTCAGAAATATCCGTCCAATTAGCTCCGGCATCATCTGATCTGTAGATACCGCAATGGTTTTGTTGCCACATCACCTTGGTGTCAGCAGCACACCATTCGACCAAATGAGGGTCTTGCCCAATTTCTGACGATGGATCAGGCAGAAAATCGGCCCTGAGCCCTTTATTACGTGGTGCCCATGTTTCACCTCCATCAAAAGTTTCGAAGGTTCCTGCACAACTAATTGCGATATAGATATGATCAGAATCAGCGGGATCAACTAGAATTGAATGAATACCCGGGTTATCTCTGCCACCTCCAAACCATTGCCCTTTCCTGGAAGGCTGATCCCACAACCCTCTCATCAACTCAAAGGAATCACCATTATCGGTACTCTTAAACAAGCCCCCTGGTTCAGTACCAATATAAATGGTGCCTGGCCGATCTTTGCCTCCATTCGAAAAGGCCCAAAGGAGTTTCGTGGCTGCTGGTTTGCCTTCTTTAATTTCTTCACCATCAGGATATTTAGGAGCCTCCAACTCTTCCCATTCTCGCCCGTCCTTTGATCGATGTAGTTTACACCCCCAATGACCATGGTCGAGCAAAGCCCACCAATAGCCGGTATTTTCATCAATTGTAGCAATTGTTACAGGGATTCCCAGGAAATCCGTTCGATCATAATTCCATTGTCCTGAACCGTTTTTGCGGTAAGTGACAAGTCCCTTTCGTGTACCGAGTAATAAGATATTTTGAGCCATAAAAAATTGGTTTGAGTGATTCAGTCTAACCGCCCGAAAGCGCCTGCATTATGTACATTTCATCTCCATCCGACAATCGATCTCCGAGAGCATCTCGATCCTTAATCATGTCGTTGCCAATAAAAATATTTACATGTTTTCTAAGCACTCCATTCTCATCAACGATATAGTCCCTAAGTCCATGATGCTTATTCTCGACCTCCAGAAGAGCCTCAGCCACTGTTTTACCATTTACCGGCATAGGTTCAAGGTCAGGATAAAATCGTTTGAGATTGGAAGTAAACTTAACTGTCGGCATGCAAATGTCTTTAACCCTCACTAAAGATATTTATTTGGTTTTCACAATGCAACGATACCCATGACAGTAAATCACAGGTATCAATAGTCAGACGAAGAGATTAGAGGATTAGGGACAATTGACACTAATTGTTTATTTCCTTGAGAATCTTAACGGCATGTTGATTTTGTGGATTTAAACGAACAGCCTCTTTGTAATACTTAACAGCATTAACAGTGTCACCGATAGTCAAATAAGTCTCACCCAGGCTATCATTCAAATTGCCTGAGCCTGGATGAAGAGAAATCGCCATTTTGAATACCTTAATTGCATCCTGATAGCGTTCATAGCTGATCAGCTCGTACCCAAAAGTGTTCAACTCGTTTTCAAGTTTCTTTCTGAATCGAATTGAGGCTAGTTCTTCATATTCCTGGTATTGATCGTTCAACTGTGATAGCTGTCCATCCAACATATTTTCCCGAAACTCCTTGAATCTCTCTTGTTCCAAGCTCAATGGTGGAGAAAACCACTCATCTGGAATATTGGTATTTGCTTCAATTTTATCCCACGTCAGTTCCGCAATGGTTTTTTCATTCGATTTGGTAACGAATGAATGTGCCATCATCACCCCGTTCACAAGCCGGTAATCCGATCTGATTTCGACAATTTCAATTGTCTTACCTTCTCCGTGAAATGGCGCATTACCGATATTAAACGAGTTCATCAAGGTCTTCACATCAAAAAAGAAATTGTCAATTTCATCAGGTGTTCTGATAATCTGAAGATGGTGAAGAGTGTTCCCTTTGAGATTTACTACTCCTCCATATTTTGCGGTGTAGTTCTTCTTTTTATAATCGATGTATGAGGGTTCGAATTGGGATGCATTCTTCAATGCCCTTGCGGGTTCCCCTACAACTCTAACCGGTATTCTAGAACTGTATTCCCAGGCTGAACCATCAAAGCCCTCACAATACCTAAATGACCCTGTATTCTCATCGTAATTAGTGGTGACTCGTACCAGGTTCGGCCTCTTTTTATCAAATCGGTGAACTTCCTTGAACCTCGGTTCTTCGTACGTGCCGATAAATGTCACTTCGTTGATGGCTTTATAATTGTCATATCCTCCAAGGGCCTCCATATGGGCAGCAATGAGGTCATCTGCCGAATTTATTTGACCGGATGCATTGCAAGAGATTATTAAAAAAGTCAACGCAGATATAGCTAATGTTCCGAATGATGGGTGTTGAAGTTGTGAGTGTTTCATGAGTTTTTACCCAATACTACCGGATAAGCAGGATTCGAGGCAAAACTCGATAGTCCAATTCTTTGAATTGATTTTCATATGAGGCGAACCGATAGGTTAGAATTATGAGTCGAAAACCCGATTAGATGGATCTACCTAAATGGGATTGAATGATATGGTTGTAAGAACGACTCATTTTAATCTCTTTACCTGTGGTCAACTCGATGATGTAATCCCCGTTTTGATTGTTTCTAAGTGCTTTGATGTACCTTAAATTTACCAGGTAAGAACGGTGAACCCGTTGAAATATTCTATCATCCAATTCATCTTCCATGCTGCTTATTTTCTTTCTGACGAGGTGGCTACTATCCGCAGTATGAACCTTTATGTAGTCTCCATCGGCTTCAATAAAACTAATCTTCAAAGGGTCAACTAGATGAACCCTCTTGGAATCTGTAATCAAAAGTCTGTCTGAAGTAGGTTCGACCAAGTCGGGTACCGAAGAAAAAGCCCTAGTTTTTGATTCGGGTTCAGTGCCAAACCTTTCTTCCGGTTCGGTCATTTTCTGTTGCAATATAATTCCTATGGAGTGTCCTCCTAAGTGGAGAAGAAATCCCGCTTCAACAAGCTCTGTCCATCGCAACCCCTCATATGGATACATAACAAATATGAGGCTATTAGTGGCTATACAGGAAACACAGGACGCCAACAAGGCTAATCCCATGAAACCCACAATCCCTCTAACATTCCTTCCGTAGGTGCCATTAAGAATGTTAGCATACAAGGATCCGGACATTGCAAAACCTATGAAGCCACAGAAAAGGCTTCCGTAAACCGCTGCAAGAAAGTGTTGAGTCAATGAAAACCACATCAATAGTCCAACTCCAATGACTAACCATAGAATAATGAATTGGCGTTTTTGTCTGATCCATTTGACAAGTAAATCAACGGATGACAGTTCGAGAGTTGGAGAAGGTTGCATAGTAAAAGCAATGGATTTATAATCCATTGACGACTCCGGTCCCGTTTCATTACAACAAAGTTTGGTCTAGAAAATTTACTTGGAGGTATATGTGTATAGTCTACTTGTCGATTCTATCAATCCGGTAAGGAACATCCTTGAATCGGTTGAGTCGATTCTCCAAAAGCTTTATATCCTATGAAATCTAAAATTACAATCCTGGTCATTCTCTTAACAACAATTGTAAGTTGCACAAAACCACCTACAAATAGTTTAGAGAAAGACAACATAACCTCTACTAAAACAGCCCAGGCAAAAACTCATAATTATGAATCTTTTTACGGAGAATATGAGACCCGGCCTAACGCAAATATTAAGATTTTTGCCGAGGAAGGTATTTTGAAGATCCAAGGTCCAAGCCAACCAAAAATGGATCTCAGACCTACGACTAGCCCTAATCGATTTTTCCTGGAGGAGTTTCAAGTGCATATCGAATTTGTAAGTAATGGCAGTTTCATCACAAAATTATTGATGATTAGAGGTGATGGACAATCACTGGAAGCACCCAAGGTAAAATAGATGAGGACACGATAGCAATAAATCGAGTCACCTAATGGCCCATCTAGCTCAAGTTAGGGTTCTGATGATTAATTAATTGCCAAATTCTTGCAACCAATTCGCTATTCTGAAGTCTCTTGAATTGATTTCAATTCACTTACACCATGCTTAAGATAAATTCAAGCGTCTCATTGGATGCCAATTCTAATGAACTCGTATTCAATAGAAAGACAAGAGTGAAAATAGAGCCTCTATCGGTTAAAATACTGACTGTATTGACTTTAAAAAACGGAATTGTCGCTACGAGATCAGAGTTGATCGAAAGAGTATGGGATGGAAATGAAGGCGTTGGCAATACCGCACTGACGAAGAACATATATAAGCTTCGTAAAATATTTCAAGAGCACCTTAAGGAAGATATTATTGAGACTATTCCAACACGTGGCTATCGGATTCAACAAAGAAAGTTCTTGTCTTACCCAAGTCTTAGCACTTCGCTCCTCGTCAAACTTGGTGTCGCTGCCTCTATTCTCACGTTTATTATTCTAAAGCTCACCAATCCGGGAATGTTCCATATGCTTTCCCATCGAATGACTCATTGATAAGACGGCTCTCACATTGTTTAAGCCCTAAGCCTGAGATGGTTTAGGTTTAAATCGAGCCATCTCTATTCCAGCCCACACCGTCCAGCCTACAAAGCCAAATACATATATTGTGAACTCTTGAAGGCTGATTCCGAGCAGCCCTGTAAATACTGATATCAATCCAAGAAGTCCGACAAGGATACCGCCAACACCCAGCATTTTTGTCAATTTGGTCGAGATCAAAATTGCGATACCCCATAAAATCATAGCTACGGCCACACCAGTCATGAACATGTAGTCAAAGGCCTTGTTTAAGGCAAAATTATAGTGCATAACCTGCCTGATCTCATTTTCAACCCCAGGGACACTTGGATCAAGCTGATCTACAAAGAACGGCAAGGCCAGGCCATTGCATGTTGCCGCCAACATTACAGCAATTATAGAAAACGTAAAGAAGGATTGACCCAAATTCGCGAAGAAGGAATCTCTTCCAAGTATTGAAGCTAGCCCTTTTCCACCCATATAAAGTAATGGAACAGAAAATATCGCTAAGGAATGAGCCATGATATTCGAATTCCTGATGTGACTTATATGATGCAAGTCTCCACCTACAGGGTGCAACATCATAGTGATAATGCAGAGAATGGCGCCAAGAATAATGACTATTCCAGCTCCCGAGTTTGACGATAATTTCATGAATTAAAAGTTTCCTACAAGAAGCTTCTAATCGACATGGAAGGTTTTTCAATTATTGCTATCCAGTTTTTCGGATTGGGATCAAAAACTCTCTCATGCCCGCATGCTTATTTGGATCAACCCTTTCCAAGGCAAAAAAATGAGCTATTTCATAGGGGCTTGAATCCAACCATTCTTCTTTCCAACGCGTGAACAAATCCCATAATTGATCATGAGATAGATTGGACCAAAATGAAGAGTAAAATCCGGCCGGGACTGTGAATATCCTTTCCAAATAGTCCTCATCCGGGTTATCGATGAGGGGAAATCCAGCATAATAGTCAAACGGCTGTTCGCCCCCGTGATGGAAATGCACACATAACGCCTCATCATTTCTAATATCCACGTCATTGAAAGTACAGATTGCTGTTACCGCATCTAGCTTTGATGAAATAGAATCTCCGGATACCGCTCGACTGTAGATGACATTCATTGCTTCCAGATGAACTATAGAAACATTTAAATCATCTTTATTGAGATTTAGTTTTGAGACATATTTTGGGTGTTTGTCTAAAAATTCTCTTGGTGCAACATCGAAGTAGTTGGAAAAAGCCCGACTGAATGATGTCAGGGAAGAATGCCCCGAGTCCAATGCCACCTGGCTGATGGACATATCAGGAATAGCAAAAAGCAAATGGGCCGCATGTTCCAATCTTGTTCGTCTGAGACATTTGCCGGGTGCTTCTCCAAGGTCTTCCTTAAAGAGTCTGTGGAAATGAAATGGAGAAAGACCCACCCTTGCAGCAAGTTTGTTGAGATCAAGATTCGTTCTGAATTCTTTTTTGATGATGTCATAGGCCGTCTCAACTCGTTTGTCCATGCCTAAAAATAGAATATCTCTACTTTGCCTAAGAACAAGGTCTTGAATAATAGCAAGAAGTGATAAATACCTACCCTCTTTTAAAAGCAAGCTTCGATTCAGAAGAGTCAGCCGGATCAAAATAATAGCCTTCTGCTTGGAAGCCTTTTAATTCCTCCGGTTCGTTGAGTTGATTCTGAATAATGTACTTGGCCATCATTCCTCTGGCCTTTTTGGCAAAGAATGACACTACCTTGTATTCTCCGTTGTTGAAGTCTTTGAATTCAACATCAATCACCTTTGCCTTCAGACTCTTACGGCCAATTGATTTGAAATACTCATTGGATGCCAGATTGATCAAAACCTTGTCCCCTTGCGCCTTAAGGTCCCGAAGAACCAGCTTTACAATCTTATCCTGCCAGTAGTTGTAAAGGGTTGTGTAATCATCAAAGGCGAGTTTGGTGCCCATTTCAAGCCGATAAGGTTGGATAAGGTCTAATGGTCTTAGGAGTCCATAAAGTCCTGACAAAATACGTAAGTGTTTCTGGGCAAATTGAATGTCATCTGTACCGAGAGTTTCAGCTTCCAAGCCCAAGTAAACGTCTCCTTTGAAGGCGTAAACAGACTGCTTGGTGTTTTTGCTTCGTTTGGCCTTGGTGAACCTTTTATATCTGTACACATTCAAATCGGCAATCGATTCACTTACCGACATCAAGCGTTGAATATCCTCAGAGTTTTTAGTTCGCAGTGCCTCAATGAGCTCAAGGGACTCATTGTGCAGTCTTGGAAGTGTGTAATCAGGGGGGCAAGACGATTCGAAATCTAATGTCTTAGCAGGTGAAATAACTGAAATCATAATCTATTTATTCGATAACCATTCCATCAATTCGTTGTTCTGGGAATGCTCATAAAATTTGTCAAACTCCATGTAATACTTTTCAGGATCAAAGCCCACGAATGCTCTGTACATTCCCTCCGGGCCGGTTCCTACCTCCTGACTTCGCAATTCGAACGGCTTGTTTTTGTTTACATATTCAAACCATCCATCCAGGTCATCAATGAGAAAAGAAACATTCACGGCCTTTTCATCTGAGTATGTATTCATACCTCTGCGCTCATCCACCAATCCTACGAAACCAGTTGGAGAAGCCTGGTAGATCTTCGTCCACCCCTGATCAGCCACTAGCTCCAATCCCAATGTATTTTGATAGAACCCTTCCATCCCAAGTACATCTCGGTAATACAGCCAAGTGATCGATGAGTTAAAAGCCAGCGTCTTGCCGTTGTGTATGATCGAGGTAGGCACATCTGGATTCTTTTCTAGTTGAGGAATGAACTTTTCATTCTCTTGATGTTGCTTAAATAGTTCAAATTCAAGCAAATAACCCTCGGGATCAATGGCAACAAACCCATCGTGGGGCCCTCCTTCCTTGGGTTTGTAGGTATACTTGATAGGTATCTTTTTCTCTTGAACATAGTCATACCAATCTGCCAGCTGATTTGTTAGGAAAGCTAAAGCCACGGACTTTGGTTGATCTGCTGAATGCATTCCTTTGGCTTCGTCTACTAAAATCAATAATGAGGTTGGTGCTATCCCGATAATTGAAGCGTTATCGTATTCGGCAAGTAGTTTTAGGCCCAACGTTTCGGAATAAAACTTAGTCGCTTTGGCCAAATCACGATAGTAGAGAAAGACATTGGTAGCCTTAATCCCAAAATCCGACATTACTCTGAAAGTTGTGTTTTGTGACAACAACGCATTAATTTTCCTTGGTGTATAACTGAGCAATCTGCCAAATCTCCTTGATATTTCCCTGCGCTCCTCTCCCTCGTATTTTCCCTCTGATTTCAATCTGGCTTGATCTTCCTTTAGTTTCAAATAAGCATCTTTCACATGTCCTTGATAAAGAAGTAATACATCTTTGCCTTCTGCCACATCAGCGGGAAACAGATCAGTAACAATTAAATCACTTTCCCGATAAACCTGAACGTTATACTTCTCTGCTTCTTCGATAGCCAAAGGCATAAATTCATCCATTTCAGCCGGTGTCATGGTTGAACTAAGCGCCAGTTGTTTGACTCCGGCATCGACCAGTTCGGCAAAGCCGCTGACAGTACCCAATTGCCGATCGAACTTGTTCTTAGGAGTGCAGGAGTGCAGGAGAAAAGAAGCTAAAATTACACAGACGTATTTCTTTCTATTCATAGGACTAAAAGAAGCTTCAAATTATGAAGATCTCCCGTATTCAGTCGAAATGAAAATGGGAGAAATTCTGCCTTATCTAGAAATTCAGCCAATACGTCAACTTGAATACCAATGAACGCACTTTGGATTGACCAATATCTATAAAGCCATTCTCGCTGGTTGCCAGATAATTGTCAGTATAAACCAGGAAGAAATCGGATACCGGGCTATACCTCCATTGAAGTCTTGAGTTGATGTTCAGGTTCTCGATCTGGCTATTGTATTGCACAAAGGTGGTCCAGAAGAAATTCTTGGTGAACGTAAAGTCGAAACGAGGACCAATCAGGAATAGGTTGGCAGCTCGCTCATTTTCCAGGTTGATATGATTGAATGCAAAGTTGATCGAAGTAAAGCCAAGCGGTTGGTAACGCATGGTTACGGAGCCTTCGAGGTTCAATCGATGTCCGGTGAAATAACCTCCGGAACGTGTCCTTAAGTCAAAGAAGACGGTTTTTCGTTGATCTGATCGATAGCTGGCAATAATCAGGTTATTATGATAATCAGTGTCTCCGGCCAACGGCTCTCTGCCAAGCCCTGTCGGGTCAAATTCATTGAAAAGGTAGGTATACTGCCTCCTCAATCGCATGCTGAAATTGGAAGTGTTCTTCCAGTTGATGTCATAAAGGATGTTCATATCCCAGTCCAGGAAGCCAAATTCATCATTACCCACCATATCAAAGTCATAACCAGGTCCATGGCGTTGGATGCTACTAGAGCTGGCTTTTGGAAAAATTACTTTACGAAGTGTAAACGCCAATTGACGAATTCCTCTCCTTCTCACAAAACCTACCTCCGGGTTGTAATTTTCGCCAACTATTTGTGAGAATACTCTCCCTGACCATTTTGTGGTATTGTAGTTCATACTGATACCCGAAGCTGAAGCTTCTCCCGTACCAAAATCATCAGCATCTACTGGTGCCTGGTTAAATGAACGATGATGGAAGAACTTACCATTCCAGACATTATCCGGTGAAGCTAAATTGTATTCGATACCCGCGGTTCGATTATGCTCGTCAAATTCAGTAACGTCATAGTCAGCTTCATCTTCAAAAGTCTGCTTATTCACCATCATAAAGCTGATGTTCGATTGAGCAAATACTTGTTGTTGAAGCGTGAATACGGAAAAGTTGTAGGAAGGAAGCCCAATACCTTCATCACTACCGGACTGCATATTCAAGAAACCCAGTCTCAGGTTATCATTCAATTTACCGCTTAATCTGGCACCAAATGGGATGGGATTTTGAATATTCTGACCTGTGCTTGCATCACGAGCAACCCCTATCCTTCTTGAGAAGAAAGGACGTGTGCCTGAATTCCCAAAACTGGCAAAAAGATCAGCATTCTCCAGAAAGAACTGTCTACGTTCCGGAAAGAAGATTTCGAAACGATCGAGATTGGTCACCTGTTGATCGACTTCAACTTGGGAAAAGTCAGGGTTAACCGTCAAATCCAGGTTTAACCCGCTGGTGACAGCATATTTCAAGTCGAAGCCAGCTTCAAAAGAACTATTAGTAAGAGATTCATCCTCAAAGTTTTTGGTTCGACCTGCCGAGATGTATGGAATTGCGGAAATATTGGTTCCTGGCTTTTTAGTAGGAACATCCCAATCCATTTTGCGCATAGTGGCCAGATTAATGATGCTCAGGTTTCTGGGTATTGGAGACCACGTTGAGCGCTCACCTTTGTCACTATCTATTCTATAGAAGTTGACATTCCACTTCTCTTGCCCTTCACCAAATCTCAATGTTTTGAAGGGAATAGCCAATTCTGCCACCCAGTAACCGTCCTCCATGCGCGCTTCACCAAACCATTTATTATCCCAATCAAGACTGAAACTACGGGCAAAGCCACCACCACCGCCTCCAGTGAATCTTCCTCCATTGGAAATCAACCCTTCTCTACGTACGCCATAGGGGTTTATGCCAAATATTATGGCATTGGTATTGTCTTGGAATGGGTCAAACAAAACAGAGAAACTGTCATTGCCAT
>JANQKF010000017.1 GCA_028281285.1 Cyclobacteriaceae bacterium
TCCCAACGCAGCGGGTTTTTAGTATCTGCAGATTTTAGAGAATCCACCCACAATCGCAGATCTCTTACCTGGAGTTCGGGAATGGCCCAGTGTTCAAAATTCAATCTAGGGTATGATTCGGCAATGCGATGTACCAGCCCGGGTGCATCCTTGATCTCAGGATGCTCCTGAAACAAGTTGACCACCTCTTTTTGAACGGAATCTTTTTCTAGTGGTAGAGCCCTAACCCGCTCAAAGACCGAGCGATTAAAGGCGGTAAGCTGCGCTACGCTTTGACGGTTGAAATTCAGACGGGAGCGTACTTTATTGATGTCGGAATGAATGGCTCCATCGGGAATAAGTTGCAGATGATGCAGAAAATTACCCAGTTGATCTGCGGCAAACGAGTGGTTTTTCCATGCCAGTAACAAATGCGTGAAATGTTCCTCACGAATTCCAAAGGTTTGCAGAAAAGTGTGGATCTCTTTGAACAGTTGTCGTACCCCATCAGGAATTTCACTTTCCAATTGTCCGGCCAGTGCCTGTTCCAATCCTTCGGGGGTAATGTCTTTAAACGTGGCATTACCATACGAATCTTCGGCTGCCGTACGACTGTTGGCCGCAACAAGAATAAGGAGGGGTGCAGTTTCCTGGTTGCGTAGTTCAATGAGTTTGGTGGGTGAGATCTGATCGTCATGGGTTGCACTTTCAGCCAATTGAAAGGATTGAATTTCCGGGTATGTGGCCCGGATCTTTTGCAATAAGCCAGGCAGTTGCTCGCTGCTGAACCCTGTGATCTTCATACAGTGCCCTGGTTTGGCATGGGTTAGCTCTTCCCGGTGTCGTTCCAATAAAAGGTCTGTAATGTGATCGTAGTATGTAGCTGTTAAATTCATGATTGGGCTTCGTAACGGGGTCTTACTTTTTGCAGGATGTAGGCATCACTCAGGTCGTTGTAAAATCCGATCTGCCGCAGTTTGTTTTTAAAGGCTTCTACATTTTCACGGAAGGCAAGATTGGTGTTGACATCGCTTTGTGAAAAACGTTCTTCTCCCAACCCGTTGATGATCAATCCATAGCGACTGCGTAGCTTTCCCATTAGTGCTTCTATGGAAATGGCATGGGTTACAAATCCCCTTCCTTCAGGCTCTACAAGCAGGATCTGCGTAAGCGCTTCCAATAAGCGGGTGCCCATTACATACCTTCTCGGGTGTTTTTTACTGCGGCCTTGTGCCAAAAAACCGCGCTCATTGTTTTTAAAGGCCAGGTTGTCCAATAGTTCCACATGGCGCATGTGACGCAATTTTCCGGTTTTCATGAGCAAGAGTTCCAGGTAGCGATCGAAATAGGATGGGTCATATTGGAGAAAACCGTTCATGAGCTCTTTTTCATCGGCATCGCTATTCTGCCAATGATGGTTCCATTTGAATTGAAAATAGGTTTCAAAATCTGCCGGTGGGTGGGCCAATGCCTGAAGGGCTTCATCCAGATGGTCTGAATCCGTAAAATCAGCTCCGGTTTTGCCGAGTACTGCATTGACCTGATAACTGGCTTTGATGTAGTTATAAATGCTGTTATAAGTATATTCCGCATCCCGTATGGCGAGCTCACTGATGCGGCTATCCAGGTTTCCCGTAAGGTCAACCACCCAGCTTTGGTCAATAGGTATATCTGAAGTTCCGGCTTTCACCATTTGGGGCAATACATGCACCAGTGTTTGCAGGTATAGGGAGAGGTGAAAAGAAATGACGGTTTTGATATAATCAAGCAGTACGCTGCGGGGGATACTCTTTTTATAGGCCAGCAAGCGGGTGATATCTTCGCAAAACAACTCAGCTTGTTGAGGTAAAACCGGGCGCACCTTGTTGATACCCGTGTTACTTTGTAAAGGATCAGGTTTTAGATCTTTGATGAGTTGCAAGATACCAACACTGTCTACATCCAGGGTTTCCGAATCGTCTATTTGCCGGGTACTTTCATCCCAGCCTTCGGCCAAAAATTCCTTGAGTTTCTCTTTTACTTGGGGGTGTTGATCCAGCATCAAGTAAACCTGGTCTGCCGAAGAATAATCCCTGGATTGTTTGGGGTTGCGCAATCGATAACTCTGCAGGTGGATGGGGCGCAGAGAGGCCAGTTTTTCTTTGTCGGGCTTGCCCCGGTTTACCATGTTCACGAGGTTGCTGCGAAGCCAGGCTTCAGAAGCATCCGTATGTTCGGTAAAACCTGCAGCACTTTCTTTAGATTCTAGCGTTTCCAGCCGGTTCTGCAGTTTTGTGAGGTCTATACTGCCTCTGCTTTCCGGTACCATTCTTTGTTTGGGCCGCTGTCCGTTATGCGTGAGCAATACAAACAGGTTGGTCAACACATTATCCATTCTTACCGCCTTGGCATCGCTGGCAAACAGCAGGGGATTCCTGAAGGAAGTTTCGTTTTTATGGAGTTTAACAGCCATTAGTTGGTCAGTATTAAAGGGGTGAGTTCAAGGGCTTGTTCGGCATTCAATTCGATCTGGTAAAATTGCTGGTTGTTTTTAGTGACCACTACTTTGCGGTACACTTCATTTTCGAGCTTGTTTTTAAAGATCTGCAACTCTATGAATCGGCCCCGGATGTCGTTGAGTGAGGGGCTGTAGCCCTGGCTGATGAAGTCCAACATTTCAAACAGGTCGAGCGACAAGGTCAGTGCTATCTTAGGTTCGTTTTTCTTGCGAAAGATCAGGTGATCAGGTTCGTATTCCAGGTAGTTCACCAGGTGAGTGCTTTGGGCCACGACCAGTTCAAAATCAGTCAACGCAAACAAGCGAAACGATTGACTAAAGGGGTCATCGGTATGGGCAGATGACAACACGAGGTTTTTGGTATAGATGGCCGGGTTAGTACAACCTTCATTGAGTGCTATGGCCTTGGCAATGCTTTTTCGGGTGGCTTTCAATTCCTTTTGTTGTTCTTCCGGATCTGTGCCGGAAAGTATGTGGTGGAATTTGAAAACGGAATGGTAGGGCAAGCGGTAGCGGTAGTTGATGTGGCCTTCAAAGTACTGATGCCGTACCCATAATTTGTGCAGTCGCTTGACCTGTTGCTGGCGGCCGGTATCTTGCTCATAAGCAGGTTCCGTGGCTTTCAGTTGATTAAATTGTTCCAATAAGGTACCGTGGCGTTCAGAAAACTCCAGGTAATCGGATTCCCGGTGGGTTCCATAGAACAGATCGCGATCCAGCGCAGGTTGCGGACGTTCGGCCACATCGGTTTCACGAAGCAAGCGGATCAGACGGTCTTGCCATGCACTATCGTTCAATTGCGGGTCGGACAGGTTGAAATAAAACAATTGCCACCACTCATCAGGACGGTCTTTCAGTTCCTCTGCCAAAGCAGGAATCTCATCACAGTGGTAATCGCGGGTAATGAGAAACGAAAGGAAAGAACGCAGATCGCGCATGGTGATGTGCAATTCGCGCTTTAAGCTTACCGTGCGTAGCAGCCATTCCAGGCGGGCAATCACCTCATCACTGGCGGCCGTATCGTTGAGGGTGGCGGCATTGTGCCGGATAAAACAAGCTTCGGCAACTGCACAGTTTTCACACTTATTCCACAGGGCTTTGTCCGTAAGTTTTCTTACTTGTTGCCGGAAGAGGCTTTCTTCCTGCGTTCCGGCCACCACCATCGACCGTAAGTTGAGATTGATGATGAGCAGGCCTTCCGGTAATTCCGTTTGCCCTTCTTCATAAAAATAGGTTTCAATGGTATCGGCCAGGTGGTCAAACTGACCTGTTCCACGCAGGAACTCTACCAACCGCCCTTCGTTAATAGCAATCAGCCGTCCTTCCCTACTGTTATGATAGGTTTGTTGCCCGGCAAAGGGTTGGAAAAACCGGCTGAGTACCGCATCGTTCACCTGATTGGCTTCGTCTTGCGAACCATCGTAGTTGCTTTGAAAGGGAATGCCTTGTATGGTGAATTTGGCACCATTGCCGTGTGGCAATATCTCCCTGTTTTCGGCTTGATCCTCGATCTTGCGGATGAATGCGGTTTTGCCATCTCCGGCATTTCCGGTAATGATCACCAGGCGGTACCGACCGTCTAATACATCGGGAATTAAGCTGCGGTCGAGTTTGGTGGGCGAATAGGTAATTTTATCGAAGATGCTGAATTCGCTACTGGCCCTGGTGCCTGCATTGCCGTGTCGCGATTGGGAGTAGAGGGTGTTGAGATAATGTACAAAATCGTTTTGAGTGCCTTCAGTATCCACCACCAGTACTTCTGCCTCAGGAGGTACTACGGCTTGTAGTAACTGTTCGAGATCAATGGTATTTAGGGCTTCCAGCATCTCCCGTGCAGTTGCAAAACGCTTGTCTTGCTGCGGTTGCACAGCTTTTCGAAGAAAGGCCGCCCAATCGGGTGCCAATTGAGGTTGATGAGTTTGCGGGTCAGTAGGTTCGGTATGGATCTCCGGCATTTTTCCACTCCAGGGATATTGCTTGCAAGCCAATTCATAGAGGGTGATGCCCAGCGCGAAGGTATCGGCCGAAGTATTCCAGTTCACGCGGGTACCGTCCAGGATCAGATCGGGCGCCAGGTAGGGATAGGTACCTACGTGGCTCAGGTTGCTTTCCACAGCCGATGCCACATTAAAATCGATGAGTACAAAACGCTTGTTTTGATCCCACATGATGTTTTGCGGCTTGATGTCGCGGTGGAATATAGGTGGTTCCTGGTCTTGCATGACCACCAACGCACTCAACACGGACTGGGCCAGTTGATAGACACGTTGGGCTGCCAATCGTTTTTCGCCTTTGGCATAGGCTTTCAGGTTTTCACCCTCCAGGTATTCCATAAGGGTGTAAAACTGGCCATTGAGCAATTTGCCGTTCCAGCGGAATTTCACAATGTTGTCGTGCTCAAGCTGGCTCAGGGCTTTATATTCATCAATTACCGAATCGGCATGCACGCTTTCGTGAAATACTTTCATGGCGAATTGATTTTCGCTCTGCATGTTATGCTTTACCATAAAAACCTGCGAATACCCCCCTTCGCCCAGGCGCTTGTAAATGGTGTAGTCTCCTACGCGGCTGCCTATCTCAAGGCTCAGAGGTGCAGAAGGATCGGTTGCCGGAGCAGGCGCGACAGAGGGCTGTTGTTTTTTGGTTTCGGCCTCCAAAAATTCTTTCATTTCCGTCAGGTTGTCCCAACGGTCTTCAGGAGGGATGCGCAGGGTTTTTTTACAAAATTCATCCAGCCACCCGGGCAGGGATGGGTTGACGGCCGTGGGCAAACGATCTTCGGTCAATTGGCCACCCATTTTATTGAGCTCAAAAGGGTGGTTGAAGGGCAATTGTCCGGTAAACAACTCATAGACGAGCACTCCCAACGAATAAATATCGGAACTGCGGGAGGCATCGCCCGCCAGCAATTCCAGCGGATGGTAGGCTGTAGCATTAGCTTCGGTAATAGTGGCCATTACGGTATAGCCCTCTTTGTAATGATCGTGAAAATAAGATTTACCAAAGTTGGCCAAACAGGCATAACCCCCGGTTAGAAACACATTTTCCGGATTGATATCGCGGTGGTAGATGTGAAACTCATGGGCGGCTTTTAGCGCCTCTATCAGGTTGAATACAAAACCAGTTTTTTCTTCCAGTGTAAAGGTTTTGCGCCCCATTTCGTAGCGCAGTGAGCTTTCATCCAGATAGTCGGTGATCTCATAAAACCGGTGGTTCTCCTCATCCATACGAAACTCCACATTGAGGATGAAAGGGTTTTTGCGAATGCGGTTGATGGCATTGTATTGGTTTTTGATCTGTTTTTCGCGTTTCTCCCGCTGATCGGGAGGCAGGCTGGGCACATCGAGCTGGTATTCCCAAATTCGTTTACGATTGGCCGACACTACGCCTTTGGGTTGGGCCAGGTATTCTGTGCTATTCTTGTCTTGGTCCAGCACTTCCAGCACTTCAAATTCCATGATCTCTCTGCGCTGCTCGGGTTGGTGCACCCGGGCGGTACCGCAAATTTCTTCGGTTATGGCCTCGTAAAGATCGCTGATGGCATCGGGTTGTTTACTGACCTGTTGTGCATCGGTAAGGTGCTCGATCAGCGCATCGTCCAGCGAAAAAGTGGCATGGAAATGATCGCCCCACAGGCCCTGGCGGCTTTGGCGCGGGTGGGAAAGGGTGACAATGGACTGTATCCAGGCGCGACCCCAGGCGGAATTTTTCTCTTTGAGTTTGGAGGCCAATACCCCGGTTTTAAAGCGCAGGCTTTTGTGGGGATTGCGCTTTTGGCTGTCGTTTAGGTACCAATAATCGTCATCTCCTTCCAGGCGGCCCCGGTAGTCCTTGTTCTCAATGTTGTACAAGGCATGAGGCGTCATTACCAGGCAATCGTATTCCAGGTACTGTACCTGCTTGTTTCGAGGATTGAGGTAGGGGATTTCGATGTTGGGCAGAAGGTAATAGTCGTCCGGCAGGTTTATTTCCAGGAACTTTAGCAGGCGTTCCTCTCCTGCATTTACCGGCCCTTCAGGGTTGCCGCATGTCTTCAGTTCTGCCATGAGTTAATTTCATTTTCTACAAAGGCGATGGCCTGGTTTTCTTTTTCCAGGGCCTGGAAACGCTTCGTATGCGCTTGCTTCACCATTGCATCAATTTTTTTCATTTCAGTTTCATTCAGCACCGGAACTGGAATTTCCTGTAATAAAGCCTGGATAGGGCGGCATAATTTTGTGCCGGTTTGTGTGCTCCGTATTAAGCGAAATCCATAATCACTTGAAAGCCAGGCGTATAAATACCCTGGCGGTATGATGTCGTTAGTTTTCATGCGAATAAATTCGCCCGAGACAAGTTTTCCACTCAACTCTTCTCCGGCAAAAATTGTCCGGCAGAAAGTCTCATTTTCTCCTAATGTACCTACTCCCGCAATTAACACTTCCTCATAGCTGACCAATTTATCGGTCTTGACTTTTCTGCGTGAGATGTGCTTGCCCACCATTCTTACATTGAAAATATCCGTTTGATTAATCAACTGAATAGCATTTGGGGAATCTAGCTCTACACGTGGAAATGAACCGGTACTGAAGAAGCCAGGTTCCTGTAGCCCTTTGATTAAGCTGATGCTTTTGTTTGCCTTTTTTACTCTTTCTATTAAGGTTTTGATCCTTCGGGAGTAGTTGAAGGCATTGATAGTAAGTGAATCGATTTCAGAACTCAATATTGAAGACACAGATAGCTTTCTGCTAGCAGCGTGGTTTCCAAAGAACTCATATTCATCAGAGCTCAATTCAGATAGCCCCGCCTCCTTCAATAATGTTGTGCGGGAGTTCTCCAGTAACTCATTCGCTCCCACCCGCAATCCAGAAGCTTCGGTAATAAGTTGGTGAATTTGCTCTTCAAGGGGTTTAGGAAAAACTGGGACGGGTAGATCGGCAATGTGGTGGGGTTCGATGTGTTTAACAACTCCTCCATAACTACCTTCAACCAAGAGTGCCTTACCGAACTTTGAAGCAAGATAAGCATAGAGAAATCCGGATTTGATTTCACTTCCATTGGGTACAATTCGGATCAGGTCATGCGTGCCAATGTGACCTTCAAAACCTTCGTGAGTGTAAACAGTATTTCCAAGAGTTCCCGAACAGGAAACCAATATCCATCCTTTATGAATTTCCAGATTTTCTTTTTGTGAAGTGTACTTTTTAGAAATGAATTTCCCAGTATCCAAATCTGCTTTTACCATGTCAGAACCTGTTAGGTATGGATAGCCAAATTCGCTTGACTCTACATAGGTTCTGCGAAAGATGTTTCCTGAGAAAATTCTATTTGAACAAAGAGAAAGTGTTTTTGATTCGTAAGGTGAATGACTTAGAGCTAATCGGGATAAGGGACCATCGCTTAAATGGTATGCTCCATCCACACGCATGCCTGGCTTGTGAAATAACTTGCTATCTATTGTCAGCGTCTTCATTATTTTACCCCATTATTTAAAAACTGACTATAGGCTTCTACAATTCTCGGCAAATCATCATCTACCCGTTTCACTTTTTGCTGCCGGCTCTTGAGGGTTTTGTTTCCTTTTTTGTCTACCACCAAATATTTTTTGGTTTCAGAAAAGAGTAGTTCTGCGCCATATTCATCACGTAGGTAAATAGCTTTACCCCTGCGGTCGTGGCCCAGCTTTTCAGCAATAGCCATAAATACGGCATAATTTTCCTGTTGCAGTTCAGCTTGTAAAACCTCCTCATCTGTCTTTTTTTGCAAAAAGAGCAAGGAGGCCTGCACACCAACCTGGGGCAAAAAGGCTTCTACGGCTAGATCTACCGAAGCCAGCACTTTAAACTTTTTGAGTATCCAGTGGCGCACGTATTCGGTATTTGGGTTGCCCAAAATGCCATCGGGCAGCACAATGGCCATTTTACCCCCCGGTTTCAGAAATTGGTAGCACTGGTCTATGAACAGGATCTCGGGTGGCTCGCTGCTGCTTCGGCCGGTGTTGTGAAAGGTACCGTGTTCGTCTTTTTTCCAATTGTGTCCCAAATCAAATTTGGCCAACAACTGAGGGTCATTAACAGGGATATTGGCCCCAAAGGGTGGGTTGGTGAAAATAAGATCGAATTTACCCAAGGCATTGCCCAGGTTTTTCAATCCGGCCTTGTCTCCACCTTTTTCAATGCTTTTTTTGATAGTTTGCGAGATCTTCTTTAGCTCATCGGCATTGTCGCCTTTGGGATAGGCCAGCGAATTGGCATGGAAAACATTGGCATGCCCATCTCCCGCCATCACCATGTTCATGCGGGCGGCCTTTTTGAGGTCGGGATCAAAATCGAACCCAAACAAATAGGTTTGTGCATATTCCGTTACCCGTTGATTGACCTGGGGATCGTTGAGCTTGTCTTCGAGCCATGGGCCTTGCAGGTTGGGAAATAACTCCTGGGTTATTTTTCTGCGCACATGGTCGAGCACCATTACCAAAAAGCCACCCGAACCACATGCGGGATCGAGTACTCGTTGGTTTTCGTTGGGGTCTATCATTTCTACCATGCAGCGCACGATGTTGCGCGGGGTAAAAAACTGCCCGGCCTCCTGCTTCAAGGTGTTGGATACAATGGTTTCATAGGCAGTGCCTTTTACATCTACCGAAGCATCTAAAAAAGAATAACGCGAGAGTTCTGAGGCCACAAAAGCCAACCCTTTATCCGTGAGACCAATGCGCTCGTTACCATCAAACACTTCGGAAAAGAGTGGGTGTGCTTTCAATTCATTAAACAATCCCTTGATGCGCTCGGCCACAGCCGCCCTCCCTTCGGGTGTGTTTTGCTCCTTGATGCCCACCCAGAATTTTCTGCGATAACTTGATTCCAGATCCATGTACCGCCTACGCTCATCATAGATTTTACAGAAAATAAGGTTGAGCAATTCCCAAAAGGCAGTTTTCTTCATGCCTTCGTTACCGTAAATGTAATCGTGACAGCGGCTGAAAACCCGGATCATGGAATCGCCTGCCGGATTCCGGGTTATAGAACGGTCGGAACGGTCAAGGTCTTCTATGGTTTCACCTTCACCCGGAAAATCGGAGATGTCGGCATAATCTATCTCATCAAAATCGTCCGTTTCTTTTTGTAGAAAATGGTAGACCTTGCCGTTGGTCCAAAGTCCAAATTCACAGGATTCGGTGATACCCAGCACGGTTTGGAGCGAGCTCTCTACTCCTTTTTTGGGGTCGGTTTCTTTTATCTTTTCATCATGTACTACGCACAGGCGAATGATGTGATCCTGCTCATGAGGCTTACCAGACTCGAATACCACCAGATCTACCTTCTGCTTTTTATTCTTTTCGGTATTAGGGTCGTAACCGGTTAGCGAAAAGTCACGGGCCATATTTTCCAGATCGAAGCCATATTCTTCGTTCAACATCCGGATAAGTGACTGTAGGGTATTTTCCTTATTACTGCTTTTTTTGATGTCGCCCGTAAGCAGACAGATCAACTCGTTATCTTCGAGTACTACTTCTTCTATGGTTTTATGCTCTTTTTTGCTTGCCATAGTTATGTATTCATCTCTTTTAGAGCCAGGTACCAATAGTAAAAGGCTTCAGGATTACTTTTTTTCAACTTATTCAGTTTGTTGTAATCGGGGTTTTCAATGCTCCAATCCTTGATTTGATCGGGTTTAGAAAATCGTTGGATGTTTTCTGGATCTTCCTGTTTTAATAATTGACACAAATAGGCGGCTTTAGCTGCAGCGACAATGGCCTCTTCAATTTTGAAGCGCCCCATGATAAAGTTGGTAATGTTCCGGATACCGGTGGTCAGGTGATTGAACTCGTCTGATGGTTCTCGTGTGCTCAGTATGAAACAGGTTCGAAAAGTGTCATCAAGCACACCATGCGCATCCAGTTCCAGTTTTCGAAAGCCTATCTCTTCCTTCACTATTTTTTCGTAGGCTGCTTTTACCACTTCCAGGTTTTCTGAAACATCGAATAAGGTTCCTATATCAAATAGCTGTTTTATGATTTCCGTATGTCTCCCTTTGCTATAGAGTATTCCGGTAGTATTAGGAGCGAAAGCCGTTAACTTGTCTCCAAGGATAGATTCGGGAACGGGGGTGGCTACATAAACAGATTCTCCTTCCGTTTCCAACCAATCATGATTGAGTTCCAATTCTTGCAATGCAGGATATGGGCTACCTGTATAAAGTATGTCTAATAAAATAGGCTCTTCTCCAAAATGCCGATCTAAGGCACTGGGATAATAGATCTTGTAATGACCTACCGGGGCATCTACTACATGCTTTCGATCATTATCGGACTCCCATCGGGTAAATCTTGAATTCTTCACAATAGTATCGAGTGTGGTTTCGATCTTTTCAGAACTTACCTCGGTAATGATGTCGATGTCAATAGAAAACCTACGGGGTGGATCTATCATCAGTAAAAGACAAGTACCTCCCTTGAAGATCAGATCTATATTATTTAATCGTAGTTGCTCAAGCAGTGTAAAAGCGTAAACTACTTTTTCCAGCATTTTGGGATCTACCCGTTTTCCCACCTTTTTAGAGATGGCGAGAAGTCTTTCAGGGTCGTATGTTTGGTCTTTTATCATTTCAAATTATTGGCAAAAACATGTTCATTTTGCCGAAGTTTTGATTAAGAACTTCTCCAGTTCCTCCTGCTGATTCCTACGGGAGGCATAGCGTTTCATTTTTTGTTTATTCAACGAGTACTTTTCCTGAGCGCGCTGAAAAATGAAGTCTAACTCTCCTTGTTGGGCTGCAAATAGTGATTCATCGATTAACATGTCGACCAATAGTTTCTCTAAGGGGGCTATGTGGTAACCGTTATGCTCTGAAATGGGTGCTTCGGAAATAAGCGGTTTCAGAATAATAGCCTCGTTAAAATTGGATACATAGCGATCGAACATCTCGGCATCAGGATTGAGAAAGGCTTTTTTGCTAAAATCGGATATGCTGGAAAAGACGGATTCCAACACATCTTTTTCTGTCTCTACAACTAATTGGTACTGAAAGAGCTGATGTCTCATGAGCTGGTTGAACCATCGGCTGTCCCATACACAGAATTCTAGGTAAGGAAATTCCTTTTTTACACGGTTGTGAATGCGCTTGAGTGAATTAGATAGTTCAGGTTCGAAAACATTAGAAGGCTTCAGGGAATATTTTCCTCTCGAAAGGTGATACAGTATACCATCCTCCTTAAGCTTGAAAATATTCCAACTGGCTGTTTCCTCTGTCCATTTTGGGAAATGCTTCAATAGGAAAGTTGTCAATTCTTTTTTGGATAGAACGGATTTTTTGGAGAATGCCTCTTTTATATATGGTGCAGCTTTACTCAAAAAATTAAATTAGGTTGTTGGCTAAAGTAACAAAACTTTGGCAAAATAGAGATTGTTTTGCCAAAGTTTTGAGAAAGGGAATCAATCTGGTTACGAAATTCACCAGCCTATTCTATTCTCCCAGTACTTTCAGGTGAGTATACGGAAAGCATTACTGTAACTAATCGCTAATATAGCCTTGCTGTCAGTTTAATGACCCAGAAATGCATCTACATAATTCTGAGCTTCTATGCCATCTCTACAAGAAGTTTCCGTTAATATGGCAATAACCAGATTACTTGAGTGAACGAAGTCATCTGCAGAGTCATGGTGTTTTTTTAAGAATGTTTTTACTGTCATTTCTACACCTGTGTTAAGTTTAAGTACATTATCCAATAAATTTACTCCCATCTGGCCATATACTTCTTGCCTGACTCTATTGGCACCATCTGATAGTTGTTTATGATCAAAACCTGCTAAGTAATTTTCTGTAGTCTTAAAGCTAGAATGACCCGCCATTTCACTGATCATGGATTTGGATACTCCACGTTGCAGCGCGATAGAAAAGAAAGCGTGCCGTGCCCTATAAGTCGTTATTGTTCTTTTCAAGCCTGCCAACTTAGAAATGATTCTCAGTGCTTTCCCGTGTCTGTTGGTGATGTCACCTAATTTTTTGTAAAACAATTGACCGTCTTTAAATCGTAAGTGTTCTATCCGGTCGATCAGTGGAAACAGAAAGTCTGTGTTTCTTTTTCTTCGTCCATAGTAATCAGCAATTGAAAGTGCTGTCGGGGATAATTCAATATCAAACTTCTTTGTGTTGATTGCATTCCGGGTTTTCCGTCTTCTGTATTGTAATCTACCTCGCTCAATCTGTGAAACACGCAAGTGCATAAGGTCCATAAAATTCATCCCCCAGCACTCAAAGTAAAATTTGAAGTAGTTTTGATGGTGCCACAGGCTGCTATTGGTGTCTAGTTGAAGGTTGAAGATTTTGGCAATTTCCCAAGAGGCTGCATTCCGGTTTGCAGTTTTTTCTACCTTTATTTTATATCCCGCTTTTCCAAAAGGATAAGCCTCAATTTCTATATCTATATTTTTATCCGCGATAGCCAGATTATAAATAAGCCTGATGTCTCTGAGATGAAACCCTAAGCCGTTTATTGAATTGCATTTTCCCCTCCTATTAGATCTATTCAGATACCATCTTTCATAAGATTCTAAAAAACCAGGAGTGATCTCTGAAAAAAAGATACTTTTTCGCCTGGTGAACCTTTCCAGACTTCGGATCATGCCTTTGATTGTCCTGGCCGAGCCCCCTCTATCCGTCTGAAAACGATTATACATAACCTTTTTCGCATAGTCAAGAAAGCAATCGGCACCAAATTTAGCCAGGGCTAAATCTGAGGCTTCAGCTTTGAATTTATCACTAAATTCTTTTTTGAGTTCTGTTAAAACCAAAACTCTTAATTGCCTAATATGCAGTAAACTCAAGGTAATAGCATGTTTATCCATAACCTCTCCAATAATGGCAGACATACGGTCTATCTTTGCGTTTGCTCTTTTTGTGTTTTTGAATGGGGATTTAACTCTTTGAGTAATAGCATTCCATTCATTTTTCTTTAGATAGTAACCCGTTGAAATATAGGTTGGAACACCCTTATGTGTAATTCTGATTTTTAAGGGCCAACGCTTGGCGGCCTTATTCCTTTTATCCAGATATTTGCTGAGGGTTGCCATAGCATTCCATCTTTCAAAATCAATTCATAAATGCACTTTGCAAACATTTTTGCACTCTTTTTCAGATACTTTGATAGATTATTCATCTATCTAAAAACCCTAAGCGAAGTCATTCTTTAAGCTTTATACTGCTAGTAAATTAAGATAAGAAAGATAAGACTGTTTTCTATTATGTAGGTCGACTGACTGTTAATCAGAGGGTCCTTGGTTCGAGCCCAAGAGGAGGAGCTTAAATTAGAAATGCCAGCCATTAGGTTGGCATTTTTTATTTGCCCATGTTGTCGGCTAAATTCATGTAGATTAAGTTATTGATATGATTGATCAACAGATAAAGACAGCACTAGTCACCGGAGGTAATCGGGGAATAGGATTGGCCATTGTCCAAGGGCTTGCAAAGCTTGGACACAAGGTCTTATTAGGTAGTCGCAGACTCTCCGCTGGCAGAGAAGCCGCTTCGACAATTGCGGGTGATGTAATTCCGGTCGAGCTGGATCTCTCCGATCGTTTAACACTCAAAAGTCAAGTTCATGCAATTTTAGAGGAGTACCCTAAAATTGATGCATTGGTCAACAATGCCGGAATTCTAGAGTATGGCAGCCTGCTCGAAATTGATGAAGAACAATTTGATAAATCCACCAGAGTCAACTTTGAAGCGCCCTTTGACTTGATTCGGCTATTGACCCCAGACATGATCCAAAGAGGGTATGGTCGCATCGTGAACCTTTCTTCCGGATGGGGAAGCTTTAATGAAGGATTGACCGGACCCTCTGCCTATGCGGTGAGTAAAGCTGCACTGAATGCGCTCACCCTGACCCTTTCCCAAAGTCTACCACAATCGGTCAAGGTGAACTCAATATGTCCGGGCTGGGTGCGTACTGACATGGGTGGTGCAGGTGCCAGCCGCTCACCTGAAAAGGGTGCTGAAACCGCCATTTGGCTCGCGACACTTCCTGATGATGGCCCATCTGGTGGTTTCTTTCGGGATAAGCGATTGATTGGATGGTAATTAAACAATTCCTCAAGTCTACCCTGACTTGAGGTAGGGTATTCCCAGTCTTCAACGTAATAGATTCGATCAACGCCTTGAATTATGAATAAGACTAACACCAACACCCAGACTGTACGCACTAACAGCAAAGTTTCCATCAAGTCTGTTCTTCAAACCTATTCAGGCAGCAAGAAGAATCGAATCCACCGTTAGATCCTCAAAATTTTTAGAATGAATTTTCGTTATTTGTGAATAATGAAAGGATTGTTCTGTGCTCTTTTTATTCTGTTTACTCTGAATGTCTATTCTCAGAGAGAAGAGTCGGTATTGCAAGACAGCATATCCAAGCCTGATTTAACCCTTGAAAAAAAGCTTAAGGAAGTCGTAGAAGCCGCTCCGCTTAAAAAGAAAAAGAATGTCTATTATGGCGAAAAGGTAAAACCAAGCTTTACCAGAACCAATGCCAGAGGTAAAATCATAATAGAAGAATTCAACTATTTAAAAGAGCCGACACGAGCTGATAAATTCGTGCGCACGATATTCTCTCTTGAAAGAGTCAAGGGAAATACCAGGATCGTTAAAAGCAAACCCTCGACTAAACCTTTTGAACAACTGCTTCATGGCCCTTACCGAAAATTTCAAGACAATGTGCTCATTGAAGAAGGCATGTTCTTCTACGGCACTAAGCACGAGCGTTGGTTAACCACCGACACAAAAGGCCGATTACTTAAAAAGGAACACTATCACAAGGGTTGGTATCGGGATTCCGATATTTCTCACTATGACCTCGAGAAACAATCAAAACTGCAAGAGGTGGTACCAGTACAGTATGGAAAACGAGAAGGCCCTTACTATTACTTTTTTGAAAACGGTCGAATGGCGATCAAAGGCCAATATGAATTTGACAAACGGGTAGGAATTTGGGAAGAATATTATGATGCCGCCAGAACAACTATAAAAAGAGAAATTCAGTACCCAAAAGACCCCTTCGATCCGACTCCACCCTTCATTCGTAAGGAATGGGATGAGAGAGGCAATACTATTTATACGTCACCTAAGATTCGCAGAAGTCGTTAATGAAAGGCATCCTTTAGATGTTCAATCTCCAGGGTTTCTCCCAACTTTTTAATCGCAACAATATCGAAGCGAATGTCATTTTGCCAATCCACTTGATCAATGAACTCCTCGGCTGTCCTAAGTATTAAGTTCTGTTGATTTTGACTCACAAACTCTTCGGGCTCTCCAAAGTCAGACCTTGATCTCAGTTTTACTTCAATAAAACAGAGAAGCCCGTCTTTTTTTGCTACGATATCAATTTCCCCTCGCTTAAACCTGAAGTTCCTATTAATAATTGAATAGTCATTCTGTTCAAGGTATGTACAGGCAATCTCCTCTCCTTTATTCCCTTTATCACGCACTTATTATCGACTCTTTTCCTTCAAATTAAGCATTAAAATCTACTATCTTTCCGCTTCAATTTGAAATCGATAATGCTTCCTAAAACTGATCCTACTAATACCGAGGCGTGGCAATCACTAAAAGATCACTTTTCCTCAATTCGTGATACCCATCTTAAAGATTTGTTTGGAATCGATAATAATAGGTTTGAAGATTTCTCACTGATGTTCAATGATATGCTTGTCGATTATTCTAAAAATCGAATTGATCGTAATACAATGAATCTGCTAATCGCCCTGGCCAACGAATGTGGGTTGAAGAAGGCTATTGAATCATTCTTTGAAGGAAACGCTATCAATGAAACAGAGGGTAGATCGGTATTGCATACGGCACTCAGAAATAGATCAGAGCGACCAGTCAAGGTGGGTGGCACTGATGTTATGCCGCAAATTTCCGAAGCCCTGAACAAAATGAAGCAACTTTCGGATCAACTGGCTTCTGGGGAGTTCTGCGGATACACGGGAAAGAGAGTAAAAAACATCATCAATATTGGCATTGGGGGATCCGACCTTGGTCCTGTAATGGTGGTAGAAGCGCTAAAACCTTATTGGAGAGATGGTATCAACACTTTTTTTGTCTCAAATGTGGATGGAAGTCATATCTCGGAAACATTGAAAGGCCTTGATCCGGAGGAAACTTTGTTCATGATTGCCTCAAAAACATTCACCACCCAGGAGACTATGACAAATGCCAGGACTGCCCGTGAATGGTTTTTGGAAAATGGAGGAACGGAAGCTCATATTGCCAAACACTTCGTAGCTATTAGCACTAACGCTAAAGCCGTGAAGGAATTTGGGATAGATGAAAACAATATGTTTGTTTTTTGGGATTGGGTAGGCGGTAGATATTCCTTATGGTCTTCTATTGGATTGCCCATTGCCTGTACGATTGGCTACGAAAACTTCGAGCTACTATTAGAGGGGGCATTTGAAATGGATGAGCATTTCAGAACCGAAGATTTCGAAGCAAATATTCCGGTAATCCTGGCTTTAATTGGAGTTTGGTACAACAACTTCTTTGAAATGGAATCAACAGCGATTCTGCCCTACGACCAATATTTGCATCGGCTGGCAGCATATCTTCAGCAAGCTGATATGGAAAGTAATGGTAAATCGGTAGATCGCGGTGGTCGACAGGTAAGTTACCAGACTGGTCCTATCGTATGGGGAGAACCCGGCACGAACGGTCAACATGCCTTTTACCAATTAATTCATCAAGGCACGAAGCTTATTCCTTGTGATTTTCTTGCTCCGGCAATAAGCCAAAACCCAACTGGCGATCATCATGAAAAACTTCTATCCAATTTCTTTGCTCAAACTGAGGCACTAATGAATGGAAAGAATGAACAAGAAGTTCGTCAGGAATTAGTCGGAAGCGGGTTAGATGAAACCGAAATCTTAAAAATATTGCCCTTCAAGGTGTTTCACGGAAACAGGCCAACAAATTCCATTCTATATAAGAAGTTAACTCCGAAAGTCCTTGGAAGTCTGATCGCTATGTACGAGCATAAGATTTTCGTACAAGGAGTAATATGGAATATTTACAGTTTTGATCAATGGGGTGTGGAACTCGGCAAAGTTCTGGCCAAGAAGATTCTTCCTGAGCTTGAAGGCCAAAAAATTGTCGACACACATGATGGATCCACTAACGGCCTGATCAATGCCTATAAATCGATGAGAAACTAATATGGACCTTTACCCGCTTCAGTTTGATCCCATCTTTAAAGAAAAGCTTTGGGGCGGCTCTAAAATTCGAGATATTCTTGGAAAGGATTTCTCACCACTCACCAATTGTGGTGAGACCTGGGAAATGAGTGGAGTAAAAGGTAACCTTTCAAAAGTATCGTCAGGCCATCTGGCAGGAAAAACGCTCCCCGAACTGATTGATCTATACAAGGGTGACCTTGTAGGCAACACCGTTTATGACACTTATGGCAACGAATTCCCACTGCTAATAAAGTTTATTGATGCCGCCCAGGACCTTTCGGTACAAGTACATCCAAATGACCAGCTCGCGAAAGAACGACACGGTTCTTTAGGAAAGACTGAAATGTGGTATGTGTTTCAGGCCGATGAGGGCTCCACATTGATCACGGGTTTCAATAGGGAGATGACAAGAGAATCCTACCTCGATTATTTTCATCAAGGTAGACTGATGGAGATTCTGAACAAAGAAGAAGTTTCTCCAGGGGATACCTTCTTCATCCCGGCAGGTCGCATTCATACTATAGGTAAGGGGTTACTTTTGGCAGAGATTCAGCAAACCTCGGATATTACCTATAGAATTCATGATTTTGATCGGACGGATGCCGAAGGGAACAAAAGAGAACTGCATACCATCGAAGCTTTGGATGCCATCGATTATCAATTCAAACCTGACTATAAAACCAGCTATGAATCTCAGATAAATAGCCCTGTGTCATTGGTTAAATCACCCTATTTTGAAACTAATTTATTGCACTGTGATAAGGAAATTGTCAGAGACCATTCTGACAAAGATTCTTTCGTTATATATATCTGTGTGGAGGGTGAAGGAGAAATGATCGTTTCTGGCTCAACAACAAATTTTTGTATGGGAAATGCAATTTTATTACCGCAAACATTAAAAAAAGTAACTCTTCAAACCAATTTCAGCTTCAAAATGTTGGAAACATACGCGCCTTAATTTATCATTGCGTATGGCTGGAAAAAAGAATATGAAGAGTTTCGAAGCCACGTTCATTAACATCAAGGATAATAATGTGGTAAAGAAAGAATTTCTGGCACGCAATCATACGTCTGCTTTGAGAAAAGCGAACCGTCAGATCACTAAATATGTTAGGGTCTTATCGGTCGATGAAATCTCGAATAGTCAGATGTCAGCTTAAGTGTGTGTAGCTGAGTATTGTGTGTGTATATGACGTGAATTTCTAGCATGAATAAGAAAGTAAGTGTAGTCAAACTGGGAGAGCGAGACTACAAAGAGACGTGGGATTATCAAGAGTCAATCTTTAAAGAGATTGTCGACTTGAAAATTGAAAATAGACGGAACGAAAGTTCTGCAATACCCGAACCCACGGACAACTTCCTCATTTCATGCCAGCATCCCCATGTCTTTACGCTTGGGAAAAGTGGATCTATCGAAAACTTACTCCTTGATGAACAAGGACTAAGGGATAACTATGCCTCTTTTTACAAGATCAATAGAGGAGGAGATATTACTTATCACGGCCCCGGTCAAATTGTTATCTACCCTATTCTCGATCTAGAGAATTTTTTCACAGACATTCACAAGTATCTACGGTTTCTTGAAGAAGCTGTAATCCTCACTATGGCCGACTATGGAATCTCTGCCGGAAGAATTGATGGACTAACGGGTGTTTGGGTCGATTTCAAAGAGGGTGCGACAGATCCGAGAAAAATATGTGCCATGGGTGTGAAGTCCAGTAGATGGGTAACGATGCACGGCATTGCACTCAATGTCAATACTGATTTGACCTATTTCGATCATATTGTTCCGTGCGGAATTGACGACAAAGCCGTCACCTCAATGAACAAAGAGGTTGGACATGACGTAAACCTGACAGAAGTCGAAGATCGATTGATTCGTCATATTGCTTCGGTATTCGAAATGGAGCTTATTGTTTAATGGTCAAATCAAAACTCATTGTCAGCGTTTTACCTCTCCTATTGCTGGTTGCAATACTCCTAATTTTCAATAATAATTCAACCACTGGGCGCAACCCGATATCCGTCTTGCTGAAAGACAAACATCGAGGGGTATGCTGGGTTGCCGGCCCAAACGAAATCCTGGGCTCCGAATTCACCAGGTTAATCGAAAATGGTGTTAATTGGATTTCACAAACTCCTTTCGGATGGCAAAGGGGTTTTGACAATCCTGAAATAGGAACCAATAAGGACATTGAGGCCAATGGGTACCAGGCATGGTGGGGTGAACGAGACGAAGGCTTGAGAATCACTACCCAACTTGCAAAAGAAAATGGAATTAAGGTGATTCTGAAACCCCACATCTGGCTGAGAGATTCCGAAGGCAAATGGCGCGGAGAAATTAAGATGGGCTCTGAAGAAGATTGGGACAAATGGTTTGAAGAATACTCGGACTTTATACTTCACTATGCCAAGCTCGCTGAAGAGGAAGGAATTGAGATGTTCTGCATTGGCACAGAACTTCATCAAACCTGTGTTGAGAGAGATGAAGACTGGCGTGAACTCATTCGAAAAATCAGGTCGGTTTATTCTGGCTTGTTAACTTATGCAGCCAATTTCAGCGATGAGTATCAGGACATTCTGTTTTGGGACGAATTAGACTATATCGGCATTCAAGCCTATTTTCCTTTGACTAATAATGAAAATCCTTCAGTAGAAGAGCTGAAGGACGGTTGGTCACAACACATCAAAAGAATGGAATCTTTTTCCCGAAAATATAACAAACCAATCCTGTTTACAGAAGTAGGTTATAAGAGTACCATTGACTCTGGTATTGAGCCTTGGAAATGGCCCGAGAGAAGGCTGCACAATGAAGAGCTTGATCGAATCTACTCTGCTCAAACTCAGGCTAATCTTTATGAGGCATTGTTCTCCGAAGTATGGGATGAGCCATGGCTAGCAGGGTTTCATTTGTGGAAATGGTATCCATCCAGGTATAGCTCTTCAGACAAAAACTCATCAGGCAAAAACATTGACTTTACTCCTCAAAACAAACCCGCTGAGGAAGTAATGAGCAAATGGTTTCTTCAAGCAAAAAAAGAAGGCAGAGATTAACTCTGCCTCGATCTTCTTGGTATAGATTAATTATCCTGAGCCCCAGCGTCAACCCAAGCTGCAATCAGATCAATTTGCAATTGTGTCAGACTTCCACTTCCAGAAGGTGGCATCGTCCGGGCTTGTGTTCTTATCTTGATTCTATCCGCTCTCGAAGCTATTTGACTATAGCTGGCAAAAGTGAATGGAGCCGAACCACCGGTTACATGACAGCCGGAGATTGCACAATTCGCTTGAATAATCGGATTAATGTCAGTGGCAAACGAGGCCGAAAGTGCCTCTTCAATATCAAAATTCCGCTGTTGGGTACACCCCTCTCTATCCTCAACCACGAGCGTGTAGCTTCCTACCGCAAGATCAGAAAAAGTGTTACTCGCCTGCCCTGCACCACCATCAAGAGAATACGTAAAGCCGCCATTTCCTCCAGTAGCGGTAATGGTTACACCTCCGGAAGGGGTGTTTGCATCCGACCTCGTGATTTCGAGTTCAATGGTAATTGGCACTGTGCATGGATCAGATGGTTCATCATCCCCACCTCCACAAGCGCCTAAAAATAGCACCATGACCAATGAGCCTATTAGAAAAATTCGTTTCATAGAAATTCGTTTAGATTTAATCAAATATGAGTTCCTGAATCAGGAGATTCGTCAACCTTTTGAAAAGGCGTACCTATTTATCAAAATTAAACGGCCTGATTTAACTTAAAGTACTCCCGCGGACTTAAACCTTTTTCTTTCTTAAAAGCTTTGTTAAAAGTCGTCTTGGAGTTAAAACCAACTTCATATGCAACAGCAAGGAAGGTAGGGTTGCTATTATCCTCGGTTACAAGTTTGATAAACTCTTTGATCCTGTACGAATTGATTAATTCGAAAAAGCTCGTTCCCAGACCCTGAGTCATTACTTTGGTAGCAACATGAGGTTTGACATCAAGGAGTTGGGCGATGGAATTAACAGACAATTCCGGATTCTTGTAAGGCTTCTCCTGCTCAAGTAGTGTTGTCAGCTTTCTCCCAAGCTCAACAAGTTGTTCGCTGGGAACAATTTTGGCTTCCTTTACCGGCCTAATTGACGTTGCCTTAAAAAATCCAGGTTTAATGATCATGTAATAACCTATCACAAAATTTATCAGAACCATCGGTAACCATGTCAGGTCAAATGCCCAAACTAGCCTCTGACCATTGATCAATAAATTGGCAAAGCTGATTATCCATACCACCATTGAGAGCATCATTAAGCTCGTGATAGTCCCAAAATATTTGATCTTAAATCTCTCTCCCAATGGTTTTTCCCGCCTACCATAGCGAAAGAGAAGAATGAGCGTCAAAATCAAATAAATCGATATGCTTAGGATTGATAGACCCTCAAATACATACCATGTATTATAAAGAAAGGAATTTCTGGTTTGGACCAATTCGAAAAACCTTCCCTGTCCGATTGAAAACTGAATAGCAAGAGAAACAAGATGGATCAACCCTGGCACAAAGTGCCATAATTCTGCCTTTCCAATCTTAAAGTCTGTAAACAACACAGACCTTGTATAAAAGAAGAAAAGCGGACCAAACAGAAACAGACAAAAATCCACAAATAAGAATAGATGAGGAAAACGTTCATGAACAGCGAAATCGTAGGCAAAGCGACCTGCAATGGAAAGGGTCAGGATCAGGAAAATACCAGATAGAAGGGATGAAGGTAATTTTGCTCTATCTTTTATTCGATTCAGGCCGAAGGTGAAAAAAACACCTTGAAAAATCCCTACAGCAAGGGCAAACTTAAAAACGGAGGAGGCACCGATTTCCAACAATGTCTTATGAGTTAATGACTATCAAAAGTAATGGATTAACAAAATAAAGCCAGTGATTCCCCTACAACAGTGCCAGTAATCCCATATTGAAATCAAAATTCTTATTTATAATTATTTTTATTAATTTATTGACTAAACAAAGTTAAATGAATAATCAAGATATATTGTTTCTTGATATTGAAACGGTTCCGGAAAGAGCCAGCTACGATCTACTTCCGGAACGTACTAAGGCCTTATGGAATAAGAAAGCCAAGTTCCTGATTAAATCCGAAGGCGATTCTTACCAATCTACCTATGAACGGGCCGGCATCTATGCGGAATTTGGCAAGGTAGTTTCAATTGCTTTTGGTTCTTTTTCTCGAAGTGAGGGTTTGTCAACGATCAGGGTTCAAGATTTATCGGGCCATGATGAATTCCAACTTCTAACGAGCTTCTCAGAATACCTCGAATCCAGGCCACAAAAATCACTTCGTTTATGTGCTCACAATGGTAAGGAGTTTGATTTTCCATATCTGGCGAGGCGCATGATTATCAATAACATTCCCATCCCTCAATGCCTGCGGCTCTCAGGAAAAAAGCCTTGGGAAATCCACCACATCGACACTATGGAAATGTGGAAATTTGGTGACTATAAGAATTTCACTTCTTTGGACCTTCTTGCAAACGTGCTCGACATACCTACCAGCAAATCAGATATTGACGGCAGTGAAGTTTGTCGGGTTTATTATAAGGAAAATGATCTTCCAAGAATTGCCAAATATTGCAAGCGAGATGTGGCAGTTCTGGTGCAAGTGTACTTAAAGCTGAGCGGCCAACCAGCTTTGAGCCCGAAGAACATTGTCTTTGTCCAATAAAAAAGGCGACCCGAAGATCGCCTTCAATCTTGTCTTTACTGTTTTTGAATCACTATTCTATAGGTAGGCCCTCCACTTTCTTCTTCGCCTTCGTCACCTTCTCCATGGCCATCATTAGCTGTCCCTCCAGTGCCATCTCCGCTACCATCACCATCACCGTGATCCTCTCTGTCTGGCTCATAAAGAATGAGTTCTACCGTATTTCCTGACACACTGACTATGTGAAAAATATTATAGTTATCCTCTTCTTCCTCATGCCCGTCATTAGCTGTTCCTCCATCACCATCGCCTTCATTGTCATCAAATATCATCAACAAGTTACTCATATCAAGATACTCATGGCTGAATGTAGCCACCTCTTGTTCTTCGAAAGTCACAACCCCGGTCCCGTTTTCTGCGAAATTGAGAACCATACCAATTTGCGGCCCTTCACCTGCTTGTCCTTGTTGACTTAAATCCTCGACATCGGTCACTTGCCACATTCCAATTAGCTCTTCGGACATTATACCTGGTTCACTGCCACTATTCTTGTTCATCAGCAACTCAAACTCACGGGTATCATAATCGAAACCTCCATCTCCGTCTCCATGACCATCGTTGGCAATGCCTCCATCGCCATCTCCACTATCACCATCATGATCAGATCGACTGAAACTCTTTAAGGTCATTGCATCACCATCAACCGACATTACGTGGAATAACTCGAAATTATCCTCTTCTTCATTATCGTCTTCATCACCACGGATATCCAACAAGATGTTGCTTCCGTCAAGAAGCATGTATTCTCCACGATCAAAGCCAATCTCATCCACCAAATCAATTAACAAGGCCCCGTTATCATCGAAAAATTCCAAGGTCAGCTTATTATGAGGGATTTGATCTTCCACATGTTCAGCAACAACTTGACCATCTAACAGTGCTCTTTCAGCAAACATACCTGCACTCCATTTTCCTTCCAATTGCTCAGCTGTCACTAACGGTTCTGATCCGTCATTTTCCACAAGATCAAGTTCTGTAACAATGATTACTTCCTCTCCACTATTGATTTCATCTTCTTCTACAAACATGAACGATAAGCCATTATCTGAATTAATTTTCAAATGCAGGAGTATTTCCTCGTCATCTCCATCATCATCGTCAAATTCAATAATGAAATTGTGGTCATCAAGATTTCGATAGGTTCCGAGGCCATAATCAAACTCGTTTACCAGGTCGATCATGACAAAACTCATATCACTCTTGAATTCGATGGTGAATTTATTGTATGGTATATCTTCGA
Source organism: Cyclobacteriaceae bacterium (assembly GCA_028281285.1). GTDB lineage: Bacteria > Bacteroidota > Bacteroidia > Cytophagales > Cyclobacteriaceae > Roseivirga. The sequence continues at coordinate 24,668 of JANQKF010000017.1, forward strand.
TTAGCTCAGTACCAAGCATCGCACCTCTCTCCCCCTCTTCAATATCATAGGCTGTTCTTTCCATCTGATCGATACTCCATTTTGATTGGAGTTCAGCAGAGGTAATTGAAGGACAATCACCGTCTTCAAGTTTTACAAAACGATCTGTGCTAAAGACCGCAGTACCCCCACCGGTATTGTCTTCACCTCGAAACTCGACCGTATCCTCGGTCCATGACAGGAGTTTCAGAGTAAATTCACTACCACCTGACCTGATTGTCAAAATACTATCTGTAGGGCTGAAAGAGGCATTGCCTTCACGCCAAACACCCTCATCTGCATTAACCACAAGGAAACCACCATCTGCATCCAACTGGATGGTGTTTTCACAAGGAACCAAAGTTTGCGGTGTGCCTCCATCTACGGTCGACTGAGTAATACCCCAACGACCCACTAAATTGGCCAGTGACAACTCTTCATCACCACCTCCGGTTCCGGGACCCGGCTCATCATCAGTGTTTGTACATGCTTGAAAAAACAACAAAAGGCCCAACACAATAGTGGACGCAAGGAATTGAATGAATCGTTTCATTGTCGTATGAGTTTGAAGAACAGTTAGTTAATTTACAACTATTACGGCTTGTATATTAAATACCCTACCATATTTATTGCGCAATGTACATTGAATTGCTTTGGCTCTTCGATATGCTTAATTCTAAGGGATCAAAAAAAGCGATGCTAATCATCGCTTTTTGAGTGTTATTGATTTCTACCCTTATTGTTTCTCCATCACGATACGATGAGTAGCTCCTCCTTCATCTTGGTCATGATTTCCTTCGCCATGTCCGTCATTTGCTGCTCCACCACCTGAATTATCGTCATCGTGGTCATCAGACCGGGAAGGTTCGTATAAAATCAGCTCTAAAGCACCTGCAGGTCTGGCATTTACATGAAAAACCGTATAGCGAGAATCATCTTCATGGTTATCGTTGGCGTTACCACCCTGATCACTGTTGTCATCTTCAAAAATCAGGGCAAGGTTACTTCCGTCAATTAACTCGAAATCAAAGCGGGCAACTTCCTGACCCTTCACAGTCACCATCCCTGATCCTCCGGAAGCAAAGTTCAGAACCATCCCTACTTGGGGTCCGTCTCCATCACTATTTTCATCACCTACAGCCGCTGCGAGATTTTCGACCTCAGTTACCTCCCAGTTACCTAACAGCTCATCACCAGTAATTGAAGGCTCATCACCAGTGTTTTTATTCAAAGTGATTTCACTATGCCTGACATCATATTCGTTTTCATGTCCATTGTTGGCCTCACCACCCCCTTGGCCACCATGATCCTCAGGTACTTCGAAACTTCGCAGGATTATTTCATCTCCATTCACCGCAACTACCTGAAAAAGGTCGTATTCCTCTTCTCCACTTTCATCAATACTCATTAGAAGGTTACTGCCATCTAAAAGTCGATATGCTCCATTACTAAATCCAAAGTCCTCCACTAAATCAATAAACTGCAGATCATCACCCTCAAAGAACTCCACAGTCATTTTGTTATGGGGTATTCTATCATTCACTGACTCATCCACTAGCTGACCATTGTGGAAAGTTCTTTGCGCGATCGAAGATGCGCTCCATTTTCCTAATAATCCCTGCTCAGAGATAGTAGGTACTTGTTCATCGTTTTCAATTAAGCTAAAGGTCGTGACAACAATGGCTTCATTATCGGAACCGCTTTCCTCATCCCACTCCACGCTTTCGAATATCCAGTAGGGCCACTGAACATTGTCTAAATGTATTAAGCTGCCCGGATCATCATCAGATTGATCAAAATCCACGACAAGATTATGATTGTCAAGCATCCTGAATGTACCTTCGCTAAAATCATATTCGTTGATATAATCGAAGGTCAGGGCTGAGCCGTCCGATCGAAACTCAATGGTGAACTGGTTGGTAGCAATATTCTCGATGCTATTCTCCTCGTCTAACTGTCCATCTACGTAACGCGAACGGGTGAATTCATTAATACTCCATTTGGTAAGAATTTCTTCTCTTTCAAATGAGGCGCAATCAGCACTCTCTAATTTCACCATTTCACTCACTGAAACGGTTTGGGTTGCCCCGGATCCATCTGTCGATTGTAATTCGAAAGCTGTTGCCGACACGGACAATATTTTGACGGTCAAGGTTTGTCCTGTAATGGTCAATGTCAAAACACTATCGGCTTGATTAAATGTAGCGTTACCTTCTAGCCATGTACCCTCATTTGCGTCTACAATCAAAAAGTCTCCGTTCGACTCAATTTCTAAGGTGTTTTTACAGGGAATCCGTGCTTGGGCCGCACCCCCATTTTCTGTGGTAGATTGAATACCCCATCTGCCTACAATATCCGCAATTGAAAGCTCAACGGGATCTTGATTTCCTCCTCCCGGATCTGTATCGTCAGAGGTAGAGCAGGCATTCATAAACATTGCCAACAGCAATACACCACTGGCTTTCAGTACGTTAAAAAATAGTTTCATGATCATTTAGGTTTAATCGAGTGTTATCGAATTTATTGGCTTTACGCCTCAAAAATTCCACTCCCTACCTTCTGGGATGAATTGCTCATATTTAGTGACGAATTGAACTAAAGCTTAAATGTTTAATTATTTTTGACCAAAGATTATCTCCTTCAAACAAACCAAATGGGGCGCAAGCGTAAAGGCCGGCCAAAACAGCAAGCCACCACCAAAGGCACTAAACAAATCCAACCTCTGATCACAGCTTTTCTCGCTGAGCATCCCGGGCGAGGTTACCAGATCAAACAAATCCTAAAAGGGTTGGGTGTCAGAGACAGAAAATCCAAGGAGATCGTCACAAGTGCCATTTATCGTCTCGAAGATCAAGGAGTGATCAAAAGGCTGAGAAATGGCTCCTTTACCGTAGTGGCCAATACCAATTCGATAGAAGGTGTTGTTGACTATGTTAATGCCCGTTTTGCTTTTATTGTATGTGATGACGAGGATCAGGTAGATGTATGGGTGGCCAAAGAAGATCTTCTGGGTGCATTTGATGACGACCGCGTCAAAGTCATACTCAAACCTACCAAACATGGAAAACATCCGGAAGGTAAGGTAATCGAAGTGATTCAACGCTATCGAGACGAATTTGTGGGCAGGCTGGAGATGTCAACGCGATATGCCTTTATCATCCCTGATTTCAAGAAAATGTTCCATGACATTTATGTACGTCTGGAGGATTTAGGCAATGCCAAACATAATGATAAAGTATTGGTCAAAGTCACTCAGTGGCCAGAGCGAGACAAAAAACCCGAAGGAAAAATTGTAAGAGTGCTAGGTAAGGCGGGTGAGCATAATGCCGAAATCCATTCTATCATGGCAGAATTTGGCCTTCCGTTCGAATTCCCAATGGCCGTGGAACAAGAAGCTGAAGAGATTTCCGATCAGATTTCAAAACAGGAAATTAATACGAGAAGGGATTTTCGAAAAGTCTCCACCTTTACCATAGACCCTTTTGATGCAAAGGACTTCGATGACGCTCTCTCGATTCGGACTTTAGATAATGGCAATACTGAGGTAGGAATCCATATTGCTGACGTGACTCATTATGTCGACCCAAATTCATTATTGGAAGAGGAAGCAATTGATAGAGCCACATCAGTATATTTGGTTGACAGAACGATTCCCATGCTTCCGGAACGCCTTTCCAATGGGCTCTGTTCTCTACGGCCCAATGAAGAAAAGCTTACTTTTTCAGCAGTTTTCGAATTGGATGAAAACGGAACTGTAAAGCGTGAATGGTTTGGGAGAACCATCATTTATTCGGACCGGAGATTCACCTACGAGGAAGCTCAGGAACGATTGGAGTCAGGACAGGGTGATTTTGCAGAAGAGGTAATTGCCCTAAATGAATTGGCCAAAAAAATCAGAAAAAAGAGATTCAAAGCCGGGGCAATGAATTTCGAGACGGTCGAGGTCAAATTCAAGCTTGACAATGACGGAACACCTTTAGGAATAATCCCTAAAGAAAGAAAAGATGCGCATAAGCTTGTGGAAGAATTTATGTTACTGGCCAATAAGAAAGTAGCCGAATTCATCTATCAGCAAGTGAAAAAAGGTCAGCCAAAAACATTCGTTTATCGAACTCACGATAATCCCGACCCTGAAAAACTGGAAACCTTTTCCTCTTTCGCCAGGCGATTCGGGTATCAGATGGACATCAATAAAGGAATCAGCAAGTCAATGAATAAGCTCGTTGATGACATTGAAGGTAAGCCTGAACAAAATGTGCTTCAACAGTTGGCCATTCGGACCATGGCGAAAGCAAAATATACCACCGAAGAGAAAGGGCACTTTGGGCTCGCCTTTAGTCATTACACTCATTTCACCTCTCCGATACGAAGGTATCCGGATATAATGGTACATCGACTACTGCAGCATTACTTAGACAAAGGGAAAAGTGAAGACAAGGAAGAATTCGAAAAACTATGTCTGCATTCGTCAGAAAGAGAAAAAAGAGCTGCGGATGCTGAAAGAGCTTCGATCAAATACAAGCAGGTTGAGTTCATGACCAATGCCGAAAAGAAAGACTTTGATGGTATCGTTTCGGGGGTCACTGAGTGGGGAGTTTATGTAGAAATAACGGAAACCAAATGTGAAGGACTGGTCAGGATGATTGACCTTGATGATGATTTCTACGAATATGATGAACAAAACTATCGTCTCATTGGTAGGAGGAATAAGCGTATGATCACCTTGGGTGATGAAGTTTCTGTGCGTGTTAAAGCTACAGATATCGATAGGCGCACAATTGACTTAATTTTTGCCGAAGATGACTACTGAGTTACTCCAGAAAATAGAATCGATCAATAAGCGAATTTCCCAAATCAACTTTGGGAATAAGCCCGAAGAACTCTATGAACCAATACGATACATTCTGACCCTCGGAGGTAAAAGAATGCGACCACTTTTGGTATTGCTAGGTTATGAATTGTTTAAAGATGATTCTGAAACTATTCTAGATCCTGCTATATCAGTAGAGATATTTCACAACTTCACATTGATGCACGATGATATAATGGACAATGCGCCATTGCGAAGGGGTAAAGAAACCGTCCATGAGAAATGGGACACCAACATTGCCATACTTTCGGGAGACGTCATGTTCGTAAAGGCCTATGAGCTCCTTCTCAATTCAGATTCAGGAGACATTCGAGAGATCATAAATGATTTTAACGAGTGTGCTATTGGGGTCTGTGAAGGTCAGCAGCTCGATATGAACTTTGAGGCAATGTCGCATGTATCGGAAGAGGAGTATCTCACCATGATCAAGATGAAGACGGCTGTCCTTCTCGGATACAGTCTCAAATTAGGTGCTCTGCTTGCCGAAACTTCAAAAGAAAATGCACAGCTTCTTTATGAATTTGGTTGCTTGGTCGGAATTGGATTCCAACTTATGGATGATCTTCTTGACGTTTATGCCGACCAGGAGAAGTTCGGAAAACAAGTCGGGGGAGACATTATTTCAAACAAAAAGACTTTTCTGTTAATCAAAGCACTTGAACTTGCGAATAATCAGCAAAGAGAAAAACTGAATCATTGGCTAAGTGCAGTCACGTTTAACAAGCTTGACAAGGTAGAAAGCGTTACCAGCATATATGACGAAATCGGAATTAAGGCACTCACAGAACAAAAGATGAACGACTATTTTAATGGTGGGTTTGCCATACTTGATACACTTGATATTTCACCCAATAGAAAAGCGTCCTTAATACAGTTTGCCAATTACCTGATCCAAAGGGAAAAATAATGGAGGCCACCTTTGTCATTATGATTGTGATCGGGCTGGTGACATATTTTGCCTGGCAGCGTCCTGATCTTCATCGAAGATTAATGCTCAATCCATATGACACCGTTCAACACAAACAATACTATCGATTGATCACATCAGGGTTTGTGCATAACAATTCGATGCACCTTTTCCTGAACCTACTCACACTCTACTTTTTTGGTTTGGCTATTGAACAAATATTTGAAGCCTACTTCGATGAGATGGGACTGGTCCTCTATGTGATGCTATTTCTAACGGCCATTGTAATCGCTAACATCCCTACAACTTTAAAGTATAGGAACGATCCCAACTATAATTCTCTAGGGGCATCGGGAGGAGTTTCAGCCTTAGTACTCACCTTTATCCTTTTCGACCCATTAAGAGACCTATGTCTATATTTTGCATTCTGCCTTCCGGGATATGCCCTTGGTGGGTTGTTTATCGCTTATTCAATCTTCATGAGTAGAAGAAATAAAGATAACGTTAATCATGATGCCCACCTCTATGGAGCCCTATATGGACTGGTGTTTACGCTTATTTTGAGGCCGAATACTTTTGCTTCGTTTATCGAGGCAATCTTTTAAAACAAAAAAGCCTGCTCATTGTGATGAACAGGCTTTCAATCTTTATTTATCTCTGCTTAGGCCTCAGCTTCCTCAGGAAAAGGAACAACAGAAACATAAGATCTGTCTTGTCTTCCTTTTTTGAATTCAACCACCCCATTAGTCAATGCGAATAAAGTATGATCTTTACCCATTCCAACATTCTCACCGGGGTGATGCTTAGTACCTCTTTGTCTTACAATGATGTTACCAGCCACTGCAGCCTGTCCACCAAAGATCTTGATACCAAGTCGTTTACTTTCCGACTCTCTACCGTTTTTCGAACTACCGACTCCTTTTTTATGTGCCATGGTATACTATTATTTAATGTTTTCGATCAATACTTTAGTGAAGTCCTGTCTGTGTCCGTTCTTCACTTTGTACCCTTTTCTTCTTTTCTTTTTGAAGACAATCACTTTGTCCCCTCTCACATGACCGACAATCTTGCCGGATACTTTCGCACCCTTCACTGTTGGGGCACCTACTTTGACTTTACCGTTGTTGTCTAACAACAACACTTTGTCGAATTCTACGGAAGCGCCTTCTTCGCCCTCCATTAAAGGAGCATAGACGAATTGGTCTTGCGTTACTTTGAACTGCTTTCCTGCTATATCTACAATTGCGTACATCGTTAAAAATGTATTTCTCAAAAATGGACTGCAAAGATAGAAGAATGATTTCTAAAATCAAACCAAAAGAAAACGAGAAATCCAAGGGATTTGCCAATATTAAATTTTCATTTTTTTTCACCTTTGATTGCTTTGAAAACGGCTACAAGTTTTTCTGAAAAATCTATGCTATATATATCTAATATTTAGTCGCTTAAATCACTTTTTCTGCTTTACAGAAAATTTAAAATTACCATCAAAGTCTCATTGTTTTTTCGGCCAGTTTTTGTAATATTTGTTTCAGGTTACGACCCACAAAAACAACCTATCTTTCGGTTTTGATTCTACTCCCAAGAGTATCAAGAACTTAGCCGGAGACCCTGAAAAAAGTTAGGAAGCATCCAAGAGTAATGCTCGAGGATCTTTGTTTTTTGGACTTGCCGATGTAAGTCCAGCGTGGCCTTTTTTTCAACCCCAAATAACAACATAAATATGAGTGAGCTAACTACTGCTGTAGAAGAGCCATTATTGAAGGAGAATAAGGATCGATTTGTGCTTTTTCCTATTAAGCACGATGACATCTGGAACTACTACAAAAAGGCCGAAGCAAGTTTCTGGACTGCCGAAGAAATCGACCTCCACCAAGACCTAACCGATTGGAATAACAAGCTTAACGATGATGAAAGATATTTCATCAAACATGTCCTCGCTTTCTTCGCAGCATCAGACGGAATTGTAAATGAAAACCTGGCAGAGAACTTCGTAAATGAAGTTCAATATACAGAGGCCAAGTTCTTCTATGGTTTTCAAATCATGATGGAGAACATCCACTCTGAAACCTATTCATTATTAATAGACACTTACATAAAGGATCCTCAAGAGGCCGACAAGCTTTTCCATGCCATCGAAACATTTGATGCCATTAAGAAAAAAGCTGAATGGGCCTTACGTTGGATCGAGTCTCCTAGCTTTGCCGAAAGACTAATTGCCTTTGCTGCAGTTGAAGGAATTTTCTTCTCTGGTAGCTTCTGCTCCATCTTCTGGTTGAAGAAAAGAGGCTTAATGCCGGGACTCACCTTCTCGAATGAGTTGATCTCAAGAGATGAAGGGCTTCATTGTGATTTTGCGTGCCACCTGCACAACAATCACCTGGTTAACAAAGTACCCAAAGAACGCATCAGAGAAATTATCATTGATGCACTTGATATAGAAAGAGAATTCATCATAGAATCTCTACCTGTTCGTTTGATCGGAATGAACTCCGACCTCATGGCACAATACCTTGAGTTTGTAACGGACAGACTGCTCACTGAGCTTGGTTGTGACAAAGAGTACAACTCAACCAACCCTTTTGATTTCATGGAAATGATCTCCCTTCAGGGTAAAACCAACTTCTTCGAAAAGAGAGTTGGTGAATACCAGAAGGCTGGCGTTATGAAAGACAAGGAAGACACTTCCAATTCACGAGCAATTTCGTTTGATGAAGATTTCTAGTATCAATTAAAAAGCACCCTAAACCCCCAAATAAATATGTTAGTAGTAAAAAGAGATGGCAGACGAGAGTCTGTTAAATTCGACAAGATCACCGCCCGGGTAGAGAAGCTCTCCTACGGGTTGGATTCCAGTTTTGTAGAACCTATTGACGTTGCTAAAAAAGTGATCGAAGGACTTTACGATGGCGTAAGCACCCAAGATCTCGATAATCTTGCTGCAGAAATTGCAGCCACGCTCACCGTGCAGCACCCAGACTATGCACGACTTGCAGCTAGAATTGCAATTTCAAATCTTCACAAAACTACCAGTAAATCATTTTCAAATACCATGAAGAGGCTCTACACTTATGTAGACCCTAAGACTGGTGAAAACGCCCCATTGGTTTCCAAAGAAACGTACGGCATCATTAAGAAAAATGCGGCCATGCTGGACTCTACTATTATATATGATAGAGACTTTAGCTACGACTACTTTGGTTATAAGACCCTGGAGCGCTCTTATCTCATGAAGATCGATGGTAAGATTGTAGAGCGTCCTCAGCACATGCTCATGAGAGTAGCCGTGGGTATTCATGGTGAAAACATGGAAAAAGTAGTTGAGACGTACAACCTGCTTTCTGAAAAATGGTTTACGCATGCGACTCCCACATTATTCAATGCAGGCACACCTAAGCCACAGCTTTCTTCATGCTTCTTGTTGACCATGAAGGACGATAGCATTGATGGAATTTATGACACGCTTAAGCAATGTGCCAAAATCTCCCAGTCTGCTGGTGGTATTGGCTTAAGCATTCATGACATCCGAGCAAAAGGTTCTTACATCAAAGGAACCGGTGGAGTTTCGAATGGTATTGTACCAATGCTTCGAAACTTTGACATGACCGCTCGTTATGTAGATCAGGGAGGTGGAAAACGTAAAGGTTCGTTCGCCATCTATATGGAGCCCTGGCATGCTGATATCTTCGACTTCCTTGATCTGAAAAAGAATCATGGAAAAGAAGAAATGAGAGCAAGAGACCTTTTCTACGCCCTATGGATTTCCGATCTCTTCATGAAGCGTGTTGAAAACAACGAAGATTGGACATTATTCTGTCCGAATGAGTGCCCAGGACTGTCTGATGCTTATGGTGATGATTTCGAAAAACTCTACACCAAGTATGAGAAGGAAGAAAAAGGTAGAAAGACGGTAAAAGCACAGGACTTGTGGTTTGAAATTCTGGAAGCGCAGATAGAGACTGGTACACCATATATGCTGTACAAAGATGCTGCAAACAAGAAATCTAACCAGAAGAACCTTGGAACAATCAAGTCTTCTAACCTTTGTACTGAAATTATTGAGTACACCTCTCCTGATGAGGTGGCAGTATGTAACCTTGCTTCACTTGCACTTCCGAAGTTTGTAAATGAAGAAACAGGGGAATACGACTTCCAGAAGTTATATGATGTTACCTACGTAGCAACCAAAAACCTCAACAGGGTAATTGATGTAAATTATTATCCGGTGCCTGAGGCGAAAAATTCAAACATGAGACATCGCCCGATCGGACTTGGAGTTCAAGGATTGGCTGATGCATTCATTAAAATGAAAATGCCTTTCGAATCAGAAGAAGCAAGTAAACTGAATCGGGACATCTTTGAAACCATCTACTTTGCAGCGATGACCGCCTCTAAGGATGAAGCCATCGAGCAAGGACCTTACGAAACATTCAAAGGTTCTCCGGTATCAAAAGGTATCTTCCAGTTCGATATGTGGGGTGTAACTCCGGATTCTGGTCTTTGGGATTGGGCTGCTTTGAAGAAAGAAGTGAAAAAACACGGTGTGAGAAACTCACTACTTGTTGCTCCGATGCCAACCGCTTCCACATCACAGATTCTTGGAAATAATGAGTGCTTTGAGCCTTATACGTCCAACATCTACACAAGAAGAACATTGTCAGGAGAATTCATCGTGGTTAACAAGCACTTGATGAAAGACTTGATCAAGCTTGGCTTGTGGAACGATACCATGAAGAATAAGTTGATTGCCGCCAAAGGTTCTGTACAAGCAATTCCTGAGATTCCTCAGAACATCAAAGACCTTTACAAAACGGTTTGGGAGATTTCTCAAAAGGCAATTATTGATATGTCGGCCGACAGAGGTGCTTATATCTGTCAGTCGCAAAGTTTAAATATCCATATCCAGGATCCGAACTTCGGTAAGATGACTTCTATGCACTTCTATGCATGGAAGAAAGGATTAAAAACGGGTATGTATTATTTAAGATCCAGAGCAGCCGCTGATGCGATCCAGTTTACTGTTGATAAGAATGCCGCTGAACAACCAACAGCAGCAGAACTGGAGCAAAAGGCAGCCGATATGGCCTGCTCTTTAGATAATCCGGATGCTTGCGAAGCATGCGGTAGTTAGTATGGGGTTGATTACTACTAACAAGAAACCCTGACGGTACCGTCAGGGTTTTTTTATTGTTCTTTCTATATGTCACTCTGAGTTTCTGATACAATCAGAAGTGAAAGAATCTCCTTATCGCGATCCGCAGATTCTTCGGCCATTCCATTTCCTCTGAATGACGTCAATTAGAGTACACTCTTAATCCATCCACCATCAACAGCAAGGGAAACACCAGTGATATAACTGGCACGTTCACTGGCCAGGAATGCAACAGCCGCGGCAAACTCCTCAGGCTGTCCAAACCGACCCAAAGGCACCGTTTCAGCCGCTTTGGAAAATGAAGGTTTAGCTTCGATTAAACTCTTAAGTCTCGGTGTTTCAGTATAACCCGGCATCACATTATTCACGGTGATATTGTAAGGTCCAAGCTCACTAGCGAGCGTTTTCATCAAACCGACCACCGAAACACGAATGGCATTGGACAGAATTAGATTCTCCACAGGCTGTTTTACTGCCTGAGATGTAATGGAGATGATCCGACCCCAAGGCCTTTGTTTCATACCAGGAAGGAAACCCTTAATTAATTGTGTCGCACTGGCTAGAAGCTGCCTGTATGCCTTATCCCATTCATCCTGATCAAGATCTTCAAATTTACCTGTAGGAGGTCCTCCGGTGTTCGTTACTAAAATATCAACTGCCAAATAATGACTCAGTGTAGTCTTCACAATTCGATTGATATCGGTAGTACTCGACAGATCACCTTGTATTGCCAATACCTCACCTTCACCAACAGCATCAACCTCCATTTTTGCCGCTTCCAAAGCCTCTTCATTTCGAGCACACATGATCACATGGGCTCCTTCTCTGGCTAATTCAATGGCACTGGCCTTACCCAGCCCACTGCTGGATGCAGCCACAAAAGCCACCTTATCTTTAAGCCCAAGATCCATTACTGATCTCTAAGGTAATTATCAGTGCCATCCAGCCAATCTTGCCGTGGTGGGGCCCAACTATCTATTTCTTCAACATCACCAATCATAATCGCTTCATGAGGAAGGTTGGGTGGAATCACTACCATTTCCCCAGGCCCAAGATCAAATTGTTGTTCTTTATTGGCACCAAACCAGAAACGAATCGTTCCGGAAATCACTGAGGTAATCTGTTCATTTTCGTGATGATGAAGTGGCACTTTAAAGCCATCTTTGAATTGCATTTTAGCAATCATCATTTTTTCACCCGCTACAATTTTCCGACTCATCATTGGAGTCACTTCTTCCGAGGGCACATCGTCCCAGCTAATTTTTTCTACCATGGTTTGCTTGATTTTTATACGGTAAGACCGTTGGTTCAAATTACAATCTTTCGATTAGATACATCGCTTGAACAGGCTGAATTTACACTACCGGTCTATTTTGCCGAGGAGTTCATTTAAAAGTCAACCACATTAATACCGGATTTTCAGAAGATTCAATCTCTTCTTGCGTGGTACCCTCCTTAAACATCCATTGACTTTTGTCGAGGCTATCCAAAATGGCTCTTACGTCCACTGATTGAACGCTTACCAATAATCTGTCATTATCCCATAATAAAGCGCCTAATACGATGTCACCAGTATCAATTCTGGTTTTTTTGCCAGAAAAACGATCTATTAGAATACTGCCCGAGTCTATATAAGATGTCAAATAGGTGAGATAAATAAATCGCTTACTGACTGTTGGATTTAAATGCCATACCATGCCTTTTGTTCGAACCATATCCAATGCATCTTGTCGAACAATTGATTCACTGTTCCAGAGCCATTGATTTCCAAAATCAAAATGGGCCAATGCCTTGACGGCCTTGTTACCAATCATATAAAGGGAGTCATTCATTATGCGCGAATAAAGGGTCTTATTTCCATAAGGCCTCAAACTTCGCTGTGACATATATATGCCATATTGCCTTCCCTCCCCACTCTTGTAGGGTTTTAATAGTGCTGTTCTTTGAAGGTTTTCGTCCAGCAAAACGATATTGTATCTCAATCCCTCCTCGATATAGTTCATTTCCATATCCAAAACGAAGCCATCGTTGGCTTCAACAACATGAGCCGCCCGATAGGGTACCTCTTTTCTATCAATAAATTTACCCTCCAGCGAATAACGTCTTATCTTTTTAGGAACCCGGCTGTAAATACTGATCAACCCGTCCTTTACCCAAAAATCATCAATTGATGTATACTCTCCTGGCCCATTGCCCAACTTGTTGATGTTTTTGAGTAACTCACCTTTCTCAGAAAAAACATATACATCTCCTTGATCACCACTTGGGAAGACAAATTTATCGTCAACAATTTCAAGGTTGTTTACATAGCTCAAAAGTGAAGAAGGGGTCTCTTCCAGTCTTACCACTTCGACCCTTGATACAATCTCCGATAATGGAATCTTTTTGGCCTTTGCATCTAACTCATAGCGGTTAAAATCAGGCGAAATTTCTGATTCCGTTTTTTGAGCACAAACTATTTGTGGTCCTAGAAAGATTATCAAAAAAAGAATTTTCCTCATCTTCTTTTCAATTTCTCGGACCTTTGATATTCTGACCATTTAGTTACTCTTATCAGTCCAGTAACAGCATTTATGCCAGAATTGTTAACATTTCGATTCGGACTAAAATTCGCTTCACAAAGACGAATTCTCCCACCATTGACATAGTTTTTTTAGCCGTTTGAACAATCGAGCCAAAATTGAGCAGGTTTTTCTTGCAACACTGATGCAATTGCAATAATGTTGCACAACATTAAATCAAAGAAAATGAAAAAATTATTGAAGTTATTCATGTTGGTTGCTTTGGCAATTGCTGCAATTTCAATCTCAAGTTGTAGCTCAGATGATCCGGAGCCGGTGAATGAGGAAGAATTGATCACAACGGTACGAGTAACATTCACAAACACTCAAAATGCTTCTGACGTGGCGGTTGCTACGTTTACAGACATCGATGGTCCAGGTGGAAATGATGGAACCACTGTTAATCCTACACTTTCTGCCAACAGTACATACACTGTCACCATAGAATTCATCAATGAATCCGAAACTCCTGCAGAGGACATTACTGAAGAAGTGGAAGAAGAAGATCTTGACCACCAAGTGTTCTTTTTGCCAGGTTCTGGTCTGAATTTTACTTATGCTTATGGCGATGAGGACAGTCAAGGTAACCCTCTTGGCTTGACTGGAACAGGAACCACTGGAGCTGCAAGTACAGGTACACTTCAGGTTGTTCTTCTTCATGAACCAAACAAAGATGCAACTGGAGCTAGTGAAGGAGACCCAACTAATGCCGGAGGAGAAGAAGATATCAGAGTTAGCTTTACTGTAACTATCCAATAAGATAAAACTGATTGGAACAGCTCGACCACTACACAGAAAGTGAAGCCAAGGCTGTTCTTAGCAAACATCAACACAAGGTCACAAGACATCGTGTTGATGTTTTGCTTTTTATGATGCGCCATCGAAGGGCTTTCACTTTTAAAAGCCTGACTGAGGAGTTTGATGATCATATTGATCGGGCAACCGTGTATCGAATCTTAATGTCATTTGTCAGCCATGGCATATTAAACAAGGCCTTGAACGAACATGGTACTACCTGTTTTTTCTATTATGGCCACATCAACGAGAATGACTCTTCAGGTAAAGCTTATTTGGAGTGTATGGATTGCAATCGACTCTTTGATCTACCCTCCTACTCTAAGGGATTTCTGGATGCATTAGATACTTATCAAGCCGTACCACTCAATACTTTGTTAAGGGGACGTTGCAACCGCTCAGACTGCAATGACGGTTCTTAGGCTGTTGCGCTTGGCACCTCAGAGCGATTCATTCCTTTCCGGTTCTCTAATGAAAACCTCCTTTTTGTCAACTCATAATTGGTCGACTGCCGCTCGATAGCAAAAAGGCCGTTGCCGAACTTGAATATTGCCGCTCCCCACAGTTAATTTCATTCTGGAATTGATTCTTGCTTTTGGGTCCGAAACAAATACTATATTTGCATCGTTGTTGCTACTACTTAGTTGATATAGTCAACTAGCTTAACAACAATTTTTAAATTCATCGGTGATGAAATTGAGTCTATCTGTATTACTTATTCTACTTTCGGCTACTTCGGTTCAAGGACCAGAAGGTTGGGAAATTTTCGAAAAAGTTACTTTTGAAGCAAAATATTTCGAAGAAGCCGATGCCTATTTTGAAGTTCCAATTTTCAATGATGAGCTTGTCGCCTTGCAAGGGACAACTGTGACACTATCCGGATATTACATTCCGTTGATCCTTGATTCGGCTGCCATCATTTCTTCATTGCCATTCAGCTCCTGTTTTTTTTGCGGTGGTGCCGGACCTGAGACGGTAGTCGAAGTACAGCTAAAGCAACTTCCTAAGAACCTTCAACCCGACACGTTCTTAAAAGTCCAAGGGAAGCTTAAACTCAACGATTCGGACATCAACCACATGAATTTCATTCTACAAGAAGCCGAAACTATCAAACAATGAAAATCACTAAATCTCTGATGGCTTTGCTAATGGCAGGGCTGTTGTTCTCTTGTCAAGGTATGAGTAAAGAAGAAAAAGAAATACTCGCCAAAGCCTATGAAACACAAAAAGAGGTCATTGAGGTAATCGAATCTATTGAAGAAGACTTAATGTCAGGCCTATCTGAACAAGAACGAGACAGTCTTCACACCTTGATCGAAGAAATCGAAGAATCGTTGGTAGAGATTGAAGGATACGAGTTAGAGCTCGAAGGCCACGAAGGTCATGATCACAGTCATGACCATGATGTTGAACTCACAGCGGAAGAAACTTTGGCTGTACAGCAAGAGCTTTTACGGCAAGTCAATCAAATCAAATCTGATTTGACCAAATAAGACCAGATCATTAACATGTGACTTAGGGCTGATATTCCAATTCGGAAGACCACCATTCATTGAATATATCGGCCATTTACAGTTACTAGCTCTCATTAAATGCAATATTGATGCATTAAGAGCTAAGTAATTGTCATATTTGCATCACTGTTGCATTTAAGTCTTATTCTTGCACAGACATAGCAAAAAATCAACAACATGCTGCATGCCCAGAACCTAAGCAAAGAATACGATAGTAATCTTGCATTAAATTGCCTTAACCTGAGTGTTGAAGCCGGAGATATTTACTGTCTGTTAGGCGCCAATGGAGCCGGTAAGTCCACCACCATCAACCTATTTCTCAATTTTATTAAGCCGACTTCCGGGACCGCAATCATTGATCAAATGGATGTTTCTCAGGAACCATTAAAGACTAAGGAGCGTATAGCTTACATTCCTGAAAATCTCAACCTTTACGGTGAACTTACAGGGCTTGAAAACCTGGAGTACTTTGTTGGTCTCTCTGGAAAGAAATACGATGACGGCACACTAGCTGAATATCTCAAAGAAGCTGGGCTTCAGGCCAATGTATATAAGCAAAGGGTAAAAAGCTATTCAAAAGGTATGCGTCAAAAAGTGGGCATTGCCATTGCTCTTGCAAAGAAGGCTAAAGCCTTACTGCTTGACGAGCCCACCTCCGGTCTTGATCCAAAAGCCAGTAACGAGTTTTCGGAACTATTGGTAAAACTCAGCAATCAGGGAGTAGCCACTTTAATGGCAACACACGATCTATTTCGAGCCAAAGAAACAGGAACAGATATCGGCATAATGAAAGCGGGCGTGTTAGTGGAAGAGCTTTCGGCCGAAGACATCAATCATAGCGATCTGGAAAAACTCTACCTCGCTCATATGAACTAAACCCGGTAATTATGATCTCAATACTAACCAAAAAGGAATTACGCGAAGTACTTAGATCCGGACAGTTTCGAATTGCCGGATTGATTGTTATTCTGCTAACCGCAATTGCTGTTTTTATTAGTACTGGTTACTATCGATCAGTGCAACAACAGCATTATCAGGCACAAAACAATGAAAGGAACGTTTGGGAAAGTCAGGACGATAAGAACCCACACAATGCAGCCCATTACGGGACCTATGCCTTTAAGCCAAAATATCCGTTATCTCTGATTGATCAGGGAGTGGATAAATTTGTTGGAATTTCAATATTCCTCGAAGCGCATAAAAGGAACGAGGCCCAGTACATGGCTGCTGCCGACCAAACCGGTTTGGCACGTTTTGGAGAATTGACTCCTGACTTTATTCTTCTTTTCATAATACCTCTTTTAGTGATACTGATTGGTCATGATGCATTCACTAAGGAGCGTGAACGAGGGACAATCAATCTGATCAAAAGCCAAGGTGTGAGTATGAGACTTTTGGCCTTCGGAAAATGGCTTGGAGTATTTATACCAATTGCCATCATTACCGTATTTGTGTTCCTGTTAGCTGGGGTTCTGCTAAGTTCTCTGGGAGACTTCGGTCAGTTTAGTTGGAATGCCTTATTGGTCATGATGCTTATTTACCTGGCCTATTATGCCATATTTGCCTGCATTTCAATTATCGTTTCGTGCCTCGCAAGGAATTCAGGAATCGCTCTTGTTGGGCTACTGGCTTTTTGGATTGTAAGTTGCCTAGCCGTACCTAAAGCAGCAACAAATATTGCCGAGACCAATTACCCCTACCCTACCAAGCAAGCTTTTGATGAGGCTGTTGCTTTGGATAAATCAAAAGGTCTGGATGGACACGACCCTTGGAGTGAGGCAGCCAAACAACTCGAAGAAGAAACACTGAAAGCATATAATGTAAGTACACTTGAAGAGCTACCGTTCAATTACGATGGCTTTCGAATGCAAAAAGGTGAGGAACATGAGGCAGAAATCTATTTCAAACACTATCGTCAACTTAAAGAAGTTCATAGTGCCCAAACCAGTGTTTATAGAAAGTTGACTGTATTATCACCCTATCTGCCGGTTCGATTCCTTTCCATGTCGTTGGCACGAACTGATTACAACACACACTGGCATTTTTCTGATGCCGCGGAAAAATACCGAATCCAACTTCAAAAAGCGCTGAATGATGACTTCGCTCAGAATTCGCAGTATGGGAATTGGGCATACAAGGCAGACAAGTCGTTTTGGGCAGAAATTCCCGAATTCTCATATGAGCCTCCTTCATTCAATGAGGTACTTGGTGAAAATCAGAAGAATATAGCGGTCTTGTCTGGCTGGTTGGTGCTGGCATTTGCAGGCCTTTTCATCTCCACTAAAAAACTCTAAGGACTATGTTATCGCTGAACATTGTTACAGAGTTTCGCACTATTTTCAGAAACTATTGGTTGGCTTCCATTACCATTTTGCTATTGAGCCTGTGCCTTTACGCTGGAAATAACGGTTATCAGCATGTTACTCAAAGGCAAGCAAACATTTCTGCGGCTTTAACTGAGATGGAAGCTTCAGATCGTTTAGTCGCAGCACGTCTTGATTCAATCGATAAAGGACTTGAAATCAGCCTTCCTAGCTGGCAAGCTCCTAATTCGCCAACAGCAACAGGGGACCGGAGTCCGCGGGTAGCTGCTTTTGAAGCCGGTGAATTAAGTCTCATTGCAACCGGACAAAGTGATATGTTCAACCACTATGTCAAGCCTACACTTACCGGTGACAACTTCAGCATTGCTTTCACTGAACTTACAAGTCCAGTGACTTTATTGATGGGCAACTTTGATCCGGCATTTGTACTGGTTTATCTCCTTCCGCTGGTCATAATTAGTTTCAGTTACAACATTTTAAGCCGTGAGAAGGAACAGGGATCATTGGTACTTATTGCTTCCAGTCCAATGAATTTGAAGCTCTGGCTCTTGCAGAAAGTCATGATCCGATTTGTAATAGTGGCGATCTTATTGAGCCTGTGTTTGCTTCTTATGCTTTCCTTAAATGGGTCCGGTCTGGGTATAGATACATTTCGTTTTCTTTTGGCTGTCTGGCTCTACGCAGCTTTCTGGTTTTCGCTGGCTTTTCTTATCAACCTAAGAGGCTGGTCAAGTGCAAAAAATGCGATCGTAATGCTCGGCCTGTGGGTCACTTTAGTTTTGGCAATTCCGTCTCTAATCAGTCAAACGGCCAATGCCTTTTACCCAATGCCTTCACGTGCATTGTTGATCAACGAAATGCGAACACTTCAGGCGGAACTGGACAAAGAACAGGACAAGATTCTGGATAATTACTTAAGGAATCATCCGGAGCTCATTACCCGAGATGCTGATGAAAGTACTGCGTATGGATGGTGGCAACGTTATTTTGCATCAAAGGACATGGTCATCCAGGAAATGACTCCACTTTTGAATTCTTATGATCAAAGCTTGAAACAGCAACAAGATTGGGTTGACCGATTAAGTTTCCTATCGCCTGCGGTCCTACTTCAAAACAGCTTGAATCATTTGTCCCAAACTTCCACTGCTCATTACAGCGCTTACAGAACCAGCGTTCTCAGCTTCGCTGATGAGTGGCGTGACTTTTTCCTCCCAATGGTTTTTCAGGACAAACCATTTACCAAGGAAATGCTCGATCAACTTCCACAATTTGAATTTGACAAGTCCAATGTGGATTCCCCTGTTCTAATGAATTCCATAATTCTTTTAGGAATAATCGCGCTACTGATGTTCATCAGCTTTGGCGTAAAGCGCAAAAGCGAAATGCAAAGTATAATGTATGGATAGACGACTATTGGACATAGCCGGCATTAGGGATCAGGCCAAAAAAGCTTAGCCCTTATGCTATCACTGAATATTAAAACGGAACTCCGATCTATTTTCAGAAATTATTGGCTGGCGTCAATTGCTGTCCTCTTGTTTGTTTTGTGCTTTTATGCTGGATGGAATGGAACCAACCATGTATCCCAACGGAAAGAAAATATAGCTCAGGCTGTCACTGCTATGAAGGAAGCAGATATTCTTATGGCAACACAGCTCGACTCCATTTCAAACGGTTTTGAGGTTAATCTACAGCCATGGTGGTACCCAACTTCTCCTACGGCAGTAGGGGATCAATATCCCAGAGTAGCAGCGTTTCATCCTACCTCACTCACTTTTATCGCCACAGGGCAAAGCGATATGTTCAGTCATTATATTAAACCCATCATGACTGGAGACAGCTATACGCTCGGGTTCACAGAACTCACCAGTCCGGTAAGCCTGCTCATGGGACATTTCGACTTGGCTTTTGTAGTTGTCTACCTTTTACCCTTGGTAATCATTAGCTTCAGTTATAACATCCTGAGTACAGAAAAGGAAAGCGGCTCTCTCGTTCTTATCGCCTCCAGTCCATTGAATGTCAGTTTATGGCTCCTGCAAAAGCTTTCCGTCAGATTTGTGGTGATCAGTGGTCTGCTCAGCCTTTGCCTGGGTCTCGTTTTGATATTCAATGGAAATAATTTCAATGCTAAATCACTTCAGTTATTTACAACTATTATACTGTATTCGGCATTTTGGTTTGCCTTAGCCTATTTGATCAATTTACAAGGAAGGTCGAGTTCAAGAAATGTCATCGTGATGCTTGGTTTTTGGGTCGTCTTTGTTTTGGCCATTCCTTCTCTTGCTAGTCAATGGGCCAATGCCGTCTATCCGGTTCCGTCCAGAGCTTTACTTGTCAATGAAATGAGATCATTGAAAGCCGAAGTCGTCAAGGAGCAGGACAAATTATTGGATGATTATTTAAGAAATCACCCAGAATTAATCGGAGTTAATGCAGATTCGGATGAGTCACTTCGAAGAACCCAGCAGTATTTTGCAGCTAAAGACATGGTGGAGCAAAGAATTCAGCCACTACTCAGTACATACAATACGAATTTAGAAAAACAACAAACCTGGGTATCTCGTTTTGCCTACTTATCACCGGCAATTCTGGCCCAAAACTCTCTGAATCACCTTGCCGAGACATCATCGGAACATTACGATTCCTATCGACAAAATGTAAGAGACTTTGCCGAACAGTGGCGGGATTTTTTTCTGCCAATGACATTTGAAGGCAAGATTTTTAGGAAGGAAATAATTGGTCAGTTTCCGGAATTCCATTTTGATAAAACTGCGATCCGTTCTCCGATACCCATCAACTCCACTGTGTTGTTGGTTTTGGCCAGTGGCCTATTGATCGTAGGATTTAGAACCAGAGGTGCGCATGAGATGGAGAAAATCATGCAATAAACGAACTCAAAGCTCAAAAATATGAAAGGCAATTTTTTCTTTGGACTGTTACTTCTCAGTACCGGTTTGCTCGCGCAAAACACTGAAGGTAATTTTCCTCCTCCGGATAACCCACCAGAAATACGAGCAATCAGGACCACTTCACCTATCCGAATAGACGGAATTCTTAATGAGGCAGATTGGGACCGCGCGGTGCCTACCTCCAATTTCTTTCGTATGGAGCCACGTCAGGGTGGTGATTACAAATACAGAACCGAGGTACGCATTTTATTTGATGACAAAAACCTGTATGTCGGGGCTTTCTGCCAGGATTCACTGGGAAGAAAAGGAATCCGGGTTCAGGACCTTCGTAGAGATTTTGCCTGGAATGAAAACGATATTTTTGGGATCCAGCTTGATCCTCAAAACTTAAAACAGTTTGCAGTAGCCTTTCAAACCACTCCCTTTGGCAACCAACGCGACTTACAGAACTTTAACGACTCGGTAACGGATAATGATTGGAATGCATTATGGTCAGTAAGAACAAGCCGAACTGAAGATGGTTTTTATGCCGAATTCGCAATCCCTTTCAAATCGCTGCGGTATGATGCTGTTGCCAAAGGTGAAAAAGCCGAATGGGGAGTTACTTTTAATCGATTGGCACGAAGAGATTACGAAATCACTGTTTTCCCAGCTATTCCACAATCATTTTCTCCTTACCGGATGACCTATGCCGCTCGCCTTACAGGTCTGGAATTGCCTGATCCAAGCGCCAACGTGAGAGTGGAGCCATATTCGCTTTACCAAAACGAAGAGCGCACGGCCGATGGCAGAACTATAAACGAGAGTGATTTCAAACTGGGAGGTGACATAAAATGGGCGGTGAATCCCAACACTGTAGTTGATTTTACTTTTAACACGGATTTTGCCCAGGCCGATGTAGATCGAGCCGTAAACAACCTGGAACGATTCAACATCTTCTTCCCAGAAAGACGCCAGTTTTTTCTGGAAAATTCTGGTATCTGGGCGGGAGGTCGGCAGACTTCAATTCGACCATTCTTCAGCAGACGAATTGGACTTCAAGGTAATTTTAATGCGGCCCCTGCAAGAATTGATGCCGGTACCAGATTCACGGTCCGGGACGAAAAAAAGGCCATTGCCGGCCTTTATATGCACCAGGCAGAGACACAAAACTCAGCAGCTGCCAATTTTGCCGTAGCTCGATATCTTAGAAACTATGGTCGGGAAAACAATATAGGTATTATGGTCACTCATCGATTGGATGAGGCTTCAGGAGCCTTAGGCTTGTCTACCCAAAACAATAGCACCGTCACAGTTGATGGTCTGATCAGACCTTCCAGTATTTGGTCTCTTGTTTACCTGGCATCAGCATCGATCGACCATGAACAGAACCGAGCAGGGTTTGCGGGACGATTTTTTGCCGGACGCTCCGCCAATAATTCATATTGGGGATGGGTCACTGAAGCAACAACCGGAAACTACAATCCGGCCATGGGTTTTATTAGACAAACCAACGTCATTCGCCATAACCCAGGAGGTTACTTGATTCTCAGGCCTAAAAAGCTTCCCTGGATAAGACGATGGGATCCTGGTTTTTTTGTGGATTACTATCATGATGCCAGCGATCCCGGCAAGTTCCAACAAGCAAATATTTGGTTATTCCCGGTTTGGATATTCTTCACTGATGGAAGCTTTCTTTCCTACTCGATATTCCCGACCTGGCAGAATATAAATTTCGACTTTGCTCCACTTGGGGTGCAAATTGCTCAGGACGATTACTACTATACCCGCCATGAAATACGATTCAATACCGACCAATCCAAGAAATGGTCGTTAAGCGGGCAACTGGAATGGGGTACGTTTTATAACGGAAAACGAGAACGTGTAACATCTGGTGTTCGTATAGCACCAAATCCTAAAATGGCATTTACCTTCGATTATGAATACAATCGGCTTAGGGATCTGGGTGAGCTTAACAGTAACCTCGAAACTCACTTGAGCACGTTTGGAGCCCGCTTTGCGGCCAATCCAAGGCTTCAACTTTCTTCTTTTTATCAATACAATACCTTTGATGAGCAAGGCCGATGGAATGTGCGACTTAGTTGGGAATACCAACCCTTATCATTTCTTTATCTTGTATTTAATAATACTCGCATTAGTGGATTGGAAAATCCATTCGAACAACAACAGACGATCGCCAAAATCACATTTATGAAACAGTTTTAATGGAGCTCTTATGATCACTCAGCTGAATAGAACACGTTTTTGGAGTCAACGTTTTGCCCTTGTATCGACTTTGATCTTGATGTCCACTGCAGGGTGCAAAAGTCCGGATAATGTAAACCACAAAAGTGAAGAACTCATTAATAGTTTACCCTCTACTAATTCGGAAGAAGTAAGTGTTGAGTATGCTAAGAATTTCTCCGTGAGTTACCACGATAATTATAAAGTGGTAGATCTGCACTTTAAAAGTAAAGGAAAGTCCATGGACTTTAATGAGAAATTGGTGTTGGTTCAGCGTGGAACCATTCCTCCTTCTAAAACCGGAGAACTTCAAGACGCCCGGTTCATTGATATCCCCATTGCTACAATAGCGGCAAATCACGATGGTGAGGTGATTCGAATTAAAAGCCTTGGCTTGATCGATCACATTGTTGGTATGGGTGGAGGAGATATTTACGATCCCGAACTTCGTGCTCGTTGGGAAGAGAAAAAAATTGCCTCGATTGGATACAGTTTCCATGCTGTACCCAAACCGGAACTACTCATGTCGGCTGGAGCCGAGCTTTTGGCCTTGCACACCTACGACAACGAGGGACTCGATGGAATGAATAAACTTCGTGAGCTTGGCATCAACGCGATCCCGAGCTTTGCCTGGGGAGAACAAACGTTCCTGGGAAAGTCCGAATGGATAAAGTTCTCTGCCCTCTTCTTTAATAAAGAAGATCAGGCTAATAAACTGTTTGATCAAATCAAGGAGCGATGTGACGCACTAATGGAACAAGTCGAGTCCTTACCTGAAAAAAAGACTACTTTTCTGGTTTACCACCCTTCCGATGAAGCCGATTGGAAAGCACATCGCAATGATTTTTACGCTTCCTATCTTCAGGCGGTCAGCAATAATATATTGAAGGATGACGGACCAACGCACAGTGTCGGTATGAACAATGAGCAGCTTTTGGAACTTGCAAAGGAAGCAGACTTTTGGATGGTCAACAATGTGTCAGATGAAAACTGGCCACCCATGAACTATCTGAAGAGTTTCAAGTCTTATCGAGAAGGAAATGTATTCCATTACCAAAAACGAACGAACCATGCCAACAATGCTTATGACTGGTATGAAACCCCAGAAGTAAGACCAGACCTGGTACTGGAAGACCTGGTTTCGATTTTCTATCCGGAATTACTTCCGGATCATGAACCGATCTTTTTTGAAAAAGTAAAACTGACCAAGCAATGAGGAATACCCTGGCCATAATATCTATAGCACTGTGTTGTTCTTGCGGACCCCATACATCTACGAACTTAGAGACCGCAAACTTTGACTCCAATAAAGACTACTTCACACACAAGGCAGTAACTCAACATGCCAAAAACTTCAGTGTTTCCTACCATAAAAATTATAAGATCGTTAGAACAAATGCTCGCTTAAGTTCCTGGGAAGGTAATGGTGATGAAATCAAGCAAGACGTTATGGTACTCGTTCAACGAGGAACACCGGCACCCGAATTGACAGGCGATTTGGAAAATGCCACAATCATTCCTATACCGGCAGAGCGAGTGGCGGTGAACATTGAAAACGGAGAAACATTCATGGATGAACTTGGCTTATTTGATCGAGTAGTAGCGGTGGGTGGAGCAATTTCGTATGACGACACTGTCAGACAAAGGGTTCTGGACAAAGATCTGGCCCAAATAGGATACAGTTGGCATCAACCTGCCAATCTGGAAGTGGTGTTGGAACGAAGAACTGACCTCTTCCTGATGAACCTTTCTAATCTTGATTTTGCGGATGCAATGGACAAAAGCAGGCAGCTTGGAATTCCTACTGCATCGGTATTTGAATGGGCAGAAAGCGACTATCTGGCAAGGGCGGAGTGGATCAAGTATTACGCACTATTCTTCAATGCGGAAGAAATGGCCAATCAAAAGTTTGATGAAATAAAGGGGCAGGTTGAAAACATTCGAAAGTTGACAGCTGACTTAAACAAAAAGCCATCTATGGTCTGGGGATATTACGCTGGAAAGGATCGGTGGGTGGTTCACAAGAATAGTATTGAGACTCAGTTTATGAGAGATATTGGGGTGGAGAACGTTCTGGAAGATCTTTCGGGACCGGTTCAGAATAATGGTGATCCGATGAGCAGTGAGGAATTTCTGTCTAAAGCGCATAAGGCAACACACTGGGTTATTGGAGATGCACATTCGGCAGCCTTACCTTCCCAAAATTTTATGAATCAATTTGATTCCTGGAAATCCGGAAGACTTTACCACAATATGAAAAGAAGCAAGCCTGAAGCCAACGCATTCGATTGGTATGGTCGCGCTGTGGTGAGGCCTGATCTTGTACTTGCTGATCTAGTTGGATTAATTTATCCGGAGCTAGAACTGAATCATGAATTATACTTTATGGACCGATTTGACAAGGCAATGAAGTTACCCCTTGATGTAAATAACAGCCTTTACAACTAATTATGAAAAGTATTCTCAGCATAATGATCCTGATAATCTTGTTTGCCTGTGGAGGTAAACCGGTGGATCAGTTGGAATACAGCACATTTGACCCTCAAAAAGATTACTTTCCGGAAAAGGCTTCCATCGCCTATTCCAAAAACTTTTCAGTCACCTATCATGGCAATTATAAGGTCGTCCACTTACACTATGATAGCCCAAGACGAAGCTATAAAGTAGATGAAAAGTGGCTGCTGGTACAACGCGGAACACCACCACCGGAATTGATAGGAGACTTGGAAAACGTCAATATTGTCGAAATCCCTATTCAATCCGTAGCGGTTAACAACAAATCCGAGATGATACGTATCAAGGACCTTGGAGTGCTTAATAAGGTGGTGGGTGCCGGAGGATCAGATATCTACGATGAAACCGTTTACAATTACCTGGTTTCAAACAAAATTCCGTCCATAGGATATGGAGCTGATAGTCCACAACAGCAGGAATTGCTGCTCTCTATGAATCCAGACCTGTTTTTGTTCTTCACGACTGAAGCCCGTGGACTTGAGTTGATGAGAAAAGACCGGAAATTTGGTATCCGCGTGATTCCGCATTTGGGGTGGAGCGAACCATTCTTTATGGCAAAGGTTGAGTGGATAAAATTCACAGCTTTATTTTTCAACTTGGAAAAAAAGGCCCGTGAGATTGTCGATTTGGTAAAAACAAGAAGTGATGATTTGAAAAAAAAGGTAGAATCTGCTGGAACCAGAAAAACTGCCTTTCTAACGTTTCATCCCGCTGGAGCTTATGACTGGTGGGTACACCGCAACGACTACTATGCTTCCTTGTTGAACACAGGCGGTGCGATTAATGTGCTTGAGGATAATGGACCTACTCATTACGTCCCTATGTCCAATGAACATTTGTTGCAGCTCGCCAACGCAGCAGAATACTGGTTTGGCAACAGCGAGACAGATGCCCGTTGGCCCCCGGCCAACTACTTGCGTGAATTCCGTTCCTACAGAGATGCAAACGTGTATCACTATAACAAGCGAAGCCTTCCGGAACGAAATGCTTATGACTGGCAGGAATTAGCCGTGGCGAGACCCGACCTTGTCATGGAAGACTTAGTGGCAATACTCTACCCCGAAATCTTACCTGATCATGTTCCACTGTTTTTTGAAAAAGTAAAACTTAACAAACCAGGCGATTGATACTTAATGTAAGCCCATACCATGCAAAGAAGACAATGCTGGCCATCTCCGTACTTCTGATTGTCGCCTGCTCAAATTCTCTTTCAGAGAACAATCGGGAAGAGATCAAGGCAAATGGAGTGGACACAGACTATTTTCTGAAAAAAGTATCCGTAAATCATGCAAAAAATTTCAGCGTCAGCTACCACAATAATTACAAGGTAGTGCGCACTAGTGCTACACTTGGTAATTGGAGTGCTCAAACTCCAGAAGTTGAAGATGTTCAAGACGTAATGGTCCTTGTTCAGCGAGGCACTCCTACTCCGGCTCTGAGCGGAGAGCTTGAAGGTGCTAAGGTTATCACGATTCCGGTTAAGCAGAATATTGCCACCAATAGTTCTGGATTGGAGATTTGGATGGATATGTTGGGGCTATCAGAGTGGCAGGTTGCTATTGGCGGTACCAAAACTTATGACGATACACTTTGGTCAAAAGTCAAATCGGGTGACTTGGGTACTGTTGGTTATAGCTGGGCAGCTCCACCTAATATGGAAGTTCTTTTAGACCGTAAACCGGAAATCTTTCTAATGGTACTCTCCCGTATCGGTTTTAATGAGTCGCTTACGAAATTACGCCAGCTGGGCATTGTTACAGCCCCGGTATTCGACTGGGCAGAAAGAGATTATATGGCTCGGGCAGAATGGATTAAATATTGTGCTCTTTTTTTCAATTTGGAAAAAGAAGCGAATGAATGGTTTGACAGAATTGAGCAGCGGGTAATTTCACTCAAGTCTGCAGTTATGGACATAAAAAATAAACCTGTTTGCCTATGGGGACATTATGTTGATAGTGGTTTTTGGATGGCCCACGCAAATAATGCGGAAGCCAGACTTCTAAGGGACGCAGGAGTCGTTAATCCAGCGGAAGACTTTACACTTCCTTTCAGTCCTATCGGAACTTCTTTTACCAATGAGCAGTGGCTTCAACTCGGTCATAAAGCCGAACACTGGATCATTAGCCAAGGCACTGCAAGTGTGCTTTTGCCCTCCGAACGATATCTAGAAGAATTCGTGGCTTGGAGTCAAAACAATCTATACCATTATTACAAGCGTAGCAAACCGGAACGCGATGCCTATGATTGGTACAATATGGCCCCAATTCGACCAGATTGGGTATTAGAAGATTTGGTCTCATTGTTCCACCCTGAATTATTACCAAATCACGATTTTCACTTTTTTGGAAAGCTTGAAAAACTATGATTCCAACCTTGAAAAATATAGGATTAATCTGCACCCTGGTTCTTTTGTCCTCATGTGGATCGAGCCATTTAAAGGTTGAGACTGTAGCCGAATTTGATCCTGAATTCGACTATTTTCCAGAGAAAACCGTGGTCAATCATGCCAGGAACTTCAGTGTCACCTATTATAAAAACTACAAGGTAGTCAGAGCGAAAGTAGGTCAAGGAGCAGCGCAACAAGGTTCAGATTCTCTTTCGTGGGCCAGCGCTTTTAATGATGTGATGGTTTTAGTTCAGCGTGGAACGCCCGCTCCCCCATTGACTGAGGAACTAGAAGGTGCTCAGGTCATCGAAATCCCTGCACGCAGCATCGCTGGGAATGCTGATGATGCACCCACTCGTTTCCTGGCCCTGGAAGCCGATGAACAGTTAGTAGGGCTGGGGCATAAAAATGTGTACGATAAAAGCCTGAAAGTTCGCTTTGACCGCGGTGAATTGCTTGAAATAGGGGCTTCATGGCATACCGGTCCCAACCTTGAAATCCTGTTAAGCTCGAGGCCAGATGTGACATTGCTTACGGTGGCCAGTTTAACACAGGCAGATGGAGTAGATCGTAGCCGTCAACTCGGGCTTAATACAGCACCGGAATTTTCCTGGAGTGAGACCACTTTTTTGGGACAATTGGAATGGATTAAATACGATGCCCTATTCCTGAATGCAGAAGCCAAGGCAAATGCCTATTTTGATTATGTGAAATCAAGATGTGATTCATTGGCCTCGTTGGTCAAAAATACCAAGACCAAGCCCTCTGCCATTTGGGCAATGCATAGTAGAAAAGGCTCCTGGACCGTGCGTGCCAACGGTGGGATAGCTCAACTCATGACACTAGCAGGTGCAGTCAATCCTTTTGAGGATAAAGAGGCAGCAATCACTGCAACCGTTGAGGATGTACTATCTGAGGGCATTGCGATTTCCGATGAATTGGTATTACAAAAAGCAAACGAGATTGAATACATTATTTCGTTTCAACGAACCACTGATGGATGGCCCGTAGAAGCTTATATGAAGAGTTTTCCTGCCTATCGCAATAGACAGCTTTTTCACCATTTTAAGCGATACGAGGAGACTGGAGCCAGTGATTGGTACCAATCAGCTCCTATGAAACCAGATCTCCTTCTGAGTGATATGATTAAAGTTTTCCATCCAGAACTTTTACCCGAACACGATCTTTATTTTCTGGATCCAATAGAAATCAAAAATTGACCCATTAGCCATGTCGACAACAGCCGTTACATCCGCCACCACAAAACCAACGAAAGTTAGGTTACAGAGTCATTCCCGATTATTTCTTTTTCCTGTCTTGATCATTGCTGTAATAGCAGTGTTCCTAATGGAGCTTGGAATTGGTTCAGTATCTATTCCCGTAAGTGGAATTATTGATGTACTGACAGGAACGGCAGCTGATGCTACATGGAGCACAATCATTTTAGAATTGAGGTTACCTCGTACCCTGGCTGCGATGATGGGCGGTGCGGCACTGGGGGCTGCAGGTCTTCAACTACAAACGTTGTTCAGAAACCCACTTGCCGGGCCATGGGCATTAGGGCTCACTGCCGGAGCTCAACTGGGTGTGGCACTGGTAGTAACAGCCGCTGCGGTGATCGGGTCCTCATTCTTAGAAAAATTCGAGTTTTTGAGCAATCTAAGTATTGTGGCCGGAGCGATGTTAGGCTGTTTGTTAGTGTTACTCTTGATGGTGGCTATTTCAAGATATGTAAGCACTATCACACTACTTATTTTTGGATTGATGCTCGGTTATCTGGCACAGGGGCTGATTAGTGTGATCCTCCACTTCACTAATCAATCTCAAGGCAAGATCTACGCGGGTTGGAACGATGGCAGTTTTGCTGGCGTCTATTGGGAACATTTTCCGGTTCTTGTTCCAATGGTGGTTCTCGGCTTAATCGGAGGATGGCTGATGGCTAAACCCCTTAACGCTTTCCTTCTCGGAGAAAACTACGCCCGAAGCATGGGAATGTCAGTTAAAAGAACCCGATTGATCACTCTGGGATGTGCTGTGTTATTGGCCGGTCCCGTTACCGCTTATTGTGGTCCGGTTCTGTTCTTAGGGCTGATTATTCCACATATGGCACGTGGTATTTTCAATACTTCCGATCATAAAATATTGATGCCTGCAGTGATGCTATTGGGAGCGATCGTGGCCCAGGCTGCAGATCTCTTTGTTCACCTTCCATGGGAGAAGCACTTTCTTCATCTAAATGCGGTAAACGCACTACTAGGCGCCCCTGTGGTGATGTGGGTAATATTAAAAAACAAGAAAATGAGAGGGTTCGAATTTTAAACAAAAGCTTTGATTATGAACTTCACACAAAACCTAAAAGTCGCATTTCGAGGTTTGAGAAAAAGGCCAGCATTTTCGCTGATTATTATTCTCACAATTGCCATTGTCACTGGTACGAGTATCGTCATCTACAGCTATATCGATGCATTGCTTTTGACACCTCTCCCTTTTAAAGATCCGGATCGCCTGGTGCAGGTTTATTCTTCTAAAGGTGATGAACGTGGCCTCCTCTCGTATCCCGAATTCCTCGATATGCAAGAGGAACTGAACTTAATCGAGGACATTGCCGGATATCGTGATGGTGGTCGATATAATCTGAGTGGAGACGGAAAACCACCTGAAGAATTGACCACCACTTTTGCAACCAGCAACCTGTTCAAGGTGCTTGGCTTCGAACCTATGATTGGAGATCACTGGCCGGAAACACTGGACAAAAGAGGCTCTCATACCCTAATGTTCACCCACGAATTCTGGCAAAGACGATTCGACAGCAATCCTGATGTGGTCGGGCTGGACGTTACTCTGGACGGGTTTGCAGGATACGCCAATTATGGGGTAATGCCAGAAGGGTTCAGTTTTCCGGTAAGAAATGAAGCCTTCCGTGCCATGGCTTATACCGATCGGGCGGTGACCAATCGTGCATTCAGGCCAGCTATAGGTTTGGCCAGGCTGAAGGCCGGTGTAACACTGAAGCAATTCAATGAAGAATTGAAGCGATTTGGTGAGCTTCAGCAGCAGCGATTTCAGGACAGCAATCTTGGTGTCACATTTTTTGCTGAACCTCTGGAAGAGCTTTTTGTCGGAAATATCAATGGATACTTATGGTTACTGGCGGGGGCAGCAATTTTCCTGTTGGTCATAGCAGTCGTTAACGTCTCGAATCTGATCGTTAGCCAAGCAATTCGTCAAAGCAAAGAGACAGCCGTTCGCAAAGTGCTGGGCTCTTCTAATTCCCAATTGATAAGTGGTTTTATTGCCAATTCCCTAATCCTGTCGATCACAGGAAGTGTGGTCGGGCTGGCCTTAAGTTGGTACTTTATTGATATTTCAGAATCACTGGTGAGCCAATACTTGCCCTACTGGATTAATGTGGAAATCAATATAAGCGTATTCCTTTATGCCTTTGGATTGGCAGTGTTACTTGGACTAATCACTGGATTAGTGCCATGGATGTCACACTTTTCCAGAAATAACATCCTGGAAAAACTGAAGGATGGTCAAAACACTACGGGCAGTAGAAAACAAAACAGGATACAACGAGCATTTGCTACCCTTCAAATTGCTGTGAGTATCCTACTACTTGTTGGTGGAGGATTGCTATATAGAAGCTTCAATGAAGCTCGACAAACTAATCTGGGATTTGACACCGAAGAAAGAGCCACATTTCGAATTGCCCTTGCCTGGTACAAATATTCAAAACCTGAGATGATTCGTAATTTTTATGAAATCAGCACGAATAGGATAGCCTCTGTCCCTGGTGTAGAATCGGTTACAGTAAACAGTATTTTACCATTGACAGATATCGTGAACACCTCAACAGATGCACAAACAAACTTCGCACTGGAGGGCCAACCTGAAGTAGAGCAAGCTCAAAACCCCTTTATCAGTGTTCAAAAGGTGATGCCCAATTATTTTGAAGCGATGAACATTGAGTTCTTAAGTGGCACCGGGTTCAATGAGTCAGATGTAACCGCTCAAACGAGTCAAGTGATCATTGATCAGCAACTGGCTGAGAAAATGTGGCCCGGAGAAAACCCCCTAGGCAAACGTATCAAAGTAGGAAGTCGAGGTAGGGACAATCCGCTTCTGACAATCACAGGAATCGTTAATGACGTCAAGCATCAGAGCATCACAGGTGATAATATCCCGAGTGTTTATGTCTCGATTCTGGCCTATACCGAAATTGATGCCTACTATGTTGTGAAAACGAATAGTCCTATGAATAGTCTGGCTCCCCGACTGACTGAGACAATTCTCTCTATCGATGAAAACCAACCTACTTTCGAATATATGATGATGGATGACCGCGTGGCAGACAACAATTGGCAATCGAAGGTTTCAAGTGCATTGTTTCTGGCCATTGCGATCATTGGAAGCATTACGGCAGCCGTAGGGTTATTTAGTATTATCACCTTCATTTTGGTAATGAAAGTCAAGGAACTCGCCCTAAGAAGAGTCTTGGGAGCCTCGGGGTCAAACATCTTACAATTAGCCATGAAAGATGTGCTCAAAATATCCGGTGTAGGGATTATCATAGGACTGGCACTAGCTCCATTCTTACTGCGTCCTATACTCCCATTTTTGTTCAACGTGACGCTAACGGATATCTCCGTATACTTATTGGCGACAATTGGACTTGCTCTTATTTCGGTAATGGCTTCTCTATCACCAATCAGAAGGGCCATGTTTGTAAATCCGGTTACAGCATTGAGAAAAGATTAAGCCATGGAAACTGTACTGCAGATTAAAAACCTTACCACTGGGTATACCTCCAAACAGAGTAAAGCGATCGTCACAGCCCACATCAACGCGGAACTCCACAAAGGAGAACTTGTATGTCTGATTGGCCCGAACGGGGCAGGTAAGTCAACTTTGATGCGCACTATCTCAGGAGCGCAAAAACCTCTTAACGGAGAGGTATTCCTCAACGGACAAGACATTTATAGCATACCTCCTAAGCAATTAGCGAAGAGACTCAGCCTTGTACTGACTGAAAGGGTAAGTGCGGGAATGTTGTCTGCCTATGAGGTGATCGCATTAGGACGATATCCCCATACAAACTGGTCGGGTAAGCTGAGTCAGGATGATCATAGAATCATCCAGGAAGCTGTTGAAATGGCAGGAGCACAAGAATTGGTCGATCGATCACTCTCCGAACTTAGCGATGGAGAACGACAAAAAATCATGGTTGCCAGAGCATTCGCCCAAGAACCTGAGGTGATGATTCTGGATGAAGTGACTGCCTTTTTAGATTTACCACGTAGAGTAGAAATCATGAAACTGCTTCGAAATATGGCGAGCCAGTCAGGTAAATCAATTCTCCTTTCCACGCATGACATGGATTTGGCCCTGAGAGGTTCCGACAGAATCTGGTTGATCCCGAAAGGAGGGGATCTGCATATCGGTTCCCCGGAAGATCTGGTATTGAATGGTACTTTCGAAGCTGCATTTCGAAGCGAGGGTATAAATTTTGATCGACAAAGTGGCTCATTTAATATCCATACCGAATACGATCTGTCTGTGTCAATAGTGGGTGGTGATCAAGAATCAATTTACTGGACGCAACGCGCAATGGAAAGGGCGGGTATCAAGGTAGAACCCAATGTCAATACAAGAGTCATTATCGAAAACACCGAGGATCATCAATTCTGGAAATTCGTAGACGAAGACCACGAAAAATCCTTTGATTCAATTCATGAGCTCGTTCTGGCCTTGAATGAAAGACGAAAGGCCGTTGCAGTTTAAGAACACTTATTGCTAATGGGTAAACACTGCTATATGAAAAATTTCATCTTACTTAGTCTGCTTCTCATCTCCCCAGTATTAATGGGGCAGTCCTCTTTTACCTTCCTTGGAGACGTGGTGGCTCCGGGCTCTAAAAGGCACTGGACAATTCCTATCAGTAGTACTCAGGACAGCACAGTAATCCCCATCACAATCTTCCATGGCACCAAATCAGGTCCGGTTTTAGGAATTACGGCTGGGGTTCATGGTTATGAATATGCACCAATCATGGCCGGTCAAAAGCTCATAGAAAGGATCAATCCGCAAGAACTCTCCGGGACAGTTATCTTGGTTCAAATAGCCAATTTGGGAAGTTTCCTTGGCAGATCTCCCTATGTAAATCCGATGGATGATAAAAACCTGAATCGTGTGTTTCCAGGTAGCGCAGACGGAACCATCACAGAACGAATAGCCCATTTTATTAGCGAAGAAGTAATTGGTAGAAGCACACATTTCATTGATATGCACAGTGGGGATGCACCCGAAGACCTTGTAGCTTATGTAGGCTACTATCAAAATGACAATATGCCGGAGGTTTCAAAAATAGGCAAATCAATGGCAATGGCAGCAGGCTATGATTATATCATAGAATTCAGAACAACAGATAAGGACTATCTCAAAGAAGGGAATTTGAGCTTGTACTGTTCAGCGGAAGCCTTCAAGAGGGGGCTACCCGCTATGGACTTCGAATGCGGAAGACTCGGCATTATTGAGCCACACTTGATTGAAAAAATCACATATGGAGTCGAACGCATATTAATTGAGCTGAAAATGGCTGAAGGTGAATTGGATGCTTCTCCCAGTCAATTGTTTTTTCCGGAAAGAGCCTATGTTTCCAGTGATTTCGAAGGGATCTTTTATCCTCTGAAAAAATCGGGTGATTATGTGTCCAAAGGAATGCATGTGGGCTATGTCACGGATTTCTTCGGCAAACACATTCAAGAAGTTTATGCCCCGGAAACCGGTGTAGTTCTGTTTATCCTTGGCACTCCACCTGTTAACAGAGGAGAATCTCTTATTGGCATAGGAATTTCGTCCAGATAAGTTATAAATTAACCAGACTTCTTAGTCTGTACACCCACTGTTCATCTCTCAGGTTTTTCTGGCTTTAGGTAGTTGATATCTCCTCTAGTTTTCGTAGAACCAATACCTAACTTTGTGGTTGAATAATGACAACAGCACAAATCCATGAATGCCGTTTTGAAACGATACCTTAGTATTCTTCCCTTCATGATCTTGCTATGTTTTCACGCCTTGGGACAGGATGCAAAATCAGAGAAAGAGGAACGCATCTCGCATAGTTCAGTTCCTGAAATGAGCGAAGAATGGCTTGACAATACGTTCGGAGCACTGAAAAAAGTCAAATGGTATCGCGAAACAACCTCCGGAAAATTGAGTTTCGAAGCCAAATTCAAACACCTCAGAAAACGCTACAGTGTTGAGTTTTCACCCGATGGAAATGTAGAAGATGTCGAGCAACTCATACGATGGAAAAAACTTGACTCGGAAATCAAGTCAGTCCTAAGCCAGGCTTTTGATCGTCTTCAAAAATTCAGATTGTACAAAATACAGCGACAATGGACTGCCGATTCCGGGCGGCAATTAAGTCAGGCTATCAAGTCCAACGATAATAGCTTGGCAAGAATCCATTACGAGGTGGAGTTTAAGGCTGTTCTTGACGGTAAGTATATGATGTGGGAAGGATTATTTGATACCGAAGGTAGGCTCATCAGTAAACGACCTATCGAACTGCGCCCAACAGATAACCTTGATTTTTAATGCGGAATTTATTGATCACTGTACTTCTTGTAATGAGTACCCCATTAGCTCAATCACAAATACGCGGAGGGCTATTACCGGAAGTATCCGTTTCGCATAGATGGGCTGGCAACAAATGGCGTATTACCGGACAAGTAGAATCCATGCAGCGGTTATTCACCAAGGCTCCAGGAGAATCGCTGGAAGCCACATACAACTATGTGCGTACCGACCTTACCAGTGTCGTAACGTATCGATTGGCACCTGACTGGTCGATCGGAGGAGGTACCATGCTTCGCTTCACAAATGGAGAAAGTATAACCCGAATGATTCAACAGATCTCTTTGACCAGACGCGGTTCTTCGATACGTTGGGCGCATCGACTACGTACAGATCAAACCTTCAACTCCGGTAGCAACCTCAGGTTCAGAATACGCTATCGTTTTTCTTTCGAGCTTCCTCTTAATGGTCAAAGCTTGAACGATCGTGAGTGGTATACAATAATGTCCATAGAGCAAATTGCTGATTTACAAACCGGAAATTCGGACTGGGAACAGCGGGCCGCTATTGCAATCGGTTATTTCATTAATGCCAAGCACAAGGTGGAACTTGGACTGGACTACCGGGTCGACAATTTCATTGATGGTTCAGCCAGACATGGCTTATGGACTATGTTGAATTACTTCGTTAACCTTTAACTTTCAGCAACCCTCACATTGCTCATCCTTTCCTTCAAACTCAATGGTCACGTGTTGAACGTCTTCCTTGAGTAGTTTCTTGGCCCTTGACTTTATGTTGGCCATCTCATTGAGCGAATAATCTTTGTCCAACCTCAAATGAGTAGATAGCACGTGATACTCCCCATCCATGGTCCAGATATGACAATCATGAACATCCGTGATTTCAGGAAGCCCAAGTAATTTGTCGTGAATGCTCTTGACATCAATCTCCTTCGGTGTGGCCTGAAGGATGATGGAAAAACTCTTTTTTAAATTCTTGACCACATTAAAAATGATAAAGAGCGAAATCAGAATTGAAAGTAGCGGATCGATCCATGGAGCATCATAGTACATCATAGCCAAACTGCCTATCAATACAGCAACCCAACCCAATACGTCCTCGAGTAAATGCAGCGATATTACTCGCTCATTGATCGAGGTTCCTTTTCTCAATTTCAGGACAGCAGCTCCATTCACAATTACCCCAAAGACGGCCAGGATCAACATACCCTGAGCATCTGTCTCATTGGGGTTTGTCAAACCAGGTATCGCTTCTTTAAGGATAAATGCTGAGCCCAAAAGAAGTACGATCGCATTAATAATAGCTCCGAGCAAGGAGAAGCGCTTATAGCCATAGGAATAAAGGTCGTCCCTGCCTTTCTCAGAGAGCTTCTGAAAGTACCAGGAAAGACCAATGGTCATGCTGTCGCCTAAATCATGAAGGGCATCGGAAAGAATGGCCAGACTGTTCGTGTAGAGGCCACCAACGATCTCGATAATGGTAAAAAAGAAGTTCAGGAAGAAGGCTGCCTTCAGATTTTTAGTGCCGTGATTATGGTGATGATGTCCGTGGTGATGACCCATGTCGCAATTTTATGCAAAATTACGGTGCAACAGGATACATAACCGCGTAAAATGTAGGAGTCAAATCATTATCCGCGATGGAACTGTGATTGGCTTACCTATTAATTAGCTCAATTGCCTTTTCCAGCGCATCTTTGGGATCACAGACTACATCGGGCACCACGCCTGTGCCTTCCCAATCTCTTCCGCTTTGTATATGAATCTCATAACCTACTGGTACTAGAGCCACTAGCCCATTCGCTAATGGCAAATCAATACTACCATGTGCAGCTCCAAATGTAGTTTCTCCTACGATCGTAGCACGCTCGTGATTCTGCAATAAATAGCTGAGTTGCTCTCCTGCCGATACCGTTCTTCCATCTACCAGAATGTACACAGGAAGATCTTCAAGCCTTCGATCAGCGGGAACGTCTTTTGCAAAGAATTTTGTCTCTTCTCCAGCAAACATTTTTCTTTCAAAAAGCAGTGTGCCTTCAGGGAGGAAGTAACTTGACACATACTGAGAAAAGCCATCCGCACCCCCTGTATTACCACGAAGATCAATGATCAACGCTTTTGCTTCGGACATCTTCTGCATTACTTCATCCACTCGGTCCTTAGCAGTTTTTATTCGGGGGATTTGATATAACTTGAAGTAACCAATCTGATCCTCCATTATCCGGATATTCTGAAAATAGAAGTCATTCTCACGCTCATCTTTGGTCTGAGCTTTTTCCGCCTCCGTCTCGGAAAACTCGACATCATCGCCTTCGCTCATCATCAGTGATTCCGATAGCGTAGGATTATAGTCTATACCAAAGTGGTGGTCATCCGTCAAGTCAATAATATCAGCCGAAAGCTGGCTGGCCAAATCCTGGGCGTTAGATACGTTTTTGTATTGGCCCATTTTCCACAGTTGGTTCAGGCCTACTTTGATCTTTTCATTAGATGATGTAAAGGGACTGAATTCATTCAAATAAGAGACATAAGCGCTGATTGTCGCCAGTACTTCATCGTTAGTCAATTCCGGTGATTCGGAGTCGATCTCCCGATCCACGGTAAAGAGCTTGTCATCGAAATCCGGGTTGAGAACGATCTTATTGTATTCATAGATTAAGTTGAGGTCTCCTCGCTGTTCTTCAATTTTCGTTGGAAAGCTGATACCATCCACCGTCTTGAAGTTGCTGTAATCCCTGACCAAGCTTACCTTCCCCAATTGTGGATGATAGCTTTGGTATTCACTTCTGATCAGTCGATAATCCTCACCGGACAGATAGACTTTTACCTTGTTTCCGGACTTCAGTATGATCTCTAAGGCGTGCCTAGTGACATCACTAATAGTGGTTGTCCCTAGCAGTTTCACCTGATGCCCTTTGGCCTCAAAATCCACTAATAAGCCCTGAAAGTCAGCATCAATTTCCGTCCATAAATCAATTCCTTCCTTAGGTAAGGCCGATATTGTATTCGGCTGATTGACCAATGACATATCCACCACAAAAAAGGCTTCGCCATTCCCGAGTATTCTAACACTGCCCGGATTGAACTCCTCACCCTGCAAAAGAGGTCCTTGATCAAATCTATAAAAGCCTCCCTCTTTGAACCTGGCCTTGATGTCAAAAGACATTCCATAGGCCGGGATTTCTACAGTACCCTCCATCATCAAGGACTGAACCAATCCAATTTTGCCCCGTGCTTCTCTATAGTTTTTGATCAAGTCATCTGACCTTTCCTGCCCACAACCTATCAAGGGCATCGCGAGACAAATGGTAACAAAAAAAACATCTCTGATTCTTTTCATCTTTAACCTCTTTCAAACAAAAATGTCAAGTCCGATATGTCAGGAAAAATAAATGTTACTAACCGTATGCCTGGAGGTACACAAATGTGGCATACAGGTATGAATCGTCTCTCTGATCCATTGGAGTAATTGCTGATTTTACCTCCCCATTAGATGATTTATCTAAATTGACCTCATTAATGCGAAACAGACTTATTGATATTTCATTGCATTTTGTGGCCTGGGTGTTCGTTATCGTCTACTTTGAGTTCTTTCTTGGTTTTGAGATTGAGTACGTTGTCGAGGGGGCTGACTTTTCATATACGGCCAATATCAAAGCATTATCTCCAGCGACTTTCATTGGGATTGGACTGTTTTATTTAAATGCATTATTCCTGGCACCCAAGTATTTGTTTGGTCAAAAGAGACAGGCCTTTATCGCATACATTCTGATTGCCGTTCTGATTGCCCTTACACTTCAGAGTATTATTCACTTTTTTGATGCAGAGGTATTCAACTTGCCCTTTATCGATTTCTATGTCTATGAACTTCTCGGTAACCGATCAGTCCTTATGCTGGTAATATTTGTGATCCCCTCTTTTGTCTACTCTTACTATCACCAGAACTTAAAAATGGAAATACAGAAACGGTCAATATTGAGTGAAAAACTGAATTCAGAATTGACTTTTTTGCGATCGCAGATTAATCCTCATTTTCTTTTCAACACCCTGAACAATTTATTTGCAATGGCAAAGGAACAGGGGAATGAGGAAATCGCCTCGTATATTCTAAAACTATCAGGACAACTCAGGTATGCTGTTTATGACTCCAATACCCCGACCGTTCGGTTGTGGGATGACCTTTTTTTTATAAAAAACTATCTTGATTTATATAAACTTGGATTGTCTCATAGCAATGATGGATCGAACATTAAATTTGAGAGTAATGTGCAGGAAGACAGTCCACTCAAAATTGCTCCAATGCTTCTTATCCCCTTTGTGGAAAATGCCTTGAAATTCGGCCTGGGAAAAAAGAAAGAGGGAGAGATTAATATCCTTTGTGACCTTCAGGGGAGGAAATTGAATTTTGAGATCAAAAACACGATCATGCCTAAGGGTGATCTTGACAAAACTGGAGGAGTGGGACTCATCAATGTAAAAAAGAGATTAGAACTGATTTATCCCAATGACCATCAGCTGAAGATCAATGACGATGGAGCAATTTTTGAAGTTAAACTGGCCATAAACTTAGACTAGCAAACTGATGTTGACCTGTGTAGTTATCGATGATGAAGAGCGTGGAGCGCGTCTAATCGAAGGTTATGTCGAGCGGACGTCTGAATTAGAGCTTCTTGGGACATTTCTGGACCCGGAAGAGGCACTCGACTTTATTTCCAAGAATGAGCCGGACTTGATATTTCTTGATATCAACATGCCTGAAATTTCCGGATTGAGTTTTGTGGAGCTTATGGCCGTCAAACCTTTCATTGTATTTACCACAGCCTACTCTGAATATGCTGTTGAAAGCTATGAAAAGAATGCTGTCGACTACCTGCTAAAACCAATCTCCTATGAGCGATTTTTAAAGGCCATATCAAAAGTAAAAAGTCTTGAAAGGCCAATTCACGCGCGATCACCTATTGATGAGACCGTTTTACTAAAGGAAAAGGCAAACAAGATTCATCTCATCAGAAAAGAAGACATTCTATACACCGAAAAGGCTGGAAACTACATGAAATTTAGGACAATCGATGATCAGAGTATTATGGTCCGAATGAATATGGAAGTTGCACTCGATGCCCTCGGGGATCGACTTTTTTGCAGAGTACATCGGTCATTTATCATCTCATTAAAGCACTTGGAGACCATTGAGCCACATCAGCTTACGATCAAAGGACTGC
Source organism: Cyclobacteriaceae bacterium (assembly GCA_028281285.1). Taxonomy (GTDB): domain Bacteria; phylum Bacteroidota; class Bacteroidia; order Cytophagales; family Cyclobacteriaceae; genus Roseivirga. The sequence goes on from JANQKF010000017.1 coordinate 65,661, forward strand.
AAGTCCCGATAGGCCCAAAATTTCGTGATCTCCTATTTGATCGGGTTAGGGAATACAGGTCTTAGCGGGCAGTACTCTTTATTGATTCTACAACATCGGGATTGAGGAGGGTTGAAATATCTCCCATGTTGGACGTGTCTCCCGAAGCTATTTTCCTAAGAATTCTTCGCATGATTTTGCCTGACCTGGTCTTTGGTAAGCCTGGCACAATTTGAATCTTATCCGGCTTGGCAATCGGGCCGATAATCTTATTCACCGTTTGTTTAATCTCCTCTTCTAAGCTCTCCTCCGATCTGCCTTCCATGTCACAAATCACAAATGCATATATACCTTGCCCCTTGATGTCATGTGGATATCCAACCACTGCAGACTCCACTACTTTCGGATGTTCATTGATGGCATTTTCCACTTCCGCAGTTCCCATGCGATGTCCTGAAACATTGATCACATCATCTACGCGTCCCAGAATTCTATAATAGCCATCTTCATCTCTTTTCACACCGTCCCCGGTAAAGTAATACCCGGGAAACGAAGAGAAATAAGTTTGTCGGCATCGTTCATGATCGCCATAAGTCGTTCTCAGCATGGAAGGCCAGGGATACTTTATGCATAAATTACCCTCAACAGAGTTTCCTTTTAATTCATTTCCTTCATTATCCACAACAACCAGTTGCACTCCCGGCATTGGCATAGTTGCATAGGCAGGTTTGGTGGGAGTAATTCCGGCCAATGGTGAAATCAAAATGCCCCCGGTTTCTGTTTGCCACCAGGTATCGACAATCGGACATTTACCCTTGCCTACATGATCGTGATACCAATGCCAGGCTTCTTCATTGATGGGTTCACCAACGGAGCCCAATACTTTTAGCGAATCAAGTTTATAAGGGGCAATTGGTTCAGTACCGAATGCTTGCAAAGCCCTGATAGCCGTAGGTGCTGTATAAAACTGACTGACTTGATGCTTGTCACAAACCTGCCAGAATCGACCGGCATCCGGGAAGGTAGGCACCCCTTCAAACATCACTGATGTGGCGCCAGATAGTAATGGACCATAAACGATATAAGAATGTCCTGTGATCCAGCCCACATCTGCCGTGCACCAGTACACATCTCCTTGGTTATACTGAAATACATTTCTGAATGAATAGGAAGTATAGACCATGTATCCACCACAGGTATGTACAACACCTTTTGGTTTACCTGTCGAGCCGGAGGTATAGAGAATAAAAAGCAGGTCCTCGGAGTCCATTACTTCTGCCTTGTTTTCGAAGGGCATTCCATCTATGGCATCATGCCACCAGATATCCCGTCCTTCTTTCATCATTACATCCGTTCCGGTCCGCTTCAAAGTAACTACCGACTCTATACTGGAAGTCTTCTCCAAGGCTTCATCTACTACCGCCTTGACAGGAATTGTCTTGGCTCCCCTGAAGTTACCATCTGAGGTAATAACCATCTTCGCCTGGCAATCATTGATCCTATCGGCTAGTGCCGAAGCAGAAAATCCCGCAAATACCACAGAATGGACTGCTCCAATTCGTGCACAGGCCAACATGGCTATCGCTGCTTCCGGAACCATTGGTATGTAGATAATCACTCGATCCCCTTTCTCAATACCTTGTGCCTTCATAGCATTTGAGAATTGACAAACTTTATGATAAAGTTCCTTGTAGCTCAGGGTGATATGATTCTCATTGGGGTCATTGGGCTCCCAAATGATTGCCGGTTTATCCCCATGAGTGAATAAGTGTCTTTCAAGAATATTCTCAGTGATGTTCAGTTTTCCATTCAGAAACCATTTAACATTAGGTTCTTCGAAATTCCAATTCACCACTTGATCCCACTTTTGTTGCCAATGGAATGAATCGGCTATTCGAGCCCAGAAATTTTCCGGATCATGGACACTTTTTTGGTACTCCTGCATATAGCCACTAAGGCTGTGAATTCTATCACTCATTTTTAAAATTCTCTAGTCTTCGGATTTTCCAGGAATCCTGATATCCTCTACAATTGCCTGCACATCCTTAGGTGGGGCTGCCGTAAAATGGCAAACGACAAATGCGACAATGAAATTAATAATCATTCCTACTGTGCCAAACCCCTCAGGGGAAATACCAAACCACCAATCGTCAGATATTGTAGAGCCTCCAATCCACCCAAGTTTGTACCGCATCATATAATAAACAGTAATACCCAATCCTGCTATCATACCGGCAATAGCTCCCTCCTTGTTCATTCGCTTGTAGAATATCCCAAGGAAAATCACGGGAAAAAAGGAAGCAGCCGCCAAACCAAACGCCAATGCCACCACTGCGGCAACAAAATCTGGAGGATTAATTCCAAAATAACCGGCTACAATTACCGCAATCACCGCGGAGAATCGTGCAATCCATAATTCAGCTCTGTCATTCAGGTCAGGGATGAATTGTTTCTTCACTAAGTCATGAGAAACTGAGGTCGATATCACCAACAACAATCCTGCTGCCGTTGAAAGTGCTGCCGCTAAGCCACCAGCAGCCACCAACGCTATCACCCAATTGGGTAAATTGGCAATTTCGGGGTTGGCTAAGACCATTATGTCATTGTCTATATAGAGTTCATTGGCGCTGTTAGTGTCAATTAGATTTCCGATGATTCGTTCACCAAATTCGCCTCTCCCCTCTCTGAATGCCGGCTTAGCCTCGACAAAGAGTTTACCCGGACGAATCTGGACTACACCATCCCCATTCTTGTCTTTCCAGGCCATGAGTCCTGCATCTTCCCAGGTTCCAAACCATTCGGGAGTTTCTGCATAGGCCTTGTCATTGATACTATCCATCAGATTGGTTCTCGCAAAGGCAGCAACCGCAGGAGCTGTGGTATAAAGAATTGCAATAAAAACCAAGGCGTAACCGGCCGAAAGTCTCGCATGCCTCACTTTCTTTACCGTAAAAAATCGCACGATTACATGGGGCAACCCAGCCGTCCCAATCATCAGGGCAGCGGTAATAAAGAACATGTCTCCCATAGAGCGACTGCCATCGGTATAGGCAGTAAATCCAAGTTCGGTCATCAGTCCATCGAGTTTATCCAGTAAGGAAGTCGATGTTCCAACCATATCACTACCGAATCCCAATTGAGGGACAGGGTTGCCTGTTAGTTGTATGGATATGAAGATGGCCGGCACCATAAAGGCAAAAATCAAAACACAGTATTGTGCCACCTGGGTGTAAGTGATTCCTTTCATACCTCCCAGAACCGCATAGAAGAATACGATGCCCATTCCGATGTAGACTCCATTGTTAATATCTGTTTCCAGGAACCTAGAAAATACCACACCCACACCACGCATTTGCCCCGCCACGTAGGTAAATGAGACGAACAAAGCACAGACCACGGCAACGGTTCTGGCTACATTGGAATAGTAGCGATCACCGATGAAGTCGGGGACAGTGAACTTCCCGAATTTTCTCAAATAAGGGGCTAAAAGCAATGCAAGGAGAACGTATCCGCCCGTCCATCCCATTAAATAGACCGACCCATCATATCCCGAAAAGGCGATGAGCCCTGCCATTGAGAGAAAGGATGCCGCTGACATCCAATCTGCCGCGGTGGCCATTCCATTTGAAAGTGGCCCTATACCTCCCCCAGCAACGTAAAACTCTTTCGTGGAATTGGCCCTCGACCAAATCGCAATAGCTATGTAAAGTGCGAAAGTGACGCCAACAATGATATAAGTCCAGGTTTGTACGTCCATCGCTTAACGCTCGTTCACTTTAAATTCCCTATCCAATTTATTCATCAACCGAACGTACACGAAGATCAAAATAACAAAGGTGTAGATCGAGCCTTGTTGTGCAAACCAAAAGCCTAGCTTGAATCCTCCCAGGCGAATTGTATTCAGTTGATCAACCAATAGAATTCCGAACCCATAGGACACTACGAACCAAATTAAAAGGAGAATTAGAAGGTACCTGAGATTACGCTTCCAATAGGCTTTGCGCTGAGCTTGATCGGCCATAACAACAGGATTATAAGGCCTAAAACTCAAAAAAGGAAGCAGGATGCTCTTCTTTTTTGAAAAACCATGAACAAATGCCTGATTATTGAAAATCCGGTACTTAGAAGAAAGGGTTAAAACTCTAGGGTGTTATACCCTTGTTAGTTCAATACTTCCCTAAACACAGTTTATAAACTGAAGCCCAATCTGAATCTGAAATAGGTTTTTTCTATAACCGCCTTACGAGGGAATGAGTAAGTCCCCGTGACCCTGACCTCGTGATTCCTCCAGGTAGCCACCTTTAAACTAACTCCTCCTTCAGCCCCAGTCACTAAGACTTCCTTAAGGGGTACATAGTTAATGTGATGAATATTAGCCGAAAGGATCTGATTGGCAACATCACTATACGAAATGGCTCTATACTCATCAAACCTTCTGATAGTGTAAGACACATTGACTCCCGCTACCATTCTAAAGTCGAATGCCCTCAAAACGGGTAATCTCCAATGTAGCCAAACGGGGACTTCCAGAGCTTTGAATTTATCATTATCGAAATATTCATAGCTCCGATTGTTGAATTCGTTGTACACATGGTCTTTGGAATCATATTGGAAATAGTGCAGACCTACAGATACTGACAGGTTGGAAAGCAGCTTTTGATTATAGTTAATCCCAACAGAGCCAAGAAAAAATTGGTCCTCGTACGAGAAATTTGGGGCATAGGAGATTGAAACTTCCCAGGGTGATGGTTTTTCTAAAACATACTGCCTTGGAATCAATTTCCCTTCTGCTCTCATACGCGAAAACATCCGAACTATCTTGTCAGGAATTGGCACAACAGGTACGTAGTTCTTTCCAAAAGCCTTTTCCCTAGCCTTGTTAAACACTTCCTTGTCAATAACAGGACTTATCATGGGCACGAATTCAATGGGATCAACGTGATTTAGAGAGGAAATAGACAGGAGTTCTGATGAAGAGCCAGCATTAGTCTTTATCTCTAAATTGGCAGTTGAGTGGTTTTTGATTGCAAGGTCCCTGCTTTTTGGTGTCTCGTTAGATATCTCAGGATCGTGGTCTTCCCGATGAACTTTTTTTATGGTTTTCTCGGCACTTCGGAGGTCAGTCGCTTTGGAAGTTGTTTTTGACTCGAATTCCGAATGAGCCGCAACGGGTTTCAACTCCTCCGAGGGGATGGGTTTGCTTCTATCATTGGATACTTTCTGATCGGGCTGCTCGTCCAATAGTGCGTTTGACTCATCGGAAACAATGGAAGAAGAAAGAAAAGCATAAGTGCCAAGAATCAATACCAGACCACCAATCAAACCGGCCCGCAAAATTCTGCCTTTTAAAAGACCTCCTTTTCTTGAATTATGGGCCTTGAACTTCTCCCAATTGGGCTGCACATCTTCTATATAATTCGAGTCTTCTTTCAAAGCACTGCGTACTTTGTTCATTAAGCTCTTTTCGAAATCAAATTCTTTCATTCCTTCAAGTCATTAATAATGAACAACTCTTTCAATTTTGATTTGGATCGCGATAAATAGGTGCGCGATACCGCTTCAGAAATACCCAGCATTGCACTGATCTCTTTATGGCTATAACCGTCTATTTCATAGAGATAGAAGGTAGTTTTGTGCAAGACCGGGAGTGATTCAACCATCTTCAGAATTTCCGAGTAGGTCAGATTAGAAATACTTTCCGGGGCAGTGGAGTGGTGATCATCAGCTCCAGAAATATCAAGAAATTCTTCACGCCTTTTTGCCTTTCTTAGTCGATCCAGGGCGGTATTAATAGCAATCCTTCGCATCCATGGACGCGGCCCGGTTCCTTCCTCCTTAAATTTCTTAAGGTGCTTAAAGATTTTTATAAAGGAATCATGAATTGTCTCCTCCACATGGTACACATCATAGACATATCTACGCACCGTTTTGTAAATAAACTGATAGAAGTGTTCGTAGAACTCCTTCTTAGTTTTCTCTGTTCCGTCCAGACAATTGGTTAGAATTGCGCGGTCCTTGACATTCTGTTCTTTCATTGAATCTATCGGTCGATGCAAAAAGACAGAGCCTTCTTCACTAACCGCTAAATCTATTGAGATGTCTCCCATGCTTTAAACCAATCCTTTATTTCAAATACGTCAACATTTGATGAAACGCAACGAACGGCACCACACATTAAGAAATTATTCCGAATTTTAGGACTATGGAAAAAATCTACGAATGGGATGGAGAAATCGTTAGTGGTGGAGAAAAATGGCCGGAAGCGGCCTGCGTTATATTCCCGTATGACGTACAAGAATGCTTTGGCACAAAAGGTCAGGTAAAAATCAATGCTACTTTTGATGGAGTACCATATCGTGGCTCCATGGCCAACATGGGCTTTGGACATATTGTCATTCTACGAAAGGACATCAAAGCGAAGGTAGGCAAGAGCCATGGAGACATTGTGCACGTTACCGTACAAAAAGATACTGCCGAGAGAGTGGTTGAAGTACCTCAAGAATTGAAAGATGCTTTCAAAACTAATCCGGACGCTAAGGCTTTTTATGATACGCTGTCCTATACCAATCGTAAGGAATATGCCCGTTGGATTGATACAGCCAAAAAGCAAGAAACAAAGGACCGAAGATTGTCCAAGACCATTGAGATGTTATTGAATGGGGTAAAGCATCCTTAAAGTCATCCTGAACCATGATCAATACAGATTCTGAATCAAGTCTGCCTGCCACAAGCGGTTCAGAATGACATACGCTCGTTTAGAAAAACAATTGGGCTACCACAGCAGAACCTGCACCGAGAATCGAAATGGCCAATTTCTGCCAATCCAATTTATGATGAGGATCAGTCTCGATAAAGATGGTTGTCGAAATTTGAAGAAAGCTTCCTGTTACAATCGCAAAGAACACAATCAAGTAATTCTCAGGAAGTGTATCATGTTGACTGAAATACTCTGAAAAAAATAAGCCAAGCGGAGAGCTCAGTGCAAAAATTAAAAGTAACAACAACGCTTTCGCCTTATTCTTCAACTGAAAAATAAGTAGTGCCATCAAGGCCACCGCTGCGGGGATCTTGTGCATTACGATTCCCAGGAGAATCTTTGGAGAACCTCCGTGGCCATGTACTGAATCAGGAGCGTGATGACTATGAAATGAGTCGGTCATAATTGAACCTTCCAGGAAAGAATGAATACCAAGGGCAATCAAAATATACCAAACTGAATAACTATGGCCCTCATGGTGATGGATATGGCCATGTTCTACCCCGTGCGTAAAGTTTTCCAGTATTTTTTGAATGAAGAACCCTATCAGAATGTAGAGACCCAGATTGAAAGGATCCAGATCACTTAAGAAGAGATCAGGAATAAGATGGATCACTGTCATTGCAAAAAGGAAAGAACCTGCAAACACCAGAAAGTACTTTAGATTCTTCTCATTAAAGCTGCTGAGCCTCATTACCACAAGCCCTGGGATAACTACTGCGGCAAAAAGTATGATAATATTAGTCCACATTTATTCAGCGACCGTTATTGCAACGGCATTGCAAACATACTGAACATAAAATGAAATGCACGGGTTCTTAATCGGTTAGATTTTTATGAAGACCGAGAATTTTGTCTTCCAGACCGGGAGAAACAAACGTGACAATGTCATCCATGTCATTAACGTAGATAAAATAGGCCTCAAGAGAATTATCCGCAAGAATCAGCTCCTTTGACTTATCAAGCCCCATGACCATACAGGCGGTGGCATAGGCATCAGCCAACATGCAGTTGGGTGCAAGAACGGTGGCGCTCAATAGCGTCTGCATCTTTGGAAAGCCAGTTTTTGGATCAATTGTATGCGCCACTTTTCCTCCATTCACTACTCTGAAGTTCCTGTAATTGCCTGAAGTAGCCATCCCTTGGTTATCGAGTAAAACCGCATCGAACACGCCTCCTGTCAGGTTCTCGTCAGGAACTTCAATCGCAATCGTCCATAGTTTGCCTTCGGCATTCTTACCCTTGGTACGCACCTCTCCTCCTATTTCTACCATATAGTTGCCCACTCCACGACTACTTAGATAGTCACCTACCACATCAATGGCCTGTCCCTTGGCAATTGCACTGAAATTCAACATCAACTCGTTGACTTCTTTTATTGCACCTTTCTGATCAAAATTGATTTTATCAAAACCTACATAATCCATAAGCGAATCCACCTGAGAACTATCGGGCCCTATAAACTCTCCCGAACCAAAACCCCAGGCATCAATTAACTGACCAATCGTAGGATCAAAAGCACCTTGTGACTTATCATATACCATTTGACTGGCTTCCAAAACATCTGGAAAGTATGGCAAATCAAACTCAACTCTACCGGTAGTATTGAATACCGAAATTTCTGAATTCGGAATATATGTTGACAAGGCCTGATTGAAGTCTCTTAGCAATGAATCAATTTGCGTCTTATAAATTTGGCCTTGCTTATCAAGGTATGTAATGTGATAAGCAATGGTGCCCATGGTCACTCCCTCCAGCTTCACTTCTTTCAACGTGTTCGACTCCCTATATTGCCAAACCAAAAACACTACGGCAATAAGAACAATGGGATAAATTCTGGAGCGCACATTTCGATTCATGGAACAGAAATTTTGCAGCAAAGATAGTCGTTCATTAGATCAGCTCATTGAATTTTGAATTACTTTTCGATCATTGAGTGAGAACATCGATCTTTTCTATCTTAGTAGAAATTTTTGCTGAATGCGTGAAGATTATTTGAGTGCCGATGATGAGAACCTAAGTTCAACAGAAAGAGATATTGAGCGAGCACTTCGTCCCTTGAGTTTTGAGGATTTCACGGGACAAGACAAAATTATTTCCAACATCAAGGTCTTTGTTCAGGCAGCAAAAAAGAGGCAAGAACCTTTAGACCATGTCTTGCTACATGGCCCTCCAGGACTTGGTAAAACCACTCTTTCTCACATCATTAGCAATGAACTTGAGTCTGACATAAAAGTAAGTTCCGGTCCCGTTTTGGATAAACCCAGTGATCTTGCCGGTTTATTGACCAATCTGGAAGAAGGCGATGTACTGTTTATCGATGAGATTCATCGGCTCAACCCTATAGTCGAAGAGTATCTGTATTCTGCAATGGAGGATTACAAAATCGATATCATGCTCGATTCAGGACCTAATGCCCGGACAGTACAGATTAGCCTGAATCCGTTTACCTTGATTGGGGCAACAACACGCTCAGGTCTGCTTACCTCACCGCTTAGAGCAAGGTTTGGAATCAATGCTCGCCTGGAATATTATGATTCCAAATTGTTGACTCGCATCGTGCAGCGTTCATCTGATATATTGAATACACCAATCGATGATGATGCAGCCTTTGAGATTGCGCGAAGAAGCCGGGGTACCCCGCGGATTTCCAACAACCTACTAAGACGTACACGGGATTTCGCTCAGATAAAGGGTCAAGGCATCATTACCCGGCAAATCAGCGAAATGGCACTTAATGCACTTGATGTTGATTCTCATGGACTTGACGATATGGACAATCGCATTCTATCCACGATTATTCAGAAATTCAAAGGAGGACCCGTAGGAATCTCAACGATTGCCACGGCAGTAGGAGAAGAAGGGGAAACGATTGAAGAAGTATATGAGCCATTCCTGATCCAGGAAGGTTATATCAAGCGTACTTCTCGGGGTCGCGAAGCTACAGAATTAGCCTATAAGCACTTAGGCATGAAAAAGCCTGGTGAGACCGGTACACTGTTTGAATAATACCAGCGTGAATGTCCTTTTTGTTTGTAGTAGAAATCAATGGCGTAGTCCAACAGCCGAATACTTGTTCAGGAATGTGCCTAACTTCCATGCAAGGTCTGCTGGTACTGCATCGTCAGCCAAAGTTAGGATTTCGGAAAAGCTCATTAATTGGGCAGATCTTATTTTCACTATGGAAAAGAAGCATAAAGAACAACTTTTAAAGAAGTACCCACGAACCGCACGAACGAAAATCATTACTCTAGACATAAATGATGACTATCAATTCATGGACAGCGATTTAATTGATTCCCTTAAACAGGCCATCACACTTCATTTACCACGAATTGATTGGTAGAAAGGCTTTTAGATGAATCCCATTTCCAAAAATACTGCCCTCGTCAAATCCATTGCCAGGGAACTCGGCTTTGATTTCTGTGGAATTTCCAAAGCCGGATTTCTGGAAGAAGATGCTCCAAGGCTTGAAGAGTGGTTGAAGAAGGGCCATCATGGCAAAATGGGCTATATGGAGAACCATTTTGATAAGCGACTTGATCCAACCAAACTGGTTCCGGGTGCCAAATCAGTGGTGTCCTTACTTTACAATCACTTTCCAAAAGATGATCTTGGATCGCCTGACCAATTCAAAATTGCCAAATACGCCTACGGTAGAGATTATCACTTTGTAATTAAAAACAAACTGAAAACATTCATGCAAATGTTGCAGGCTCAGGTTGGGGAAATTGCCGGGAGAGTTTTTGTAGACTCTGCTCCTGTTATGGAACGAAGCTGGGCAGCTAAATCAGGGCTGGGGTGGATTGGGAAACACACCTTGCTTATCAACAAAGATCAAGGTAGTTTCTTTTTTCTTGCTGAACTGATTGTTGACCTCGAACTCGAACCAGATGGCCCTGCCAAGGACTATTGTGGGACATGCACGCGATGTATAGATGCTTGTCCGACTGATGCTATCACGGCCTATAATCTGGATGCTTCTAAATGTATTTCCTACCTGACTATCGAATTGAAGGATGAAATCCCGGATGAGTTTCAGGGTAAAATGGAAAACTGGATTTTTGGTTGTGACATCTGCCAGGACGTTTGTCCTTGGAATCGCTTCTCCAAACCACATCATGAGCAAGAATTTCACCCGAAAGATCAGTTGAAGGAAATGAAGAATGAAAATTGGCAAGAACTCACCAAGGAAGTTTTTCAGGAGATATTTCGTGGAAGTGCCGTAAAGCGAACAAAGTTTGAGGGGCTAAAGCGAAACATTGCTATGGCCCAAAAATAGTTAAGCCCCTTGCGGGGCTATGTTTTTCAGTTTGCTACCAGTAAGAATTGTTCTTCAAGAACATTTCCGTAGATGTGCCCGAACTTGTCGTAACACCATTTTTTGAGGTCTCTTAACTCATCCGGCACGAGGGATTTGATTGCCTTCTTCAGCTCTTTCTCAAAAAGTTTTCTATCGAAGGAAACCTTCGACAAGATCGTTTTGAAATACTCCAACATGTTAAGATCGGTTTAGTTATGAATCTATTTCTCGATAGTCGCGTAACTTATTTACGCGGTCGCAGAATTTAAGTTACCTGAGTCGTAAATACGACTATATTTGTGGTCACCTGAATTTTCAGCGCACTGAATTTAATAAATTCGAATGAAAAAATCCAGTCTCAAATTCTTAGTTGTAACGTTACTTTCACTGGTGACTATTGTGTCGAAGGCACAGGAAGTTTCTATTGAACTCGGAGACAATGAAGTACCATTGAATAGTGTATTCACTATCAAGGTTACCGTTAAGAATGGAAAATTGAAGAGTTATTCTGACTTTCCGGTTATTGAGGGATTCGCCAAGCGTGGCACTTCTTCTTCAAGCAGCACCAACATTGTCAATGGCCAAATCAGCTCTTCTCAAAGTATTACACAACGTTACTTACCACTGGAAGAAGGCAATTTCACCTTGGGAGCCTTCACGATGGATGTCAATGGTGAAACTGTACGTTCAAACGGTCTTTCGATCAAAATCACCAAACCCGTTGATCGGCCTAGAAATTCTCGTAGAAGAGACCCATTTGGACGTAGAAGCCCCTTTGATGATATTTTTGGAAGACCTGAGGCAGACCCGGAATTTGTTGACGTAAAAGAGGACGCCTTCCTCGCCTTAACTACCGATAAGGATGAAGTTTACCTTGGAGAGGGATTCACAATGACATTTGCTTTTTATGTCGCTGATGCCAATCGTGCACCACTGCAGTTCAATGAGGCCGGCAAACAGCTCTCGACAATACTCAAGGACCTACGCCCACAAAACTGCTGGGAGGAGAATTTCAACATTGAAAACATTTATGCAGAACGGGTAACCATCGGAGGTAAAAGCTACAACAGATATAAAATTTACGAGGCGGCCTACTTCCCTCTGAACCTAGAGCCTGTTCATTTTCCTTCCGTTCCTTTTGAAATGATCAAATACAAAGTAGCTCGATCACCATCTTTCTTTGGAAGAGATCGACAGGAAGATTTTAAAACCTTTTATAGCAGGGAAAAAACAGTAAAGGTCAAGGCCTTGCCTCCTCACCCACTGAAGGATCAAGTGGCGGTGGGCCAATTTAGTCTCGATGAGAAAATTGACAAGCAATCGGTCGAGACTGGTTCCAGTTTCGAATACGAATTCAATATTTACGGTGAAGGAAATATTGCGGGAATCAATGACCCCATTATACCAGAGAGCAAGAACATGGACTTTTACCCACCAAATATCAACCAGGATGTAAACCGCGGCAATGGACGGGTCAGTGGGTCGAAAAAGTACAGCTACTTTGGAATCCCTAATGAACCCGGTGATTACGAAATGAAAGATTATTTCTCCTGGGTTTACTTTGATCCTGAAAAGGAGGTTTATGATACCCTGAGGTCTCAGGTAAGCCTGAATGTTACCGGGGAAAGCAAAAAGAATGTATCCATTTCATCCACTGACTTAGGTTCATTTTACGATTCGATCGATATGAAATCGAATGAACTTCAGAACCTCAAGGAAGGCAGGGCTATGCAGATTCTGGCTAATGTGCTAATTTTAGCAATGTTAGGCGGAGCAGCTGTTCTGTTCTTCAAAAAATAATGGGAAACACTTTCGGAAATTTATTCAGGATTCATACCTATGGCGAATCGCATGGGCCCGCATTGGGTGTGATTATTGACGGCTGCCCAGCAGGCTTGGAAGTTGATGAAAACTTTATTCAGGGAGAGCTGGATCGAAGAAAACCAGGGCAATCAAAAATAACTACACAAAGAAAGGAGTCAGACGAATTCGAAATTCTCTCCGGAGTCTTTGAAGGCAAAACGACTGGAACTCCGATTAGCATTCTAATCCGTAACAAAGATCAAAAGAGTAAAGACTACACACATATAGCAGACAAATTTCGACCTTCTCATGCCGATTACACTTTTCAAGCCAAATTCGGCCATAGGGATTATAGGGGAGGCGGAAGAAGCTCAGCCAGGGAAACAGTAGCCCGGGTTGCTGCCGGTGCCATTGCCAAATCGCTGATTCAGAAAACTGGTATTTCCGTGTACGCTTATGTATCACAGGTAGGTGACCTGACACTTTCCAAGGATCATACGCAACTGGACCTATCAAAGATTGACTCGAATATCATCCGTTGCCCAGATTCAGAAATGGCGGAGAAAATGATCAATCTCATTGATGAGACCAGGAAGAGCCGGGATACCATTGGGGGTGTCATCACAGGAGTTATCAAGGGAGTTCCCGCGGGTCTGGGAGAACCAGTTTTTGACAAATTACATGCTGAACTGGGCAAGGCTATGCTCAGCATCAATGCCGTCAAGGGATTTGAATATGGAAGTGGATTTGAAGGGGTAAAGCTCAACGGATCTCAACACAATGATGAATTCTTCACAGAAGATGGGATGGTTAAAACCAAGACCAACTACTCCGGAGGAATACAGGGTGGAATCTCGAACGGGCAGGATATCTACTTTAATGTCGCCTTTAAGCCAGTTGCCACAATTATGCAAGATCAGGAAAGCATTAATGAGGCAGGTGAGAGCGTTATAGTCTCTGGAAAAGGTCGACATGACCCTTGCGTGGTGCCCAGAGCAGTGCCTATCGTTGAAGCAATGTCTGCTTTGGTAATTGCCGATTATTTGCTAATTAGCAAGACTAGTCAGCTATAAACTTTTCCTCAATTAGCCATTTTATGAAGAAATTACCCTTACACGTCAAGATTATGATCGGACTTGTAGCGGGGGTCATTTGGGCCTTTGCTTCCAGTGCGATGGGTTGGAATAACTTCACGATCAATTGGGTCGATCCATTCGGTCAGATTTTTATTCGAATGTTGAAGTACATTGCTGTTCCTCTAGTGCTCTTTTCAATTATTAGTGGTATTTCCGGGCTAAAAGACATGTCCAAACTGGGCAGAATGGGAGGGAAAACGCTTGGCTTTTACCTGATGACTACCGTGTCTGCAGTAGGGATCGGCTTGCTTATTGTAAATGTGGTCCAGCCCGGAGCAATGATCGATGAGGATTCCCGAATTAAAAACCGATTGCAATACGAGACCTGGGCTAATCAAAATGGGGTAGAAATTCTTGATGGCAAAAATTACCTCAGTGATCCGGCATATGCCAATTATGACCGTGCCGATGAAATGACGGAAGAGGAAAAGGCTATGGTGGCTGAAAAGCAAGCCTTAGCTGCTGAAAACAAAGATGCGGGCCCGTTGAAATTCCTCGTGGATATGGTACCACAAAATATCATGTTGTCATTATCCAATGACAAACTGATGCTTCAGGTAATCTTCTTTGCCATATTCTTCGGTATTTGTATGGCAGCGATTCCAGATGAGAAAATTGCAGGTGTCTCGGCTTTTGTAAATGGCGCCAATGAAGTCTTCCTTAAGATGGTGGAGTTTGTAATGAAGGCAGCCCCTTTCTTTGTATTCTGTCTGTTGGCGGGGGTGATTGCAAAAATGGCAGACACACCACGCGAGGTATTCGAAATCTTTAAAGGACTCGCCTCCTATTCAGTCACCCTGGTTGCAGGTCTGTTGTTCTTGATTTTTGTGTTCTACCCATTGATCATAAGGTCTTTTGTAAAAAGTCTCACTTATAGAAAGTTTTTTAACAAAATCAGCCCGGCCCAGTTCCTGGCATTTTCTACGAGTTCTAGTGCGGCCACCCTTCCTGTGACCATGGAATGTGTGGAAGACAATCTAGGGGTATCCAAAAACGTATCAAGTTTTGTTCTTCCAATTGGTGCTACCGTGAACATGGACGGAACTAGTCTTTATCAAGCCGTGGCCGTTATCTTCATGGCCCAACTACACATGGTTGACCTCTCTGTAACACAACAGTTGACCATTGTACTCACAGCCACATTAGCCTCCATTGGATCAGCAGCCGTTCCAAGCGCTGGACTGATTATGATGATCGTAGTGCTGCAAAGTGTTGGACTGAATCCTGCCTGGATTGCCATCATCTTTCCAGTTGACCGTCCTTTGGACATGCTGAGGACGGTGGTAAATGTTACTGGGGATGCTACTGTTTCCACAATTGTTGCTAAGTCTGAGGGAGAATTAAGGGTAGACTAAGAAACTTTTAGGCTAACTTTGCGGTTACTCATTTTCAACTGATATCAATATGAGAGCTGTTAATATATACATGGAGGCCAATCCCAACCCTAACTCCATGAAATTTGTCGTGAACTTCATGTTACTTCAGGATGGAGTGAGTTTCGATTACCCTTCAGCGGAAGAAGCTTCGGACTCTCCTTTAGCTCAGGAATTATTCAAGATAGACGCTGTAGAACGTGTCTTCTATATGAGTAATTTTATTACTGTTACTAAAAATCCGGAAACTGAATGGATTGACATTCAGGAGGAAATCAAATCGGTGATCAAACCCTATTTGGAAGAGGAGAAACCCTTGATCTTACAGGAGTTTGACAAAGACCCACTATTCAATGAAAATGATTCTGAAGTGGTCAAAAAGATCAAAGGAATTCTTGATGAATATATTCGTCCGGCAGTCGAACAAGATGGCGGGGCAATTGCTTTTGCCGAATTCAATGAAGGCGTAGTCAAGGTTAACCTTCAAGGGTCCTGCAGTGGATGTCCGTCCTCCACAGTAACGCTAAAAGCTGGAATTGAGAATCTCCTGAAGCGTATGCTTCCGAATGATGTCACGGAAGTCGTGGCCGAAGGTGTTTAATCCGAAAAGTTAAGAATTTAAGCCTCTTTTAGAGGCTTTTTTTATATCTCCAAAATTGCAAACGATTGCAATCAACTTATTATGAATCAATGATTTTGAATCATTAGCATTACTCAGCAAAACCCTTAGATTTGCTTCGATGAATAAAGATATCAGGAAGATCGCAGTTTTGACCTCAGGTGGCGATGCACCGGGCATGAACGCTGCAATTCGGGCTGTGGTTAGAACCGGAAGATTCTATGAAATCGAGGTGATTGGGGTTCAACTGGGCTATGATGGACTTATTGATAAGCAGTTCAGAGTTTTAGATGCACGTTCCGTAGCGAATATTCTTAGTCGAGGAGGGACCTTCCTCAAATCGGCCAGGAGCGATCGCTTTAGGACTCAAGAGGGTAGAAAGCAGGCTTTTGAGAATATACAGTCTGAGCAAATCGATGCCTTGGTCGTAATTGGAGGTGACGGATCTTTTACAGGTGCCGATATTTTTAGCCGTGAGCATGATGTTCCAGTGATCGGTATACCAGGTACTATTGATAATGATTTAGCAGGAACCGATTTCACTATTGGTTTTGATTCAGCTTGCAACACTGCAGTAGAAGCCATTGACAAGATCAGGGATACCGCCTCTTCCCATCAAAGAGTATTCTTTATTGAAGTCATGGGCCGTGATGCTGGATTCATTGCTGTAAATGCAGCAATAAGCGGAGGAGCAGGAGCTGTTATCGTTCCTGAGCATGAATGGACCATCGAGCAGTTAATTGAGAAGCTTCAAGTAGCTGCACAGAACAAGAAATCTTCGAACCTGGTAATAGTCGCTGAGGGGAGTCACTTGGGAAATGCATTCAAAATTGCCAAGAAGGTTCAAAAGCAAATCGACTATTTTGATATCCGGGTAACTGTCCTGGGGCATTTACAGCGGGGGGGTGCCCCTTCTAATTTAGATAGGGTATTAGCCAGTCGACTTGGTGTTGCTGCAGTAGAAGGCCTGAAAGAAGGCAAGTCCAAAGTCATGGTAGGCATCATTAACCAACAGCTGGTTTACACACCAATTCATGAGGCCATTAAGCTCGAAAAGCCGCTGATCGATGAGGAATTCCGAATTGCCAGGATTCTTTCTACTTGACAAAAAAGATACTCGACCAAGGATCCATTTGGAGCATATTTTGATACCTGGAATGCTGCCCATTTGAAAACAGGACAGTTGAAAAATCACCTAGTTCCTGTGGCAAGTCCCAAATCAATGGCCCTGAACTCACGTTGTGAAGCACCAATACTTCCTGATTCTGACTTATTCTTTTGAAAATCAACAATTGCGAAACTGATTTATCCAATGGTTCAATATCACCCAAAGTCAAGGCTTCTGATCCATTGCGGGTGGAGAGAAGTCTCTTGTAAAAGTTGAAGACCGAAGCCGTATCCTTTTTTTGCTGACCAAGCGATTTCACAGCTTCATCAGTACTGTAAACAGCTTCTTCCCAAGTTGGTCGGCCATGATCTTCATCTTTTTGATCCCACAAAAACGGCTCTCGAATAAGAGGGTCGGGCTTTACCCCCAGCATACCTATTTCTTCCCCATAGTAGAGGTAAGGAGTCCCGGGCAATGAATGAAGAACGGCTGCGGCTAATTTCAGTTGGGGTATATCACCATTGAGGTCAGAGAGAATTCTATTTTGATCGTGATTAGATAGGATTATGGCATCATAGAATTCCTCTGTGAACTGACTATACTCCTCTATCATTGCCTTGTGATCAACAGCCAAATAACTTGCCTCCTCATCTTTAATAGCCTGAATTAGGCGATTGCGCAATTCAAAATTGAATGTAGAGTGTAGCCCTTGCAGAAATGGAGCCACCTCTTCCGACTCAGCCCAAACCTCCCCCACAAGCAGCACATCCGACTTGAACGACTCCATTCTTTCTCTGAATTCTACCCAAAATGCATGAGAATCAGCTGCTCGTTCATGAGGGTAGATATGCCTGGCCGCATCGAGACGAAAGCCATCCACTCCGATTTCTTTCAACCAAAACCGGCCAATGTCATAGATCTCATTTCTGAGTGGCTGGTGATCAAAATTCAGATCAGGCATTTGATTGGAAAAAAAGCCAAAGTAGCGTTGATCATTGTTTTCCACTTTGGGATCATGCCATTGATAAATGTTATCAGAATCAGGAGAGGTCTCCATCTTTGTCAACGCGGTCTTGACAGAGTCATAGTCTCCCCAGACATAATAATCCCGATATTGGCTCTGAGGGCTGGATTTAGCTTGCAGAAACCACGGATGTTGGCTACTAGAATGATTAATCACGAGATCTATTATAATCCTAATGTCTCTCTTGTGCGCTTCAGATACAAGATGTCTAAACTCTTCTAACGTTCCATAATCTGAATGAATGTCTCGATAGTCAGTTACATCATATTTGTGATAGGAAGGCGATGGCATTATCGGCATTAGCCAAATTCCTTTGATCCCCAGTTCTTCAAGATAATCCAGCTTTTCAGTAACACCGTTGATATCCCCAATACCGTCACCATCAGTATCGTTAAATGACTGTACAAAGATTTCATAGCTAACGGCATTAGGCCATATTGCCTCGAATCCAAGCTTCGCTTCGCCTGGCTTCTCACAGCCAATCGCAACAAATAGAAGCCAACTCGGAATCAAAAGACGTTTCACCTCTTTATTATTTTCTTGCGTGCAATCTCCAGGTTGTTCTCAACCGACACAATCAAAATTCCATAAGCATCACTACTCAATTCCGTCTCATAAGTATTTTCGCCTATCAATTCTAATTTTGAATGCCCGATTTCACGGCCTAACAAATCCGTGATTTTTAAATCAAAGCCATTCAGGAAATTACTCTTAAGGTTCAACACTAGTTTGCCCTCTGTAGGAGATGGATATACCCTGATATTTGCTTTGACCCTTGTATCTTCAATGCCTGTAACCACATCGGCCAGGCTAAATCTACTTATTCCTGATTCTGGCGTGGTTAAAGGCTCGGTAGTGAGAATATGATACTGGCTCATCGCCAGCGTGAACTCCTGATCCACATCTGTGATCTCAATTTCATCTCCGGTGAAGTAATCATACCAGGTTCCGGTTGAAGGAAATTCTAATGATCCGGTAATGCTCTCTAAACCAAAATTTCCAACAATGAATACATCCATGTCATCATCCCGAAGGATTAGTCGCTTAATCAGGTTGGTAGTACTGATCGTCAGGTCTTCAGTCTGAAACACATCATTTTCTTCTCGGATTGGAAGAAAGCTCTGGTAAAACTTTAAAAGCCTTTGACGTTCAGAATTTTCGAGGTACTCCCAACGAGTAGGCTTAACATCTGTTCTGCCTTGTCCATTGTTTGAATTCAGCTCTTCATCATAGCCAAACTCTCCAAATTGCCACATCATTTTTGAACCAGGCACTCCAAAGAAAAAGGCAGCAAGCATTTGCAGGCGGTCCACCGCATGATCCAATTGGCGCAAGTTGACATCTCCGGTAGTCTCTCCAAAATTAAGCACCTCCCACATCAGTCTCTCCTCGTCATGACTTTCCATGTAGGCCATGAGATTGGCATCATTCCATCCCCTTCCGAAGTAGGAAAGAGAATTAAAATTGGATGATCCTCCTGCTGCCAAATCTCTAAACTGGTGATTAAAGTTAGCCCAAAGCATCATTCCATAATTCGCTAATTCTCGCTCTTCAGTACTGCCTCCTAAATGCTCGAGAATTATATATGCATCATCATCATAAGACCTTATATGATCATACATCCTTTTCAAGAGCGTTACACGGCTGGCGTCATAGGCATTCCAGGCACCCACATCATTGCCGGTAAAGACCTGAGTGAATCCCTTGGACAGATCAAATCGAAGTCCATCAAATCGATACTCCGTCAACCAATAACGGTTTACCGAGTCGACATAGGCCTGAGTTCTTTCACTTTCATGATTGAAATCATAGCCTACATTGAATGGGTGTTTGGGTTCCTGGTTTAACCAGGGATTGTCAGTTGTGGGTCTACCATAATCTCCTTCATTGAAAAGTCTTACCAATGGACTGGGGCCCCATGCATGATTGAGTACCATATCCAGAATGACTGCCATGCCCATACCATGCGCTTCATCGATTAATCGTTTCAGTGCTTCCTCTGTACCATAATACTTATCTGGAGCGAACATAAATGTAGGATTGTAACCCCAACTTAGGTTCCCATCAAACTGCATAATAGGCATGAGTTCGATGGCATTCACACCCAACGATTTGATGTAGCTCAACCTTTCTCGCACAGCATCATAGGTTCTCCTATCGTCAAAATCACGAACGAGTAACTCATACACCACCAGTTTTGATACATCCGGTCGATCAAAATTGTCATTTTGCCAAGCGTACGCTTGCTGCCCGGTCTGCAAATAGGAAACTACGAATTGAGTATCATCTGAAGGATAGGATTTAAGGCCTTGGTAACGCCCATTTGAGATAATTTCGGCATCGCCAAAATCGCCAGGAATCGAGACCTTTTCGGAATAAGGATCACCCACTCTTAGTTGTCCATCTACCAAGTACTGAAATAAATATTCCTGACCTTCAGTCAATCCTTCCAGAGCAATCCAGAACATATCACCTCCTGGTGTCAGATTCATTTGATACTCATCATCGAGTTCCCAATTGTTGAATTCTCCAATCACATGAATGAATTCTTTTCCAGGAGCATCAAGCACCAATGTTGCAGAGGTAGCAGAGGTATAATTAATACCCAATTGTATACCCTGAGGAAGTTCAGCCACAGTATTTTGAGCCGGTACGAAATACGAAAAGCTATCTTCAACTATTTCATTTCCATCGTTGGCGGTTACTGTGAATGTTTTTGAACCAGTCTCAGTCACGGTATAATCGTATACCAGAGCTGTTGCATCAGCAACCTCCTTTAGAGGTTGCGTCTGTCCATCAACAGTCAAACTCAAATCAGCAGCTTTCGAAGATTCTACTTCAATTGAAATGACTTCATCCAGAGCGGCCAGTATCTGTTCATCCGATGGATTGGTGAACCTCACCTCAAACGCTCCATCTGACAATTCCAGGTAAAAATTTTCTGTTTGGGCAGACCCGTCAGTGTTTTTGACCACCATCCCGATGATTCGAATAGGCACTCCATCTGGTACTCCATAAAAGCTTCTCGGGGTCAAAGTTATACTCCAGACATCGTTACCCTCTGAAGTCATTGCCCCTGGTTCAAATGCCTGGTTAAAATTGGTTTGACCTTCAGGGCCAAATTCAAAGGCACCGGATTGGTCTGTCGTTCTACCTGCACCAGACCAAAGGTAAATACCATCAGTTTGTCCTAACAATCCCTGTACTCTTCCATCTTGTGATAATTTCAGGTCGATTATGATTTTAATGGATTCATCTCCTGTCGGAAATGCAGGTTCTGATGTTACCTGAGCACGAACGCTCATGGATGCTAACAGGATTGCCAATACGAATAGATACTTCTTCATTTTTCCAATTCATCTCGTTGCCTTACCTCTACGAAATTCTAAGACGGAGCAAAGCAAAATTTCACATATCAGGGGAAGGGGTGTTCTGGAAAAAGTACAAAATTCCGGGTGCCAGCGAATGATTTACAACCCTCTGCTCTACAGACGGAGCAATCCCCTCTCTAGATATAAATTACCCACTAAATGAGTGATATTCAAACATGAGAAAGGTATTGCGATACTCCATATTTCAATGCAAACGTTTGAATGAGGGTTTGAATGAGCTATTTTTTTTGTAAATTTTTTCAACTTTTTCACGCATCTCACCAACATATGCCATGAATAAAGTGTTTATTATGATTACATAAGCAAAACTCGGGATACTTAAAAACCTTAATCATGAAAAGTGGACAAGTGACAATAAAGGATTTGGCGAAGGAATTAAATGTGTCCTGTTCCACTGTTTCGCGTGCTTTGAAGGATTTTCCGGGTATAAGCGAGAAAACTAAGAAGGCTGCGGTGGAATTAGCGGCAAAATACAATTATCGACCAAATTCAATTGCATTAAGCCTCCGAAACCAAAAGACCAACATTATTGGAGTCATAATTCCGGAGATTGTTCATTTCTTTTTCTCCACGGTAATCAGCGGTATTGAGGACGAAGCCATGAGCGAGGGTTACAACATTATGGTTTGTCAATCTACAGATTCATTTGAAAGGGAAGCCGACAGTTTGGATAACTTGGTTTCTGCAAGAGTGGATGGATTACTTGTGTCTGTTTCCAAAGAGACCACCGATCTCGACCATCTTGCCAAAGTGGTGAGCGATGGCACGCCATTAGTGTTTTTTGATCGACTTATTCAAGGCATGGATGTGTCGAGTGTTACTGTAGATGACTATAAAGGAGCATTCGAGGCTACAGAGCATCTTGTTCATCAGGGGTGTAAGAGTATTCTACATTTGGCCGGCCCCAAAAACCTTGAGCTAAGTAAGAATAGGTTAAATGGATATAAGGATGCCTTGGCTGCCAATGGCATCGAATATGATGACAGATTAGTTATTGAAACGAGTCTTGGGACACGAGAGGAATCAATAGACCATATCAATCTTCTTTTTGACCAAGGCACCTTAATTGATGGAATTTTTGCTTGTAATGATATGGCAGCCTTAGGTGCGATGGAAGCTGTCAAAAAACACGGCCTTAGTGTTCCGGATGATGTGGGTATCGTTGGCTTTAGTAATTGGCAGTTTTCCTCACTTGTTGAACCTGCCTTATCCAGCGTTTTCCAACCGGGATATGAGATGGGCAGAGAGGCTACGAAACTCATCATTAAAGAGATTGAGTCCTCAAACTCGGAAATAGAGAAAGAACAAGTAGTACTCGACACTGGATTAGTGGTTAGAGGCTCTTCTACTCGACTTTTGGAAGTCTAACCACCAAAATTTCATTTTTTTTTCAAAAATCTGTGCAAACGTTTGAACCACAGTACCAGTGGGGAAAATCTTCCTTTTAAGGGAAATAGAGTCCATTTTTGGTCTTTTCGTGTTTTTAATACTCCGACTTATTTCGCTATAATTAGGCCCTGTTTTGATCGGTGAAGACCAAATTTATGCCTTCATCGACCTAAGAACTATTGTACTAAAACCAGAAGACGAATTAATGAGTCATATGAATTTGAGCATAGGAGAGGTTGAGCGTTTCTCAGAAAATGAAAACGGGCTCTTTGGAAGTGCAGGAGAATCCAAATTCGAAGTATCCGTTTATTCAGAATCTATTGTTCGTGTCAGATTGACCCGAAATCAGGAATTTTCAGGAAATCCTTATTCTGTAATTCTTGAGCCTGATTCAGATCAACATGTAGTTGCAATTAACGGAGAAAGTGCGGTCGTAAAAACCGAAAAATTGACTTGTGAGGTTCAGAATTCACCCTTTAGAGTCACATTCAAGAATGCCGAGGGCGACCTGTTAAATGAGGACGAACCTGCGTTTGGCACTTCCTGGATAGGTACCAGCGTCACCACTTACAAGACGCTGCATAAAGACGAGATTTTTCTAGGATTAGGAGAAAAGGTTGGTGGGATCAATCGTAGAGGTCAGTCATTTACCAACTGGAACACAGACAAATTTGGATATAGCACGGATGCTGATCCACTCTATCTTTCAACACCCTTTTATATAGGAATTTTAGAAGGAAGGCCTTACGGTATTTTCTTCGACAATACACACAAGACACATTTCAATTTCGGCACCTCCAACAATGAAAGGTTTACTTCTTTTGGTGCTGATGATGGCGACATGGATTACTACTTTATCCATGGAGATAATGTAGCCGAAGTAATTGAGAACTATTCCGAGCTAACTGGAAAAATGGAGCTACCACCACTATGGTCTCTTGGTTTCCAACAATGCCGCTATAGTTACTATCCGGATTCAGAAGTCAGAACAGTGGCTAAGACATTCAGAGATAAAAAAATACCTGCTGATGTCATCTATTTGGACATCCACTATATGGATGAATACAAGGCTTTCACCTTCGACAACGAAAGATTTCCTGAGCCGGCAAAGTTGATTGAGGAGCTCGAAGACCAAGGATTTAAGGTAGTAGTTATTCTTGATCCAGGTCTCAAAACAGAAGATGGTTATGGACCTTATGAAAGAGGACTGAAAGAGGACATTTTCATCAAATATCCTGATGATTCCAATTTTGAAGCAAGTGTGTGGCCCGGCAACAGTCATTTCCCTGATTTCACAGCTGAGGCTGGTCGTGAGTTTTGGAAAAGGGAACTCAAATATTACACTGACCTAGGAATCAAGGGGTTCTGGAATGATATGAATGAGCCTGCATGTTGGGGGCAGAGTATTCCTGACTTGGTGGAATTCGACTATGACGGAAAAAAAACTACTCATCGAGAAGCACGGAACGTCTATGGGATGAACATGGTTCGAAGCACCCTTGAGGGTGCCAAAGAACAAATCGGTAATGAGCGCCCCTTTACTCTGACTAGAGCGGGGTTCAGCGGTATCCAACGCTATGCCGCAGTTTGGACCGGAGATAACGTGGATAGTACTGAACATATGATGCTCGGGGTGAGATTGGTGAATAGTCTTGGTCTTACCGGGGTTCCATTTTCGGGTTACGATGTGGGAGGTTTTGCAGGTGACGGAAGTACCTCATTATTTGCTAAATGGATTGGCATTGGTGCTTTTGCCCCTTTCTTCAGAGCCCATAGCATGGTAAACAGCCGTGATTCAGAACCTTGGGCTTTTGGCGAGGAAGTCGAAGAAATCTCCAGAAACTATATCAACTTACGCTATAAGTTACTCCCCTATTTATACAGCGTTTTTTATGAGGCTTCACAAACTGGTATGCCTGTGAACAGATCACTGGCAATTGAATACTACAGAGACAAAAATATTTATAAAAATGAGTTTGAAAATCAGTTCACTTGCGGACCAGCAATCCTGGTCGCTCCAACCGAGACGCAACAAAAGTACAGCAAAGTTTATCTCCCGGAAGGCAACTGGTTCGACTTCTTCACCGATGAGAAGGAACCGGGTCAAAGAGCAGTAATCGTTGAAACCGAGCTGGAAGACCTTCCGGTTTATATAAAAGCCGGTTCCATTATTCCAATGCAATCTGTTATTCAGTCCACCGTAGAACAACCTGATTCTACCTTGAACATCCATATTTATCATACTTACGGGCAGAACTCTTTCCAGTATTATGAAGATGACGGTAAGTCATACGACTATCAGCAAGGAGCATTCTTCAAGAAAGACATCACCCTTGATGGCAGCGCCATGTCACTAATTCTGGATGCCGCCAAGGGTAATTTTGAATCGAAATTCAACAAGGCAAAAATCTATTTTCATGGGTTTCAGAAAAACCTTGAACTAAGAGTTAATGGTCAATCAGCCATCACATCACTCGAAGATTTCCGGTCTATTGACCCAATTACTGAGTTCGATCCCAAACCGGACAGAGCCAAGAAAACATTGACCATTGAGTCGATCCCGATCATTGAGGTGGATTGGGATTCTAACAAGACATCAATTACATGGTAATATGACTGGCCTCCTCCTACTCAAAGCCAATCTTGGCAAAATTGTTGTCGCAATAGGAAAAACTTTGGGTAACGACCTTTTTCAACCACGGTACACACCAGGAATGAATGCTGACTTGGTGTTCTGTTTTCATCTCAAAACTTGTCGATTATGAAAAAAACAGCCTGGGCAGTGTTATTGCTCTATACGTTTTGCTTTGCGTGCACTCATCAGAAAGATCATCGACAAGGTGAACAAAGTGATGTTTCAACGAGCACAGTGAAAAATGTGGATTGGAGCAAAAACGCCAACATTTACGAAGTAAACATTCGCCAGCATACCGAAGAAGGAACGTTTAAGGCATTCACAAAAGACATTCCAAGGTTAAAAGAAATGGGAGTTGATATTCTCTGGTTAATGCCTATCAGTCCAGTTGGAGAAAAGAACAGAAAAGGAACCTTGGGTAGTTACTATTCAATCACAGACTACAAGGAGGTCAACCCCGAATTTGGCACCAAAGAAGATTTGAGGAACCTGGTCAATACTGCTCATGATCTGAACATGCGGGTTATGGTGGACTGGGTAGCCAACCATACTGCGTGGGATCATCCCTGGACAGAAACAAACAAAGACTACTATACACTGACTGAAAGCGGTGATTTTCAGCCACCCGTAGAAGACTGGTCTGACGTAATTGACCTTAACTACGACAACCAGGAGATGCGAGCTGAAATGATTGATGCACTGGAGTATTGGGTGCGGGAATTCGATATTGACGGCTATCGCTGTGATGTCGCGGGAATGGTGCCTGAGGATTTTTGGAATGACGTTCGCGCGGCTTTGGATAAAATCAAACCGGTTTTCATGTTGGCCGAAGGGGAAGAAACAGAACTTCACGAGCATGCCTTCGATATGTCTTATTCATGGGAATTGATGCATTTAATGCGTGAAGTTGCCGCAGGTAGAGAACCCATCTCCGTGATCCCGGAGATGTATGAAAGAGACAAAAAGAGGTATCCCAAGGGCTACTACAAGATGAATATTGTCACCAATCATGACGAAAATAGCTGGAATGGTACCGCAGAAGAGTTCTTTGGCGAAGGACAGAGTGCCTGGTTTGTATTTGCTGCTACAACCTATGGAATGCCGTTGATTTATTCAGGGCAAGAAGCAAATAATACCAAGCGACTGGAATTCTTTGAAAAGGACCCAATCGATTGGTCAGGAGGGTCTGTTTTTACCGATCTGTACAAAAAATTGCTTTCACTTAAGCACGAAAACCCAGCACTATGGAATGGTAGGTTCGGAGGAGATCAGGTGTTTTTAAATACCGGTACTGATAAGGTATTAGCCTTTACAAGGTCTAAGAGTAATCACCAGGTTGCCGTATTTATTAATATTTCAGGAGAAGAAGTCATAGCTCAAATAGACGGTCAGTTTGAGAATTACACCGATGTAATCGATGGAGGTAGTGCCACAGTAAATGGCACTTTAACCCTACCCCCTTTTGGTTATAAGGTTTACGCTAAATAAGAATCATTATGGCACCAAAAAGAAGACTTTCTTTCTGGGAAATCTGGAACATGAGTATCGGTTTCCTGGGCATTCAATTCGGGTTTGCTCTACAAAACGCAAATACCAGTCGAATTTTTGAAACGCTAGGTGCAGACACCAAAAATCTGGCAATTTATTGGTTGGCAGCACCAGTAACAGGCTTAATCATTCAGCCAATTATTGGATATTACAGTGACCGTACTTGGCACCCTAAATGGGGCCGTAGAAGACCTTATTTTGCAATAGGAGCCATCTTTGCCACTATTGCCCTTTGTCTTATGCCCAATTCCTCGGCTTTATGGATGGCCGTAGGTGTGCTTTGGATAATGGATGCTTCCATCAATATTAGCATGGAGCCCTTTCGCGCTTTTGTAGGAGACATGCTCCCGGCTGAACAGCGAACCCGGGGCTTCGCTATGCAAAGCTTCTTCATTGGTATAGGAGCCATTGTGGCGTCATTTATGCCATGGATATTCGCCAACTGGTTGAACATCCCAAATACTGCACCTGAAGGAGAAATTCCTCCATCCGTGAAATACTCATTCTATTTAGGCGCTCTTATGTTCCTGGTCACTGTAATGTGGACAGTGCTTAAGACAAAAGAATATCCTCCTGAAGAATTGGTTGAAGATGGCAGTGAAGAAGGCCACGCGGAGATCACTGATATGGAAAAGGCACGTTTTATGCCGAAGTTCACCAAGGTCGGTTCGATTTTATTGGTAATAGGTGCTGCATTTTCCACTTATGTCTACTTCTCTGGAATAGATCCCCAACTCTATGTTATGGGAGGAGGCCTCGCCTTCTTTGGTATAATGCACTTGATCGCCTATGGCCTTTTATCAAAAGATAAGAAAGGAAACGCGCTGGTACATATCGTTAAGGACTTTAATGATATGCCCAAGACTATGGTTCAATTAGCAATAGTCCAGTTCTTTTCTTGGTTTGCATTATTCTCCATGTGGATTTATACGACCCCAGCGGTGACCTCACATATTTACAACACAACTGATACAACCTCTGCTGACTATAACCAAGGTGCAGATCTTGTAGGAAATCTTTTCGGTATCTATAATGGAATTGCTGCACTGGCAGCATTGGCGCTTCCATGGCTCGCCAGAAAAACGAATAGAAGAATCACTCATCTCATCGCGCTTTGCCTAGGAGGTATTGGATTGATCTCTGTTTATTTCATGAGTTCGCCAGATACATTGTGGATAAGTATGATAGGAATTGGTATCGCCTGGGCGAGTATCCTTTCCATTCCATACGCAATGCTTTCAGGCTCTTTGCCTGCAGAGAAAATGGGGTACTATATGGGGGTTTTTAACTTCTTTATAGTTATTCCTCAAATCATAGCGGCTGCCTTGCTTGGTTTTATACTAACCACCTTCTTCAATGGCGAACCAATCTACATTCTTGTGACTGGAGGTATATCAATGATTTTAGCCGGCTTCCTTAGTCTAATGGTAAATGATCAGGACGAGGCAATAACGACATAACACCCAATAATTTTCAACCGAGTAAAAAAGGGAGGCTGAGCCTCCCTTTTTAGATTATATGGTTAAACAGTGTTAGTTTCTGTTGACACAGTTCAAGTTGTCGAAGGCAGTTTCCAGTCTGGTTACCATACTGTCTTCTCCTTTCCTCAACCAAACTCTAGGATCGTATTTCTTTTTGTTTGGAACATCGTCACCTTCCGGGTTACCGATTTGTCCTTGAAGATAACCCTTAAACTCTTTGTAATAATTGTGAACTCCGTCCCAGAAAGCCCATTGGATATCAGTATCAATATTCATCTTGATCACACCATATGAGACGGCTTCTTTGATTTGATGCTCAGGAGATCCTGATCCTCCATGGAATACGAAGAATACCGGTTTATCTCCAGTACCATATTTGGATTGAATAAACTCTTGGGAGTTCTTCAAAATCTCAGGTCTCAATTCAACATTGCCCGGTTTGTAAACACCGTGAACATTTCCAAATGCAGCGGCAACAGTGAAAAGATCACCTACTTCAGACAACGCTTCATATGACTGAGCTACCTCATCAGGCTGAGTATATAGCCTGCTGGAATCGACATCCGTATTATCAACACCATCTTCCTCTCCACCGGTGATACCGAGCTCAATTTCAATTCCCATGCCCAATGCATGCATTCTTTTGTAGTATTCAACACTGATGGAAATATTGTCTTCAAGAGTCTCTTCAGACAAATCGAGCATGTGTGTGCTATAAAGTGGTCTTCCATGTTTTGCATGATAAGCCTCTCCGGCATCCAGTAATCCATCCACCCATGGAAGGATCTTTTTTGCAGCATGGTCAGTATGCATGATTACGGGCACACCATAATGTTCAGCCATCTGGTGAACATGGAGAGCTCCGGAGATCCCTCCTTGTACAGAAGCTTTGTAGCCATCATTATTCAAGCTTTTGCCGGCATAAAACTGAGCTCCACTCACAGAAAACTGAATAATCACCGGTGAATTCACCCTGCTTGCTGCTTCCAGTACAGAGTTAATTGTCTGTGTTCCGGTCACGTTTACGGCTGGCAATGCATATTCATTGGCCTTAGCATCTGCATACAATTCACGGATTTCATCACCGTAAAGTACCCCACTTCTAAATTTTCCCATTTGTGTTAATTGATTTGCTGTTGGATTCGAAATTTGACGCAAAGAAACGAAAAATTTGGTTCTTCTGACAAGTCTGCTTCGGGAGCACTGCTTAGGAGCAACAGGACACTTTTAATTCTTCGTTTTATCTTTTGATTATCAGTCTTTTAGTCACAATACCTTTGTCTCCAATCAGCCGGATCAAATAGATCCCTTGGGTATAAGAAGAGACATCCACGGTGACAGTCTCCTCACGTATTTTCACCTTTCTAAACACACGAATTCCATTGACATCATAGATGCCCATCTCAGGAGTGCTCATCCTCAGCAAAGTCAGATCAATGGTCACAAGATCACTTGTTGGATTTGGGTATGTTCTCAACAAGTCAGGAGAAAGTGTTGGAAGGTCAATTCCAGTTACAATTTCTCCTTCACCGGTGACTTCAATCACTTGCTCACCGCCATTTGAAGTAATGACAATTTGCCCTGCATACACCTCCGCATCGGCAGGTTCGAAAGTTACATTCACCACCTGAGAAGACGATGGGGCAATTTCTCCCGAGGTCCAGTCGGCAGAGTAGGTAGCAGGCAATTCAATGGATTGAATCACAAGTGTCCCATCTCCGGAGTTTTGGATTTCGAAAGATAACTGCGAGGTCTCTCCAACTTCGACTGTACCAAAAGATAAATTCGCACTTGATGTTTCGATGATGGGTTCTGCTTGGTTTTCGATTATGATTACCAATGACTTTTCGAACGTCAGACCCTCTCTGTCCATCGTTTGCAATCGAATCAAATATTCGTTCTTGGTTTCAAAATCGAATTCCTCCTTGGAAACCAGGGTAGTCCCATTGATATCGAATGACCCGTTATCCGAATCCCCCTGGCCAGAAACCAGTGCAAAAGTATGCGTATCATTTCCGTCAGGATCTATTGCTGTGAGGTTTCCTACCAAAGTACCTGCCGATTGATTCTCTGGAATGGAAAGGTCATCCAATTCAATGTCTGTTGCAGCTTCGTTGACATCGGTAATACTGATTGTGAAACTATTTTCAACACTTAATCCACCAACATCTGTAGATTTGATTCTCACCGAATACTGGTTTTTCTGTTCAAAGTCAAATTCAGCGTTTGAAGCCAGTTTGTTGCCACTAATCTTAAACAAGGAGTTATCCGTGTCGCCTTCGCCTGCTACCAATTCAAAACTATGCGTGTCGTTGGCATCCGGATCAGTCACTTCAAAGCCACCTATCGTCAGTCCGTTGGCAGCATTTTCGGCAAGAGTAGCAGTCAGCAGACTAAACGCAGTTGGCACTTCATTCACATCATTGATGGTGATCGTGAAAGTTTCTTCAAAACTCAAGCCGCCTGCATCAGTACTCTTCAAACGAATGTTGTAGGTGGATTCTGTCTCGAAATCAAATACCCAATTGGCCGTAAGATTGCTGTCAACTATCGCGAACAAAGCGTTGTCATCATCTCCTTCCCCTTCTGTGAGTTCAAAACTGAAGGTATCAGTACCGTCTTCATCAGTACTGGTGAGCGCTCCGATTGCTGTTCCCTTTGTGGTATTCTCATTTAAAGAAAGGTTGTCGAGGCTTATACTTGTTACCGCTTCATTTAGATTATTGACGCTAATGGTAAAGGCTTCTGCAAAAGCACCTTCAAAACCATCCGTGGTTTGAATGCGCACCGAATAGCTGCTTTGCGCTTCAAAATTGACGATCTCCTTTGTCTTTAATTCACCCTCCACGATTTCGAATTTAGCATTGTCAGTATCACCAGCTCCCGCTACAAGTGCATAGGTAAACGTATTGTCTCCAACATCCTGATCGGTGCTACTTAGCACACCCACTACAGTTCCGATAATGCTGTTTTCGTCAATGTCATCACTGGTAATGGCAATATCAGTTGGGTCATCGTTGGTATTAGTGATCTCCAAATCGAAACTATCAGATGCCTCAGCTCCTGAACCGTCCACGGCTGTGACAGTCACATTGATTGTACCCACATCGTTATTCAATGGTGTACCGGAGAATGTTCTTGTTGAGGCATCAAAGCTCAACCAGTTGGCTTCAAAATCGGCTGAATAAGTAAGCTGATCACCATCAACATCATTAAAGGCATCTCCAGAAATCACTTTGGTAAAAGTGTCATCTTCAGCAACAGTTTCATCACTTATTGGAATCACCAATTCAGGTGCATCATTCACAGGGTCTACCTGGATATCAAAGCTCGTGAAGCTAGACTGTCCATCTGTTGATCCAATGATAAAGATGGTATCATCTCCATTAAAATTGTCTTGTGAAGTAAGCTCTAAAGTTTGTCCATTCATCGATGCTTCGATGTTGTTGTTTCCAGAAATCACATAGGTGAAGGTGGCCGATGCATCAGCACTATAGCTAAAGACGTTAGACAAGTCAATTGATCTTGAACCAAAATCCTCATTCAACACCAGGTCAGTGATCGGATTAGCCACAGACACCTGACCACTTGCTTCAGCAGTTATGAAAGCCACCTCCTGGCTCACCGATAGTTCCCCATCTGATGCCGTAACGGTGGCTGTTTCCAAGCCAATCACACCATCAACCGCTGTAATGGTGAGGTTAGAACCGGAAACATTAAGAGCAACATTGGAAAGACTGGTAGTGGTGTAAGTCAAATCGCTGGATGCCGTCTCCAGATCGTTGAAATACTGGGAAAGGTCAAGTGTATAGGCAGGGAACCCTTCAACCAACGACTGTGATGGGATTGAAGTGCTCACTTCCGGTGCATCATTCACCGGATTAACAGTTAAGGTAAATACCTCTGCTTCAGAAACAGAATTAGTAGTGCCCAATCCATCATCGGCTGTAATGCTAAACTCTACTTGCCCATTAAAATTCTCGGAAGGCGTGATTGTCAAAGTACTTCCATCAAGGGCAAATGTCACCTGATCATTGTCACTATTCGCTGCAAAATCAAATAAAGGCACATCGGCATCAACATCTGTTGCAGACAGCAGAAGCACCAATTCATTGTCTTCATCAACTGCCTGATTACCGATTGTGGTAACCACCGGTTTATCGTTGACTGGATTTACGGTAAGTTCAAATTGTTCTATCTCACTGAACAAGTCTTCAGTCCCCTGCTCTGTCACGGTGACGGTAATCGTTGACGTACCGTTGAATTCTGCACCCGGAGTAATATTCAGTGTAGAGCCGTTCACTTCGACTGATACATCATCATCAGAAGATGTCGCAGTTATTATGAGCTCATTGTCCGGATCAGCAACCTCAAGTGCCACCTGCAAGGCGGTTTCTTCATCAGTTTGTTGGTCATCGATGGTTTCAAGTGTAGGTGAATCATTGATACCAACCACCTCAATCTCCGCATTACCTACTGCGGATCCATCTCGTCCGGGATGATTCACGGTAAATTCAAAATCATCTAACAAGCCAATTTCCGTATCAGATGAATAGGTCACAGTCCATTGAGCAAGGTTGTCGGACTTCTTCACCTCCACCGGGCTGGTCAGGCTTCCATTGGACACTTCTTCAGTAATACTAATGCTGGCATCAGACAAACTGAAGGCACCAAATTCTACCGCAAATAGATTGATTTCTACACTCTCGTTTTCCGGAACGCTGGTTTGCGCTGCAAATACAAAAAACTGTCCGTCAGACGAACTGGATCCTTCCGTGTTGAGTACTTCCGCTCCAGTGCCTTGATTTGAAATGATGTAGGCTTTCGAATCTGAGAAACCGTTATCTGAAACCAGTTCTACCACCACAAAGACTTGTTCTGCACTAAATACGTAGGGGTGATCTACACTTTGGATTTCGAAATTCAAGCTCGTAGATCCATCCGTGAAAGTGAGGTTTTCCTTTTTATGATTGGATGAAACAGCTGTAATGTATTGGGCATTAGTGATGTCGCTCAGGTCGTAATATTCCAATTTGAAATCATAGGATTCATTGACGACTGCGTCTTCAAAATTCAACGTCAAGCCAAGCGCTGAAGCGTCTTCAGAAATCACTTCCAGATTAGTGATCGTATGCTGTGTATCTCTGACACGGAATTTGAATCGATGCGTACCTACATCAGACTCAAGGCCTGATTCGGTCTCCACAACCTTGAACTTGATGGCATCTTCATACACTGTACCTGGCGTTAGGTTGTTTGCAGTGAAGGTATACGTGCCTGGCTGTGCACCGGCCGTCAATGTTCCATTGGCGGGAGACTCCACGATTTCGTATTTGATTTCATCGCCATCAGGATCAAAGCCCCAAAGTCTGATCAATCTATCTCTACGCATGAACACTGGCCTTTGCGGACTAACAGCTATTGGCTTTCTATTTCTGACTCCACGGCCACCGGTGTCAATTTTCCTTTGCCCTGCATTGGATGTAATAGTCAATTGACCAGCATAAACTTTCTCATCAACCGGTGTAAACGTAACCGTGACTGTCTTCTTTTCCCCTTCAGGAATTGACAGCTCCGATTGATCCACCGTGAATCCCTCAGGTGCTTCTATTTTGGAGATTTCAACATTTCCGTCACTTCCTGTATTTGATAATTCTATGGTTCTTGTGCGAGTTTGTCCAATTCTGGTTCCCTGAAATGCCAAATGCCGAGTTCCATCGGTTGGGTCATCGGGGCGTGGCAAGAAGATGCTCATTGCCGGTTCGGCCTGGTTAAGCACAACAATGGTCTTGATGTCGTCTCTGGACATCCCTCTCGCATCCGTTGTTCGTACTCGAATTGAAAGCGAATTTTTTGTTTCAAAGTCGAAGGTCGCTTTAGCAAATAGTTTATTACCTATGATTCTGAATGCGGCATTATCGGTACTTCCCTCGCCTTGAACCAATTTGAAAGAATGCTGGTCCTCAAAATCCGAATCAGTCGCTGTAAATTCTCCTATGAAAGTCCCCGGAGGTAAGTTTTCTGCTAACTCATTATTACTCAGCGTATTTTCAGCAGGAGCCACATTCGTGGCTTCTACCACTCGCTTGAAAATCTCAGAATCTTCATTCTGATTTCCGGACTCATCAGTGAGCATACCTTCCTTAATTTGAAGGGTAAGTTCACCATCTTCCCTGGCGCTCGCCATTACACTAAATGCTTTCCCCGAACCTTTGAAATCTGACAATTCCGCATTCTTGGCGGTGATATCTGCTATATCAAACCCAACCACCGGTTCGTCAAAAATGAAGTTCACCTTGAATTCGTTTTTGAATACCAATGGGCTTGTCGGACTGATAATCTGAACCACCGGAGCAGTTAAGTCTACTGTTCTGAAATTCCAGGTCTCTTTATTATCGATCCCTGGGAAATTGTTGGTGCCATCAGTGAAGGCAGTATTCGGAATTTTGACGAAGATTTCTCTTTTCTCAGGCAAGTCAACATTCGGGTTTATAGTGACAGTCTTATCAGAAACAGTCACCTCAGAACCTGTGACATCAACGGCCATGAGCTCGGTACCAGTTTGGCTATCATTCAAGGTGATTTTACCTGTGCCTGCCTGAATAGATTCATCAAACGTGAACTCAAGATTGTTTCCTACCGGAACATTGTTAGTTCCATTTTGGGGATTGAACGCAATGATTTTCGGAATGCTGATATCATTTACCGTAATGGTAAATGCTTGCTCGGTGGTTCCACCTAGTCCATCATCGGCTAACAGTACAACATCGTGAAGTCCCAATTGATCTTTCGAGTTTCCAGTTATACTAAAATCGAAAGCAACCTTTCTGATTCGACTGGTTAAGTATGGGATAACAAACACATTTCCAGTGCGATCCACTTCAACAACTGCCGGGTTAACAAATAAGGCTTGATCAATGGGGCCATCCTGAGTACCACTTTGTGACCCTACTAATGTTGAAACAAGTCCGTCAGTCGTAACTTTTCGAATTCGGTTATTCCCCCAATCAGCTACTAGGAGGTTTCCATTTGCATCGACATCAAGCCCAATCGGGAAGTTGAAACTCGCTTGGTTGCCGGAACCTTCACTATACCCTCCGCCTTGTATACCTGCAAGCGTTGTCACTTGGCCAGAAGGTGTCACCTTTCTAATCAAATGATTAAATGCATCAGCAACGTAAATGTTGCCGTCCTGCCCAATGACCAGGTCCCAAATTGAGTTGAAACTGGCTTCGGTGCCTTGACCGTCCTGTGATCCGGAAGCAGATGATCCAGCCAAGGTAGTGACCACACCATCGGGAGTAATTTTTCTGATGGTCTGTTGACTTGCATTTTCAGCTGCATAGATATTCCCTTCTTTGTCAATTGTTAGAGCATATAAGCCATTAAATTGCGCTTCCGCACCTTTCCCATCCACAAAACCACTTGTTGCTGAACCGGCCAGAGTCGAAACATCACCTGCTTGAGTAATTTTTCTTATTCTTGTGCGATCAGTGACGTAAACATTGTCGTGGGCATCGACTGCAATTCCTGAAATGGAACTGAACTGCGCTTCACTAGCCTTTCCATCCACAGAGCCTTGCTGGCCACTTCCAGCAAAGGTACTAACCACTCCACCAGGGGTAATTTTTCTTATTCTTTTATTACCGTTGTCAGTAATATACATGTTGTTGAAGCTGTCGAAGGCGATATGACCTGGACCATCAATTTGGGCCGTTTCAATGGGGCCATCCTGATAACCTGTTGCATTATTCAGAAATGTACTTACGCCAGGACTATTCACTCTTAGCCAACTCGGAAGAACAGGAGCAGTAAAGGTAATAGCATCGCCATTTTCGTCTGTCGCTCTGACAGAATACAGATAGTCTTTACCTTCATCTACAGAGATAATCGGCTCTGTGGAGAATTTAGGAGCTGTGTTTTCAGAGATATTATATTTTTCGTTTTTGCCTTCAGGAAGGAGGTTTGCAAGCACATTATCCCCAAAATCAACAATGTCTTTTCCTGACTTAAGTTCCAATCCCAACAAACCGGAGCCTTTGAGATTGATGACTTCAACCAGATAGTAACCATCACCTGCAGGTGCCTCAACCCTATTCACTATCCCCGTTACATCTCCTGTAAGGTTAAAATCAGCCCGTTCAATGTTTTTCAAACGTTCTGAAAACTCAACCAGAAAAGTGACTTTGCTGGTTCTCACATTTTCATCACGAGGCTGATGACGAGTGATATTCAAGAATTGAGGGGCTATCTGGTCAGTGACTGTAATTTCAAAATCCTGAATTGCAGAACCCCCAAAACCATCCTTTGCCTCTAATTTAACTTGAAACTTTCCTGACTCATTTCCCGGGTTGCCCTTAAGTACAGGATACAAATTCAGCCTTTTGATGTTATCATATCGACTATCCGAGATATATAACATCCCTTGCGGGCCCATTACTATTCCTCTTGGATCAAGGAATAGGCTTGGTTCACCATTCAACTCCTCAGGTCGTTTACCTGCTAAAGTGGTTACTTCAAACGAGGGAGAAATCTTCTTTATCTTCAAACTCCCTCTTCTTTCGACTATATATAAGTTACCAAACTCATCCGCAATTATGCTGGAAGGCCCAGCCAGTTTTGCTCCGGTACCAACTCCATCCAAATCACCTTCTTCTGACCCAACAATCGTAGTGACTTCAGCATTTGGTGTAATCTTTTTGATTTTATCAGCTCCGTGATCGGCTAGTAAAATGTTGTCCTCAGCATCAATTATAAAATCATAAGACAACCCAATTTTTGCCCCAATTCCTATACCATCCAAATCACCATTTTCACCCGATCCAGCAAATGTGCTCACCGTACCATCTGAAGCTAGTTTCCGAATTCTAAAGTTGAATGCATCCATGATAAAGAGGTTGCCTTTAGAATCGAACTGTACTTTACTTGGTCTATAAAACTGCGCTTCGGCTGCATTTCCATCCAAATACCCTTGAGTACCAGAGCCGGCCACCAATGTAACTTCCCCGGAAGGCGAAATCTTTTTGATTTTATGATTGAAATAGTCAGCAACGTATAAGTTATCATCCTTATCAAATGTCAACCCGTAAGGCCCATTAAATTTGACTGTCTCTAATGTTCCAATTTCGTCTCCCACTACCGATCCGGCAAAGTCTGTTACCAAGCCATTAACATCTATTTTCTTGATCTTATGATTATTTATTTCGCTTATATAAAGGTTGCCCTTGCTATCATATGCCATTCCTCTCGGTCCGTCAAATTGAGCCTGTAGTCTTTTGCCAGATAGATCACCCTGAATTGAGCCAGCAAACACCTCAACCGAATTGACCGGACTAAGGAATAACCAACTAGGTATCTCAATGCCTGTGATACTAGCTAAGTCACTGTCCGAATCTTCCGTGGTAATTGCATAACAATAATCCTTATTGACAGAGATGTCTATATCCGGATTGGAGGTGAACCTTGGATTGGAATTAACTATCGAAAATGCTTCCTCATTTTGAGGAGTAATATCTACTAGGACATTACCAGCCAGATCTTTGATATCTTGCGACTCCGAAAGGCTAAGGTTCAATACACCTGTGGTATTGATTTGAGAGATTTTCACCTTGTATTCTCCTTTCGCTTCCAGCTTTTCAACTGAAGAAACGATACCATTTGCTCCGCCTGATTCAATTATGAAGTCATTCGGGTCAATATTCACCCCATCTTCGCTGAGTGTGACCTTGAAGCTCACCATAGCAGCATGAGCATTTTCAGAGAGTGGTTCCAATCGTTCGATAGAAATGACTTCGGGGCTAGATGCATCTACATGGATTGTAAAAGATTGTTCAGCTAAACCTCCTTTTCCATCAGAGACTTGTAGCTTCACCAAATGATCGCCCTCAGTTCCTCCTGAATTACCTTTTAGTGTAACCGAAGAGGTTATTTTTCTGATACGGAAGTTTCCATTGTCAGCAATTATCAATTCACCACCACTGGTATAAAATATCCCAGTAGGATAATTGAACTTTGCACTCAATGCTTCACCATCTGCATAATCTATATCTCCAGTTCCAGCGAATGTCCTAACGGAACCATCGCTTCCCACTTTTCTAATGGCTGCGTTTCCTTGTTCGGAGACATATAGATTACCATCATAACCAAAAGCCAAATCCAATGGTCCGGAAAATTTAGATTCTAGTGCGCTTCCATTTTTAAAACCAGCTATGCCATTACCACTGAATGATGTCACTACACCATCCTTAGTCACTTTTCTTATTCGATGATTGTCATAGTCTGCTACAAAAATATTTCCACAGATATCAACAGTAAGTCCAATAGGATTTGAAAATTTAGCCTCAGCTCCTACACCATCGATATAACCTCTGGTGCTACCTGCAATGGTAATTACATCAAAGTTTGGCGTAATCTTGCGTATAACGTGTAGGCCATCCGATTTACTGTTATCTACATCGGTCACATAAACATTGCCTTCTTTGTCCACTGCAATGTCAAGCGGATTGAAAAATTTGGCGTGCAGTCCGAAGCCATCAACTATAGCTGCTTCTCCTTTGCCCCCAGCATAAGACATGACCTGCCCTTCGGGGGTAATCAGCCTTATGGTTGCAGCATATTTTGATGACCCCGAGTAGTAGCCATTATCAGCAACGTAAAGATTGTCTTTATCATCAATTGCCAGAGCATATGGAAAGCTAAAAGTCGCTGCCCTTCCAAAGTCGTCCTTTGATCCCACCTGACCTTGACTTCCAGCAAAGGTGCTGACTATTCCATCAGGAGTTATTTTTCTTATTACCCGGGCGAGCGCGTCAGCGACAAAGATATTTCCTTTGGAGTCCATAACTGCATCCTGAGCCTGCTGGAATGCAGCCTCAGCCGCACTACCATCCTTAAAAGTACCACTTCCATTTCCCGCCACTGTTGTGACCTGCACTTTCTGTTCAAGAGTCAACCAAGATGGTAGTTGGAGTGAAGAGACCTCCAATTCATTGGGATCGGGATCAGTAACTTCAATATCGTATTGATAATCCATGTTCAACCCTAGTGCTATGGGTGGCTGAGAACTGAATATAGGATCAGAATTTATCAGATTATATGTCTCATAAACACCTGTTGGTGTATGATTTGAAAGACGATTACCTCCTAAATCTTCGATATCCGTTCCTCCCTGAATCTCCAGTTTAACCAACCCAATGTCACTTGTTAATGCTACATCCACGTCATACGTCAGTCCTTCGACTCGTTCAGTAACTGCCATAATTCGATCCGAAATTCCGTTCACTCGAACCAGAAAGTCACCCAGACCTACATTCCTCACTTTTTCGCTGAATTCAACTCGGAACGTTAAGAGTGCACAGTTTGTATTTTCAGTCAATGGACTAAATCGTTTAATATTAGTTATGCGAGGTGCAAAAACGTCTTTTACAGTAAGAGTGTAACTTTGACGTGTATTTGTAAACTCTTCATTGGCCACTGAGTAGAAATTATCAAATACCTCCAGTGTGATCTCGTGGTCACCTGTTTTTCCCGCAGGATCACCTGACAATTCAAACTCTCCGGCCGAAACTTTCGCTATCCTACCTTGGGTTACTTGGGTGATGAAAAAATTTCCATGTGGGTCCTGGGTAATGCCATGTGGACTAACAACCCTAGCCTCCAATGGATTCTTTGCGCTCAATGAGAGTCCACCTGCTCCGGTCCCAGCGAAGTCTGAAACCTGACCCGAACTATCTATCTGACGAACAAGGTTGTTGGATCGATCAGCAACATAAAGAACACCATTAGATCCAAAGTGTAAGCCAGCAACGGAGGTGAACGAAGCATTGTTTGCACTACCATTGACTCTACCTTGAGCACCACTACCAGCGAATGTTGTCACGACACCTGCAGGTGTTACTCTTCTGATTCTATAATTGCCTTCATCAGCTACATAGAGATTGTCATCTGCATCAAGTGCAAGTCCCGTTGGTCTTGAAAATGAAGCCGCTGATCCTGTGCCGTCCACATATCCAGGACTTCCTGATCCAGCTAGCGTAGTAACGGTTCCATCATTGGCAATCTTCCTGATGGAGTGACTGCCAGTTTCAGAAATGTATATCGTGCCGTCAGAAGCAATTGCAATTCCGTAGGGAAAATGAAATGAAACTGCAAGCCCATTACCATCAACTGAAGACGCTGAACCCGATCCGGCAATTGTGGTTACCAGACCATCAGGTGTTATCTTTCTAATAATGTTATTTGAGAGGTCTGGAACGATGATATTTCCATCACCATCCAGATCAATGAACACTGGTGAATTAAACGAAGCTGCAGTTCCTTGACCATCCGCGTTTCCAGCAGTTCCTGATCCTGCGAATGTTGTGACTTGACCGTCAGGTGCAATCTTCCGAATTGCATGATTGTTAAAGTCAACGATGAAGAGGTTCC
Organism: Cyclobacteriaceae bacterium; assembly: GCA_028281285.1. GTDB lineage: Bacteria > Bacteroidota > Bacteroidia > Cytophagales > Cyclobacteriaceae > Roseivirga. Next base: position 106,634 of record JANQKF010000017.1, read on the forward strand.
CACTTTGATCTGCCTTAACATCCATGGGTTGATTAAATGAGGCTTGATCTTTAAGACCATTTAGAAAACCAGAACTCCCACTGCCTGCAAACTGAGTAAAATAACCTGGAGAGTCTCCTGATGTAGAAAGCCAATCGGGAAGATTGATTCCTCTGAAATTCAGCGGATCACCATCTGGGTCAGAAACTTTAAGCCTATAAAGATATTGCTCATCTTCATTAACCATTAATACCGGTGAAGACTCAATTTTAGGTGCCTGATTTTCAATAATGAAATTTTCTTCTGGCATAATCGGCAATAGGTTTTCCAATGGATTTCCTGACATATCCGTGATGTCGCTGGAATTGAGAAAATCGAGATCGACAAGACCTTCGCTGACACCATTTAATGTAATATCAAATGTTTGATCATCGATTTTCACTAACCCTGAAACTCTTCCCTGAACTCCTGATGGGTTGAACCCAATATCATCAGTGCCCAAGTTTTGAATTCTTTTATTGAAGGTGACTCTAAATCGAGCATCAGGATTGTGAATTTTTTGAGTCGTAGAATTTGCGCGTAAGATGCTTTTCACCCGAAGTTCTACTCTGTTGACCAAAATTGTAAAAGTCTGGCATGCACTGTTCCCTGAGCCATCTTCAGTCAACAATTGTACTTCATAATTTCCAGATTTACCTTCTGGGCTACCTTGTAAAAAGAATCCTCCATTTGCTATTTTTCTGACTCTACCTGAGCCGTATTCGCTAACGAGTAGGTTACCTGTATAATCTTTTGATATTCCGTATGGATAGTTGAATGCAGCCTCATTTAAATCACCATCCTTGGCCTCTCCATTCCCTGTACCAGAAAACGTGGTTACATCACCGGTCAGACTAATTTCTCTGATGAGATGGTTGCTGAAATCAGCCACAAAAAGCGATTGGCGATCTAATACTATTTCTGTAGGTCCGTTGAAGGAAGCTGAGGCACCATTACCATCCTGACTACCGATTGTTCCAGAACCTGCAAGTGTAGTCACTGTGCCATCGGATTCAATTTTTCTAATCTTGTTGTTTCCACTATCAACCACATAGACATTTCCACCGTTGTCAACTGCAAGCCCTTGAGGTCGATTGAACGATGCTGCTTTTCCGACTCCTTCAACAGATCCCGAATTTCCAGAACCTGCAACAGTCGAAATTGAACCGTTGGACGCAATTCTGCGAATGGCATGATTGCCATGTTCACTCACCAATAAGTTTCCTGCATTATCAAAAGCCATTGCATAAGGCAGATTCAACGTAGCTACATCCTTGTCTCCATCATCGAAACCTGGAACTCCTATTCCCGCAAAGGTGGATACTACACCATCAGGTGTTATTTTTCGTATTCGGTGATTTTCAGAATCGGCAACAAACACATTGTCTTCGTTATCGATTACTATGGCGATTGGCCAATTTAATTTAGCTTCTCTTCCGGCTCCATCACGATATCCTGCATGTCCAACCCCTGCAAAAGTTGTCACCTCTCCATGTAAAGAGATTTTTCTAATCTGATGTCCAAATGATTCAGCAACATAGATATTCCCTTTGCTATCTTCAGCCACGTTTGTGAGAGCTGTAAAAGTCACGGTTTCAACACTTCCATCTCTTGATGATCCATAGGTGGAACCAGCAATTGTGGATACTTCACCTTGATTTTCCCTTATAATCTTAAGCCAGTCGGGTAAAACAGTTGCACTGACATTCAGATTTTGATCATCAGAGGTCTGAATTTGATATGAATAGTATTCATTGTCATTAATTTGGACAAGTGGTGTTGAAGTAAAAAATGGTAACTGACTTGCACTCTGGTCAACAACAGTGATGAAAATGGTTTGTTTGGTAAAATTGAAATTATCACTCGCTCTAATTTCAATCTCATAAACATTATCATTGTTTTTATCTTGAGGGTTAGCAACTGTTGGAATTGACAAAAACGTGACCACACCCGTTATCTCCCCTATTTTGAAAAAGTTAGCATCTGCACCTCCTGTAATGGCATAAGAAATTGGATTATCGTCCGTGGCCTTTGCCTTATAAGCATCAGCAGTACTATTTTCAACAAAGTTGATGTTGGCTGGTGAAGTAAATACAGGAGCATCTTCATCAACATCTGTGACTGTGATAGTCACTAATTGTGAGATTTGCTGACCACCACCAGAAGCAACAATATTTATTTCATATTTATTATCTCCATTAAGATCTTCAGGTGACTCAAAATCAGGACTTGATTTAAAAAGTATTTCCCCATTTGTCCCATCTATTGTGAACAAATTATTGTCATTTGAATTCCCGAGTGAATACGTAAACGAAGTGAGTGGATAATGAGCTATAGCCTGATGCACAGTGCCTTCCTTATTTTCTTCATAGAAAACTTCGTTCGTTGATCCAAAGGAAGGTGCAGATGCTGTGGATCTGTATATAGTATAGGTTAAATTTTCATCAAGTTCTCCCCCGCGACCATCTTCTGCTCTGAATTCAGCACGGAATTGCCCTGTCGATTGAGGTGCTGTTCCTTCTAAAGCATACATAGGCAATATGACTTCTCTTATGGTATGATTCTTACTATCAACCAGATAAAAGCCGGAGAGCGTACTTGCAAGACCAATTGGACCATTGATCTTGGCTTGACTCCACTCACCATCAACAAAACCTTGATTCGTTTCTAATAGTGTTGTTGTGATTCCTGTGCGCAGAATATGTTTTCGAATTCTATTTGCACCCGTTTCAACAATGTACAAATCATCTCTTCTATCAAAAAGAATTTCAGTTGGTGAACTCAACGTCCCATTAAGGCCATCATCAGAGCCTGCACTACCATTGCCAATAACTGTGGTCACATTTCCAACCATATCAATTTTTCTAATGGCATGATTGGATTGATCTACTACATAAAGTGTCTCTGTAGGTCTATGAAACCCTAATGCCACAGGATTATTGAAACTTGCTGAAGAACCATTACCATTTGTGAATCCTGCCGTACCTGATCCAGCCAAGGTTGTCACAACACCATCTTTGCTAATTTTCCGAATGACATTATTCCCCGCATCTGCTACATAAACATTCAATTTATTGTCTACAGCAACATTTACTGGTGAGTTGAATGATGCATTTGTTCCTACTCCATTTGTCGCGCCAGGAGTTCCTGTCCCGGCAAATGTGGTAACTACCCCAGTCGCACTCACCTTTCTTATTACATGGTTATCACGATCAGCAACATATAATGAACCTTCATAGTCCACGTCTAATCCCATTGGATGATTAAATGAAGCAAAATTTATGGAGCCATTCTCAAACCCTTTTTGCCCGGCACCAGTATATGTTGTCACTTCTCCTTGAGTAGAAACCTTACGAATTCGGTGTTTTTCTGGTTCAGAAACGAACCAACCATCATTGGTCGTTGCTATATACTGCGGTATTGAAAATGATGCATTACCCCCTATTCTGTCATCTCTACCTTCATTACCTGATCCAACATACGTCTTCAGACTTCCTGGAATTTGATTTAATGCCACCCATGACGGTATGTTAATTGGTGAAATTGAAACTTCATCTTTATCAGGATCAGCAAACTGCAATGGCGAAAAAATTTCTTCACCTTGAACGTATCTCCCTACTGGCTTTGAAACTTGAAATGGAGCATCATTCTCATCAGTAATCGAAATGTTTACTTCCCGATTGGTTTCAATGGAACCATCATTCGCACGAACTTCAATCTTATAGACATTGTTGCGATCAGCATCGTCAGGATATTCGAAATTCCTTTCAGACTTCAAGCTTACTTCGCCAGTATTTTCGTTTACGTCAAAATAATCTTCATCATGCTTATTACCCAAACTATAAGAAATAGCTGTTGAAGAAGAACCAGTAGTGGTGATGGTATATACCAGCCCTTTTTCATTCTCTTTAAAACTGACTTCTGCCGAGGAAGAAATCGAAAATGTGGCCTTAGCAACTGAAAAGAAACTCTCATGACCCTCTACCTGATCATCTGTTTGATCTGCATCTGAATCATATGCCGTAATCGCGTATTCAGTAGAGATGTCTCCTCCAGCCACCGTATATGAAGTAACATTTCCAAGGTCTATAGAAGTTGCATAAGAATACCCTGTTGGTGTTCCGTAATGTAATCTATAACCTGCCACATCGGATTCTGCGTTAGCTGACCAGTTTAACAAAACACCAGAACCGGATGTAGTTTTTGTAACATCAGATGGCGGAGAAATTGGAGCTGTAGTATTTAAAGAAGTTAAAAATGGCGTGTAATCTACTTCATCCAGTTGAAAATCATCTGTTTGATCATATATCGCTGATTGAATTTCAGATTCAATTGTTGTACCCCAATAATTGTTTTCAGCAGAAACAACACTAACAGAAAAGTCATCCAACCTGGTTGAAAGTCTATATTTATATTGACTTCCACCTAAAAGATTATTGCCTGTAACATTCCCCACATGCCCAACTATATGATCTCCAGCACTGATTTTATATGTGTTGTTAATAAAATCTATATATGTTCCTTGCTGAAATTTTGAAATGTTGGTGTTGATGTAATTATTTTTAATCACATATTTTGTTCCAGCACCATAACTTTGAGGATAAAATCTACTAATGGTACAATCATTAAAAATGTTGTATTCCATATGACATGAAGTTATACTAAAGGCAACTTCATGAAATATGTTCTTCCTGAGTATTGTGTTAGATTCGTTATCTGCACTTATTTCTCCTCTAACAAAAACATTATTTTCAACTATAGTAGTCTCATTCACATTTGATCCCCCCCATCCGTTGAATACTATATTAACATCCTCTAAATGAGAATTAGAAAGCAAAATAGAAACCTGATTGTTTGAAGCACCGGAATTATACTCGTGGGTGTTAACTAAATGACTGCTCGAATGTCCTCCAGACATTACAGGGTCAAAACTACCTGATGTTGGGTTCTTAATAATAGCATGCTTGATTCTATTCCCACTGTCATCACTGGGATTATAATCAACTGCACTGTCATCAAAATGTATACCTCTTCCAAATGGATCAAATGTAATTTTTTTAGCATCTGTCCCGACTGCCACTAAGGTGCCATCAACTTTAATAAAAGTATCATTATCCAATTGAATTCGGACACCAGGCTCAATAGTCAAAGTAACATTGCTAGAAACTAGGATATTTCCAGAAAGAAGGTAAGGGCTATTAGCCAAAGTCCATGTTTCATCCGATGAAATAACTCCAGATACACTAGTTTGAGTATAACTTAGTTGACAAGTAAATAGGACAAAAACTCCTGCGAATAGAGCAAGTATTCGATTTAGCATATTGAGGTATCTAGGTAGTACAGTAAACATAAGAATATTCACCGAACGGAATCAGCCCATAATACTTTTTAATAGAAAAATAATGATAGACGGTAGTCATAAACAAAAAGCTCCAAACTCAACTGATTAGAAGGCTTTTACATATATTTGAGCCTCCCAAACATCAGTATCATGCAACTCCGTAACGGACTTATTTTATTAACATCCATACTTTTTCTTTCCTGTAGTGTTGAACAACAAAGCCAGGTAAGCATTTTTCAAAAAATTAATGAGGAGGTTCTTGCCAACTCTCGAGCCTACGAAACGCTTGGTGAAGCAACTTCTACTATAGGGCATCGATTAACAGGGTCTGAAAACGGAGCAAAAGCCGAAGAATATACCTACAATCTCTTGAAAGGATATGGAATGGAAGATGTACAATACCATCCCTTTGAAGTGGAATCGTGGTCAAGAGGTGATATTGAAGTAAAAATTGGAAGCAGAACCAACAAAGAGCTTGCCTCGGCAGTAACCTTGGCGCATTCTCCTGTTGAAGCAGACATTAATGCAGAAATCATTGATATGGGCAACGGCTTGGAAGCCGACTACGCTGCCAAACCAGGAGCCGTAGGAGGTAAGATCGCCCTTGTCTATATCGGTATATTGCCCGGAAGCCCAGAAGGAACCTCGAACTTACATCGTTCTGAAAAAACGGCACTCGCTACTCAAAACGGAGCGATTGGCATTATTATTATCAATCAGGTTCCCGGAGGAGTACTTCTCACAGGCACCGCTTCTGTAACGGGGAGTCTAATCCCGATTCCAGCAGTTTGCATTGGCCGGGAAGACGGAATGGCACTAAAGGAAAAGATAAAATCTCAGCGTCAATACGCGTCAATTAGCATGACCAACTTTTCAGAGGTGATCAAGGCACGGAACGTAATCGCCACGATAAAAGGAAGTGAATTACCTGATGAAATTGTCATCGCAGGAGGACATCTTGATTCATGGGATTTAGCCACCGGGGCGATCGACAATGGCATTGGCTCGTTTGCAGTTTTAGACATGGCCAGAACTTTTCAGGCACTGAAGCTGAAACCCAAAAGAACTGTAAAGTTTATCATGTTTATGGGTGAAGAAGAGGGGCTTTTGGGTTCAAGACAATTGGTGAATGAAGCTATCGCAAATGGAACAATCGATCAAATTAAGTATGTGATGAATCAGGACATGTCTGGCAATCCAAAGGGATTCAACGCTGGTGGTAGGCCTGAGGCAGTGGCGTTCTTCGATGAAGTGGGGGCGCAAATCATGTCCATTGATTCTACCACTTTCAAAAATGATAATAGCAATGGTGCCGGACTTCACAGTGACCATCAACCTTTTATGCTTCAGGGAATCCCATATACTTCTTCAAACTCCAATCTGGATCGATCAATTTATGGATGTTATCATTCAGATTGTGATGATTTTGACTTGGTAAACAAGGAGCACATGGTGAACAATGTGCGATTCAGTTCAATGATGCTCTATGCTCTGGCAGATGCTGACGAACTTCCCGCTAAAAAGCTGAATGATCTTGAAACCAAAGAATTTTTGGAAAAAAGACGGTTGAAGCTAAAGCTTAAAATCGGTGGCGACTGGCGATGGGATGATTAAATAATGAAGCACCTATCAATTGGTTTATTTATCGCTCTAATTGCCACGGCTTGTGGTGGGAATAGAGCATTTGATAGGTTCATTGAACCCAACAAAGACTTCCCGATTGCAATAGTCAATGGTACTATAATTGACGGTACAGGAAAAGAACCCTACCAGTCAGACCTATTGATTCATGATGATCGTATCGTCTACATAGGCAAGGTGGACCTCGACAAAATCAATGTTGAGTCTATAATTGATGCCCAAGACAAATTCATTACTCCAGGGTTCATTGATGTCCACACTCATGGTAACCCTATACGAGGTACTTCTTTCGAAAATTTCCTGGCAGCTGGTGTTACCACAATCGTACTAGGACAAGACGGAAGCAATCCATTTCTGAGTAATCCAGAGCAACGCTGGCATGTTGTGCCATGGATGGATTCTTTGGAACGCATCGATCTTGAACTAAATATAGCCATGTTGGTTGGGCATGGAGCCCTCAGAAGACTATCCAAAATCTCTGATCAAGGTACCCCGACAAATGATCAGATCGAAACAATGGTCGGGAATTTAAGTCGGGCACTTGACTCAGGATGTTATGGCATAAGCACTGGTCTGGAGTATGTACCAGGCATGTACGCCACTAAGCCCGAACTTCAAGCTCTGGCGAAGGTTGTTGGTAAGGCAGACGGAGTAATGATGAGTCATATGCGGAACGAAGATGATGATGCCATTGAAGCATCAATCCAGGAATTGTTGGAACTTGGGAGCTATTGTAAAGTCCATGCTTCACATTTAAAAGTGGTCTATGGAAAGGGGGCGGATCGTGGTAAGGAAATTCTGAAAATTCTTGAAGAAGCAAGAGACAATGGGATTGAAGTTTCAGCCGATGTGTATCCTTACATTGCCAGCTATACCGGAATAGGGATACTCTTCCCTATGTGGAGCAAAACTCAAAGTCAGTTTAAAGAAGTCGTAAAAACAAGAAAAGCGGAACTTGAGGACTATTTACTGAAACGAGTTCTAAAAAGAAACGGACCAGAAGCCACACTCTTTGGTACAGGCAAATATGCCGGAAAGAGGTTGAGCGAAGTCGCTGAAGAGGAAGGCAAGTCCTATGTGGACGTGTTGATGGATGTTAATCCACAGGGTGCCTCAGGAGCCTATTTCATCATGGACCAGGAGCTCCAGGATGTGTTCATCACCCATCCTGAAATCATGATTGCCTCCGATGGTTCACCCACCATGCTGCACCCCAGGGGACACGGCAGTCAGGCTAGAATTATAGAGCGATATGTGAATGAACAGAAGGTGCTAAACCTGTCACAAGCGATCTACAAAATGTCAGGTCTGCCTGCAAAGACCATGGGGCTTGAGGAAAGAGGAACCATTAAAGTTTACAATCATGCTGATATACTGGTATTCAATCCATCACGAATCAAGGAAAATGCGACATTCACTGATCCTTACCAATTTTCAGAAGGATTTGAGTATGTTATTTTAAATGGCAAGCTGACCAGGCAAAATAATGAGCTCCTGCTTTCTGATGCGGGCAGATTATTAAGAAAAAACCAATAAATGGATCTTTGGGATGTTTTACTGCTCTTTGGTGTCGGTATAATCTCAGGGATTATTAACACACTTGCCGGAGGAGGATCACTGCTTACACTGCCTGTCCTTATATTTCTGGGTCTTTCTCCAAACGTTGCCAACGCCACCAACAGAATCGGTGTATTCTTCAATGGGGTATTTGCCATTCGAGGATATATGAGCAAGGGCCTTCAAATCAGCAAATACAGTTATTGGCTGGGATTAGCTGCATTTCCGGGAGCGTTCCTCGGAGCAATTCTGGCAGCCAAAATCGAAGGAGCATTATTCAATAAAATATTAGCCGCAGCTATTCTTGTTATCGTGGCTTATATGCTGTTTGGACCCAAATCGTTTGACCACGCTGGGGAACGCACCGACCGAAAAACGAATGCTATTGGTCTTGTGATCTTCTTCTTTATCGGTTTGTATGGAGGCTTTATTCAAGCAGGTGTCGGCTATCTTATCATGGCCGCATTGAGTATGGTCAATCGGTTCAGTCTCCTAAAAACAAATGCAGCAAAGGCCGTTTCAGTACTCATTTATACATTGGCCTCATTGATCGTTTTCATTTACTACGGGATTATCAATTGGGAATTGGGCATTGCCTTGGCAGTGGGAAACTCGCTTGGAGGCTGGTTGACCAGCAGGTGGAGTGTAGGAGCCAATGAAAGATGGATACGCTATTTTGTCATGATCACAGCAATTGCTTTCGCTATCAAACTCTTCTTCTTTTAGGCAATACGTATTTTAGTTTATGGAAAGTCCTGCAGCCCTCTTATTGAAAGAAAAAATCTACGCGAAGGTGAGTCCATCAAATGAAGAATGGAACGATTTCATAGGACAATGGCAACCTTTCAATTTTGCAAAGAATCAGTTAATTACTGACTTCGGAACCATTGAACATTATTTCTACTTTGTCAGCGATGGGTTGATTCGAGGCTACTTCATAAAGGATGGTACTGAATTCAATATGGGGTTCTCGTACAAAGGAGATTTCAGTGGTGAATATGAATCGTTTGTACTTCAGCGACCTGCCCAGTATGCCATGGAAAGCCTGACCGAAGTGAACGGCTTACGTATTTCACATTCCGGTTTAATGCGTATATACGATCAGCATAAGGTTTTTGAACGTTGGGGGCGAATGTTCAACGAAATGATTTTGACTGGACTTGGTCTATTCATCCGCTCCATAATTGCCGATACTGCAGAAGAACGGTTCAAAAGGCTCATGACACAAAGTCCGCATGTGATTCAATTCATACCCCAGAAACACCTTGCCTCTTACCTGGGTATGACTCCTGAAACTTTTAGCAGGATGAGAAAGAAATGGATGGAATAATTTCTTGATCTGTGTCAAGTCCAAAGAAATTTGGTGGCTTTAACTTTATCACAAATTATAAGTCATGAACTCAAAAGTTTTTATTGAAGAAACAGCTGGAGCATTCGAATCACTCATTGACGAGGTCATCAATGCAGTAGATGGGATGAATCACAAAGCACTCTTAATCCCGGAGGCGGAAGGCAAGTGGAATATGCTTCAATGTATTAAGCATATGTCGCTGGCTACACAGGTATACGTCCGCAATGCAGAAGAGAAACTGGCGAATACTTCCAACCCGATATCATCAGGACAGTTCAAAGGCAGTTGGAAAGGCCGATGGTTTGTTAAAATGAATGAGCCTAAGGAAAATGGTCATATTCCATCAAAACTAAAGACCTTCAAGACAATGGAGCCCCAAAGTGAACTTGACAAACAAGAGGTTGTTGACGAGTTTATTTCGACTCACCAAAAGTTCATTTCACTGATCAAAGCATCAGAGGGGATCAATCTGGACAAAACGAGAATCCCAACGGCCATTCCAATAGTCAAGCTGCGGTTAGGCGATGCCTATCGGTTCATTTTGGCACACACTAAAAGACATGTGGTTCAACTCAAAAGAATAAAAAGCACTGTTATAATGATGGGTGCCAATTAATATTTTTAACTTGAGTTCGTCTAACCAGTAAGATGACTCGATTTTTCCCCTTTTGTTTCCTTGTTACATTTTTTGTTTCAAGTATAGACCTTAAGGCACAATCCAATGAGGCGCAGGCTATTGCAAAAGCATCAAAGGCGTTTTCACAAGCCTATGTAGATGGTGATCTGGAAGCACAGATGAAATTCTATACCAATGACGTGGTTATCATTCCCGGAAATCGTCTGATGATCACAGGTATTGAAGGTGTGACACGGTATTGGAAAACTCCCGAAAGTGTAAAAATTCTGAGTCATAAAGCTACCACTACTAAGCTGGAAATATCTGGAAACATGGCCTCTGATTATGGAGTATATGAAGGTACTTCTGAGAGAAATGGTGTTAAATCCAGCTTTAAAGGGCAATACGTTATTGTCTGGAAAAAGGGGAAAGATGGTCAATGGAGAATGGCCGTGGACATGTGGAGTTCGCTAAGAAATAACTGATATGGCAGAAGAGAACAATCAGAACAACGAACCGGAAGAAGACTATTATCCCAGAAAGGGTGGTTTGGGAATAGGTGCTGGTATCGCAATCGGTGCCGGCATTGGGATTGCCCTGGGCAACCTGGGAATAGGTATAGGAGTCGGAATAGCCATGGGTGTTGGCTTCGAGTTTATCAATAGGGGGCGTAACAGAAAATAACCCCAGACTTTCATCCGGGGTCATCATTCAAATTCTTTATTCGTCACGCAATCGCTCGGAAGGATTACCCACAGCGGCCTTGAACGTTTGCATGCTAATTGTGATAAAAGCAATGATTCCCGCAACAGCCGCAGCCACAACAAAAGGCAACCAACTCAAATCGATTCGGTAAGCATAGCCATCAAGCCAATCTCCCATAAAGTACCATGCCGCTGGGAAGGCAAGCACCATTGAAATTGCGATTAGAATCACGAATTCCTTAGATAGTATTCCCACAATCTGGTTGACCGAAGCACCGAGCACCTTTCGGATACTAATTTCCTTGCTGCGTTGTGCTACTGTAAATGAAGCCAGTCCGAATAATCCAAGACAAGCAAGGAAAATAGCCAGTCCGGAAAATATGGTGAATAACTGACTCCGCTGTGTTTCCGAGGTATAGAGAATCTGAAACCTATCATCAAGGAAATTGTAGTTGATTGGCGTGTTGGGGCTAAACTTGGCATATACGTCCTCAATCTGATTCACCGCACTTCGGATATTTCCTCCATCAATCTTAATGGAAAGATTGCGCATGCTATTAGGCCTGTTCACCAGTATGATTGGAGATATTTCGCTTTGGAGCGACTCGAAATGAAAATCCTTAACCACCCCTATGACAGTTCCTCTTACACCAGCATAAACCATTGGCTTGCCAACTGCATCCTGTGGACCATTCCATCCTATAATTTCAACCGACCTTTCGTTCAGAATAAAAGAAGCAGAGTCGCGACTAAAGTCTTTGGTGAAGTTGCGCCCATCGGCCAACTCCATTTGATAAGTAGGAATGAAATCAGGATCAACGCTCAAGACTTTAATGGTTACCGGTGTGGGTGTCATTTCTCCATCCACCTCAACCCGTGCTCCTTGGGAATCCAGCAATTGTCCTGAAGGTACACGACTTGAACCTCCAATTGATTTCACACCAGGTATATTGAGAACTTCATTCTTAAAGGTTTCATACTGAGCCCCGACCTGTCCACTTACACCCAGGATCATCATCTGATCTCGATCATAACCAAGATTCTTGTTCTGGATATAACTTAGCTGTTGATAGACTACAATAGTCGAAACAATGAGAATTACGGAGATTGTAAACTGGACCACTACCAATAGTCTTCTTAGTCCTCCACTTTTGGCTCCAGTGGTGAGTTTTCCTTTTAACACTCTTAGAGGCCTAAACGATGAAAGATAAAATGCCGGATAACTGCCAGCCAAAACCCCAATCATAAGCGCAAAACCAATAATGACTGCCAGAATGTCCCAGTTTTCAACTAGACTGAATGACAATACAAGTCCTGTGAACTGCCTGAAAAATGGAAGAATTAACGATGCCAGCCCTATGGCAATGACCACCGCCAGGACTACCAACACGATTGATTCGACCAGAAACTGATTAATCAAGCTCCCTTTGGCCGCTCCAAAAACTTTTCTCATACCCACTTCCTTCGCGCGGTTGGCCGATCTGGCTGTTGCTAAATTCATATAGTTGATACATGCTATCGCCAGAATCAATGCAGCAATTGAGGTGAATATGTAGACATAAGTGATATCACTATTCAAACCCTGCTCATCATCGAGGTTTGACCTAAGATGGACATCAGTAAATTTCTGAATATGAAGGGCTGTGAAACTTGGTCCTCGTTCACCAAGATTAGCCACAAGGAAATCCTCGAATCTCCTTTCGATCTCTTCCAGCCGTCCTCCTTCTTTCAAAGTGAAAATGGTTTTGAAATTATTGCTCCCCCAGGCTCGCATCATGTTTTCCCTACCACCGTAAAAGGCTTCTACCAAGCTGAAGTCGGCCATCATATCCAATTGCATTGAAGAGTTTTCAGGCATGTCTTTGTAAATCCCTTTCACCATTAAATTGGCTTGAGATCCATATTGGATTGTCTTTCCCATAGGATCATCATTGCCAAAATATTTCCGGGCCATAGTTTCTGAGATGACCACCGAACCTGGCTGACTCAATGCCTCCTTGAGATCTCCTTCTATGACATCGAACGTCAAAATTTCTACAACTTCAGGATCAGCAAAGCCAAAGTTAGGTTCCGAAAAAAGCTTGTCTTCATAGCTCACGGTTCCTGAAAAGGTCACGTATCGCCCGATCTTCTCAATCTCATTCGTGTATTCCTCTCTTAGTTTGGGCGCAAACGGGGGAGCTAAACTTGAAAGATGAAGCGAGGTGGTTCCATCAGGACTAAGGAACTCACGAGTAAATCGATAAATATTATCAGAGTTCTTATGGAACTTGTCATAACTCATTTCCTCATTGATATATAATCCAATTAGGATACAGCAAGTAAGACCTACTGAGAGACCGAGAATATTTATGAACGAAAATGCCTTGTGCTTTTTGAGATTGCGTACAGCGATTTTGAAATAATTCTTGAGCATGATGAGTTGGTTTTGAGTTGAGTAATGGCTTCCAAGGTTACACTTTTGGATTGGTCCTTGGTTACAATCTATCCTCTGAATAGATGTATATTATCAAATAAGGTTGCATTCTTTGCTGGAATTAGGGAATAGCAATACTATTCAGACTTTCGATATTGGCATTTTTTTCACAGATTTAAGCATGAAGCGTGCAGCTCTCCTCCTTTGCCTGCTATTCATAAGTCAGTGTGTGTATCCCTTCCAAAAAAAGAAAGGTAAGGACAAGCCTGATATTACTGTAGTTTCCTTTAATATCAGATACGGGACTCCGGGTGACGGAATCAATGTCTGGAAAAAGAGGAAGTCATTAATCTTTAACATTTTCAAAAAGTACAGGGGAGGAATTATTGCTACCCAAGAGGCCCTGATTCGCCAAATTGAGGAACTAAACAAAGAAATCCCCAGAATGGGTGCAGTCTATCGAACCCGGCATGAAGACGATCGCAGCGGTGAGTCCATGGCCATTTTCTATGATAAAGCCACCTGGAAATTGCTTGAAGATGAGACTTTTTGGTTCTCCAATACACCGGACACTCCCGGTTCGCGATCGTGGGGCAATACCCTTCCCAGGATGACTACGACAGCAATATTTGAGAACAAGAACACTAAGAAAAAAGTGAGGGTAATGAACACACACCTGGATCATCGATCCGTCAATTCAAGGGAAAAGAGTATTGATTTGATATTGAAGAAACTACAGGAATACGATGAGACTATCCCAACAGTGTTGGTAGGCGACTTCAATATGGAGCCCGATGACCCACATCTGGATAAGATTAGAGAATGGTTTGAGGACAGCTACACCGGACCGCCAGTAGAAGGGTGTACTTTCCATCGGTGGGATGGCGGGAGGCATTGTGAACGGATAGACTATGTATTTTACCCTAAGGCATCAGGTTTCGAATTGTTGAGCTCAGGGATCGATAGGTATCAAAAAGCAGGGCGATTCCCCTCAGATCATTATCCGGTCTATGCACGGTTCAAAATGAATTAGCCCCTTTTTCGGTTGGATATAAAAACCCCGATCAATACCGCAACTATACCAGCGACTTGACCCGCTACGAGAGTTTCTCCATCATAAATTCCCCAACCTAGCGCCACAATCGGAATCAAATAAGTAACAAAACTTGCAAACAAAGGAGTTTTAATCTTGACCAATTTATTGAACATAATCAAGGCTACAGCTGTACTCATTACCCCTAAAAGAACCACATATCCAGCCGCTTTGAATCCTCCCGGAGCAGTCGCCAGTTTATTGGCAAAATCTGTTCCATATAGAAGATAGGCTCCGGCAAGGGGGCCCATAAAAAGCAAACTGACACTGGTAATAACGAGGGCGTTGATTTCCTTCAAATAGTATTTGATCACATTGACATTTACCCCATAGCACATAGTCGCGAGTACTACAAACAGTGCATAATAATTAAGCCCGGAAAGCCTGCCTCCGCTGCCTGCCAGCATCAGCAACGCAGTTCCTCCAAAAGCCAACGTGACCCCAATACCTGCCGCTCTGGTTATTTTCTGAGCAAAAAACATAGCTCCCATGATCAATACGAATACAGGCGTTAACCCATTCAAAACACCTGTGATTCCGCTATCCAAGCGTGTCTGAGCTATCGCAAAAAGGAAGGCTGGAATAAAACTCCCTACCATTCCAATGACGAATAACAACTTCATTTGCCTGGCGGTGAGTTTTCTAAGTTTTGGAATTGAAATCGGAACCAGAAACAGTGAAGCAGCCAAAATCCTAATCGCTCCTACTTCACCCGGTGAGTAAACAACAAGTCCCTTTTTAATTAAAATAAACGAGGTCCCCCATATAAGGGCGAGTACGATTAAAATGGTCCAGGCGAGTGCGTTTTGGTTCTTCATTTAGGCTAATGCATAGGCATCTTCGAATGTAACAGCGATCTCGTCTAAGAGTTCCATTATTTCGCTCGGATCATTCGATTCAACCAGCCGCATTCGGAATGGTCTGAAATTAGGGATTCCCCTGAAATAATTGGTGTAGTGTCTACGCATTTCATAAATACCCAATACCGGGCCCTTCCATTCCAGCGAAAACTCAAAATGTTTCTTCGCGGTAGTCACCCTTTCCTTCATTTCCGGCACAGGCAACAGCTCTCCGGTTTTCATGAAATGTTTAATTTCATTGAATATCCAAGGATAACCAATGGATGCCCGCCCAATCATTATCCCGTCAACACCATACTTATTCCTGTACTCCAGGGCTTTTTGAGGACTGTCAATATCACCATTTCCGAATATGGGCATATGTATGTTGGGGTGGTTTTTTACTTCAGCGATGAAATCCCAATTGGCCTCTCCCTTATACATCTGTTTTCTGGTCCTACCGTGTATCGTCAATGCCTGAACTCCGACATCTTGAAGTCTCTGTGCCACTTCCACAATTTGAATAGTAGAATCGTCCCAACCAAGACGAGTCTTGACAGTCACAGGAAGGTTCACCCGCTTGACTATCTCATCAGTCATCTTCTGCATTTTTGGGAGATCAAGCAAAATACCGGCACCCGCGCCTTTACAAGCCACCTTTTTTACCGGACAACCATAATTGATATCCACCAACTCTGGTTCGGCCGCTTCAGCGATTGCAGCCGCCTCCCTCATCGATTCAATTTTATCTCCGAAAATCTGGATACCTATCGGACGCTCATAGTCATAAATATCCAGTTTCTGAACACTCTTATCCGCATCCCGGATGAGGCCTTCCGCAGAGATAAATTCCGTATACATCATATCGGCTCCATTCTCCTTACAAACTGCACGGAAAGGCGGATCGCTCACGTCTTCCATGGGTGCGAGCAAAAGTGGAAATTCTCCTAATTCTATGTCAGCAATCTTAACCAAAGGCTTTTGAAAAATTCGCGTAAATTTACGCGATTATGGCGAGAATAGAGCAAGGAATTGATCTTTCAGGCGGTAGGTCTGATAGCAACACATTTTTAATCGTGTTTGGTTTGATGATCGCAGGCTTTTTCATTGGGCAGTTCGTGTCTTCAATGTTTATTTTTCTCTTTGCCGCAATGAGCGGCAATGGATTAGAGGCCATGACTAATATCGATCTCCTATTCGAGTCGATTAGCAATACCCAGCTCATGATTGCTCAATCTACTTATACATTGGTTTTTACTTTTCTTACTCCTTGGTTTTACCTCAAATTGTTAGCCAAAAAATCGATCGGAGATCTCTACCTTGAAAGAAAAACGCCAATCCTTCCGCTTGTTCTTACATCTGTGGCTACAGTGGCGTTTATGTTCTTCAACAACCTGCTCATTGAATGGAATGCGAATATGAGTTTGCCGGATTTCATGTCAGGAATCGAGGAATGGATGCAAAATATGGAGGAGCAATTGGCTGAAACAACCGAAGCTTTCACAACATTCGACAATTTTGGTCAGTTTTTATTCGCCTTTGTTGTTGTGGCCATCCTTCCGGGAATAGGTGAAGAGTGGTTATTCCGAGGTGTGTTGCAAAATTCGTTACATCGATGGTCAAAGAATGTACATCTGGCTGTTTGGTTGTCAGCATTCATTTTTGCTGCCATACATCTTCAGTTTTATGGAGTTCTACCGAGAATGATGTTGGGCGTGTTATTCGGTTACCTGTATGTATGGTCTGGTAATTTGTGGTATCCCATTGCTGCACATATCATCAACAATGGTCTATCACTTACCTTCGCGTACCTCTACCAACTTGATGCGACAAACATTAATATCGATGAGTCAGAGACGCTTCCCGCCATCTTCTCAATAATCGGTTTCGTAGTATGTGCGGCTTGTTTGTACGTTTTTAGAAATCATTACCTTAAGCAAAATTCACTCAATGAGTAATTGGCAGACCGTTTTTAAGACTACCAATCCCCACCAAGCTGAGATTGTTAAGGCAGTGCTTGCCGACAACCAAATTCAATCCGTGGTTGTCAACAAGAAAGACTCCTCTTATACTTTTCTTGGTAGTATTGAACTAAGAGTAGATGGCGACCAGGTCATGAAAGCTATCCGAATTATCGAAGAAGACATCAATTTCGATTAGCATGAGCAACCTGGTGCAACGTATTATTACGGCCGTATTGGGAGCAACAATTGTAATTGGCACAATTGTTTTTAGCGAGTGGACTTTTGCATTGATTATTCTCGGGATAATGATCCTTACTTTAAACGAGTTCTACACATTATCACATAAAAATGGCTACCACCCCTTTAGGCCTTGGGGATTACTATTCTCGGTAGGTTTGCTTGTATTAGTCTTTCTAAGCCAGAAAGGAGAAATTCCAGATCAGTGGCTTTGGGCTTTGCCCCCATTAGGAATGGCCTGCTTTATTCTACCACTCTACTCAAAACCTGAAGTTCATCCGATCAATTGTCTTGCGATTAGTCTTTTGGGGGTTGTCTACATTGCTCTTCCCTTTACCCTGTTGATATTCATTGCATACAATGGAGGCGCGTATGATTTCGATATAATTTTAGGGCTCATCCTTGCTCAGTGGGCCTCCGATTCCGGAGCATATATCGTTGGAAAGTCTATTGGCAAAACCAAATTGTTTGAAAGAGTCTCTCCAAATAAGACCTGGGAAGGGACGATTGGAGGAATCATCTTCGCGCTTGGCATGGTGTACGGATGGGGCCAATTTTTTGACTCACTCGATCTAATGCAGTGGCTAGGCCTGGGTTTAATTGTAGCGGTATTCGGCAGTCTTGGAGACCTTACCGAATCTCTTTTCAAAAGAACACTATCTGTAAAAGATTCTGGCACCGTACTCAAAGGACACGGTGGCTTCCTTGATAGATTTGACGGTTTGATCATGGCAATACCGTTTGCATTAGCTTACCTCAAGTTTATCGTTTGAAATGGAAGAAACCTTAGATTCTTGGATCGTATTACTTTAAATTTTCTTTAATTTTGCCGGAACTTCGAAATCAACGAATACATCCCTTATGGCATATATAGAGCCGGCTCCGATAAAGGATCGAGCGAATCCTTTTGAGTCAATGATGTCAAGATTTAACATTGCTGCAGAGGCACTAGGTCTGGACGAACAAATCTACAACGTGCTCAAGTCCCCTTCAAAGCAAGTTTCTGTCTCCCTTCCAATTACAATGGACGATGGATCGATCAAAGTATTTGAAGGACATCGTGTTGTTCATTCAAATATTCTGGGACCCTCTAAAGGAGGGGTGCGCTATGCGATGGACGTACACCTTGATGAGGTCAAGGCATTGGCCGCTTGGATGACCTGGAAGTGTGCTGTAGTGGATATTCCTTACGGGGGTGCCAAAGGAGGTATTAAATGTAACCCACGAGAAATGTCAGCCGGTGAAATGGAACGACTGACAAGGGCTTATACACAGGCAATGTTGGATGTATTCGGCCCTGATCGAGATATTCCAGCTCCTGACATGGGTACCGGTCCTCGTGAGATGGCCTGGATGATGGATGAATATTCAAGGGCTCATGGTACCACGGTGAACTCGATGGTCACCGGCAAGCCATTGGTTTTGGGAGGTTCACTTGGACGTGCTGAAGCCACTGGAAGGGGTGTAATGGTATCAGCATTGGCCTCAATGGAAAAATCAAGAATCAACCCTTATCATGCAACTATTGCTGTTCAAGGGTTTGGAAATGTGGGTTCATTTGCCGCATTACTCTTAGAAGAAAGAGGATGTACGGTAGTAGCCGTGAGTGATATCACAGGAGCTTATTACAACGAAAAGGGCATTAATATCCACGAAGCCATTAAATATAGAGATACTAATAATGGTACACTCGAAGGCTTTGATGGTGCCGATAAAATGGATGATCCTGAAGAATTGTTGTTCCTGGAAGTGGACGTTTTGGTACCGGCAGCTGTTGAGGATGTAATCAATCAAAACAACGTAGAAAAGATCAGGGCCAAAATGATTGTTGAAGGAGCCAACGGACCAACGAGTGCTGAGGCTGACAACATCATCAACTCAAAGGGAATATTAGTGGCCCCAGATATTCTTGCCAACGCAGGCGGTGTGACCGTGTCCTACTTTGAGTGGGTGCAAAACAGGCTTGGATATAAATGGACCCGGGAACGCGTGAACAGAAGATCGGATAGGATCATGAAGGACGCATTTGATAAGGTCTACGAGACGTCTCAAAAACACAGTTGTCCTCTTCGAATTGCCGCCTATATTGTGGCAATCGACAAGGTAGCCGAGACTTATAAGTTTCGAGGCGGATTCTAATAAGAAAACCATGAAAGTTCATCGAGAAGGGCACCTTTTCTTGATTGCCCTTTTTCTCATTTTGGCTGCTGGCAATTATGCCATATATGTATTCACGGGACTTCGTCCTGAATGGACTTATTTTATTTCTGCAGCGACACTTCTGATCTTTTTGTTTTTTCTACAGTTTTTCAGATCTCCGAAAAGAAAAATTGAAATCAATGACAAGCATATTCTGGCTCCGGCAGATGGTAAAGTGGTTGTAATTGAGAAGACCATAGAAGACGAGTATTTCAGGGGGAAAGAAAGAATTCAGGTCTCCATTTTCATGTCACCATTGAACGTCCATGTGAACCGAAACCCAGTCACTGGTCTGATTAAATATCTCAAATACCATCCCGGAAAATATCTTGTTGCCTGGCACCCTAAATCGAGCACATTAAATGAACGGACGACCCTTGTCTATGAAGTTCATAAAGGAGTTGAAATTTTAGTGCGTCAAATTGCCGGAGCAGTGGCCAGAAGGATCAAATGGTATGTAGATTCCGATCAATCTGTGATACAGGGCAAGGAGTTCGGATTTATCAAATTTGGATCTCGAGTCGATCTTTTTTTACCTACAGATATAGAAGTCAACGTCAATGTGGGTGATAAAACAAAGGGTGGTAAAACTGTAATCGCAAGTTTCGCATAGCCGATTTTCTGGTTTTTCAACCTTTCCGAAACTATTCCGTATTAGTCAATCAGAATGGGCTCAGAGTAACAAAACTTGTCACTTGGCCCATATCCCCTCCTTAATTAGAACTACAACCGAGGTTTAACCCTCCCAACCTTTTACTAAGCTTTTTAGGTCAATTGAATTCAATTTTAACTAGTTGAATTACAGGTTAATTATTCAAACATAAACAACAATTTATTATGAAAAGGTCAATTAAATTATTCGCCACGTTGGCGTTGTCAGTACTTCTATTTAGCTGTTCAGATGATCCCGACACTTCACCGACTGTTCCAATTGAAAGTCCAGCTGCAGCTACAGCCTTGCAGGGGGATTGGGAATCCATTTCTAATGATGATAGCAAAGGATATACACTACACTTCGCAAATGACGTAGCAGTTCAAAAAAGACCTGATGGTTCAGTGGTTAGGGCTTCTTATTTCAAAGTAGAAGGTCAGGGAGCTGAAAGAAACATCCTTTATGGAGAAAATATTTTCACCGATAATGATGTAAAGAATATTCCCAATTTGTTTAATAGAACCGAGATCATATCTGTGGATGCTGATCAACTGGTTCTAGGCGGACAGTTTGTTCAGACATTCAAACGAGCGGATCCGGTAAATTAAGCATTAGGAGCGGTCGTGGTTTACCTTGGCCGCTCTAAATCAACCCTTCAATTATTCTCATCAGACGCTCCAGGTAGAGTTCGTCCACTGAATCAAAATCATTGAGCTGATCTGAGTCTACATCAAGGATCAGGGCCACTTCTCCATTTTTAAAAGCTGGCAACACAATTTCAGATTTCGAGTCGGAGCTGCATGCGATGTGACCCGGAAATTCATCCACATTAGGGACAATCATTGTCGCACCTTTTTCCCAGGTAGTACCGCAAACGCCCTTTCCTTTCTGAATCCTAGTACATGCGATTGGCCCTTGAAAAGGTCCTAAAACCAGTTCGTCATTCTTGACCAGATAAAATCCTACCCAGAAAAAACCCATCCCATATTTGAGCGCTGATGCGATATTGGCAAGGTTAGCTGTCATATCTGGTTCTCCAGTCACCAATGCTTTAATTTGGGGAATTAATGATTGGTATTTCTCCTCTTTACCTATTCCTTCTTGAATGATTAACTCTTCAGCCATTAAAGTGAATTTAAGTCTGTTTTTGTCCTCTCATTAACCACGTTACCCGTGTTAATCGTTCCATTTCTTTCAACCATCAAAATATGAGCCTCTTCCGGAGCCACAGGACGATGTTCAACTCCTTTTTTCACTACAAACACATCTCCCTCGTTTAGAATTTTTGTCTCTCCTTCCATTTCCATGTGGACGGTGCCCTTCAGAATAAGGAAGAGTTCATCTGTATTTGAATGGTGATGCCAATCAAACTCACCCTTGATCTTGGCCACTTTGATATCATGATCATTTACCGAAGAGACCAAATGCGGGTCCCAGTAGTTGGTAATTCCTTTAAGTCCATCATTTAAATTGACTTTACTCATTGTAGTAGATTTTAAGGGTATCAGTATTTACCGATTCAGTATTTTGTGGTTGACTTTCTAAAATTGGAGCCGCTATTCCTCTTTCAAATTTAGTGTTACTCATAAACACTCTCGCCTCATCCCATAGGCCTTTTTGAATCCATGAATTCAACGTGTGAGCACCACCTTCAACGATCAGTGATTGAATTTTCCTCTTAGAAAGCTCTTTAAGTATATTAAGTTCCAATTCTGAAAAATCAACCCCCGCAAATTCCAAATCTCCTTCTCCGGAAGTCCTGCTCTCGTTAAACACCAAAGTCGGTTGGCTACGATCGAACAGGTTCAATTTTTCATCCAACTTAAGATGTCTGTCTATTACTATTCTCATGGGGTCGTTTCCTGCGTAACCTCTGACATTGAGTCTAGGATTATCATATTTTGCTGTGTTCGTACCCACTAAGATGGCATCCTCGTGAGCTCGCCATTGATGTACAAGAGCCCTCGATTCTTCATTGCTGATCCATTTCGAATCAAAATCCTTCCTGGCAATAAATCCATCAGCCGTCTGCGCCCACTTAAGTATAACATAAGGCCTGTTTTTTTCAATAGCTGAAAAGAACCTTCGATTGAGGTCGCGACATTTTTTTTCTAAA
>JANQKF010000018.1 GCA_028281285.1 Cyclobacteriaceae bacterium
ATGAATTTACGGTCAAGATTACCTCAACCGACCCTGCTGAGAACAGCGATGTAATTGGAGTGAAGGAGAAATCAATAACTGTTGTGGTTAATTCGCCTCCGAATCAACCTCATTCACCATCACCCATTGACGGTGCCAATGACGTGAGTATTTCTACCAAGTTGAATTGGCAAGGTGGGGACATTGATGGAGATGCCGTTACCTACGAGGTGCTTTACAAGAAGAGCGGTGAAGATTGGACAAGCGATAATACTTCCATCAACTCTTACTCATTTCCAATGAGTTTAGAATTTAATCAGGCATATTTTTGGAAGGTAATAGCAAAGGACCAGCATGGCAACACTATTTCAAGTCACACCAACATTCAACGGGGTTGGAAGTTCACGACAAGACCTCCAAACATACGTTGGCAAGGATCAAATGGAGAGAAAGTTAGCTCAGCTTTGTTTGGAGAGACGGTGGATGCAACTGTTGAGACAAGTTCCATAGAAAATGGGACAGTTTTGGTAGTCGTATATGAATATATGTTTGAGTCAACTACAGGCGTGCCGGTTGCATTACACCCGATAGATTCAATCTATGTAGATGTGGTTGGAGGAAAAGGGATCGGGAAATGGAGGACGAAATTTGTCAAGGACCTGAAGGGATTAAAAACTATTGTTGCCACTCAGCCAAAGGCAAATGAGTACTTCTTTAATGTCTTTTATAATGAGGAGCTAATCGGCCAATCTGAAAAACTGAATGTTGCGGTAACCCCAGAGTCCCCCGACCTTGTGACCATAGAGGAAGTTGACCAATCTGATCCATTGAACGATAAGCAGCCATTACTTTTAGTTCATGGATGGCAACCTAAGGGTAAACCAGCTCCTTACGGTGGTGATATTTGGTGTCATTTTATCAAATTTTTCTCCGAAGGGGGGAAAGTAACGGAAGAGTTAAGACGAAAGTACAAATTGTATGAGGTTCGGTATGTTTCGAATTTAGCGAGTGTCAAAATTTTAGGAGAAAAGCTAAGAACGGTTCTTGATGAGGAAGCAAAAGAAGATGCACAGTTCAACAACTTGACTATTGTTGCTCATAGCATGGGTGGCTTGGTATCACGTGCATTTATGAATTACCAAACGGAAAGTGGGCCATTTGCAAATACAAAAGGCGGAGAACGGATTGATAAATTAATTACACTGGGCACACCCCATCGTGGAAGTCCAATGTCAAATGGACCGGTTAGATCTAAAGTTGCATCAAATATTTCTGAGAGGAAGGTTGCAAATACCATTAGAACCTTCGATGTAGAGTTTCTGCATGGGGGGCCATTATGGAATGAATTCAACCGATCCGATTTAAGATGGGATAACTATGTTGAACTTTTTGATTATGAGAAATATTCTGATGAACAAAACGAATGGTTATTTGAATTGAACAGAGAAGAGGAATTTGCTGACCAAATCATCGCATATTTTTCTCAAATGGACCCGTTAGTTGGCATAAACACTCCTACCGCACAAAAGGTGGCCTATCTGTTAGGAAATGGTTTCATGTTAGGTGGTTTATCTCTATTCAATGATGGCATCGTTCCTCAAGAGAGTGGGGGGCTAATTGGACATGTTTTGAAAAGAAGAAACTCACTCTATGGTTACAACCATACTCAAATTGCAACAGGACTATTTAAGCTTGATGACCCTTTGCTATTTGATGAACAACTTTTTCATGACTTAAAATCTGATCTACTTGATATTGATGAGCCACTTATTCAAGTTACACCTCATAAGATGTGGAATTATGGTGATGTCGTACTTGATGAAAAAAGTGATCATTCTTTCATTATAAAAAATACCGGTAAGGTAAAGTTAGTAGTGTCCGATTTGAAATTGGAAAATAAGAATAATGAAGTCTCATTTCAGATTGTAAGTCCGGCCGATTATAATTTTGAGTTGGCTCCGGAAGAGAGCAAAGAGATTCTTATCGAATTTAATCCCAAAAATGAAGGGCTAAGAAAAGCGTCTCTAAATATTTTCAGTAATGCCTCAAATAATTCTTCAAACGATTTTACAATAATTGAACTAACCGGTAAAGGAGTAGCTGAAGATACCAAGACTATACAGGTGGACTCTGAATTCAAATTAGAGTTTGGTGATATTTTTTTAGAACAATCGGCAACCGAAATTTTCACAATTGAAAATACTGGTTCCACAGACCTCTTAATTAATCTTAACTTTTCCGAAGCGGATGCTGATATGTTTGAGTTGATTAATCCAACTGATTCGGAATTCATACTTGGCAAAGGAGAAGTTGAAAATATCATTGTTCAATTTTCACCAACTTCGGTAGGTGATAAATATGCGAAGTTTATTATTTCAAATGATTCAGACAACGCTCCAAGTATTGAAATGGACCTTTACGGTAAAGGAGTTGATGAAGGAGTTAAACTTATTGAGGTTTACACTGAAGACCAGGAAGACTTTGGAGAGGTAACTATAGGAAATACCCTGGAAAGTTTGTTCAGGGTAGTAAACACTGGTTATGCCAACCTCTCCGTGTCAGACATTTCCAAAAAAGGTTCAGATCAATTTGCATTGATCCATAATACCTCACTGCCTATTGAAATTGAACCAGGGGATGCTTTTGAGTTTTCGGTTGTCTTTAGTCCTGAAAACCTAGGCTCGAGTTCGACAATTATAGAGATCGAAAATGACTCCGATAACTCATCTCCATTTAAAACGGTCAGCCTATCCGGAATTGGGGTTTTAGAGACGCAGCTATCAAATTCAAGCATAGAAGAGAATAATGAAACCGGAGCTGTTATTGGAACTTTTACCACTTCTGGTTCAGGTAAGTTTACCTATAACTTGGTAATAGGAGAAGGAGATACAGACAACAACACGTTCACCATTGAGGAGGATAAGCTCATTACTACAGCCGTATTTGATTATGAGACCCAATCGAGCTATTCTATTCGAGTGGAAACTTGTAGTTCTCAAAGCCAATGCTTTCGGAATGTGTTCACTATAGAGATTTTGGATGTTAATAGATCTCCTTCGGATGTATCAATTTCCGGGACGACTATCTCAGAGAATATGGAAATAGGTTCTCAAGTAGGTACTTTGAGCACCACAGATCTGGACGCAGATGATTATCACGCATATAGTTTTATAGAAGGAGAGGGCGATACCAACAACTCCTTGTTCGAAATTGATGGCGACAAATTGCTGGCGAGTAAGTCATTTGATTACGAAACAAAGTCGAATTATTCTGTCAGGATCAAAACAACCGATTCAGGTGGAAAGTCTTTTGAGAAATCATTCACTATAACCGTGTTGGATGTTAATGAAACTCCGACAGCAATTGAATTGAGTTCCACGAGTATCGATGAGAATAATAAGGAGGGTGACCTTATAGGGGCACTGACCACTACCGACCAGGACGCTAATGATACCCATACCTATTCCTTATTTGAAGGAGAGGGGTCTGAAGACAATTCTTCTTTTACCATTTCGGATAATCAACTGTTGGCCGCAAAATCGTTCAATTTTGAGGAAAAGTCTAAATACAAAGTCAGGGTTCAAACTCAAGATTCAGATGGTGAGGTTTTTGACAAGGCGTTAACCATTACCATTAACGATGTTAATGAATTACCAACCGGGATAAGTCTTTCCAGTTCAGGTTTTGATGAAAACAATGAGGCAATGCTTGAAATAGGAACGTTCACAACTATTGATGAAGATAGAGACGATTCACATACATATACACCCCTAACAAGCCTTGACTCATTTAAAATTGAGGGAGACAAACTTTTTGCTCTCGTTTCCTTTGACCATGAAGAACTGACTTCCTACACTATAGAAGTACAAACTGAGGATAGTGGTGGTTTGACATTCAATGAGTCATTTACAATTGAAGTTGGCAATGTTCCAGAGCCGAGTTTGGAATTTGAGGAAGAACTCGATTTTGGGAATAGTGCGTTAGATTGGCCCAAAACCGAGCAAATAAGGATTACCAATGATGGTGATGTAAGAGTATCAGTAGTTCTAGCCAGCACCGAACGGCATTTCACGGTTTGGCCAGCGACTTTCGATTTGGATATCGATGATGAACAGGATATAACGGTAACTTTTCTGCCTGAACAGGTAAAGTCGTATGAAGGTATGCTAAAAATAGCATTTGATGGTAAAGAGGAAGAAATCCATTTGACAGGCAATGGTACTATCATTACTGGCGTGGATGACCCAATTATATCTCGAAATATGAAGGTTCATCCCAACCCGGCAAAGGATGAAGTGATTGTTGATTTGTCTTTATCAAACCTGATTGAACCCCGATTGCAATTCATATCTCCGGCTGGGACTGTGTTGGTTGTTGAAAAAGTAAACGATAATGACAAGGTAATAATCAAAACCTCGGGTTATCCATCGGGGGTTTATCTCATTCGGGTTTTTAATCGGGAGGCAGTATTAACGAAGAAAGTGATCATCAAAAAATGAGTTAATATGATAATGGGAATATTAAAGCGCCTCAAATTGATTGTAGTTCTGGTCGTTCTGGGTGTAATTGCTTTGGTCGCGTGCAATCCTGATGAACCTGATCTGGAACCCACAGCCCAAGAATTAGCTTTTGAGCTGTTGGAAGGTACCTGGAGGCCTGGTATCGTTATACTCGATGGAATAGACATCACTTCAAATTATGTTGGCTTTAGCTTGGAATTCACTGAACACACATATGCCGCAATGAATGCTCAAAATCTTTTAATAGGTGGAACCTGGGATTGGACCGATGAAGTAGCAACTCGAATAAATTTAATCGAGGAAGGGAAAGAACTGGTTATAATCGCCTTAACTGAGCATTTGTTAATTTTTACTTTTACACTTAACAGAGTGGGAGGTGCGGTAAACGGGATCAATGGGAATTACAGGATTACGCTCGAAAAGTAAATGCGAATGCATTAATTCCTAATACCAAATTTCATTGCAAAGCAAATCATTTCCCGATGCAGAATTTTGAAAATATGTTAGCCAAGAGATCATCCGTAGTAATTTCTCCGGTGATTTCGCCCAAGTAATGAAGCGCTTGCCGGATGTCCATCGCTACGAAATCATTGGTTACTTGATTGTCGATGCCATTGATGACATCCATAAGTGAGTTTCTGGTTTGTAGGAGGGAGTCGTAATGTCGGATATTGGTGACCACTGTATCACCCCGCTTAAACTTGTCAAGATTGACCAGTTCCAGGATTCGTTCCTTCAGTTTTTCCACTTGCTCATTCTCCTTTGCAGAGAGAAAAAGCATATCTGGATGTTGTTTTTGAAGCTCTTCCACTAAAGACTCATCCACTTTATCCAGTTTATTGCCAAGCTTAAGAAAGGGCACCCCGGTGTTTTCCAATCGATTGATCTCCTGGTTCATTTCTACCACATCAAGCTCTGAAAGATCAAAAAGATAGATAATCAATGATGCCTGTTTCATCTTGGCCTGAGTACGCTCCACACCAATGGCTTCAATGGTGTCTGTGGTTTCACGCAATCCGGCAGTATCGATAAACCGGAAGGCAACACCACCTATAATGACCTCATCTTCGATAAAATCACGTGTGGTACCGGCAATATCAGAAACGATGGCTTTTTCTTCGTTTAGTAATGCATTGAGTAGGGTAGACTTTCCGGCATTTGGTTTTCCTGCAATAACGGTAGGAACCCCGTTCTTAATCACATTGCCGAGGTCAAAACTCTTGATTAGTCCATTGATCACAATCAGAAGTTTGTTGACCAACTCCTTCAAATCCTCTCGGCTGGCGAACTCCACATCTTCCTCGCCAAAGTCGAGCTCCAATTCAATCATTGAAGCAAAATGAACGAGCTCTTCCCTTAATCGTTTTATTTCCTCCGAAAATCCTCCACGCATTTGATTAAGCGCAGCTTGATGAGAAGCTTCCGAATCCGCATTGATCAGGTCCGCCACTGCTTCGGCCTGGGCAAGATCGAACTGCCCATTCATAAAGGCTCTCTTGGTAAATTCTCCTGGTTTGGCCGGCCGGGCTCCTTTTCTGATCAGCAGTTGAATAATTTGTCGAATCACATAATTCGATCCATGACAGGAGATTTCGACCACATTTTCCTTGGTAAATGAGCTAGGTGCTATGAATAAGGAAACCAACACCTCGTCCAGTACCTTGTCTTCATCGCGGATTGTGCCAAAATGAATCGTATGCGAGGGTTGTTTTAGTAGGTCTTTACCATAAAAAACCTCATTACAGAGTGATATTGCCTCTTTTCCGGATAAGCGGATAACACCAATAGCTCCTATTCCCTGAGGAGTAGCCAGGGCAATAATCGTATCTTCATTCTGTAATAGCATCGTCATAAACGCAGCAAAGATAGGTGTTTTCGCAGTGAACGGGTTTGGTTTATCCGTTGAATAAAACCCAATGACTGCTAACTTTCGTATTGATTAAGAACGTGCAAATATGAGTAGATTTTTGAATTGGATAAGAAGTAATCAAATAGAATTGCTTGCCGGGCTTTTGTGCTTTTCCATATTCATTGTCTTTGAAGTATATCAACAACTTTACTACACTCGCAATTACACAGAGTCCGGAGGTGAAGGCATCACCTTTTTCACCGTTTTGAATGCTCATTTGCTGAGATGGTCTATTTGGGTTTTACTGAGCCTGATCCTAGTGTTTTACGTTACGAAGAATCCTTTGAAAAGAGGAGAGATGAGCTCGATTCAACTCCTCAAGTACCTTGTAGTGATCATTGGAGTCCTTTTCCTGAATTTAATGGCAATCACAGGTATCAGCCTTACTTCAGGAGAGATGGCGGCTGGTTGGCCAGCATTTCAGGAGCTTTTCATTTACTTCTTTTTCCATAAGATCCCCCTCTATTTCATTATGCTGGCAGCACTAACCGTAGTCATACACTATTTCCAAAATAGAGACGAATTGGAATTGGTAATAGGAGAAGTAGGAGAACTGAGAAGATCAAATGCACAATTGAATGAGGAATTGAGAAATTCTGCGGTGAGAGATGAATCATTTGTCTTACAAGTCAAGACGGGAACCAGAACCAAACTTGTTCCAGTGGAGGAGATTATCTGGATAGAGGCGGATGACTATTGCGTTAGAATTCATGATAAGAATAATCAGACACATACCCTTCGTAGTTCTATGAAGGCCCTGGATGAAAAACTTGAGTTTTATGGTTTCCTTCGTGTTCACCGAAAGGCAATTGTGAATATGAATTTTGTCACGGAATTTGTCCAAAATGGGAGAACAGAGCTGATTTTAAGAAATGGAAGTGTCGTTCCTGTAGCACAGTCTCGCTTATCTTCCCTAAAGAGTGCCTTGCAAACCATTTAGTTTGTTTCTACCGCACTTCAATTTGAGTTCACTGCAAAAAGATTGCTAAATCATTGGTATTAGGGCTGTTTTGATCAAAACGAAATTATGACCAAAAAATCATTCATTCCATTACTCATGATGTTGTTGAGTAGCTCCTTGACTGCTCAAAACAATAATGGTAAGTATTCACCGAGTGCAAAAAGCCCATTTGGTCAACCGGATCCGAAATTCGAAGAATTTCTGAAAGACTATGAAAAATTGATTGGACTTTGTGATTGTGTCTCAGTCCAAATGGGTGCCAATCAACAATGGGGTAAGCCTGTAAATACAGTTTGGGAATGGAAGTACGTAATGAATGGCAAAGCAATTCAAGACATTAATCGCAGAGAGGATGGTTCTTCAAGTAGTAGTATTCGACTCTATAATGCCGATAGTGCTCAATGGTACGTTACCTACTTCTCTGGCAACCTTACCAGCACAATGCCAAGTACTTGGGTAAGCAGAAAGGGAGAAAACCCTTTGGTGTTATACTTACCTCAAAAAGCACCAAATGGTTTTGATGGATTCTCAAGACTGACTTTTCAAAACATCACCGACCAGGGTTTTGAATGGAGGGGCGCTTGGGTGGATCCCACCGGTAGTGCCGTGTTTCCATTTTGGAAGATTGACTGTAAAAAGCGCAACTAACTCAAATAGACTTATATGAAACTCAAAATTCAACTTATTCTATTACTTGTCTGCTTATCAACGATCACATTGCAGGCTCAAAATATCGACACTCAGTATGAACCCAATCCCCAATATCCGTATGGCAGACCTCATCCGAAACTTATGAAAGCGGCCACTGCTTTTGATCCTATTATCGGGAGTTGTGATTGCAGATCATTGGCTAGAAATGCTAATCAAAGTTGGGGAGATACAACAAACCTAAGATGGGAATTCAAATATATCATGAATGGCAGCTCGGTTCAGGACATTACTTGGTTGGATAATGATACTTATACCAGTAGCATTAGACAATACAATGCTGACAGTGCCAAATGGTATGTCACTTTCTTTAGCTCAGGTCCGGGAAACCCAACACCAAGCACATGGGAAGGAGGTATGAAAGACGATAATATTGTGCTATACAATGAGCAGGCGGCACCCAATGGAATGGAGGGATTCTATCGGATTACCTTCAAGGATATTTCTGAAAACGGATTTAACTGGAGAGGGGAATGGGTCGATAAAACCGAGAAAGTTGTATTTCCAACCTGGCTGATTTGGTGCGAAAAGAGGAACCGCTAACTGCCGCTACCTTGTTGTAATTCAATAAGTTTTTCAGCTTTGCCTAAGCAAATAAATGCCAAAATTGGGTAACCAAAAAGCAAACTACGAAACCCATGATAACTGGAAGTATACTGGCTACGGTTGTCCATTTTGCACTTTTAGTTTCTTTATAAATTGTATATATGGTAGTGGAGCAGGGGTTATGAAGTAAGCTGAATAACATCAAATTGATTCCTGTTAAAACAGTCCAACCACCTGCTTTAAGAATATTGGCTGTGTCAAGTGTAGAATCAAGCTCAAACATAACACCTTCTCCAGCGCCAATACCTGCCAGTTTCAGGTTGGCAACTGTTAGCATGAGTATGGTAGGGATGATGATTTCGTTAGCCGGAATTGCAATGATATAGGCCAACAATATAACTCCATTCAAGCCTAAGAAGAGCCCAAAAGGATTGATCCACTCGATCAACTGATTGGCCAAAGTGATCTCGCCCAAATGGATATTGGAAACTAACCAGATTACAGCTCCTGCTGGCGCAGCAAACAAAACAGCTCGCCATAATACGATTAAAGTTCTATCGATTAGTGAAGTGTAGATGGTTTGCCAAAACCTGGGAGGACGATAGGGAGGGAGCTCCAGCGTAAATGTGCTTACTTCACCTTTCAATACCGTTCTTGAGAGCAGCCAGGAAGTCAGGAACATAAATCCTACACCTAGCAAAGCAATGGCAATAACCGATAAGGAGGTGACCGTTCCAGAAAAGGAGCTCGGGACTAAGCTACCAATGAAAATTGTCGCGATGAGAATTTGTGTGGGCCAGCGGCCATTGCATAGAGAAAAATTGTTGGTGATGATGGCAATCAGTCTTTCCCTTGGGCTATCAATAATTCGTGTAGCCACAACCCCTGCTGCGTTGCAGCCCCAACCCATGCTCATAGTTAATGCTTGTTTTCCGTGTGCCCCTGCTCTCCTAAACAGGCTATCCAGGTTAAATGCCACCCTGGGTAGGTAACCAAAATCTTCCAACAAGGTGAAAAGCGGAAAGAAAATGGCCATTGGTGGAAGCATAACAGAAACCACCCAGGCCACCGCCATATAAATACCGTCTATAAGCAGTCCATCTAACCACCATATCAGGCCAATAGATTCGGACAAACTCTTTAATGCAGGATAAGTAATTTCAATAAGTAGCGTGAACAACAGCCCGGAAGGCACATTCGCCCCTGAAATGGTAAGCCAAAGTATAAGTGCCAGAATACCGAGCATTATGGGAAAGCCGAATCGCTTGCTGGTTACAATCCGATCTATTTTACGATCGAGACTGTAATTCCTTTCATTTCCAGGCATTTCAATTGCCTGTGAAGCAATTTCGGAGGCATCTGTGTATAGGCTCTCAGTGAGTTTGTCATGAAAGTTGTCACCAATTTTCCATCGCAACTCAGAAGCTAAATCGACAATTGAGTTTTTGTCCTTCTTTTCCATTTATACCAACTCCATTAACTCGTTATTAACTACCGCCTCGGTGATGCGCTTATCTCCCTCCAATAGCCTAAATGCCACCCATCGACTATTGGGAATTCCAGGGAATTTTTTTTCGATCTCCCTTGCCAGCTGATTGACTGACTTTTCTATTTGTCGATTCAGATTCTTCACTTTTCTAGGCTTGCTGACGATTTTGCCCGTGGCGATATCAGCTATAGTCGATAATAATTCCGGGATTCCTTTTTGAGATCGGGCCACCGTTTCTACCACCGGAACACCAAGTTTTTTGGCCAATGCCCTTTGATCGATCTTAATGTTATTCCTTTTCGCCTCATCCATGAGGTTAAGACAAAGCACAGCCTTGTTGGTGATCTCCAGGATTTGAAGAACCAGGTTCAAGTTTCGTTCCAGTCGTGTGGCATCGGCTACAATTACGGTAACATCGGGTTTGCCAAACAGAATGAAATTCCTGGCCACTTCTTCATCCTGAGAGGTAGATAAAAGAGAATAGGTGCCGGGAAGGTCAATCAGTTTGTATCGCTTCTCATCGTATTGATAGGCTCCCTCAGCCCTGACAACGGTCTTGCCTGGCCAGTTTCCTGTATGCTGCCTTAAACCTGTTAAGGCATTGAATACGGTGCTTTTTCCAGTATTAGGGTTGCCCGCCAATGCAACAACATAATCTATATTGTCGGTGTCTATACCCAGCTTTTTTAAACTGTTGACGTTATGAAAGGCGCAATCCTCACAAGCCGATTGTGATACTGTCATTGTCTAGTTCTTGTTTATTAAAATCAGGTCAGACATAGTCTTTCTTAAAGCGATGGAGGTATTACGAACTCGGTAAGCCACTGGATCCTTCAAAGGGCTTTTCAAATCTACCTCAATGGAAGTACCCGGGAGTATACCTAAATCCAATAGCCTTCGTCTACTGGCTCCTCTGCACTCTTCCGAAAGGCCAATTACTTCCGCAGTCTCCCCATATTCCAGGGCAGAAAGTCTCACCGCATGCTCTTCGAACATTTCATTCTCACTCAACTCAGCCACATGGATATTGGCAGCAACAATGGTAGAGAATTGGTGTTCTACTCCTTCACACACAAATGATACTTCATTATTGTCGGTTTTCAGTACTTTGATGTGTGAACCAACAAATATCTTCTTGTCCAACAATTGCCTGTAAATTACCTCAGGCTCATCTTCAATGTGAATGATTTTACCTGGCGAACCAATGGCATAAGAGGGTAGAGGAGTCCATACCACAGGGTTAACCTCTCCTGATTCATTAGGTATGGGATCACCATGAGGGTCAAACATGGGATTGCCAAGGGAGGATTCCAGTCTCTGTGTTTCTTTCTCGTCTAGCATATGCTCCATCTTCTCAGCAAGATTGTGCCAATCTTTTGGTTGATGACCAGTCTGTTCTGCCAGGTATTTTTCCCATAATCGGTGTACGCGTACAATTCTAAGAGCATACAGCCTACCTTCGTCCGTCAAGGTGATTGTGTTGTCATTCAGACTCACCAGTCCACTGGTAGTCATTTGTTCTACTACCAGCAGTATTTTCTTTCTTTTAAGCTGTAGTGCCCCGGCCAAATGGTCCAGGGTTGGCTTTCGGTTACTTTCCTCTACATGGTATAACTGCTTGAGGATGTCCTCTGTAAGGGTCTTTTGCCGTTTGAGCTTACCTTGAAGGAATTCCCGACTTCCGAAGAATTTATAACTAATCCATCCTAAGATGATTAGGGCTACAAAGATCAACAAGTTTATTAATGCTTGATCCATATCTGATTAATCGATCGCAACTAAGATGTTTTGTGCAACAGTACTGGAGACGGTCAGGGTTTTGTCGTCATCCACCTTGATGTCCATTGAACCATCAAATTCAATGAAATCTATCACTTTGATGTTCGACCCGATCCCAATCTCCATCTTATCCAAATATTTGAGAAATGAACTACTGGAATCATCCACGGCTGTCATCACTCCCTGATCTCCAATTGAGAGGGCATCAAGTGGTTGGCGATGCTTTTCGATTAGATTTCCGTGCTCATCCGGAATGGGGTCTCCATGCGGATCATATTTTGGGTGTCCCAAAAACTCGTCAAGTCGTTGAATGAGTAGGGGGGATTTGATGTGTTCAAGTTGCTCGGCCACCTCATGAACCTGATCCCAGGTAAAGTTTAGTTTTTCAACTAGAAAAACTTCCCATAACCTGTGTTTCCGAATAACATGAAGTGCTAAACGCCTACCGTCTTCTGAAATATTTACACCTTGATATTTCTTATAACTAACCACGGACTTTTGTGATAGCTTTTTGATCATATCACTGACGGATGCAGGAGTAGTCCTCATTTCCTCAGCGAGAGCGTTGGTTGAGACTTCTTGCTTGCCATTCAGTGAAAGATGATAGATGGCCTTCAGGTAATTTTCCTCTACAAAACTTAGCATCGTTCTAAATTACATCAAAATTAATATTTAGTTTAGTCTAAAAAAAATATTTGATAAAACTAATATTGCTCGTTAGGAGCACTTCAATTACCCTGAATGATTGATTCCATCATTCTATGAAGCTTTGGTTCTTCTGATGACCAAAGTGAAATCGAGGTATCTCCGGCATTGTAGAAGATATTATTGGTTATGGATGAGTGTAGTCTTTCGATATTAAGTTGATCCGGACTGACCTCGATTACTCCATTGAATTGACCAAGGTATTTTATCCATAATGGGTTGTTCCTGCATATGACAGGCAATTTGTTGGCGGAGTATTCGAAGACTCGGGTCGGGAATTTATTATCAGAAGCCGGATTAGGTAAGTTTAAAATGAATCCAAAATCTGCCTTTTGAATTTCCTCAACTATTTCTTCGTGGGGCACCAGATGATCACCTCCAACAAGGTGTATAAAGGGGTTATCCTGAATTTCGTCTTTTAGTCTAAGCAAATCATCCTTTAAAGCACAATATCCAATGATTACGAGTCTTATTCGATCATCTATGGCATGAAGAAACCTAGTTATTTTAATGGCATCGAATATGCCATACAATTCAGAAATGGTGCCGGAGTAAAGTAAGTTAACCGTACCATGACCTTCAGCCCTACCTGATAGTGATGGACTGATGACCGGCTTGTATTTATTTTCCAACAGTACTGTCTTCTTACCTAGAAATTTCAATTCGTTCAGGTAGCTTTTCTCAGCCACCACGTGTGTGTTGATTATGGGCGAAACAACCAGTTCTTTGAATCGTATCCAGGTTGATAGAAAAGGACGTACCAAAGCAGGGTAGATCTTCTGTAATCGGACGTTCCTTGCATAATTTTCCCTTATATCATAAACAATTTTAGCACCAAATAATATTCTGTACCAAAACGTAACTATCAATAATTCATGGGTATTAAATATTATTACTTTAGGTTTTACTTTAAGATAATATTTCCAAACCTTCCAAGGTGCCAGAAGCCGTTGGAAAGACATCCGAGGGAAGCGTTCGAGGGTGAA
Organism: Cyclobacteriaceae bacterium; assembly: GCA_028281285.1. Classification (GTDB taxonomy): domain Bacteria; phylum Bacteroidota; class Bacteroidia; order Cytophagales; family Cyclobacteriaceae; genus Roseivirga. Next base: position 13,583 of record JANQKF010000018.1, read on the forward strand.
GAAATTAATGTAATTGGAGTGTGGAATATTTTTCGAAGCAAAGCCTATGATATTAATATCATATTTATTTGCTTGCTCCAAGGAAAGACCAATTTTCTCATACATGCGAGTGTCATCGATAGGTTTGAGAATTGAGGCAATAACGACCTTGGTCTTTTCCATATGGTATTATTAAAGTTATAGATTTTTTCTGAGGATTAATGGAACTAAGGGACATCGTAGAGGCTGCCTGGGAAGACAGGACTTTGTTGAAAGACAAGCAGACGATCATTGCGGTGAAAACCATTATTGATGAGCTAGACAACGGGATTCGAAGGGTTGCTGAGCCTCATGAAGATGGTTGGAAGGTGAATGAATGGGTTAAGAAGGCGGTGATTCTCTATTTTCCTATTCAAAAAATGAAGACTATAGAGGTGGGACCTTTCGAGTTTCATGATAAAATTAGTCTTAAGAGTGACTATGCTAAAAAGGGCATTCGCGTTGTGCCACATGCCATAGCGAGATATGGCTCATATTTAAGTAGAGGGGTGGTAATGATGCCATCTTATGTGAATATAGGCGCTTATGTTGATGAAGGTACCATGGTGGATACCTGGGCTACAGTAGGTAGTTGTGCACAAATTGGTAAAAATGTCCACTTGAGTGGTGGGGTTGGGATCGGAGGTGTTTTGGAACCCATTCAAGCCGCCCCGGTAATAATAGAGGATAACGCTTTTATTGGATCCAGAAGCATAATCGTTGAGGGAGTGCGGGTTGGTAAAGAAGCCGTTCTTGGTGCTAACGTGACATTAACTGGGAGTACGAAGATCATTGATGTAACAGATTCAGAACCAGTAGAGTATACCGGTTACGTGCCGGAAAGGTCCGTAGTTATCCCAGGTACTCGGACCAAGAAATTTCCTGCGGGTGAATTCAATGTACCTGTTGCATTGATCATTGGTCAGCGAAAAGAAAGCACCGATAAGAAGACCAGTCTCAATGATGCGCTTCGCGACAATGATGTTGCTGTCTAATCAAAGTTTTTCGAGAAATTCATCAAAAGCCTTTCTATAACTCCGGCTTACTTTGACTTTGCTTTGGGATTTCATGGTAATTAGGTACTCTGCGTTCTGTAGGTGCTCGAATTGGTCAATATAGTCGGTGTTGATGATGGTCGAATTATGAATGCGGATGAAGTGTTTTTCAGGAAGCCTTTCCAAGATTGACTTCAGGCTTTCACGAATCATATAAGTGCCTTTAGTATGATGAATCTTAATGTAATAATCATCTGAGGTAATTGACTCAATTCCATCCAGATCTAGTAAAATCACTTTTCCGCTATCCTTAACAATCAGACGTTTTTGGTCTTTTGTCGAGGAGTGAAGAAGGCTTGTTTCTCCTCGCTGTTCTCTCAGGTAATCAACAAGGCGATTCAAATCGAGCTTCGGGTTGTTTGTCAAAAGTGTAGCCTTGGCCCTGTTGATGGACTGATAGAATCTGTCGTTTGTAAATGGTTTGAGCAAATAGTCCTGGGCATGATACTCAAAGGCTTTGAGGGCATATTCATCAAAGGCTGTAATAAATATGGTCAGTGGTGGATTATCGATGGTGTTGAGCACATCAAAACCATCTATGCCTGGCATTTGGATATCCAGTAATAGTAGATCACAGGTGCTGTTCTCAAAGAATTCAATTGCTTCAATACCATCCTTACATTCACCAACAATTTCAATACTTTGATCTACCGACAGCAATGACTTCAACCCGCTTCGTGCCTTGTTTTCATCGTCAACTATAAGTGCTTTAAACGTTTCCATTCTCTTTAGGTATTCTAATTTCTATCGTGACACCACTCTTTAGATTAAAATGATCCATGGAATAGTTGCCTTTACCATACAAGCGGTCTAATCGTTCCAGAGTGTTACTTAACCCAACACCATATTCTGGTTTGTCGGAAATAGTAGGTCCTGTATTATAGACTGACAAAAGCAGTTCACTGGATTTTAATCGTGTATGGATCTCCAGCTTTGACCTGCCAATGTTTTTTGAAATTCCATGCTTAAAGGCATTCTCCACAATGGGTTGAAGTAAAAGGTGCGGGATTAAGAAGGAGTCTGCTGAAGAATCCAAATCAAATATGATGTCCAGATGATCTTCGAACCTGACTTGTTCGATATCGAGATATGCTTGGATGATTGCCATTTCATCTTCGACTGTTCCGAACTGCCCTTCATTGCTGTTGAGAGAGTTTCTCAATAAATCAGAGATTTTTGAAATCATTTCGGTAGCCTGTGCATATTGCTCAGTTCGGATAAGCATGGATACCGTATTATGAGCATTGAAGAGGAAATGCGGCTGGAGTTGCATCTTAAGTGAATTCAGATTGGCTTTGGCTAACTGTGCTTCCAACTCTGTGGCCTCAATACTCTTGTCTCGGTATTTCTTATTCAACTCAAGGATGTAGAATATGATGATCATTACGAAAGCAATGATTATTGACTCCATATAGTAGAAGGTCTGTAGGCGTGAGATAAACCGAATCAAGGATTCGAGGCTAAAAGAATAGTCGCCTAATGATACACCATGAACGAAATACACAAACCAGGCGCCAAGGTTCTTGATCACTCCAATACCTATACCAATGGCCAGAACAGATATGATCCTCTTAAATGGAGGTAGCTCAGCGGTCTTTTGGAATAGAGAAAATGCAGGAAGTGTTATGATAATCCAGAAAATCAGGCCTGGTAAATATTGATACCAAAAGAATGACCCCGAGGAAAACAGGTCACTCTTTTTAAGGCTGTCAATTATCAGGAACAATGTCCAGCACAGAACAACTATGTATAACCTTTTATGCTTGCTCAATCTATATCCCGAATTTAGCCGGATGTAATTTCATCAATTTTATTCAGACCGGACGGTTCTGAAAAATCAGGATTTATCACTTGCTGTTTTCTGCAATGGCATTTTCGATCCTTTCAATCAACTTTTCGAAGTTTTCATTCATTTGACTATAGCCAATTTTTTCCGTCATCACGGTGAGCATATTGTGAACGGGACCGCTGTGTTTTGCATACTTTATGTCCTTTTCCGGGGTATTCTCCTTTCGCTTGGATAATGTTGCACTCAGCCCTTTCACAGCATCTTTGAGCATTTGAATCGCTTCTTTTTTCTTTCCCAGGGCTTCAAAGGACTTCATATAATGTGATGGGCCTATAAATCCGGAGTAGGGTCCTGAAAAGTCTAAATAGTCGATTTCATCCATAATCAATTGGACTACCTTTTCGTGCTTTTCTTGTTGAGAATAGAAATATGCGAGCGATGAAATGCCGAAATATGCTCCACTGATGTCTTCGGGAATCGGTTTGAATTTTTTTCTATAATCCTCAATCATCTTTTCGGTTTCCTCAAATTTTTGAAACCCGTTGACATTTACGATCATCATTCTTTGCCAGGCTGCTCTAGAGGCATTGGTGTTTTGATCCATGATCTTTGAAAAAGCTTCCTTGGCTTCATTGGGCATTAGGTTCCAGAAATAGGTTTCTCCAAGAAAGAACCATTCATCTCCTGAAAGGCCCTCGGTTATAACTCGTGGTTGAATGGGTTTTGTGTTTACATCACGGCTCGCCTCGGGATTCATGTCTACCCGAAAGTACATTAAGGCAATTGCCTCCGATGGCAGGAGCTTTCTTTCATTTTCTTGAGCGATTAAGTGAGTTGATACAATTGACGTGAGTGCAATAAGGAAAATGGCTTTTTTCATGGCTTTTTATTTGAGTTAGTCGATATAATCAGGAGGAACAATTCCCTTGAGTCGGAGATAAACCGTCAACTGTCCGCGATGATGAGCTGCGTGTTCCCTCATCACATACAGTACTTCTTCATAAGTTCGTGTGGTACTCGGCTCAATTGGGTTTTGCCAGGTAGTGGTTTTTTTCAGTTGATTGTTCGTTATGTTTAAAACAACCTTCTCGGCATAGTCAAAGCTTTCACCAAGCATTCTTAGAAGGTCAGCTTTTGACTTCCCTTCAATTTTCTGATCTTCTTCGCTTAATGGAAATTTGCTTTCACCCACAATCGAAGAAAACATGTAATTGGCAGTGATGACATGCATTATGGCTTCGGCAAAAGACCTGATGCTTTCAACTGGCTTGAAGGAATAACCGTTTTCGGTCATAGCCTCTGCCAGCCTTATGGTATAGACTTTATGTCTTTTCCAACCTTTTAAGAACTTGATGCCAACCTCTGTTTTTGCGATTTCCTGACTGTGAGATGGAATGGCCAGAAAGGAAAGAATAAGCAAAGAATAATATACCTTTCTCATAGATTACTTGCTTTGTGTAAGGAACCACGAATAGAAATCATTGCTTTGGAATAGTTCTGGCCAGATCCAATGATCTTCACCTTTAATGGTTATTAATTCGGCCTGCGTATCACAGTCTTTGAGGGTTTGAATTAGTTGCTTTGACCCTGTATAAGGAGTTATGCTGTCCTTGTCTCCATGATAGGCTCTTATGGCTAGATTTTTTGCCTTGCAAATTGTAGACGCATTTCCTCCTCCACATATTGGAGAGGCGGCTGTGAACCAATCAGGGCTTTTGGTTATGGCACTCCAGGTACCGTAACCGCCCATACTATATCCTGTGATATAAATACGTTTGCGATCCACGTTATACTCCTGGAGTACCTCGCTCAGCAAAGCATCATAATTTACTGAAGACCAACTACAGCCACTATTGCAATGCGGAGCTACAACCAGAAAGGGAAACTCAAGTCCTGCTTGAGTCGCATACTTTTTTGGGTGATGTTTTGTGTTAGATCCGTCACCACCATGGAGAAATAGTAGGAGTGGAGCTGATTCTCTATTTTTTGAATAGTCTTCCGGTAGGGTGACGATGTAGTCAAGACCATCCTTGCTGGTCTTTGGAATGGCTCCCAGAGATTGGCTGAGGATCGGTTTACTAACGATCAGTCCTAGTAATATGGTCAGTTTCAGGGAGTGTTTAGTAATCATGAAAAAGTATACTGGGTGAGTAGGAGGTGGTTGTTGATAATCAGTCATCCGAAAGAATTATGAAGTGATTTGTCTAAGAGGACTGGTTGTAGAGTGGAGATTGCCGAGAATTAATCGAGTGGACTATTATTATTTCCTCTTAAAAACTACCTTTGCGGTTCATTTGATGGAAGACATGAGATTAAAATCAATTTTGATGCTTTTGAGCCTGATAATCATAGGGTTGGCATGTGAGTCTGAGATTACAAGAGAAGGTGATGAATTGTTCAATTCGGGAAAATATCAAGAAGCGGTCGAAGCATACAGCGAGTATCTGAAAACCCGTCCAAAGGACATTAAAACAATATACAATAGAGGCCGTGCTTACGAAGAACTCGGTCAGGTAGAGAAGGCCAGGGCTGATTTTATCAAAGTGTTGGATATTGACGAAAACAACCTCAATGCAAATCTGAGCATGGGTAAATACTGGTACAATAAGAAAGAATTTGATCGTGCCATTAACTTTTTCGATAAGGTGATTTTGGTCGATGGGCGTGTTGCGGATGCTTATTTACTAAAGGGCCGTTCCTATCATCAGAAAGGGGAGTTTGAAGATGCCATGGAAAACTATAACCAGGCGATAAACTTTGACAACCGAAATGGAGAGGCATTTTTGTACCGGGGAGCCCTACGCGTGGCACTCAACCAAAAGAGAAATGCCTGCAGAGATTTGAACCGGGCCAAGGCATTGGGATCACAAGAAGCAAATGCGGCAATCGCCAAACATTGCCAGTAGACCTCTCGGACTATTCATTTCTTTTTTGGTAAATTGATCGGGTCAAGCAACGTTTGGCAGACAATTTGCGTCCAATAGAAAAATACGCCAATAGGCATAACTCAAACCATTATGAAAGGAATAGTAAATCTCAAAAACTTATTGTTGATGTTGACCCTTGTATTTTTTGCAACCGGGTTTACTTTGAAAAATAGCGAGAGTGTTAAATTTTATGATCCCGTAGGAGTATGGGACTGGACTGTATCTACTGACGAAGGTGATATGACAGGTGAAATGACCATCTCCCAAAATGAGGATAAGGAATTCGAACTTTCAATTGAAACCGATCAATTCGGGACAATTGAATGTGACGATGTGACATTAGACGGAAATACAATGGAAGCCACTGCGGAGGTCGAAGGTGATATCATCGAATTTGAATTCGAATTTGATGGAGATACTATGGAGGGTTTTGTTGCGACACCTGACGGTGATCTACCTATCGAAGCAGAACGTAGAAAAGGAAAATAATCTAAGACATTGAATATTTCAGAAGGCCGGTATTTCCGGCCTTTTTTGTTAGAACCAAAGGTCTGACATATCCGACTTTTCGAGAATTTCCTCAAGTTCATCAGACATGGAAGGGAAGAAGTCAAGGCCAGTCATTTTTTCTACTTCATCAATGGTTACTACAAAACTCCTTAAATCTTCGCTGCTCTTTTCATTATTGAGCATGAAGGCAATGGCCTTAATCCCTGGCTTGGTGATGTCCAACAATACCTTGTAGTATCGCTCTGGTACGGAGACTTCATTATTGCCAATGGTCTCAAATTGTTTGTTTAACACCGGCCCGGTAACCACATAAAGGTGTTCGAATTCCAAGGCCCAATCACGGACTTTCTCTTCCAGCTTTCTCCAGATGCCACGATTGAAAGATGGAGCCTGAGGACTCATATTGCTCATATAAAAGGATTGACTAAGGGCAAATTGACTGTATGAAAAATCAGCGGCTGGAGCTAAATGTCCTCGATCAAAACCAGAGCCTCTATAATCAGCTAGGGATGCGGATTTAGTTCTGACTCTTGGGTCTTCTCTAAAATCATCCTTCCTCTCAAATTTTTCGAGCCGAAGACTATCGGCAAAAAGCTGATAGGACACCCAGTTGGCCTGTTCATGATCTTCGATATACCTCAGGGTAAAATAAGGTCTTTCAATAATTGCCTCTTCAGTAGAATATTTTGGCCATCCGAAATCAAAGGCTTTCGTGAAATAGAGGTCATAACCCTCGAGATTCGGTTTTAACGTTGGTTCGGAAGAATTTGGAGTGTTTGATTCTGGGACAGTCGACTCGGTAGAAGCAGGTTCATTATCACTCTCAAGGAAACTGAGATTCAGCTTACCTTCCCAAATCGCCAGGCCGGCATATCCTGCTATTACAACAAGAAAAAGCAATAATGAGACTCTTCCCAGGCTCATTTTCGATGATGTTCTGGAAGTGGTTTTTTTCCGTTTGGTCTTATTCGTAGCTGGCTTTCTCTTCTGGGCCATTCTAAATCGTTTTCGCAATGATAAGGATAAAATGCAATTGTGGGGATTGAAATGCTTAAATTCAACATCAACTCAATTTTTTAACACCATTCAAATGAATACGATAGAGACTAAGGCTGGCTTGAAAGTCATCAGAAATTTAGTTCTGATAACGGTTTTGAGCCTTGCCACCTTTTTTGATACTAATGCCTATTTCTGGTTCCAAGAGGAGCAAAAAGAAGATACAACTGGCCAAACTAAGTATAAAGACTTGCCACTAAAGGCCGAACGAACCTTGACTTTCAATACCAACGAGGGGACATGGCTATCAATTGACATTAGTCCCGATGGTCAAACAATAGCTTTTGACATGTTGGGTGATTTATACACCATGCCATTTACCGGAGGAAAAGCTACCTGGATTACTGATGGAATGGCCTATGACACACATCCACGCTTTAGCCCGGATGGCAAGTCCATTGTTTTTACTTCTGATCGAAGTGGTAATGACAACATCTGGACCATGGAATTAGAGTCAAAAGAGACCAAACAAATCACCAAAAGCCAAAATGAAAATTTTCAATCTGCTGAATGGTCTCCGGATGGAGAGTATCTTGTGGTATCGAGAGGAAGAAGAGCTTATAAGCTTTATATGTATCACAAAACCGGTGGCGGAGGATTTCAATTGATTAAGCAGCCTTCCAACCTGAAAACAATCGAACCTACTTTCAGCCCTGACGGTAGGTTTATCTACTATTCACGAAGAAATGGCGCCTGGAATTATAATGCTCAACTACCGCAGTATCAAATAGGTACTTATGATCGGGAGAACGGACAAAATTCAGTGATCACGTCTCGCTATGGCTCAGCATTTACTCCTACATTATCGCCCGATGGTAAATGGTTAGTATACGGATCTCGCTACGAAGATCAAACCGGTCTTGTGTTGAGAAACCTTGCCTCAGGCGATGAGAAATGGTTGGCCTATCCGGTTCAGAGAGATGAACAAGAGTCAATCGCTCCGCTGGGAGTATTGCCGGCAATGTCTTTTACTCCAGATAGCAAAGAGTTGGTGGCTTCTTATGGTGGAAAACTTTATCGAATTCCAGTGGCTGGAGGGGATGCAATTGAAATCCCTCTAGACGTGGATGTGGAGTTGGAGATGGGACCTCGTGTCAAATTTGACTATCCGATTTCTGATAATTCGGATATGATCGTGACCCAAATTCGAGACGCGGTGCCCTCTCCTGATGGTAGCAAATTGGCCTTTACATCACTGAACCGGTTGTATGTGATGGACATCCCGGATGGTGAGCCTAAAAGACTCACTTCTATGGAAATGACTGAAGCACAACCGACTTGGTCTCCTGATGGAAAAATGGTGGCTTTTGTCACTTGGTCAGATAGTGATGGGGGAAGCATTTACAAGGTAAATGTGGATGGAAGACCTCGTCCTGAAAAGATAAGCACAGAAGCGGCAATTTATGGAACGCCAAGTTGGTCGACAGATAACAGAATTGTCTATACACGAGGCAGCGCGCAAAATATGAAGGATGCAGCTGGGCCGTTTACGCCAAATGCTGCTTCTGACCTTTATTGGGTTTCGGCCAACGGTGGAGAAACACATTGGATCATGAAAACTAATGGGAGAGGGAATCCCCATTTTGTGAAAGGAAGTGATCGAATTTACCTCAGCAGTTTCAGTGGTTTGAGCTCTGTCAGGTGGGATGGGACAGATGAAAAACAACATGTGGCCATTACCGGGATCACCACTTTTGGTACTAACCCTGCCGAGCATCATGCACCTGATCATGGCTCAGGACACATACATGGCTTGCTTTATATGGAAGATGCAAGGGAGAACAACCCTCCAACGAGAGCAGCCTGGATTAGAATGGCACCGGAGGGGGATAAAGCTCTGGCTCAAGTGAATAATGACATTTATGTAGTGACTGTACCTAAACTGGGACAAACGCCCACTATTTCCGTGGCTAACCCAGCCTCCTCTCAGTTCCCATCCTGGAAATTGACCGAAATAGGAGGGCAATTCCCGGCATGGTCGCATAGTGCCAAAAAAGTACACTGGTCGATAGGAAACGCTCACTTCATTTATGACCTGGATGAGGCAAAGGCGTTTAAGGACAGCGTGGATTTGGCTAAAAAAGAGAAAGAGAAGGCAGAAAAGGCGAAATCGAAAGAGGAAAAGGAAAAAGAGAAGAAAGAAAAAGAAGAAGCGGAAAAAGATAAAACGGACGAAGAAAAAGAAGCCGATAAGAAGAAAAAGGAGGAAGAGAATAAGGCATATGAGCCTATTGAATTCCGAGTTGAGATTACCGCCCAAAAAGATGTGCCTGAAGGGCGTGCGTTATTGAAAGGAGCAAGGATCGTCACAATGAATGGTGATGAAGTGATCGAGAATGGTGATGTCCTTATTGAAAATGCCCGGATTAAGGCTATTGGCCCATCAGGTAGTTTGAATGTGCCGAGAAGGACACAAACCATTGATGTCTCAGGCAAAACAATCATTCCAGGTATGGTCGACACGCATGCTCACATGTGGCCAGCATGGGGTATTCATAAGAATCAAGTTTGGATCTATGCTGCTAACCTGGCCTACGGTGTAACGACAACACGTGATCCTCAGACGGCAACCACTGATGTATTGACCTATTCCGATATGGTTGAGACAGGTCAGATCGTTGGTCCAAGGGTGTATTCCACAGGACCTGGTGTCGGCTTTTGGATGTACAATATGAAGAGTCTGGAGCATACTAGAAAAGTGCTGAAACAGTACAGCGAATACTACAATACCAAGACGATCAAGATGTACCTGACTGGTAACAGGAAGCATAGGCAATGGATAATTCAAGCTTCCAGGGAACAGAAACTGATGCCTACAACAGAAGGTGGTCTTGATTTTAAACACAACATGGCCAATTTGGTGGATGGTTATCCGGGTCATGAACATGCACTACCTATACATCCGTTATACAAGGATGTAACCAAGGTGGTAGCTGATTCAAAAATGGCCTATACACCCACACTTTTGGTAGCTTATGGAGGTCCGTGGGCTGAGAATTATTTCTATTCACGTGAAAACCCATACCACGATAAGAAGTTGAGCTACTTTACGCCTTATAACGAACTAGCACCTAAGTCCAGAAGGAGACCGGGTTGGTTTATGGATGAGGAACATGTATTTCAGAAGCATGCCGAAGGGGTTAATTCTGTGGTAGAACAAGGTGGCCTGGCCGGGGTTGGAAGTCACGGTCAGTTACAGGGCCTTGGATATCACTGGGAACTTTGGGCAATGGCTTCCGGAGGCATGACCCCGATGAACGCCTTGAAGACAGCAACTATCCTGGGAGCTGAGGCTATCGGCTTGGAGAAGGATCTCGGTTCTTTGGAGGTAGGAAAACTTGCTGATCTGATTATTCTGGATAAGAATCCTTTGGAGGACATCCGAAATACCAATACTATTCTTCAAGTGATGAAGAACGGAAGGTTATACGATGGGAATACGCTGGACGAAGTTTACCCCCGTAAGAAAAAGGCTGATCCGTTCTGGTGGCATACTTCCAAACCCGAAGGGCTACCGGGAATCAAAAAATAAAGGACCTTTCAAGACTAATACAGTAGAAAAGGCCCAATCTTAAGGTTGGGCCTTTTCTGGTATTGATGCCCATGAAATTAAAATTGTAATTTAGATAAGCACCTTGTCAGGTTTCCAAACTGGCATGCGTCTGATAGGTGTAGATTCCAGGATGAACGATATATTTTTTAAGCAAAAAGTAATCTCGAAAAAAGGCATGATGTTTAGGGCCGCTTTGAGAATACTGGGAAACAGGGCAGATGCCGAAGATGCGACTTCAGAGGCCATTTTGAAGCTTTGGGTCAAACGAGATCAGCTTAATAGATATGAGAATTTGGATCGAATCCTTTATACGGTTGTCAAAAACCAGTGTCTGGATATGTTAAGAGCAAACAATAGCTTTTTACCCATTCAGGAAGAATTTAAGCTCTATTCTCAAGATACATCATCAGACTCAAAGGCAAACGAGAGGCTTGACAAAGTCAAAAAAATAATCAACTCGCTACCTGATAAACAGAAGATGATGATGCATTTCAGAATGACCGAGGGCTACTCAATGCAAAAGATAGCGGACTTGATGAATGAGAAAGTGAATACGGTAGAAGTGACCCTTTCAAGGGCTAGGAAAAAAATTAGGGAACAGTATGAAAAAGATGTCACTCAATCACATTAAATATCTTCTGGATAAGTATCTGGAAGGCAAAACCTCACTAAAGGAAGAAGAGACTCTGATTGACTTTTTTCAATCGGGTGATATTCCCGAAGAGCTTGAGCAGTACACAGCAGAGTTCAGTCACTACGGTATTTCAAGATCTGAAGAACCTGGTGATCTTGTCCAAGACACAATCGACAGTCTTAATTTAGAAGCGAAAGTCAGATCAAACTTTTATGCTTCTCCCTGGTATAGAGTGGCCGCAACATTCCTGTTAGTAGCTGTTGCTTTCTTGTCTGGATATGGTCTTAATGTGAGAAACGACCTCCAGAATGAGGTCCACTCATTAAAAGACGAACTTTTGGATTTAAAAGAGACTACTGTGCAGGTCATGTTAAAGGGAGAATCCTCCCATCAGAGAATTCAGGCTTTGGTGATAGCCAGCCAACTTGAAACGGTGTCCGAAGAACTAATCGGTAATGTCCTGGCTACCTTCAATGAGGACAAAAGCCCGATGGTTAGGAGCGTGGCCCTGGAGTTTCTGGGAATGCACAGTCAGTCAGAATCCGTACGGTCAGTTTTGGTCAATTTACTTCAAGAACAAGATTTGCTTTCGCTCCAAATAGAATTGCTCTGGCTGATTCAAGAATCTGGTGATGAGCAATTGATCGAAGAACTTCGTGAGCTTTTGGACTCAACGGATGTGAGCGAGGAACTAAAGGAAGAGATTAAACTTGTGATTCAAAACGACAAAACTCAAAGTATATGAAAAAGTGGATAACAACGCTGTTTGCCTTGGTTATTGTCCTCAATTGGTCTTTTGGTCAGTCCAATTCGGAATTGGAAATCATTCCAGAAAATCCTGGTAAACCAATCACCTTGTCCATAGGTCATTTGTACACTAGCGTGGATGTGACCGGGTACGATGGCACTTCAATTCTGGTTGAATTATATAGAGGAAACGGTCGGTCAAGGATTAAAAATCCCCCGGTTCGTTATACTGAAAATAACAATGAAATCACACTTGACCATGGTCTTCTCACTACTAAAAACTTGCTTTTCAAGCTCAAGGTACCCAGAAACACCATTTTGGATTTTCATGGCAGCCTGGCTTCATTCTTTAAGGTGAATGACATGCAATCGGATGTGACTATCAAATCGAATCAGGCAGACATAGAAATTAACAATCTTGTCGGCAACCTTGAAGCCAAGACATTCAGGGGGGATATCATCGTCAATAACCTCGAAGGTTCACCATTATTGGAAACTAATAATGGAGATGTAACGCTGAATTTCGTGAAATTGCCAGAAGGTTATCCGAACATAGTTAAGTCGTTGTACGGGGCGATTAAACTTTATCTTGACCCGAACGACAAGGTTACATTCCGATTTAGGATGAACTTCAACTTTGAAAAAATCAAATCTGATTTCCGGTTCCAACTGACCAATCCCAATTCCTTTCCTATGGGAGTAGATAGTAGAACAAATTTCTATAGAACTATAAACGGGGGAGGAACGCCAATCTATATCCGACAGTTTAAGGGTTCGGTGGAAATTATAAGCAACGCAAGAGAATAATAACAGAGTATCTAAATAATACCTAGCGTCAATTTAGCACACGAATAAATTATCAATCCACTTGTCAGGTTTTTCAATTACCTCCCGTCTTGATGGTAATTCAGATGTAAAGAATCAGCACAATGGAATCGAGGAATATTTTAAGAAGCCGGATTACGACTATCATTCTGGTGGCCATTTTGTCTTTTGCTCAATTTGTCGAAGCTCAAACTTTAAAAAATAGTGAAGTCGAGAAATGGAGAGCAGACTTACAATTTCTCAAAGAACAACTGGAAGAAAGGCATGTCGATTTGTACCATAAAACTTCTAAGGAGGAATTCGAAGCAACATTTAATGCTTTAATTGAGCAAATGCCTTCACTAACGGAGCCTGAAGTCCTGGTAAAAGTTGCTCAATTGATAGCACTGATAGGAGACGGTCACACCTCCTTTTATGCTGGTAACCAGAAAAAGAAGTGGTTCGGATTTTATGCCATTAAATTCTGGTCATTTTCAGATGGTATTTATGTGATAGGGGCCGACTTGGAGCATAAGGACCTTATCGGTAAGCGATTGGTTGCCATCGATAAAACGAGCGTTGAAGATGCGATTAACCTTGTGAGCACCACGATAAGTGCCGACAATCCGATGGAATATCAATATACAGTTCCATACGATCTGAATAGGGCCGAGTTATTGCATGTTCTCAAGATATCAGAGTCCTCCAAAGAGGCAACATTCAAGTTTGAAGACGGCTCGAGTTCAACTTTTAAATCCATAGGGCTAAAACCCTTTCGAAATGCGGAATGGTATTCTGCGCATCCGCTGTATAAAGGAGAACGTCCCCCAAGCATGCGCCTGGAATTTCTTTTTGCCACACCTTTGACTTTACCACACCTCAAAGAGCGAAAGTACTACTGGTATGCTCATTTGCCAGATGAGAATGCGATCTACTTTCAGTACAACGTATGTTGGGATCAAAAAGACAGACCCACATTTGCAGCAGTTACCGAGGAGATGTTCAAGTTTATGGATGAAAATCCCGTAGAAAGGCTGATCATAGATGTGAGGCAGAACACTGGAGGAGAACCCGCGATAGCCCAACCTTTGATTGATGAGCTTTCAAAGAGAAAAGAGTTTACAGAAGAAGGAAGGCTATTCGTGTTAACAGGAAGAAGAACTTTCTCGGCAGCACTAACTAATGCAGCCCATTTAAGAAGCAAAGTGAACGCAAGGGTCGTGGGGGAATCCCCAAGAGGTAAGCCCAATAATCCGAGTGAGGGTAGGGATATTGACCTAAAAAAAACCAAGATCTGGTTGACAGTTTCCACGCAGTTTGTGGAAAGGGATAATGCCTTGGGTGACGCGGACTACTTACCAGTAGAGATCGAAGTGCCGGTATCATTTGAAGAATATCAATCAGGAATTGATAGGGTATTGGAAGCAGCATTGAAGGCAGAAATTAAAAGCAAAAAGTAATGAAAGGTATAAGCAGGAATTTGATAGGTGGATTGGCACTGGCAGTTCTTTCATCTATAGTAGTTGATCAGGATGAGGAAATTATGATGCGCCATGACGTGGATGAAAACAAATACATCGAACTCGGTAAAAAATATGCTGAACCGTTGGCTCATTTTGGTATTGCTAATGGGACTCTAATTGCTCCAAGGTGGATTTTGACGGCTGCTCATGTGGCCAACCATAGCAGGTTCCCGGATTCTGTAAGGTTAGGTGACAGGAAATATAAAATCGAGGAAACTGTATTCGGACCAAATTACAACGGGCGACCTGGGGCTCATAAGGATATTGCTCTGGTTATGATAGAAGAGCCAATTACTCACATCAAACCGGTAAAGCTTTACAGGAAGTCCGATGAAGTCGGGCAGACGGTAATATTCGTAGGTACAGGATATGCGGGACATGGAGATAAAGGGCTTGCCGGAGAAACCAATCGGGACAGGAAGGTGAGGGGAGCTGAAAACAAGATAACTGGAATCTATCGGCAACGCGCTATCACCTTTACCTTTGATGCCCCCGATTCACCAGATGCTCTGCCTCTGGAAGGAATTAGTGGCCCGGGTGATAGTGGTGGTCCGGCCTTTATTGTAGAGGGAGGTGAAGTGTTTATTGCTGGTGTAAGCTCGCAACAAGACCTGATGAACAGACCTGCAGAGGGCATGTATGGCGTAGTTGAACGCTACAGTCGGGTGTCTTCCTATTATGACTGGATAATGGAGACCATAAAGGGGGGAAAGTGAATGGTAATTGTCATGATTGATATCACCAGCCCTCTCATGAACTCTAATATCGGATTCAATGGATTTTCTTAATTCTGGTAGTGTCACCTTTCACCCATGTTTGACCGTTATCGTTTGATCGCTGGCCGATCACAGCATATTCATTGTCCTTGACTTCCGTGAATTCAAGTCGATAAATGTGATCGAGGGTTCTGGAGCCACCAGTCCTCAGTTGATAGGTGATGCCGTTTTCCCGGACCCATTGGAATGTGGACATGGAGCCCGAACTGAATACATAAGTCTCCTCCCATAGATTTGATGTGGGGTCTAGAAATCCAAGTGTTTGGTATATGAAAGTACTGTCCTTTGCAACGAAACGCTGTGTGATTGCGCAACCCATTAAATCCAGTTTGGAGGTTAAGGTTCCGGTAAAAGTTTCGTTCGATCCTTCTACCCGATACTCCTCCCAAGTACCCAAATAGGATTTGAAGATTTCATGGTGTTTTTCAGGGCATTTTGGTGAGCTGTCTTGAGCAGAAATGGCTAGTGGAGCAATAAGAAAAAGGATTAGAGTTAAGGTTGGTTTCATGGTTGAAAAAGTATGTTCAGAAGAACGCTACTCTCTTATTTAGGTTCTTCTTTTTAGACAAGCATCAACTCTCTATCGTCATAATCAGCCTGGAATTCGACTAGTCTTTTAGATCAATACTTGAATCGCTGATTTTGACGAATTTCTGAGCGCATGGCTCAATGCAGGGGTA
This sequence comes from Cyclobacteriaceae bacterium, assembly GCA_028281285.1. GTDB lineage: Bacteria > Bacteroidota > Bacteroidia > Cytophagales > Cyclobacteriaceae > Roseivirga. The sequence goes on from JANQKF010000018.1 coordinate 29,655, forward strand.
ATAGATAAACAAATGGCCATCTTTTAGATCATATCCTATGTCCCGAAACGCATCGGGTGAACAACCAGGTGAATTAATAATCTGTTTTTCTGGATCATAGGTACCAATATTTTTGCCAGTCATGGCATCAGTCTTACAAATAGCTCCGTTCGATTCATAAGTATTATCGAGCCGGAAAGCGATAGTCTTGTCGCTATCTACAGGTTGAAATGTACCACTACCATCCCCAGGGTCGGCCAGAACTTCGCTCAACTGCCATTGACCAATGAGGTCATTTGTATCCAGAAGGTTGGATTGGTCTGTACAGGACGAGGTGATAATGAGAAGTGTCAGAATACGAAATTTCATTGTGATTAAATGTTCTTATTCATTTGACAACCCAGGCCTTTAAAGAGTTGGGAATTGACGAAAAGGTTTTCGTTCGGTAAAATTAAAAACTAATTAAATTAGTTTTATATACTATAATAATTAGTATATTTGATTCTATGATCATCCAACCAACACTTCCGAACTTAATCAAGAGATCTGACCTAAGTGAATATCTAGTTCTTATCAATCCTTCAGATGCTGTTAAAACTGAGGTGGGGGAGATGAAACGAAAGTTCTTCAGAGAACATGGGACTTATGAAGGACAGAATTCATCGGCACATGTTTCCTTGATGTCTTTTTTTCAACTCGAAGACAGAGAAGATAAGCTGGTTTATGCAGCCTGTGAGGCTATGAAGCAATGTCAGGAGTTTGATGTTTTCCTCAACGGTTTTGGGTTTTTTCCTTCAAACAACACCTTTTTCATAGATATTCTGGATAAACAACCAATTATTCACTTGTATCATCAGTTGAGGATCCAGCTGTTCAGGCAGCTGGTCTCACTGTCTTTCTTGCGCAATGGTTTCTTACCCCACATGACAATCGGGCGGGCAGTTTCTTCAATGCAGTACCTGAACGCACTGAGGGAATATGATGGGAAAGCGTATACTAATAATTTTAGAGTTTTTTATTTAACGATCCTGAAGCGGAAAGCCCCCTTCAGGGTTTGGGATAAACTCATTGATATTCCGCTGGGCAATCCAGTTCAGGAATTATGGTAATCGAAATGTTTAGGTAATAATATATCCTTCGTAGACCTGGAGCTCCCAGACGGGGAGTCCTGGTCGCCAAGGAGATTATTTCTTGAATTGGTCTGCTACGATCAAGTCTTTTGTGCCATGATCCCAAGAATAGAACCCCGAGCCGGACTTTACACCTAGGTGGCCTGCTGTCACCATGTTTACCAAGAGAGGGCATGGAGCATATTTTGGATTTCCGAACCCATCATACAGTACATTCATGATCGACAGGCAAACATCTAATCCAATGAAGTCTGCAAGTTGTAACGGGCCCATAGGGTGAGCCATTCCCAGTTTCATTACTGTATCAATTTCTTCAACCCCGGCAACTCCTTCAAACAATGTGATGATTGCTTCATTAATCATTGGCATTAAGATACGATTGGCAACAAAGCCAGGATAGTCGTTCACTTCAACAGGTACCTTACCCAACTTTTTGGAAGTCTCCATTATGGCGTTGGTCACCTCATCAGATGTAGAGTATCCTCTGATTACTTCGACCAGCTTCATGACTGGAACTGGGTTCATAAAGTGCATACCGATGACTTTATCTGGTCGTCTGGTGACCGCACCGATTTTAGTGATTGGAATGGAAGATGTATTTGATCCAAGGATGCAGGATTCCTTGGTCAACGAATCCAGGTCCTTAAAGATTTTCAACTTGATATCTACATTCTCGGTAGCTGCCTCCACAACAAGGTCTGCATTGGCCACACCTTCCTGCATTTCGGTAAAAGTGCTAATATTTGAAAGTGTAGCTACCTTAGTGGCCTCATTGATTTTTTCTTTCGCCAGCATTCTATCCAGGTTTTTTTCAATAGTGACCATGGCCCTATCAAGCGCATCTTGAGATATATCAACCAAGCTAACTTTAAACCCACTTTGAGCGAACACATGGGCGATGCCATTCCCCATTGTTCCAGAACCGATTACCGAAATATTTTCCATTATAATGTACGTGCTTAAGTTTCGTGCAAATATAGAATCTTGTTCCTGAAATTCTTCTTTATTTGAACAATAGAATCGTCCAACCCATGATCCTCGAAATTTGTGCCAGTACTATTGAATCTGCTCTGAATGCCCAAAATGGAGGAGCTGACAGAATTGAGTTATGTACGCATCTTGAAGTAGGCGGATTAACCCCAAGTCATGGGATGATAGTTTTGGCCAGAGAACTGGTAGATCTTCCAATTCATGTTCTGATCCGTCCCAGGGCGGGGAGCTTTGTCTATTCTGCCCTTGAATTGGAGCAGATGAAAGAAGACATTAAGTTCTGTCAAGAAGTTGGATGCGAAGGTGTAGTGATTGGGGTATTGAACCCAGACAGAACTGTCAATGAAAACTCGATAAGGATGCTCATAGAGGCCGGGGCTGGATTGGATGTGACATTTCACCGTGCGTTTGATGAGGTGCCAAACCCTTTTGATGCCCTTGAATCATTAGTCACGTTAGATGTAAATAGATTACTCACTTCCGGTCAGGCCAGTACCGCCATTGGAGGATATGGTTTGATTGAATCTCTGCTGAAGGAGGCTGATGGAGAAATCACTATAATGCCTGGTGGGGGAGTTCGTCCTGAAAATATAGCAAACTTGCTAAGCTGTGGAGCCAGTGAGTTTCACTCCTCCGCGATAAATGAGGGTGAAAGGCATTCCAACCTGGATACTATTCAACAATTAGCGAATCAATTGTCCAGCTCACCCCATAGCTCCAACTCATGATCGATTTGTATAAGTACCAGACTATCTCTGGACCTGGCCTGCTCGGTCATACTTTTTAGGAACTCGTAGTTCTCACCTAGCCGTGTAATGGTATTAATGGTGGTGTTTCGAAACAGAACACTTCGGTTTCCTAAACTGGCCCCAGCTTCCCAATCCAATTCATCTTCAATGGATTCAAATTTCCTTACCATACTGTTGATGGCTCGTTTCACATTAACCCTGCTTTCATGCGCCCTATGGTGTAGCGCCAAACGCGACTTTAAAGTGTCATTTTTGATAAATGAATAAAAGTCACTTGTGAGTATAGCGTATTGTGGTGATTCGAATATCCATGGTGTCACTCCATAGATTGCTCCATCATTGATCAACTTCATTATAGAATCAGCACTCGCTCTTGTTTTGGATCGGAACAGCGAATCAAAAAACATGTATTTTCGAATACTGCCCTTTATATAACCCTGACCATCAACTGGGTTGTAATTGTCATTCAATTCGTAATTGAAAGCCCCCTGGTTATTCAGAAGATCTCTCTTGAAATCTTTTAAATGGCGAAGATATTCAATGTTCTGACTACGCACTTCCCTGCGATTATCAACGAAAAAAGCTCCTATTACGCTCAGAAAAATTAAGAGAGCCTCTCCAATCCAACGACCGATGGGTTTTCTTTCTTTTCTCATACCGAAATCTAATAAACTTCCATCAGCTTTAATATCAGTGATTATGTTATTGCGGTCAACAGCAGTGATTTGCCACGGGCTGATTTACCAAAGTGTCAATTCCTTATTGATTTCTACTAGTATCGTGCTATCCCTGGTTTTGTTCCAGGCAGTAAGCCTCTTCAACTGATGGTAATGGTCATGGATTTTACGTGTCTTATTCAGCATTTGGTTCGAGAAAATCAGTCGATTATTCGAAATGTCATTAGGGCTGATCAGGTTTAGTTCTTCCTGGAACAGCTGAAATTCCTTTAACATATTATCGAGATCATCTTTGGCCTCATGTCTCAATTGATTATCCATTTTGTGGCTCGTGATACTGCTTTTTAATGCTGGATTCTTGATGAAATAATAGTAGTCCAAGGAGAGTTTCTCATGGTGAGGAGAAGGAAAAATGTGTTTGACAATACCATAATTCGCTTTGGTAGTCAGTAGCTCTATGATAGTAGTTACTTGGGTAGAATCCCCGGATTCCATAAGCATCAACAAGGAGTCGTATACTCCGATTTTCACATTCCATAGATCAGATTGATTAACATTGCCAGGGATTAATTCCAATTCCATAGTCAATGAACGCAGATTGGATTCTAAGCTGAATTGGAAGTCCCTGAGATGTTTGAGGTAAAGTCTTTCCTCAGATTTGCGCTCACGGTAATTTTCCACATAAAATGCGCCCAATATGCTGAAGAAAATGAGTAAGGTTTCACCGACCCAACGTGAAACGGGTTTGTTTTTGCTTCTCATCACAAAAATTTAATGTACCTAAATCTATTTTAAGATCAGATCGAGGTAAATGGGTAGATGATCGCTGTAACCACCTAAATATTTTGGTCCCTGATAAGTACGGTAAGGGCGTGTAGCGCCCGTTGCACCTTCTATAACCAACCATTTTAAATCGAAAATCCTGGCTTCACCTATTAGGATGTTTGTGGAGGACGTTTTGTTCAAAAGATTTCCGGAAACAATAAACTGGTCCAGGATACTCCATCTATTCTCAAAACTGTGGGTGCCAGTGATAAATCGGTTTTCATACATAAGATTAAAAAGATCAGTAGGCTGAAGCGATTCTCTTTCAGTCTTAACTCGCAGACCTTCTATAAGACTTTCCTCATCGGGTTCATCGTTGAAATCACCTGTGATCACCACATGAGATTCAGGGTTCAAAGTAAATAGAGAGTCCACTTTGTCTCTAACCAACTCTGCCGCAAAAATCCTTTTGGGTTCTGTTTCGAAGGCTCCCCCAAATTTGGAGGGCCAGTGATTGATGATGTAGTGTAGAGTGTCCTTACTAGGAAGTCTGCCTACGACATGGAGAATATCACGGGTTCTACTCTCAGGATCGAAAGGAAAGTTTAGGCGGTAATATTCGTAGTCGAGTAACTCGAACTTATCCGGCCGATAAATAGCTGCTACATCAATCCCCCTGCGATCGCGAGAGTCCTGGTGGATAATTTCATAACCAATATTCTTGAGTTGGGTGAAACGGGTGAGACTCTCAAGCACATAACGGTTCTCTATTTCGCACAAACCAATGAGTGCGGGAGCCTCCCAACCACCAATGGCGATCAATGTCTTTGCAATCTTATTAAGCTTGTCCTGATATCTGGTTTTGGACCAATATCTGCCTTGATTTGGTAGAAATTCCTCGTCAATTGTTAAGGAGTCATCAAAGTAGTCGAACAGGTTTTCAACATTGTAGAAGACCAGTCGAACTCTGGAGTCATTTCTGGGACTTGGATCAAATGATTCGGAGGCCAGGAACGCTCTTTTTGATTGGGCAACTAATGGAGCTTTCACCCCATTGAGCATTAACAGGGTGCAGGGCAAAAGGAGATATTTCAAGAAAAGAACCAACCGAAACCTCATTGTCCTAACTTTGCGTTGTGATGCAATTTTCAATTTATTAGAAAATCTATGTTAATTATCGGTAAAAGCCAAAAACTGAAAATAGGAAGAGCGGTTGATTTCGGCCTTTATCTCACGGATGGCAAGGAAGAGGTTCTACTACCCAACAAATATGTGCCTATTGGAAGCAAGATTGGAGAGGATATCGAGGTGTTCATTTACACCGACTCGGAAGATCGACCAATAGCGACAACGCTGAAACCAATTGGAGAAGTGGATGATTTAGTGACCTTAAAAGTCCAGTCAGTTGGTAAGTTTGGGGCTTTTGCGGACATCGGGCTGGAAAAGGATTTATTGATCCCATTTAAAGAGCAAGACGGAAGGCTCGAGGAGGGTAGAAATGCAATGGTCAAAATTTTACTGGATCATAGAACAGGGAGAATGATAGGGACCACTAAAGTCCATTCTTTCTTATCTAAGGACACAGTTGGTTATGCAGAGGGTGCTGAGGTACAGCTATTCATCTGGAAAGAAACCGAGTTAGGATGGAAAGTAATTATCAACAACTCAATTCAAGGCTTGCTGTATAAAAATGAGGTTTTCGAATCAATCACAACTGGCGATGAAAGGGGAGGTTTTATTAAGAAGATTCGAGAGGATGGCAAGATTGATGTAGCACTAAGGAAACAAGGCTATCAAGGAGTGAAGGACATGTCTCAATTGGTTATGGATAAAGTGGTTGAGAATGGAGGAGTACTTCTTCTTGGAGATAAGAGCAACCCTGAGGAAATCAAACGTTTGCTTGGAATCAGTAAGAAGAACTTTAAGAAAATAATTGGAGGACTTTACAAGGCCGGCAAGTTAGAGATCTCTGATTTTGAAGTCCGTAAAAAAGACTGAAGGTTGACTGAGGAGGGCCAACCTTCATCTAAACTACCTATAAAACTAAAACTAACCTAAGCTAATTTTAATAATGTACTGACTACTAATGATCCATTAACAAGGGTTCAAAAATGGTCAATATCTCTTCAGTTTGTTCATCTGAATCGATAGATGAATATAGGAAAAAAAAGCTGAGAAGGAAATTTTATTTTAAACAAAATTGCTTTGGGCAAATATTCTTTACTAAATCGGGGATTTCACAGTAGATAATTGAGTCTGAGTGTTTCAATTATCTAATATTCACTTCGTTAGCTATCCCGAGTGCCGTAAATCGAATTACTAGTTTTCTAGGGTTTTGGGTACTGGAATCACAATCGGTACCAGGGTCTACAAAGTAGGAATAGTAATTCTGGCTTCTTTTATAAAGTTCCTGCTCCTCCGGTGGACCAAGGATTTTGACGATTTTCTTGTGATGCAGTCCCAGTAACTCACTTTTAATCTCATCAATCTCTTTTGCCTGAGAGACGCGTTGTCCCGAGCACCCTTTTACATCCGATTTCCAAAGTTTAGAGTCGAAGTCCCCTAAGTTTGGACTTGAGCCACAACCTAGCAGAAAAAGGAGCGAAAGAGCAGGGATTATTTTTTTTGAATTGAACATGAACTTGTGCTTCGGCAGGCAAAGGTATCTGTCCGACAATTATCAATCAAGCGAATAGACCCAATGAATTGTAAAGATGTATTGTCGGTATCAAAAACAAAGTGTTACCTCACTCATGCTTTGAGCATTGCAAATCTTCGGTGGATGCTAATGAACCAACCCATCGAAACAGCCAGATAAATACCTGCTAGCAGTATTATTAGCCATAAAGGCCCGAGGTTGGCAAGGCAATAGATAATCACTACTGGAACGACAATCAATCGTAAGTACTCGGCAATTCTTCCACCACGCCTGTTTTCAAGAAGAACACCAAAGGTAGCAACGGAAAGAATTATCGTGAGTGCGACCGAAATCTTCTCTGTGTTATTCATTTCCTGTAAGTAATATAAGAACAGGAGGGTAGCAACGAGAATAACCAAGAATTGCACAATGACATATACATTGAGTTTTCGGGGTGTGCTGTTATCAAATTTCTTGTATCCTTCTTCAATTTGTTTCGGGGCATTATACCCACCCATGTAGTCTGGCAACCACCCTGGTTTTTTGACCAGAAGTCTAAGCTTGTCGGTAAATTTCGGGATTCGTTTGAAGTCCTTATAGATGCTCACATAATGCTCAAAGTTAGCCCATACTGCATTCCAACTTTTTAGTGGCTTTGTTATGCCGTAGTATGGTTTTTCCTCTTCAGGAACGAACGTGCCAAATAGCTTATCCCAGATAATCAAGGTTCCCGCATGGTTCTTATCAATGTATTTCGGGTTTCTTGCGTGGTGCACCCTATGATGCGAAGGAGTATTAAAAATTGCTTCAAACCATTTCGGCATTTTATCAATTGATTCCGTGTGAATCCAGAACTGGTAAATCAGGTTTATACCTTGAGCGGCTATAAACACTTTGGGATCAATACCGACAAGGGCCAATGGCAGATAAAAAAGGAATGTCCATAAAATCTGAGTGGAACTCTGTCGTAGTGCAACAGTCAGATTATATTCTTCACTTTGATGATGGACACTGTGTCCGGCCCAAAAAAGATTGATTTCATGACTCAAACGATGCGCCCAATAGTACATGAAATCGAACATCACAAAGGCAAGAGGGAAAGCCCACCAAACCACCGGGATATCGAAGAAAGCAAATCTTGCCTCGACCATTCCATAAAGCCCAAATAAAACCACCAAGAGGAATGCCCCTGTGATCTGTGAGACAACCCCACAGTTAATATTGGTCATAGCGTCTTTCAAACGGTATGACTTCACGGCTTGAATTCTTTGATATATAATCTCTATTCCGATCAAAAGAAAGTAGACCGGAATAGCGATAACTATTGGGTTGATGTCCATCTGGTTTTTTTAGAGCCTCTCTGCATAAGAAGTCATTCCTTCCAATTAAGTTGCACGAGGCTAGCACTATTTATCATCAACGAATAAAATCGTTAGACATTTAAAAGTGAACTGCACAAAAAAACACAATGAAGCGCACAAAAACGAATTCCAGGTTGAATAATGTCTGTTCGAACAACATTAATCTCTAAATTGCGCGCTCAAATCAGGAAAGCATGGATAAGTTGACGGGATTCATAAAAACCAGTAGTTGGTTATTATTTTTGGCAGCATTGATTTGGTCTTACGCTTCACTGCCTCCACAAGTGGCATATAGGGTAGATACGGAAGGGTCTCCAATTGCGGTCATGACCAAAGGAAATTTCTTCTTCGCCAGTTTGGCGTTCTTCCTTCTTGTCAACATAGTCTGCATCATTTTTCTTAGAATGGTCAAGAAAGTGGATAGTACTGAAGATGGTACCGGACTACGCAATCGATCATTGAAAAAAGACATAATGAGTTGGACCAACGGGTTCATTGGAATTCTCAATTTGTTTTTCGCTCTGATTCTGTTTTTCATCACCTACCTGAATGGTGTTGAAGAGTTTCAGGCATCCTATCTTGGGGGGATAGTTTATATTGGTCCTGTCCTCCTCATAATTTGGTTTTTTTATCTGGTCAAGTTGTTAGCAAAGAAGCGAGACTAATCGGAAATTCTTCAAAATCAGGCATTAATATGTCAATGCCAGATTCATCCTAAATTCCATAGTGACTTTTTAATATTTATGTTCTAAATTCCGCTTTCAATTGCGCTAATGAGTGCATTGATCTTCAGAATTTTTAGTTGAAAAGTTGAATGGCGAACCAAGTGGCGAACTACACCGAGGATAGCATCCGCTCCCTCGATTGGAAAGAGCATATCAGATTACGACCCGGAATGTACATCGGTAAACTAGGTGACGGGTCTTCCCAGGATGACGGTATTTATGTTTTAGTAAAAGAAGTAATCGATAATAGTATCGATGAACATATGATGGGATTTGGCAAAACCATCGATGTAAAAGTTTCCGAACATAAAGTTGAGGTAAGGGATTATGGAAGAGGAATACCATTGGGTAAAGTGATTGACTGTGTTTCTAAGATCAACACCGGAGGAAAATACGATAGTGGTGCGTTTCAAAAATCTGTGGGATTGAATGGAGTAGGTACCAAAGCTGTGAATGCCCTTTCAACGTATTTCAAGGTGCAGTCCTATAGAGATGGCCAAACTAAAGTAGCTGAATTCACCAGGGGCGATATAACCAATGATGCGAAGGTTATTTCAAGCAGTGGTAGAAATGGCACTCTCATTGTTTTCAAACCCGATGACACCGTGTTTAAACATTATCACTTCATTCCACAGTACCTGGATGACTTGATTTGGAATTACTGCTTCTTAAATGCTGGATTAACAATCAATTTCAATGGTCAAAAGTATCATTCGGAGAAAGGTCTACTGGATTTGCTTTCCAGAAAAACAGATGCGGATTCTCTGAGATACCCAATAATACATTTAAAGGGAGATGATATTGAATTGGCTCTTTCTCATACCAACCAATATGGTGAAGATTACTACTCATTTGTAAATGGTCAGTATACAACTCAGGGAGGTACACATCAAGCAGCACTCCGCGAGGCGTTGGTCAAGACTATCCGAGAGTTTTATAATAAGAATTTTGATGCCAGCGATGTCAGGGCCTCAATAGTGGGGGCAATTGCGGTTCGCGTTCAAGAGCCTGTGTTTGAATCGCAGACCAAGACCAAATTGGGTTCTCAAAATGTGGCTCCCGAAGGTCCTACGATGCGTACATTTGTCAATGATTTTGTGAAGAAAGCGCTAGACGATTTTCTGCACAAAAACCCGACTACCGCTGATGCACTTCTGAAGCGAATCCTCCAATCAGAGAGAGAACGTAAGGAGATAGCAGGCATCAAAAAACTGGCTAATGAACGGGCGAAAAAAGCAAACCTCCATAACAAGAAGTTGCGAGACTGTCGAATTCACCTGGACGACAAGAAGGGTGATGAAGATCTGAAAAATGCGACAACACTTTTCATTACTGAAGGTGATTCTGCAAGCGGTTCGATCACTAAATCAAGAAACGTCCAGACCCAGGCCGTATTCAGTCTTCGAGGCAAGCCCCTCAATTGTTTCGGGCATACCAAAAAAGTTGTTTATGAGAATGAGGAGTTTAACCTCCTGCAACATGCACTGAATATTGAGGACGGTCTCGAAGGATTGAGATATGATAAGATTGTGATTGCAACCGATGCTGATGTTGATGGCATGCACATCCGGCTATTGCTCTTGACTTATTTTCTTCAGTTTTTCCCTGACCTGGTTAGGCGGGGACATGTCTATATTTTAGAAACACCCCTGTTCCGAGTTAGAAATAAGAAAGAAACACATTATTGCTATAGCGAGGAAGAGAAACAGGCGGCAATCCAAAAATTAGGCGGTAAACCTGAGATTACTCGTTTCAAGGGGCTCGGAGAAATATCACCCGATGAGTTTAAGACCTTCATAGGTGAGGATATGCGTCTCGAACCGATTATCCTTAAAAAGGATACGAGTATCAAAGACCTACTTACATTCTATATGGGCAAGAATACCCCGGACAGACAAGGATTTATAATTAACAATTTGAGGATAGAAAAGGACCTCGTGGAAGAAGTGGCCTAAGTGAAAAATGAGTGAAGAAATTGAGGATATAAACAATGAGGAAGACGGCCAGATTCAGGAAGTAATTCCGGTATCCGGAATGTATGAAAACTGGTTTTTGGATTATGCGTCTTATGTAATTCTTGAAAGAGCCGTACCAGCCATTGAAGACGGATTCAAACCTGTTCAGCGCAGGATCATGCACTCCATGAAGGAGATGGATGACGGTCGGTTCAACAAAGTAGCCAACATTATCGGGCAGACGATGCAGTATCACCCACATGGTGATGCTTCAATTGGGGATGCGATAGTTAATATCGGGCAGAAAGATTTATTGATTGAAACACAGGGGAATTGGGGAGACATTAGAACAGGAGACAGTGCGGCAGCTTCCCGGTATATAGAAGCTAGGCTTTCGAAGTTTGCGCTTGATGTTGTCTTCAATCCACAAACAACGGATTGGCAACTGTCTTATGATGGCCGGAAAAAGGAGCCCGTTACATTACCTGTAAAATTCCCTCTACTATTAGCCCAGGGCGTTGAAGGCATTGCAGTTGGACTAAGTACGAAGATATTACCTCACAATTTTGTCGAACTAATCCAGGCTTCTATTAAAATTCTAAGAGGGAAACGAGCCAAAGTATTTCCAGATTTTCCGACAGGGGGCATGGCCGATTTCGAGGAATATAACGAAGGTAAAAGAGGAGGGAAAATCAAGGTTAGGGCTCGAATCGAAGAGATTGATAAAAAAAGCATCGCCATTAGAGATATACCATTCGGAACTACAACTACCGGTCTGATCGATTCCATTATTAAGGCGAATGACAAGGGAAAAATCAAGATCAAGAAAGTGGTTGACAATACCGCTGAAGATGTGGAGATATTGATTGAATTGGCTTCCGGGCAATCACCCAATATCACCATAGATGCACTTTATGCATTTACTGATTGTGAAGTGAGCATTTCCCCTAATTGTTGTGTGGTTATTGACGAAAAGCCTCACTTTTTGTCTGTCAATGAAGTCCTCAAGATGAACACCGAACAAACGGTGGAATTGTTGAAGCGCGAACTGGAGATAAGAAAAGGTGAGCTTCTCGAAAAAATACTCTTTTCCTCTCTGGAAAAGATTTTCATTGAGAATCGCATTTACAGAGACATTGAAGAATGCGAGACTTGGGAGGCAGTATTAGAAACCATCGATAAAGGGCTTGATCCTTTCAAAAAGGATTTTTATCGCGAAATAACCCAGGAAGATATCATACGCCTCACTGAAATTAAGATCAAACGAATTTCAAAATTCGATTCGTTCAAGGCTGATGAGATCATGCGGAAGCTGGAAGAGGAATTGGCTGAGGTTGAGCATAATCTCAAGAACCTTGTTGATTACGCGGTTGCTTATTTTGAGAGGCTTCTTGAAAAGTATGGTAAGGGTCGCGAACGAAAAACTGAAATCAAGTCCTTTGAGAATATTAAGGCCACCGTTGTTGCCGCCAACAATGCCAAGCTTTACATGAACCGAAAAGAGGGGTTCATCGGCTATGGAATGAGGAAAGATGAGTTCGTCTGTGAATGCTCTGATATCGATGATATTATAGTTTTCAGGAAGGACGGTAAATTTCAAGTGGTTCGAATATCCGATAAGATTTTTGTGGGTAAGGACATCATCCATGCCGGAGTCTTTAAAAAGAATGACGAGCGCATGGTTTATAATATGATTTACCTGGATGGAAAGTCCGGCAGATCAATGGTAAAGAGATTTCAGGTACTTGGTGTCACCAGGGACAGAGAGTATGACCTGACCAAAGGTGCAAGAGGGTCGAAAGTTCTTTATTTCACCGCTAACCCCAATGGGGAAGCTGAATTGGTGACCTTGTATTTGACCTCTGGTGCCAAGGCTCGAATAAAGGTGTTTGATTTCAATTTTGCCGATCTGGAGATTAAGGGTCGGTCGGCTGGAGGAAATATTGTCACGAAATATCCGGTAAGGAAAGTCCAATTGAAGATGGAAGGAAAATCCACTTTGGGAGGTGTGGATATTTGGTATGACGATTCGGTCGGACGATTGAATAGAGATGAGCGCGGAACACATTTAGGGAATTTTCAAAGTGAAGATAAAATCCTCATAGTCTACAATTCTGGTGAATACGAGCTGACTTCTTTCGAATTGAGTAACCGATATGAGCCTGATAAGATTTACTTGATAGATAAGTATGATCCGGAGGCAGTAATTTCGGCCATCCATTACGATGGGGCGGGGAAAACACATTATGTGAAGCGCTTTCAGATTGAGACCTCCACAATGGACAAGCGATTCCTTTTTATCTCTGAGGAGAAGGGCTCCAAACTGGTATTAGCCACCAATATCAGTCAGCCGCAGGTAGAAGTTCATTATACCGTAAAGGGAAACAGGGAGCGCAAAACCATAGAATACGATCTTGATATGTTAATTGATGTCAAGGGATGGAAGGCAAATGGCAATAAGCTGTCATCTCATAATGTGAAGAAAGTGGTATTGCTCAATGGCGACCAGAAAGAGATTAAGCAGCCAAAAGTTGAGGCACCAAAGAATGACGATGCCGAACCGTCAGAAGATAAGTCACCACAGGCAGAGAAAGAGTCTCAGAAACCGGAGGTTTCTGAAGTTGAGCCAGACCAACCAAAGGCGAAAGCCGCTGAACCACCAAAGAAAAAACCAGTGAAGGAGGTGCCAAAGACAAAGGAAAAACCATCTAAAAAGGATGATGACGATGGCTATAATGTCGGTGAGACGATAGAACTGTTTTAAAGATTTCAGGAAGAGAATAGGGGTTAAGCTCAAATTGGCTGTTACTACTATGAATCTGTTTTTCATAGTTAATACCCAATTAGTCTTAATAATTTTGTTTGTTCATCTTCCTGAAAAGGCTGTCCACCCCGGATAGCTTTTTCTCTTTAATCCTGTTCCTTTTTTGATTTTTGGAATTAACAATATCAATGAAGCAAACAGGAATGAGTCAGCTCCTTAGTCGAAGTGTATTCTCGGCCATATTGGTTTTAATGCTATCTGGAAGTTGTTCCGAACCCATAGAATTTAATTTTGAGTCGGAAGAAGATGTACTGGTAGTTGACGGTTTTATCACCAATCAGTTCAAGCAGCATTTGATCCGTCTGAGCTTTACCTCATCTAAGGTTGACAATATCCCAATTCCCAATCCCGCCAGGTTTGCCCGTGTTGAATTGCATAATGATCAGGGTGAAGTATTCGTACTTCAAAATGGTGGTAACGGCAATTATTTGACTCCAGCGATGTTTGCGGAAGAGGGGAGGTCCTATCAATTAAGAGTAGAGGTCAATGGAAAAGTTTATATATCAGAATTTGAAGAACTGCCGAAGGCAGGCCCAACCCCTGAACTTGAAATAGCAATTAATGACCAGGACTTTCGAAATATTCAACAAGGAAGCCTGATCATTAATAGACGAGGTGCATCCATCCATGCAGTCATTGACAAAACAGCGACCTCAAACAAGAACAATGTTCACTATCAGTGGTTTGTTAGTGACTGCAGGGATTTCTCCAATACTCCAGGTCTAAGTTCAAGAATCTGCAGCGTGTTTGGAGATATTACGCGAGAACCCCAACTGTACCTTCATCGAGATCCATATATAGCAGGAAGCGTGGATTTGAATTATTCTTATGAGCTGACCTGGATTCCAAAACCATTAGAAGGTAATGTTAGCGGTACTTTGGTTGTCGAGATCGATCAATTCATCATAAGTCAGAAAGCTTTTGAATACTGGTCTGACATTAATGAAACCATTGTTAGCCGGGGTACTTTATTTTCACCTGCGGTGACCAGAATATTTGGAAACATTAAAGAGGAATCAACTGGGCACCTTACACTTGGCTTTTTTGGAGTGTATGGGGAAGCTAGCACTTGGAGAAGAATTCGTCTGGGTGGGTTTTGATTTTGTTCCCTCATTAATTGTTAACATTGTGCTGTGAACACCAGCGTTACTACCAAGGAGCTGATACAACTACTGGATCAGTATGTGACTCCGCACAAAAAGGAGGTAATCGATAATGTTTTGGCTCAGCGTACGCGTCATTTGACGGTTGTTCTGGAGGATTTGTACCACCCTCATAATATCAGTGCGGTGATCAGAACATGTGATTGTTTTGGAGTACAAGACCTTTATATAACCCAGCGATTGCATGAGTATGACATCAATCCGAATGTTGTACGAGGTGCCTCAAAATGGGTCACACTCAACAAATTTGAGCGCCAAAAAAATACGTCAGTTGTCTGTTTTGAGGAACTAAAAAGCAAGGGATATCGTCTCGTAGGTACAACCCCAGACAGAGATTCTGTATCTATGGAGATGTTGGATATCTCTCTAAAGACCGCTTTAGTCTTTGGAACAGAGCTGGGGGGCTTGAGTGAATACGCACGTGATGAGGTAGAAGAGATGGTTCATGTACCAATGTATGGTTTCACAGAATCCTTCAATATTTCCGTCAGTGCGGCCTTGTTGCTACAACATTTGATGGGAAGATTGAAAACCATGAATCTGGATTGGGGGCTTACGGATGAGGAGAAAGATGAATTGAAATTCGAATGGTATCAACGCATTGTCAAAAGATCAGACCTTCATTTGAAAAAGTTTTTTGAAGAAAGAGGGCTAAGTCATCCAATAAACGAATAATTAAAGAGTTAAGTGTTAAACTTGCGGCTTGAAATAGATTCTAAAGGTCAAAACTAATTTTGTTGAGAACTCACCTAATCTTCATCCTTAACCTATTCACGGTTCTTCAGGCTTTTTCTCAGGAAACCATTATACGCGGGAAGGTAATTGACGCTGACTCAGGAGACCCCATCCCATTTGCTAATGTAGTCATTCAGGGAACTTCAATCGGTAGCCCCACTGATTTCGATGGTTACTATGAAATAAAAGGAGAAGCAGAGTCTGATACAATTGTGGTTTCATACATCGGTTACGAAACCAAAAAGAAAGTATATACCCGAGGAATAATCCAAACAATCAATTTTCAACTTCGTCCAGAATCCACCTCATTAGGAGAGTTTGTAATAACTGCTGGAAAACAAGAGAATCCGGCATTTCCTATCATGCGGCAAGTTATGGCCAATAAAGCAAGAAATGATAAAAGGCGCATTCCAGCCTATGAGTATGAGAGTTATAATAAAATCGAAATCGATATTGATAACATCACCGAGAAACTCAGACAAAGAAAGGCGATGCAAAAAATCACCCAGGTGCTTGATAGTATAGAGCAAATAGCGGGCGAGGATGGTAAACCCATACTTCCATTATTCATCTCTGAGTCGTTGTCCAAGTTTTACTTCAGGTCTGATCCCAAACTTCAAAAAGAACATATTCAAAAATCAAAGATCACAGGAGTAGGAATTGAGGATGGTTCCTTGATTTCTCAGATCACCGGTTCCAGTTTCCAGGAATATAATTTCTATCAAAATCGAATGAACATTGTTGAGAAAGAATTCGCTTCACCCATAGGAGATGGTTGGCGAATACTCTACAATTATGAGTTGCAGGACAGTGTGGAATTGGACGGAGAGTTTTGCTATGTACTTGATTATGTGCCAAAAAACGATCAGGAATTGGCATTTTATGGAACCATGTGGATTACCAAAGAAGATTATGCGATCAAGCGAATCGATGCCACAATGCAGCCTACCGCCAATCTAAATTTCATTGAGCGAATAAAGATTCAGCAGGAGTTGGAAAGGACAACCATAGGTGCATGGATACCTGCGAAGTCACGTGTCTTGATTGATGTCTCCGAAATCACAAAGAATTCCGCTGGCATGCTGGCCAAATTCTACAACTCCAATAAGAATATTACTATCACAGAACCCCATCCGACCAAGTTCTATGAAAGAACAATTGAATTGGAAGAAGATGCCAAGATGACGGATGAACTCTTTTGGGAGGCAAACCGACATGATACACTGAGTACGACTGAACGGAATGTGATTTCAATGATCGATTCATTGAACAACATCCCATTTGTAAAGACTTGGGTCGAAATACTCAAGACTGTAGCAAGAGGTTATGTGGAAGTTGGACCGCTTGACCTGGGACCATGGCCATTTCTTTTTGCTCAGAATAATATAGAGGGCCCAAGAGTGAGAATAGGAGGCAGAACCAACGAGAATTTCAGCTTAAGATGGCAGTTTAATGGTTACCTGGCCTATGGTTTTAAAGACAGGAGGTTCAAATATGGGTTAGGTGCCATGTGGATTGCCAACCGAAAAAAATGGACTACACTTAATTTGAGTTATCGGAACGATATCGACCAACTTGGAATTCAGCCCGACCCAATCAATGGTTTTAATTCGGGAAGCGCTTTTGTGGCCCTGACTCAGCTTGGAAATCTTGTTCGGCCATTTGACTACGAACGGATACAATTCGATTATTTCACTCAGGTTTCGAAGGCTTTTTCGCTAAACCTTACGCTTAGGAACCAGAAGTTCGATCCAAGATTTGAGTTCAGATACAGTGACACAAATGATATTGGAGCCACCGTACTTCGACAAAAATTTACCACCACAGAGGCCACTCTGAGACTCAAATATGCCAGGGATGAAACCTTTCTGATCAACGATAACACCAGACGCAGTTTGGGTACATTGAGATGGCCATCGCTCAGCGTAGCCTACACCCGAGGTTTTAAGGGTCCACTGAACGGCCAATTTGATTATCATCGGCTCGATTTTGGCATTTCCCAACGATTGAAAATGGGACTTTGGGGTGTGTCATTTTATAACGTCACAGCCAGTCATAATTTCAATGACCTGCCATATCCATTACTCAGAGCGCACATAGGTAATGAGCAAATTATATTTACGAATATTGCTTTCAGTCAAATGGAGTTCTTCGAATATTTAAGTGATAGCTATGCATCGTTGCGCTATCAGCATTTCTTCGAAGGTTTCCTTTTAAATCGGATTCCTTTGTTAAAAAAATTGAAGTGGCGTCTGGTGGGAAGTGCCAATGTGCTTTTTGGAAGCGTGCGCCAAAGCAATATCGACCTGCAAATAACAGAAGACGAAATTGGCAACCCATTGCCTTTGTTTGATTCCCTGGATCCAAACAAGCCGTATTTAGAAGCCGGTTTGGGCGTTGAGAATATTTTTAAATTATTCCGTGTGGATTGGTTCCATCGATTGACTTATACCGATAAGCCGGGAGTTCGCAAGTCAAGCATCAAGGTTAGTTTCAACCTGTCGTTATAATTGAAACACCTTGTTATTTCCTTTGTATATGCCTTTTTCTAGGAAATAAAGTTGCATATTTGCGTTCCGAATTTTTGGAATAGAACGAAAGAAAATCCAGATGGTTTGTAGCATCTGGTTTTAAGCGATGAGCGAAGCACAAATTAAAATTACCCTCCCCGATGGGGCAGTCAGAGAATACGCCCAGGGAAGCAGCGCAATGGACGTAGCGCTGAGTATCAGTGAAGGATTAGCAAGAAACGTACTGGCGGCAGAAGTTAATGGAGAGGTTTGGGATGCCAACCGGCCTATCGCCACGGACGCCAACCTTAAGCTCCTCACTTGGAGAGATGAGGACGGTAAGTCTACCTTTTGGCATAGTTCGGCACATCTGATGGCCGAAGCATTGGAGTCATTATATCCGGGAATCAAATTCGGCATTGGTCCAGCTATTGAGCATGGCTACTATTACGATGTGGATTTTGGAGATCAGGAATTTGATTCTGCCCATCTCGAGAAGATTGAAGAAAAAATTCTTGAACTCGCACGTCAAAAGAATACCTATGAGCGCAAAGAAGTTTCGAAATCTGATGCGGTTGCCTATTTCGAAGAAAAGGGAGACGAATACAAGCTTGATCTTTTAAAAGATCTGGAGGACGGAACCATTACTTTTTACACCCAGGGGGAATTCACTGACTTATGTAGAGGCCCGCATATTCCTCATACCGGTATGGTCAAGGCAGTCAAGTTGCTGAATGTGGCTGGTGCTTATTGGAGAGGAGATGAGAACAGAAAGCAGTTGACCCGGATTTATGGGATCACTTTTCCTAAACAAAAGGAGCTTACCGAGTATTTGCATATGCTCGAGGAGGCTAAGAAAAGAGATCATAGGAAGCTCGGAAAGGAATTGGAATTGTTTACTTTTTCGGAAAAGGTAGGCATGGGGCTACCCCTTTGGTTACCGAAAGGGGCTAAGTTGAGAGAACGGTTGGAGGCCTTTATGCGAAAGGCTCAGGTAAGGGCCGGTTATGATCCTGTGGTGACTCCGCATATTGGTCACAAAGAACTCTATGTGACTTCGGGCCACTACGAGAAATATGGAGAAGATTCGTTTCAGCCAATCAACACTCCTCATGAGGGAGAAGAATTCCTGTTAAAACCAATGAACTGCCCTCACCATTGTGAGATATTCAAATCGAAGCCAAGATCATATAAGGATCTACCGGTTCGATTGGCTGAATTTGGGACGGTTTATCGCTACGAGCAGAGTGGTGAATTGCATGGACTGACTCGAGTGAGAGGGTTTACACAGGATGATGCTCATATCTTCTGCAGTCAGGATCAGGTAAAGGACGAGTTCAAGAAGGTGATTGACTTGGTGTTATATGTATTTGAATCACTTGGTTTCGATGATTTTACTGCACAAATCTCTTTGCGTGATCCGGAAAACCACGAGAAATATATTGGTCCTGATGAAGGTTGGGTAAAAGCGGAGAATGCTATTGTTGAGGCAGCTGCGGAAAAGAACTTGACTACAGTGACCGAACTAGGGGAAGCCGCATTCTATGGTCCCAAGTTAGACTTTATGGTTAAGGACGCATTAGGTAGAAAATGGCAGTTGGGCACAATCCAGGTAGATTATAACCTTCCAGAGCGATTCCAACTGGAATATGTAGGCTCAGATAATCAGAAACATCGACCTGTGATGATCCACCGAGCGCCATTTGGGTCTTTGGAGCGATTTGTTGCAGTATTAATAGAGCATTGTGCAGGTGACTTTCCATTATGGTTGACACCTGATCAGGTAGCCATTCTGCCAATTTCTGAAAAGTACGCAGACTATGCTCAAGAGCTATATAAGCTATTGGAATCAGAAGATATCACTGGGTTTGTGGACAATAGGGATGAGAAGATAGGCCGTAAGATTCGAGATGCTGAGGTGAAGAAAATTCCAATCATGCTTATCGTTGGAGAAAAGGAAAGAGATGCTCATGAAGTGGCAGTTAGGAGACATGGAACCGGTGATATTGGTACCATGAAAGTGGAAGACTTTGTGAAGTATTTCAATTCTGAAAAAGAAAAGTCATTAGGGGGTAAAGAATAATTTGAGATAGCTTAAAATCAAAGCATTGAATATTTCAAAAATATCCCGATATTTGCAGTCATTTTTAACAAAACAAGGAGGTTAACATCGCAAAAATGAGGAGGAGACGGCCCTATCAAGGAAGGGTCGAGGAGCCATACAAAGTCAATGAGAAGATAACAGCACGAGAAGTTCGGGTTGTTGGTGAAAACGTACAAGTAGGCGTTTATTCAATATCTCAGGCCTTAGACATTGCAAGAGAACAAGGGCTGGACTTGGTGGAGATTTCTCCCAAAGCGGATCCCCCTGTTTGTAAAGTAATTGACTATTCGAAGTTCAAGTACGATCAGAAAAAGAAGCAGAAGGAAATTAAAGCCAAAGCTTCAAAGACGGTCATAAAAGAGATTCGATTTGGTCCGAATACCGATGATCATGATTTCAACTTTAAGTTGAAGCATGCCATCAACTTTCTCCAGGATGGGGCAAAAGTGAAGGCTTATGTCCACTTCAGGGGAAGAACCATTGTGTATAAAGAGAGAGGTGAGATTCTGTTGTTGAAATTTGCCCAGGCTCTTGAAGAATATGCGAAGGTGGAACAATTGCCTAAGTTGGAAGGAAAGAGAATGTTCTTGTTCCTTGCTCCAAAGGCCAAGAAGTAGAACTAGATTTAATTAATAAATAAACTAAAATGCCGAAGGTAAAAACTAAATCTGGAGCAAAGAAGCGTTTCAAGCTTACCGGGACTGGCAAAATCAAGAGAAAGCATGCTTTCAAAAGCCACATCCTGACTAAGAAGGAAACGAAGCAAAAGAGAAATCTTACTCATATGACTACAGTTCATAAGTCAGATGAGAAGAATATCAAATCTATGCTCAACATCTAAGGATGTAAAAAAGGTTAAATGTTCACCAGATGTTTGGTACTAAGTCCTCAATATACTGAGGCGCCAAAAGTCAAAAAAATTAAGAAGTTATGCCAAGATCAGTAAACGCAGTAGCGTCAAGAGCAAAAAGAAAAAGAGTACTCAAGTTAGCCAAGGGCTACTGGGGCAGAAGGAAAAATGTGTGGACGGTATCGAAGAATGCCGTAGAAAAGGGACTTACCTACGCCTACAGGGATAGAAAAGCCAAAAAGAGAGAGTTTAGAAAACTATGGATTCAGAGAATCAATGCCGGTGCAAGAGAGCACGGGATGTCTTATTCACAGTTCATGGGTAAGCTCGGACAATCGGGAATTGAATTGAATAGAAAAGTTCTGGCAGACCTTGCCATGAACCACCCTGAAGCGTTCAAAGCGGTGGTGGATAAGGTCAGCAAGTAATAGATTTTATCTTTGAAATAAGCCCCGACTGAGAAGTCGGGGTTTCTTTTTGGAGAAACATAAACTAAATGAATTTAACATTTGGTTTTTAAAGAGGTGAATTCCTATTTTTGCACCTCAATTTTGGCGAGGTAGCTCAGTTGGTTAGAGCGCAGGATTCATAACCCTGAGGTCACGGGTTCAACTCCCGTCCTCGCTACTCCAAACCCTGACAGCAATGTCAGGGTTTTTTATATTCGAAGGTGTTTTACGTCTACATTCTTCAGTCAGAGAATAATTTGACTTTCTATAAAGGTCAAACCAATGATTTGAGCAGTCGACTAAAAAGACATTATGGAGGTCATGAAGAATACACATCGAGATTCAGACCATGGAGGTTAGTTTGGTATGATGTAAAACCAACCAGGGCCGAGGCAATGAAGCTAGAAAGGAAGCTTAAGAACCTATCAAAAGACCGAATAATTAAATTCATACATGATTATCCTACCACAAGTATGATCAAGGGCCTTGACGTTCTTGATCTTTTAGATCAAAGTCGAGATGCCGACTAGGCGTCAGCATTCAACTTCCGTTCCTGTCCTGACCAGAGCGTCAGGATTCGCTACTCCAAACCCTGACAGCAATGTCAGGGTTTTTTATAGCCAGATTTCAAAACCACATTTCTTTAAGCCGACTCATCCTTATTCACATACTTGTCGTTTAACCAAATAATAGATATATTAAACAAGATTGATTTTTGACTTATGGGGAAAAATAAATTCGTTGCTGAATTTGAGATTAACGCTTCTCAGAGAATGCTCTTCCCTTACCTCAGTACTGCCAGTGGTTTAGCGCAATGGTTCGCGGATGATGTAAATATCAATGAAGACAAGGTCTACAGTTTTCATTGGGATGGTGAAGATCATAAAGCAATGAAGACTTCCCAAAAAACTAATCATCATGTTAAGTTTGAGTTCCTCCCGGAAACCGAAGAAGACGAAGACGATCCAGCATATATTGAATTAAGGTTAGAGGTCAATGAATTAACCCAAAGCGTGTTTATCCGTGTTACTGATTATTCCGACCTTGATGACCCTGAAGAGCAGCATGATCTTTGGGAAAACATTGTCTATTCCCTCAAAGAATTAATTGGGGGCTAATTTCAGCTTGTTTAATAATCTTATTTTCTTTGCGTTATGAAGTCATAGGGCACGATGTTTGTTTGATCCACGTGTCTTAAGTGAAGTATGAAAAGAATTGATAAGTTGGTTTTTGGGTCCTTTATTGGGCCATTTGTATTGACCTTAATTGTTGTCGATTTTATTCTCCTACTCGTCACGTTGCTTAAGTACTTCGATCAGATCATGGGCAAGGGCTTAAGCTTAAGTTTGTTTGCTGAGCTTATCGGATATTTCTCTATATCAAGTTCTCCTGATGCTTTTCCTTTGGCTGTACTGCTTAGCTCAATCATGACTTTTGGAAACCTGGGAGAGCATTCTGAGCTCACAGCGGTGAAAAGTTCGGGAATATCCTTGGTGAGAGCCTTGGTACCAATCTTCATCTTCGTACTGATTCTGACTGGCTTTACCTATTACTCGAATACTCAATTGGTGCCTAAGACTAACCTCAAAACCTACAGCTTGCTTTGGGATATGAGGACCAAGAAGCCCGCATTGGATATTAAAGAAGGAGTATTCTACAGCGGTATTCCAGGGTATACAATCAAAGTCAATGAGAAAATCGGAGATGAGATATTAAAAGATATCATCATTTATGATCACGGTGACTCAAAGGCATCCGGAAATAAGGTGGTGATTATTGCTGACTCGGGGAGGATGTATTCTTTCATGAATCAGCGATACATGGCGCTCGAACTGTATGATGGTCGCTCTTATCGGGAAGAGATGGAAGAGAATTACCGAAGCAAAGTTCAAGGAGGCCAGTTCATCAGAGATTCTTTCAAAAGCAGCAGAATTGTATTTGACTTATCGTCATTTGATATGAATGACACTGACGAACGCCTATTTAGAAGAAGTCGACTCGTTCAAACACGTCAGGATCTGATTATCGGGGTGGATTCCATGGAAAGAGATCTGTTAGTTCAAAGAGAGCGTATATTCAGGGATGTGGCAAATACTTTCAAGCATCACTATCTGAGAAATGAAGATATCGTCCCCCTCGACTTGATTCGGGAAAAAGAGTATTACGACTCATTGAGGGCGTTGAGACATAATGTGACTTATGAGACGACTCAAATGTTGGCGGCAAAGGATTCTTCAAGGGATACGTCAGATACACTTATTGCAGAGCGAGTCGTTGAATCTAGTCCGGAGGATGTATTAGTGGCCTCTCAACCCAGCCAAAAACCAACTTCTAAACCAAAGCGTACAGGGGATTTTACTATTGAAAACTTGAATAGAAGAGGGATGCCTACCGTTAACACCTCCAATCCGGAAAGGAACTGGGAACGATTTGATGGTCATTTTAGGCGTAATCGCAATATGACATCCGCCCTTGTTTATGCTCAGAATAATGTAAGGGCTGCTCGAAATCAATTGAATACCCGAATTTCTACGTTACAGAGAATCAAGCGTGACCAAAACAAGTTCATTGTGACCAAAAATCAACAAATGGCACGTTCGTTGGCTTGCCTGATTATGTTTTTGATTGGAGCACCAATCGGAGCCATTATCAAAAAAGGTGGTATTGGGCTGCCGGTAGTAGTTTCAATTATCTTTTTCCTGGTGTATTACGTACTAAATACAGTTGGTGAGAAGTGGGGGAAAGAAAGTGTGATAGATCCGGCAGTGGCTGTTTGGCTCTCAAATGCTGTATTATTGCCATTCGGCCTTTTCTTTCTTTATAAGGCCAGAAATGATGCCCGTTTATTCGAAGCTGACTTCTATTTGGTATGGTTTGAAAAGCTCAAAAAGCTGTTCCGAAGGAAAAAGGTTTTACAGCCCGCTTGATTTGGTAATTGTTAACCAAAAAGCTACCTTTGCGGCTGTTTTAAGAATAATTAGAAAATTTTAGCTAAGCATGTATTTAACTAGTGAGAAGAAAGAGGAGCTGTTTGAAAATCATGGTCGGTTAAAGTCTAAAACAGATACGGGATCTCCCGAATCTCAAATAGCACTTTTTACCTTCCGAATCAATCACCTGACTCAACACTTGAAATCAAACAAAAAGGACCATTCTTCAAGAAGAGGTCTGATGAAAATGGTAGGTAAAAGAAGAAGATTGCTCGACTACCTTTACAAAAATGATATCGAAAGATATAGAGCAATTATAGCGGAATTGAATTTACGTAAGTAATAGAAAGGGGAGTCCTTGACAGGATTCCTTTCTTTTTCTAACGACTTACACTGCCGGGAAAATTAACGGCAGACCACACATTAAAAAAAATTTATGTTAAATGTTGTTACAAAAACCATCACTTTAGATGATGGTAGAACTATTTCCATAGAGACAGGAAAACTCGCTAAGCAGGCCGATGGTTCTGCTGTGGTGAAGATGGGCAATACAATGTTGCTAGCCACTGTGGTTTCTTCCCAGGATGCCAAAGAGGATGTGGACTTCCTTCCACTTTCTGTCGACTATCAAGAAAAATTTGCCGCAGCGGGTAAAATACCAGGTGGCTTTTTGAAAAGAGAAGGGCGTTTGTCCGATCACGAAGTACTAATCTGCAGATTAGTTGACAGAGCTTTAAGGCCTTTATTTCCAGATGATTATCATGCTGATACTCAAGTGATGATTTCTATGATTTCTCATGATGAGGATGTTCAGCCAGATGCACTTGCTGCATTGGCAGCATCATCTGCCTTGGCGGTTTCTGACATCCCATTCAATGGGCCGATTTCAGAAGTAAGAGTCGTTAAGCACCAAGGAGAATACAAGATCAACCCTAGCAGAGAGATAACGTTGGAATCAGATCTTGAGATCATTGTTGCTGCCGACAAGGACAATATCATGATGGTTGAAGGTGAAATGAATGAAGTTTCTGAAGCCGACATGCTTGAAGCCATGAAGGCTGCGCATGAAGCCATCAAGGTGCAATGCCAAGCCCAAATTGAACTTGCTGAAGAAGCAGGAACAACCGAAAAGAGAGAATATTCACACGAAAAATCAGATGAGGAGCTTTTTCAAAAAATGCATGATGACATGTATGACAAGCTTCATGCATCAGTTTCGAAGCAAACTGCGGATAAAGCAGTAAGAAGCACTGATATCAGGGCAATCAAAGAAGAATGGGTGGAAGCACTTCCTGAAGATCATGAGTATGATCCATTCTTGATTGGGCAGTATTTTAAGAAAATTCATAAGAGTGCAGCACGGAATTTTGTGCTGGAATCTCAAAAGAGACTTGATGGTAGAGAGTTTAACGAAATCAGACCTATTTGGTGTGAGACCGATTATCTGCCTTCAGCTCACGGCTCTTCCGTGTTTACACGTGGAGAAACCCAATCATTGACATCCTGTACACTCGGAACAAAGTTGGATGAGCAAATGATTGATGGTGCAACTATTTCAGGTTATAACAAGTTCATCCTTCATTATAACTTCCCGGGCTTCTCAACTGGAGAAGTAAGGCCAAACAGAGGGCCGGGAAGAAGAGAAGTAGGTCATGGAAACCTGGCAATGAGAGCACTTAAAAAGGTTTTGCCTAATGAAGAGGAGAATCCGTATACCATTCGTTTGGTTTCTGATATCCTTGAATCAAACGGTTCGTCATCAATGGCCACCGTTTGTGCTGGCTCAATGGCACTGATGGATACCGGAGTTAAGATTTCTGGCCCTGTTTCAGGTATTGCTATGGGAATGATCTCAGACAGCGAAACAGGTAAATACGCTATCCTTTCAGATATTCTGGGGGATGAGGATCACTTGGGTGATATGGATTTCAAAGTTACCGGTACTGAGAAGGGAATCACTGCTTGTCAGATGGACATCAAAGTAGATGGTCTTTCTTACGAAGTATTAGAGCAAGCTTTGAATCAGGCTAAAGAAGGTCGAGAGCATATTTTAGGTGAAATGAAAAAAGCCATTTCTGAGCCTAGAGCGGACTTTAAGCCACATGTGCCAAGAAGTGAAAAGATCATTATCGAAAAAGATCAGATTGGTGCAGTTATCGGACCTGGAGGAAAAGTGGTTCAGGAAATACAGAAAGAAACTGGGGCTACGGTAATCATTGAGGAAGAAGAGAACAATGGCGTTGTAACTGTATTCGCTTCTGATAAAGGGGCCATGGATGGAGCTGTTGCAAGAATCAAGGGTATTGTTGCTGTGCCTGAAGTTGGGCAAGTGTATGAGGGTAAGGTGAAGTCAATTATGCCTTTCGGTGCATTCATTGAGTTTATGCCTGGTAAGGATGGATTACTTCACATTTCTGAGATCAAGTGGGAACGCGTTGAGAAGATGGAAGGTGTGATGGAAGTTGGAGAAGAAGTTACTGTCAAGTTGATTGAAATCGACAAAAAGACTGGTAAATTCAGGTTGTCCAGAAAAGTGTTGTTACCTAGACCCGAGAAAAAACAAGAGAAAAAAGAGGGATAAATCCCTCTGGTTTCCATGAACTTTAATAGGTTTTAGGTCGTTTTAAAAGTTAGATTTAAGAGTTAAACCCCAATAATTGAATGAGACAGCTTAAGATTAGTAAGCAGATTACCAATAGAGAATCGCAATCTCTTGACAAGTATCTTCAGGAAATCGGTAAGGTAGACTTATTGACTCCTGACGAGGAAGTGGACTTGGCCAAGAGAATTCGGGAGGGGGATCAATTGGCTTTGGAAAAGCTCACAAAAGCAAACTTGAGGTTTGTCGTTTCCGTGGCCAAACAATATCAAAACCAAGGATTGTCTCTGGGTGACCTTATTAATGAAGGAAACCTGGGTCTGATCAAGGCCGCTCAACGTTTCGATGAGACCAGGGGATTTAAATTTATCTCTTACGCGGTTTGGTGGATCAGACAGTCAATTCTCCAGGCATTGGCAGAACAGTCAAGAATTGTGAGACTCCCATTGAACAGGGTAGGGTCTTTGAACAAGATTTCGAAAACTTTCTCAGAGCTTGAACAGAAATTTGAAAGAGAACCATCTCCGGATGAATTGGCAGAGGTATTGGAAGTAACTACTAATGAAGTAGTGGATACAATGAAGATTTCAGGCCGACATGTATCAATGGATGCACCATTTGTTCAAGGTGAGGAGAATAGCCTTCTGGATGTTCTTGAAAACGACATGGAGGAAAAGCCTGATACAGGCTTAATGAATGATTCTTTGAGAAGAGAAGTTCAGAGAGCACTGTCGACCTTGACCCAAAGAGAAGCAGATGTCATTACATTGTATTTTGGATTGAACGGGGAACATTCAATGACGCTGGAAGAGATTGGAGAAAAATTCAACCTTACCAGAGAGCGTGTAAGGCAGATTAAAGAGAAGGCAATTAGAAGGTTGAGACATACTTCAAGAAGTAAGGCATTGAAACCTTACTTAGGGTAAACCCAACCAAAGGATATATAGAAAGGTCTCTGAGTGAGGCCTTTTTTTATATCTAATGGAACAACGGTTGGCGGCTTTGTGTTAATCGAATATCTTAGGAAAATAATAGAATAAGCAATGGCAGAAGAACATGTAAAAGTGTTAGTTATCGGATCAGGTCCGGCAGGATATACAGCAGCTATTTATGCCTCAAGGGCAGGTTTGAATCCGGTTTTGTATACAGGAGGAGAACCTGGTGGTCAATTAACCACCACCAATGATGTAGAAAACTATCCTGGCTATCCTGAAGGTATCAATGGACCCCAAATGATGGTCGATTTTCAAAAGCAAGCAGAACGTTTTGGAACTGACATAAGGTACGGAATGATTACTAAAGTTGATTTTTCAGGATATCCGCATAAGGTTTGGGTAGATAATGGAGATGAAATCACAGCTGATGCTGTTATCATTTCGACAGGAGCCAGCGCGAAGTATCTTGGCCTTCCTTCTGAACAGGCCTTTGCCAACAAAGGAGTATCCGCTTGTGCAGTATGCGATGGGTTCTTCTATAAGGGAACGGATGTTGCTGTAGTTGGAGCCGGAGATACCGCTGCAGAAGAGGCAACTTATTTGGCTAATCTCTGCCCTAAGGTGTACATGATTGTTAGAAGAGACGAAATGAGAGCTTCTAAAATCATGCAACAACGAGTAATGAACACTCCAAATATTGAAATTCTCTGGAATACAGAAACTGATGAAGTACTCGGAGATGATAGTGGAGTGACTGGTGTAAGAGTGGTAAACAACCAAAGAGGAGAGAAGAAAGAGCTCGATATCAAGGGCTTCTTTGTAGCGATCGGTCATAAGCCAAACACAGATATTTTTAAGGGGTGGTTAGATATGGATGAAACGGGCTATTTGAAAGTTAAGCCTGGAACGAGCCACACCAATGTAGAGGGAGTATTTGCTACAGGTGATGCCGCTGACAAGGTTTATCGTCAAGCAGTAACAGCCGCTGGAACCGGCTGTATGGGAGCTTTGGACGCTGAAAGATTCTTGGTAGAGAAGGAATTTGAGGCTACAGGCGAAATAGCTTAATTGTATTACGAATTTTAGGCCACGGCAATTTGTCGTGGCTTTTGTTTAAAACAGTCCTATGAAACTTGATATTCTTGCTTTTGCAGCCCATCCTGATGACGTTGAACTTGCTTGTTCAGGCACACTCCTCAAAGCGATTTCAAATGGAAAAAAAGCTGGAATAGTGGACTTTACCAGAGGTGAGTTGGGCACTAGAGGGACACCCGAGATCAGGGATACAGAAGCTGCCGATTCGGCTCGAATCATGGAGTTATCTGCAAGAGAAAATCTGGGTTTCAGAGATGGTTTCTTCCGGAATGATGAAGAACATCAGCTCAGAGTTATTCAGGCAATTCGCAAATACCGACCTGAAATTGTGTTGGCAAACGCTATTGACGATCGTCATTCTGATCATGGTCGCGCTTCTGCCTTGGCAAAGGACGCCTGTTTTATGTCAGGGTTAAGAATGATTAAGACGGAAGACAACGGTATCATACAAGAAGCGTGGAGGCCAAAAGTGGTGTACCATTATATTCAAAGTGTTCCTCTGGAACCAGACTTTATCGTAGACGTCAGTGAGGTTTGGGACGCCAGGATGAATTCGATTCGTGCTTTTAAATCCCAGTTTTTTGACCCTCAAAGTGATGAGCCAAATACCTATATCTCATCCCCGGAATTCTTGGCTATGATTGAGGCTCGAGGTAAACACTATGGTCATGCGATAGGAGTTAGATACGGAGAGGGCTTCACTGTAGAAAGAATGCCCGGTGTAAGCGATATCTTTGATCTGGTCTAGGGCGACATCCTGGATATCTCCCAATTCCCTTCTTTCAGTTGGTAGAAAATCCGATCATGAAGTCGATTTTTTCGACCTTGCCAAAATTCGAATGTGGTTGGAACCACTCGAAAGCCACCCCAAAAATCCGGTAAAGGAACTTTGCCATCCTTAAACTTCTCCTTCATTTCACGAAGTTTCATTTCAAGAATACTTCTTGAACTGATTACCTGACTTTGTTGCGAAACCCAGGCACCAAGACGGCTTCCAAATGGCCTGGAGGTAAAGTATGCCAGCGATTCTTTAGTTGAAATTTTTTGTGCCCTTCCGGTGATAGAGACTTGTCTTTCCAATCCATACCATGGAAAAAGAAGTGATACGTGAGGGTTTTCACTTATTTGTTTTGCCTTTCGACTCTTATAGTTTGTATAAAAAACCAGCCCTTCTTCATCATAAGCCTTGAGGAGTACAGTTCTTTGAGTGGGTTGGTTGTTACTATCAACAGTACCGACAATCATGGCGTTAGGCTCAAGTAATTCTGATGAGAGTGCTTCCTCAAACCATTTTCTGAATTGGTTAAAAGGAGAGGGATCGACATTGTCAATATCGAGAGTTGCCCGGGTGTATTCTTGCCTGAGATCGGCTGGATTTTTCATAGGGATTATTTAAGCATAAAGGTAATACACGAACGGCTAAATGTTTCAAGAGTAATATTAGGCAAAGTAGAACAGACTCTATAATTTTCCGTTCAAGGTCAAATACATGTTCGAATACGATAAAAACATTCCCGATCCTAAAAGTGGAGATTTTCTAATCTCAGAACCGTTTCTTCCAGATCCGAATTTCGAGAGAACAGTGATCTTGGTCTGTGAGCACAACGAAGAAGGAACATTCGGCCTGGTACTGAATAAAATTACCGATTTGACTCTCAATGATGTTATGGAAGACAACTTTGAGTTTCTAGGCAGATTGAATTTGGGAGGTCCCGTTGAGCAGAACACCCTGCATTTTGTTCATCGATTGGAGGACATCGAAGGGTCGGTGAAAATAGGAGAAGGTCTTTATTGGAGTGGAAGTTTTGAACAGGTCAAAATATTATTGGAAACAGGAACAATTGAAGAAGAGGATATCAAGTTTTTCATTGGATACTCCGGATGGTCTGAGGGTCAACTGAGAGAGGAATTGGACAAACAATCGTGGTTTGTCAAACCAAAAGCCACCGCCAGGCAAGTCTTTGATTTGGATGCGGACGACTTGTGGAAGTCTATTCTCAGTGAAATGGGAGGGAAGTATCGGGTGTTTTCAAATTACCCGGTGGACCCACGCTTGAATTGAATCTTTTGTTAAATTTGATTTGAAATGCAACGGTGCGGCTTCGAGCCGAAGAACAATTAGTCATGAGTGAAGAAAATAAGAGGGAGCAAGAGGGTGATCAGGAAATTCTAAAACAGAACCCCGAGAATACTACAGAACCCAACAAAGAACAACCACAAGAAGACCTCCAACCCCAGGAGGTAGAAGGAACTGTTCAGCCTGAAGATCAGGAACTACCAAAAGAAATTGAAGCAAGTTCTACCGATGAGGCAGTCGCTGAACCGAAAGCCGAATCCGAGGAAGTCATTACTGAGCCAGAAGATAAGGAGAGTACAGAGGCTGTTGCCGAAGCCGAAGTTGATCAGAAGGAAAATACTCCAATCATTAATTCTGATGAACCTAAGTCAGAATCCCCGGTGGAGGAAGTAGTACAACCCGAAGCACCGGAAGAGCCTGCAATATCCTCGGAGGAGGAACCAGTTGCGGAAGTTGTGGATAAGTCAAGTGAGGAATCAGTTAAAGAAACAGACGATTCCCAAAATGAGGAACCGGAAGTAGAAAAAGCCGAAGAGGAAGAAGAAATAATTGATTACAGCACCTTTTCAAGAGAGCAATTGGTTGATGCTGCAGAAGAGCTTTCCAAGCAAGAACATGTAGCACGAGTTGAGAATACTATTGGACAGATTGTACCTCTTTTCAGTGAAATGGAGAAAGGGTTAAAAGAAACTGCCCTGAATAAGTTTATCGTTGATGGAGGTAACCCCGATGACTTTGAATTCAATCGAGACGATTTGTTCAATCGGTTCAATGCTGCAGTTCGTCTGATACGTGATAAGAGAGCAAGGTTTATAAAGGATCGCGAAGCGAATAAAGAACGAAACTTCGAAAAGAAACAGGCCCTGTTAGATAGATTGAGAGATTTGGTGGACGGAGAGAATGCGACCACCAACATCTCACCAATAAAGGAAATTCAGCAAGAATGGAGAACAATAGGTCCCGTTCCAAATCAACACAACAAGACCTTGTGGGCTAACTATAATGCCTTGCTCGATCGGTTTTATAATAACCGACATATTCTTTTTGAGCTTAAGGAGCTTGATCGAAAGAAAAACCAGAAGCTCAAAGAGGCCTTGTGTGAAAAGGCTGAGGCACTCAACGGACTGGATGACATCAAGACGGCCATTATTCAACTCAATGAACTTCACGAAGAGTACAAGAAAATAGGTGCTGTTCCAAGAGAGGTTCAGGAATCATTATGGCAGCGTTTTAAGGCAGCATCTGACGAAATATATAAGAAGCGAAAAGCCTACTTGGAAGATCTTAAAGGAGAACTTCAAGAGAACCTGGTCAAGAAAAAAGAGCTTGCCGAAGAGATTAAGGCTTTTGTTTCCTTTGATTCAGATCGGATCAACGAATGGAATGCGAAGACGAAAGAAGTGATTGCAATCCAAAAAAAATGGGAGGCATTGGGTGGTCTGCCTCGTGAACATGCCAAAGAGGTAAACCGAGAATTTTGGGGTGCATTCAAGACATTCTTCAGTCACAAGAACGCATTCTTCAAAAAGCTTGAAGGACAACGAAAGGAGAACCTTGAAGCCAAACAAAGGTTGGTTGAAGAGGCTCGGGCTTTAAAAGAGAGTGACGACTGGAATAAGACGGCAGATAAGCTCAAAGGACTACAGCGAAAGTGGAAAGAGATTGGTCCGGTACCGGAGAAGTTTCGCAACTCAGTTTACGCGGATTTTAAGGAGGCATGTGATGAATTCTTCAATAATCGAAGGGCCAGTCTGAACAGAGCCGAAGAAGGTTATACCGAAAATCTGACCAAAAAAGAAGAGTTGTGTGCCCAGATTGAAGGAGCAGCAAAGCAGAAGAAAGGTAGTGCAGAGGATTTAGACACTTGGGTAAATCAATGGAAGGAAATAGGATTTGTGCCTAAAAACTCAATCAAGAAGATTGAAGAGCGATTCGAAAAAGCACTCGAGTCTTTTGTAGGTACCTTGGACGTCCCGGAAGAAGATAGAGAAGGGCTTATTATGAAAGCACAGCTGAGTGGCCTGAGCAAAGGACCAAATGCTGATCGGAATATTCAAAAGAAGGAGGGAGCCATTCGAAGACAAATCCAGGAACTTGAGGATAACATCAATCTATGGAATAATAACCTGGCGTTCTTTGCGAATTCAAAAACAGCAGATAAGCTGAAAGTTGAGTTCGATGAAAAGATCGAAAAAGCCGAAGAAGAGGTGAGGAAATTGAAGAAACAACTCCGACTGGTTAGGAGTATTTAATCGAAGAGATCGAAAAGAAAAAGGATTCACTTAGTGAATCCTTTTTTTATGCCTTGAGCCCCCTGCCGGGATCGAACCAGCGACCTACTGATTACAAGTCAGTTGCTCTACCAGCTGAGCTAAGGAGGCTTTTCGTTCAAAGCGAGTGCAAATATAGAGGTCGTTGGATTAATTGCAAACCGCAAAAGCCAAAAGTTTGAATTTAATTCTTAAGCGCAATTGCATTCATCGGATGAATTATATGAACTGCCTGATTAGATTGGTCTTGTTCCCCTTTTTGCCTTTGTCTTTGCTTGGTTTTACCTAATTTAAAAGGATGAAACTAAGGGGACGAAGGAGGTTCTTGAAGCAATCGCTTAGTGTGACCGCTTTGCTCGCAACCCCCAACGTTTTATGGTCATTTCCTAAAAATGGAGAACGCCAGTTCAGGATGAGCCTGAATCCGGGTGCTATTGGTGTTCGGATGTCCCAGTTTCAATTGGTTGAGACAGCGGCTAGATTTGGGTTTGAGGCAATTGCGCCTCAGTTTATTGAATTGGCAGGTATGAGCTCTGGCCAGGTCGATGCCATTCTGGGTCAAATGTCTGAATCAGAACTGACTTGGGATGCGGCAGGGTTGCCTGTTGAATTCAGAGGTTCGGAACCAGTGTTTCGTGAGAATCTCTTACGTCTTCATCCCATCGCTGCCGGACTGATGAACGCAGGTGTTACCCGTATGTCGACATGGATTATGCCTACACATTCAGAACTGACTTATAGAAAGAACTTTGACCTACATATTCGAAGACTTAGATTGATCCTTGACATACTCAAGGACTATAATATTCGACTTGGACTTGAGTATGTCGGTCCCAGGACTTTAATGAATAGAGATCGCTATCCGTTCATTCGTTCATTAGCAGAAATTCAAGAGTTAATCACTGAAGTGAATCGTGCGAATCTCGGAATTCAGCTTGATAGCTTCCATTGGCATTGTGCAGGTGAAACAGAAGCAGATTTGTTGCGCCTTAACAAGGAAATGATTGTTACGTGTGATCTCAATGATGCCATTCAAGGAAGAAGTCCTGCTGAACAGATCGACTCGGAAAGAACATTACCCGGAGAAACGGGAGTGATCAATTTAAAGGCCTTTGTGAATGCACTTAATGTCATTGAATATGATGGGCCCGTAAGAGCAGAACCGTTTAATGAAGAACTCAACCAACAAGATGATGATGTTGCGATTCAAAAAACATATGATGCATTGAAAAATACTTTTGACCTTATTAATAACTGATTGACTTTTTAAATTACATCTATGCAAATAATAGAATCAGCCAAGACGTATGACGTAGCCATAGTCGGCTCTGGTGCCGGTGGAGGTATGGCGACCAAAATTCTGTCTGAAGCAGGCTTTGATGTGGCGGTCCTTGAAGCCGGCCCATTCTTTGATCCCAAGGACGATGAGTATCGAACACAACTTCGTTGGCCATGGGAATCGCCAAGAAGAGGGGCAAGTTCGAATCGAAGATCATTTGGCGATTTTGATGCCGCCTATGGAGGGTGGAATATTGAAGGAGAACCTTATACCAAAGAGCAGGGAACCCAATTCTATTGGTTCAGGTCGAGAATGCTTGGAGGAAGAACTAACCACTGGGGTAGAATATCATTACGGTTTGGTCCGCTCGACTTTAAACGAAAGAGCATAGATGGGCTAGGAGACAATTGGCCAATAGGTTATGATGATGTTGCACCATATTACGATAAGGTCGACAAGTTGATTGGCGTTTTTGGTACACGAGAAAATATCCCGAACGAGCCTGATGGTTTCTTTTTGCCTCCACCGAAACCAAGACTCCACGAACTTTACTATATCAATGGTGCACGGAAGGCTGGAATACCGGTGATACCCTCTCGATTATCGATTCTTACCAAAAGGATCAATAACGAAAGAGGCATGTGCTTTTACTGTGGTCAATGCAATCGAGCCTGTTCTGCCTATGCTGATTTTTCGGCTGGGACATGTCTGATCTTTCCGGCACAGAAAAACGGAGGAAAGGTTCAACTGTTCACTGATGCAATGGTACGTGAAGTTACCACCGATGAAAACGGTAAGGCTACTGGAGTCAATTACATCAATAAACTCGATAGAAAGGAATACCAT
The DNA here is from genome assembly GCA_028281285.1 of Cyclobacteriaceae bacterium. Lineage (GTDB taxonomy): Bacteria > Bacteroidota > Bacteroidia > Cytophagales > Cyclobacteriaceae > Roseivirga. Next base: position 65,290 of record JANQKF010000018.1, read on the forward strand.
TTGAAAGCTAAAGTTGTAGTAATGGCTGCCTCCGCGTGTTCTACTGCGCGTATTTTACTGAATTCGAAAAGTAGTGTCCACCAAGACGGTCTTGGCAACAGTAGCGGACTTGTTGGTAGGTATCTCCATGATTCAACAGGCGCAAGTCGCTCCGCTTTAATACCGCAACTGCTCGACAGAGATATTTACAACGAAGATGGAGTAGGTGGTATGCACGTTTATACGCCTTGGTGGTTGAATGATAAGAAATTAGATTTTCCAAGAGGGTATCATATAGAAGTCTGGGGAGGAATGGGAATGCCAGGTTATGGATTTGGGTTTAACCCCAATGACCTGAATAAAGTGGTTGGCGGTACCGTAGGAGGCTATGGTAACTCATTGAGAGATGATGTAAAAAGGTATTATGGAGCTGTATTGGGGATAGCAGGTCGTGGGGAGAGTGTACCACAACGAGATAATCGCTGTGAAATAGATAATGAAGTAGTAGACGAATGGGGAATTCCTGTTCTGAAATTCAACTACAAATGGACCGACCATGAGGTTAAGCAAGCAAAGCATATGCAGGATACATTTGAGCAAGTGCTTGAGGCTGCGGGTGGAACGTTGCTGGGTGACAAGCCTGGAAAGGACAGAAATTATGGGCTAACACAGCCAGGAGAGATTATTCACGAAGTGGGTACCACAAGAATGGGTAATGATAAACGGGACTCTGTCACCAATAAATACAGCCAGCTTCACGATGCTGAGAACGTATTTGTCATGGATGCCGGAACCTTTGTTTCTCAGGCTGACAAGAACCCAACCTGGACCATTTTGGCTCTGGCATGGAGAGCATCCGACTATTTGGTCGATCAAGTTAAACAACGAAACATTTAAATCATGGATAGACGCGATTCACTAAAATCATTGCTTATAGGGTCAGTTGCCGGGGGACTACTCGTAACTGGATGTGCGCCTTCAGTCACAGAAGCAGATGTTCCTGCTGAGCCGGAGTTACCAGGCTATGGCCGAAACGAAAATGAGAAACTCCATGATAAAAAGGTGCTGGCAGAGGTATACCTGAATGAACATGAACTTGAGACCATTGCCATACTTTGCGATATCATCCTTCCTTCGAACGCTGAATTTGGGTCGGCTTCGGATGCGGGAGTGCCGGAATTCATTGAGTTCATTGTGAAAGACATGCCAAACCATCAACTGCCAATTCGCGGAGGAATTGCCTGGTTAGATTCCTATTCCAATAAGCTTTATAATTTGGAATTTAAGAAACTGAGTTTGGATCAACAGAAGACAATTTGCGATGCAATTGCCTATCCTGGCAAAACAGAACCAGACCTTATGCCAGGAGAGAAGTTTTTTACCAGAATGAGAAATCTTACTATGACAGGTTACTTCACTTCAGAAATAGGTGTAAAGGATCTTGGCTATAAAGGAAACATGCCGAATGTTTGGGATGGTGTCCCACAAGAGGTATTAGACAAACACGGACTCGCCTATGACCCGGATTGGATTGCAAAATGTGTAGATCAGACAAAACGAGCCAACATTGCCGAATGGGATGATCAGGGAAATCTGCTCAATTAATGAAGAGGATTTCTATCGTATTCGTCCTGGTGCTTCTTGCGATTTCTTGTCAAGGACAGCAAATGACGGCCGTCAGATCTGAATCATTCAAGACGTTGATTGAAGAAAAGAAGGATACCCAACTGATTGATGTCAGGACAAAACGGGAATATGATATTGGTAAAATTAAAGGAGCGACTTTAATCGATTTTTACAGAGCGGACTTTGAAAAGGAAATTTCCAAATTAGACAAAAACAAACCTGTGGCCGTGTATTGTGCAGTTGGAGTTAGAAGTGCGTCTGCAGCCAAGATGCTGGTCCAACTAGGTTTCAACGAAGTATATGACCTGAAAGGTGGGGTTGTGGATTGGCAGAAAGTAGGTTGTAAATTGGTCAAAGACTAGTCCTTTGATTTTGGGATTGTTTTAGTGGCAATTCCCTAGAGTAATTGATTGATCTCCTATGTGAGCTAAAGGAGAATCACATCATTTTTCCTAGACTTTCGTAAGCAGTGACATATATTTATTTATGGTAAATCTTGAACTGGCAATCTTTCTGGGAGGAATCCTTGGTGTTGTAGCAGGAATCCTCATTTTTTTGCTTTGGCGAAGATTGAAGAACTATGGACTTGGAACTTGGCAGCAATCAAGGACGATAATGATTTCTATTGGCCTGTTTCTCACCTTAGTAGCGAGTAGTTTGTTGGAAAATTATCGAGCACCCATAGAGATTAAAGTTCGCTATGAAATGGGCTCAGAAATGGATCCGGCAATCGCCAACTTGGTTGACGCAGGAGTAAAGCGAATGGAGATAAGAAGGGAAAGTAGTGCCGGCCTCGGATTATTTGCATACCCAGTCTATAAAAAACAACTCATAATTGGGCTTATAACACTCTTGCTGCTGTTGGTTCTAAACGCTGAAAAGGTAAAGTCTAAGCTCGGGCATCAGCTGGTTTTATCCGCAAATGGAAAGTCAAAGGGCAGCTATAAACCCCTTAACATTGATAGTGAGGAAATACTCAGAGAACTGGAAATTAAATTGAGAGAACAGAAACTATTTACAGATCCTTCACTAAATCTGGATGCGCTATCCAATGAAATTGGTGTTTCCAGGTATCATCTTTCTCAAATTATAAATGAGCAGCTAGACAAGAATTTCTATGACCTGATCAACGGCTTTCGCGTACAAGAAGCCATTCGAATATTGAAAGCACCTGAATCTCAGGCTTCTAATCTGCTTCAACTGGGCTATGAAGTTGGTTTTAATAGTAAGGCCTCATTTTATAGGGCGTTTAAAAAGGCTACAGGCACAACTCCCGCTGCTTATAGAAAATCTGTTAAACAGTGTTAAAGCTCGAAAGTTCAGAGTCTCATCCGTTTTTGTGAAACGAATTGTTCATTAGAGATCATGATTTTGGCCTAAAAAGTCAAAACCATGAGAAGAACTTTCACTATTGTCATTCTGCTTCTTTCCTGTCTTTTAACTTATGCACAGGACATAGAAGTAACGCCTAAGACTAAGAAAGCAATACAGCGCAAGCTGATAGAACACATAAAGGAGAACTATGTTTTTCCCGAAAAAGTAGAGGAGCTCAAAGAAATGCTGGCAAAATTGGCAAAGTCAGACGAGTATAAGAAGGCCAATACCGCCAGCTTATTTGGTAGGTTGGTGACGGGAGCATTGCGTGAATATACCAATGACCCTCACTTCAATGTTCTTTACAACCCTCAAATGTTCGGACCACTTCAGGCAATCAATAGTGGTGATGAGGCCGAAGCACAGCGACTGAGTATTTCAGCAATGACCGGTAGTTCTCCGGATCTAAAGAAGAACTTTAACTTTCAGAAACTAGAGGTATTACCGGGGAATATTGGCTATATGCGAATCTCTCAAATTCCCAATATAAATCAGGCCAAACCCACTCTTGATGCCGCAATGGCCTTCTTGCAGCATGTTGACGCGTTTATTCTGGACCTTAGAAGCAACCCGGGAGGAGTGGGAGGATTTATCTCGTATCTCGGGAGCTATTTCTTTCCAGCCGAAAAGAAGTTGCTATTTACCAGAGAGTTTCCGGCATATGACAGTGCTACTCACTTCTACACTGAACCGGAACTACCTGGGAAACGGCTCGAGAAACAGCCGCTCTACATTTTGATCGATAGGTATACCGGCTCGGCAGCCACGAATTTTTCCTATACCATGCAAAAACATGGAAGGGCATTGATCGTGGGAGAGACAACAGGTGCTGGACGAGAGGGAGGACATTCTGCAGGAGGTTATGCCCTGGCTGAGGGCTTTATCGCTACCGTACCCATCGCCAAAGTCACACATCCAGTCACCGGAACAGATTTTGGAATGACTGGTGTGGTACCAGACCACGAGACGGATCCGAATGATGCGTTGAATGAGGCAAATAAGATTATCCTGAAGTCTTTTATAGACAACGAATCCGATGAATCTGTCAGAAGCACAATGCAAGCTGCTCTAGATCAACTCATGGAAACATCTAAAGAAGACGATGACAAAGAAAAGGTCGATGTCTCCGAACTGGAGGTGTTTGTCGGAGAATATGAAGGAAATCGGAGTGTCTTGCTGGAAAAAGGGAAATTACTTTATCATCGAATGGGGCAGTCCAAATTGGAGATGGCAAAAGTAAGTGAGGATACCTATAAGCTGGTGCTTCCTTCCAACGTCAGGTCGGCTGGGACACTACCATTAATAAGATTTGATCGTGGCGATGATGGTAGGGTCACTCAGATTTCCTTTGTCATGGAAGCCGATGGCCAGATTGTAAGCACTGCAAAAAAGACGAAATAATTCTGATGTAGGTTGAGGCGGGGTCGTCAAGTTTCATTGTTGGCCCTGCCTAATACGTCTTCCAGCTACCCCAATTTCTTTGGAAAGAGGCTGAATCAATTTTTTTGGCCCAGTATATAAGACCTCTTAGAGAGGTGACTCCAACCTCATCTCTTCTCATTAAGTAGCAAGAGCTCTCTGATAACATGCCAATAGCTTTTTACGAGCATTGTAGAGCTTTTTTTCAAGGAAAATCCTCTGGCTGAAGAGCGTAATTTGAATTCAATCAACGTGTTGATTGATAGGTGTTTAAATCAATAGATAGGGTTTTTGAAAAGTGTAAGAATTTGAAAAATCGATTCAGCGATCCTCAATTCGTCAAATAGGTTTGTGCCGAGGATTCTGAGACAATGGAATTAAACAAGTACAGCAAGCGACTTACACAAGACGAAACACAACCTGCTTCTCAGGCGATGCTTTACGGTATTGGGCTAACTGAACAGGACATGCATAAGGCACAAGTGGGCATTGTTAGTACAGGTTACGAGGGAAATACCTGTAACATGCATCTAAATGGACTTGCCGAACAAGTGAAAGAAGGGGTTTGGAAAGAGGATTTGGTTGGTCTCATATATCATACGATTGGAGTAAGTGACGGTATTTCCAATGGTACAAGCGGAATGAGGTATTCCCTTGTTTCACGAGAAATCATTGCAGATTCGATTGAAGCCGTGGCCGGGGCTCATTACTACGATGGGTTGATAACCGTAGTGGGATGTGATAAGAATATGCCCGGTGCCTTGATGGCCATGGGGCGATTGAACAGACCATCGCTGATGGTGTATGGTGGAACGATTGCTTCTGGATGTTACAAGGATAAGAAGCTCAATATCGTGTCTTCGTTTGAGGCATTGGGCGAAAAGTTTGCAGGGACAATCTCAGATGAAGATTACAAAGGCATAATCAAGAACTCCTGTCCTGGTGCTGGGGCTTGTGGTGGCATGTATACTGCCAATACCATGTCTTCAGCCATCGAGGCCCTTGGGATGTCATTGCCTTATAGTTCATCAAATCCTGCAATTAGTGCCGAGAAAAGAGAAGAATGCGAGAATGTAGGAAAGGCGATCAGGAAACTCCTTGAACTTGATTTGAAGCCCAAAGATATCTTAACCAAGAGGTCTTTTGAGAACGCAATTCGATTAATCACGGTACTTGGGGGTTCGACTAATGCAGTAATGCACCTGATTGCGATTGCGCACAGCGTGAATATCGAATTGACCCTACATGATTTTCAAAAAATTTCCAATGAAACGCCATTTCTGGCAGATTTGAAACCAAGCGGGAAATACTTAATGGAGGATCTTCACGAAGCCGGTGGCGTACCTGCCGTGATGAAGTTTATGCTCGATAAAGGGATGCTCCATGGGGATTGCATGACAGTAACAGGTAAGACGGTTGCCGAAAACCTTGAAGAAGTCAATGGACTATCTGTTGACCAGAAGATTATCAATGATCTTGATCAACCGATTAAGTCTTCAGGGCACCTGCAAATGCTTTTCGGTAATCTGGCAGAAGAAGGAGCAGTAGCCAAAATCACTGGCAAAGAAGGAGAACGTTTCGAAGGGAAGGCCATCGTATTTGATGATGAGTTTTCGGCAATTGAGGGAATAGGAAATGGCTCCGTTCAAGCAGGACATGTGATCGTAATTCGATATGCCGGACCTAAGGGAGCTCCAGGAATGCCGGAAATGCTCAAGCCAACCTCAGCAATAATAGGTGCTGGTTTGGGCAAATCGGTGGCCCTAATTACGGATGGAAGATTCTCTGGGGGTAGCCATGGTTTTGTTGTGGGGCACGTCACTCCTGAAGCACAAACTGGCGGGACAATCGCCCTGGTTGAAAACGGTGATCCGATTACAATTGACGCCAATGAAAATACGATCAGTTTGGATATAAGCTCCGATGAGTTGAATCAACGAAGAAGTGTATGGAAATCACCTGATTTCAGGATTACCCGAGGAGCACTTTACAAATACGCTAAAACTGTAGGTTCGGCCTCACAAGGCTGTGTAACGGATTTATAAATCATCATGGAAGCACTACTAACTCAAGTCGACAAGAAGATCAGAACCACTGGCGCAGATGCAGTATTAAAGTCATTAATCGCTGAAGAAGTTGCTCTGGTGTTTGGCTATCCCGGAGGAGCCATTATGCCGATTTATGATGCTTTGTACAACTATCAAGAAGAAATCAGGCATGTGCTCACTCGCCATGAACAAGGGGCCATACATGCTGCACAGGGATTTGCTCGTGCCACTGGAAAGGTTGGAGCGGTAATGGCCACCTCCGGACCAGGAGCTACCAATTTGATTACAGGAATAGCGGATGCGATGATCGATTCTACACCATTGGTTTGCATTACCGGACAGGTTGGATCACATCTCCTGGGTTCGGATGCATTTCAGGAAACGGACATTATTAGTATATCGATGCCCGTGACAAAGTGGAATGACCAGGTCACCAAAGCAGAAGAACTACCTGAAGCATTGGCAAAAGCCTTTTATATCGCCCAATCGGGGAGGCCGGGACCGGTTTTGATCGATATCACCAAGGACGCACAGTTTGAAGAATTTGACTACCAATACAAAAAATGTGAAGGGATCAGAAGTTATAATCCAGTTCCACAATTGGATCATGAACAAGTAAAAAAGGCTGCAGAGTTGATTAATGGTGCCCAAAGACCGTTTGTGGTATTTGGGCAAGGAATCATCCTTAGTGGTGCCGAGGAAGAGTTTAAGACCTTCATCGAAAAAACAGGGATTCCGACCGCATCCACATTGCTTGGCTTGTCTGCATTACCCACAGATCATCCATTAAATATGGGAATGCTCGGTATGCATGGCAACTATGGGCCCAACAAGCTCACAAACGAATGTGATCTGCTGATTGCCATCGGAATGCGCTTTGATGATCGTGTGACAGGTGATTTGAATACTTATGCGAAACAAGCCAAAGTCATTCATTTTGACATTGATCCTGCCGAAATCAATAAGAATGTTTACGCACATGTTCCAGTGTTGGGAGACTGTAAGGAGGCATTGACCGAGTTGATTAGAAATGTAAGGATGAATAGTCATCCTGTCTGGCATCAACGTTTCAAGGATTATGAGAAGGTAGAAAATGACTTGGTTATCGGGGAGCAAATAACCCCAACTACTCTTGAGATGACAATGGCGGAAGTGATGGACTCCATTAATCGTTTTACGAACGGGGATGCCCTTTTGGTCACCGATGTAGGACAACACCAAATGGTCGCCTGTCGATATACAAGATTTAATCAAAGCAAGAGCAACATCACGTCAGGAGGGCTTGGGACTATGGGATTCTGCCTTCCGGCAGCCATTGGTGCGAAGCTTGGAGCACCAGAGCGGGAGGTAATTGCTGTGATTGGAGATGGAGGGTTCCAGATGACTATTCAGGAGTTGGGAACTATTCTTCAAACTCAAGCGCAGATCAAAATTGTAATTCTGAATAATTCATTTCTCGGAATGGTTCGCCAATGGCAACAGTTGTTCTTTGACAAGAGATATTCCAGTACAGAGATGGAAAACCCTGATTTCGTGACGATTGCTAAAGGGTATGGAGTCGCTGGAAAATCAATAAATGATCGTGAAGACCTCGCACACTCGATCCAAGAAATGCTCAATCACAAGGGTAGCTACTTGCTTGAAGTGCATGTTGGAAAAGAGGATAATGTCTTCCCAATGGTGCCTTCGGGAGCGTCTGTATCTGATATCCGACTTTCATAAATGCGAAAGACATTCACCATATCGGTTTTCACAGAGAACAGTATCGGATTGCTGAACCGAATAACGTCCATCTTCACGAGGCGACACTTGAATATTGAAAGTCTCAATACCTCCGAATCAGAATTGGCAGGAGTTTACAGGTTCACCATTGTCGTTCGAACCACTGAAGACCAGATCAAGAAACTGGTACTGCAAATTGAAAAACAGGTTGAGGTATTGAGAGCTGTGTTTCACGAAGATGATGATACCGTTTTTCAGGAAATCGCTTTGTATAAAGTCTCAACTAAGTCAGTGGCCGATGGAAATCTGGTGGAGAAATTAATAAGGGACAATCATGCGCGCATATTGTCCATGGAACAGGACTTTATGATTATCGAAAAAACCGGTCATAAAGAAGAGACTCAAGAACTTCTCCGGTTTTTGAAAGAATATGGAATAATAGAGTTTGTCCGATCAGGACGGGTATCGGTTATGAAACCGATGAATGAATCAATCGAATTAAGGAAACGAATATCAAATTTTTAAATCTAGAAAAATGGCAAAAATTAATTTCGGAGGGGTAGAAGAAAACGTAGTTACCCGAGATGAATTTCCATTAACCAAAGCACAGGAAGTGCTTCAAAACGAGACAGTAGCGGTGATTGGCTATGGAGTTCAAGGACCAGGGCAATCGCTTAATCTGAAAGATAACGGCATTAATGTAATCGTTGGGCAGCGCCAGGAGTCAAAAACGTGGGACAAAGCGATCGCTGATGGATGGGAGCCTGGAATCAGTTTGTTCCCAATCGAGGAGGCACTGGAAAGAGCTACAATTATTTGTTATCTCTTGTCTGATGCGGCACAAATTCAGCTATGGCCTACGGTCAAAAAGCATTTGACCCCGGGTAAAATGCTTTACTTTTCACATGGCTTTGGAGTGGCTTATTCTGATAAGACTGGAATTGTTCCTCCTCAGGATGTAGATGTGGCATTGGTGGCGCCAAAGGGTTCAGGAACCTCATTGAGAAGCTTGTTTGTAGAAGGAAAAGGACTGAATTCCTCCTTTGCTATCCATCAGGATGCAACAGGTACCGCACGAGACAGAATTGTAGCGCTCGGAATAGGAGTGGGATCAGGTTATCTGTTCGAAACTACCTTTTACAAGGAAGTAACTTCAGATCTCACAGGAGAGAGAGGAACATTAATGGGCGCAATACAAGGCCTTTTCCAGGCGCAATATGAGGTATTGAGGGCAAATGGACATTCTCCTTCGGAAGCATTCAATGAAACCGTAGAGGAGGCAACACAGTCATTATATCCATTGATTGCCGACAATGGTATGGATTGGATGTATGCCAATTGCTCGACTACCGCTCAACGGGGTGCACTGGACTGGAAGGACAAGTTTTATGCTGCGACCAAACCCGTATTCGAACAACTATACAAGTCTGTGACAGACGGCATTGAAGCACAAAACTCTATCGACTCTAACTCACAAGCCGATTATCGCGAAAAATTGCAGGTGGAGCTGGACGAATTACATAATTCGGAGATGTGGAGAGCAGGAAAGGCAGTTAGGGCACTACGGCCTGAAAATGCACCTCCAGTGAAGAAGGAGGAGCCGGTGTTGGTGTAGTTGACAAAGAATCAAAACTGGGACTAAGGCCTAGTGGGTCGAAGAAGCATAGTCGCCAAAGAATTGAGGGGTGTTATTTATGACACCCCTGTGATTTTCAATAATGAGTATTTAAGAAATATAAAGCCAATTTTAATTCACAACAGAGTGGACCTGTTTACGAGGATTCGGCTATCATAGTAATGATGAAATATTGATGACCAGAAAAAAAGGAATGACAGCCTGATAGGATTATCTCAACGAAAAACGTGGGATAATTCAGCGCTAAATCTGATCCTTGTCGTCTACTTTTTCGGTCTTCTTATCTCCAGTGGAGAGGAATCTGCACCTTTTTCAACCCTGTCCTTTGGGACCTTCGGAGGTTGAGGTGTTTTATCTTTATCCTTAGCCATGTTGAAAAAATATTAGTTTAGTGTATATGATTACATCTATTAACAGTAAAATTATAGAAATTATAATAAAAACTCTGCTGTAATACAGATTCTCCCCTCGATTATCATTCGTTCTAGAGTTGTTATCTGCGTATTCCACATACTTCTCGATTAAGTAATTTTCAAAGGTTATTTCGGTATCACTGTCTTCTAGCTCCTGGTACTTTGTAAGTTCTTTTTGGTAATCTCTCAGCTCTTGAGCGTGAGGTAAGGCCAAATATTGAAACCCGAAAAACCAATTATTAAAAGCTTTAATTAGAAAAAATAATGCGACCACAATAGAGACCATGGAGAGCACTGCTGTTACTTGTCCTAATCTTGACCAGGTCTGATCTGCTACAAGCTCAAAATTTGACAACACAAAATATAGAAGTCCCACTAATCCAGAGAGAATAATAATTGGTACATTTAATCCATTATCGATCTCGATTCTTCTGACTTTTTCCCTTTGATATAAAGCCTTATAAAATTCGATATCTTTAATCACTGAAGTCATATTTTATTGGAATATTAAGATACAGAAAACGGTCATGGAATTAAATCTTATTGAAGAGTTCTTGTTAATAGCCCTGGATGATGACCGTGGAGAGTTTGTGACAGACTCTACCCGTTTACATTACGGGTTCGCTGGAGCCGTGATGCTGGAACTGGCCATCAGGGAAAAAATAGCTATCGTCAATGATAAGGTAGAACTTACCAATAGCGCCTTTGAAAAAGAGGTGGTAATCAATAAGGCCATTGATATGATCAAGGAGTCTCCCAGATACCAAAAGGTGGATTACTGGGTGGAGAAGCTTGCGGAAGATGCCAAAGTACTGAAAGACGACACCCTTAAAAGCTTGATGCGGAAGGGGATTCTCGGTAAAGAGGATCATAAAATACTTTGGATAATACCCCATACCAAGTATCCCACTCAGGATATTACCCCGGAGAACAAGATTAGAAAAAGATTGCATGATGTAATGCTCGAAGGAGCTGAGTCTAACCCTCGGGATATCATGTTATTAAGCTTGATCGATGTGAGCGACCTAACAAGGGAGGCTTTCAGGGATAAGGACGAGTACGAAATTGTTCAAAAGAAGATCAAGGAAGTAACTCAGGATATTAAAATCAGTCAGGCGATCAACAGAACAATTCGAGATATACAGGCTACCGTTATGCTTGCTGTAATGACGGCCGTTGTTGTCACTACAATTAACCCTTCCACGAACTAAGACTGTTCACTTTAACGTCTTGAATTTCTCTTGTGCGATCTCCAGGGTAGTCTTGTTTTCAAATTTGCTTTCCAGCCAAGTGAGAATGTCGAGATAGAGGAAGGGGCGCTTTTCATAGATGTCATTCCTGAGAATGCTCAATCGTTCATGGAGAGCCCTAAATTCGTCCTTCACACTATCTGGAGTCATTCTATCGACCTTCCTGATAAACTTGAATATTTCTTTTTGAACCCCTTGTTGGTCGTTCATTCTCCCAAGGAAGTGATAGGTACTTTTTATTTGATATTCTAACTGGTCATCCTGCCCATCTTCATAATGAGCTATAAGATTGAGAATCCGTGCAAAGCAGTGTATGTCCTCTCTTAATGAAACGTCTTTGAAGTAAATAATCTGATTCAAGTAGTAAATCGCTTTTCTATAGTTCTGGTTGCCGAAATAGAGAGAGGCAATCTTATAATAAAACATCAAAACCCGCTCAGGATCTATCTTACTCTCATATTTAGAAAGCCTTTCCAGCAGTTCAGGGACGAGCTCAACGCCAAGGTCAAACCTACCCTCCATAAAAAGTTTATTGATTTTAGCCGTGTAAAGAAATTTGAAGATCAATACCTCAGTATTTAAGTCTTTGATGAGGTTTTCATCGTGACTCAAAGCCTCCAATTCTTCAAGGACTACACAGAATTTCGAATAGTGCTGTAAATGAAACAAGGAGGAAAGCGAATTATGGAGTCCTTTGATATATTGCTCAGGATGCTTTTGAATCATTTTTGGATTGTTCCTGAACAAATCTGTCCAATAGTGCGAATGACGATAACAGTTAGGAAAATCCTGAATGATGTAGTTATACCAAACGTAGGATTGATGATAGTATAGATTTTCATAGAAGGAGAGGCGATTTGGGTCAATCTCTGGCATTCGATTCTGGAAGTAGGTCCTTACTTCCTCAAAATCCTTCTGATTCTTTACATAGCCGTTTTTCAGGTATAGACCATAAAGGTTTAGCGCCAAATTTGAAAGCCGATGCACATTTCCAATGATCAAACTCGTCTCATCAATATCCTGAGTCAGTTCTTCAGCCTTAGTTTCTATACTGCGAGTGATATATTGGGATTCGATCAATTTCTCGAATTCCAAAATTTCCAGCCTTATGGTATGATAGCGGTGATTTTTGGCAACAACCTTGGAGCGCTCAAGTAGCTTGAGTGACTGCTTATAGAATCCCTTGTTATATAGCACCCTGGCATAGTCGAGGTTTTCACGTAGTTGCATATCAATATTCTGACCGGCATGGTATTGCCTTAAAGCTGCAAGTATATGCTTATAGAGGTTCGCTTTTTGATTTGAAAACTGTGCCTTTTTTATTGATGGCACCTTCTTGAGAATAGCAATATCATCATATGCATTCATGTTATCCATGGCATCGAAGAGCTTGATAAATTTCAAATCCTCGGCATTGCCAGACCTGTTCACGAAAAGCCGGAAATGTCTTTTCTCCGATTTTGTGAGCGACTTTATGAGTTCAAATAACGGATCTTGCTTCACTTTAGCCATTGTAAACCGCTTTTGTTTATTCCCTTGTTTATCAGCGATTTATGGTGTCAAGCCTACCTGATAGAAATAGTAATCGTTTCGGCATTCATTTTTGCCTCAGATAGGGGGAACCATAAATTTATTTTGATAAGGAAAGGAGTGTAAAACGTAACGGTATCGCACTCAAATAAACAATGGATAAAGAGAAAATACAAATTTTCGATACGACCCTGAGAGATGGAGAGCAAGTGCCGGGTTGTAAGTTGAATACTTCCGAAAAAGTGGAAGTAGCGCTTCGATTGGAACAATTGGGCGTGGATGTTATTGAAGCGGGATTTCCTATTTCGAGTCCAGGTGATTTTGAATCGGTTCAGTCAATTGCCAATGTAATTAATGAGGCAACGGTATGCGGACTTTCCCGCGCAGTAGAAAAGGACATTATTACAGCTGCTGATGCCTTGAAAGGGGCGGTCAGGCCAAGAATTCACACCGGAATTGGAACCTCGGATTCTCATGTTTTTCACAAGCTTCAGACTACTCGAGAGAAGGTTGTGGAAAGGGCAGTGGCTGCCGTGAAACTGGCCAAAAGCTTTGTTGAAGATGTTGAATTCTATACAGAAGACGCAGGCAGAACGGATAATGACTTCCTTGCCTTTGTCTGCGAACAGGCAGTGAAAGCAGGAGCAACTGTACTGAACATCCCAGATACCACAGGTTACTGTTTGCCTGAAGAATACGGTAAGAAAATCAAGTATCTGAAAGAAAATGTCAAAGGGGTTCACCAGGTTACCCTTTCTACACATTGCCATAACGACCTTGGTTTGGCTACTGCCAATTCTATCTCCGGGGTGATCAATGGCGCTACACAAATCGAGTGCACGATCAATGGTATTGGAGAGAGAGCGGGTAATACAGCTCTTGAAGAAGTGGTAATGGTATTAAGGCAACATCCTGATCTAGATAAGTTTACCGACATTGATACCACGATGCTAAGTGCAATGTCTGCCTATGTTTCGGATACAATGAGGGTCCCGGTTCAGCCCAACAAGGCGATTGTGGGTGCAAACGCGTTTGCGCACTCTTCAGGAATCCATCAGGATGGGGTAATCAAAAACCGAGAGACCTACGAAATTATTGATCCAAAGGATGTGGGAGTAAATCATTCTTCAATTGTGCTAACTGCACGAAGTGGCAGAGCGGCCTTGGCTTACCGATTAAAAAACATTGGCCATGAATTGACCAGAGATGAGTTGGATGTGGTTTATCAGCAGTTTCTTGTTGTTGCTGATGAGAAGAAAGAAGTGCAAGACGATGATTTGCATCAAATTGCTGAATTGAAACATAAGCTGGCAGTTTAATCATGGCTAAAACCTTATTCGACAAGGTATGGGATGCGCATGTAGTGCATCAAATTGAAGGAGGCACAGATGTGCTTTACATCGACCGCCATTTAATTCATGAAGTAACCAGCCCACAAGCCTTTGATGAGCTTAAGAAGCGTAATCTACCGCTTTTCAGAAAGGATAAGATGGTGGCGACTCCTGATCATAATGTTCCTACCAAGGATCAGCATCTTCCCATTAAGGACGCACTTTCGAAACACCAAGTAGACACACTTCTTAAAAATTGTGCCGAACATAATGTAGAACTGTATGGACTTGGGCATCCTTTCCAGGGAATTGTTCATGTGATTGGACCCGAACTTGGCATCACGCTTCCGGGACGAACCATGGTGTGCGGTGATAGCCACACTTCGACACATGGTGCTTTCGGAGCAATTGCATTTGGAATTGGTACAAGTCAGGTGGCACAGGTAATGGCTACGCAATGCCTATTGCAAGCGAGACCCAGAACGATGAGAATCACTGTGGATGGCGAGCTCAATCAAGGGGTCCTGGCCAAAGACATTATACTCTATATCATTTCAAAATTGACAGCGGCAGGAGGGACCGGTTACTTTGTGGAATATGCCGGTTCGGCCATTCAGTCCCTGTCAATGGAAGGGAGAATGACCATATGCAATATGAGCATTGAGATGGGTGCACGTGGCGGAATGATTGCTCCTGATCAAACGACATTTGATTATATAGAAGGCCGTGAATTTGCTCCAAAGGGAGAAGACTTCGAGAAGGCCAAGATTTATTGGGAAACGCTTAGGACTGATGAGGGGGCCAGATTCGACAAGGAATTCCATTTCGATGCCAGAGATATAGAACCCATGATCACTTATGGAACCAACCCAGGAATGGGTATCAAAATTACCGGAAATGTGCCAGATGGGGCAGATGCCGGGGATAGTTTTCATAAGTCCATTCAATACATGGGCTTTGAGGCAGGTGAGACACTATTGGGGAAAGAGATTAGTCATGTATTTATTGGCAGTTGTACCAATTCCAGAATTGAAGACCTAAGAATTGTAGCCGACTATGTAAAGGGTAAGAAAAAAGCAGATCATGTTAATGCCATGATCGTTCCCGGTTCGAAACAAGTTGAATTACAGGCCAAATCAGAAGGGTTGGATCAGGTTTTGGCAGAAGCCGGTTTTGAATTAAGAGAACCCGGCTGTTCAGCTTGCCTGGGCATGAACGAAGACAAAATACCGGCTGGTGCCTACTGTGTTTCGACTTCAAATCGAAATTTCGAGGGTAGACAAGGGCCGGGAGCAAGAACATTATTGGCAAGTCCGTTAGTTGCTGCAGTGACTGCCGTGCAAGGAAAGATTGTGGATATTAAAAAGCATTTGAACTAAGATGGAAAAATTCACAACACTTCAGAGCACAATGGTTCCTTTACCAATTGAGGACATTGATACCGATCAAATTATACCTGCTCGATTTTTGAAAGCTACATCTCGTGAAGGTTTTGGCAATAATCTATTCAGGGATTGGAGGTATAATAAGGACGATAGCCCGAAAGACTTTGTGCTGAATGATGATACCTATACGGGAGCAATCTTGGTAGCTGGTAGAAATTTTGGCTGTGGCTCTTCTCGAGAGCATGCCGCATGGGCCTTGGCGGATTATGGGTTTAGAGTGGTTGTTTCAAGCTTCTTCGCAGATATCTTCAAGGGCAATGCCTTGAATAATGGGCTTCTTCCTGTCCAGGTTTCGGATGAATTTCTAAATACCCTGATTCAGGTAGTCAAAGCTAATCCAAAGATCGAATGTTTGGTGAATTTGAAGGAACAGACGATTAAATGCGGAGCTCTGGAGGAACAATTCGAAATTGGAGCCTATAAAAAGGAATGCCTGTTGAACGGATATGATGATATCGACTATCTGGTCAGCATGAAAAATAAGATCGAAGAATACGAAAAGAAGGCGATAACCATTTGAGTGATGAAAAAGAAAATTGGAATACTTCCGGGAGATGGTATTGGACCTGAAGTGGTAAGAGAAGGTAAGAAGGTGCTGGATACCATTGCAGAGAAGTATGGTCATACGTTTGAGTATGAAACCGGTGATGTCGGAGCTGTTGCTATTGATAACACCGGTAGTCCGCTACCCGATGAAACTCTGGCGATTTGTGAAAACTCAGATGCGTTTCTTTTTGGAGCAATAGGAGATCCAAAGTATGACAATGACCCTACCGCCAAGGTAAGACCAGAGCAGGGTTTATTGAAATTAAGAAAAAGTCTGGGGCTTTATGCCAATATCAGACCTGTGACAGCTTATGAGAGCCTGCTTCACATGTCTCCATTGAAGAAAGACAGAGTCATAGGAGCGGATTTTGTAGTGTATCGCGAGCTTACAGGAGGAATTTACTTCGGTGAAAAAGGAAGAACCAAAGAGGGGGCTTTTGACCATTGTACTTATTCGATCGCTGAAATTGAACGAATAGCCCATTTGGCCTTTAAAGCTGCGCTGAATAGGAAAAAGCAACTTACTTTGATTGATAAAGCTAACGTTTTGGAAACATCTCGGCTGTGGCGAGAGACCGTTGGACGAATGGCCCATGATTATCCGGAAGTGGTGGTTGAGAATCTATTTGTAGATAATGCCGCGATGCAAATGATTCAAAACCCTAAACAGTTTGACGTAATACTTACTGAAAACATGTTTGGGGATATCATTTCTGATGAGGCGAGTGTGATCGGTGGATCACTGGGATTATTGCCGTCTGCGTCTATTGGAAATAAAACGGGTATGTTCGAGCCTATACATGGTTCTTACCCTCAAGCAACTGGCAAAAACATTGCAAATCCTATCGCTACAATATTGAGCGTTGCAATGCTCCTCGATCATCTGGATATGATTGATGAAGCCATTGATGTCAGACAAGCGGTCAACTATTCGCTTAAAATGGGAATGGTGACTCCAGATATTTCAGCCGATAGTGGTTATGGCACTGATAGAGTAGGAGACTTTATTGTGAATTACCTTGTAGAAGGAGAGGAAGAAGGAACAAGAGAGAATATATCACTGGGCTTAAGCACGATTATATAGAATCTTCATATTAATTATTAGGTTAGTTGATGGGAGATCATGGGGCAACTCACGGTCTCCCAGATTTTTTTCTTATTTATTTTGGTTTTAGGAAACATATATATTTGATTTGCGTTTAGGAATGAAATGAAAACCAAACAACCACCATCCTGGCCATCAGTTATTTTGAGGAGATTGTGTTCTCCTGAACAGCTAGAAATTCTTTACGGAGATGTATATGAAGTATTTCATCAACGCGCCAGAAAAGGAGGTAGGCTCAAGGCTAAACTTTTATTCTATCGAGATGCCTTTAGTCTGATCAGGCCGTTTGCCTTGAAAAGGGCCGATGAATATCATTCCAGTCTCGGATACTTAAGCATGATGAGCATTCATCTTAAAACCAGCTTACGGAGCCTTTTTAAGAATCGAATGTCCACTGGAATCAACATTTTCGGGCTAACAATAGGTATGACCGCTGTATTGCTGATTGCTCAGTTTGCAATTTTCGAACTGAACTTCGACAGATTTCATGAGAATTCTGAATCCATTCATCGTGTCAGTTTTGCACGTATGATCGATAACCAAAGAGTGTTCAATTCAGCCACAGTGTTTATGCCAGTCGGTCCTGAACTGGTTGAGGCATTTCCTGAGGTAGAAGACCAGGTAAGATTTTACTATGGGTTTACTCATGGCGAGGTGAAGGTTGGTGATCAAACCTTTAATGAAGAAAAGGCGGTTTTTACTGAACCTTCATACTTTAATGTTTTCTCTTATGGATTGAAAATCGGAAATCCGAAAACTGCACTTTCGGAACCAAACAAGGTGATTATTTCTGAGTCATTGGCTACCAAATATTTTGGTCATAACGAGGCGATCGGCCAAGTCATTCATTTTTCTTTTGAAGATGGCGAAACAGACCTCGAAGTATCAGGAATTTTTGAGGATCCCAGAAGTGATTCCCATTTGCGCCTTCATTTTTTGATGTCTTTCAAAACTTTGGATCAATGGTCTGTTTTCAAAGAGGGTGAATGGAATTTGCCTTTTTATCACACTTACCTGCAATTCAATGACAATTTTCAGAAGTCGGATTTTGAGGTGAGAGCGAGTGAATTGATTAGAGAATTTCGTGGTGGCGCAACCGAGCAGAATATTGTGGAAGAGCTTGAATTACAGCCGTTGAAGAAAATCCATCTTGATTCAGATCTTACCTTTGAACTCTTCGAGAATGGTGATCGCCAATCGGTCAATTTCATGATAGGTATTGCCATACTGATTTTGCTGATTGCCTATTTAAACTATATCAATCTTGCCACAGCCAAAGCTGTCAAAAGGGCGAAAGAGGTTGGTGTTCGAAAAATTTTGGGCTCAAAAAGGCGGCAACTGGTTGATCAATTTCTTACCGAGGCGTTTCTACTCAGTTTTGTAGCCCTGGGACTGGCGATTATCTTGGTAATAGTTATACTTCCATACTTTTCTGAAATGGTTCAAAAGCCATTCAGTATTGCAAAAGATCCTGTTTTCTGGGTTAGTGTTGTCGTGGCAGCAGGAGTTGGAGGCCTTGTTTCAGGAATTTATCCTGCCTTTGTACTCTCTTCATACAAGCCTATTTCCATTCTGAAGGGAAGTTTTTCAACAAGTTCCAGAGGATCTGTTCTGAGGAAAGTGCTCGTCTCATTCCAGTTTTTGATATCCATTTCTATGATCGGAGGAACTATGCTACTCCTTAACCAGACCAATTTTCTAATGAACAAGGATCTAGGTTTTGAAGCCGATCAAATAATGGTTGTTAATGCCCCGAGAACCGCCCAAAATGCCGATACCTATTTGACAAGAGTGAGGGCCTTTGCCGGTGAGGTACAAAGTCTTTCCGGAATTAACAGGTTTACCCATAGTGGCAGTGTGCCGGGAAAGGTGATGGCCCCTGCAACTTTTCAGAACAAAGCCAATATTTCAGGAGAGCCAAGCTCACTTCAGCTCATAACATTGGACTATGGCTTCTTTAAGACGTTTGGACTAGAATTTCTAAAAGGCAGGGCCTTTTCCAAGGACCACCCAACGGATCAGGCAACGCTGATTATCAATGAATCAGCCTTGAAGGCATTGGGCTTTGAAAACGCAGAAGATGCCATCAAAGGCAAGATTGTTTCGATTGGAAGCGGTAGAGAGTTTGATGTGTTAGGTGTGGTCAGGAACCACCATCATACTTCATTAAAGAGCTCATATGAACCAATTGTATTTGCCCTATTTCCGAATCAGACGCTCTATTTTAGTTTTAATGTAAATACCTCCAATTTAGTAGGAACTGTGGAAAGGCTTGAATCAATGATGTCCAGGCACTTTCCCGATAGCCCATTTGAATACTCATTTCTCAATCAGGCCTTTGATGCAGAGTTTAAAGCAGAGTTAAGATTTGTGCGAGTCTTCAGGGCATTTTCCATCTTATCCATTTTGTTGGGGTCATTAGGACTATTTGGGCTGGCGGCATTTATGGCATCTCAAAAACTGAAGGAAATTTCCATACGAAAAGTACTTGGTGCCAGGCTCATGGATATCTTGAGTCTCCTTGCCTCGTCATTTACAATGTCTTTGTTGGTTGGGAGTGTTTTAGCTTGCCTCGCCCTGTATTTCGGGGGGAGAGCATGGCTGGAGAATTATGCGTTTAGAATTGAGATGTCATGGAGACACTTTGTATTGCCAATAGCCGTAGTGATTCTGCTTTCGGTGTTGACTATCGCTTATCAAACGATCAAAGTAGCCACTACTGAACCAACCAAAAACCTCAGAAACGAATAATCTATGAAGAGCACAGATCTCGGAGCATTTGAAGAAATCGCTTTAATGGCGATTGGAATTCTTGGTAAGGAAGCCTACGGTGTGACTATAAAGGATGAAATTGAAAAACAAACCAATCGAAGGCCCAGTGTTGGGGCTTTGCATTCCGCCCTTTATCGACTTGAATCAAAAGGTTACGTGACCTCCTTCGAAGCTGGAGCAACGGCTGAAAGGGGTGGACGGAGAAAACGCTATTATGAGATGACAACGAAGGGAAAAGAAGCACTTGAAAAAGCACATGCCCTCCGCAGTAGTATGCTCAACTTGATTCCTGGAATTGACTTGAATAATTCCTGATATGGAAAACAACATTGTTATTATCCATGCAGGGATAGCTGTGATTTTCACATTATACCTTTTCCTTCGACTTCTTTTGTCTCTTTTTGGCCTCAAAGACAAAGACTATCAAGTAAGGGTCAATGCACGATTTAAAAAGTCCGATTGGGTATTTACGGTTCTTTTGCTTCTTACCGGATTATATCCAATGGTTTCAGTTGGGGTATTTGAACTCTATCATATTCTGAAGTTGATTGGTCTGGTTACAATTCTTTGGTTAAGTAGATACCGGCCGAAATTGAATTTTGCCTTGGTGTCACTTTTGGGTATAGTGATTTCAATTTCTATTGGCGTTGCATCATTCAAGGATCAGCCAAAATTTCCAAAGACTCAAAGTAGCTTTGAAGCCGATTATCCTGAGGTGGCTTCAATGTCTCCACTTGAACAAGGGGAGTTCATATTCTCAACGATCTGCTCCAAATGCCATGGCAAAGATGGTAAACTTGGTCGGTTTGGGGCCGCTGACCTTGCCACTTCGATACTCAATACGGAAGAAAAGATTCAACTTGTTTTAGATGGAAGTCCGCTGACTGTGATGCGGTCTTTCAATAATGAATTGACAGTTTCGGAGATTGAAGCAGTAGTCGGCTATATTGAAAGCCTATAAAGTGCTTCCAATTATACTCGTAAGAGTCATGAACATTCCTTTAATTGCGCGATAGGAAATGGGAATGAAGGTTAAAAAGACTAGAAATCGATTGCTTTGCCTTTTTTCCAGTCCTCTTCTGTCACTTCATGCCCATTAATATTTCCGGTATCCCAGTCCTGAGCAATTTTCCAACGGCCCTTTTCCTTTCTCAATACAACATGGAACCGCGCGTAATAATACTTTGGATCCTGATCAGGCATGTTGACGGTAATTTTATAATAACCCACTTCATATCCGACATCTCCTGAATAAACTCTGTGTTCAAACCAGAACTCAATGTTCTGCTTTATGGCCGTTCCGGCTGTATATTCCATGGAGGATTTATTACTGTCCTTATATTCCTTCCCAATCTTAATTCCTCGCTCACTTATCCTAAGTACATCATCAGTATGCAAGTCATTGTAGGTCTTGAAGTCGCTCTCTGCCATCGATTTGACGAAAGGCTTCCAAACCTGTTTGTTCACTTGCTTTTCAATGGCCTCTTGCGCGGAGAGATGAACTGTGAAAAGGAGTGCTAATGAGAGTACCGTTAATCTTTGAGTTTTCATGATTTGAATTTTTATCAATTCAACTGAAAACGAAGATCAATTACTTACCAAAGTGTAATTCGAGCTATCATTTTGCTGGATTATTAGCCTTTCGGTATTGATTTGGTGCAGTTCCTTCCAACTTTTTGAATACGGTATTGAAAGTAGATAGGCTGTTGAACCCACAATCGAATGCTATCGCAACTATTTTAAGATTGACTTCTGAGGGATCTTTGAGTATCGCCTTTGCCTTGTTAATTCTGAAACTATTGATGAAATCGGCAAAGTTCTTCTTGTAATGAGAGTTGATTACCTTGGATAAGATGTTGGCCGTTGTGTTCAACTCAGAAGCCAATGACGATAGGGATAAATCGGCATTCAAGTAAATATGTTCCTCATGAATTTTCGACTCAATAAGTTCAATAAGTTGTGCTGTTTTCTCCTTATCCAATGAAGTTCCCGGATAACGATCCTGGAAGTAGGACAAAAACCGATCTCTTCCCAAAACCATTATGGTGACAAAATAGATTCCTATAGCATATAAAACCGATCCGCCCAGATATCCTACATATTTAAACAAGGCAGGAGAATAGGCCAGGAGTAAGATTCCGCAAATAATGAGCAGACTTTTTAGCCAGGGTAAGCTTTCAAGGTTCGGTAACTCCCCGAGTGCTTTTCTATAAATCCAAAGAGAATAGAGATAGTAAGACAGTATGGAAATATAGGATGCCCACAATCCTCCATATCGCCAGAATGGCCATTCAAGAAGGGGTGTAAGAATCAGTAAAACGAAAAATGGAATGAAATGGGCAAAGTGGATTTTTGTGATTTGGAATTTATTCTTTGTCCTCGACAAAAAGTAAAGTAAGAATAGGGGGCCGATCGCGAACTGATGGGACAAACCAATATGAACCAAGGACCACCAGAGCTCAGCTGACATTTTCATTTCCGGATCGATTTCACGCGCATGAACAATGATGTTCTTTGCGATTCTAATACTGGTGGCATAAAGGAGCAGGGAGAAGATCCTGTCGGATAGTTTTGATTTTTTCCTGAACCAAAGGATCATGCTAAAGAGAATTCCCTGAAACGACCCGAAGGCCGCAAAAAGTGTTATGAGATCGATTCTGAACAAGACTTAAGTATACTGAATTCCGTCAATTTCAATTAACCAAAGTATAAGATGGGGAGTATTCTGGAAATTTTACCAAATGGATTTATTCAACTTGACGAGACTTTTTAATTTTGACCCCAGTAAATTCACAATGAACTATGGGAAGAGCATTTGAATATCGGAAGGCGGCAAAAATGAAACGATGGGGCCAGATGTCGCGAATTTTTCCAAAACTAGGCAAGGCCATAACTATGGCAGCCAAAGAAGGTGGGAGTGATCCGGATATGAATGCTGCTTTGAGAACGGCTATTCAGAATGCGAAGGCGCAGAACATGCCGAAAGACAATATCGATGCGGCTGTCAAAAGAGCTACAAGCAAAGATGTGGAGGCCTTCGTGGAGATGAACTATGAAGGTAAAGGCCCTTATGGTGTCTTAGTCTTCGTAGAATGCGCTACGGACAATCAAAACCGGACTGTAGCTAACGTAAAGTCTTATTTCAATAAGGCTGAAGGGAGTTTGGTACCTACGGGGTCCCTTGAGTTTATGTTCAATCGAAAGGCGGTCTTCGAATTCGAAAAAACAGATTCCATGGATTTGGAGGAGATGGAATTGGAATTAATAGATGCAGGCCTTGAAGAAATTGAGGAACATACGGATGAAGAGGAGGAAACCACTATCATCTATGTAACAGGTGATTATACTTCATTTGGAGACTTACAATCTGCCTTGGAAGGGATGAACATCGAGGTGCAAAAGGCCAATCTTCAGCGATTTCCAACCACTCCTGTTGAATTCTCGGAAGAACAGCTTGAGGAAATTGAGAAGATGTTGGATAAGCTTGAGGAAGACGATGATGTTCAGGCGGTTTATACCAATATTGCCTGACTGCTTTATTTATGCCTTAATTCATAGCCGAAATTAACGGTAAGCATAGGGCTAATGCTAGTTTCCTCATAACTATTAAAATATCGATAAACCCCAACCCCTCCGGCCAAATCTATACTTAGTCGCTCATTTAGTTGCCGTTGCATACCCCATATTGGCCCAAGCCAAAGGCCCTCATTTACTCGTTGTCCTTCCAAAAAGTGAGGAGGAGCGACCAGAAGCTTTGCGGCCCAATAATTTCCTGAGTTTTTGGCCGTTGAACGTCCCTTGGTCATGCGGTTAAGTAAGTTGTAGTACTTTCTGTATTGGATATCGAAGTGAAGGAAAAAGTGTGATTCAAACCCTCTATATGCTCCATCCGCAAGGTTGAAGGTGGTCAAAAGTGCTGAGAACATTCCGGCTTTTGCTCTAATCGTCTTTGATGGCCTGACCTGCCACTCCCAACTCACTCCCGGAGTCATCAGCTCCAGTTTTACGAGCTTCTTGGAAAGAATAGACGTTGGATCCTGAGCATTCATTTTTGTGATGTAAAGGATGGAAACTGTGAAAATGATGAGACTTCTGGAGAAAGACATACGCTAATAGTTATTAAGGGAATTACGTGTATTAGTGTCGATTTATACAGAGGGTGAGCAATTTTTGATCCATAAATTCAGTTGGTTTCTGGTTGATTAACCCATGTCCTGATTTAAAGTTTGGCACACATTTTGGAAACCTAACTGACAAAGCAACAAACAAAGGTCATTATGAAAAAATATTTACTCGGAATTGCTGTTATAGTATTGATATCGAGTTGTAACGTAACCATTATCGAGGACCCTTATGATCCAAGGGACAACTTCCTCGGGCGATTCGAAGCAGAAGAGTACAGTGAGACATTAGACGTCTATTCCTACTTCAACCTACGGATACTTAAAAACACCGACCCTTATAGTCGTGAAATCTACTTGCAAAACTTCTATGGTGCAGATATAGAGGTTTATGGAGAGGTCAATGGTAGCAAGCTTACCATTCCAAGACAGGTAGTTGGCTATTATATTATCGAAGGGCTCGGGACCGTAGACTTTGACCAGGTGGTCATGACTTATACGGTTGAAGATACTTATCCGGGAAGCCGATTAGTTGATTATTGCAACACGGTTTTCTACAGACGATAATGTTGTTGTTTTGAGTTTTGATTGAGGAGCCCTGTTTGACCGCAGGGCTCTTCGCCTTTACTTCCAGTCTACTTTTGGAGATTGATAGAAGTTGATTCCCATTGCTGCCCATTTTGCACCATGACCGGCAAGGCGTTGACGGTATTCCTCCCAATCACCAACTCCAGACCAACCTATCTCGGCATAACCTGCTAACCGAGGAAAGATCATGTACTCAATTTCATCCATATTGGTCACGGTTTCACTCCAAAGCGGTGCTTCGATTCCCAGAATGTGCTCTCTTGTAATACCGCTGAGCAATGTGTCAGGATCCCAACTATAACCTTTATCCACTTCAATGTAACCCGCCCAGCTAAGCCCCAAATTGGTGGTCGAATCGTATTTCATATCAAGATAAGCATGCGTAGCAGGCGACATAATCAATTTCGCACCCTTACTCATAGCCTCTCGGGCAAAATCAGGGCTTGCCCAAAGCTGGGTTACGGAGGTAGAAGAGAGGTTGGCCTGAGCTGTCTCATCCCAACCGATCATTTCCTTACCATGTGAACGAACGATGGTTTGTGCGCGATTGATGAATTTTAAATAGTCCTCTTTTTCAGTAGCATGACTTTCATCGCCACCAACATGGATATAGGGCCCGGGAGTAAGTGCCGCTACTTCTTTAATTACATCATCAATAAATTCATAGGTGATTTCCTTATCTACACAAAGCGAACTAAAGCCCACATTTGTCCCTGTATATAATTCCCTGGCCTTGCCATCACAATTGAGCTCAGCATAGGACGCCAATGCAGCATTCGTATGTCCCGGCATATCGATTTCAGGAACAATGGTAATAAAACGATCCTTCGCGTAGTCCACAATCTCACGGTACTGATCCTGGGTGAAAAAGCCACCTTCTCCACCTCCGACTTCAGTGCTTCCTCCGTGAGTCGTCAAATTTGGCCAGGATTTGATCTCAATGCGCCAACCTTGGTCATCGGCAAGGTGAAGATGCAGATAGTTCATCTTGTACATCGCCAGATAATCGATATACTGCTTTACATCTTCCATATCGAAGAAGTGGCGAGAAACATCAAGCATAGATCCCCGGTAGCTATATTTTGGTTGATCCTCAATACTGGCCGAGGGCAAAAACCAGTTTCCTGATTCCTGAACCAGAAGTTGTTTAAGAGTTTGAAAGCCGTAGAATATACCTGCTGGAGATTCTGCTTTAATCACCACCTCCTGGTGGGTTATTGATAGTTCATAGGCTTCATGACCATTTTCTTGAGAGTCATTCAAAATAAGGTTAATGACACCTTTTTGGGCAGAAGCAGAAGTAGTCAATTCAAGCTCATAACCGATTGCATCTTTGAGCTCATTAGCTATTACCATAGCTGTTGAATTGAGTTTGTGGTTTAAAACTGAGATCCTAGTTTTTCTGCCGACTTCAAAGGCACCAATTGCCGCTGAAACGGTATTCGGTCTTGGAATTAAAGCATTTAACGGTACTTCTTTTTGGCTGTTTGAATTGCAAGAAATGAAAATGGAAGCAATAAGAAAGGAGAATAGTATAGAGGTAATGGCCTTTTTCATAAGGCAAGATTAAAAATTGGTTTTGACTAAAGTTGAATTCCTAAAGATAAACCAATCCGGAAACCTCCCCAATCAGCCTTAATTTGATCATTGTTTCGATCGATAAGGAAGGCTTCTTTATTCGTGGATAATTTGAGCTTGCCAGCAAAATTGTAATCATAGCCCGCAAAAGCACCGATATAAAAGTTGCTTAGAAGTTTTCTGACAGCAAAACGAGGTCCTAAATGGGGTGCAAACGAGTTAAATTGTTGTTCTTCTGAAGAGCTTCCGGTTGTATTCAATTGAAGCGATGATCTAAGATCAAGCCTAGTAAAAGAAACTCCCGCTCTTAATCCTGCCTCAACCGTAAAACCGTTATTGTTGCTTAATCTCTTCAAAAACTCAGCACCTAAATGTGTTCCTCGAAGGACCTGATCGAAGGACGCAGAACCGGAGAAATCTGAATAATGGAGCCGGCCACCAGTCGAATTAAGGCCAGCAAAGAGATTGAGTTGATCTGTGTTTGGCAGTGTGACGCCCAAAGCGATTTCATAGCCCCAGTATCCGGTCACCTCATCAATTACCCTAAATGGAACATCCGTGTTGGTTCGAGCTTGTTGCTGCATGTCTTGCATGTCGGCCATATTATATACACCATAGTAGGTTTTGACCTCAAAACTGGTGTTTTGGGCATTTCCTGCCAAAGCAAGAAACATGAGGAGTATACCCATGTAATTTCTAATTGATGTCAATGGGTACATAGGTGCCGTCAGTTGAGATTAAGGTATTGTTCCAAAAGAATTTGGATCCACTTGAGTTGATTTGAGTGCTATACTTCAAATCTCCGGTTGTGAAGTCATATATATAGAAGTTGTTGGCGTCTTGAAAGGCTGCATAACCAGAAGTCGGATCATAATTTCTATAAACCAAACTGCTCGGTGGCAGCACTTTTGATGCGTTCAAACCAGATCCATCGGTCGTGGTGATTGTCCAGCTATAAATACTCATTTCCTCAAACGGAGCGGTGGGTGAAAAAGCACGCAAGGCATAATAGGTATCACCATTTTGCAGAAGAGTGAATTGATTATAAGAACATATGTCTTCATTGTCATTGAGAGTGAGGGTCGATGACCATGAAGTCCCATCATAATCCATGATGGTGCTTCCAGTTAGTGCATATTTACCGTCCGGGCTTAATTCTAGAAAACAGTCGTTATCAGTGAACTCCACCATATTATCCGAAAGGTCAATGATATTGAACCTATCGTTTCGATTTTGAAAGCTTTCTGCCCACCGGATCACTGCTTTATTATTGTTGCTTATTGTTATGTCACCAACACAACAAGTCGGAGCTTGACCTAAAATATTTTGAATTTCAACTTGATTTAACAGAGTCATGGTTGTCGGATCAATCCTGGCCATAAGGTTTACATCCTGACTATAAGCGTAGACATACTGTCCATCCTGTGATGATGTCAGCCGAGTTACGAGCTTTGGGAGATCAAGTCTTAATTCATCTACCAATTCAAAGGTTGTTGCATCCAGCTTACGAATGATTGAAGTCGAGCCATCTCTATAAGTAACAAGGTATGAGTTGGTCGGCTGATGGTATATGATTTCGAATAGGTCACTATCAAAACCACCACCTTCCGGTTCAATTAGTAATGTTTCAATATGTTCGAATCCGTAGTCTTCATTTAAGCCTGTTATTGTAAACGTGACAGTGTACTTTGTGACCGGATCAATAACAAAGTCTGTATCAACTGATGTAGATTGGAGATTGGTTACATCAATGAACTCACGTTTAGCAATGTCTATAGAGGCACTCATATTATGTGCATAAATTGGAATTGTTGCCCAATTCAATGTAAGGGTTTGGTCAGGGCCAAGTTCATATTCGAGATCAATAGGATCCAATCTGAAAGTGGTTTTCGGTCCGGTTTCTTGAAAAATTTCACCCACCATGGTTACCCAATAATCGACTTCTCCGGAAACAAAGTTGACATCTTCAAATATCAGATCTGAGCCCAGGCCGTATTGAATGCTTCGTTCATTTCGAATGGTTTCACCATCGAGATTCCGGTACTCAGTATGGAATGTGTAATTCCGAAAATTTAATTTGTCGGGTTCTTCCCATCTTACCGTGAGTATTCCATTTTCGACCTGTGCAGAACTTATCGAGATTGCAGGAGGTGGAGCAGGGTCAGAGTGTAGGATCCAATTCGCAGTAAGTTGTATAAATTCTGAACCAAGGCGATCAGCGAGACTGTTTGAATTACTTTCCATAATCACCTCTAATGTGATTAGTGTGAAATTCTCTTCTGAGCCTAAAGGAAACGCATCCCAAGTGATTCGATTATTGGAGATATCCAGTCGTGCTCGATTTCCTCCAAAAATTAAAGTGGCATCTACAATTGATCTTGGATTTGTTCCATCAAATATATCAAACACGACTTCAGTAGATTCATAGATATAAATGGTATCATCATTTTGACTTACCGAAATTGAAAAATTCGTGAGATCAGGTTCTATGATTCCTGAATTTACGAACTCATCTTCCGGGGTGTAAAAACAGGAGGTTATAAATAGTAATAAACTGAGAAATATCAGCTTAATCCTCATAGTATAGGCAGTTTTAGCTAAATATAAGGGCTAAATAAAATGTATTAACTACATGTTTAAGAATTAATTGTTAAATCTTGAATTTTATTGAATGTAGTTGAATTACCTTCTACAAAATAACCATCCAAAGAATAGCTGAAACATCCTATATTCGCCACCGTTATAAACCCACTATACCTACTACTATAGACATGAAGCATCTTTTAAAGCCGATTCTGGCCGGTTTGATTGCAGTCACCATCTTTTCGACCACTACTTATTCACAAGCCCCAAAAAAGCTTAATTCGGCAGAAATTAAGGCAGCTTTGAATAAGTTGGAGGTGTTGGGTACACTTCTCTATGTAGCTGCCCATCCTGACGATGAAAACACTCGTCTAATCGCCTACATGGCCAATGAACTGAATTTACGCACAGCGTATATGTCAATGACTCGTGGTGATGGAGGCCAAAATCTGGTGGGTACTGAGATAAGGGAATATTTAGGATTAATCAGGACCCAGGAGCTACTTGCAGCAAGAAGAAGAGATGGAGGGGAACAGTTTTTCACCCGCACCAATGACTTTGGATTCTCAAAAAACCCCGAAGAGACTTTTAACACTTGGGACAAAGATGATGCACTTGCTGATGTGGTCTGGAATATTCGAAGATTTCGGCCCGATGTCATCGTAGCCCGGTTTGATACTACTCGTGTCCCAGGGGGTAGAATGCACGGACATCATACAGCTGCGTCATTGCTCGCGATGGAAGCATTTGATTTAGCGAATAATCCTGATGTTTTCCCTGAGCAATTGAAATATGTTGAACCATGGCAACCTAAAGGGTTGTATTGGAATACGTACAACTTTGGAAGATCTCCTGGAGCAGACCACACCGATGAGCCGGGTTATTTTGCTTTCGATTTAGGTAAATATAATCCGTTGTTGGGCAAATCCTATGATGAGATATCGGCAATAAGTCGAAGCCAACATAAGTCCCAAGGGTTTGGGAGTACTGGCCGTAGAGGGCAAGTGAAGGAGTTCCTAATGCACTGGAAGGGAGATGCTCCTAAAGATGATGTTTTTGAAAGTATTGACCAGACCTGGAATCGCATTGCCGGAGGAAAAAAGGTGGGCGATATTCTTAGAAAGGCAAATGCCAATTATGATTTCGAAAGTCCTGCGTCAATTGTTCCTACGCTGATGGATGCTCGAGAGGCCCTTCTCAAATTAGAAGACGACTATTGGAGGGAAGTCAAATTAAAAGAGCTTGACCTGGTCATCAAATCGGCCATGGGAATGTACCTTGAAGTAGCAGCCCAAAACTATAGTGCGGTACCGGGTGAGGAAGTCCCATTCAACTATGAGGCTACCAACAGATCTGATATAAGCGCCTCAATAAAGTCGGTGGAGATACCACTTTTGGATGTTTCGATCGAGGTGAATGAGAAGCTCGAGAACAATGACAGATTATTGAAGAGCGGGAACATGGTAATCAAAGAAGATATATCCATTTCTCAACCTTACTGGTTATCCGAAGAGGCCTCTCTGGGTATGTATCGGGTAGATGAGCAAGATATGAGAGGGCTGGCACAGAACCCAGGGTCATTGATTGCGAAATTCAATTTGGAGATTGATGGCCGGCCATTTTCTTATGAAACAGATGTGATCTACAAGAGAAACGACCGGGTGAAAGGAGAGTTTTATCGACCGTTCGTTATCACACCCCCGGTGATGGCGAATATCAAAGAGGGCGTACTGATATTTCCCGACAATGAACCCAAATCTGTTAACGTAGTTGTTAAATCGGGAAGAGCAGATGTCAAAGGCACGGTTCGACTCAATTTACCTGCTGGCTGGAAATCTAATCCCGAATTGGTTGAGTATGACCTCAAACAGAAGAACCAGGAATTATCCGTGACTTTTAATGTTTTGCCTCCCGAAAAACCTGAAGAGGCGTTTATAGGCGTGCAGGCCACCCTGGACGGCAAGATCTACGATAGAGGATTGAAGTTGATTGAATACGATCATATCCCGATCCAAACCATTTTCCCTAAGAGTAATACAAAAGTGGTTCGTGTGGATATCAAGAAAACCAGCCAGTATGTGGGCTATATCATGGGCTCAGGAGATGCAATTCCGGAGAGTTTAGAGCAGGTGGGTTATACGGTGAATATTCTCGATCCAAATAATATCACAGCTGAGAGTTTGGAAGCTTTCGATGCTGTGATCGTAGGTGTAAGAGCGTTCAATACTGTTGCCAGAATGAGTGTGGTTCAGCCAGAGCTTATGAAATACGTGAACACAGGAGGCACCGTAATCGCTCAATACAACACTTCCATGAGGAATCAACCGGATATCGGACCTTATCCTTTTCAGATTTCAAG
This sequence comes from Cyclobacteriaceae bacterium, assembly GCA_028281285.1. GTDB lineage: Bacteria > Bacteroidota > Bacteroidia > Cytophagales > Cyclobacteriaceae > Roseivirga. The sequence continues at coordinate 96,715 of JANQKF010000018.1, forward strand.
AGATAGAGTGACAGTGGAAGAGGCCGATGTAAGAATTCTGGCGCCAGATCATCCCATCATTAATGGACCTAACAAAATCACTCAGAAGGACTTTGAAGGCTGGGTGCAGGAGCGAGGACTTTATTTTCCTAATAAATGGGATCCAAAATATACCCCAATACTTTCAAGCAACGACCCTGGAGAAACGCCAAAGGATGGTGGTCTCTTGGTGGCTGAATATGGACAAGGTTATTTCATCTATACAGGTTATTCCTGGTTTAGAGAGCTGCCTGCAGGAGTGCCCGGAGCATTCAGGATTTTCACCAATATGATCTCAATTGGAAAAGAAAAGCCGAAAAATGCTACCTTGAACTCTGTTGAAAACAACAACAAATGACCGATGAAATAAAGGAGGCAGAAGAAAATAAGCCTCCATTTTTTGACTCCTGGTCCAAAATGTACTGGCTGGTAATGGCTGTTTTGGGCATATTAATCCTCTTGTTTTACTTGTTTACGCAGTATTATTCATGAGTACTATTGATTGGATTGTACTGTTTGGTACACTGGTATCTATTGTGGCGTATGGAGTTTGGAAAACTCGAGGCACTAAGGACATGGATAGTTACCTGAGAGGGGGTAACGATACAAAATGGTGGGCTATCGGTCTCTCAATAATGGCTACTCAGGCCAGTGCAATTACCTTTTTATCTACCCCTGGTCAGGCATACAACGATGGAATGGGCTTCGTCCAATTCTACTTTGGTCTTCCTATAGCGATGATCATTATTGCCGTCTTCTTTTTGCCCATTTACTATAAACTGAAGGTCTATACCGCCTATGAATATTTGGAGACTCGCTTTGATATGAAGACAAGGATGTTGGCAGCATTTATATTTCTCATACAGAGGGGGTTAGGTGCTGGCATTACAATCTATGCTCCATCTATAATTTTATCATCGCTTCTAGGATGGGATTTGAAGGCCACCAATATAGTCATTGGAGTTATGGTGATAATCTACACTGTCTCCGGAGGTACAAAGGCAGTGACCCAGACACAGAAGATCCAAATGGGAATCATGATGGGGGGTATGGTACTAGCTGGCATATTCGTGATCACCTCATTGCCCTCTAGCGTTGGATTTGGTGATGCCATGCACGTGGCAGGTAAAATGGGTAAACTGAATGTGGTTGATTTCACATTTGACCTGGAAAATCGCTATAGTTTCTGGTCAGGATTAACCGGAGCTGTTTTCCTCTTCATGTCCTATTTTGGCACGGACCAGTCACAGGTCCAACGCTATCTATCTGGAAAATCACTCTCTGAGAGCCGTTTAGGCCTAATGATGAATGGATTGTTAAAAGTCCCAATGCAGTTCATTATCCTCTTTATTGGGGCAATGGTCTTTGTATACTACCAATACAATCAGCCACCTGTATTCTTTAATGATACGGTCACAGAACAAGTGTATGAGACAGAATACGCTGATGATTTTCGAGCACTTGAAGGTGAATACGAATCTATCTTTAGCAATAAAAGAGAAGCGATAGAAGACCTTAATGCAGCGGTGGATTCAGGAAATGAAACAACAATCACCAACGCTAAAACTGAAGTGAATCGTTTGCAGCGTCTTTCTGATGAAATAAGAGATGAAGCCAAGACTGTGATCGAAGCTGCTGTTCCAGGAGCTGAGACTAACGATAAGGACTATGTGTTCATGACCTTTGTGATGAACGTGCTGCCAATTGGAATTGTAGGCCTTTTGTTTGCCGTGATTTTCTCCGCTGCTATGTCCTCCACATCGTCAGAGTTGAATGCGTTAGGTAGCACTACAACAATTGATTTTTACAAAAGGCGGGTAAAACAGGATGCAGATGACTTACACTATTTAAAATCCTCTAAAATGTTCACTTTGGCTTGGGGGATTCTGGCAATCATTGTAGCATCCACACTGTCCCTCTTTGAGAACCTGATTCAGGCCGTCAATCTTATAGGTTCATTGTTCTACCCTACAGTGCTTGGAATTTTTGTGGTAGCCTTTTTCTTCAAGAGCATCCGTTCAAATGCGGTGTTCTATGCCGCAGTTATTAGTCAAATTCTGATCATCTATATTCATTATTTGAATACTCAGGGAACAGCAGGGATATTCACTATGGGCTTCTTGTGGTACAATGCCTTAGGCTGCATTATGGTGGTATTCTTTAGTTTCCTTATCAAGTTAATTCGGAATAAATAACGCTGAACTGCAAGATTAAATTAGACCTGTGCTATTCTAAGAACAGAGGTTTCTGTTCGTATAATTTGTGTCTGCCCCAATGGACCTAATTTGTTATCTTATTCATTTCAGACTCAACCTCTACTCCATGCATCGAATAGGCTTAATGGTGATGACCTTGATCATTACCACGTCATCCGGTCTTTCGCAATCAGGTAAAGACTTCGGCAGACTTATAGAATCAGCTCAAGACTCAGCTCAGATCGAAGAACTCATGGCCAAGGCCGAAAATGTAGATCTCACTTTTGCATCAAAAATCAAATTGTATGATTTGATTGCTCAACGCAGTAAGAGGGTAGGGTATACAAGAGGAAGTGCAAGTGCGCTCTATAAATCAGGTTTATCATTTTACTTAAGAAACTCGTTTGATTCGGCTGAACTCCTTTTGAAACAATCGGCTGATTTGTATTTCGAAATAGGAGACATAGAGGCTGCTTCATTTCCTGATTTTTATCGCTCTCAAGCCTTTCAGGTGAGGGGCCTGCACAACAGAGGGGTGGAAGTACTACTTCGGGGTCTTGAAGGTTTGAAGAAAACAAACGACCGCTTTTACAACTCCTATCTGAGGGCATTGGGAGAAATTCACCGCGCACAAAACAATATTCAGCCTGCGCTCAACTATCTCAATTTGGCCGTGGATCATGCGGAAAAGCTTGATGAATCTACTTGGCTGGCATGGGCATTAAACAGGCGAGGTGTGGTGTATTATCAGGATTCAAAACATGAAAGAGCCAAGTTAGATTTAGAGCGTTCGATGACACTTTCCAGGGAAAACAATCTTGAGTATGTAATCGATATGAACCTAAATGATTTAGGTGAATTATACTTTGCACTTAAAGAATATGAGAGATGTATTCAATTGTATGAACTGGCCTTAGAAAGAGATCTTTCGGAATCGAATCGAATGAATACCTATACCAATATTGGTAGACTTTATTGGCAATTAAGAGACTATCGAAATGCCATCGACTATGCCTCAAAAGCACTTAAAATGGCCCAAGAAACGAACAACCTAACTTACATAGTTGATGCAGAACGCATTTTAGCTGAAAGTTATATGGGGCTCGGTCGTTTTAAAGCTGCTGCTAAGAATTATGATCTTTACATTAGCCATTACGATTCACTCAAAAATGTTGAAACAAGAAGACTTTTGGCGGAAGCCGACATAAAGTACCAAACAGAATTAAAGGAGCAAGAAATTGTTAACTTGACTGAAAGAGAAGCGCTGGAGCGATCTCGTAAGAGGACTTATCAGGCTGGGTTAATAGGTGTCGGTGCATTGCTTTTGATCGTGCTCTTTTTGATTTGGCAACTTTTCAAAAACAAGAATAAGATTGAAGCCCAGAACCTGGAGCTTGAAACGTTAAACACCACCAAAGACAAATTCTTTTCCATCATTGCTCATGATTTACGAAGTCCGATGATTGCTTTGCAAGGAGTAGGGCAGAAGCTTGACTTCTTTATTCGAAAAGGCAAACAAGAAAAACTGCTGGAGATGGGCAACAAGATAGATGAATCCATTGATCGGTTAAATCACCTACTCAACAATCTTCTCAATTGGGCTTCAACCGAATCCGGAGGAATGCCCATTAATCCTCAACAACTGCAAGGCGATGAATTGATCGAAAATACAGTGAATTTATATCAGAGTATCGCGGAATCTAAAGGGGTTAAAATAGAAATGGAATTGTCAGGGGCTGAAGTTTACGGTGATCGAAACATGATTTCAACGATTATCAGGAATCTTTTAAGTAATGCGGTCAAGTTTAGCCCGGAATCAGGAACAGTTCGGGTGAATAGTTTTGAGCTTGATGGATATACGGCAATAAACGTGATGGATTCAGGGAAAGGGATGGGCCCGGACCAGTTGAAAAAACTCTTCGATTACAGTGCTTCCGAACTGGGTTCAGATGGAGAACAAGGCTTTGGTCTCGGGCTTAAGTTGTGCAAAGAGTTTGTGAAGGCCAATCATGGATTTATTGAAGTAGAGAGTAAATTAGAAGAAGGAAGCGTTTTTACGATTAAAATTCCAAATTCGTTTCAAACGCTTAACCTGGCAAAAGTGGCTTAATGGTTAATACACATTTAACGACCTTCCTGAGTCAGCAAGATCCCAATACCATTGCGGGTGCTCCACCAACTGACCCCAGGAGTTTGTTGTTAGGCATTGTTTATGGCCTGATGATCATCATGGCCGTCTATAATTTTTTGATCTATGTCTCCTTGAAGGATAGGGCCTATCTCTTGTATGTAGGGGTCGTGGTTTTCAATGTGCTGACCATCATTGCCATCAACGGGCTAGGCAAACAGTATTTTTGGCCAAGTACTCCAGAGTTAGATGGTATCATCTACCTCACTTTTGCAGGGCTAAGCATGTATTGCTCAAGTCGTTTTGCTGCTGTCTTTCTTAAGCTGAAAGAATTCGATAAGCGCATGGACTTGTTTATGTGGGTTGTGGCAGGACTTAGTTTATTACTCACACTGCTTAGTCTCTTTCTAACAGTAGAACAAATCACACCTTATGGCCGATGGCTGGTATTGCTGTCTTTTCCTTCCTATATGGTGGTGGCTATTATCACCTACAGAAAGGGCTTTCAACCTGCACTGTTTTACATCATTGCTTGGATTCCTTATGTCCTCGGGCTACTGACGAGAACTATGCATGGTGCGGGCTGGTTGCCCACGAACTTTGTAGTCCTGAACTCGCTGGAAATTGGCGGATCGTTGGAAATTGTCTTGCTTTCTTTCGCTTTGGCTTATAGAATAAAGGGCATGAGAAAAGAGATCGCTGAGAAAGAACTTGAAAAGGAACAGTTCAAAACAAAGCTTCTCGAAGAACAAAAGATAGTACTTGAACAAAAAGTGGATGAACGCACGAAAGAACTCTCAGAAGCTAATGCTACCAAGGACAAATTCTTCTCGATCATTGCTCATGATCTCCGAAGTCCCATGATTGCTCTCCAGGGAGTAGGTCAGAAACTTGAATATTTTATAAGAAAAGATCGACAAGAAAAGCTGTTGGAGATGGGTTCTAAGATAGATCAGTCGATAGATCAATTGAATCACCTTTTGAATAATCTATTGAATTGGGCCGCATCTCAAACCGGAGGTATTCCGCATCACCCGGATACTTTTGATTTGAAGATGTTGGTGGAAGAGAATATTGAGCTGTATCAGTCTTTGGCTGCTTCAAAGGAAATACAGATTGTCAATCAAATTCAATCCATGAACGCGCATGCCGATTTGAATACCACATCGGCAATCATTCGAAATGTACTCAGCAACGCGATCAAGTTTACCCTATCTGGAGGAAAGGTGACCATATCCAATGACAGCATCGGTAAGCAATCTTACCTGATGATTAAAGATGAAGGTCCTGGCATGGATCAAACTACTTTGAAGAACCTGTTCTCTGGGGATATGAAAAGTATCACCGGAAGTCGTGGAGAAAAAGGTTTTGGCCTTGGCTTGAAGCTGTGCAAGGAGTTTGTCGAAATGAATGGAGGAGAAATCAAGGCGGAGAGTGTTGAAGGGCAGGGCTCGACCTTTATCGTTTCACTTCCATCAAAAGCTCAGTCAATTGAAAAATCCATAGAAATAGCATAGTCAAGCGATGAGAGTATACATATCATACCTTTCGATAATATTTCTTCTCTCTGGCCACAGTCTTTCAGGTCAATCGAAGGCTGATCGAAATTTGAACTATCATCGGGTAATTACCGATCTGGATACGCTAATTCAATCTGATCCGGAATATGCGTTGACACGCTTCGATTCGCTGGAAGCCTACTACGAGGACTTTTCGGGAGGCATCAAGGCATATTTTCATGCACAGCGGGAGTGGAATCATTATCGACTTGGCAACTACGGACAGGCACTCGAGGATTTGAAAATGGCTAAATCATTTTCGGAAGCGAATGACAATTATTATCTGGATGCAATTTATCTCCAGTTTGGTCATTTGTACGAGGCCATTGATAGTCTTGATCTGGCGGTTTACAATTACCAATTGGCCCTTAAATGGTCGAAAGCTCTTGGCAACCAGTCTGATTTGGTCAGTGGCTATGATGGTTTGGCTCAGGTTTATCAAGATCTTGAACTAATAGATTCAGCACGGTTTTATTTCGAAACTAGCTTGGAACTAGTGTCCCAATTGGATGACCCAATCCAAACTGCCCAATTGAAGGGCAACTATGGCACCTTTCTGTTTGATCTTGGAGAAGTGGACAAAGCAATTACGTTCCAAAAGGAAGCCATGGAGCTTGAAGCAGCGACCTTTGACAGCGTTTCATTGATCTTCAGTAATGCCAATCTGGGTCGATACTATTATCAACGAAACCAAAACCTGTCCAATGAGTACATTGCTACGGCTTTTACTATTGCCGAACTTCTCAATGCCAAACGGTATTTACTAGAACTCTACGAAGGATTCGCCTTTATAGAAGAGGAGCATGGTAATTATGAAAGGGCACTCGAGTATTTTCGGAATTTTCACAAATTCGAGAATGAGCTGGTGAATGAGGAAATGATGGACCGCGTGAAAGACTGGCAGATTACACTCGACAATCAACAAAAAGATGAGGAGATAAAATTACAAAAGGCCAGGACGCGTAATTTGATGATAACGGTCGTGATAGTAATTGCCTTAGCTTCTTGGATTATCTATTCCAATATCCAAATCAGAAGGGTTAAACTCCAATTGGAACAGCAAAATGAAGAACTGGATCAGTTGAATGCTACTAAGGACAAGTTTTTCTCTATCATCGCACATGATCTGAGAAGTCCTATGATTGCCTTGCAAGGAGTCGGACAGAAGCTGGAATATTTCATCAGGAAAGATCGACAAGAGAAGCTGTTGGAAATGGGGACCAAGATTGATCAGTCGATTGATCAACTGAATCATCTTTTGAATAACTTGTTAAACTGGGCCACTTCACAAACAGGAGGGATTCCAAATCATCCCGAAAGGTTTGATATCCACGATATTGTGGAGGAAAACATAGATCTCTATCAGTCATTGGCCAGAATCAAGGAAATCACGTTGGTCAATCAGGCTGAACATCTCAAGGCCTATGCCGATTTAAACACGACATCCACTGTGATTCGAAATTTACTAAGCAATGCCATCAAGTTCACAAGACAAGGAGGACAGGTACTCATTAAAACTGAAAAGGAAGATGGTTACTCCAAAATCATGATTATTGATGAGGGACCTGGCATGGGTGATGATACCAAGAAATCGCTATTCACAGAGGACATAAAATCCATTTCAGGTAGTGGTGGGGAAAAAGGGTTTGGCCTGGGGCTCAAGCTTTGCAAAGAGTTTGTAGAGATGGCCAGAGGCTCCATATTTGTAGAAAGCAAGGAAGGTTTTGGCTCTACATTCATAGTCCGATTACCAAGTCGTCCTGCAGCGATATCCAGGGATATGGAAGTGGCATAAACCACTATTTCCATAACGGATTAGACGATTCAAGGACTTTATGAATAAAAGCTTTTCATTGTCTCCCTTAATTGATATTCTCCGTAATTTGTATTGGTCCCTAACCACGATAGTTTATGAACGTCCTCATTGTTGAAGATGAACCCAATTATGCCGATACACTGGAAATGTTTGTCGATGAATTGGGCTATACTATCTCAGGCATTGCAGGAGAAGGAAAAGAGGCTAAGAACCTGTTTAAATCTGCCAGACCCGATTTGGTTTTAATGGACATCAATCTGGAAGGCGAAATCACGGGAATTGATTTGGCCAGAGATTTTCAGACGTCCCATCCAACACCAATTATTTTCATTACCTCTTTTGACGATAAAGAGACATTTCAAAAAGCAAAAGAAACCGCACCACATGCATATCTGATCAAACCCTTCGATCCGGAGGCTTTGGAAAGGAGTATGGAACTTGCATTACAACGTGCTCACTCTTCAGATGAAAAAGTTTTTGAAGAAGATGATAATGTAGTATTAGCCAAAGACTCTTTTTTTGTTAAGGAGCGCAATCGTCTGGTCAAAATTAAGATTGCAGAAATCTTGTGGATAGAAGTGGAGGACAAGTATTGTATTCTTCATGTCAATGACCGCAAATACGTTTTGAGACAATCACTGAAAGATCTGGCGGTCAAGCTGGATTCCTCAATATTCGTTCAAACTCATCGCTCTTTCATTGTCAATGCCAATGAGATCGATGATATCGACTATCATACCTATGTAGTAAGAATTCACGGAACGGAAGTCCCTTTGGGTAAGTCGTATAAGGACGATCTGATTCAGCGATTGCAAATGCTTTAGAAAGTTTCAAGCTTATGGCTCCAAGCTGCAAGGGAGAGTTTTGTCTCTTGAGGCTTGCCGCTTGTAGCTTATAACCTCACACTCCGCACCCAAAATCCAGCCATTCACGCACATTTTCTCTTTCGGCATTTGTATATTAATGTACTTCCGCCCTAACGATTCACTCACTATTTAACCTCATTAATATGATCGATTTTGATAAGTTACCTCAATTACAAGAGTCTGATCTTCAGATTGGCGACATTCTCATTTATGAATATCCTCCATTTGACCCGAACCGACTGGCCGAAATCATCGAAGATCCGAAAATCGAGGGATGGTATAATAAAATGATGGCTTATGCCTGGTATTTGATTCATTTTGCGATTCCCTGGTGTGATCCCGGAAAGGATAGAACCCACTACAAACGCTTCTATCATGCCGCAGTTTGGGGGAATGTAGATATCTCTCGTGATACCAAATCCCCGGATGCCGATTTCCAAAATCGAATTGTAGAGGCCGGCCCTGGAGGAACGCTCCAAGACTCACTTGACAAGTCATTGAAAAGCAGAGGTGTACAGAATATCTATGTCTGTCGCTATAAGGATAGAGATGCCGATTTTTTGTATAAAATCAATGAGCAGATCAGAAAATTTTACAATGATACAGATCTTGAATACTCGTATGAGACGGCTTGGTTATTGTCAGTCATGTGTTCATTACGATACAAGGACGGTACCCTAAGAGAAATGCTGGAAGAGCATTTTAGCAAAGAGACTGCCTTGGTAATTGTGTTAATGATTAGGATGCTGATCAATCATTATCAGGAAAAGCATCAGGATAAAATGATAGCATGCTCTACTTTGGTGGCTATGATTTTCTATGACACCGAAAAATATGAAATCCAAGTAGATCCGTTTGAGGCAAATACCCCAATTAATATTCCACCGGATTTTGAAATGGATTTAAGTCAATTGATGCCAATGTCTATAGAGAAGGACGAGCCCTATGAGAAAATGGAGGTGGGAGAAGTTTTTGTGACTCCTCGACAGTTGTTTGAGTCCTCGAGTGTTGAATGTATCGGATATATGCATCATAGAGACTGAAAAATAACAGATCAAAGTTGAAGCCAGTCCCCAACAGGACTGGCTTTTATATTGAATTCCGACTAATTCCTCTATCTAAATAGTTTACACCCAAAATTCCGCTGTTCACGCACATTACCCCCTTCAGCGCACTTAAATCAAGGACTTTCATACTGATTTAAACTCTGTGCCATGAAGTGTGTAAGACAAAATTCCTACGTAATCTTAATTGCATTCATCCTGTTTTCCTTGCTCAGCAGCGAGACATTTGGATCGGATGATAAGACGAAACCTGGATCATCTATGACAGATGATACTGTCCAACCGGTTGTTGGTAGCGAAGAATCCTGTTCATTGACAGCAGTCAGCTGTAACCCAAGCTTTACAGGCCATCAGGCTTTTTTCCAGTTAGGTATTAAAAGAGTTGTTTTTGGTACAATAGATAATAGCACAAGTGTTCCTGGTCAGGGAGATCCGACATTGCACGATTTTACGTGTACGCACCAGGCTACCATTACTGCCGGTGTACCAGAATCCATTAGCGTAACCAACTTTACCCATAACCAGGAAGATGTAAAAGTTTACATCGACTATAACAATGATGGGGATTTCACCGATGCAGGTGAACTGGCATTCAGTAGTGACCAAAAGACTTCACATACCGGAACCATAACAGCCCCGCTGACCGCGACCAATAATACAGTTTTAAGAATGAGGGTTTTGTCTGATTTCTTTGACAATGGAATAGCAAGCCCATGTGAAAATATTGATTTTGGTCAGGTAGAAGAGTATGGGGTCACCGTGCTTGTACCAGTCATTTCGGGCACCACTTCAGGTCAAGCTGTAGACGATGAATCGACTATAGACCCATTTACTGGAGTGGTATTGACCATACAGACTGACCCTAGTGTTACAGCAACAATTACGCTGGACGACAATGCCAAAGGAACCCTATCCGGTATCGATCTTTCAGGTACAGGCCCATATACTATTGCAAGTAAATCACTGGCAGACATGCAGGCCACTATTCGCGCACTAACCTTTACACCAACAACCAACCGTAGTGCCAATACTGAGACTACCACTTTTACCATTAGTATCAACGATGGATCAACAACAAGTAATGATTCCAATACAACGGTTATCTCCAGCGCTGTTGGACCAAATATCACGGCCATAAGCATCCCAAATACCGCCATGAATATTGGTGATGTTGTAACCGCCACAATTACGGTCGACAGCGATACAGATGACTATACTTCCGGATCCGGAGGAATCAGTGGAACGATCGGAGGTTTTGCTCTAGGAAGTTTGTCGAGAACAAATGCAACCACCTATACAGCAACATTTACAATCACCAATGGAGGGACTGATGTGGCAGCAGGAAGCGATATTCCAGTGAGTGTTACGTTGACAGATTCGGGTGGTAAAGCTGGTAATACTTTTGGCACGGCCATCAGTCAGGCAAGTGATCCTATAACAGCCAATAATGTGGCGCCTACTGCCTCAAATGTCTCCTTTTCGGGAACACTTGCAGTCGGCCAATTGCTTACCGGTAGCTATACCTATGCGGATAACGAGTCCGACCCGGAAAGTGGTACAACCTTTAAATGGTATCGCTCTGAAGATAATGCTAGTACCAACAAGACAGCCATTGCGGGGGCGACTAGCCAGACCTACACCTTAACCAGTGATGATGCTGGTCAATACATCAGTTTCGAAGTCACACCGAATGATGGTAATTCTGCCGGTGCTGCGGTTGAAAGCAGCAGACAACTCTTGCCATTGATTGTAACCGGCATCACTCGACAGGATCCTTCCGATGCCAATATAAACTATACCCAGAGCCCGACTTTCCGGGTAGCCTTTAACGGACCAGCGGGTGATGTGAATATGGATGATTTCACACTAAATTCTACGGTCGGAGGTACAATTGCTTCAGTCACTGCTGTTGGGAGCAATAATTATGACATTAACATCAATAACCTGAATAATGCAGATGGTACCATTGAACTTCAGGTGAAAGGGGTGGATGGGGCCTCTGGCACAAACGATATTGCGGCACTGTTTGGCTTTGACAACGGAGCAGCGGCACACCAGCAAACCACAGAAAACGACTATCTAAACCAGGACTTAATAGGTCAGTCTTTTCAGGCTGCAAGTAGCAATTTTCTTACTGCCTTTACCTTATTTCCAAAAGCCGGGAATCATACCTTTTCCGGAACGGCCCGACTCCGTATTGTAGAAGGGAATGACGGTTCTGATATCAATCAGATCAACGATGCCGATAATCTACTTTTTGAAGAGACCATTAACATCTCCAACAGCACGGACGCTGCAGGACAAACTTTTAGCCTGACTAGCCCTACAAAACTAACATCAGGGACCACTTATAGTATTGTCCTGGATAATTTTACCGGTACCGGAGACCGCGCTTTTGAAGCGCATACCACGGGATCTTTGGCAAATGGCAGAGCCTTTTTCACTAACTCTAACAACTCTAGTCATGCTGCCTTCGATTTTAAGATTGATATTTTTGAGGGTACTGCCAATACCGGGGAAGCGCTAGCCAACACAGCTCCGGGTACCAAGGAGACTTATTCGGTCAGATCGAATGTAGCGCCAACAGCATCGAACCTTAGTCTACCTAATACTTTGAATTCGCAGCAGGCCATTACCCCGAGCTATACCTTTACAGATGGAGATAACGACACTGAAAACGGTTCTACATTCCGTTGGTTCATTGCTGATGACAATACGGGTACGAACAAGATGGAAATAACCGGAGCGACTGGCAATACCTATACGCCAAAAAGTAATGAGGTTGGCAAATTCATCAGCTTTGAAGTGACACCTCACGATGGCATAGAAGCTGGAAATGCAGTAGAGAGTGCTCTCCAGGGACCTCTGACAGCCTTGGTAATTACGGGAGAAAAGATTGTTTTTGATATTTCAGGTACAGCTGAGGCAGGTGATGTGTACACCATCACCATCAACAGCACGGACGTTACCTATACGGTTCAAAGTGCCAGTACTAACACTATTTTAAACGGTATCGTAGCAGCTATCAATAACGCTGGCGGTTCCGGAGTCTCAGGTAATGCCACTGTGGCTTCCACTGTGACTGCCACGACCAACGGAACCAGTAATGTGACTGTTTCCACCCAGACAGCTGGGACCAGTTTTACGCTCTCAGTAAAAACCTTTAATGGTGCTCCTGGCGGTACGCAAGTCAGCAGAGTGACCTGGTACTTTACTTCTAACGGAACTGATAGTGGGAGTTATACCAAGCCAAGCGCGGGAGATGTGGTTTTTATTGTCATCAATGGAAACACGGTCAATTACACAGTACAGGCAAGTGACATTGTAAACAGTGGAAGTAATCAGAACAGAGAGACTAATCACAATATTGGAGCAGGCATACGAGATGCTATCAATGCGGATGGGACAGTCAATCAGATAGTGACTGCTTCAAACTTTAGTAGCTCTTCATCCACGGCACTGGGTGATACAAACCAGACTGCCATTACCGTGACAGGAAATACCGGTGGTGTGGCCTTTACATTTAGTGGTGGATTTACAGGAAGTACGCCAACCAATTTTGGTACGGTAGGTTCACAAACAGCGATCACTACCTCTACGGATGATCAACAATTAACCGTGAATGAAGTGCCCACGGCAACGCAGGTAAGTGTTTCAGGTAATTCTGTATTGGCTGCTGAATTGGTGTCATCTTTTACTTATACTCATCCGGATAACACGGCTCAGAGCGGAACAGTCTATGCCTGGTTCAGGTCAAATGATGATTCCGGAACAGGTAAAACGGCCATAGCAGGAGAAACTTCCAGTACTTATACTGTGGCCGCTGAAGATGATGGTAAATACATAAGCGTAAGAGTTACACCAGGAGATGGTACTGGACTGGGAGAGTCAGTAGAAAGTGCATTAAAGACCATTGACTTGACCAAACCAACGGTAACCATTACCAGCGATGCGAGTGACCCACAAAGTGGAGCTTTCACGGTTACCTTTACCTTCTCAGAAGATGTGACTGGCTTTGCTTCGGATGATATTAGTGTAGGAAATGGAGCTGTGAGTAATTTCCAATCAACGAGTGACAAAGTTTACACCGCTACCATTACACCATCAGCCGATGGAGATGTTACAATTGATGTCGCTGCTGACAAAGCCCAGGATGCAGTTGGGAATAACAATACTGCTGCTACTCAGCTAAGCGTTGATAATGACGAAACCAAACCAACCGTCACGATTACCAGTGATGCCGGTGATCCACAGAGTGGGGCATTTACGGCTACTTTTACTTTTTCTGAAGATGTAACTGGTTTTACATCGGATGATATTGATGTAGGGAATGGAGCAGCAAGCAACTTCAATGCTACCAGTGCCACCGTGTACACAGCAACGATT
>JANQKF010000037.1 GCA_028281285.1 Cyclobacteriaceae bacterium
TTTGGCGCCAACAATACTACAATTGATGGGGTTAAGTATTCCTGAGGAGATGACAGGAGATATTCTGGTATGATTAGGAATTTACTTTTTGTGACAATCGTTGTACTCTGCTCTTCGTGTGCACCTGCAACCGAAGAAAAGGTAACAAGGACAAATGTTTACTACGATCTCATTGGCCTTCTCAATAATCAAGTCGATTACTTAGCTTCACAAAATGCCGTTTTAGAGAAAAAGGTAGGAGCCGGTGATGAATCTGAAATTCTGGAGATCACTCCCGATGATAAAGGGTGGAAAGAGGAACTGAAATTGTTTTTCAATGCTGATATTAACAAACTAGGACTGACTGATGCCTATGATGTGGAACAATTGAGCAGGATAGACGGAGGCCGTAAACTGATTAATGCAGCCAGATCTGAAAACCAGCCTATTCGACTAATTGAGTACAACTTCTCGGAGAAAATGCTGGAAAGCCTGAGAATTCTGGTAGAGGAGAAAAATGAGGTCTACACGTTCAAAAAAGAGATGAGGATGACTTTTACCCAGATCAATGATCAAACAGTATTGAGTCAATATAGTATCGTTGGTACTCAGGCCATGGTGATGAAATCCGATCTTGACTTTTCCCTTAATGGCAAAATTGTTCTCAATCCATAATTGTCACGATTAGTCATTCCACGTTCCGCTTAGTACTTTTGCCTGAATTTTTAAAAAACCAAAAAGCAGACCATTGAGTGAGCAGAAGTTTCTCGAAAGGATGAAAACCAAATGGCAACTTAAGTCATTGACTCAGGTGGTTTTAATACTTATAGTCTTTGCCCTTACCGGGAGTTCGGTTTTATTCCTAAAACCATTTGTTTTTAAGCTGGTAGGATTCGAGCACTTAACAGGTTGGAAGGGGACTGTCTTGTACTTGCTTCTGATTTTTCCAATGTATCAGATTCTACTTTTAGTATATGGATTCCTTTTCGGTCAGTTTGCCTTTTTCTGGGACAAGGAAAAGAAACTGATTAAACTGATGGCAAGACCATTTCAAAAAAAGAGATAGTCTGGGAAGTCCCGAAAGTCATCTATCATTCTATCACAAACCATTATATTTGAGTAGTGAGCACAGAGGTAAAAAAGATATTGAAGGATCACTCGCTGAGATTAACTCAGGGAAGAATAGATGTGGTTTCAGTTTTTTTATCAAAGGATTTTGCGGTTTCTCACGCAGATATTGAATCTGAAGTTGAGAATCGCTACGATCGGGTCACCATATATCGAACCCTGAAATCCTTTCTGAAAAAGGGATTGATACATAAAGTGTTAGATGACAACGGCATCACCAGGTATGCGCTATGTGCTGAGGCTTGTGCTGATGGTCATCATCACCATAATCATATTCACTTCAAGTGTACTCAATGCGGACAGACTTCATGTCTTGAACATGTCAATATTCCTGACGTGAAGTTGCCAAAGGGTTTTTCACCTGTGGAAAGTAATTACCTCATCAGTGGAATATGTGACAGGTGCAATAACTAAGCTAATACCTCTTCTTCTTCTCTGATGTAAGGCGAGTTGGGTAAGACTACACCGGGAGGCAAGTCAATTTTCGGAGGATCAAGATGAAAATCACCACCATCGTCTCCGCGATTATTCTTCCTTTTTCTCATCAACACGAAGGTCAGATAAGTCAAGATAACGTAAGTAAGACCGCTTAATATAAGATCAACAGCAAAACTCTTCATCATTTACATAATACGAAGAAAACCATTTGCAGATTCCAATCCATAGAATTTAAATTGAACGGCCCTGATAAGATCCGGCTTAAATAAGCTTCTTCAAAGCAATTTCAAATGCAGTGTTGGCAATTTGTTTTTTACTTGAATTAGTGGAATGAACTTCTTCGAGTGCTGCGCGGATGGTATTTGAGGTGTCTGAGAAGATGGACTCATCCGTAATCTCAACCACTCCACTCATTAGGTAAGCAAATACCCGGGCCATTCCACAATTGGCAATAAAATCCGGGATGAGAGAAATGTGTTTGTCCGCAAATTCAGCAGTCGGTCCAAAAAATATCTCCGGATCTTTGAATGGAACATTGGCTCCACTGGAGATGACCTCCAAGTTCGTAGCTACCATTTTGTCGACTTGATCCTGACTGATTAGCCTCGAGGCGGCAGCAGGAACAAAAATCTCCGCATTCAAGTCCCATATTTTGTTGTTCACTTCCTCATACGACATCATACCTTCGGAGACCAATTGATTTCCGTCCCTGTTTAGATAAAGTTCCAATACTTCTTCAAAGGTGAAGCCTTCCGCCTTTATGATTCCACCATTCTTGTCAATAATACCGACTATTGAAGCTCCGGCCTTTGCAAGGTAGTAAGCTGCAGCGGCCCCTACATTGCCCCATCCCTGAATGACAGCTGCCTTTTTAGTGATGTCTCCTCCCCAAAGGTCATAGTAATGAACTACTGATTCGGCTACACCGTAGCCTGTTATTAAGTCTGCAACAGTATACTTTCTTGAGGCAGAAGGAGTGTAGTTTGGGTCTTCAACCACTTTGGCTACACCAGTCCTAAGCTGACCCAGCATTCGTATTTTCAAGGGCTCGTTAGCCATATAATGGCCATTAACCACCCCTTCCTGAGGATGCCAAAGACCATAATCTTCAGTAATTGGAATAACTTCCTCTATTTCATCGATATTGAGATCTCCTCCGGTTCCATAATAATTTTTGAGCAATGGATATACCGCCTTGTACCAACGCTTAAGCACATCCTTTTTGCGAGGATCTCTGGGGTCAAAGTTTATTCCTGACTTTGCTCCCCCAATCGGTGGTCCGGAAACTGTGAACTTTACTTCCATGGTCTTTGCCAATGATTCTACCTCGTGCTTGTCCAGACCTTTTCTCATTCTGGTACCTCCGCCAGCACTTCCTCCACGTAGTGAGTTGATCACTACCCATCCCTGAGCGTCAGTCTCAGAGTCATTCCATTCAAAAACTATTTCTGGTTCTTTGTTTTCAAACTTGGCAAGAAGTTCTCTCATATCGCGAAAAATTAGGGCTACAAATCTAGCAATTCTGCTTTCAGAAACCGTACATTTCCCCACCACAATTATCTCTGCTAGCGCCCGTCACGGAAGCCAGACAATTTGTTTCATTTCTTAGGCGCAATACCCCAAGCAATGCAAACACCAATGCTTCCTTGAATTCGGAAATCTGAGGTTTTGGGACGATGACCTTCAATCCAAGATGCTCGTTGAGTCTTTCTATGAAAAAATGATTGTGTACTCCACCACCAGTCACCAACACTTTTGGTTCAAATTCATCATCGATGTTTTTGCTGATTTCGATCGCAGCATGTTCAACAAGTGTGCTGAGCTTGTCGTTGTATGAAATTTTAGTGTTGTCCAGTAGTGGCTTCCAGTGTGCTACAAAATCTTCTAAACCCAGGGACTTAGGATGTGGCTCTGCTAAATAGGGGATGGATGTCAGCCGGGAAAGAAGGTCTCGATTGACGGTTCCGGACCGTGCCAAATGCCCTCCATCGTCATAAGGGATGTCAATACTTGAGCATAAGTAATTGAAGGCCATATTTAATGGGCAAATATCAAATGCCATGCGGCCTTTAGTAGTTTCATAGGACAAATTGGCAATGCCACCCAAATTGATACAATAGTCGTATTCAGAAAACAAAAGCCTATCTCCGATTGGGACTAATGGAGCGCCCTGTCCTCCAAGGCTGACATCTAACGAGCGGAAATCGTTGATTACCGGTATTTTGGTGATTTCATATATTTTATTGCCATCACCAATTTGGAGTGTGAGCCCTTTATCTGGTTGGTGAAAAACGGTATGACCATGAGAAGCAATAAAGTCAGGTGGGCTCTTAGTCGCTTGAAGAAAACTCAGGCATTCGTGCCCAATGAATTCTCCAAATTCAAGATCCAGGTCGGCCAAAGATTTCTTGTTTTCATGAAGGGCACTTCCTAACCGTTCTTTCCAATCTTCAGCATATGATCGAGTATCGGATTTTAAAATGTCAAAGGACCAAACACCTTCTTTATGTTGTAATTCGACCAACGCTAGATCAAGTCCGTCTAAAGAAGTCCCCGACATGACGCCCAAGACACTATAAGTTGTTACTTTGCTTGATTCTTTCATCAATTCAACTAAACTTTACGTTATAAAATTTCACTTTGAGGAACCTAGTGATCGACATAGGGAATACGAATATCAAATATGCATTTTTTGAAGAGAATGTCTTAGCTGAAAATGGAGTAGTTGAAAACCTGGAAGGTCTTGAGCAGTTGATGGCTCAGTCTCAATATAAGTCTTGTGTAATAGGGTCGGTACGTTATTCGAAGGATGAGATTGAAGAAAGCTTGAATGGGCGATTTGATTATTTGTTTGTAGACGACCAAACTCCTTTACCTATCAAGATCAACTATGATACACCGAAGACCCTGGGAGTGGATAGAATCGCAGCCGTGATCGGAGGTTGGGATAAATTTCCTGGTCATGCAATAATGGTAATTGACATTGGAACTTGTATAACCTATGATTTGCTTGATTCCGATGGAATATATCAAGGAGGAGCAATAAGCCCGGGTCTTGACCTAAAGTTTAAGGCAATCAATGATTATACTGCCAGATTACCTTTGGTAGAATCAGCGACTCAAGCCGATCTTTTTGGAAAGAGTACATATGATTCAATTAAAAGTGGCATAATAAATGGTACTCAGGCAGAGATTGAAGGTATGATAAGCCAATTTTTGTTAAAAATGCCTGATTTAAAGGTGATTATTACTGGCGGTGGTGCCAAAACTTTTGAAACTAAAATAAAAGCTGACATATTTGTAGCCCTCGAAATTGTGCTGGTTGGACTAAATCGTGTTTTGAATTACAATGCTCAATAGTTTTAGAAAAAGTGTGGCTCTCGTTGGAGCATTTTTGATGTGTGTTTCGGCATATGGACAGCATACTCAGTCGAGTTATTCCATCATTGGGATTGGTGAGACTAATTATGGCTCACTTACACCCAATCAGAGCATGGGTGGTGCAGGACTAGCATACAACTCCAGATATTATATAAATACACTTAACCCCGCATTGCTGGGACAAAACGACAACGCTGTATTCCATATTGGTGGAAGCCTTGATTTCCGTAACTACACAAGTACAGAAGGGTCATATCAGTCCGGGACCGGTGGTTTTAGGGACTTTGGAGCATCACTTCCTATTTTGCCTGGTAGGTGGAATGTAGGACTCGGTTTTAATGCATTTTCGGCATCGAATTATGCATTTAGATTGGAGGATCCCAATGGACCCGAGGGTACGACAGAGGTGGTAGAAGTCTTTGGTCGCGGAGGCTTAGACGAGTTCTATATCTCAAATGCACTCACTTTCGGTAATTTCTCATTTGGCGCAAAAGCAGGACTCCTGTTAGGTACTATTAATAAACAATCCAGTGCATTTTTAGAAGGGGGGACCAATACGGCATTCGGGCGTACAGTGATCATCGAAAGAGGAAGCTATTCCGATTTTCAATTTCAACTCGGGGCAGCATACAAGCTAAAACTTTCGGAAACCAATTTCCTGAATTTTGGAGCGGTGTGGAATACCGAAGCCAATATAAATGGTAAACTATTGAGGCTGCTTGATCAGCAAGGATCTTCTGGTAATATTTTCAGTCGTGATACACTTAGCTACACCGATACAATGGGAGATCTTCTCAATGATGACACCAATACTGATCCGGTTTTTATAAAGCTACCACAGCGTGTAGGCTTTGGTGTTACCTATGAAAAATATCAGACATTTAATTTAAGCGTGGACTATTATTCTCAGGACTGGAGTTCCTACCGAGATATTTTTGGTAATGCAAGTCCCAATTTAGGTAAGTCATGGAGACTTGCCGTTGGTGGAGAAATTATCCCGAATTCTGAAAATCCTGGGATTTTAGGATTGATAAGTTATAGATTTGGAATTCACTCAGAGCGGACACCCTATCTGATTAATGGGCAAACGGTCAATGACTTTGGCATAAGTTTTGGAACATCGTTGCCCTTGGGAGCCATTTGGGGACTTTCTACAGTGAATATTGGAGCGACCATTGGAAGGCGTGGAAACACCGAAAATGGGTTGACTCGAGAAAATTATGTGAAACTAAATTTTGGATTTAGTGTTCAAGATGTTACCTGGTTTACCAGACAAAAGTTCAATTAAACTACGACAGCTATGAAATCGAAGGTTTTATACACTTGTTTAATGGTTTTCATTGCCACTTCTGCATTTGCTCAGTGGAATTGGCCTGAGGATCCGGAAGAAAAGAAAGAGGTTCAGTCACTCTACACTCTTTATGATGACAGTTACAAGCAGGGCAATTATGAAGAAGCCAAGGTTCCGCTTGATAAATTATTGTCGGATTATCCAAAACTCAATAAGTCCATTTATATCAACGGACGAAAAATCTACATGGAGTTGTGGAAGGGGGAACAGGATCCTGCGGCTAAATCGGCAGCTGCCGAAAAGGTGATGTCCATTTGGGATGGTCGATTCGCCAATTACCCGGGAGATGAAGCTAAGAACATAGATAGAAAAGCAATAGATGCTTTTCAACTGTATTTCAAGGAGAATGCAAAGACTCAGTTTCTTCTAGACCTGTTTGAGAAGACCTATGAATTAAAGGGCAACAACGCCTATTATCCTGTAGGACGATATTATATGAATTCAGCAGTTTTTGGTGTGGTTAGGAAAATCGGAATTACTGACGATGAGGTTTTGGAAATCTACAATAGATCAACGGAGCATATTGATTTTCAAATAGCCAATGCCAAAAAGAAAAACCAGGACCTTAAAAAATATGAGGCCATTAAGGAGGCCATTGACGCCAAACTTGCGGATTTGAATCTAATTGACTGCGATTTTATTGTTGAAAAATTGGTGCCGAAATTCGATGAGAATCCTGATGATATTGAGTTGGCTAACAAGATTTTCGTTTTTGCTTTTGATGGTGGGTGTACCGATGAAGCTTGGTTCGTTAAGGCGGCTGAGAAAAAGTTTGAGTCTGATCCGAACTTTGGAGTGGCACAACTATTGGCATCCAGGGCTGCTAAAGACAAAGATTTAGAAAAGGCCAAAGAATACTACCTGAAAGCAGTTGAACTCACCGATGACAATACTGATAAAGCCAAAGTCTTGAAACAGCTTGCCAGCACTTTGAGAATCGAAGGAGACAAAAAAGGAGCAAGACAATATGCCTTTGAAACCATCAATGCTGATCCTTCGCTAGCCGGAGACATGTATACCCTGATTGGAGATATGTACATGGGCAGTTCCGAATGTGACCAGAAGAAGAGTCAGATTGATGATAGGGCACGTTTTATTGCCGCTTTCGACATGTATGCCAAGGCCAACAACAGAGCTAAGATGGCACAGGCCAAGCAGCAGTTCCCAACAATCAGTGATATCTTTACCGCCAATAGAGAAGAAGGCGAGTCAATTTCAGTCGGTTGTTGGATTGGCGGTTCTGTTTCTCTCCAGAGAAGACCAGAGGGCCAGCAATAAAAAATTATAGAGAAAGAATTGCGGTCTTCTTCTAATGAGGAAGACCGTTTTTATTTATGAATAAACAATTGTCATATCTTCTTGCAATGTTGACCGCTTTGGTCTTAAGCTCTTGTTTTACGGAGTCTACCAAACTGGCAGATATGGAGGAATATGACGGGCCTTTGGTGGAGTCGGGAGACGTACAGATAATTGTCAGTGACTCGGCAGTCATAAAAATTAAGATTACCGGAGCCAAGCAACTTCAGCATCAGAATGGTGATCTGGAATTTCCTGAGGGACTTGATGCTGTGATCTACGATGAATTCGGAGATCCGGTGTCGGAACTCACTGCTGAACATGGCTATCAAAAAGCAGACGAAAACATTTATAGGGCAACAGGTAATGTATTTGTTACCAATCTCAAGAAAAAAGAAACGCTCAGCACGGAGGAACTCTTTTGGAATCCTGACGAACAACGGATTTATACTGATAAATTTGTTACCATTGAAACAGAAGATGCGTTGATTCCTGGAGAAGGCCTTGAGGCTCCTCAGGATTTTTCTACCTACAACATCAAAAAACCACAGGACGCTATTTTCAAAATAAAAGACGACAATGGGAACCAGAACTGACACAGTAATTTTCTCACTCTGCGTAGTTCTTTTCATTATAGGAGTGCATCAAACTATGGTGTACGGTATTGGCTACTCCTATTTTATTTTTATGCTATCCATAGGTCTGTTATTTTTATATAGATATCGTAAGGCCAAGGCTGCCGAAGAGAAAAAAAATGAGCAGCAAGCCAAACGCAAAAACAAGCGTTAATGGACTATTACCATCTTGGGATTATCCTCGTCAGTCTGATTTTTTCTGCGTTTTTCTCGGGTACCGAAATTGCTTTTGTGAGTGCCAGCAAACTGCAAATAGAGTTGGAAAGTAATCAAGGGAAACTTGGAGGTCGAATCTTGTCCTACTTTGTCCAAAGGCCATCTCAATTCATCAATACCGCCTTAGTAGGCAATACTGTTGCACTGGTTATCTATGGTTACTTTTTGGCGCTTGTGCTCAAACCGATTATCGTTGATATTCTTCCGGAGTCATTCAATGGAGAGGCTGTCATTCAACTTATACAGACTATTGTGGCCACTTTGATTGTGCTCTTTACCGCAGAATTTACTCCCAAGAGCATTTTCTTATTGAATCCCAATCGTTCGCTCAACCTATTCTCCATTCCCATCCTCATCATTTACAGGCCGATGATTTTGGTGGTTTGGATCATCGAGAAGATGTCCAAGTTCATCATCATCTATGTGATGCGACAAGAATTTTCTGAAGATAGACCCGTTTTTGGCCTCACAGACCTCCGAAACTACATCCAGCGTAATACGCGACAAGACGCAAATGAAGCCAAGGTCGATTTAGACACAAAAATCTTCAATAATGCTCTTGAGTTTAAAACTGTGAAGGTAAGGGAATGTATGATCCCAAGAACTGAGATTTCAGCAGTGGATATTGAGGACAATATCGAGGAGTTAAAGCAGGAGTTTGTAGAAAGTGGCCATTCCAAGGTGCTGGTGTACAAGAATAGTATTGATGAAGTCATTGGGTATTGTCATGCACTGGAATTGTTCAAAAAGCCAAACGACATATCAAGCATTTTGACCCCTATAATCATCGTACCCGAGACCATGTTGGCCAATGAGTTAATGATTCAGTTCATTCAGGAACATAAAAGCTTGGCGCTTGTAGTCGATGAGTTT
Source organism: Cyclobacteriaceae bacterium (assembly GCA_028281285.1). GTDB lineage: Bacteria > Bacteroidota > Bacteroidia > Cytophagales > Cyclobacteriaceae > Roseivirga. The sequence goes on from JANQKF010000037.1 coordinate 9,298, forward strand.
GGTGGTACTTCGGGTATTGTGAGTATCGAAGATGTGATTGAAGAAATTTTTGGAGAGATCAAAGATGAGCACGATGATGAAGATCTGGTTGAAGAGAAACTGGGCGACAACCGGTTTTTGCTTAGTGCCAGGCATGAGATTGACTACCTTAATGATGAATATGGTTGGAATATTCCGGAAGGTGAGTACGATACGCTGGGAGGCTATATACTGTCTGAAACAGAGAATATTCCAAGTATTAACGACATTATAAAGGTCTACCCATTTGAGATTAAGATCGTGTCAATGGAAGATGCTCGAATCGATAATGTGTTACTTTCCGTAAAAACTCTAAAAGACGATTGAGATAAGGTCGTTTTCTTCCTGTAATTGTTTTGATTTTAGGCGCTTATGTGGTTATTTTTGCGCCTGTTTAAATTTTGAGAGATGTCGATAATTAATACGCTCCGTGAGAAAATGGCCAAAGTGCTGTTGATTTTTGTGGGTCTGGCCATAGTCGCATTCGTGCTGACGGATTCTCAACAGATGTTGATGGGAAGTCAAAGCAGAGATGTCGGTACGATCGCAGGCGAATCGATAAGCCAGGAGCAATTCATTAACTATGTAGAGAGCATAAAAAACAACTACATTCAAAATGGTCTCACTGTGAATGAGACTATGATGCAAAACATTCGAAACCAGGCTTGGGATCAGATGATTTATGATATCGTTTATGCCGATCTCTTCAACGAAACAGGTCTGTCTGTTACATCGGCCGAAAGAGTCGACATGGTGCAAGGAGCAAATATTGCGCCTGTGATTCTTCAAAATTTTGGAGATCCGGCAACAGGAACAATCGATAGAGAGTCTCTTAACAACTACTTGGCGAGTCTCAATTTAAATCCACAGGCCAGGATAAATTGGGAGATTCTGGAAAGTCAAATTGCCGCAGATCGGATTAGAACAAAATATGATAACCTGATTGCGAAAACGAACTACGCTACGCTTCCAGAGGCACAAAGAGAATATAACAGTCAGCTTGACGGAATCGATGTGGACTATGTTTACTTCCCTTATTCATCAGTTCCTGATTCCACCATTTCAGTTACTGACGCTGACCTTAGAGCATATCTTTCAGAACATAGTGAAGAATACCAGGTTCCTGAGAGCAGATCACTCGAGTATGTGATTTTCCCTATCATTCCTTCGGCAGCCGATTCTGCCAGCTATTGGGACGAGATGGAGAGATACAGGCAGCAGTTGCTAGCTACAGAAGATGACAGCACTTACGCCATTGTCACAACCGAACAAGGGATTGGATTTTCTACTTACACCCCTAGAACTCTTCCTGGAGACCTGCCGGATAATATTGGAGGCATGAAGGAGGGGGACATAATAGGCCCTAAGCTTACCGATGGTGTTTTCTCTATGTACAAGCTTTCTGCAATAGAGAAGGCCGAAACGAAATTTGTAAAAGCAAGCCATATCCTTATCAATACTGAAGGCATGAGTGATGTGGATAAACGAGCCGCTCGAAATAGAGTCAATGGCCTGTTAAGACAGTTAAGAAATGGTGCCGACTTTGCACAATTGGCAAGAGAAAACAGTGATGATTCTTCTGCTCCTCTAGGTGGAGATTTGGGTTGGTACGAAGAGAATACCGGATGGGATCCGGAATTTGAGAAAGCAGCTTTCTCTAGAAGGACCAAAGGTCTTGTCAATCGAGTGGTAGAAAGTCAGTTTGGATATCATTTGATAAAAGTAGATGAAGTACCTACCGCGAACCGATACAAAATTGCCAGTATTCAAATAGAAATGGCTCCTTCCATAGACACTCGCAACGAGGTTTATATGGAGATGGCTGAGTTTGCTGCTGATGCAACATCTTACGATCGTTATACAGAATTGACTAACGAAAAAGGGTATTCAGTTTTCAGTGGTTCGAATATTGAGTCGAATTCCTCGAGTATTGGTAGCCTGAGAAATGCAAGATCAATAGTGATTTGGCTGTTCAATGAAGCCGAGCGTGGAGATGTAAAAGATTTCGAACTAGATGATCAATATGTTGTGGCTGTTCATACCAATAGGGTCAGCGAAGGTACTGCCGACCTTGAATCTGTTCGATTAGAGATTGAAGGAAAAGTTAGAAATGAGAAGAAACTGGAGGCTCTTAAAACAAGAGTAGGTGCTTTAAGTGGTTCTCTGGCTGAAATGGCAACGGCATATGGACCACAGGCACGTTTTTATTCTTCAAATGCGCTTCGATTGAATAGTAACTCTCTTCCTAATGTGGGTAACGCGCCTGAGGCCATAGGAGCAGCTTATGGATTGATTAATGTTGGTGATAGAACAAGCGTTGTCGGTGTTGACCTTGGTGTTGTGTTACTAGAACTTAAAGGAAAGACATCTGCAGCGGAGATTGCGGATTACACCGCATATGAAAACCAGATTGTTCAACGTTTAGCTGCCCAAGCAAGATTTACCTTGGCTCAGTCGATTAAGGACAGGGCCAACGTGACGGACGAACGATACAAATACTACTAAGGAAACTGAATCGGCCCTTGGGCCGATTTTTTTGTCATTAATCGTAGATTAAGTCATGGACAAAACCACTCAAGAATTTCAGGAAAAGCTGGAAGAAGCCCACTCGTTTCCTTCACTCTATATGTTCAAATTCATTGTGATTGAACAGAGAAAAGAGGAAGTTAAAGCGCTTTTCACAGGACATGAACTTCAATTTAAGCCTTCAAGCAAAGGGAAATACGTTAGTGTTACCGCGCGCGTGATGATGGGCTCCAGTCAATCAGTTATTGACATTTACAAAAAGGCGAATGAAATTGAGGGGATAATCGCGCTTTGATGTTACGCCTGTCACTTCTTGTTATTTTAATCTTTTCGATGTCTTGTTCCTCTGTCAAAGAGAAAGAAGTTGCGAAAGGTGAAACTGTTGATGATCAAAGAAGCAGCCTGACGACTACTCCAGATTCATTACCTGTGGCAGAGGAGGACCGTGGTAGAACAGAATGGCAAAATCCTCAATTGGTGCTGAGTACACTAGGGGATCTCTCAGGGAAAATCGTTGCTGATATTGGTGCAGGTTCTGGTTATTTTGCTCTAAAAATGGCTCAGACGGCCGAAAAGGTGATTGCTCTTGATATTGATCCAAAAGCCCTCGAATATATTGATGAGCAAATTGAGATTGTAGGGGATTGGGCACAAAAAATCGAAACGAGATTGACCCCATCAGAAACACCCAACCTTGAGCAAGAAGAGGTCGATGCTGTTTTAATTGTTAATACTTATTTTTATCTGCCGGATAGATCCGAGTACCTCAACTCAATCTTAGGGAGTTTGAAGGAAAATGGTAAGCTCGTTGTTGTCGATTATAAAATAGGGAATACACCAGTAGGGCCCTCAGATGATTTCAAAGTAAAACCCGAGGAGATTGAATCGGAAATCAGGGCCGCGGGATTCAAAAGTGTCTCATTAGACCTTCAGAGTCTAGAATATCAATACGTAATTTCAGCTGAAAAACACTAAGTATTATGTGGGAAGAAGAAGATAACAAACTCGTCAAAACTTTTGAATTCAAAGATTTCACAGAGGCGTTTGGTTTTATGACCAAGGTGGCCATAGAAGCTGAAAAAATGAACCATCATCCCTTTTGGTCCAATGTTTACAATACAGTTAAGATTGAGTTGACAACTCATGACGCGGGAAATATTGTAACCGATAGTGACAGAAAACTTGCCCGAATTATTGACAGCGTAGCCGGGTTGTAATGTCTCAGGAAGATATTTCTCTGTTTCTTGTACCCACTCCCATTGGCAATATGGATGACATCACGTTGAGAGCGATCAAAGTGCTCAAAAGTGCTGATATTATTCTAGCTGAAGATACCCGCACTTCAGGAAAACTTCTTAAACATCACGCTATCAATAAACCTTTACAGAGCTACCATATTTTCAATGAACATAAAGCAGTTGAAAAGCTCGTAGAAAGAATGAAAGGGGGTGAACAAATGGCTTTGATTTCCGATGCCGGAACTCCTGGTATTTCCGATCCCGGGTTTTTACTGGTGAGGGAAGTGCTCGCCAATGATTTGGAAGTTAACTGTCTCCCAGGAGCTACGGCCTTTGTTCCAGCCTTGGTTAATTCAGGTCTGCCCACGGATAAATTTGTGTTTGAAGGATTTCTTCCGCATAAGAAAGGAAGACAAACAAGGCTCAAGAATTTGGCTGAAGAAGAGCGGACAATTATTCTTTATGAATCCCCACATCGACTGGTGAAATGCCTAGAGCAACTTAAGGAGCATTTAGGTGACCGGCAGGCTTCCGTATCCAGGGAGCTGACTAAAATGTTTGAGGAAACAGTGAGAGGGACACTTTCAGAATTGATTGCTCACTTTAATGAAAAAGGAGTCAAAGGCGAGTTTGTTCTGGTCATTGCCGGTAAACCCTAGATTTTATGGAGGGCATTGACAAGATAATCGACATCCGATTTTGTAGTAAAAACTGATAGGGATATACGCAACCCATTTATTCTATAACCCGACATTGGTCTGCAGTCAATCTTGAATTTATCGAAGAGTTCGTTTTTCACTTCTCCCACTTTTCTTCCAACGACTTCCACATTTTGAATGGCGCACGATAATTCTTTGGCAGCAGGTGTTTTGAACTTGAACTTTTTATTACTCTCAAGGGCACTCCTGAAGTAGTGTTTCAAATCACGCATTCTCGCTTCTCGCTTCTCGGCACCGATCAGGTTGTAATAGTCAACTGCAGTACCTAACCCCAACAGCTCCGGATAATTACGAGTGTTATAATTCTCCAGTCTCCTGATCGATTCGTCTGTGTAATGTGCTCGTGAGACAATCAAAGGCTTCAGGTATTTTTGTGACTCTTGTTTAGCATAAAAAATGCCCATGCCCTTTGGTGCAAAGAGAAACTTATGGGCACTTGCAGCATAGAAATCACATTCCAAATCATGAAGGTCAATCTTGAAAGTACCTGCCGTTTGCGCGGCATCCACGCCAACCAGAATACCACGTTCATGAGCCATTTGGCTAATCTCTTTGACAGGAAGAATCATACCATTGGTGTTGGTGCCATGAACCATTGAAATAACCTTGGTCCTTGGGGTGATTGCCTTTCGATAGACCTCAACAATTTCCTCTTTGGATTCGGGAAGAATGGGTAGAACGGGCCGTACGAGTTTGATGCCCTTCTTTTCTTGCCAATGCTGCCATGGAACCGTTCCACTAGGGTGCTCATGATTTCCTAGAATGACCTCGTCACCGGGATTCAAGTCCATCGAAAAGGCCATGATGTTCATACCCTCAGTCGTATTATGAATAAGGGCAATTTCTTCTTTGTCACATGAGAACATGTTAGCAACCTTAGTCCTCACTTCCTCTTTTTCTTTTTGCCACCCACCCCACATGTATTTTGAGGGAAAACCATCAAGTAGGGCTCTAAATTGATTCGTAGAATCAACCACCAACTTAGGACATGGGCCAAGTGAGGCATTGTTGAAATAGTAAAGGCCTTTCTCAAAATCGAATTGATTTTTGACCAATTGCCAATAGCTTTCATCATTTGCATTTTCGGTCAGAATTGCGGCAGTATGCGTGGCCTTGTCTAAAAGTTGCTCGCGAATTCCACTACCTAATAGTGCAGTGGCGGCTAAACTTGAGAAGGAATATTTCAGTACACTTCGTCTATCCATATCATTTCAAAACTTTGTCCAAAAAAGGCGCCATTTCTAATAACGCTATATCTTCCCGTTTTCTCAGTTCTCTCAGAAACCAACCCTTATGACCGGCACCATAGGTAATAAGAAATCGCTTTCCCTCGTATCGATGTTTTTCCAGCGCTTTTTCAATATTCCAATAATGGGCGATGTTGATGTTATCCCAACCCCCAAGTAACAGTGTTTCGTTCAACAGCTTATTATACACTGAATATTGGATTTCTGCCGCCTCGTCATAGGTATCAGAATTAATGAAATAGGGATCATTCCTATCTCCGGCCTTTTCCATTGCCTCTCTTGACCTCCTGATCGCATCTTGGTATTGAGCCCAACGATCTGCCCAGGCAGTGTCGTTCCGAATTTCAGCAAATCGCTGTCTTCTATAGTCGTTCATCGGTTTGGTCCAACCTGCAGTCGGGATTATCTCAAAGCTCATCTCTTTTGTGAGTGGAAAAATGGCATCGACATATTCCGGAAATACTCTCACGCGAGGCTCCATGATGGTATCCAGTTCATCAAACTCTTTTCGTGCAGTAGGATAGCGATCTGGAGGAATTTCGGTAAGAATATAATCCGGATTGATTTCTCGAATCAGATTTTTGACCACTTCAATATCATAGTCGGGATTGGTCCGGTGACCACTGTGGATCATGCCCATGACAATTACCTCGTTTTTAGGACGCTCAGGTTGACACGAGAGTAGACCAAAAAAGCCAAGTAAGACCAAGAGGAGGCAATTCTTCATATGGTAAAGGTTGATTGATTCAAGTTAATCATTTAATAAAAAGCACTGGATCAAATAAGGTCTATCTTTGTGCCGTTCATGTAATTCATCGGCATGCAAAAGTTACTTCAGGAGGTCATTGTTTTAGTAAAGGAAACTGGCGATTTCATCCGTCAGGAATCACAAAAATTTGATTCGGATAGAATCGAATACAAAGGGTTAAACGACTTAGTGTCCTATGTCGACAAAGAGGCCGAAAACCGCCTTGTTAAAGGATTAGAAGAACTCCTTCCGGGATCTGGATTTATAGCAGAAGAAGGCACATCAAATAAACGATCAGACATCTATAATTGGATCATTGATCCACTTGATGGTACGACCAACTTTACTCATGGACTGCCCGTTTTTGCAATTTCAGTAGCATTGATGAAACGAAATGAGCTAAGTATGGGAGTTGTTTATGAGGTCAATCGAGATGAGTGTTTTCATGCCATCAAAGGAAATGGGGCGTTTTTGAACCATGTGCCTATTAAAGTTTCAAATGCTAAATCTTTAGACAAGGCTTTGTTGGCTACTGGTTTTCCTTACTACAACTTCGAACAAATGACCCAATATTTGAGGATCATCAACGACTTTATGCAGAACACCCATGGATTAAGAAGGATGGGTAGTGCTGCAGTTGATTTAGCTTACACGGCTTGCGGTAGGTTTGAAGGATTCTTTGAATATAATCTCAATGCTTGGGACGTTGCTGCCGGGGCTTTAATTGTACAAGAAGCAGGTGGAAAGGTGATGGATTTTTCAGGTGGCCAGAATTTTCTATTTGGGAGGGAGATAGTTGCTTCCAACGAAGTATCGTCTGAAATGCTGAGTGTGATTCAGAAGCATTGGAATAAATAAGAATTACTACGAACTTTGAAGACTTGTTAAGCGTTAGCAAATCATTATGCAGGAAGTCATTTTAGTTATACTGTTCTTGGGAGCCCTGGTTTATATGGGAAGAAATCTATGGAAGCAATATAAGGCTGAAAGTGGCTGTGCTACCAGTGGCTGTGATGCTTGTGCCCCGGAAGAGTCAAAAAAGGCTGTAAAACTGCCCGGTCATCTAAAATCCTAGCCCCTTGACTTAGAACTTGAAGCTTGTTTCTTGAGGCTTTCTTAAGCCCACACCTTTGTCCCAACCGAACAGTTTTTACACATTTCAATTTCACTTCTTGAACGAATAAGAGACGCTCTGAATTCCTTGTAAGGCTCACCCTTCCAGACACTTTTGAAAGACTCTTGAGCACTGTCACCTAACTGATAGTGTGCATCTTTATCGAAGCAGCATGGGACAACCTTGCCATCCCAGGTAATGACACATGAATGCCACATTTTCCAACAATGATTCTTTAACTCATTTTTGATATGCCACTGGCCATCAATGCCTTTTTTGTAACGTGCGTATTTCTCAATTGTGGGGATTAGGTCAGAGCCATTTTCGTAGTCATAGATTTGGGCAGTTTTGAAAACCACTTTGTCTACACCCAGTTCCCTGCCCAATCGTTCAGCTTCTTGGAGTTGGTGTTGGTTGGGCTTCACCACTAAATACTGAAATACCACATAAGGTGTCTTCGATCGTAGTTCTTTTTTCCATCGAATTACATTTTTCGTGCCCTGTATCACCTTATCGAGTTTTCCTCCTACACGGTATTGCTCATAGGTTTCCTGTGAAGTGCCATCCAGTGAAATAATCAATCGATCCAATCCTGATTCCACCGTCTTTTTGGAGACTTCATCAGACAAATAATGTGCGTTGGTGGATGTAGTGGTATAAACCTTCTTCTTTGAGGCAATTTGTACTTGATTCAAGAAAGATGGATTGAGATAGGGCTCGCCTTGAAAATAGAAAGTAAGGTAGCTCAACCTGGGTGAGAGTTCATTCATTAGTCTTTGGAATTGTTCATTCCCTAACATTCCGGTTGGTCTTGAAAAGCTTCGAAGACCACTTGGGCATTCAGGACATCTGAGGTTACAGGAAGTTGTTGGCTCGATTGAAATGGCGGTGGGCATTCCAAAATGAACAGGTGATTTGGAAAGTTTCGAAAACAGATAACTAAACACCAAAAGGAAAGCGTTCCAAGCTCTTAAAGGAGTCAGTTTGCTTATGAAATTCAGACTGTCTTGCCAGTTGCGATTCACTAGAAGATCAAATTACTCCCGACCTTTTTTGGATCAAAATTTGTAGCCTTTTTTCTCTCCAGCATGTCTTAATTAAGCCAAAACGATTAGATTTATCGCCATGAGGAAACTCCTTATTCTTTTGTGCATGGTGTCGCCAGTCTGGCTCAATGCGCAAAACCTGACCCTGTCCAATCAGGCAGAAGTAAGTATTCTCACCTGTGGCCCGGGCGAGGAACTCGATGCTTTATTTGGTCATAATGCGCTCAGGATCAAAGATCCGATTTGGGGATTGGATAATGTCTATGACTATGGGGGGTTTGATTTCGACACACCAAATTTCTATACAAAGTTCACCTTGGGTAAACTACTATATGAGGTCAACTCCAGAGAGTTTTCTCATTTTATGAGAGCCTATGAATACTATGAGAGATGGGTATATGAGCAAGTGCTTGATATCGATTCAGTAGAAAAGCAGGAAATATTTGATTTCGTTCAATGGAACATTAAGCCGGAAAACAAAAAGTATAAGTACGACTTCTTCTTTGATAATTGCGCTACCAAGTTACCAGTGATCATTAAGGAATTTCTCGGAGACAAAGTGTCCTTTGAAAATTACCTGACAGTTACCAGCTCATTTAGGGATCTGCTCAGGAAAGAAACCACCAGTATGCCCTGGATTAGTATGGGAATGGACATTGCCCTTGGTACACCTGTCGATTCTGCAGCCTCGTTGGAAGAGCATACGTTTTTGCCCGATTATGTATTGAGTACGTTAGAGAATGCGTATATCACTGAAAATGGAGTAAAAAGACCCTTGGTGAAAAGCGCCAGAATGCTCTACGATTCCAATAAAGCCGAGCCAAAAGCAGGGATTCTCAACCCGATTTTGGTGTTTTCATTATTAGCCTTGGTTGTTCTGGGAATGACCCTCAGAGATATTAAACGAAATGGTCGAAGTCGGATTATGGATTTCATTATCCTGTTTCTGACCGGTTTTCTGGGATTAGCTGTCGTATTTCTGTGGTTTGGAAGTGAACATGCCGGGATGGCCAAAAATCTCAACGTACTTTGGGCATTTTTACCAAATATCTATGTGGCCTTCCTGGTAGTAAGAAAGGACCCCCCGAGATGGGTAAGGGGCTATGTTCGCTTTCTTTTTATACTGTTGATCATGATGTTATTGGTATGGGGTTTTGGAATTCAAATTTATGCCACGGCTTTCATTCCAATTATGATATTACTCGGTGCCCGATATATCTTTCTTTGGCAAAGAGGACTGGCATAGTCATCGAATGAGCTCGTCAATCGCATCTGAAATTATTCCTCCTTCAAATCCCTTCATTACCAAGTGCTGGGTAAGCTTGCCACGAATGACATAGTCACTGTTCCCTTTGAGGTTGGCATATTTCTTTTTTGCATGCTTCATTAATGTTGAGTAGTAGTCAGCGAGAGGGATTTCTTCCAGTCCTTTTTTTATACAATAGTCCGAAATCTTGTGCTGCTTAAGCCCTTGAATAATCTTACGCTTCCCCCAACCCTTTATTCTAAATTTCCCTCCGGCATAGGCTCTGGCAAATCGTTCCTCATTAATGAAACCTTCCACAATGAGATCAGCCAGCACTTCTTCTACTTCGTCTTGGTGTAGCCCGTATTCGTAGAGCTTGTCTCGAACCTGCTGTTGAGATCTCTCTTGATAGGCGCAATAGTCAGCAGCTTTTATTTTGGCCTCTTTAGGTTCAAGCCGTTTTCGTTTCTTTTTGTCTTCCCAGTCAAAGGACATTGATCTAAGATAGAATGATTTATCTTTGGGCGAAATTAGAATCCGTTAGATAATGAGAAAAAGAGTAGTAGCCGGTAACTGGAAAATGAACAAGACGCTTAACGAGGGATTAGCGTTGGCCTCAGAAGTAGTCAATATGGTGAATGATGAATTGACGGATGATGTCTCTGTCATATTATGCACACCTTTTGTTCATTTAAGTCAGGTCTCACGGATTGTAGAGGGTAGTGATAAAGTGTTTTTGGCTGCTCAAAATGTGAGTGAGCATCCTTCAGGAGCTTATACAGGTGATATTTCCGTAGATATGATAAAATCAGTGGGCGCTACACATGTCATTCTAGGTCATAGTGAAAGGCGCGAATATCATAACGAAACGAATTCTCAGCTTGCAGCTCGTGTTGATCTTGCATTGAATAACGGGTTAGGGCCAATCTTCTGCTGTGGAGAATCCCTTGAAATCCGAGAAGAGGGAAACCATGTCCGGTTTGTCACCAACCAATTAGAAGAAAGCCTTTTTCATTTATCTGAAGACGATATTACAAAGGTTGTTATCGCCTATGAACCCATTTGGGCAATAGGCACAGGTGTAACGGCATCCACTGAGCAAGCCCAGGAAATGCACAAGGCTATTCGCGAATTCCTGGCCAATAAATACGGTGCTGATATTGCGAATGAAATATCAATTCTTTACGGAGGTAGCTGCAAGCCCAGTAACGCACCTGAATTGTTTGCACAAGCAGATGTTGATGGAGGGCTAATAGGAGGAGCTTCTCTCAAGTCCAGAGATTTCGTGGATATTGCGAAGTCATATTGAGTTCATGAATTTTATTGAGATCAAAGTCCATTGCAATGAGCCTTTTCGCGATATCCTGATCGCAGAAATGGGAGAATTGGATTTCGATTCATTTGTAGAAACCGAAGTGGGATTTGATGCTTATATCCCCGAGTCTAACTTCAGCCATCCTGGATTACAGCAGCTCTTCAACAATTATCGGAAACAAACCAAGATATGGTATGAACTGAACAAGATTGCCAAGGAGAACTGGAACCTGGAATGGGAGAAAAACTATGACCCTATTAAGGTTGGGAGTCGAATTTATGTCAGAGCTTCTTTTCATCCTTCAAAACCAGAATTTGAATATGAAATAATCATTAACCCTCAAATGTCTTTCGGAACTGGGCATCATGAGACCACTCATCAGCTTTTGGAAATGCAGCTTGACCTCGATCACAATGATAAGAAGGTACTTGATGTAGGGTCCGGCACAGGTATTTTGGCGATAATGGCAAGCAAGCTGGGTGCTAGTGAGGTGAGTGCGACAGATATTGATGACTGGTGCATAGAGAACGCTGCTGAGAATTTTAAATTGAACGGGATATCGCCTAAAAACCTCTTATTGGGTGCCATCTCAGGGTTAGAATTTGAGGAAAATTTCGACATTCTAATTGCCAACATTAACAAGAATGTTCTTCTGGAAGAGATACCCGAATATGTCAAATTATTGAACTCTAATGGTCATTTATTCTTGAGTGGTTTCTATGAATCTGATGCTCAAGATTTAGTTGATAAGTGCAACTCTATGGGATTGGTAGAAATATCTCGAAGTTCGAAACGAGACTGGGCAGCACTTTTGCTAAAGAAAGTGTAAATTTATTCAAAGAAACTCTCACCTAATGCGTTATACAATTTAGGCGCATTGTATCTACTTCATGAATCGAATGCAAAAGGTCATTATAATCCTCTTGGTGTCTTGCTTCGTTGCTATGCCCGGGCTTGGGCAAAATCTTAACTTTTCTGATAGTGTATCACAATTTGGCTTATCTGTTAAAAAAGGATTGGAGAACCCTATAGGAGACGATTTTGCGGAATTGTGGGATCAGCAGAATTTCAATTCTGATCAAAAATCCAGGATGATGAGCATCACCGAGAAAATGGTCGATAAACGATTCAAAGTGAGACCTCAATTCCTCAATTTTTTCGGGGCGATCAATTCAGCAGTCAGAATTCAGAATATGCAAGGTGCTGAGTTGGATGGATTTCTTGAAACCACCGAGAAGGTACTAGACAAATATGAGAGGAAGGACATCTCTACCTATTTGAGCAATGTGAACCTCTTCCTGAACGAAAATGCATTGTTCAAAAGCAATACGTACGACCTGGTGGTCAGGGGAGGAAGTTTCGTCTTCAAGTATGTTGACAATGAAGAAGAATTTGTCGAGGATGAGCCTGAGGACTTTTTTGACGAAGAGGAAGTAGAAGAAAAGTCTGCAGAAGAGCAATGGTCAAGCATTAATTGGGACGAGCTTAACAAATCAATGGAAGCTGTTGAAACCGAGGAGGAACCGAGTGACAGCTATGTTTCTGGAGGATTTGAAATTATACTACCACCGATTAAAGGAGCGGCCATTGAATTTACCGGGGTAAACCTGGCCTTTGTGAACAGAAAAGATACTACCTGGCTTAAAGGGACGTCTGGTTCTGTCATAATAGAAAAGGGTCAATTTGTAGGAGAAAAAGGCAGGATGGATTGGTCCAATACACAAGTGCTTGGTCCCGAAGTTCATGCAGATCTCAAAGGTTATTCCTTTATGATCCAGGACAATAAGCTGACAGCCGAAAATGTGACCTTGACCTATCCTGAGAAGTTATTGGAGCCTATAGAGGGTGTTATGGAGTACGAGGGTGGTCAAACAAAAGCAAAGGCACTGACTTATCCAAGGTTTAAATCCTATCGGCATGATATTACCCTTTCAAATTTTAGTAAAGGAGATGTTAGATATCGTGGTGGAGTAGCACTGAGAGGAGCAAATGTTTATAGTTCTTCAGCCTATGACCAGCTTTCGGTTATCGAAGCATTTGAAGAAGGAGAAAAACGATTTAAGGCAACATCAACCTTGTTTAATTTTCAGGAAGCTGACTCAATGATTACAGCCAGAGTGGCTGCAGTGATTATTTATCAAGGTAATGATTCTATTTACCATCCGGCAGTTCAGTTTGAGTATGAAACGGATCGTTCGGTATTAAGGCTCCGATCTGCAAAGGGAGGATTCAATAACACTCCATATAATTCGTCTTATTTCAATATGGACATTACGGCCGATATGATTGAATGGGATATCAAACAGGATTCTTTGGATATCTCGGTAGTTACTGCCAGAAGTGAGAAGCCGGTTGTAGTGGAATCAAGAGATTATTTTAGGAGGGATCGATTCGAATCACTCTCAGGATTGCACAATTTTCATCCTTTGCTCATTCTTATTAACTATTCTAAAAAGATTAATAGCGTAGAATTCTCTCTCCTGGATTTAGTGGAGGAGACAAAGATCAACGAGGCATTGCTTCGCAAAACAATGTTTGATCTTATGCAGAGTGGTTTAATAGATTTCGATGCTAGTCTTGGAGGGATCAAAATCACACGAAAAGGGTTTCATTTCTACTTATCCCAATTCTATCGGAAAGATTATGACGATATGATCATTCCGTCAATAATTGGATCTGAGCCAAATGCCACTCTTTATTTTAAAGATAATATACTTAAGATGCGTGGGGTTGAGAGTTTCTATGTGAGTGACTCCCTTGACGTGATCATCGAGCCCACCAATCGGGAGGTGACTATCCTTAAAAACCGTGACATTCAATTTGATGGAGTAATGAGCGCTGGAAACTTCCAGTTTTTGGGACAAGAGATCACTTTCAAGTATGACAGTTTTCTGGTCGATCTTCCAAAGATCGATTCAATCAAATTGCTGGTTGAAAATGAGCGCGGGAACAAACAAAAGCTAGACAATCAATTGGTCGATACTTCAGGTAAGTTATTCATCAACCAGCCCAACAATAAATCTGCGCTTCGTTCATTTCCGGAATTTCCAATCTTCAATTCGGATAAAAGAGCGGTAGTTTATTTTGATAAACCGGATGTTCTGGGAAGCGCCTATGACAGCACGGTCTACTTTGATGTTCCACCCTTTAGGCTTGATAGTGCGGCAGATGCCGATCCATCGACTTTGGCTTTTGAGGGTACGTTTACTTCGGGCGGCATCTTCCCAGATTTCAAGGAAAAACTCTTGGCCAATGAAGATAATTCGCTTGGATTCTTACATAGAGTTCCGGATGAAGGATATCCAATTTATGGTACCGAAGCTAGGTTGTATGATAACATCAGTTTAGATGCTCGTGGGTTGAGCTCTAGTGGTCAGATTGACTATCTGACAAGTGTATTTGAGGTAGAAAGGTCAAGTTTCTTCCTGGATTCGCTCTATGCAGAAAATGGGCTGAAAGGTGAGATGAAGTCCGGAGATTTGAATGGGGCTTCCTTTCCATCAGTTGTCTTCAAAGACTACGAAATGAACTGGTTGGTAAAGAAGGACAGTATGCTCCTGAAAAGCCGTAGGGAGTCCTTTTTAGTTTATGATTCAATTGCTGAATTTGATGGGACAATGGTGGTCACAACAGAGGGCCTCAAGGGAGCTGGAGAATTTGCGCTGGACGGTTCTAATACCACTAGTGAAAAGTTGAGTTTTGAGGAAACCAGATTTGCCGCTAGAAATGCCGATTTTGAAATAGGTCCTGAAAACCCGAGACAAACTATCATGACAGGCGAGGACATTAAGTTGGACTATGACCTCGCTGCCAAACTCGTGGACATTCAGCCAGAAAAACAAGGAGTAGCTGCCCTGGAACTTCCTTTTGCACAAGTCAAAACTTCGATACCTACAGCAGTCTGGGATATTGATGAAAAGGTAATTCGGATGAGTAAACCAGATACGGTGGATATAAGTCAGTCTTTTTTCTACACAACCAATGAGGCATTGGATTCCCTGGCATTTAACGCTTCTGGTGCTACCTATGATATTGACAAGCTTGAACTAAAGGCCGAAGGTATTCCTTATATCACGGTTGCCGATGCCAGAATTACCCCAGAAGGAAACACGGTAACGATACTTGAGAAATCCCGGATAGATCGGCTGACCAATGCCATAGTGGTAATTGATACCGCCAATGCTTTTCATAGGCTCTATGATGCTAATATTGATATCGTATCCAGAAATGAATTCAAGGGTGAAGGTACTTATCAATTGGTAAATACAGTGCAGGATACATTTGCTATAAAGTTTAACGCTTTTGAATTGGTCACTGATGAAGAGGTAGGAACATATACCAAGTCCAGTGGAACAGTATCTGCTCAGCACAACTTGGTTGTTTCTCCTGGCTTCACATTTAAGGGAGATGTTTACATGTATGCCTACAGAAAAGCATTAGAACTGGATGGTGCAGTACGTTTGAACTTAAAGAAACTCCAAGGCAAAAATGTTTGGATTGAATATGCTTCTAATGATGACGTTCAGGAAGTGATTGTTGACTTCGACAATGCAAGAACCGAAGGAGGCGATCCATTAAATGCAGGCTTACACTTCAATAATGGTGACATCTACCTGTCTTTTATTACCGAAAAGAGAGGTTTTGACGATGATGACCTATTCATACCAAGAGGAGGATATCTAAGATATGATGCCGATACCAGTGCATTTAAAGTTCAAAATCCTAATAAACTGAATGGGTCGTCCTACTCTGGAAGCATGTTTGCCTATTATGAAGATACTCAAGACGTTTCCTTTGAAGGAAAGCTGAACTTTGTTGGCCCGAATAATAAAGGGATGAGAGTAGAAGGTGCTGGAATTGGATTTGGAAACCTCGATTCCGCGGATTATCAAATCGATGCGCTCTTAACAGTAGACTTTGACCTACCTGACGAGGCCTTTCCACAAATGGCTCAAAACCTCAAGGCTATGGGGGAGCAATTGGTAGTAAAAAGAGCTCATGATGATCGATCAGATCTTATATACAAAGTGGCTGAAATTATCGGTGATGAAGCAACTCGAGCTTGGGATAATATCAACCTTAGTTCTTACTCACCGTTGGTAGCAGCTTCGGAGAATTTGTTGAAAGACTTTGTAATAACCAAAGTGAATTTGAAATGGTCGAAGCAAAACAAAGCCTTTTATAGTGAGGGTAAAATTGGGTTGAGCAATGTAGGCAACGTTGACTTGAATATTGAAGTAGACGGTTTTGTGGAAATCAGAAAAACACCAGAAGGTGATTTCGTTAACATTCTCCTTCAAATGACCGATGGAACATGGTATTACTTTGGCCACGATGGGGTGAGCTTAGCCACTTTTTCTTCCAATCCTGCGTATAACAATATTATTCTTGCGGAATCCAATGTGGGTAAAGCTCGACCCGGATCATTTACCTTTTTTGCTGCAACTATTGAAGAAGTGATGGTTTGGGCAAGTGCCTACCAAAAAATCTATTACGGTCTTGATGAGCCGTACCGACTGTTAATGGCGAATGAGTCATCCCAGACCTTAAAGAAGAAGGATAAGGATGAAGGTGATGGGTTCTAATAATTCCCTAACTTGTACCTAAATCAGGTTGATCAGATGAAACCGTCTAAGACTTTTATTACTCTCCTATTTTTAGTCTTGTCTGTTGGGTTGGTGACAGCTCAGAAATACAAATTCCTTCCTTCAAAACTTCATAAGCTGAGTGGGCAGGAACTCAAGGGCAAAGGCTTGGCTTTTACCTTAGATGCGTTCGATCAGGAAGGCAAAAAACTTGATCAGATTCAGAGAATGCAGTACTCCTCCAGCCCCAAGTATGTAATGGAGGTTTATGGTAATAAGCGGGGAGTACCACAAGCGGTTGTTTTTAGAGCATCCAATGAAGAAGAATACGATAGAAAGCTAAATGCTTTTATGAAACGGGATAATACCGGAGATTGGAAAGATACAGAGGCACCTTCATTTGCGGTTATGGATATGCAGGGCAACGGGCTGAATCTATCTGAGTTGAAAGGAAAGATTATTGCATTGAATTTTTGGTTTATAGGCTGCAAGCCCTGCATTGTAGAAATGCCCGAGTTGAACGAAATGGTTGAGAAGTACAAGGAAGAGGATGTTGTATTCGTTGCAGTAGCTTTAGATGAAAAAACCAAGCTTGAGCCATTCTTGCAGAGAATACCATTCCATTATGATATCGTACCAGAGGGTGAACGAATTGCCCAACTCTACAATGTTGTCGGATATCCGACCCATTTCCTGATCGACAAAGAAGGCAAAGTGCAATTCTTCAACAGGGGATATAACGGAGCTCTGGTGAGCATCCTCGACAAAAGAATAGAAGGGCTTTTGCAAAAATGATCGTGCCAAATACAGGCTACTTTATTTTATTAAATTCAATCTCGAAAAGTTGATTTAGCTATGAAAACACCAATAGCCATTGCTTCCCTTGTCGTTTTGTTTATGACCTCAGGATTGCATGCACAAACAAAGACATTTCCCGAAGGATTGAAGAAGCTAGAGACCAAAGACCTTATGGGAATGGGAAAGATTGATATTGACAATCTTGACGCCTATGACATCAATGGGAATTTACTGAAGCGTAAAGAGGCTCAGAAGCTTAGAAGTAGCATGAAGTTTGGTTTCGATTACTATGCGGATGACTCTGGAAAGGTAGCGGCCTACCGATTACGTGAATTGACTGAAAGGGAGAAAAATATGATGAAGATGTTTCAGGAAGCACAAGCACGGATGGCCGCCATGATTGGCACCGAGGCAAAGGACTTTGAAGCCCTTGATATGGACGGGAATAATGTCAAGCTAAGTGAGCTGAAAGGAAAAGTTGTGGCAATCAACTTTTGGTTTGTTGGCTGCAAACCTTGTATTATGGAAATGCCCGAACTAAATGAAATGGTAGAGAAATACCATGGAAAAGAGGTTGAGTTCATCGCTTTGGCCCTAGATAAAAAAGAGAGCATTGCGAAGTTTTCTGAAAAGACGAGGTTTGACTATGACCTTTTTCCAGGCACCAAGGAAATAGCAACTCTTTACGAAGTCTCCGGCTATCCGACACATTGCGTTTTGGATCAGGAAGGTAAGATTCAGCTTTTCAAATCGGGGTACGGACCTACTACCGTCCAGGAAATTGATGAGAAGATTGCCGATCTTCTTGGCGGCTGACGATCAAACAACAAGAAGTCCAAACGTCAGATTCAGGGCTATGTTCTAGAACTATTTCTCTTAAATTGCGCTCATCAAGATTTGAACTATGAGTGAAGTAAATCAATACATATCATCGAACAAGGATCGCTTTCTAAGTGAGCTGTTGGACTTGCTTAGAATACCGTCTATTAGTGCCGACAGCCGCTACAAAGAAGATGTTCTAAAAGCAGCAGGCTTTATAAAAGATAGGTTGATAGAGGCTGGTGCGGACAAAGCGGAGGTATGTGAGACTGCAGGTCATCCAATCGTCTATGGGGAGAAATTGGTTGACTCGGCTTTGCCTACAGTATTGGTTTATGGCCACTATGACGTGCAACCGCCCGATCCATTAGACTTATGGGATTCTCCTCCTTTTGAGCCAGTGATTAAAGAGACGGAATTGCATCCTCAGGGAGCGATATTTGCTCGAGGTTCTTGTGACGATAAAGGTCAAGTCTACATGCACGTCAAAGCATTTGAAGCCATGATGGAAACGGGTGAATTAGCTTGTAATGTAAAGTTCATTATAGAAGGTGAGGAAGAAGTTGGCTCGGAAAATCTGGAAACATTTCTTAAAGACAATACCGAAATGCTTTCGGCTGATGTCGTATTGGTTTCCGATACGGGTATCATTGCGAACGATGTTCCATCAATTACCGTAGGACTTCGTGGTTTAAGCTATGTCGAAGTGGAAGTAAGCGGACCCAATCGAGACTTGCATTCTGGACTGTATGGAGGAGCGGTTCCTAACCCCATCAACATATTGGCCGAAATGATTGCTTCTCTCAAAACGGAAGATCAAAAAATCAATATCCCAGGATTTTATGATGATGTCGAAATACTCTCCACGGAAGAAAGGCAAGAAATGGCCAAGGCCCCTTTTGACCTTGAAGAATACAAGGACTCCATTGGTCTGAGTGATGTCGAGGGTGAAGAAGGATACAGCTCCATGGAAAGAGCATCGATCAGACCAACACTGGATGTCAACGGTATTTGGGGAGGTTACACTGGCGAAGGTGCCAAAACAGTAATTGCTTCGAAGGCTTATGCTAAAATTTCGATGCGCCTGGTACCAAATCAGGACCCCGACAAAATTACCGAGCTGTTCGCCAGACATTTCGAGTCAATTGCACCCGATTCAGTAAGCGTTAAGGTCACACCACATCATGGAGGTCAGCCAGCCGTAACACCAACAGACTCACCAGCTTATCAAGCTGCTTCAAAGGCTATGGAAACTACTTTTGGAAAGAAACCAATACCATTTAGGGGAGGAGGAAGCATTCCAATCGTGGCACTATTTGAGCAGATTCTGGGTTTAAAAACAGTGTTAATGGGATTTGGACTAGATTCTGATGCAATTCATTCGCCCAATGAACATTATGGAGTTTTTAATTATTTCAAGGGAATTGAGACAATTCCTGAGTTCTTCAAGAACTTTGCTGAAATGTCAAAATAAGTTTGGCTGTACAAAGTCGAACCGATTAAACAAGCCACAAGGTTATCTTTATTAGAGATTTTTCGTTAATCGGTAGGGTTATTATCAAACAAACCTATAGATAAAGACATCAGAAGAATGTGAGATACAAAACGATGAAGAAATTATTCATTTTAATGGGGGTCATGCTTATGCCATATCTGGCATTGGGACAATTGATCAAAACCACATCCTGGACATTTGATGTTTCGAAAACCGAAGTGAAAACGGGCGATGAAGTTGAGTTAATCTTCAAGGTTCGGGTCATTGATGACTGGTATATCTATTCCAGTGACATTGGCGAAGACGTTGGCCCTTTACCCACAGAAGTGACTTTCGAAGAAAACAATTCGTTTGAAGTAGTTGGGGATTTGATTCCTATAAATGCCAAAGAAAAGTATGATGACATTTGGGGTGCTGATGTCACCTATTTCGTTGGAACGGGGGAATTCAGACAGAAAATAAAGGTCCTCTCCAAGGATCTTAAAGTATCAGGCATATTAGACTTTCAGACCTGTACCGATGTAACAGGTCAGTGCATTCCGGGAGACCAGGAATTTGAGATAGATTTGATTAAGGTAGTTGGAGGGGATGAATTGGAGGCTGTGGCTGGAGGAAGTGACTTTGACGAGCTACTGGAGTCGGAGGAAGGTGCATCACTTTGGGGCTTTTTTATCGCAGCTTTCTTATTTGGTTTAGCGGCCTTGCTTACACCGTGCGTATTTCCAATGATTCCTATGACAGTGGCTTTTTTCACCAATAATAGCCAGTCAAAAGGGCAAGCAAAGGTGAAGGCAATCACTTACGGACTTTCAATCATTGGAATCTATATTTTAGTGGGACTGGTGTTCACCAGTTTTTTCGGAGTTGGGCTAGCCAATGATCTGGCTACCGGAGCAGTAGCCAACATCATCTTCTTTCTGGTTTTTGTCATTTTCGCCATTTCTTTTTTCGGATACTTTGAGATCAACATACCTACAGGGTTTGTAAACCGGATGGATAAAAAAGCTGAAAAGGGAGGTTTTCTTGGTGTGTTCTTCATGGCCTTTACCCTGGTACTGGTTTCATTTTCATGTACTGGTCCTATTGTAGGAACAGTACTTATTCAATCATTTCAGGGAGAAGTAATGAAGCCAGTAGTTGGGATGCTCGGTTTCTCCTCGGCCTTTGCTATTCCATTTACAATCTTTGCCTTTTTTCCCGGCATGCTCAAGGATCTCCCTAAATCCGGTGGCTGGTTGAATTCGGTGAAAGTGGTGCTTGGTTTTATAGAATTGGCACTCGGATTTAAGTTCCTGAGTGTGGCTGATCAAGCCTACCACTGGGGCTTATTGGATCGTGAAGTTTACATTGCCATTTGGTTCATCATTGCTGTGCTTCTTGGATTGTATTTGCTGGGAGTAATCAGATTTCCACATGATAGCAGGGAAAGAAAGCTCAAACCTCTGGGTTTGATTTCTGCACTGGCAAGTATGGCATTCGCGGTGTATTTATTTACAGGATTTGGGAATTCTCCTCTGGATGCCCTTGCCGGATACCTACCACCTGATAAATCTACTGACTTTTCATTTCAGGAAGCCCTAGGGCTTAAAGAAGTTTCGTTACCACATGATGTCACTCCGGAGGGATATCAGGGTGATGTTAAATACGCGGACTTTCTGGAACTACCACATGAATTGAAAGGCTTTTTCGATTATCAACAGGCAATAGAATTTGCCAAAAGCGAAGGTAAGCCCTTGTTCATTGATTTTACCGGACATGGCTGTGTGAACTGTAGAAAAATGGAACAGTACGTATGGGCAGACCCGGAAGTATTGACTATTCTAAAAGAGGATTTTGTCGTGGTCGCCCTGTATGTAGATGATAAAACAGTCTTGCCGGAATCACAATGGTACACTTCAGATTTCGATGGTAAGGTGAAAAAGACCATTGGTAAGCAAAACTTCGATTTTCAAATCACTGAATTTAATGGCAATGCCCAGCCTTACTACGTGTTACTAGATAACAACGAGAAGCCGCTTATGAAGCCGAAAGCATATGATCCGAGTGTATCGAATTTTGTAAAGTTCCTGAATGATGCAAAGGCGGAATTTGCCTTAAGGTGATTCAAGCACTAATTCCTGATTTTTATTGTTGTTACCTTTGAATCTTTATGCAAGGGGAGTTGAACAAGGAAACCTATTCTGTGCAAGGAATGCATTGTGCTGCTTGCGCAATGACCGTTCAGAAAGCCATTGAAAGTCAGGATGGTGTGTTGGAGGTAACAGTCAATTATGCCTCGAATGCCGCGAGCATTACACGCGACCGATCCCGAATTTCCTTTGATGAGATTAGTGAAGCAGTAAGGAACAGCGGCTATCAACTACTGGAGCAAAAGCCAACTCTTGGTAATCTGGATAAGGCATTCGAAGTATTGAGAAAGGAGTTCTTCATAGCACTTGCCTTTTCGAGTGTAGTATTTGCTCTTTCAATGTTTGTCGGGGACTTTCAGTTCAAAAACTGGCTACTTCTGGTATTAAGTATTCCGGTCATCTTTTGGTCGGGAAGGCATTTCTATGTTCGTGCCTGGAAGCAACTAAAACGCTGGACCACGAGTATGGATACGTTGATCGCCTTTGGCACAGGGTCAGCATTTTTATTTAGTCTACTAAACACTATTTACCCTGATATTCTGGAAAATCGAGGCATTGTGCCTCATGTGTATTACGAATCCGCGGTGGTCATCATCACCTTTATTTTGTTGGGAAAGCTCCTGGAGGAAAAAGCCAAGAACAACACATCAAGGGCGATTGAAAAGCTCTATAGCCTGCAAGTTGATCAAGTCATTCGGTTGAAAGAGGACGGTAATCAGGAAGTGATACAACTGTCTGAGGTTAAGATAGGTAATTCAATAATTGTTCGTCCTGGTGATAAGATACCAGTGGATGGTACTGTGATAAAAGGCACTTCAAACGTAGATGAAAGCCTGGTAACGGGAGAGTCGAAAAGTGTAGCCAAAGAAAAACGGTCATCAGTGGTGGCTGGATCCTTAAACCTTGATGGATCTTTAGAAGTATTCGTGACGAAGGTTGGGGATGACACCCACCTCGGGCGGATTATTCAGCTGGTATCAGATGCACAGGCTTCCAAAGCCCCAATGCAAAAATTGGCTGATAAAATTGCTTCTGTCTTTGTGCCAATAGTAATTCTGTTGGCCCTGGTTACATTCTTAGTCTGGATTGCCTATGGCCCCCAGCCGGCAGTTATGTATGCATTCATTAATACATTTTCCGTTTTGATCATTGCTTGTCCATGTGCGCTCGGTTTGGCAACACCGATGGCTATCATGGCCGGTATTGGTCGTGGGGCCAAAATGGGATTGTTGATTAAAGATGCTGTTGCCCTTGAAAAGGCCTCCCGGGTCGAAATGTTATTTCTCGATAAAACGGGAACCATTTCCGAAGGAAAAATGACCGTCCAGCATCTGAAGTCCTACTTCCCGGAAGATGAGAACTTGTTGAATCTGAGCATTCTTGCAGGTATTGAAGGACTATCATCCCATCCAATTGCTCAAGCTGTTCATAATCATCTTAAGTCAAACTATTCCCTAATACCTTTCTCAATAGAAAAGACGAACGTTTTACCAGGTGTGGGGGTCGAATCCCAAATCGATGGGCAGACTTACAGAGTGATGGGAGAACAAGGTTTGGATCTCTTGAAAATTGGAGAAGATCAGAAACGTGATATAAATTCTGCATTGGACAAAGGGGTCTCTATTGTAACCTTTTCAAGAGGAGCCGAACTGTTGGTTTTGATGGAGTTGGAGGACACTATTCGGTCGGGATCTGCAGAGTTCATCAATTCAATTCAAAAGAAGGGGATTGAAGTCATAATGCTTTCTGGAGATAACAAAGCAGTTTGCGCCCAGGTAGCTTATGAGCTTGGGCTTGAAAACTATCGTGCCGGGCTCCTGCCTGAAGACAAATTGAGGATAGTAGGAGAAAGCCAGACCAACGGGAAGATGGTGGCATTTGCTGGAGATGGGATTAATGATGCTCCTGCCCTGGCCAAAGCCGATGTAAGCATAGCCATGAGTTCAGGAACAGAATCTGCTTCCGAAAGTGCGCAAATTACCCTTTTAAAAGGTGATTTAAGGAAGCTATTGGGGCTTTTGCGCTTATCGTCCAAAACAAGCCTTATTATGCGCCAGAACCTATTTTGGGCATTTATTTACAACATCATTGCCATTCCTATAGCTGCCGGAGTACTATTTCCAATGAATGGTTTTTTGCTCAATCCGATGATTGCCGGAGCAGCCATGGCGCTTAGTTCTTTGTCTGTGGTAGTTAATAGTCTTAGACTCAGAACAATAAAAATTTAATTGTTCTGAATTTTTGTCAAGTCAGTCAAACAAAAAAGTGTTATTTTGGCGTTTAATAGGTCAAAAAGCAGCTAAATGAACAGAAGAACATTGGGGTTTGGTGCGGCCGGAATAGTTGTAGTTGGTATTGTCCTTCTCCTTTCACTA
This sequence comes from Cyclobacteriaceae bacterium, assembly GCA_028281285.1. GTDB lineage: Bacteria > Bacteroidota > Bacteroidia > Cytophagales > Cyclobacteriaceae > Roseivirga. The sequence continues at coordinate 33,716 of JANQKF010000037.1, forward strand.
AATGGCAACAGGGTCGAACGCTCAGATTCAGACCCCAACGATGAATTGGCTCAGGTTGAACCTGAAGTGATTGAACCTCAACTGCTATTCGGAATCGACATTTCGGATAAGAAAGTGGTTGAAGGCAAAATCAAAAGGAATCAGACCATTGCCGATATTCTTTCCTCATACAATATTAGTCGTCAGGAGATTTTTGAACTGGATCGAAAATCAAAAAAGGTCTTCAGTGTAAGAAACCTGGTACCTAGAAAGAACTACACACTAATTTATTCTGATGACTCCTTTAAACGTGCCACTCATTTTGTTTATGAACCTAATTCCCTGGAATATGTGATTTATTCGTTTGTCAATGGCGTTGAGATTTCTAAAGAAGAGAGAGCAGTTGAGATCGTGGAGCGAACAATGGCTGGAAGAATTACAGTTTCGTTGGATCATTCGATCAGACAACAAGGAGGAAGCGCAGCTTTAGTGAACAAGGTTGCAGAAGTTTTCGGCTGGCAAATTGATTTCTACGGGCTTCAAAAAAATGACTGGTTTAAGGTGATCTATGAAGACAGGATTGTTGATGGAGAGTCGATTGGTGTAGGAGAGGTAATTAGCGCTGAGTTTAACCACATTGGAAGCCCTTATTATGCGTATGGGTATGATGGAGGTGATGGAATTGACTTCTATGATGAGGAAGGCGAAAGCTTACAAAGGGCTTTTTTGAGATGGCCAGTAGAGTTTTCCAGAATTTCATCCAGATACAACCCCAGGCGCTACCTCAAGTTCTATGGAAGGGTCAAAGCTCATTTAGGAACTGATTTTGCCGCAGGGAAAGGTACACCGATCAAAGCAGCAGCTGATGGCATAGTTGTGACGAGGGGATTTACTCGAGCAAATGGGAATTGGGTAAAAATCAAGCATAACAGCACATACACTACCGGCTACCTGCATATGTCGAGGTTTGGCAAATTCAAACAAGGGCAACGAGTCAGAAAAGGAGATGTTATTGGTTATGTTGGAAAAACAGGCAATGCCACAGGTTACCACCTGTGTTTTAGATTTTGGAAACACGGTCAGCAGGTCGATTATATAAAAGAGAAAAGTCGTTTGCCATCAGAGAACCCAATTGAGGACAATCATAGGGCTCGCTTTGCGGCATTCGTTGAGTTGCAAAACAAAAAACTTAGCGATATTCAGGGAGATTGGGCAGACAGAACATTGTCAGCCGGTGCTAATCAATAGGGTTCTTCTCATAGAATATTGCATAGAAAATACTATTAAGTTGGCTTGAATTAACCACCTGTCAGCTATACCTCACCTTTACAGAATTGGTTGAACCATAACGGTTGCTTTTTTCCGTTTTCAAAGTAGAATTACCTGTAAATCACTATTTTTACTTGCTGATGATGTGTAATTGCGGAAGCAGTTTTTCACCTATGAGATTCTTGATTATCTCTACTCTATGCATCCTGACCTTCAATCTGAAGGCTCAGACAACAGTACAATGGGCTTCCAGAGTAATTGACTATTCAACCGAACTTACCGAATTACAATATTCTGCAGATCAGATTCTGGAGAAACCCAATATCCTTCCATCCGGAGGAGACAATCCCAATGCTTGGACCCCTTTTAAGAACGATACCGAAGAGTACATTAAGGTCGGGTTTGATATTCCAATGCCTATAGTACAGGTAGCAATCGGAGAGAGTTATAATCCCGGGGCAATCCGTCAGGTATTATTGTACGATGAAAACGACCGGGAGCATGTCATTTATCAGGAGACTCCCGGACCCATTAGAGAAAAATGGCGAATGCTACACATTTTCATGGAAAGAACCAGCTTTAATGTGGAAGCCCTGAAGATTGTGATTGATGGACGTGCGGTAGATGGCTTTAATGCCATCGATGCTGTCGGTATTTCAAATTCACGTGATTCCATTAAAGCGGAGATCAACCTTATGCCGAACATCAACACTAAACTGGTAGTCACCCGGCTCAATGATTTGGTGAATAGTGAAGTGCGAGAAATTAAACCATTGTTGACCAGGGACAAAAAGACCCTCTACTTTAGTCGAAGAGGACATGAAGATAACATCGGTGGAGTAGATGACTTGGAGGATATTTGGCTATCAGATTTCGACAACAACACCAATGATTGGGGCAAAGCCAAAAATATTGGAGAGCCATTGAACAACATTGATCCCAATTTTATCAGTTCCTTCTTGTTGGAATCGGAAGAGCTGATCATTCTGGGAAATGAATACTTAAACGGAGGCATGCGCTATGGGATATCCAAAAGTCAGCGAATATCACGTACTCAATGGACCTATCCTGAGAACCTGAAGATTTTTAATGATTTGAACGTTCACGAAAATGTCAATTTCTGGCTTACCCCGGATAGTGAGATTTTGTTGATTTCTGAGGAAGGAAGAGGAACTGAAGGTTTCAGAGATCTTTATGTGAGTTTTCTCCAAAAGGATGGACTATGGACAGAACCATTGCACATGGGGCCAATGATCAATACTGCAGGCGAAGAAGAAGGTCCTTATTTAATGCCCGATAAAAAAACACTTTTTTTCACCTCTAATGGACATAGTGGATACGGGAAAAAAGATGTCTTCATGACCCGGAGACTGGACAATTCATGGCAAAGCTGGACGGAGCCGGAAAACCTGGGACCAGTGATGAATTCTGAGGTAGACGATGCAATGCTATTCTTGCCTTTAGACGGTTCATTTGGATACTTCTGCCGAGAAGTGGAAGGGAATGACTGGGATATTCACACATTCACACTTCCGCTTGTGACACAGCAATTACGCTTGGTGACATTGTGTGGCCGTATTCTTGATCCCGAAACAAGACAACCACTTGATGCTGAAGTGGTCTTCTCACGTTTGAGAGACGGTGTTGAAGTAGGTCGAGTCAGGACTGATTTAGGAGGAGATTATTGTATTGAGTTACCAGCAGATGAAATTTATAGTTATCGAGCCGAAATCCCGGGATTTATACCCGTGGGATCAACTATTGACTTATTGGATGTAGCAGATCTTAATGTCTATGCTGTGACATTGGATAGGCTTGATCTAGACAGTACCGAATTGGAAACGGGGGCGCCAATTGAAGTACCCGAAGACATTGTAAGGGGTGTTGCTATTAACCTTGCACTTCCACCATTGAGGCGTGATACTATTGAGATTTATAACGCCCAAAGAAGAGAATTGGGGCTTCCGGAAATACAACGAACCTCAATTGTTCAATCCGTAAATGCCCCACGTGTCACATTAAATACTCAGGTTGTTAAAGCTGCTCCTGGTGCTTCGTTTATTATCAGAAACGTTTTCTTCGACTTTGATAAAGACCTTTTAAAGCCGCAATCCTGGGTTGAGATGCGCAATCTGGCCAAATTTATGAATGACTACCCAACAGCAATTGTAGAGCTTGCCGGACATACAGACAATTACGGTACGCTGGAATACAATGTGGACCTGTCTTATAGACGGGTCAAGGCGGTTCGAGAGGGATTAGCTACGCTTGGTGTAGATGATGACAGGCTACGCTTTGTTTGGTATGGCGAAGAAGTTCCCATTGCTTCCAATAGGTCACGAAGAGGTCGTGCCCTTAATCGAAGGGTAGAGTTTACTATTCTGAGCATGTAGAAAGAGTTAAAGAGTCTGACTTAGACGCTTGTTCTGAACTTGCCTGATATACTGATTCAAGTACTTCTTTTTCGCTTCACTACTGATCTTCTTACTTCTCAATATCGTACTAATCACAAATTGCATCATTTTTTCGGTCCTATCGGATTCATACATTTCCCTTGCCCAGGTTACCATTTTTAGCGATCCTACCAGGTTCTCATCATAATAACTGTAGATCGACTGATTATAGTACTGAAGCCCTGCCAGTTGCTTTAAACTCAGTCCCTCATTAACAAAGTTGGAACTTCGTTCATTTCCATCTGCACCTACACTGGATAGGGAATTATTAATACGGGCAGTATTAATGGAAGGTTCTATTTCCTTCTTTAAGGAATTATCAACTTTGATAAATCCGTTCATCAGGTCAGTTGATTCCAGGACATAATTTTTACCATTGCTAGAGACTTCCAAATAAACATGGTTAGTCAATTCGACAATGCTGTAGTTGAAATCAAAATATTCCAATAGCATGGTCAATAAGGCGGTTCCGGGAACACAGCCAAACTCACCTTCTATGATCATGTCCTGAAAGGAAGCTGAAGGATCATAGTTTTTGAAAAATCTGTTACTGGTTTGGAAAAAGAGGGAATGCAAGAATTGCTCCTTGCTTCTTTTACGTTGCTCAACACGCTCCAGTTTGTGGAAATGCTTTGATAGCCGATTGAGAATCTCTTCTGATGAATCAGGATTTTCGCCTCGTTCGAATAATTTTGTACTTTCTGTTAAGTAATTGTTAAGCGGTGTGATCTGAGCTTTACATATCTGATTTGACAGTAAAACTGTCAAAATTAAAAAAGCGGCAATATGGTACTTTAATGGCCTTTTCATCTTATATGTAGCGGCTGTCCGAAGACTTTATATAACCAAAGGTAACATTAAGTTAACATATAATTAACAATTATCTATTATAAAACCCCTAAAAAGTAAAACGCACTTGTCTGAAACACGTGTGATTAGGGATTATAACTCTCATAATTGCTACTTTAAGCCTATGCATGAGACGGCAGAGAAAGACCAAAGAATTGACATGGGGAATCCAAAACCTGAGATGATTGAAATTTTTGAGCTTCAAAAAAAGAAGGCGCTGGAACTAAGAAAAACTTCTGCAAGGGAAAGAATCAGGATGTTAAAAGATCTGAAAGAGTGGATGTTGGATCATCAACCTGAACTTCAAAAGGCGCTTTACGAAGATTTCAAGAAACCTATTCCGGAAACCGACCTGACTGAATTTTATCTGGTCAAAGCGGAGATTAATCATGCAATTAAACACTTGGAAAGATGGATGCAGCCCAGAAAGGTGGCTACTCCATTGCCTTTAATTGGTTCTCAGTCTACGGTTAGATATGAACCCAAAGGAGTATGCTTGATTATTGCGCCATGGAATTACCCATTTAGCTTATTGGTTGCACCGTTTGTTTCAGCTATTGCCGCAGGTAATACAGTTATGCTGAAACCCTCTGAGATGACTCCTCAGACTTCGTCACTCATTAAGAAAATGATTGCTGAGTTGTTCCCAATTGATGTAGCCGTGGTGTTCGAAGGTGGTATTGAGATCTCCACGCAATTGCTGGAATTGCCTTTCGACCATATTTTTTTCACAGGCAGCCCCTCAGTAGGCAAGATAGTCATGGGAGCGGCCAGCAAGCACCTAACCTCTGTTACGCTTGAACTTGGGGGAAAATCACCAAATATCATTGACGAAACAGCGAATTTGAAGGATGCTGTTGAAAAGTTGGTTTTCAACAAATTCCTGAATGCCGGACAAACCTGCGTTGCTCCTGATTACGTATTCATCCATTCATCCAAAGAGCATGAATTCCTTGATTTGTTGAAATCACACGTGACAAAAGTTTACAATGACAATGAGGAAGATTTAGCTGGCATTATTCATAGAAAGCATTTCGATCATCTTGAAGGACTTTTGACTGATGCCCTGGATCGCGGAGCTGAGTTGGTATATGGTGGCCAATCAGATAAGAATGATCTTCGAATGGAGCCAATAATCCTAAGAAACATTAATGAGACAATGAAGATCATGGAAGAAGAGGTCTTTGGGCCCATTATCCCGGTTCTAAACTATGACTCCCTTGATCAGGTGATTGACTTCGTGAACGTGAGACCGAAGCCCTTGGCACTTTATTTCTTTAGCCGAAAGAAGGCCAATATTAAGCGAATTTTGAAAGAGACCAGTTCAGGAACGGCTTGCATCAATGATGCCGTAATTCAATTCACAAACAACAACCTACCTTTTGGAGGAGTCAACAGTAGTGGTATGGGTAAATCTCATGGCGAATATGGCTTCAAGACTTTTTCGAATGCAAAGGGAGTACTGCATCAACGGGTTGGGTTTACCTCAGTCAGTGTTCTTTACCCTCCATATACCAAAAGAGTCAGGAAATATATCGAATTACTCCTGAGGTGGTTATAGTCGTTGCCTGACGAATATAATTTCATATACTTGCGCCTTAGATTAGCAAGGTGTCCTTTCGATGGCAAAACGGGAAGTAAGTAAAATATCGCAGAAAGTACGGGGATATCGGGTTTGGCATCGTTATTTCGGAATTAGCATAGCCTTACTGGTTGTGATAAGCGCAATCACGGGAATACTCCTCGCATGGAAGAAGAACTTTGATGTTCTACAACCCCCTACACAAAATGGCGAATCTGTTAACATTGCGATTTGGAAATCTGTCGATGAATTGACGGATGCCTCCTTGCTTGCCGTAGATTCCTTGGGGTTAAAAATGTCCAACATTGACAGGATTGAGTACAGACCTACCAAAGGCATTGCAAAGGTAATTTTCGATACAGGAAGTTGGGAAGTTCAGATTGATGCTACTTCACTTGAGGTGCTGTCAGTTGCCAAACGCCATTCTGATTGGATTGAGCATATTCATGATGGAACAATCATTAGTGATACTTTCAAACTCATATCTATGAATGCGCTCGGCATAGGTTTGTTGGTGTTGGTATTATCCGGTCTGTGGTTATGGTTCGGTCCTCGGAAAATACGGAAGTTGAAACGCTGAGTTGTTCCATTAACAAATCTTGAAGTTTTGAAATAATAACCCACATAGGGGGTTATTTTAATAACTTTAATTCTTCAATTGTCAGCAATAATGAAGCGTCTCGCCAGGATCATCATCGGTTTTGTATTTTTTCTGTTCCTAGCAGTATTATTGATTCCCGTCTTTTTCAAAGACAAGATTCAGGAGATCATAATTCAAGAATTTGAAAAAGCCACAGAGGCTACCATCTATTTTGATATCGATCAATTCAGCCTGTCAATGATCAAGAACTTTCCCGACTTCACAGTTGGACTAAGTGAATTCGGTATTGTCGGAAAAGGAATTTTTGAAGGAGACACGCTGGTACATGTAGGGGATCTGGAAGCACGGATCAATTTGAGTGATGTCCTATTTGGTGATCAAGTGTCAGTAAAAGCAGTAGACCTTGAAGATCCGAGATTTGTGATAATGGTTCTTGAAAATGGTGCTGCCAACTACGATATCGCGAAAACACCTGATGAGGAAATTGTGAGTCCGGATGTGGAATCTGAGAGCATTGATTTTGGTATTCAACGCTTCTCTATCTCCAATGGTGACTTCATTTATTATGATCAAGCATCAGGTGTGATCACTGAATTATTTGGAATTAACGTCAAAGGCCGTGGGGATTTTGCTGCGGATGTTTTTGACCTAAAAACCACGGGTAGTATTGATGAATTGGGGCTCCTCTATGATGGAACTGAGTACGTTGCCAATAAAAGCCTGTCCATGGATGTGACCTTGAGCATGGATCTGCCGAATTCGACTTATGCGTTCAAGGAAAATGAATTTGTCATTAATCAGTTTCCATTGGCTATAGATGGCGAGTTTGGTATGCTGGATGAAGGCTATGATCTAGACCTTAGTTTTTCATCACCTTCAACAGATTTCAAGGAACTGTTCTCCTTGATTCCAGGTGCCTACACTGAGAGTTTCGATGAGATCCAGTCTTCGGGACGATTGGGCTTCGCTGGAAATATTAAGGGAGTTTATTCCGAAGAAAGCATGCCTTCATTTAACTTGATTGCCAACGTTCAGGATGGTATGATTCAATATCCCGATCTACCAGAGTCCATTACCGATGTTCAAATGGATCTGAAGGTGGACAACACCTCTGGCAAAATCGAAGAAACGCTGATTGATCTTAATCGATTGCATATCAATTTTGGAGATAACCCATTCGATGCCAAGCTGAAATTGTTGAACCTCAAGGACTACCCCATTGAAAGTGATATCAAGGGTCGATTGAACCTCTCTGACCTGAACAAAATGCTTCCCATGGATGGATTGACTTTGAGTGGAATGTTGGACATAGATGTTGCTGCCAATGGCAAGTATGACAGTCTAAGAAATATAATTCCCAGGTTGGATGTAGAGCTCAGTCTTCAAAACGGAATGATACGCTATGATGACTTACCATCTCCTATTGAAAATCTGCAGGTTAATGCCGAGGTGAGTAATTCTACAGGTAGAATGTCAGACACAAAAATTTTTGTCGAGAATCTAAGTCTCAGCCTTGACAACCAACCCTTTCAGGTCACCGGAGAAATTGAAGATCCAATGAATGCTAAGTGGGATATCGTAGGAGAAGGCGATCTGGATTTGGAAAAGCTCATGGCCTTCTACCCTATGGAGGGGGTGACGGTCAAAGGAAAAATTAATGTGAACCTGAAATCTTCAGGCAGCATGGCTGATGTTGAGGCCAAGAGGTTTAGGAGATTGCCTACAAGTGGCACCCTTGAGCTTCGAGATTTTGCTTATGAAGATGAGTCTATGACGCAACGTTTCGAAATAAGCGAAGCCGAGACACAGTTTTCAACGCGTGCAATTGAAGTAAACAAGTTTGTGGGCAAGGCCGGACAGATGGACTATGAGTTCACCGGTAGTTTATCGAACTACCTCGGTTTTGTCTTAAATGATGAAGTGCTTAAGGGGAATCTTGATCTGCAGGCAGATGAACTTGATGTGAATGAATGGATGACATCCGAGGAGACGACTAGTGATGACGGTGAAGACATACCTTATGAGGTAGTCCGAATACCTCGAAATATAGACTTCATTCTTGATTCAAGAATTGATCGGGTTATTTACAACGAAATGGATATGACCAATATTTCGGGCAAATTCATTGTAAAAGATGGGATTCTGGACCTCAATCGAGCAAAGTTCTCTGCATTGAACGGGACAGTTACCATGAATGGAAAATATGATAGCAGGCCTGTAAAACCATCCTTCGACTTTGGATTTGACGTAAGTAACGTGTCCATTCCCTCAGCATTTCAGAGTGTAAGCATGATTCAGAAAATGGCACCGGTGACTGAAAATATGACGGGTGACTTCAATACTGACTTTGCCATCAAAGGGCTCCTTAATGAAGATATGATGCCGGACTATTCATCAATTACTGGAAAAGGGATCATTCAAGTATTGCAGGCCAGTCTGGGGCAATCGGGTGTTTTATCTGAACTTAGTACTGTTTCTAAAGTTGCAAATATCGGAACCGCAACACTTGAAAGGGTGAATATGACTGCAGAGATTAGAGAAGGCAGATTGTATGTCAAGCCCTTTAATCTGAAGCTAGGTGACTATACTACTGAAATTGCTGGAAGTACCGGGATTGATGGAACTATTGATTACAAACTGGCAATGGATGTTCCGGCCGGTCAGGTTGGAACTCAATTGAATGGCCTTATCGCTTCGCTTACGAACAACTCAAGTTTTACCGGCTCAGATCTAAAGTTGGATTTAAGCTTAAAAGGTACTTTCAGTGAGCCCCAAGTCGGCTTGGCTGGAGTACGATCTTCAAATGGATCAAGCCTGGGTTCTTCCGTGACGGCCTCAGTTAAAACACAAGTTGAAGACAAGAAGGACGAAATTGAGGAGGAAGTGAGTGAGAAGGTCGAAGATGCCAAAGATTCGGCCAGAGCAGTTGTTGATGCAAAAGTTGAAGAAGCGAAAGACACACTGACTTCAACAATTAATGCTCAGTTGGACAGTACCGCGACCAAACTCACCGACAAACTTGGCATTCCTAAGGACAGTTTGAGCAAAGACCTTCAAGACACCAAAAAGAAAGCGGAAGATCTGATAAAAGGGTTGTTTAAAAAGAAAAAGAAGAAAACCAAGAAAGGTAAATCCGGGACCAATTAAGAATTTCTCCTTACCTGTAACTTTTACCACCGCTATACACTCTTATCAATAAAACAGAATTCAGGATTTGTTAACAGAGGTTTAAACCTCTCTTTCCAAATCATGGTTCAGACTTGTTTAACATCACATAGAATATGATCAAAGCATACCCCCATATTGATCAAGGTTCGGGTTATGTACAAATTTCGAGACTTCCTCTCGATCAGGCACTTCGGCTCAAAGATTGGTTACCCCAAACCAGCTTTATTAAACTTAAATCCGATGATCTGGTAATGGAAGACTGTATTCAATACAGTGAATACGAGTATTGGTTTGATTTTTTGTACACCGAACAAGACAAGGAAGCGGAGTTCGAGATTTAGTCATCCCAAAGATTGTTGGGTACAATTTCGAGCACATTTCCATCCGGGTCTTCAAAATAGAAGGACCATAGATTCTCTCGCCATTGAAATTCGCAGGTGATGTCTATTTCCAACGACAGAATCCTTTTACGCCAGCCGGGATATTCTTCAGGGGGAACTCCAAAAGCCATATGTTGTTTTCCCGAAGCATAATGGGCCGGAAAACGGTCTTCATTTTTGGTGCTGTCTGCGATAAAACATAATAGCACCTGATCACCCACCCTGAAGAAAATATGCCTGTTTTCTTTTCTTCCAATTATCGGCAGGCCCAGTAAATCATGATAGAAATGAGATGTTTTGTCCAGATCATGGACATAAAGACATGTCTCTTTAATGTGATTTAGAGTCAAGTCTTGATTGTTCAAGCCGTTAGTTTTTCCAGTTTCCTTTGGCCACCTCGTCAATACTGTCCTCGACCTTTTTTCTCAAGGCCAATTTGTATTCTGCCAGTCTGGTGGCTACCTCATTGTCATAAGCACCGATTATTTCTGCGGCAAGAATTCCGGCATTTTTTGCTCCATCCAGAGCTACAGTTGCTACAGGTATACCACCAGGCATTTGAAGAATAGACAACACGGAGTCCCAACCGTCAATGGAGTTGCTTGATTTCACAGGCACACCAATGACAGGCAAGGTCGTGATTGAGGCAACCATTCCCGGTAGATGCGCTGCCCCTCCCGCACCAGCAATAATGACATTAAGTCCGTTATCCCTGGCGTTTTCAGCGTAGTCGATCATGCGGTGAGGCGTGCGATGAGCAGAGACAATTGTTAGTTCATAGTCTACCCCAAGCTCATCGAGGACATTCGCTGCCTCTTTCATTACTCGAAGGTCGGATTGACTGCCCATAATAATGCCTACTTTGCTCATGCGATAATCTTTAGATGATCCTTTACGAATTTAACCTTTTCTTTCAAACGACTTGTGTCTTGATCAGTAATCGTAACATGTCCCATTTTCCGAAATGGCTTGGTAAGCTTTTTACCATAAAGATGAACATGCACGCCATCGACTTTTAATACTTCCTCAAGTCCTTCGTATTTGGCAAGGCCCGTATATCCATCTTCACCTAAAAGGTTGACCATGGCTGAAGGAATTATCACTTCTGTGTCCCCCAATGGCATATTCAGGATTGCCCGCAGGTGTTGCTCGAATTGGGAAGTCACATTACCCTCAATAGTCTGATGACCGCTATTATGTGTCCTGGGGGCCATTTCATTGACCAGAACCTTTCCATCTTTTGTTACAAACATTTCGATGGCCAAAAGTCCAATCATATCCAGTTTTGTGATTGTTTCCTTGGCAATTCGCTGCGCCTCAGCCTCAATTTCAGTTGATATTGATGCCGGTGAGAAAAGATATTCAACAAGGTTCTTTTCCGGATGAAAAACCATTTCTACTGTGGGGAATGTTGTGACCTCGTTTGCTTCGTTTCTGGCAACGATTACGGAGATCTCTTTTTCAAAATCCACCAGCTTTTCAACAAAGCCTGGACGATCGAACCCTTTGTCCAAATCATCTTCTGTTCTGATCACCTGAACCCCTCTACCGTCATACCCTTCCGTGGCCAGCTTATTCACAAAGGGTAAAAAGTGAGCGTTCTTTTTCACTTCAGCCAGATTTTCTGTTTCAACAAAAGCTGCGGTGGGGATGTGATTGTTGATGTAAAATTTCTTCTGAACTGTCTTGTTCTGGATCAATCGAATCACCTCAGGCTGTGGGTAGACCTTCTTGCCTTCTGACTGAAGTTTTATCAAGGCATCCGTATTCACATTTTCTATTTCAATCGTGATCAGATCACAGTCTTTTCCGAAGTCATAAACCGTATCAAAATCTGTCAGCTGACCTTGGCGAAATGTTGTTGCGATATTTTTACAAGGTGCATTGGCATCGGGGTCCAATACATGGATATCAATATTGAAGTCAATCGCAGATTGAATCATCATTCGGCCGAGTTGGCCACCCCCTAAAACACCTAATTTGAAATCTTGATAAAATGCAGACATGGGCCGTCTTGGAATGCGGGCAAATTTACTCAATAATTTGGATTCCCATCTTCTGCATCAACTTAGTCGCATTGAAACTTTTGCAAATCCCCTCTGTCAGTGTGTAATCAAAGATGATTTCATCGCCTTCGATTGTATTATTAAAGCTATAATTCTTGACTCCGGAAAGTTCATTTGTGATTTGACCCAACTCAATATCATGTGTTGAAACGAATCCAAATGCGTGATCTTTGTTGAGTTGCCTTATCAATGCAAGTGCTCCTTTGTGACGATCTTCCGAGTTTGTACCCTTCAACACCTCATCTACCATGAAAAGAATTGGTGTTTTACCATCAATTGAACTGAGCATGGCTTTCAATCTTTTTAATTCGGCATAAAACGAGGATACACTTTCTTCGAGATCATCTTGCGTTCTCATGCTGGTAAATACTTTCAGGTAAGAAATTTCAAACGACCGGGCACAAACGGGAGCGCCCATCAATGCCAGAACCGCATTCACTCCAACTGTTCTTAGAAATGTGCTTTTTCCACTCATGTTTGAGCCTGTTATCAGACAGATACCACCTTTACCGGAAAAGTCAAAATCATTGCTAACACGCTTTTCGGTCTTGATAAGTGGATGACCAACTTGTGCCCCTCTTACCGTAAATGGAACATCTGAAATGGTTGGGAAGCTAAATTCAGGGTTGGCATAACTGAACCCTGCCATACTACTCATACACTCGAATTCGCCAATTGCGCTAAACCATTGGTCCAGGTCAACTTTATTCTTGTCCTTCCACTGCTCTGCCTTAATCACCCATTGAATATCAAGCACCAACAGGATATTAATCACCCAGTATAGCATATTAGACCTGTTGTGAAAGTTATCCAGGATCGATTGTAACTCTTTTAAACTCTCAGAGGCCTTGAAGTCATCATGCTCGAATGGCCGCTTTAATCGCTTTAACGTGGAGGATTCAAATGATTCTTGTTCAATCAAACGGATTTGATTTTCGTATGCTTTCAGTGCCTTATTGCTCTTAATCGTCTTGGAATAAATTGTCCCTGAGTATTTGGCTACGGAAGCAAGGGCACCGATGTTTATGAGCACCATTATATTGGTATAGGCGATAGGTGCCAGGTCAAACGCCCATAGTGTTACTGTGGTGATGATCAGAACAGGAAGCACCAATCTGGCAATGATGTAGAGTTTCTTTTGGACAATTCGGTTTGGCTCTTTCAACCAGTCAAGAAGATCGGCAGTTCCTACTTCGTCTTCTTTGTTGGTCCGTCCATGTGCTTCCATCTCTTGGCGCCAATCCAGTTTTGAAGCTAATTCTTGAACAGCTTCATTTCGTTCCAGAATGATTTCTTTGTTTTCTGGCTTACCTAGCCATCGGGCCAGGGTGTTTTTTCCAAACTTGGTCGAGGTCCTGTTCAAAAGCTGAAAAACAGAGTTTTTCCCATAAATATCCAAGTCGATGTGATAGTTATGGTCTTGATCCAAATATTCATGGCCTTGGTCAAAGGAGCCAAGTTCTCCCTCGATTCGCATTAACTCTTCGGTGTTAATCTGGGACAACTCTTCTTTGAACACCTTTTCGTCTTTGACCTTAGAGTGCTCTTTGACCAATGAGAAGAAGATTACTAAAAAAAGAATGGAAACTACAAGGAGTGCTCCGGCATTACCATTGTCCGCAAGTATTACGATCACTGTAACCCCGGCAATAAATGTCAAAACCCTTATGAGTGAAAGATTGGAGTATTTTTTTCTTAGTGCCTCAGCTTGTTCTTCAAACGATAGGTACCTCTCTTCAAATATGCTTTTTACACTTTTCACAATGGAAATTTTACAACCACAGGTTCTTACGAAATCCCAAAGATATGGATGTTCTTAATTTTTCCAGATAAGGAAAATGTTGGGCCAGATTGTCAGATTAATGAGAATCTTGATTTTTAGATTTTCTTTTTATCTTCAAAGCCGACTATCAACCTATAACTACAAACTGAAGTGACGAGAGAGGAGGAAGCTAAAATCCTAGTAGCGTTTGCCAATGGCGATCAACGTGCCTTTTCATCACTTTTTGACTTACACTATGAGGCTACGTGCCGCTATGTGATACGAATTATCAGAGATCGCGATACTACCGAAGAAATAGTTCAGAGCACTTTCGTGAATTTATGGGAAAAGAGAGCATTGATCCGGGAGGACATCAGCTTTAAATCCTATTTGTTCAGAGCTGCGTATAACACTGCTCTAAATTATATCAAGCATCAAAAGGTGGTATCCAATTATGTAGCGCGCAAGCAAGATAAGATTGAGGTGTCGAAACAGGCCTATGTGAGCCATCAGCCAGATTTTGAACTTCAGCAGAAAATAGCTGATGCTATAAATCAGTTACCTCCGCAATGTCAAAAGGTGTTCAGGTTGAGTAGAGAGGAGGGTCTGAAGTACCACGAAATTGCAGATGAACTTGGTATTTCAAAAAAAACGGTAGAAGTACATATGGGCAAAGCGCTTAAGATGTTGAGAATGAGCTTGAAAGAGTATTTATAGTTTTTTTAAACTTTATTAAAAAAGGGGTAAGGGGAAAAAAAAGGTTGGTTGTTACTTTTGTACAGAAAATAAAAGACAATGGAAGAGTTGATGGCCAGGTATCTGGCCGGTGATTTATCGGAGGAGGAGAAAACTTCATTTGAGGCTCAACTGATTACAAACCAAGCTGTAGCAGACGAGTTTGAGGCATATATGAATGTATGGGCGATAACTCATGCATCAGATTCAAGTGGTTCATTTGATACTAAGGCAGCCTGGGAGGCGGTTCAAGCACGAACTTCTGAACCGAAGGTTGTACCAATAACCCCAAGAAAAAGACCATATAGTTTCATGAAAATAGCGGCTACACTGCTTCTTTTAGCTGTGGCCGGGTATTTTGTAACAACCATGATTAATAATGGTGATACGAACTCTCCAATGATTGAGGTTGTATCGGAAAGAGGTGTAAAAGAGGTCACATTACCTGACGGTTCAAAGGTGAGAATGAATGCTCATAGTACGTTGGCATATAGCGAGGACTTTAATTCGGCCAATAGACAGATTCGCCTGTCTGGAGGAGCCGACTTTGATGTTACCCACAATGCCGACCTTCCCTTTGTGGTAGAAACAGGTGCTTCGAGAATTAAAGTACTTGGTACTCAGTTTGACATTACTGCATATCCAAATGAAGCCGTAGAACTTAACGTGACTGATGGACGTGTGGCTTTTTCAAGTATGGAATCGGTAGATGAGGAAGAAGTTGTTGTTAAAGGGCAGATGGCAATCCTGGATATCGAGAGTCAGGAAATTGAAGTAGGAGAAATTAAGGATCAGAATTTTAGTGGATGGTGGACCAGAAAATTGGTTTACGAAAATGAATCCTTGAAAGAGGTCCTTGAAGATTTGGAAAAAGTGTATTGGGTGGAGTTTGAATACGATGAGAAATCACTCAGCTGTGACCCAATAACAGCCACATGGGAGAATGAGACGATCGAGGGCATCTTGGATTTGCTGGTTGCAAACGGCTCTTTAGAGTATTCGAAAGGAGAAGAAAACAAGATAAAGCTATCCGGAAAAGGCTGTAGTGATTAAATTAGGGGATGCCCCGGAAATTAGCGGTATGCATCCTGTTATTTTGGTCTCTTATTCCACTAGCGCATAGTCAGGAAGAATCTATTCTTGACCAGAAAATTTCAATTCGTTTTCGAGGTGTATCTTTACCTACGGCATTAAAGATGCTCAATAGGGATGCTGGTGTAAATTTCACCTACAATAGCAATATCATTCAAAGAACTGAGCTTTTCAGTTCATACTTCAAAGTTCCTTTAAGAGATATCCTCAATGACCTTTTGGAACTGGAGAACCTATATTACAAAGAGGTAAATAGCAATATCGTTATCCTTAAACGCCCACCAACGGAAGTTTCAATTATTGGGCGTGTTACCGATGCTCAGGAAGGCTTTGCGCTTCAATACGCTAATGCTTTTATGGGAAATACTTCCTTAGGTGTGCCAACCGATGCAAATGGCTATTTCCGCATTGACAATGTCCCCAATATTAGATCTGAACTGGTCGTCTCGTTTGTGGGATATCGACCTAGTCGGATTTCATTCCCCTTCGAAGATGAACAAGACACCTTGGATATCAGGCTTATACCCCAGGTAACGGTACTCGATCCTATAGACGTGCCCGCACCAAAACTAGCGAAACGATTCAGGAAGCGCTTACTTAAGAGGTTTACCACTGACTTTCTGGGAAGATCCGAAAATGCTAAAAATGCCAGGATACTCAATCCATATGTCCTTGATCTCTACTTTTTGGATGATTCGACAAGTAATTATCGGGCTGTTGCCGATGATGCTTTGGTAATTGAAAATAAAGCCACTGGCTATCGAGTATCGTATCGGATGGAGGAATTCAAATTTGAAAACGGATTGGTGACTAAAAAAGGTCAGGCGAGATTTACAGAACTGGAACCAAAATCGAGAAGACAGAGCAGAAAATGGGATTCGGCCAGGAGCAAAGCCTACAAGGGTTCGGAGATGCACTTTTTGAGATCACTTCTGGACGACCAACTCTTCGAGGAAGGTTTTCGACTAAATATTCTTCGATACGACTCAACCAATTTCGAGTATAGTTCTCCGCTTAATCCACCGGATATTTCTGAGATTTTTACAGTAACCCCTACAGATAATATTTTTCAATATCGGCTTGACATTAATTTTGATTTCGAAGTCACTTATCAAAATGAATTTGAGGACGTAGACTATGTGAAACAGTTCAGGACTCAATCAAAGGGTAAAAAGATTCGGTACATCGATAGGAAGTCCAGAACCTCTATTTCATTGGGAAACAAACGGATCCTGACGAGCCATGTATCGGGCATTGATCCCACTTCCGTCCCTCTTTTTCAGAAGTCCGTAATTGCATTCAAAAAGAGGAGTTTGGTGATAAGCTATCCTGGCTATTTCAATGACCCCAATGGGGTTGATTATTTTGGATGGTGGACCTGGGGTGGTTTCTCGGACGTTTTACCAATTAATTACCGCCCACCGCGCTAGCTGAAAATATTATAAGTTAGTAGAGCCGATAAGTAGGCCACGGCCGTCATGTAAGTCATCTGAAGCATAGGCCATTTCCAACCCTTGGTTTCTCGGTATACAATTGCCAGTGTACTCATACACTGCATCGCGAAGGCATAAAATACCATTAAGGAGAAACCTAATTCCATGGTATACATCGGTGCACCGGTTTTTGGATCAACTTCTTGTCTTAAGCGCTCTCGTATTGTCGTTTCATCATCATCTTCAGCACCTATGCTATAGATAGTAGACATAGTACCAACAAAAACCTCTCTCGCTGCAAATGAAGTAATCAGGGCAATTCCTATTTTCCAATCATAGCCGAGTGGTCTGATTAAAGGTTCGATTGCCTTTCCGAACTGACCTGCATAGGAATGTTCCAGAAGATGCGAATTCAACACAATTTCATACTCATCTTGGCTTAGTGTTGGATTTTCAGCCTTTACAATTTCCTCTGCATTGTTGAATTGATTTCCAGAACCATAAGAGGCTAATACCCATAAAATTATGGATATCGCTATGATCACTTTACCGGCCTCTACAGTAAAGGTTCTGCACTTCATATAGATGGTTAGGAGTACGTTTTTCCATTGGGGTAGTTTATAGTCCGGAAGTTCCATTATGAAATAACTTCTCTCCTTTACCTTCAGCAAATATTTCATGCCAATGGCCGAGAAGATTGCAGCCAAAAACCCTAACAGGTACAGGCCCATCAACACCAACCCCTGAGTATTGAATATGCCGCCAACATGTGTTTCAGGGACAACCAAACCAATGAGTATTGTATATACAGGGAGTCTGGCCGAGCAACTCATAAAAGGTGTAACAAAAATCGTAATCAATCGATCTTTCCAGCTGTCGATGTTTCTAGTGGCCATAATAGCCGGAATTGCACAAGCCATGCCGGAGATGAGCGGCACAACACTCTTTCCGTTAAGCCCAAACTTCCGCATTATCTTATCCATGAGAAATACGGCTCTTGACATATAACCGGATTCTTCAAGCAATGAGATGAAGGCAAAAAGAATGGCGATTTGAGGAATGAAGACTAATACGCCAGCCAGTCCTGCAATGATTCCATCGGTCAATAAGTCATTTAGAACACCAGATGGTAAACTTGATTTTACCCAACTTCCAAACTGAGATATACCACCCTCAATGAAATCCATTGGGCCTTCTGCCCAGGCGAAAATCGACTGAAAAATCAATATCAAAAGCGCAAAGAAAATGAAGTAACCAAAGACCTTGTGCGTAACCACTTTGTCGATCCTCTGGGATATCGAGCGTCCTTGATCCTCATTTGGCTTTATAATGTTGTGATCAATAATGTCAGAAATCAGCTGATAGCGGCCAATTGTCTCTTGGGATTGAGCAGGGATATTATCAAACTGATTTTTGGACTTGATTTCACGAATTTTTTCCTTTTCAGCCTCATCTAGAAAAGTCAGTCTCTCAGTCTGTTGAGCATATTGATATGCCCTGTAATTTTCCTGAAGATTGAAGTTCTGTTGTATCTGGCTTATGGTATCAGGGGCCAGACTTTGGATATCATAAAATGGTTTTTTACTCGCAACCAATGGCTTGGACAAGATCTCTTTTAGCGCTTTGACACCTACACCAGAGTGTGAATTTGTAGCTATTACTTTAACACCAAGATCAATAGACAGTCCTCGAAGGTCGATTTTCAGCTCTCTTTGATGAGCAATATCAATCATGTTGAGTACCAGTACACAAG
Source organism: Cyclobacteriaceae bacterium (assembly GCA_028281285.1). Taxonomy (GTDB): domain Bacteria; phylum Bacteroidota; class Bacteroidia; order Cytophagales; family Cyclobacteriaceae; genus Roseivirga. The sequence continues at coordinate 52,838 of JANQKF010000037.1, forward strand.
GAATTCCAAGATCCTTGACCTGTGTAAACAATAATAGATTTCTCTTGAGATTGGTAGCATCGGCCACAACCACAGCTATGTCTGGGTGATTAGGGTGAGACTGGTCTAAAAAGACTTCTTGAACGATCTGTTCGTCTAGGGTTTTCGGATAAATACTGTATGTGCCGGGAAGGTCAGTTACGCGTATGATCCGACCATCTGCTGTGGTGAATGATCCGGATTTTTTATCAACAGTAACTCCAGGGAAGTTGCCGGTTTTCTGATTAAGTCCGGTTAGAAGATTGAAGAGGGTAGACTTTCCGGAATTTGGATTTCCGACCAGGGCAATATTGAGTTCTTGTTTTGCTGACATAAATTTTAATCTTCCAGCAGAATGCACTCCGCCTCTTCTTTTCTGAGCGATAGATGATAGCCAGACACCTTGATTGCTATAGGACCATTAAAAGGAGCAGCAAAACTAATTTGAACTTCGGTACCTGGGAGGCAGCCCATTTCGATTAGTTTGACCGATAACTGTTCGTCAGAAAAATGCTTAATGATTCCTTTTTCATTAATCCCCAGACTGGCCAGACTCTTCAAATCCTACTTTATTTAGATTGATTATAAACAAGCGCAAGTTACTAGCCGATAGGCTATAAACAAAACATTGATCTTTTATTCTTCAATAGGACTAAGAATCCAATCGGAATGTTTGAAACGTTGCCATTTTGTAGAGGCTAAGTCCTGATTTCGATCTATGATTGGATGATATTTGCTTTTATTAAGCCTGACATTGGTCTTGGCATATATTTTCAGATCAGTCAGTCCTTTTTTTTGATATTTCTTTTTCAGGTATTGCGAGTATTGCCAGATCATGTCAGGTTTGGAGGCCAAGGCGGCCTTTTGGGCCCTGGTAATTTCAGGTCCCGGCTTAACATTCCAAGTTGAATCGTTTGTTACATCTACTATTTCAAAATTGATATTTCCGCTCTTACTCCTAAGCATCATCCGCCATGAAAGTCTATGACCTTCTTCCGTCCATGCGACATCTCCCCTGAATCGATGGTGGCGAACAGGCAGGAGTATCTGAACAATGAAGAATAACATCATGCCGTAAAAAACAACCTGTTTCCGTACGGGAAGTTGGTCTCTGGTAAAGGGTACCGGCTGTGGGATTGGTTTCTTTTTTAGAAACAGCTTCCGGATGGTTTCTGGCTCAAAAAAGAGTACTGCAGCACCGATCATTAGATAAGGAAATATCCCTATTTGGAAGACTGCTGAATTGAAAAGATGGAAGAATAATCCTACTACAAAAGCAGCAATTCGTGTTCTTTTCCAAAGCAAGAAGTAGACAATAAGTAGATCAAAGAAAATTCCTCCATACACAACGATCTTCTGTAACCATTCTTTCTGCAGGAGTTCTCCGATAATTGGATAGCTGGCTTTACTGCGAAAAATCAACTCTATGAAATCTCCCTGCAGCCATCCGGGATATAACTTTGCTATGGCGGCATAGGTAAACACGATCCACAATAATATTTTGAAGATTGAAATGCACCAGCGAGAGCAAGTGAGACTCACCACTGAGTTTTTGTTCTTGGCATCAAAAGAAGCATATCCATGGGCAGGTACAAACCACATGAAAAGACACAATAGAATAAGAAGGTAATAATGATTGTTATAGTGTGACTTTTGCATCACATAGGTCATCGACCATAAAATTGTGAACAGACCGATTGAAAAGCGATACTGATAGCCAAGCATTACACCTAAGCCGCAAAGCCCCATTAGGCCAAAATAAAAATACATACCCGGCCCCGGTAGAGGTTGCAGCCACTCTAAACCAATGACTGTAAAGGTGAACTCAGGTTCAACAAAAGTCTCTCTTACCCACCCAGTTAATATTGCACCTATGGATTCTGCGAATATCAAAAGCCCAAAGAAGATCCTGAACATGACCAAACCACTGTTATCGATTTGATCAAACTGTCTATGTAGAAGATATGTAAACCTGGATTTCACGAATTCAAATTAAGGAAAATTGGAATTTTCAGCTCTCTAAATTCGTTAACCTTTCATGAACAGCGGTGCCAAGGGCAAAAAGAATAAATCAAAAGGAAAGTCAGGTCAAAAAAGGCCTTCTGATGAGTCAGAAGACAAATTCGACTTTGGAGGAATTCCCAAAAACCTGGATTTGAAGAAGAACTTGGGCTGTGGTGGCTAGCTGGCATGGTACAGCCTTCTTACTCTTGAACTTACATTTGTCAGGATTTCATATGGGATTGTACCTATACTTTCCGCAACATCTCCAATGGGTAGTCCTGACCCAAAAATGATGACTTCATCTCCTTCTTTAGCTTCAATGTTCTTAATATCTACCATTGTCATGTCCATACATACATTGCCAATCACCGGAGCCGCCTGTCCATTGATCAGAACATGTCCTTTCCCATTGCTAAAGGCTCTTTGGAATCCGTCAGCATAACCTATGGCTATCGTGGCTATTTTCATCTCCTCATTCGCTTTTCCTTTCCTTGAATAACCGATTGTCTCACCCTTTTTTATCCGTTTGATTTGAGAGATTACAGTCTTCATAGTACTCACTGGCATAAGTTCTGTAGATTGATTTGTAGGATCAATACCATGTAGTCCGATTCCAAGCCTAACCATATCAAACTGATATTCGGGGTAGTTCATGATTCCTGCTGAATTGAGGACATGTTTAATTATCGTTTTCCCGGTTTTTTCCTCCATTCGTTGCGAGAAATGACTGAATACCGAAATCTGATTTCTGGTAAAATCCTCATGTTCCGATTCATCTGCACCTGCCAAATGGGTGAAAACACTAGCGATTTCAATTTTCGAGACATTAATAATCTCTAATGCTTCGTCTACCTCATGAGGTTCAAACCCAAGACGGTTCATTCCTGTGTTAATATTGAAGTGAACTCTCAATGACCTATCTCTGTCGGACAATAGGCTAGCATAGGCTCTGAGCTGGTTAAGGCCAAAAAGTTCAGGTTCCAGATCAAATTTCAATAACTCTTCCATATCATCTTTGGGATTCATCACCATGATTGGTATTGAAATTCCATTCTTCCTTAGTTCAACACCTTCATCCGTATAAGCAACTCCCAGGTAATCCACTTTGTGAAATTGAAGAAGGCCCGATATTTCTGCAGCTCCACTACCATAGGCCAGAGCTTTCACCATTACCATCAGTTTAGTCTCTTTATTGAGTCTTGAACGATAGAAGTTGAGGTTGTTGACCAGCGCGTCTAGGTCAATTTCAAGCACGGTTTCATGCACCTGATTGGATAAGCGATTGACTATTCTTTCGAATTGAAATGTTCGGGCCCCCTTGATCAATATGATCTCGTTGCTGAAATCCTCGTCAGATATATTGGACAAAAATGAATCCGTTGATTCATAAAATTCCGTAGCCATTGAGAAATTGGAATCATTATGTTCAATATTGGGTCCTATTCCTATCAATCTTGTAATGTTCGCGTCCTTCACAAGTTTGCTCACTTGCGAATAGAGTATTGAGTCTGGAGTGGATTGCTGCAGTATATCAGATAGAATGAGTGTTTTAAGTTTTCTTTGAGTTTGACCTTTCAAGAAATCAATGGCCATTTTAAGACCGGCAAGATCATTGTTGTAGGTATCGTCAATTAGGTAACACCCATTAACCCCCTGCTTGACCTCAAGTCTCATTTTTACTGTTTCCAGACCGTTTAGTGCATCTTGAATCTCTTCCGCGTCAAAATTGAAATACAATAGAGTCGAAATACAATGCATTAAGTTCTCTTGAGATGCAGTATCCAAAAATGGCAGCCGTAATCTGAACTCATTTTCGCAGTAAAAAACCCTATAAATAGACCCTCCGGTTGATTCGAAATTCACCATGCCATTTCCCTTAGTCGACCACGTATGACGCTTTGATGATGGGAACTTCAACTTGTCTAAGGCATCTTTGATTTGGTCATGATCATTACAAAAGATCAATGTCTTTGAATGGGAAAAGAGTTTGAGTTTTTCATAGATCTTTTGTGTTCGTGATTCAAAACCCTGATCGTGTGCTGAGCCAATGTTGGTAATTATGCCGATAGTCGGGTGGATGATGCCCTCCAGCTTCTGCATTTCACCAACTGTTGAGATGCCGGCTTCTAGTATGGCCAAGTCATGATAATGGGACATCTGCCAGACTGATAGGGGAACGCCAAGTTGCGAGTTGTAACTTCCGGGACTCTTGTACACCGAATGTTTTATGGAAAGGCACTGCCACAGCCACTCTTTCACGATGGTCTTACCGTTACTGCCAGTAATGCCAATCACGGGGATTTCGAATTGTTTTCGATGATGGCTCGCGATTTTTTGTAAAGCAACAAGTGAATTTTTAACCTTAAGCACATTGGCTTTTGGAAGGTTCTGGCCGGTTTCGTATTCTACTATGAAATTTCGAACTCCCTTTTCGTACAAGTTTTGAATGAAGTCATGGCCATTGTGATTATCGCCTGAAATAGCAATAAATAAGCCTTCTTCTGAGCCAATAGGAACTTTACGGCTATCGGTAATGAGTTCTTTGATCTCAGCATCGGAATGATGTTGAATTAACTGGCCATCAACAATTTTAGAAAGAGTTCCTAATTTCAATGAGTCCTTGATTTTAAAATAGTATTGCACCATTTGGTGCTTTCTTATCCACTGTTGCTAAGATAACGTGTCCTTTTTCATCCGGGAAACCTGTCACTAGAACTTCCGACATAAAACTGCCTATTTGTTTAGGAGGGAAGTTCACGACACATACGACCTGCTTACCAATAAGTTCATCCGCATTATAATGATGAGTGATTTGCGCACTTGACTTTTTGACCCCAATATCTGTTCCCAAATCTATTTTAAGTTTCCATGCAGGCTTCCTCGCCTCCGGAAAATCAGAGACCTCCACGATGGTACCTATGGCCAATTTGACCTTTTCAAAATCATCCCAAGTTATGAATGTCATAGAACTGTCGTTTAAAGCAAGAAACTCGTTTTGTCAACTGAAATTTGCAAAAACCTAAACATTTTAAGGGGTCTGGCGTTTAGATAATTACATTTTTTAGTATTTTTAACGCCCTTCTTAGGGTTTTATGAGAACTAAAATCTCAAATATCGCCTTTATAGTTGCTCTGGGTACATTTTTGGTTCCAGGCATGCTGCAAGCTCAGGAAGGCGAAGATATCCCCGAAAAGACAGAAACTACCGAGGTAATTGCAAAAGATACTTTGCCAACAAGTGGAGAATTGGCAGTTGAAGAAGTGAAGGCCAATTCAGACGTAGTACCTGTTGGACCGTCCCCAATGTTAGATTTTACCAAGATTCCTGCTTCAGAGCCTCTACTGGAAAAAGAAGAAAAGAAACCGGCAATTGGAACTGTTGTTAAACCAAAAAGTGAGGAATCACAATCCAACTTGTCTTTTAATTTCATCTACTACCTCTTCTACAAGTTTAAGCTTGTAGACTCAACTGACGGTTAGCCCTGTAAATTTTTTTTGAATTCAGTTAAGAAAATACCAATTGCAATAGTGTTGCAAATGGTGTTACTTCACGATTCGTATGCTTAAAAAGGTAGTCTCCATACTTTTTGTTGGACTTCTCACTAATGTCTCCCTGGCTCAAGGTGACGACTGCGGTTATACCTTGTCAGGCATTGTAAGGTCTACCGAAACCAGGCAGGCAATCCCCTTTGCTACTTTGCAGCTTCCGGAGCGCAAAAAATCAATTGTGGCAGATGCGAATGGGAGATTTGTGTTTGAGAATGTCTGCTCAGGTCAATTTGAGATTTTGGTAAAGTTCGTGGGTTTCAAAGACTATCGATCTGTGGTTGCCCTGGATCAGAATGACCTTGATCTTGAGATTATGTTGGAGACCAAGGTGACTGATGTAGAAGGAGTAACGGTCGAAGGTGAGAGAGCCAATGAAATCGCGTCATTGAATACTTCCGAGGTTAGTGAAGCAGAGATTGCTGAATCCAGGGGCGAAACCTTGGGTAGTGCATTGACCAGTATTACAGGAGTTAATGTTCTGCAGACAGGTCCGACAATTGCTAAGCCCGTAGTTCATGGGCTTCATAGCAATAGAATCTTAATTCTTAACAACGGTATACGGCAAGAAGGACAACAATGGGGTCAGGAACATGCTCCCGAGATTGATCCTTTTGTTGCTACGAGCCTCTCTTTGATCAAGGGAGCTGCGGCCGTAAAATATGGGTCTGACGCGATTGGTGGTGTGATTTTAGTAAATCCACCTGACCTCCCTACTGAAGCGGGTATTTCGGGCCAATTGAACGCTGTAGGTGCCTCAAACAACAAAATGTATTCGGGTTCAGGATTCTTGGAAGGTGGTGTTAAAGGGCTAGCCGGATTTGGCTGGAGGCTTCAAGGAACCTATAAAAAAGGGGGAGATGCACGAGCTTCAGACTATAGATTGTCGAACACCGGATTGACAGAAGAGAACTTCTCTGTTGGAATAGGTTATCACAAGCCTGGCATCGGGGCCGAAATATACTTTAGCAGCTTTGCTTCTGAAATTGGAATTTTGCGTTCAGCTCATAATAGTAGTTCGACTGACTTTGAAGATGCAATTGGCCGAGACCAACCTGCAGTAATCAATGACTTCACTTATACCATTGACCATCCCAAGCAGGTAATCAGACATGAACTGCTGAAAGCCTTTTTTCATTCTGAAATTAACAGAATAGGCGAATTGAAATTTCTCTATGGATATCAACGAAACCATAGAGAAGAGTTTGATATACGTAGAGGCAGCCTTCGCGACTTACCCGCACTGGCGCTGACTTTAGATACGCATACCTTTGACCTGGACTTGGATGTTGTTCCGATTGGAAATTGGAAGAGTGATGTGGGATTGAGCTTTATGTCTCAGGTTAATGACAATCGTTTTGATCTTGGAATCAGCCCACTGATTCCAAACTTTGATAATTATACTATTGGAGGCCATTTTATTACCAGGTTTGTTCAGCCCAAATACGAGCTTGAGTTTGGTCTGAGACAGGATTTTAAACACTATCAAATTCGAAGAATTGATGAGAACAACCAGGTGGTACGCCCAGAATTTGATTTCAGCAATACCACGGGATCTCTTGGGTTTATCTTCTTTTTGGGTGAAAGAACTCTCTTCAGAACAAATATTGGGACCGCCTGGAGAGCACCTAATGTGAATGAACTGTTTAGTGATGGACTCCATCACGGTGCCGCTGCGATTGAGGAAGGTAATGATGAACTGGATAGTGAGAGTTCGATTAAATGGGTATCTAATTTGGAAAGCACAGGTGATAAGGTGGATGTGAATGCCTCAGTTTATTATAATGTGATTTCAGATTACATCTACTTGAGGCCGGAGGACATCACGTTGACAACAAGGGGAGCCTTTCCAGTTTTCAGATATACCCAAACGGATGCAACATTCTTTGGGTTTGATCTGGATTTGACATTCAAACTTCACGAACGACTGAATTGGACGAATAGTGTTTCTTATTTGGACGCACGTGATACAGAAAATGATAGTCCTTTGATTAATATCCCGGCTAACCGTATTCGGAGTGGCTTTGAATATCAGTTCACTGAATTTGAAAGAGTCAAAGATGCGTACTTTAACATTAGTGCACTTTTTGTAAACCGACAACACAATGCTCCCAGGGTGGTCACTATTGAGCAAATTGAAAGAGCGAAAGAGTTTGGCTTTAATATCTTTTCAGAAAATGCCGGGGCCTTCGATATTCTGGATGCTCCTGCTGGTTATATGCAAATTGATGCTTCAGCGGGGTTTGAAATACCCTTTAATGAATCTACCTCACTTGGAGTTATCATTTCCGTTGATAATGCGCTAAACGTCAGCTATAGAGATTATATGAACCGATTCCGTTATTATGCTGATGATGTCGGAAGAAATATTAGCCTTAAACTCAATCTGAATTTCTAGGCTTTTTTATAGAAGCCTTGTGAGGTCGTCCAAGGTTAGATTTCCCTCGTAATAAGCCCGCCCGAAGATTACCCCTTTTACTCCTAATTCGTCTAGTTTCTGGATGTCTTCTACAGAACGTACCCCGCCACTTGCAATAAGGTTTACATGAGGAAAGCGCTCAACTATTTCTTTATAGAGTTCGAAATTTGGCCCTTCCTGAATTCCGTCTTTCGCAATGTCAGTGGTTTTGACATACTTAAGTCCTCTCATGTGGAAATAGTCGATATGATCGAAGATGTTGATGTTGGTAGACTTCTGCCAACCTTTAATGGCGATGTTCATGTCAAGGGCATCGGCTCCAAGAGTGATTTTTTCACGACCGTACGACAGCAGCCAGGAGGCAAATAACTTTTGGTTCTCTATGGCCACCGAAGCGGCCGTAACCGAAGTAGCTCCGTATTCATAAGCTTTGCTTATATCGCCATCGGTGGCTATACCACCACTAAAATCAACCTGAAGTCCTGTGTAATTTGCCACAGACTCCAATGCGTGATAGTTGACCGGAGAACCCTTCTTCGCACCATCAAGATCAACCATATGTATTTTCTTAATACCATAATCCTCAAACTTCTTCGCAACATCAACAGGACTTTGCTTATAGACAGTCTCCTCCGAATAGTCACCCTGTTTAAGGCGGGTCACTTTGCCATTAAGAATTGATAGAGATGGTATAATTTCAATCATGGTTGAGTATAAAGTACTACCTTCTGGGGGAGCCAAAAGTAGTGATTTTTAAAACGAAAAAATTGAGCGGGGTATTAAATATTTATTATCCGCGAGCCGAATAAATTAAGAATATTGAGGTGTAAATCAAAATTCTTCACTCACTGGATTTGGCATCGGTGATAAGCTTAAACCCTGAGCCATGAAGTGTAATGATCTGAATATTCTCATCCTGTTTCAACAGCTTTCTGAGCTTGGCAATATATACATCCATACTTCGGGCATTGAAATAGCTGTCGTCTCTCCATATTATTTTGAGTGCCACCGAACGATCTAACGGCTGATTTATATGAAGACAAAGTAAGCGCAGTAGTTCAGATTCTTTTGAGGTGAGTTTAGTTTCTCCTTCAGGGCCTTCCAATAGCTGCTTATCAAAATCAAAATGAAACGAACCAAAGTCAAACACCTTCTGATCAGAAAATTGAGGGTTTTTGTCTGCCGTTCTCCGTAGAATTGCCTGAATTCGTAGGAGTAACTCCTCCATACTAAAAGGTTTGGTGATGTAGTCGTCCGCTCCAATCTTAAATCCTTCAATAGTATCGGCCTTCATGGATTTGGCAGTAAGGAATATGATTGGTGTTTCCTTATCATCTTTTCGGATCTCTTTGGCCATCGAAAAACCATCTTTCTTAGGAAGCATCACATCAAAGAGACAAAGGTTGTATTGGTCACGTTTAAAGGCGGCCACACCCTCTTCACCATCTCGGCATAATGTAGTCTCATAGCCCTTAAGCGATAGATATTCATTCAAGATCTGTCCAAGATTGGGGTCATCCTCAACAACCAGTAGTTTGTATTTAGCCATGCTCGAAAGGTAAATATACTTTAAATGTGCTGCCTTTTCCCGGCTCACTCTTCACCGAGACTTCCCCCAAATGCATATCGACCACATTTTTCACGTAAGCCAAACCAAGTCCAAAACCTTTTACATCATGGACATTACCAGTCGAAACCCTGAAGAATTTGTCAAATATTTTCTCGGTGGCCTCTTTGGTCATTCCAATACCACGATCTGAAACCTTTATAATAATACCCGTAGAAATGTTCTCAGTCCTGATATGAATCTCCGGGGCATTGTTGGAATATTTGTTTGCATTGTCCAGTAGATTGTTGACAATGTTTGTAAGGTGAACCTTGTCTGCTTCAATAATGTGATTCGATGCCAGCAGCTGGGAGGTAACACTTCCTCCTCTTTTTTGAACGACCAAATCAATATTGACTTTGGCCCTTTCAATAATATCGTGAACATCCGTGCTCTCAAATTTGAGTTCAAAGTCTTTCTTATCTAAGCTAGCAATCTGTAACACCTTTTCCACTTGAGCACCAAGACGCTTATTTTCTTCTTGAATAACCTGAACATAACGATTCACAAAATCCTTGTTTGCCTTCAAGTCATCATCCTGAAGAGCTTCCGTTGCTAATGAAACAGTAGCGATAGGAGTCTTAAACTCATGCGTCATGTTGTTGATGAAGTCGTTCTTTATCTCAGAGAGTTTTTTCTGTTTCAGAATCGTCATGATTGCATAGGCAAAGCAACCAATTACCGTCAACATCAGAAGCCCGGAAGCAGATAATGGGATAAGAGCCTGCCTAAGCACGAAATTCTTCTGTTTCGGGAAAACAATAGAAAGTGAGTAGTCCTTCGGAATCAAATCCATAGGGAAGAGACTTGTCTGGAGTGAAGATTCTTTGAGCAACTCCCGGCTTTCTAGTCGCTCGGTATTTACAAATAGAGGTTTGTCTGAATTCTTTTGAGTAATACCGTAATCGTATTCTAAATCTATTCCTCGATTGAGGAGTTCGTTCCTGAGCAAAGTGTCAAGAGCGACAGGATTGAGGCGCTCGAAGAGGTTGTCGCTTCCAATGAGATGTGATCGCCATGACCTTTGCATGGCTGCCAATCGTTGCGTCATTTGTTGCTCCATCAACAGGCGCTGATTCCTCGGGTCAGGCCTTGCACCACGCTCAACAACCTGAGGATTTGGTGATTCAAACCCCTGAACTCCGAAGGCAATCTCAAGTTGTCCTGTAGTTTCGTTGAATTCGAAACTGAATGTGGTCAAATCAAAAAATTGAGGGGGAGGAAAGGGGCTTCCCATATTGTTCACATTCCGATTGGTAAACCCGGCACTATCTCTGATTGCACTTAACCTATCCATTCCGGATGGTACCATGCGATTCAAATCCTGTTGCAAAAAGTTGAGATCGTTTTGCTGGGCCAGTTTACTGGTGACATCGCTGAGTGCTCCATGTACATCTTGAGTAAACCGCTCTTCCTTCACCTGAATCACATCACTGATCCAATAAAATTGGAAAGCGATCAGACCTAGCATGGCAATGCTAAGGAGTCCGATAAGCCATCTGATTCGCTTGTTACTCATGGGTCAAAAGTACTTCAATAATAAGGCGTAAGTTCCTGGTTTAACAAAAATTAACATGTTTTAACTAACGTTTAACACGCCCCAGGCGATTTAATAAATACTTTCGTAAAGGGTTAAAAAAGAGTAGAATAATGAATAGGTCAACAACAAAAAAAGGGATAAAAATCCTCCTCGTTTTTGCACTGAACATTCTGGTTGGTCTCGGAATGTTGGCTACAGCACAAAACGAATCGATCAATGAAAGCAAATCGGTATCGATCACCTCTCTTGATAATGGAGGTGTCAAGATTAAAGTAAGAATTAAGAAGGGTGATGATGAGCAAATCATCGAACGTACCTACGATAGCTACGAGGCAATGAAAGACGATCCGGAGCTGGAGGAACTTGGCATTGAGCCGGGAGACTTTGACTTCGATAATGGTAGGTTTTCGTTTAAGTCAAACGGGAGCAATATCTTCTTCAACCGAGGGTTTGGAAACTCTTTCTTCCATGATGACGATGATGACGATGGATCGTTTTTCTTCAATTTTGATTTGGACTCAATGGATTCTCAGTTCAGAAATCACTTCAGAAATTTCGGCAATGGATTCAGTTTCGGTTTTGGAGGGGATGATGATTTCGGATTCGACATCGATTCATTGATGAGTCAATTCGATTTTGGCCGGAGTGGCAATATGTTTCGCTTTGGTTTTGGAGATGATGACTTTGGGATAGACATTGATTCCATGCGCAGTCACTTTAGGTTTGGCCCCAATGGCAATGGGTTTTGGTTTAATGGCGAGGAAGTTGAGGATATGGAACAACTTAGAGAACGCCTGAGGGAACAATTCGATGATCTGGATTTCGACTTTGATTTTGGAGACTGGGATGATCGTGGTTTTTCCTTCCATTTTGATGACGAAGATGGTGAAGACGGTTTTCGGGTAATTTCCCGCGCCAAAGTGTTCGTTCGTTCTGCGAGAGATGCGGATAAGGAAAAGGTTGGAGCGGATAAGATGGATGAATTGGAAATCAGGGATATTAGTTTTTATCCTAATCCTAGTGATGGGAGATTTACCGTTGATATTCGTACCGGAAACGCTGGTCCAATTCAAGTGAAAGTGATTGATCCGGATGGTACCACTGTTTATGATAAAACTGATGAATCAGCAAACGGAGACTATTCCTTCAACGTGGATTTATCAGACAAGCGCAAAGGCATTTATATTCTACAAGTAATTCAGAACAACAGCTCTTTGACAAAAAGAGTGATTATAGAATAAGATCTTCATATAAGTGTAGTCCTTCAGAGGGGGAAGTAATGCAGATTACTTCCCCTTTTTTAGTAGTCAAGATGTATATTTGGCGCTCAATTCAATAAAACATGGAACTCATTGACAATCAGTATCAAATTCAAGGTGTATCCCTTGAAGAGGTTGCGGCAGAATTCGGAACACCTACGTATGTATATGATGCTGATAAGATCAAGAGTCAGTTCGATCATTTGACACAAAGTTTTGAAGGAGTCAACCTGAAAATCAAGTTTGCTGCCAAAGCCTTAACCAACATCTCCATCCTTAAACTATTGAGGAGTTATGGCTCCGATTTGGATTGTGTTTCCATACAAGAGGTGAATTTGGGTCTAATGGCAGGATTTGAGCCGTCCCAGATTTTGTTTACACCCAATGGGGTTGATTTTTCAGAGTTAGAAGAAGCAATTGAGATTGGGGTGAATATCAATCTGGATAATCTCTCGGTTTTGGAAATGCTAGGGGAGCAGTATAGAAGTCAGGTGCCCGTAGGGCTGCGACTCAATCCGCATGTCATGGCGGGGGGTAATAAAAAGATATCCACGGGTCATGCGGGCTCCAAATTTGGAATTTCCGTCTATCAGGTGGATGAAATCCTCGAGTTGGTTCAAAAGTATGGTATCAAGATTAGAGGTCTTCACATCCATACCGGTTCAGATATTTTGGATGCAGATGTATTTCTCAATGTTGCCGAAATACTATTTGATGTTGCAAAGCGATTTCCTGGCATCGAATTCATCGACTTAGGGAGTGGATTTAAAGTAGCCTACAAGGAAGGTGATGTCACCACCGATATCAAAGATGTTGGGGGGAAGCTTTCGGCCGCATTTCTCAGGTTTTGTGAAGACTACGGACGATCGCTGGAACTTTGGTTCGAACCTGGCAAATTCCTGGTGAGTGAAGCGGGCTATTTGTTAACTAAAGCGAATGTTGTTAAAAAGACGCCTGCAACGGTATTTGTTGGTGTAAATTCTGGACTTAATCATTTGATCAGGCCGATGATGTATGATTCCTATCACGGAATCATGAATCTTTCTAATCCTTCCGGTCCGTCTAAGATTTATACTGTAGTCGGCTATATCTGTGAAACAGACACATTTGGGACTGATAGAAAGATGAATGAAGTGCGTCCAAATGATATACTCGCCATGAAGAATGCCGGTGCTTATTGCTTTAGTATGGCTTCCAATTACAATTCCCGTTTTAGGCCGTGTGAGGTGTTGATCTATCGGGGCAAAGCACACCTTATCCGCGAGCGAGAAGAATTTGAGGATTTGACACGAAAGCAAGTGATTCTTGACATTTGAGAGCTATGAGGAAAATTCTGTTGTGAATTCCTTAAGCTATTAATACATTGTCGGCACAAAAGTTGTAAACTCCTACCTATGAAGAAGATTAAGATATTGTTCGGGCTTGTTGCCCTATTGATTGTTTCGGCCTCGTTTACTATCCAGGATGAAGCACTAAAGAAGAGCATGGAAAATGGGAAAGGGGTATACAACCTGGTGTGTGTGGTTTGTCATCTATCAGAAGGACAGGGCATACAGTCTGTTTTTCCTCCATTGGCAAAGTCCGACTATCTAATGGAAGATTTGGACCGATCTATTCAGCAATTGATTGAAGGGTCAAGCGGTGAGATCACGGTCAATGGTGTTAAATACAACGGCCAGATGCCAGCTACAGGTTTGGACGACAAAGACATTGCGGATGTTTTGAATTATGTACGCAATTCTTGGGGAAATAAAGGCGATATGGTCAAAGAGGATTATGTCAAAAAAATAAGAGCCGGTCTTAAATAAGCCCTTTAATCCATGAAAGAATATGTTGGGTTAGTCGCGATTTCGTTGCTAGCCCTTTTTTCTTGTAAGAATAATACACCTCCAGTCTCCGGTGACGCGATGGAGTTTAGCAACCTTTTCAGTGGCCCGCAATCACAAGGACAGATTACTGCAGAGATAATAGATGAGGCCTCAGGTTTGGCCGTTAGTCGGACGAATACTGAATTTCTTTGGACTCATAATGACAGCGGAGGGGAACCGGCTCTGTATCTAATGACAACCAATGGAGAAGACAAAGGCACGTTCACTTTGCCTGATGCAAACAATATCGATTGGGAAGATTTGGCTGCGGGTCCGGGGCCGGAACCAGTCGCCAATTATCTTTTTGTGGGGGACATAGGTGACAACGCTGCTCAACGATCTAGTCTTGTTATCTATAGAGTTCTTGAACCTGATTTGAATGGGTCGATTGGATCTATCAATGGAATCTTCACATCAATCGATAGGATTGAATACCAATATCCAGACGGGGCGCGAGATGCGGAAACGTTGATGATTGATCCATTTACCAAAGACATCGTAATTATCACCAAGCGTGAACCTTCCGTTAGGGTCTATCGGTTGGCATACCCGCAATCCATTACTGAAATAAATACCGCTGAGTTTTTGGTAAGCATTCCGATAACCCGATTCGTTGGTGGAGATATTTCCTCAGATGGGCTGGAACTCTTAATGAAGACTTATGACCATGTGTACTACTGGTCTCGAGAGCCTGCTCAGGATATTGCCGAAACCTTGATTCAAGAGCCTGTTAAACTCAACTATACACCTGAGCCTCAGGGGGAGGCAATAGCTTTCCATCCCAATGGCTCGGCTTACTTCACGTTGAGCGAGGAGAGAGATGGAGTCGAAGCGGTGCTCTATAAATACGAGAGAAATTAACTTGCACTGATCGTATTCAACGTAGCAGTGAATGCATTGTAGTATGATCTGCCAATTGGGATTTTCAGATCACCCATATGCACATTACTTGAATCGATGGCAGTGACGGCATCAACTTGAACTACAAACGATTTGTGAACTCTAAGAAACCTATCCTTAGGTAGTTTATCGGTAATTTCCTTAAGTGACTTTCGAATGGTGTAATCGCGACCATCATTTACATGAATCGTGATGTGGTTGCCATCGGCTTCTATCCACATTAGATCCTCATATTTCACTTTTTCTAACAGGGTCTTCTTTTTGATGAAGATAGAGTCATTAGTGTAAGTGGTAGGGTTTTCGTTAGCAGGTGTCTTCCCTTCGCCTGCAGCAAGCCTGTTTTTATTGTACAATGCCACCTCAATTGCGGCATAAACGTCATCTTTTGTGAATGGCTTGACAATGAATCCAAGAGGATTGGTATGCTTGGCCCTGCTAACCGTTTCCTTGTCAGAATATGATGTGATGTACAAGAAAGGAATTTTATACTGGGTCTGGATAATTCCACCCAATTCAATACCGTCCTGGTCACCTTTTATTTTTACATCTAAAAGGATCATGTCCGGTCGGCTGGTCTTTATTGCCTTTATTGCCTGGTTCGCTGAATTCGCTATTTCTGTGTCCTCATAACCGAATATGCTTAGCATTTCCTGAAGATTTTCCGCAATGAAAGGCTCGTCCTCAACAATCAAGATGCGTGGCATACTTGTATAATCGTTGGCTAGTAAGGTCATGTTTTTAAGTTTAGGTGCTGTGTAAACGTAATTCTTTGGCTAAATGGGTCTATTGTGTAACTTTAAAAATAGGCAAATAAATGAATTGAGGCCATTTCTGTGATGGAAAACATTTTTGAGAATACTACCGACAGTTTAGTGCAGACAAACGGAATTGGCTCTGATTACCAGCGAGTTGTAGATAATCTGTCTGAAGTGGTCTGGTCGATGGATTTGACCGTTGAACCACACACAATTCACTACTTAAATGAACCCAGGGATCTTTTTTTGGGAAGAAAAAGAGATACGATTCCTTCCGACCTGGATCAATGGAGGAGTGCTATCCATCCGGATGATCGTGAGCGGATTCTTGAAGAATTTGTAACCACACTGGAGACTGGCAGGGGGAGTTATTCCTATCGCTTTGACCATGGTAATGGTGATTATCGCTATGTTCTGGACCGAATTACGGTAACATATGAAGACAAGAAACCGGTTCGAATCGATGGATTGACCATTGATGTTGATGAAATCAGAAAATCGAGGCTGAATCTGGAGTTAAGCCAGCAAAAGCTTAAAAGCATTGTTGATTCTATCCCTGATCCTGTATTTATCTCTTCAAAAGTTGGTGGCAAAGTGCTTTTTGCCAATGAGGTGCTTTTCAGGGTATTCGGGCTGTCACCGGACGAATTTCTTGGCGCAAAAGCCTACAAGTACTATGATGACTTTGATGGCAGGCGAGATTATATGCTAAAACTTTCAGAAGATGGAAAAGTGCAAAACCATGAGTTAGTGCTTACCAACAATAAAGGGGAGTCTTTTTGGGTCAATGCCTCGACTATGCCATTGGAGTTCCAAAATGAAGATTCCTACATCACAGTACTTCAGAATGTGACCTTTCGAAAGAAACTTGAAAAGGAACTTCAGCACAGCAATGATCGCTATCAGTTAGCCGTTGAAGGAACCAATGATGTAATCTGGGAATACGACTTCAAATACAAAAAGTCATATTTGTCACCTCAGTTCTGGGCTCGAATGGGCTTTGAACCCAAGGAAAACCCGTTGGACGAGGACCTTCTGACGAAATTTATACACGAAGACGACCAGTACGAATTCATTTCGAAAATCCAGAATCTCTACGATCAAAAACTACAGGATTTTGCAATGGAGTCGCGTTTAGTGGCCATTGATGGGCAAATCGTTTATGTATTCATCAAAGCCCGAATGCTGTATACTAAGGAGGGTACCCCAAGAAGGGTTGTAGGCTCCATCTCCAATATCACTGACCTCAAGGAAGCGGAATCTCAGTTGAAGGAGAGCCAGGAGCGCTATCGGATCATTTCTGAAAATTCCAGTGATTGTATTTGCCTGCAGACTGCCGATGGGCGTTTTGTATTTGTAAGTCCATCTTCAGAAGAGATTCTGGGATATACCCCTGAGGAATTACAGGAATTGCGGTTGAGGGCCATCATCCATGAAGACCACCTGAGGGCAGTGTCAGACCAAATGCTCAAGGTAATTCAAGGGGAGCAGCAGGATGCTACCATTAGTTTCCGCGCTAGACACAAGAATGGAGAGTACCTCTGGCTAGAGACAAAGGCCGGTGCCATCTATGATTCTAAGGGTGGATTGCTTTATCTACAAACTTCAACAAGAGATATTCACGACAGAGTGTTGGCCGAAGAGAAGTTAAGAGAGAGCGAAGAGCGCTATAAGTTAATCTCAGAAAACTCTCATGATATCGTCTCATTGATGGATCTGAAGGGTGATTATCTTTTCATTTCGCCTTCCATTAAAGATACCATGGGGTATGAGGTAGAGGAATTTCTAGGAAGAAATACCACGGAATTTATTCACCCGGAAGACCTACCTAAAGTAATGGCTGAAATGAAGGAAGCCATAAAGAACAAACTAAGGAAAGGGCAGGCAATATTTAGGTTCAAGCATAAAAACGGGGACTGGAGATGGATAGAGGTAAAAGGAGGAATTATTGTCGATGATAATGACGAACCCATTTTTGTAAGATCGACTAAGACAGACATAACCGAAAAAATTGTCACAGAGCGGAAGCTTAGAGAGAAGGAAGAACAGTACAAGTTGGTATCGGAGAATTCCGGGGATGTAATCGGTCTTCAGAATGGAGAAGGAACGTTTATTTTCCTTTCGCCTTCCTGCAAAGCGCTATTTGGATATACTCCGGAAGAATTCTATGAACTGGACATATTTGACTTGCTTCATGATAATGAGGCTGCTCATGTCAAAGAAATTGTAGAGAAGACGATCAAGGACAAAGCCAGGAATATCAACGTTTCATACCGTCTTAAGAAAAAAGGGGGAGAGTTTGTTTGGGTGGAAACAGTGTTCAGCACCGTTTTGGATTCGAACGGAGAATTTAGCTTTCTGCAATCTTCAACAAGGGATATCTCAGAGCGTATTAAGGCAATGGAAAAGGAGCGGAGTTTAAGCAAACTTAAATCGAGCTTCATCTCTATGGCCTCGCATGAGTTCAGAACTCCACTCACCACCATACAATCCAGTAACGAGTTGATCAACATGTACCTGGATAGCTCACCTGAACTGGGAGAAACCAAGATAGGAAAGCATGTCGGTCGAATCCGAACCGAATTGGAACGTTTGAATTCCTTACTCAAGGATATATTCACACTGGGCAGACTTGATGTTGGCAAAACCAAACTCAATAAAGACATCACTTCCTTGATGGGGATCATTAAGCAGGTGGTCATGGAATATGACTCTCTTGCCGCTCATGATGATCGCAGATTGGTGATCAATACTGTTGGGAAAGAGCGACAATTGAACCTCGATAGTCAACTGATTAGTCATGTGCTGGCGAACCTGGTGAGTAATGCTTTTAAGTATTCCGAGGGCAAACCTGCTCCGGAATTGACGGCCGCCTACTTTGATGATTCCGTGGAGATCAAGATTCGTGATTATGGTATCGGAATCCCTGAATCAGACAAAAAGCAACTCTTCGAATCCTTTTCAAGGGCCAGTAATGTAGGTGATATTGGCGGAACCGGCTTAGGCCTGGTTATCGTCCGACAATTCGTTGAAATGCATGGAGGCACTGTGACCTTCGATAGCAAGGTTGGTCAGGGTACTACCTTCACAGTGGCTATCCCCAATGTCTAGACCTCCTAGAAGTAAAACCCAAACTTGATTAACGGAAGGAAATCTTCCTCCGACTTCGCAACAAGGAAATTCAAGGCAAATCGATTCAATGGCGTAATCCACAAGCCACCACCATATCCATGGTGAATAGATCCAGGACTGTTCCCATCTACCCAAATTCTTCCGATATCGTTGAAGAGCAGGAATCCAACCTGAGATGGAAGGAATGATGACTGCCAGTCAAACAATTTGACTCTTAAATCCAGTTGGTGATAGAAACTCATACCACCGGCAAATCGGAACCTACGATAGCCTCTAAGGGTGTTGAAGCCATCTAGACGGGCCGCCTGGAAAAACTCATAGTCGTCAAAAGCATATTCGAAACCGACCCTGGTGGCCAGGGTAGTTCTGGAGGGCTCCTTAAAGCTCCAGTACATCGCCAATTCACCCTTCCACATGCCACTGTTAAGTGAGTTGTCATTTAATCCACTCAAATAACTTATCTCGGTAGAAAAGCGAATACCTTTCTTGGTAATGACCTCATTGTCTCTTGTGTCAAATGTAAAGCCAGTAGACCCGCCTAAGTAGGTGTTTCTCTCGAAAAGAGTTGGATCAATAATACCGTTGGCTGGTGAATCAGCAATAAACCGATCCGTACTGTTCTCAATTTCTATCGTCTGGAATTTAGGACCAATATGGAAAAAGCCTTTGGAGCCAAGATTAAATTTCAAGTCAGTGCCCAAGGTTATTTCTTCGAATCGTGTTCGATAGTAGGTTATATCGCGAGTATCGTCATAAACGGAGTTATGACCTAAACCAAAGAAGTTATTCACAAAATTTGGAGCTTTTATGCTTAGGTCTACTGCCAGGTCAGTCTTTCCAAAGACATCCGTATAATCACCAGCATACTTAAAGTTGTATGAAGAAGTCGCGAAGGCGTAATTAAACGAAATGGTTTCTTTGGAGGCCCAGGGGTCTTTTCTGAATCCATGCGTTGTCCTCAATGTACCTGCTCCCAGGAAAATGCCATCATCAGGGTTGAAACTGAGTGAAATCAAGGGAGCCCTGAGGTTATAGCTAAAGGCCTCCATGTCATATCTGTTGATGTTAGGGTCTTTGTCAGAAGTTCTGTCTGCCGTTTCTTTACCGAAGCTGAATTCATTGCCGGTTTTAGTATCATAGACCACAGTCTTCTTGCCTCCATTGGCTACGCGACTTTCGTCTTTGATAATGTCCTTATCCGCACCCCCAATTATCCTGACTTTGATACTCTTCTTCACGTCACCGGTAATTTCGAACTCATCCTCCCCATCAAATCCAAAAAGTCGTATCTCCTTGGTTTCAGAAGTCTTGAATGTCCTTTGATAGAGTACCTTATCTCGATTTCCTTTTTTGGAAATCTTATAAACTGTCACCTGAGTATTCTCATCATCCAGTCGCTTTACTTGAAAGAACTCTCTTTTGTCACTTCCTCTAACATCGACTCCTTTGGCAAGGATGAGGTAGTACTCTCGTGCATAACGCTCGAAGTTATCTCGCCTGTTTTTCAGCTTTCGTTTGATCTCATCACCTCGTAAGTCATAGATTTCTTTGGGCCATTCGCTCATGGCATCATCTATCACTTCGTCAGTCAATGCTTCTTTGAGCTCGCGTGCCTGCTGAATCCAATCTTCCATCGACACTTCTGGGAGGAAGTATCGATCAAACCATCGGATTCTATAGAAACCCATAGCTGGCAAATAATGAATGTCATCCTCAAAGCCTCTGAACGAAGGTTGTGCCCATTTCGAGCCGGCAAGACGTTTAATGAAACCTTCACCAATGAAGAATACCTGATCTCGATCTCGTGGAATTGGTCTGTAAGTTTTATTATCATCCTTGCCCTTGTACTCGACCCATCTCCATTGATCATCATGCCGATCCCAATCCCCGAGCCAGAAGTCAAAGAGCCGGTTGCGCGCTACGAATACCTCATCAACCTGGTTGTCATTGTCCTTTCGCAATTTTTCGTAGACGCTTGGGCTCGATTCCACATCATCTCCTGCTCCAAAAAAGGGCTGGTCTATATTTTCCTTATTGGCCCTTTCTTCAAAAAGCACCATGGTGTTTGCAAAGGCACTCCTGTAGATTCCAAGTCGAGGGTCATTGGGAACCCAATAGAGCTTTGGATTCGCATGGTAAATGCCGGCAGCATCAGCCAGCTTTGGTACTACGAATGGGGCATATGGATGAGATGCTGAAATACCGTCCTGAACAAGCCCCCTGACAAAGGTCCTCCGCAATTCCGGGGGTAACGCCAATGCTGGATTTTTGTCCATCGATCGGATTACATATTGACGCCCATCTGCGGCTTCCAGTCGCAAGGAGGTGGTTTGGTGGCCTCCACCTCTCTTTATTGGAGTAAGCCCGCCTTTAACCGTAGCAATATCAAAAAGAGGAACTCTGACCGGTGTAGCCCATTCTTTTCTATAATTCTCTCCCAATAGGCTTTTATGAAATCTAGAACGCCCGATGTACTTATCGCTTGAGATTGCCATCGTGTCTCTTCCCGCAAAACTGATGTTGGCGTAGCGTTGGGCCAGTGCCTCAGGGCTTGGCTTAAAGCTCCTTTCGGAAAGGACTTTCGAATACAATTCCTTGATGCCACCATTCTCAGGTGTATAGAATTTGAGTTCGGTTTTTCCATTGGCATAGTAGTCAATTCGGGCAAAGCCCATCGTATTCGTGGCAAACTGGGTATCTTCTTTTTGCCTTACACGGGCATTATTCTTAGCTCCTGAACCACTAACAATGTAGTGTTTACCATCCTTTTCAATATGTTGTAAAGCATGCTCGTGACCAGCAGCATGGATCAGATCGGGATGTTTACTCATCAGCTGTACCAATCCATTTCGGAATTGTTTATAAACCGGATGAGGTGTGTCCTGTATGTTTCCGAAGAGTTGTCGGTATAGGGGATATATCGAACCCAAACCTGGCAAGGGCAGGTAAAAATTCTTCATAGAACCTGAAGCGGTCAATGGGAAGAGATGGTCCTTGAGGCCGAAGACCCCACCGTGAATTCCATAGGTATACATTGGATGGTGAGTAGTCACAATTACCTTTTTGTGAGCATTGCGCTCAAGTATATCCTGGAACAATACCGCTGCCTCGGTGAGAGAAGTGGCTCCACAATCTGATCCTTGGGTGGGTTTATTTCCTTTATGCAAAAACCACTGGGTATCTATGGCAATTAGAGTGATTTGCTCGGTAAGATTCACTTCAACCGGTCCTGGACAACCTCGTGATGGTAGAAATACATCCATACTGTCCAAAGCGTCTTCCACATACTTTTCCTGGATTCCCAGCCATTCCCATCCATACTTTCTCCCTTGTGCCCAGTCATGATTACCTGGGATAAAGATTTTGTTGCCTGGAAAATCTTTCACTGCATTAATCTGCCCATCAATCGCTTTTTCAGCTTCAGCCCTCAATTCATGTCCTTTTGGAGGTAGGCCTTTGGGGTAGATATTATCCCCAAGGAACACCACACTTCCACGGTCTCCGATTTTTGACAGTTCGTTTTTCAGTGCTACCAAAACCGGATTTTCATAGGGCTCTCCGGCATCACCGATTAGAAAAACTGAATGGACAGGATCATTTTGAGATTGGAAACCAAACGCTCCTGGCAGGGAAATGAAAGTTAGGAGTAGGGCTATCTGCGCGATTCTCTTCATAGGAAAGTGCCTTGGCTGATGTATAACTAAAGTGAAGGTAAAAAAATTCAGACTTGAATCGGTCAATCCAATGACCCTAGAGAAATAAAATCTACCTCATCTTAAAATGCACGATGGTTCCTCCTTCGCCTTCAACCTCATTGGAAATGAACAGATCGCCCTCTGGTGAGAAGGCGATTCCCTCAGGCTGTGGGAAGAGACCTCCCTTTAGAATTGTGAGATTCTTCGGTTTTCCATCATTGGAGAATACAACCAATGCTCTACCCACTGAGGCTACTACATAAACATCACCCGATATAGGGTGTACTGCTACGCCTGAGGGCTTGATTTTCTTCCTTGATGTCCCTAATACCCGCTCCAAATCTTTATTGTGAAGGACGTAAAGGGGGGTTCTGGTATGCTTTTCGGTTTCGATATGAAAGCCAAATATCGATTTCCCTTTTACCTCAACATTGTCAAGGTCACCATCATCTTTTAGGGCAATGAGCAGATGACCACTATTGGGGTCATAACCCAAACCTTCCACATTGTTTTGGGAGTCAAAAGGGGTTTCGAGCTTTTCGACCACCCCGGTCATTGCTGTATGAAAGCGGTAGAGTTTTCCATTACTTTTGGTCGCATAAATGTAATCTCCCACCCTTTCGATCCCTTCAAAATCGCCATTCCCCTCAAATCGTACACGATGCACGATTTTCTTCTCCTTAATGTCATAGACATACATCCTTCCGTGCTCATCATTCAGCGCGGCCAGCTGGTCAGTAGCATAGTAGGTAAGGCCTGAAATTTCCTCCAGAATCTCGGGTAAATAGTGTACTTCATGAGGTTTACCGAGGTCATACGGGAATTGGTCACGCGTCTGTCCACTCAACAGGGTTGAAATGAACATAATTGATACAATAACTGTTACAGATTGCGTTAGCCTCATGGGGTTTTTAACAAAAATAAGTCATAGATAATTCATGACTGCCATGAACGGTTTATGTAATTCAAACTGAGCCAACTATATTTAGGTTGGATTTCAATATGGAAAAGACTGTTGATATCGTAAAAAAGGTAGAAGAATATGCCTCTGGGATCTTAAATACTGAGATTGCGGAGCAATGGACTTACCATGATCTTTACCATACTACACGTGTGGTGGAAGCTGCCAAGATGATTGGCAAGGAAAGCGGTCTTTCCGAAGATGAAATTGAAATTGTCACTATTGCAGCCTGGTTTCACGACACAGGCTATAGAGAGGGCTGTCATCAGCATGAGCAGCGAGGAGCATTATGTGCCAGAGAATATTTGGAGTCTGTGGGTTATCCCAACGAGTCCATCATTAAGGTAGAAGGCTGCATAATGGCCACTCAGATGCCTCAAAATCCTACTAATCTTCTTGAGATGGTGATGTGTGATGCTGATCTCCATCATTTGGCCTGCGATGATTATGCCGAAATGGCGGCCAAAATGCACAAGGAAGTGCAAATCATAAAGGAGAAAGAGATTCCACAGGAAGAGTGGGATGAGATGAATTATAACTTCTTCAAAGACCATCAGTACTTCACAGATTACGGCAAAGCACAACTGGAGCCTTTGAAAACGGCCAATCTCAAAACGATTAAGAAGAAGCTGAAGGAGAAGAAAAAAGAACAGAAGCACATCCAGGAACTGGAAGCCAAGGTGGAAAAGCTTCAGGCAAAGGTAGCTTTGAAGCCGGATCGTGGAATTGAGACGATGTTCCGAACCACCTCCAAAAACCACCTTGATCTTAGTGGTATGGCCGATAATAAAGCCAACATCATGATCTCGGTGAATACAATCATTCTTTCAGTGGTGGTTTCTATTCTTATCCGAAAACTAAACGAGTATCCAAACTTGATTATACCTACCATTTTCTTGGTTGTCGTGTGTTTGGCTACCATCGTGCTTTCAATCCTGGCTACAAGGCCTAATGTCTCTTCAGGAGTGTTTACTGACGAAGAAGTGTTAAGCAAAAAAACCAACCTCCTTTTCTTTGGGAATTTCCATAAGATGGACCTGAAGAGCTATGAATGGGGGATGCGGGAGATGATGAAAGATGGGGACTACCTCTATTCAAGCCTTACCCGGGATATCTACTTTTTGGGCAAGGTATTGGGTAAAAAATATCGCCTTCTTCGTGCCGCTTATACCACATTTATGATTGGTTTCGTATTAGCCATTTTGGCTTTTATGTTCGCCATGTTGTTCTTCCCTGCAGATGATCAACCAAGCTTTTACACCTTCTGACCCGAAATCCGGACCTTCATTTCTTACACGACTGGCGAATGATTCTTCCCGTGATTGACTAAATTGACTCTAGGTAAGTCGGTCTTTATCAGTCAAAAGTCCGATTTTGAACATTCAAAAGGTCAGATCATGCTCAAGAACTACATCAAAATTGCAATCCGCAGTATTCTTAAAAATCCCGGATATGCCTCCATCAACATTTTTGGTTTAACGGTTGGAATCACCTGTTTTGTGCTCATCTATTTAACAGTACAATACGAGCTTAGCTTTGATCGCTTTCATCATGATTCGGAAAAAGTATTTCGGGTTGATAATACTCTGAAACTGAGTAGCGGGGATTATAAGTATCCACAGGGCACATCTGCCATTGGACCCGCAGCAGTAGATCAGTTGCCCCAAGTCACTGAATTTACAAGGCTGAACGGTGGAGGCCAGGAGATGATTTTTGAGGTGGATACCGAGGTATTCAAGGAAACGGAGATCTATTTTGCCGATTCCTCCTTCTTTGATTTCTTTGACTTTAAGGTGCTTTATGGTTCGGCTGATCAAGCACTCAATGCGCCAAACAAAATGGTACTTACCCAAACGGCCGCATTGAAGTACTTCGGAAAAGAGAATGCGGTAGGTGAAGTACTGGTACAGAAGACAGGTCAGGCCGATGTGCAATTCAATGTCACAGCCGTGATGGAAGACCTGCCGTCCAATACCCATATGCTTTTTGATGTGTTGATCGCCAATGAAACGCAACGCAATTTCCAGAATGGAAATTTCCTTAACAGCTGGGGCAATGTCGGATTCATCACCTATATCCGTTTGAATGACCCGTCTTCTGCTGATGCAGTGGAACAGGCTCTTATTGATATTAAGACCAGGAATGTAGCCGAGCAAAACCAGATGAATATCAACCCTACATTGATCGCCATGAATGATATTCATCTCTATTCGAATCTGAGGAATGAGATGCAGCCCAATGGCAATATCAACTTTGTCTATATCTTCTCAGCGACTGCGTTGTTCATCTTACTCATTGCCGCGATTAACTATATGAACCTTGCCACGGCTCGTTCGGCCAAGCGGGCGAAAGAGGTTGGAATGCGAAAAGTATTGGGAGCTCACAAAAAGCAGTTGATTACTCAATTCCTTGGTGAATCACTGGTATTGACATTGATATCTACCGTGATTTCGTTGGTCATTGCGGCTCTCTTTATAAAAGACTTTGGCGAATTAGTGAGCAAGGAGTTGAACTCCGCCATGGTATTTAATCCCGGCTTATTTGCTGTGCTTGCAGTGATTATCCTGATTATAGGATTGGGTTCCGGCAGCTATCCTGCATTATTCCTTTCTTCGTTCCGACCTGTGGTGGTGTTGAAAGGCAAACTGGTTCCCGGAATGAATAGCTCCGGCCTTCTACGAAAAGGCTTGGTGGTTTTCCAGTTCACCATCTCCATTATTATGATGATTGGTACCTACGTGGTGTACAGTCAGTTGACTTTTATGCAGAATAAGTCACTTGGTTTTCAGAAGGAGGACATGCTGGTGGTGTCGAATACCAACAACGCGATCACTCAACAGTTGAATGCCTTTAGAAATGAGGTGCTGACCATCCCTGGGGTAGAAGGAATGGGGGCTTCGTTTAGCAAGCCCGGAGGCCTTCGTCCGATCATTTTTATGAAATCAGAGACGGTACCCAATGATGACGGAAACTTTAATATGGCTGGTATCAATATCGACTTTGGCTATATGAGTACACTTGGTATCCGAAATGTGTCCGGAAGA
This sequence comes from Cyclobacteriaceae bacterium, assembly GCA_028281285.1. Taxonomy (GTDB): domain Bacteria; phylum Bacteroidota; class Bacteroidia; order Cytophagales; family Cyclobacteriaceae; genus Roseivirga. The sequence goes on from JANQKF010000037.1 coordinate 79,584, forward strand.
GTCTTTGATCGAACCATTCCGACCGATTCCACCGAGTCCATTATGGTCAATGCACAAGGAGTAAAAGAACTCAACCTCACTCCGGAAGAGGCCGTGGGAAGAATGGTCGAGTTGAATTTCGGGGGTAATTGGATTAAAAAACGAATTATTGGCGTAGTGGAAGACATCAATTTCGAACCACTGCAACGGCCAACCGAAGCGACTTTCTACGGTCCATTGTTTCCGGCTTATTCTTTTATTTACCTCAAGTTGAACCCTGATGTTCCGGCCCAGCAAACGATCAATCAAATCGGATCGCTTTGGGGCCGCTTCTCAGTGACCCAACCATTTGAGTATTCCTTCCTCGAACAGGATTTGAACCAGCTGTATGAGTCGGAAGAGGAGCTGAGCCAGGTGATCATTTACTTCTCAATTCTGGCCATTGCGGTGGCTTGTCTGGGGCTATTCGGACTGGCGTCCTTCTCAACCGAACAACGTATCAAAGAGATCGGTGTTCGTAAGGTATTAGGCGCTTCAGTCGCCAAGATATTATTCTTACTGTCCAAGGATTTTGCTACGTTGATTATCATCGCCTTTATCATTGGAGGGTCAGCCGCTTACTTTCTGAAAGACTTGTGGCTACAGGACTTTGCTTTCCAGACATCCGTAGGTCCGATGACCTTTATCTTGTCCGGAGTGATGGCCTTATTTATCGCCCTCTTGACGGTGAGTTATAAGACCGTAAAAGCAGCACGGGCCAACCCGATTAAAGCCATCAGACACGAGTGATACAATCGTTTCATATTCGAACAAATGTGCACGATAATGTACAACTCCGAAGGCTTTTGTTTTGGTTAACAGCTAAGTATGAATAAATTAGCCCTTGGCATGTTAATTGGTGATTGCATGCAGGTCAAAACATTAAACAATTTTTATGATTAAGCTACGCGATATCGATAAGTACATCGATTCTAAATATCAGAGGACCTTTATCTTAAAGGGTATCGACCTTGACATTGAGCAAGGAGAATTTGTTACCATTATGGGTCCCAGTGGGGCAGGGAAGTCAACCATTATGAACATCATCGGGATGCTGGACGAACCTTCACAAGGGGAGTACTACTTCTTTGATGAACCCATTCACAAAATGAAGGAGAGAAAAAGGTCAGATCTCCATAAGCATCACATCGGTTTCGTTTTCCAGGCGTACCACCTGATTGACGAACTGACGGTTTATGAAAACATTGAAACACCTTTGCTTTATAAAGGGGTAAAGTCTTCCGAAAGAAAGTCGATGGTGGCTGAAATGCTGGACCGCTTCCAGATGGTGGCAAAGAAGGACTTGTTCCCTGAGCAGCTTTCCGGAGGTCAGCAGCAGCTAGTCGGTGTGGCCCGTGCCTTGATTGGTGAGCCCAAGCTGTTACTTGCGGATGAGCCGACTGGTAACCTGCACTCTGATCAGGCAGAAGATATTATGAAGCTCTTTACCAAGCTCAACGAGGAAGGGATGACTATTATCCAGGTAACCCACTCGAAGGAGAATGCCGCCTATGGCAAGCGTACCATCAACCTGGTGGACGGTGCCATAGAAAAGGACGAAACAAAATAAGAAAGAGCTACAAGGTTCAAGTTGCAAGCCTCAAGGATTCACTTGGGGCTTTTTTATTTCCGGCCGTCATTTTGAGTTTCCATACCTGTCATTTAGAGGGGAGTACAACGACCCGAAAAATCTCCTCATCACTGAACAAGACTCTTTCGGTCCTTTCAGGACACTCAGAGTGACGTTCTGATTGTCATTATTTTCTAAAAGTCATTCTGAGTCTTGTCTTCCAGGGCGAAAGAATCTGCCAACAGTGGCTTGAGATTCTTCGCTGCGCTCTGAATGACGCTCAAATCTAGAATTCTACTTTAGTATTATACGAATAAAAAGTATATTGATATTGATTAATAAACTGCTTAACTATGGTTCCTCATAAAAAAGAAAGTCCTCCCTTCGCCTATGATTTCAATACCGAGCGAGATGCCCTTCGCCAAAATAAAATCGATCGGGAGATCCCGGACAAATCCAATAACAAGCTGCTTGCTGCCACCTGGAACCTGACCAATTTCGGGACGCAGGACCGAAGCACTGACGATTTGAAACTCATGGCCGAGATCATTTCCTGGTTCGACCTGATTGCCATCCAGGAAATCTCCGATGACCTGAGCCAGTTGCGAGTGCTGATGCATTTTCTTGGTCCTGAATACCACGTGATCATTTCCGATATCGGGGGGAATGCCGAGCGGGCGGGGTTTCTTTATGACAGTACCAAGGTCAGGCGACTGGAACTGGCGGCCGAGGTGGCGGTGCCACCGAGTCAGCAACGGTATATCCGAATGAAGCAGGTATCCGGATCGTTTCGGGGCTTTGATCGGAATCCGTATGCCGTGGCTTTCAAGGCCGGCAACTTAGAGTTTATCGCAGTGTCGGTGCACCTGTACTTTGGGAGTCATTCCTACTATGATGAGGATCGCAGGGCGTTGGAGGCCTATGCCTTGGCGCGCTGGGCCGACCAGCGCAAAAAGGCAGCGGGCGCGTATTCGCAGTCCGTATTGGTGATGGGAGATATGAATCTGCCGAAGGTCGATCCAAAAGGACCGGTTTATCGCGCCCTGAAAGCCAAGGGACTCGTGTTACCGAAGTACTCTACGATTATGGGATCCAACCTTGCCGGGGATAAGCATTACGATCAGTTGGCTTTCCATAGTGGGAAGATGAAAGCCGTGCACACAGGCAAATCAGGAGTTTTTGATTTTGATCGCACTCCTTTCTTCAATGCCGCCTGGAATGTCAGTGCAAAGTATTTTAATACTACGATCAAGCGCCATATCGCGGATCACCGACCGCTCTGGGCAGAGTTTGATATTTAACAAATGGATGTCACTTCGAGGCTTGTGAAGAAAACGAGAAGCCTGTCTGCCGGCAAAGGCAGGAATCTCCTAATCGCTGAACGAGGTTCCTGTAATGGACAGACAGGCTTTCTGTCGTCTTGGTATCTACTTATCTCTTAGGTCTTTTTCTATATTTCTGCTCTTCAAACCGCCCCATTTTAAACCAAGGAATGCCCTTCACCTGTCCTTTAATGACCATATAGAGGATCACCAGGGCTCCGGCAGCCAGAATAATATTGGCAATGATAGAGACAATGGGATGGACCATTATAGTGAATAGGGTATCTGCCATACATCTAAGATACGAATTCAGTGGGGTTTTGCCCTTTGTTTATGGCCAACGGGCGATCAAAAGGCCCAATGGCTCACTCCCCTTCGTCATATCGACCGAAGGGAGATATCTTCTTATTCCAATTACAATACAATGAGACAAGAGGATTTCTCAGTCGGCAGGCCTCCTTCGAAATGACAAAAAGAAGAAGTCATGCTGAAGGTCTTTCAGCATCTCAGAGGTCCTGATAGATCCTGACCTTCGTCAGGACATGGTTCAGGATGACAGAGTGGTTAGTTGTTCACATTCTGATCCCACTCCGCCCGCTTATTTCTACGATGACTTAAATAGGCCAGGGCACCCAGTACCACCACAAGGGTGCTGACAATACAAAGGAATATTGCAAAAAATGACAGTGACATAATTGGTTATACTTCATTAAGGATCAAAAGGATTCATTGAACGTCATTCAGAGGGGAGTAAGGCGACCCATTCGAGGTACAGTCGTTTGATCGTTGACGTCACTTCGAAGGAGCGTAGGACTGAGAAGTCCCCTACTCGTTCAATGATAAGGGGATTTCTCTCCCGATTACTCGGGATCGAAATGACGTTAAGTATGTCATGCTGAACCTTCCGTCACGTCATTCTGAGCCTTAACGGAGTCAGGTACGAGCCTGCCTGATCGGAAGGCAGGCTTCGAATCATTTCATCAGTTTACCTTGGCGATTTCCGGAGCGTATTTTTTCTCGCCACAGGATGTCACACTTCTTCGGTAATAGGCAGTGCCTATTGGCGCATTATAGACTAACACGGCCATATTAGAGTTGGGCAGGTTCAACCATGGCCCCGACTTGCTGTTACTCACTTCCCATTCAAAGGTCAGGTCATTAGGGTCTCCTCCAAAGTCTAACACAAGTGTCGAACCTTCATCAATCGTGACGGTCGAACCGCTGACCGTACCCACCGTATTGATATGGCCTCCAGTCAGAAAGTCATATCGCTGAAGTGTTACAATACCAGTATAATCCTCCGTGCCGTTGTACGTTGCCTTTCTACGGAAATGCCTCGTTTTTCCAGCTGGTACTGTTGGATTATTTAGGGTTTCCGAGGTTTCACCATTTATATTAACCCAATCTCCGCTTAGGATTCTCTGCCATTGGTAGTCGATAACCGGTGGAGATCCGGGTAAATGGAGACACTGTTCTGTATATGCAGAAACAACATTGTCAATACTACCAAAGTTATCAATTGCACAGATCGTGGTACTCCCTGAATACCCGATACTTCCGGCAACCACATAACACGGTGAGTTATCCGACTCGATTGGATTGTTTTCGATCTCTTTAGGGGTTGATGTGTATTGTGCCTTTAGTCCCAGTACGATAAAGCCCAGGAATACAACAAGGGATAAAACTGTTTTTTTCATTGGTCCATGATTTAGTTCAAGCAGTATTTATCCGTTAGTATGAACTAAGATCTCATGGTGAGCATAGCGACTGAGAAGCGTGTCTGTCGGCAGGTCTCCTACGCGTCCAACGATAAGGAGATTTCTCTCCCGATTACTCGGGATCGAAATGACGTTGAGCGATATCATGCTGAATTTATTTCAGCATCTCAGAGGTCCTGATAGATCCTGAAACGAGTTCAGGATGACGTATCAATTATACTTCGGAGTATGCCGATCTAGGAACTGGGCAGCGGCTTGGTTATAGGCGTTAAAGAGCTGATTCTTCTTCTGGTTCATCTCCCCATTCACCCTGTTAAAGTCATTGATCATCTCATTGTACTTTTTTACCAGTCCGTTGTAGGTATCAATATCCTCCTGCGTCCGTTCTGATGCTTTCTTGTTTTCAATGCGCTCCTTGGCCCGGGTAAAGTCCGCCTTGGTACCGTAAAAATCAATCAAAGTCTGTAGGTCCTTGTGGCTGATCTCCTGATAGAACTTGAGCATATTTTCACAAGCCTTGATCAGGCTATTGTCCTGCCCATAAGCCCCCACCGCTTTCAAGGCCTCTTGTCCTTCCTGGGCATACTTGTATAAGTTATCTCGATAGAGTGGCATACCCGGGATATTGTCCTGGTTCATGGCGTTGATCAAATAGATCTCTTCGATCTGCGCCTTAAACAAGATCAGGTACACCTGGTTATGGTACTTGTTCACCTCGGCAGCCTTGCTCATCATCACCGAGAGCTTGGACTGGTTCTCCACCAAGGTGACTCCAAACTTTAAGGCAAAGGCCCGCTGTGCCTCGTTCACTGCCGTCATGGCGGTCCAGCTTTTCATTGGCCATGTCCTTGGCGAGCATAAAGGCCTCCATCAGGTCGTACGACTGCTCGGCCACGGCCTCCATATCCACAATCTTGGCATAGTCATCATTAAAGACTGCAAGCGACAATTCCATGGCATTGGCCGTGGCATCTCGGAAGGCCACATCCTTTTGGTAGGCCGGCAGCTTCTTCAGGGTTTTGATGGCCTCTGTCGTGGCTTTGACCAGTCCCTTTCTCCGTTTCTCGATTTTACGCGCCCGTTTGCTATGGGCAGCAGCGGAAACATAACGCATCATCTCCACGGCAGTGTTTTGCACGGGCTCACCAATGCTTTTCATATAGTCTACCGGGGAGTCCTGAGCTCTGGTAAAGGAAAAGGCAAAAAGAAAAAGAAGAGTGAAAATTCGGTACATGGTTTTGGTTTAAGGTTGGTGTAGGAGGTTGGTTCAAAGTGAGCAACTAAAACTTGAATGGCTTCAAAAAGTAATGACCAGGGTTACCAAGGTCGTCCTCTGCGATTTGAATGATATCCCTTGGGTCACTAATGGTCTGAAAATTTTTGAGGTTGTTTACATCACCTTTTAATAGGTGCAAAATACTTCTGACGAATTGATCAGGACCCACATTCAGGGGCGAAGAATGAATTTCATGCAAGAAAGAGATCACTTTTTCTTGCTGACTCGTTTCGATAAAATCTAATTTTACTCGATCAACAACATCTTTTGGTAAACCCATAATTTACTTTTTAAAAGTAGCACTCAAGGGGTCGAATTTATAGCCATTTTCAATTAATAGCTTCACCTCTTCTCCAAAAGGTGTTCTTCGACCATTTACAATTCCATCCACCCAAATGTGGTTGTTATTCCTAGGGTCAGATACAACTCGTATAATATCGTTTCTTGAAATGGCTTCATTTAACCATTCGAGATTTTTTTCTAGTGTCCATTCAGTATCATCCAATATATTAAAGCCACCTTTGTTTTCACCATAGTTATATAGTCCTGTTTCTTTGATTTTATGAATTCCCTGTCCATCAGTTGGATCCTTAAACTTTCCAACAAGTGTGGTGGTTTTGTCCAGGTCTGCTTTAATGTCTCTTCCATACCCAGAATATCTCAAGGTCACCTTGCCATTAGATATTTTCATGACCTCGGTATTCCCTTTTCTGATAGAGATACCATTACTCGTCTTCACAACTGTATGACCCAAATCTTCCGCCTTGGCGATCACATGTTTTAGGCCTCTTGGAAGTTTCTGTGAAACTTTGATGGCGGATACTGTAAAATTGCCGGTTTTGATTATTGACTTTACCTCCCCAATGCCGATAAACATTGTTGCCACATCAAAGGCCACCTTACCAATGTTATACTGGCCTTCCCCACTTAATGAAACAGTTTCGTCAACCCAGGTAGCTACTTCATCCTTGATAGTATCCCATACTTCTTTTCTTTTCTCCGGGTCTCTAAGGATTTCCTGTATTTGATAAAAGGTCATGTAAACATCTGCAAGTAACTTCTCCTGGTCTGGGGTGAGGTTATGGGTATTCTTCAGCGCGTCCCCAACTTTTATTCCTTTGTAGGCTGTTTCTATTGTTTCCACAATCCCATCGATAAAACCTCCGACTATGGGATCGACTAATCCTCCATACCAAAGCAATTTTCCGATACCGCAACAATCTCCACCTTCGAAATAATGGTCTGGTATATCGAGTGCTTTTATTAGATCGAGAATGGTGATATCAGTGAGAATACCTGTATTTCCATCCGGGTCAGGGCAAGGGTCGTCCATCTGAATACCATTCTGAGCAACAGTAACACAGGACCAATACACTACCGGTCTAAAACAAAGCCCTTCTTCTCGGTATTTAGCCGTGCTATTGCTCGGGCATTCGTATGGAACGTAGACAATTCTGCTGATAGAACACGAAGTTCCATCAGTACTATCATAATCGAAATCCGCATCAGGTGCATCCGATGATTCCGGCAACCCGCTGTTGGGATTGGATGAGCCTCCGGTAACAGTATATTGATTGCACGGACTTAAATCATCGTTTGAAGTGTATTCGCCACCAACGATCGCACTATACCCTTCATTATCTTGAAGATCTTGTATTGATTCTGTCCAGATTTTGCCTTCGAATTCCTCAAATGTTCTTTTGCCCAAGACATAATCAAAAAAGAAGGCCGAGTCCATCTCATACTTCATCAGATAGGGAGTTTGTACGGCACCGTCAACCCATTCACGAACAATGAGATTTGTGAAGGTCATTGGATTGTCGTCTCTGTCATTAACCTTAAATGTGTAATTGGCATTGTTCAGCGTATCAAGAACCTGAAGTATTTCATCAAACCCTATCGTACCAACACTAGAACTCGCGCCCGTATTCGCAGTGAAGTTTTCTCCGGCATCAAGTTGGATGCTATGTCTAAGCTTTCGCATCACATTGGGGATATCTCCGGGCGTCACATAATTGACTAATGACGGAGATGATGGAAGCTGGGGAATGGCATCATCTGTACGGCAGCTAAAAACGAGTAGGAGGGTGAAAGTGAGGAGAAGGGCTCTGTTTAAGGCTTTCATGTTGATAGGTTTGATGAATAAAAATATTGAAATTTAATATAATTAATAAATAATTATAAAGACAAATAAATATTTGATAAATTCAATTTATAAAAAATTCATATAATCTTAGCATATAAATATTAGATATAGTATCTAATTATATAATTAAAATTTTCAATATATTAAAATCATATATGTAGAATGATCTTATGAAAAAAGAAGAAATAGAGCTGATCCTTTTAAAGGTAATTATGAATGACCAGGAGGCCATTCATCTAAAAGTTTATCGTGACGGTACTACTTGCAGGTCGGGTGCCGGAAGCCTGCCAACCATTGGTATTGGGATGATGACCTTTGTGAATGACACCCGCTTCTTTGATCCCATATTGGAGAAGATCCCGGATGAGATTGTTGAGAATTCCTTCTCTAGAGTAGAGGAAGAAACCCCAAACGGATTTCTGGAATATCAACTCGCACTTTTTGGTGACTCACAAAATGGAGAAACCGGAGAACGAGCGGATTGGGGTAAGTCCATGGGAACAAGAATCAGACTCGACAATAAGTCGGAGTTTAAACACCCGATTATGGGAGTTCTAGATAGGGTTGTGATCACAGCGGCTGTATTAACCAATTCCCTCTACTGGGATGCAGTAATGTTTGCCAAATGGGGTTTCAAGAGTTCGGCTCTTCCCGAACAAACAATGATCAATCACTCCGATGATCTGGAGAAAGTCCATGAGGACTATGTGATGTATGTCACTCAAATGAGAAGCGAAAGCCTGGGATGGGACCTTAATGAATTGGTCAAAGGTAAGACTTATGAAAGGGATGGCATTCAACATCAAGCACGATTAAATCTGGGCGCTGAGACCTTTGGCATTCGGTTTTTGCCCATTAAAGCACCCGCTAAGAAAAAGTCTTGGTGGAAGTTTTAATCTGGATCCCTTAATGAATCGATTGTTCATCTTCATCTTTCTTCTTTTTAACCTGAGTTTTCCTATGATTGCTCAAAACTCCAGTTGGAAGAGTTTCGGGCTGAAAGAACCTGTCAAATCATTTACAGAAAAGAGTGGTTTTTCAGATGGTGATACAGCCATATGGATGGACAGTAAGACCTATCTTTTCAATAAGCTAGGGTTGGTGACGACCCAAATAGATTCCAATTTATTGGAGGACCTCGTAAAGGCCAGATGGCTCTATGAATATGACAAAACAAATAGATTGATTCGGAAACAGAAGTTTGAAGGAAAAGAGTTGGCCCAAACAGTACTTTACCGATATACCGATTCCCTTGTTCATCGAACGATTAAGAAGTTGAGATCAAGTAAGACAACTATGGACACATTGGTAATCGATGATCTCGGTCTTTATACACATCAATTGAAGATTACTTCAATGGATACCGTCAAATTGGAGTTATTCAGATACAATGATGTGCAGATAGACAAAGAGGGGAATCCGATAGCATGGTTTCAGGAGTGGATTATTAGTAATGATGAGGGCGGTGAAAAAGTCGAATTGTATTTCGAACGTATCATAGATTATTAACTCTCAATTTGTGCCTACCTGGCGATCCCATAACGTTTCTTAAGGTCATCTCGAACAACGTGAGAGATCTTCTTATTCGATTAAGACTGATGACCAGGAATAAAGAGATTTCCCGCCTCCGGTAAATAAACTAAGTCATTTCATTCCTCCGAAATGACGAATACAAAATCAGAACGTCACTTCGAGCCTGCCTGCCGGCAAAGGCAGGAATCTCCTAATCGCTAAACGAGGCTCCTTCGGTCCTTTCAGGATACTCAGAGTGAAGTATCAATTATACTTCGGAGTATGCCGATCAAGGTATCGACTAAACGTTATAGGTAAGTTCAATTTAAAATTTATCAAAATACAATATGTTTCTTATGAATTTTACCAAAGAAACTAAGATGATCAGAATCATCTTAAACCATTACTCTACCGAAATGATCTTCAAGAGTTAGTTTTTCTTTCTTGTCCTTATTCAGCAACAAACACCATTTCCGTTGATGTAAGCATTGGGTTCGAAAATCCACTTTCGTACATCCTGATTTTCTTCAGAACTGCCTTGGAAATAGATAGTATGTCAAAAAATATTAATGTAAATAATTTGAATCATTATTACTTTATTATAAATATTTATAGTTAAAAAAAATCATAGAAAATCCCATACATAGAAATTTTAACGGAAAACAAGTATATCAAAATTTGATATTATAACTTAAGTAGAGAACTATTCAATGCATAGCTTATGAAAAGTCTGAATATAATCTAGCCGGTAAGGGCAAATTAATGTTCAAGCTCCAAGTCTGGAGTTGCAAGAGTAGAAAAGCCAAACCTGCGAAACCAATAAGTCAAAATTTAAAGCTGATCTCAAAGCCAGGAAAAGAATTCAAAACCTAGAAAATAACTAATCATGAAAACTACACTTTATCTCTCCTTCCTATTGCTCCTTTCATTCGGGGTAAAAGGCCAAACTTACTTTGAAAAAGCAAGCAGCGTAAGTACCTACGATTTTTCATCCCCCTCCACATTCGAGTTTAAGAAATTGGGGGCCTCGTCCGG